>JAHIVB010000018.1 GCA_018816905.1 Bacillota bacterium
CATGATTCATCGAAAATCATGACATTCGGGGTCTTGCTCTGCCCGCCCTTCTCCGTAGCCGGGATTATTTGTATCACCGAGGGCGCCGGGGCGCCGTTATCGTCCGTGTGCAAAAACTCCAAATACAAATCATTGTCCTTGCCGATTTTGGGCATCAACCAGTCCGGTATCCTGTGCCGTATGAAATTGACCCGGCCCATGATCTCCTTGCCCGCGTCCTCGTTGAAGGAATTGATTACCACCTGGTGCATGGCTTTGGTGATCGAGAGATAAAGCGCGTAGGCCGCCACGAACAGCCAGGTATAGCCCAATTGATGCGCTTTAAGAATAATTATTAATAGATTGTTTAAAATTTGTGGAATGACGGTCCGTTGATCCGGCCAGAGGGTGAGTTTTATAGGCTCGTTCGTCGCCTTATCCTCGATCCAGACATAATTATCGAGGAAATATTCAAACGAATCCAGGACCTTATCGCACTCCTCGGCCTGCCATCTGATCTCGTCTAAAGCGGCATTGTTCATCGGCTCAACCTGTAAATTTTCTCATCCCCCGGGAGGCGTATGAATATCTCAGCTTTCTCCTGGACCGGCACAATGACCCGCTCATGATGGGAATTGCTTGATACACTGCTTATCACGGAATCAAACGGGCTCATTACTGTATCGATCGCAGCCACGACGACCCGGGCGTGAAAAGCGCACACCCACAAACCCGCCAGCGAAACGGCGAGGATGGCGAGAAGAAGGCCGCTGGCGGGGGGGTCGGCCCCGCCCCGGCCATGGGATGAGTCGCCCCGGGAGGAGGTTGCCCGAGGCGGCTTCCTGGTAGGTTTATTTTTTTTCATTCCTCAATTTTCGGACGATATCAACGAGCGGCTCATCGAATAAAACCGCCGTTTCCTGCCGGTCCCGCCATTTTTCAGGGTGCCGGTTGACCTGCCAGTGCTTGATTGCGGATACGTCGGGAGGGAAATATTTACGGACTTTTTTCATGGTTCTCAGTTCCCCGTCCTCTCCAGCCTCCCGTGTGGTCTCATTGTAGGCAAACCCAACTGCCCGTTTTACCAGGGATTTGTGAATTTTAATCCCATCGTAGAAATCCCTCGCCGTTTCCACTGTGCTGAGAAATTCGGGAACATCTTGAAACCATTTGTAAATTGTGTTTCGATCAACGTTAAATAATTTGGCTAGTTTAACGATGGATAGCCCGGAGTCCTCAATGACCACTTTAGCCATTTGAGCATATTCTTTTCTATACTTTGTGGGCCTGCCTATGGGGTTTTTTTTCTTTGGTCTCGCCATCGATTCAACCGTTCAAAAATTGAACAACTTTCTTTACAGTAAAAAGGCCGGGCCTCTTAACGAGACACCGGCCCGAGATTTCTCCCCGGGGAATGAAGGATTAAGCCGGGGAATGATTTAAAGCATAAAACACTAATATTACAAAAAAGTCAAGAAAAATCTGATTTGTTATCTTCTTCCCTTTTTTCCGCCTCATCTCCGAGCCACTCCCAAAACTTCCGGGCATCATCATCATTGCCCAACAGGTATAATATCCTATTTTCGCGATCCCTGTCCAACTCTTCCCATGTTTTCATAACTGAACTCTATTTATTTACCGGAAACTTATGCTGATTACAATATTTGCATTCCGGATCATTTTCCTCTCGATGCCATTTGCATACGTCCGGATGTATCGGGCGCGGCGGGTCGTATGGGCAGATGATGCTAATCAATCTTTGATTTAATAATATCGCCAACGGATACCAGCCCTAAATCTTTATTTTTCTTCGCGAAATGATTTCTTACGAATTCCTGAATTTCTTTATTAGTCTTTCCTTTTCGCCGTAAAGCCAAAGCGATCGGCTTTATTTCCTTAACGTCCTCATCCGTTATTTCATGATAGTTTTGGACCTGATCCAGGAGTTTCTGCTCTTCTCCGTGATAATCAAGAACCTCAAAATCTTTTCTGCTTTCAATGACTTCGAAGTGCTCAAGAAATCTTTTTTCCGTCCATTTAAGC
>JAHIVB010000008.1 GCA_018816905.1 Bacillota bacterium
CATAATGATCACCTACCTCTATTTTATTATCTTCAGATAACGATTCATAGGTGTCAGATTAAAAAAAATCGCCTTTTTTGGCCACTTTGTGGAAAACTCAAAAAAAAGTACCCAAATTGGGTACTTTGTCTACAGTCTGAGCGCTTATTGCAACAATAAGCGCTTTTCTAATCCGTCGAGTTCGTCTCTCATTTCTTTTGGAAGAGAGTCTCCATATATCTTATAGTGTTCTTCAATCAAGTCTATTTCTTGTGACCACAATGATTTGTCAATCAAAAATAGTTTATTGAAGTTTTCCTCAGTTATGTTTAGACTGTTACGATCTAAATCTTCCATTTTTGGAAGGTAACCGATGGGGGATACCGTCGCATCTACCAAATTGTCACATCTATCCAAAACCCACTTCAAAATTCGACTATTTTCACCAAATCCAGGCCACAGATATTTTCCGTTCTCTTTTTTGAACCAGTTGATGTAGAAGATTTTTGGTAATTTTTCCGGATCTCCCATTCTACCGATTGCCAACCAATGTTTTACGTAATCACCAATGTTGTAACCAATGAAAGGAAGCATCGCGAAAGGATCTCTTCTTACTCTGCCATACTCGGATGAAATCACTGCTTTTGTGATTTCAGAACCCATGATTGAGCCTAAGAATACACCGTGTTGAAAGGAAAAACTTTGATGAATCAACGGTATCGTATTCGGTCTGCGTCCACCAAACAGAATCGCGCTGATGGGGACCCCATCTGGATCTTCGAATTCTTCTGCGGTGATTGGATTATTTGTGATTGGAGATGTAAATCTAGAATTTGGATGTGCAGCAGGTTCAGAACAACTAGGCGTCCAATCATTGCCTAGCCAATCGATGAGGTGGGAGGGTGGTTCTGGGGTCATGTCATTCCACCAAACATCACCTTCATCAGTTAAGGCTACATTGGTAAATAAAGTATCATGTTGAATGGTTTTCATTGCGTTAGGGTTTGTAGCATAAGATGTTCCTGGCGCAACTCCGAAGAATCCGTTTTCAGGATTGATTGCACGCAAATAACCTTCTTTTGTAAATCTTAACCACGCGATGTCGTCTCCGAGCGTTTCGGCTTTCCAACCTGGAAGTGAAGGGTTAATCATTGCTAGGTTCGTCTTTCCACATGCGCTTGGAAAAGCACCTGTAACATAACGAACTTTATTATCTGGAGAAGTAAGTTTCAATATCAACATATGCTCAGCTAGCCAACCTTCGTTTCTAGCTTGATAAGAGGCGATTCTTAAGGCAAAACATTTTTTTCCTAAAAGAGCATTGCCTCCATATCCGGAGCCATAAGACCAAATCATATTCTCCTCAGGAAAGTGGGCAATATATTTTTGCTCAATTGGGGCAGATGGCCAAGAAACATCATGCTGATTATTTTCTAGAGGGTAGCCTACCGAATGAAGACATTTGACAAAATCCTGACCTTGGTTAATCAAATCGTATACTTTGTCTCCGGTTCTGGTCATAATGTGCATATGGACCGTCACATAAGGACTATCAGTGAGTTCTACACCTATTTTGGAAAACTTTGATCCGATAGGGCCCATTGAATAGGGAATGACATACATCGTTCTCCCTTTCATCGATCCTTTGTAGAGTTTCAACATTTTAGGTTTTAATACTTTAGGGGAGATCCAATTATTGGTTGGACCGGCATCTCTTTGGAGAGTAGTAGATATAAAAGTCCTGTTTTCTACTCTAGCTACATCATCGGGGTCGCTTCTAAACAAGAAACAGCCTGGACGTAGTTCTTGATTGAGGCGAATTGCCTTCTTGTCCTTTACCATTTCTTCTAAAAGTTCATGATACTCCTGATCTGTCCCGTGCCAGTAAATGATTTTTTCAGGTTGGCATAGCTCAGCAGTTTTGTGAATCCAATTGGACAACCTTTGTTTTGCGTTCATTTTGTCTCCTTTGTAGTTATGAATGTATGAATTCTCAATAAACTGTTCTATTCGTAGTGCTTGTTTGATATAATAGAACAAAAGAGGTGTTTTTATGGACATAGAAAATAAAAGTATCGCCTTATTGATTGATGCGGAGAACATATCTCCTAAGTATATTGAAATCATCATAGACGAGGCAAATAAATACGGAAAGATTAATTATCGTCGAGTATATGGAGATTGGACAACTCCTCAGCTCAATCCTTGGAAACAAAGAGTAAGCGAGTTTGGACTAACCCCTGTTCAACAATACGCATATACTTCAGGAAAAAACGCTTCAGACTTTACATTAATTATCGATGCGATGGATATATTATATTCCGAAAAGGTCAATTCTTTTTGTATCGTTTCTAGCGATAGCGACTTCACAAAACTAGTGACACGTCTAAGAGAAGACAACATGTTTGTTTTTGGAATGGGCGAGAGCAAGACACCTATTTCTCTTGTTAACTCATGTGAAACTTTCGCATACCTTGACAAAATGATGGATCCGGAAAAGCCTCTTCCTTTTGAAATTAAAAAAGACGAGTCCGTCGAGAATGGCAAGAAGAAGACCACTAAAATTGCCGCTCCCAAACTTGAAAGTTCAATTACTCCATTAAATAAGGTGAAGACGGAGTTAACGAACATCATCGACCAAAACGCAGAAGATGATGGATGGGCCTATTGGAGTTTGGTTGCCCAGCTTATTCAAAGAAAGTTTCCAGGATTTCATCCAAGAAATTACGGTGAGAATACAAGGCATCTTCAATTCTTCGAAAAAATGTCAGAATTTGAAATCAAGAAAATTAATACGGTAATTCATATTCGAAATAGAGTTAAATAATTGAGCCACTTCAAGTGGCTTTTTATTTTATTATTTTTTGAACATAGGCAGAATTCATTAAGTGAACTAGTCCGGGGTAATTAACATTGAACCTTATGACGTCGTTTAATTGGAAATTTGTTTTGGAAACATCAAGGATTAAGTGATCGCTCGATCCACCAATGATTGTAATCCTTTCGTCTTCAGGAATAAGGTTTTCTAATATAACGTCTTGCTTACCGATTCCGACAATCGCACGTCTCATGATTCCTCGATCCACTATGTTAGGAATCTCACCAAAAGAATTCATTCCGATATCACCTATCGGATAAGAAGGCTTTTGCTTGCATTCGATAATTTTGGTTTCAAGGACAAATGCATTTGAATGCATATTATCTATCTGCTTTCCATAAGCAGTTTCTCTTCCGAAAAGGTAGCCTTCTCCAATTCGAAGATGATTAATTCTTTGTGGGATTACGGATTGGTTAAAAAGGGCAATCGTGGACGAATTTCCTCCTGAAATCAAATTAAGTTTGATATCTAGTGATTTTTCAATGCTATTCGCAATATCCACCAACATGTTTAAATTATCTTTTGAAGGCAAAACGCCACCGTAACAGGTTAAATTTGTTCCAATGCCAATGAGGTCAATGTTTGTCAACTGAACAATTTTTTGAATGTCTTGCTTATAGTTCGAATCAAAAAATATTCCTTCTCTTAAATCTCCGAGATCGAACATCAAAAGAATTTGATGTACTATATTTTGTTTCTTGGCAATCTCATTTAATTTGAAAATCGTTTTCATCTCGGATTCTAAAGAACAATCGCTATATCTGATGACTTGACTCAATTCCTGGTTGTTAGGAATCCGTAGTAGCATTTTCTTTTGAGGTAAATCTTTCATCTTTTTAAGATTTTGGATTCTAGAATCTCCAAGATAAAGAAAATCTTCAGTTGAAATCTCTTTTATAGCTTGGATGTTTCCGGCTAGAGCCTTCACAACGAGCGTCAAAAATGGAATGTGGTTCTTTTGACACATTTCCTTCAATTGTTGAATATTTTCTTTTATTTTTTTTGAGTTGATGATTATTCTTGGATACATGGTTACTCCTTATAAAGACTTCTAATCAATAGCTTAAGTGCACTTTCCTGATACTTCATGGACAAGACGCCGCAGGACGCCATAATATAATCGGAATCAATCAGAACAAGAGAATCATTTCGAGGTTTCAATAGGGTATCATCAGCTTGCGAGATTACTTTTGAAATCAATGATTTTCCGCCTGCGATTTTAGATAGAGCGCCTCCGGTTCCAATCAGATGACGGACATTCGTAAGATCTTTTCCTTCCGCAAACGTTGTTCTGCCAGAACTGCCATAGAGTTGAATAAAACGTCCTACATGTCTGGTAAGCGCCTTTTTCAATGCTTCTTCAGTCAGACGACGAACCAAAGGTATTTGATTCTGATTCGGAATGGGTTTATAGTGGTTGATGATTGTATCCAGAGAAGCCTTATCAATCTTAAGATCTTTGATCAAATTTGGAATACCGATGAGTTCAATTAAGTTATCTTTATTCACAAATACTCCTAAGTCACCCTCAACCGTACGTTTTGAAAAAGGTTCTGGGGAGATTAGAATTTTCTCAACTTCTTTTGACACAGATGCAACCGAATGAACATCGGTTGTCGCACCACCGACATCGAAGGTGCATACATCTCCGATTTCATCATGCAACAGTTCAGTAGCTCGCATAACAGCTCCAGGAGTAGGCATGATTTCAGAAGAAATCGTATCCCTTACTTTTTCCATGCCTGGAGCATGGATAATGTGCTTTTCAAAGACAGACTGAATGATTTTACGAGCTTCGTCTACTTTAAGGACATCAATTTTTGGGTAAACATTTTCTGAGATGAACAGATATTCTTCTTGGTTGTATTTTTGAAAGAAGAATCTGACTCTTTCTTGGTTTTGAATGTTTCCTGCGTAAATAATCGGAATTGACAGTTGTAAAGAGGCTATTTTTTCAGCATTTTTCAATGAAGTTTGAGTTTCTCCATAATCAACACCACCAGCAATCATGACGATATTCAATTTTGAATTTTTGATTCGATCCAAATCAAAGTCATCTAGAATGCCTGAAGTAATCATTTTGATATTAGCTCCAGCGCCAAGAGCGGCTTCTTTTGCGGCCTTCACCGTCATGTCGTATACGAGACCATGTACACTCATTTTGAGTCCGCCAGCTGCAGAAGAAGTAGCGAAGGTTTCTCGTGCCCTTAGTTCATTAGTGCTAAGATTTTTTTTGAGTTCATCCAAAGCATGAAGGATACCCTTATTGACATCTCCTTCGAGAACGGTTGTAGGTGCTTCTCCGCTGCCCAAAAACACCGGATTCGGTGTGTTAAGAAGATCAAAGGCATTTACAACCGTAGTTGTAGATCCAATTTCAAATACCAATGCATCAATTAGCATTGTCAAGCTCCTTTAGTTTGGATATCAAAAAAGAAGCAACATGATGTCCCTTGGTTCCACGGGAGAATCCCTCGTCCATTCCTTGTTTTTTAGCGAGTTCTGGAGAAACTTGGGTTCCACCAGCAATCAGAATCAATTGACCTCTTACACCTTTTTCGATTGCATAGTCATGTATTTTTTTCATATTTTTATAATGAATGTCATCATGAGAAATAATGGTAGAAATCAATATTGCTTTCGCATTGAGTTCAATAGCAGCATCAACTAACTTTGCGATAGGGACGGATGTGCCGAGATATTCACATTCAATACCGTATTTTTCGATTCCTCCATGCTTAATGTCGATGATTTCCCTTAGCCCGACAGAATGTTCGTCTTCGCCAACGGTACCAGCAACGATTTTAAAGGGATATTTCTCAACATAAGATCTCATCTCTTCATCGGACAAAAGAATAGGCTCTTCCTCTAGTACGAGTTTTGTCAAGTCGATATCAAAATCGACTTTTCCTTTCAACTGAATTCGAGTTGCTTCTGCCGGATGAAGAATTTCTTTATGAATCACGATAGCTTCTTTAAGATTAAATCTTCTTCCGATTTCCAATGCGGCCGCTTCAGCGTATTTAACAGAAACAGGGAGTGTCATATCCAAAACGATAACACCATCCGCAAGCCATTCAACCTCAGGTTTTACAAGGTTGGTCATTCTATATTTTTCCGATTCAGACATCCTGACATTGACGTTGTCTGATTCATCCAACTCGTCAATGTATTGAATTTTTTTTCTATCTTCAAACGTGGAACCTTGAATCAATTTCGAGGGATTTTCGGATTCACTTAGTCCATATTGAGCAACATTATTCATACCAAAATGGGCAGGGACTGGGGCAAAATAGTCTTTGTCTCGCTCAAAAATCGAGTCGTTACCCACGCCTCCATGTATCGCTCGCTTCATTCCGTCGCCGTTTCTCTCAGGATAATTTCCGGAGTCGATAAAGAAACCTTTTTCAACAGCTTCAAAATAACCACCGGTTTCAAGCAGTTCTTCAAAAAACAGGACTGCCCTTTCTTTAATTTCTCGGACTTTGTCTTTCATGTATCCTTCTTTTTTTACTTCAACGATGTCCAAGAGACCATCCAATCCAACCAGGGTCTGTTTGGCCGTATCGCATGCCTCAACGTTGTACATATGCCATGGAACGTTTCTACCTTCATCAGGAGTAATCGTTGATTGAATGTCCGCACTAGTAAGTTTGGAAATAAACATATTCATTACATGAGTTACAGTAGCTTCTCTAGTGGAAGACTCCATGTATTTTGTATTCATTTGAGCTCTCATTTTGAAACCTTCAAAAAAATCTCTCAAAGCGACAGCATAGGGAAGGTTGACTTTCAAGTCCGGTGCCGGAGAAGCAATAGGAGGAACCGTTGAAAGTGCGATTAAGTTCTTATCCATACCGACTTTAACTGAAAACATTGAATTGATGGCATGTTGGACAAGTAGTTCAGGCATTACTTTGGAGGCTTCCATTGCTGTAGCATTTGCATTATGAGCACCGTCTATTTGTAGAATCCCTGCATGTTTCATGATTTTTTTGGATTCGGCCGCATCGACAAAAGACCGAATCATATTGATGTTTCGGTACAAAACATTATATTGAGGATCTTGATGTGCGCCATTGACGCCTTCTTCAGCAAACATGACTGCAATCTCCGGACCTGCTACTCCAGAAACATACGAATGGTAATTGATTGGCCTTCCGACCTCGTCCTCGATCATGTCGAGCGCTTTTCTTTGTGCTCTTATTTGTTTTCTGGAGATTGGGACACCACCCACACCTTGGGGAGTTCCTTCGATCAATCCGTCAAAGTGAGATTGTCCAGCGGTGCGAATGACCATAATGTGATCGGCTCCGTGCCATGCGGCCATTCTCATTCTTCTGATGTCGTCTTCAAATCTTCCAGAAGCGATTTCGGTAGTAATCACTTGAATCGGCTGAGGATCGATGTGATGAAATGACTTTGATGCGGGTAATGGAACACTGTTTGTTAATGGGGTTGAAAGATCATTGTATTCGTAATTGCCGTATACGGCATTAGATTCAGGTATTCTCCAAATCCATCCGCTTCTTCGCGGTACGTAATTTTCTAAATTAGATAGTATTTCATGGATATTCATTTGGTCAGTGGGTTTCATAAGTTCACCTCAAATGAATCCAAGACTTCATCGAATCCGATGTCGCCGGACAAAGACAAGCCGGCTTCTCTTATTGAAATGCCTTTGAGAGTAGAATATCGATACACGATATGTCCGCATCCTTTTCCCATCATTTGATGAGCAATGACCTTATCGACAATCGCTTTTGCTTCCATGCTTGAGAAACCCATCCGCATTAAAACACTTCTTTCAATGGAAGGAGAAGTATTATTCTTTGCTAGTTCAAGTAATGGGGAAACAGTTTGGTCTGCAAGCTTCCAAAAGTATTCTTTGAGTTCTTCGTCAGTTAAGTTTTTTAGATGAACTCTTCTAGATTCATAATCATCCAACCTTGTGAATTTGGTTGCCATTTTTTGCCTCCATCTTGATTTTCTTTCCTTGTAAGTAATTTACTATGTAATCGATCGGTTCATTGATTTCATTGCTTAAATATTGCAAATCGATTTCATGGACTTGAGTAACATTTTTTAAAGCGTTATTCAAATAAGATTCTTTGATTTCCATTAAGTTTAAATCTCTTGCTTTGATGCAATCTAGAGAACGAGGGAGGATGATGTTTTTCCCTGGTATTTCTTCTTCAGGATTACCAAAGAAAATATCAATTCCATTTTTTCTGGCAAATGACAGTTGGGATTGGTGATGCTTTCCTGCTCCGGTATATTCAGTTTCTTGAACGATAATGATTTGGTCGTCCTTCATTTCCTGTGCAAGAGAAAAGGCAGCAGCTAGAGAAGTGTTTCCTGCAGGGCCTCTCTCGATTCCTTCCAGGACAGAAAGCGTTTCGGTCATAAAAAATACTTCGCCTTGATTTACCGTAACATATCGATCAATGTAACGTAATGGCCGTGCACCCGACCTTGGAACATCGCTTCGATCTGGATAAGTGATAAAAGGAATTCCAAACCCTGTGTGTCCCGTGGTAAATGACTTGCGATTAAAATCACCATCGCTTGCCATGTGTAACCCCTTCAGGTTGACGCTTGCGCCAACTATTTGGACTGGAAAGTTCGTTGCTTGTAGAATGCCTCTCGCCGTTCCGGTTAGATTTCCTCCACCCGCATTTGTTATGACAACTGTGTCTGGTACTTTTCCAGTTATTCTAAGACAATCTTCTATTAATTCTACTCCAAGAGTTTCAATTCCACTGACTCCAAAAGATGTATACAAAGAGGCATTGAAATAACCTGTATCTTCCAAAAGTTTCAGAAAAACATAGAATAATTCCGGTCCAACGGATAACTGAATGACTTCAGCCCCGTAAGACTCACAGGCTCTTGCTTTTTCAACAATCTCAGGTTGTCCGACTCCAAACGAATCGTAACATTCTTGTACGATGATGCATTTCAGTCCATATTTGGCTGCTTGTGAAGCAACTGCGGCGCCATAATTTCCAGAAGTAGCCGCAATGACTCCTCTGTATCCAAGTTTTTTGGCATGATAACAGGCAATCGATGCTCTTCTCGCTTTGAAACTTCCAGAATCATTGAGCGCTTCATCTTTAATAAATATTCTTGCACCATAACCTGGCTTCGATACTTTTCTTGCTAATGCAGTAATATTCTTCAACTCTTTCAACGGGGTTTTACCAACTCCGTGATTTAATTGGATTTCTCTCATTTCAGAAAGGGAATAACCTGTTTGTTTCATCATTTTTTCATAGTCAAAAGCGATAGGAGAGAGTTCAAATTGTGAATAGTCTACTCCAACCGATTTTTTCATGATTTCATTTTTTCTAGACAGAAGTTCTTGATAGTTTGTGGTATTACTCACTGGTTTCACCACCAAACAATTCAGCCTTGACAAGGTTGTCAATGATTTGAAGTTCGGGGACAAAATCACCAAAGTCGTGACGATAGGTCGGTTGAACTTCAATGAGTTCACCTTGCTCGAGCCTTCCTGTCAATGTCTTGATTTGAACTTGATTTCCCAAGGAAGCATCCTCGAGCAAGTGACCTTTGATCCACATTAATAGTGGTGTTTTCAAAGTGTCTTTTGGCAATGTCAAAGGACGCTCTTCAGGCAGAAGAACAACTTTTTTCACTAATACCCAGGTTCCTTTTTTTACCAAAACAAATCACTCCTCTTCCAAATATTGTCTTACGTCTCCCATAATGGCTCGAGGTACAGGTAAATCAATCATGGTTTTTAATCCTGGTCTTGCATTTATGACATGAGGAATCATGTTCACACAGATGGCAATGGTTCCAATGCCTCCGTCAATTTCAGGCGTTATTGTCATGTGTACTTCTGGAGTCCCTTTGATAATGATTTCATCTTTGGTTGATACTCCGGCTAATCCTGGTTCGATTTGCTGAGGATGATGCATGTGAATCGGAATTGAATTTTCCATTGTAGCCACGCATCTCATATCAACGCCACAGACATCGCCTTTTTTTGCAAAACCAAATGGAGATTTTCTGTCAACCTCTGTAACAATGGGTGACATTGATTGCTCAAAAGAACTAATCTTAGATCCAAGTGACGCAGCAATCATGTGAGTGGATTCTTTAAACCCAACATGACCAGCTATTTCATGGCGTTTCATCTTTTCTTCGAATTCAGTGATGCTAAAACCAACACCTTGTTCTTCCATCACTGTTTTTCCGAAAGGAGAAAGACTGTTGACGCGAGAAATATGAAATTCCTCCACATCACTCATAATCCCTGTTAGATTGATAGCTAAGAGGTCCATCATCATTCCTGGATTGACTCCGGTACCGAGAACTGTAACCCCATATTCCTTTGCCATTCTATTCATTTCATTCGACAATTCAGGTTCACTAGCAAAGGGAAAGGCCATTTCTTCTGCGGTTGAAATGACATTGCATCGATGTTCAATCAATAATTTGATTTTAGGAAAAGCCGATGCTGTAAATGAATCAGTCGCAAGCAAAACCAGTTCAGGTTTTTCTTGTTCCAGCATCGATTCGATGTCACTTGAAATCGTTACTTCATTTTGATTTGCTTTGATTTTCAATAATTCAAAAATGCTTTTTCCGACGATTTTCTCATATTGGTCACATACACCAACGATTTCAAAACCTTTTTTGTTTAAAATCATTCGTGCCATTCCAGAACCCATAGCTCCAAAACCCCAAATAGCAACTCTTATTTTATCTTTTCTCATACAAGCCTCCTATAGGTGAATCAAAGTGCCTGCATTGCCTTCGATAGCGGCTTTTGCCTCATCGAGAGACGCGATGATTGCAGTTCTTCCAGGTTTCTTTTCAACGAATGAGATCGCGGCTTGAACCTTTGGTAACATGCTGCCCTTAAGGAAATGGTTCTCTTTAATATGATTCTTTAATTCTTTTACTGAGATATCTCTAATACTGATTTCCTGAGGTGTTTTATAGTTCAATTTAATTTGATCGATGGCTGTCAATATAACAAGTGAATCAGCATTGATTTGATCTGCGAGAGTTGCACTTGCGAAATCTTTGTCAATGACTGCGGCTACCCCAATGAATTTATTGTTGTCTTTAATGACAGGGATTCCTCCCCCACCTACTGTAATTACGACATGACCTTCTTTAATCAACGAATGAATCACTTCAAGTTCGACAATTTTTACCGGAATGGGAGAAGGAACAACTCTTCTATATCCTCTAGAAGCATCTTCAATCATCACATATCCTCTTAAACTAGCAAGCTTCTCGGATTCCTCTTTTGAATAGAAACTACCAATCGGTTTCGAAGGATGTTGAAAAGCAGAGTCTTTCGGGTCGACTTCAACTTGTGTAATAATGGTTGCGACATGTTTGTCGAACCCTCTGTTTCGCAATTCTTCTTGAAGCGCATTTTGAAGGTGATATCCTATGTAGCCTTGGCTCATAGCACCGCATTCTGGGAAAGGCATTGCAGGAGTGACATCGCTATGATTTGTAGCCACTTCAAATGCGAGATTAATCATTCCTACTTGCGGACCGTTTCCGTGAGCTAGAATGACTTGATGTCCGTCTTCAATGAGATCAGCTATCGGTTTCACTGCATGTGCAACTTTCTCTATTTGTTCCTGAGGATTGTTCCCGAGGGCATTGCCTCCGAGAGCTACGACGATTGTTTTCATATTTTTCCACCTAATGTCGCATACATGACAGCTTTAATTGTGTGAAGCCTGTTTTCAGCTTCATCAAAAACAACGGACTTGGATGATTCGAAAACATCTTCTGTGACCTCAAGTCCTTCCAATTGGTATTTTTCATATATAGATTTACCCATGCTTGTCTCCAAATTATGAAATGCAGGAAGACAGTGCATAAAAATAGATCTTGAAGAAGTGTTCTTCATAGCAGTTGCATTCACTTGATAAGGAAGAAGTAGTTTGATTCTTTCATTCCATACTTCCTCTGGTTCTCCCATAGAGACCCAAACGTCTGTATAAACGACATCTGCATCTTTGCTGCCCATATAGGGGTCTTCGGTAAAAGTGATGCTACCACCAGAATTAGCCGCTAGTTCGACACATTTTTCGATTAATTCAGTCTCTGGCCATAATGTTTTTGGTGCGCATCCGGTAAAATGAAGCCCCATAATTGCAGACCCAATCATGAGTGAGTTGCCCATGTTGTTTCTTGCATCTCCAAAATATGTAAATTTGACACCTTCAAGGTGACCCAAATGTTCTTGTATTGTCAAAAAGTCAGCCAATATTTGAGTTGGATGATATTTATCTGTCAAACCGTTCCAAACCGGTACATTTGAGTAATCTCTTAGAATCTCAACGGTTTCTTGTTTGAAACCTCTATATTCGATTCCGTCATACATTCTACCTAAAACTCTGGCTGTATCCTTAATGCTTTCCTTTTTCCCCATCTGAGATCCGGTTGGACCCAAATAGGTCACTTGCATTCCTAGATCGTAAGCTCCGACTTCAAAAGCACACCGTGTTCTAGTTGAATCTTTTTCAAATAGAAGTACGACATTTTTCCCCTCAAGCTGACGATTTTTGATACCGTTTTGTTTCTCTTCCTTCAATCTTTTCGAAAGTGATAGAAGGGTATAGATTTCCTCTTTTGAAAAATCTAGCAGTGTAATAAAACTTTTTCCCACAAATGATTGACTCATCATGTTCCTCCTGTGCATATATTGTTCTTCTTTTTTTAATCAAAAAAAAGAATGCAATCTTCTATACAAAATTATATCATTAAAGCGCTTACAAAGAAACACCCTATCGGCATGAATTGGCAAATTTGTCGTACTGTATCATAGTAAAACAAGAAAGAGAGATTCATTTAATCCATATTTTTTGAATTTTATTGTATAATGATATTGAGGTGATATTTTATGGCATTAGACAATATTCAACTAGAGTTTTCAAATGATTTTGTTGGCAAGATGATTTCTCCTACAGGTACAGTTTTAATTGGTGACCAACCCAATGGAATTCAACCTTACCATTTGCTTTTTGGAGCGCTTGGATCTTGTTTTTACTCTACATTTTTGGCAATTGCGACCAAGAAGAGATTAACTTTTGGAAGCGTTAAGGTAGAAGTAAGCGGACAGAAACGTTCTGGAGAAGTACAAACTCTAGAATGGGTAAACATCAAAGTCTCGATAACGAATCCATCGAATGAAGCGTTGTTAACGAGAAGCGCTGAATTAGGAACCAGATTCTGTTCGATTCACAACACGATTGCACATGTTGCAGAGATGCATCTGGAAGTATTATTTATCTGATAGCTTTCAATAGAAAACGTCCCAAAAAATGGGACGTTTTTTCTATATTTCTGGTGTTGATTCAAGGAACTTATTCGCAGTTGTATCGATTAAAATTGCTCCAATTGGCGCGCTAATCATAATGGATACGACTGCAACGGTGAGAATCAAACTACCTGCAGGAATTCCAAGGGCTAAAGGAATGGCTCCGATGGCTGCTTGAACCGTTGCTTTTGGAAGATATGAGAAACTCACAAACAACTTTTCTTTCCTGGAAAGTCCTGTTTTTGAGCAAATCAAATAGACACTCGCCATACGAAGGATTAATGATACTACGATTAAGATTACTGCTAACAAACCAATGTTTTTAAGCACTGAAATATCCATTAAGGCACCGACTAAAACAAAAAGCATAATCTCTGCACCAACCCATATTTTTGAGAATTTGAGTGTCAGCCTTGAGGCTAATGCAGGATAGAATTTCAATATCGTACCACCCAGCACCATGATTGACAGCAATCCAGATATGGGGACAAAAGGTTTCAATACGGTTTCAAGAAAAATCATTAAAAATGCGACTCCAAATAGTACAAATACTTTTACCGTGTCACGGATATGAAATTTCTTAAATAAAAAAACCATTAACAGCCCGATAATAATTCCTAATACAATCCCTAATACAATTGAAATTGGCAATTGAAAAACAGCTGAAAGAGAGTACTGATTGGTCTGATATATTTGGACAAATGAAGTAAACAAGATAATGACGTATATATCGTCGAGTGACGCCCCGGCAAGAATCATTTGAGGTATTGATTTTTGGGTTCCTTTTTTAGTTTCAATCAAATGAATCATTCTCGGAACAACGACAGCTGGGCTGACGGCAGCTACAACACTACCCAGTATAAGACTTTCGATCAAGGAAATATCAAATATGATTGGAGAAAGCAAAGCAATGACCACGATTTCAACGGTTGCAGGAATGAAACTAAGAAGAATAGCAGGTCGTCCTACTTTCTTTAAATCCTTGAGATCAACAGTCAGACCAGCTCTAATTAAAATCACAATTAAGGCAATCTGTCTTAAATCTGCAGAAACGTTCAATATTTGAGAATCAATTAGATTTAAGACATAAGGTCCAAGTAAAATACCAGTAAGAATCATGGATATAATTCCTGGAATTTTTAATTTTTGGAATATGCTTGTTAATACAAGGCTTACAAGAATGATAAGAGAGATACTGAGTAACATAGGTGAACCTCCAAAAAAAAATCTACAACAAAAAATGTTGTAGAAGTCATCAGCTTTCGCGGTTTAAGTGTGAACTACGGGAGAACCTCATTCCCTATCATTGATTGTAATTTGTTTATAGGAAATTGTCAAGGAAAACAGTGAATCTATGCATTAGAGCTCAGTTTTTTTTATAAATAATAACTAATCGATCATGCTGTATAAAAAGTGTTGCTAATTTCATTTTCTCAATCAAAAAATAAGAGAAGCACAAGTAATTGTTGATTGTTGCGAAGCCTATAATAAGCGTTGTTTTGTATAATTTTCTATTTAAAAATGTTTAAATATATTTTATCTTCTATACTCTCATTTTTCCTTGATTTTTTTCATGAAAATCGCTAACAAGCGCCAAATTTTACAAAATTGCCTTGACTTTTATCAATATACATAGTATATATAGGTATCAATTCTCGAAAATTGAAATCGTTGTGTGAAAACAAATGAGGTGGAAGATGACGGGTTTTTACAGATAAAACCTTTGTCATGAAAACGTTCTTTTTGTTTTTTTTCATATATGCACTTGTATATATTCAACAATTGATGTATAATTTTCGAAAATTTCATGGGGGTTTCAAATTGAAGAATTACTATGTTCAACGTGTCCTTTACGCGCTATTTACTTTATACATCGTGATTACAGTCACTTTTTTCATGATGCATGCAATCCCTGGAGGACCTTTTACCAGAGAGAGACATTTACCGCCTGAAATTGAAGCAATATTAAATGAGAAATATCATCTTGACGATCCTTTATTCAAGCAATACATTGACTATCTAGGCGGAGTTGTTACTTTTGACCTTGGACCTTCGTTCAAAGAACTAGGCTTGACTGTCAATGACTTAATTCGAGAAGGATTCCCCAGCAGTATGAATGTCGGATTGGTTTCAGTCATCATGATTATTGCGATTGGAGTGCCTTTAGGAATTATTTCAGCTCTGAAACAGAATAAGTTTATTGACCACGCTGCGATGTTCCTGGCGACGCTTGGGGTTACTATTCCATCCTTCGTTATAGCAACATTGTTTATCACCCTGATTGCTGCGAACTTTACTTTCATACCGATATCGTGGGTGAACGATCCGCAGAATGTAGGGGATGCGATATTCCGGTATATCGGCCCTGTAATCGCACTTTCCGGATATTCATTGTCATTCGTATCACGGTTAACACGTTCTAGCATGCTTGAAGTTTTGAGACAAGATTATATAAGAACCGCACGCGCGAACGGATTATCTGAAAGAAGAGTAATCTTCAAACATGCTTTGAAAAACGCATTAATTCCTGTTGTTACTTATGTTGGACCAATGGCAGCTGCCATTTTAACAGGGTCCTTTGTAGTAGAAAGAATCTTTGTCATTCCTGGAATCGGACGCTATTTCGTTGAAAGCGTTAGTAACCGTGATTACACCGTAATTATTGGTATGACGATATTTTATGCAGCTCTATACATTGTGATGGTCTTACTGGTTGATGTCGCATACGCATTTATCGACCCACGAATTAGACTCGGAAAGAAGATGGGTGATTAGTGTGAATAAGAACGATTTTAACTATGTAGAGAGTTCAAAAAAATTAAATAAGGAACAAATCCGTCCAAGCTTGACTTATTGGAAAGATGCTTGGAGAAGACTCAAAAAAAATAAAATGGCAATGGCTGGAATGATTGGTGTTTTGCTCATTGTTGCAATAGCTATTTTTGGACCGATGTTTTCTAAATATAATTATTCAGATCAAATTACAGATTTTTCAAACACACCTCCTCGTATGGAAATTTATCAAATCGAGGAAGGCACTTATGTTTTCCTTTCAGCTCAGTATAGATTATTCATTGTCACTGATTCTGGAGAAATTATAGAAAGACTTGATCAAACAGACACTGATATAGTAAATAGGATATATACTTATGATAATCACGGTGAACCTGTGTATTTAGATTATTCCTATAGATTAATTCCTGATTCTGAAATTGATTTCAAATTAACATACAAAGGAGTCAGCACTACAGAGCAGTATGATAAGGTATGGAATACTACTTTTTTACTCGGATCGGATAATTTAGGCCGTGACGTCTTGACCAGAGTCATGTATGGTGCTAGAATTTCATTGACGGTTGCTCTTGTTGCTACAATTGTTAATCTATTTATTGGTGTTACCTACGGAGCCTTTTCAGGCTTAGAAGGTGGAAAAATCGATAACATCATGATGAGAATCGTTGATATCATTAACTCGATTCCATTATTGCTTTACGTCATTCTATTAATGGTCATCATTGATGACAGAGGGTTGTGGACGATTATCATCACTCTCGGATCGATTTATTGGGTCGGCATGGCCCGGCTGGTTCGTGGTCAAGTTTTAGGATTGAAAGAGCAAGAATATGTTCTGGCTGCTAGAACCATCGGAGTCAGAAGAGCAAAAATCATTTCAAGACATTTGATTCCAAATGCGATGGGGCCTATCCTGGTATCTATGACCATGATGATTCCAACCGCAGTATTTACTGAGTCATTCTTAAGTTTTATCGGTTTAGGTATTTCTGCACCACAAGCATCTTGGGGAACACTCGCCAATGACGCTCTTAGTGCGCTTTCAGTATATCCTTACCAATTGATGATTCCATCGCTTGCTATTGCGCTGACGATGCTATCATTCAACTTCCTTGGTGACGGCTTGAGAAGTGCGTTGGATCCAAGATTGAGGAAGGGGTAAAATATATGAAAACATTACTTGAAATTAATAATCTGCATACATCATTTTTTACTCACTTAGGAGAAGTACAAGCTGTAAGAGGAATTGATTTTGTACTCGAAGAAGGAGATATTCTCGGAATCGTTGGAGAATCTGGTAGTGGAAAGAGCGTTACTTCTTTATCCATTATGGGACTTGTCGACGATCCGGGTCGGATTACGGAGGGTTCAATTGTCTTTGAAGGTGTAGATTTGACCAAATTGACGAATGAGCAACTTGCTGAATACCGAGGAAATGACATTTCGATGATTTTCCAAGATCCTATGACTTCGATTAATCCAGTCTATTCAATTGGAAATCAGTTGATGGAAGTTATTTTACGTCATACTAAAATGACGAAAGAAGAAGCAAAGGAAAGAGCCATTGAATTATTGAAGATGGTTGGAATTCCAGAACCTGAAGTTAGATTAAAGAATTACCCACATCAATTTTCTGGAGGAATGCGTCAAAGAGCAATGATTGCCATGGCCATTTCGTGCAATCCGAAACTGTTGATTGCCGATGAGCCTACGACAGCATTGGATGTGACTATTCAAGCTCAAATACTTGAGTTGATGCGCAGTCTGAAAGATAAAATTAACACTACAATTATCTTAATTACCCATGATCTTGGCGTAATTGCTGAAGTGTGTAATAAAGTTATCGTCATGTATGGCGGAATGATCATGGAAAGATCGAATATCGAAAGTTTGTATGATAATCCGCAACATCCATATACTAGAGGGTTATTACAGTCCGTTCCTAAAAACGTTACTGGCAAAAAGAACAGGTTGATTCCAATTGAAGGATCTCCACCTGATTTATTGAGTCCACCTCCAGGGTGTCCATTTTCACCAAGATGTCCTCATGCGATGGAAATTTGTTTGAAAGAAGCAGCTCCGCTATTCAAGATTAGCGACACTCAATTTGCATCCTGTTGGTTACACCATGTAGATGCACCGGAAGTCGAAGGTTATGTGAAAGTGGCGGGTGATGAAAATGAGTGAAGAAAGAATTCCGTTACTTGAAGTCAAAGGATTAAAGAAATACTTTATCTCCGGATCACTCAAAAACAGAAGAGTTCTTGCTGCAGTAGATGGTATTAACTTCACGATTTATAAGGGTGAAACCTTTGGATTGGTTGGAGAATCCGGATGTGGAAAGACCACAACCGGAAGAACTATTTGCCGTTTATACAATCCAACTGAAGGCGAAGTCATCATTGATGGAATCGACATTGCCAAAATGAGTGAGAAAGAGTTAAGACCTTACCGTAAGAAAATGCAAATGATTTTCCAAGATCCTTATGCTTCTCTCAACTCGAGAATGACGGTGACGGATATCATTGCCGAAGGGATTGACACACATAAGCTTCTTGTCGGCGAAGCAAGACAAGAACGAATTTATGAATTGCTTGAAAAAGTAGGGTTAAAAAGAGAGCACGCTAGCCGTTATCCTCATGAATTTTCAGGAGGACAACGTCAAAGAATCGGAATCGCAAGAGCTTTAGCTGTCAATCCAGAGATTATTATCTGTGATGAGCCAATTTCAGCCCTGGATGTTTCAATTCAAGCTCAAGTAGTCAATATGCTCGAAGATTTACAAGATGAATTTGGACTAACCTATTTGTTCATCGCCCATGACTTATCGATGGTTCGCCACATCAGTGATCGAATTGGAGTAATGTATTTGGGTAAAATGATGGAAATTACAACAGCGGACAATCTTTATGAACATCCGATGCATCCTTATACGATTTCATTGCTTTCAGCGATTCCAGTTCCAGATCCAAAGAATTCGATTCGTAGCAAGCGTATTATCTTAAAAGGAGACGTTGGAAGTCCAATCAACATGAAACCGGGATGTCGTTTTGCACCTCGTTGCCAATACGCAACCGAGAGGTGTCTAACAGATACTCCTGAACTACGAGAATTAGAACCAGAGCATTTCGTGGCTTGCCACAATGCTGAAACAATTAGAGGTATTTAAACACCAAAGGTGATTAAATAAATATTAAACGGAGGAGAGAAATAAATGAAAAAATTATTATCAGTGCTATTAGTCTTTGCAGTGGTATTTGGTTTAGCGGCATGTAATCCTACCCAATCTGGAGACATGGTTTTAAACTGGAATATCGGTGCTGACCCACAAACAATTGACCCGACATTAAACGGTGCAAGTGATGGTGGAGACGTTATTAACCAGACTTTTGAAGGGTTAGTACGTGAAGTAAGTGGAGTTATTCTTCCTGGAATCGCAGAAACTTGGGAAACTTCATCTGACGGTCTGACTGTTACGTTCCATTTGAGAGATACAAAATGGAGCGACGGAACAGATTTGACAGCAAGTGACTTTGTTTACTCTTGGAAAAGAGGAATGGACCCTGCAACAGCAAGCGAATATGCTTGGATTTGGGAATACACTAACATCGTTGGCGCGTTAGACGTAGTTTACGAAGGTGGTTCTCTTGATGACGTTGGTATCTCTGCACCAGATGCAAGTACCTTAGTTGTTGAATTGGTTAATCCAACTCCTTATTTTGTTTCTTTAATGGCTTTCTATCATTTCTTACCAGTAAAACAATCAGCTGTTGAAGCTGTTGGTGGAGAAGATGGATTATGGGCAAAAGATCCAGAATTGGTAGTATGTAATGGACCATTCAAATTGACTTCTTATACAGCTGGAGCTGGTTTGACACTAGTCAAGAACGAAAATTACTGGGATGCAGATCATGTCTATTTGTCTCAAATCAATGGTTATTTCATTGATATAGCTACAACCGCTTTTGTAAAATACAACAATGGCGAATTAGACTTTATCCCAGACGTACCTACAGTTATGATTCCTTCATTGGTAGCTGAAAGCCCAGAATTTTATGCGTTTGCATTACTAGGAACTTATTACTATAACTTCAATATGCAAGTAGAAGAATTCGAAAATGCTAAATTACGCCGTGCTTTGACACTAGCAATTGACCGTGAAGCAATCGTTGAAGCATTGAGTGGTGGACAAATTCCTGCAACTGGATTCGTTCCAGTAGGATTTGCTGACAACAATGGAGACGACTTCGCTACAGAAGCTGGAGACTTTGGAATTTCTACAGACGATGGCGGATATGCAGAAGCAGTTACATTATTTGCTGAAGCAGCTTCCGAAATGGAAATGACTGTTCCTGAACTTCAAGCTTATTTGAACGGACAAGTTATTCTTTACAACACAAGTGAAGGTCATGCATTAGTAGCTCAAATGGTTCAAGAATCATGGAATTCCGTACTTGGTGTTCAAGTTACACTTCAAAACCAAGAATGGGCAGTATTCCAAGATACTCGCCAAGAAGGCAACTATGACATCGCACGTGGTGGATGGTTAACAGACTTTATGGATCCAGCAGGCTTACTTGCAATCTTCACACAAGGAAATGATTACAACGATCCAAAATATGCTAGTGATGCATATGACTTGTTAATGACAGAAGCACAAGAAACTACTGATCCAGCTGTACATTTCGCAAAACTATATGCAGCTCAAGAAATTTTGATGGCAGACTTACCAGTATTACCGGTATATTACTATTCTGACATTATGATGGCTAAATCCTATCTAGTAGATTGGGACAGAAGCGTTCTTGGTTCAGTTGACTTTACACACGCAAAAATCGAAAAATAATTACTAACGAATAAAAAAAGCTATTTAGGATTCCTAAGTAGCTTTTTTTTATTGAAAATTGTTAAGCAATCGCTCTATTTTGTCAAAATCAATAAATCTAGATTCTCTCAATATTTCTTTTTTTTCATGATAAAAAACAATGGTAGGGACTGTAAAAATAAGTTGTTGACCTTGAAATTCCTGAACGTCTTCCAAAAATACTTTGTGCAAAGGAACATTTGGATATGCACTCATCACATCAACCAATCTGATCTCGATTGGATGGCATACTCTACAAGTGTGAGTTGTAGCGAGAATGCAAACGAGTTCGGATTCAATAAGCTTCTGAAATTCTTGATAATCTTTGATTACTTCCATATAAATCACCCTAGTAAATAGTATCACATCAGTTTCAATATGATGAGTACTTTGCTTGAAATCAATTCAAATTTTAAATGCATCTATGAATATTGAATAAAAATTGCTATAATGGTTTTAATATTGCTATGTCTAAGTTTAAGAGGAGAAAGTATGAGTTCGAATGTATTGGACGTTGAAAAAAGATTATTGACAAGAAACAAATGGACTTACAGTGTCGGAGGAATTGGCCGAGACATGATTTATCAGTTGGTTGCGACTTTTTTTATTACTTACATCCAGTTTTCAGGAATCGGATTAAGCGCTTCTCAGTTTGCGACCATTGGGGTCATGCTCGTCATTGGACGGGTCTGGGATGCAGTCAATGATCCGATTATGGGTTCGATTGTTGAAAACACCAGATCGAAATGGGGCAAATTTAAACCTTGGATTTTACTCGGCGCTGTTTTGACTGCCATTGTGGTTGTATTCATGTTTAATTTCCGTCCTTCTGGATGGGGATTCGTTGTATTCTTTGGTGTCATTTATCTAGTGTGGGAACTGTCATTCACTTTGAATGATATTCCATATTGGTCCCTACTTCCGAATTTGGCAAGAGAGAAAAAGGACAGAGATCAAATTGCGACCATGGTTGTAGTATTTGCGGGAGTTGGTGCTTTCTTAGGAAACGCCATCATTAGTTTCACAACTGTGGGGAATGCAGTGAAAGGCTATAGCATTATTTCATACACGTTTGCAATCTTTTTTATAGGATGTACATTATTGACGGTTCTTGGAGTCAAAGAACCTAGAATTGAAAAAGAAGAGCTTCCTGAGAAAATAACAATCAAACAAATGTTTAAGGTCATCAAAAACAACGATCAATTATTATGGAGTGCACTTGCGTTGATGTTCTATAGTGTCGGATCAGGTTTGCTTGTTGCACTTGGTTATAATTTTTTCTACTTAGAATTAGGATATAATGGAACGATAGTACTAATCTTCGTAGCTACATTTGGTGTATCCAACATCCTCATTCAAAGTTTCTATGCATCGCTAGCGAAGCGGTTTTCCAGAAAGAGTCTGTTACTAATTAGCTTTATCATCATGTCGGTGGGATACTTGCTATTATTGTCAATGGGCTATATTCCTGTCTTTCCGGTTCATATCATCACAGCTTGTGTGTTCGGAGCACTAGTTTTTAGTGGCCAAGCGATATTCTATATGGTCATTATCGTTAATATGACAAACACGATCGAGTACAATGAATTCAAGACAGGAAATAGAAATGAAGCGGTCATTTTTTCATTAAGACCTTTCGTTGCTAAATTTTCAAGTGCCCTTCAACAAGGTGTCGTCACTTTGGTATTGATTATTTCAGGAGTGTATGCGCTAAGTCAAAATATTTCACAACTCGAGAATCAAAAAAACGTATTCGATCAGTTAACGACCTCCGAGCAAGTCGACTACAAAACGAATATTGCTTCAAGAACAATCATTTTGGATGATGTAGACATCAGTGATGACGAAAGAATCGCTGTCTACGACGCTCTTCAACTAGTGACTTTTACAGACAGCAATGAAGACGGTATCGAGGAAATGGTCATCAATGAAGCTGCAGACAGTGCATTTATGGACCAAGCTACGCCTTCAATGAGAATCATTTTGAGACTTGCTATCACGATTCTTCCTATTCTTTTGATTTATGGAGCTTTTTATATATTGAATAAAAAATTCATTATCAGCGAAGAATATTATGAATCAATTACCAAAGACATTTTGAATCGAACCGCAATAGACCCAGAAGTGGAGATGTAAGAAGTGATTTACATTTTATCTGGTGTAGCTAAATCCGGTAAAACATATATTTCTGAAAAAATACTGAAAGATTACGGGATTAGTTCTTTCTCGACTGACTACTTGATGATGTCGCTAGCAAGGGCGAATCCTAATATTGGCATTAATCCAGACTCGGATGATGCGGTAGTTGCAGACCAACTGGAGCCGTATCTTTATGAGATGATAAAAACGATGGTGGAAAACAACAAGACTTACTTGATTGAAGGTGTGCACTTCAATCCACCTTTCGCCCAAAAATTGATATCAGAATTCAAAGGGAAACTTCGGTTTGTATATCTAGGTTTTGCCGATATTGATGTTTCTGAAAAGATTGATGAGTTAAATCTACACGAAACATTGATTGAAAATCGATGGTATCGTCATTTTTCTACGAAACAGATGATTGAATTGATTGAGTATTTAAAAACAGTCAGTTCTACACTTCGCAAAGAATCTCTTTTGAGAGAAATTAAGTACATTGAAGTAAAAAATATCGAGTTACAGCAAAATGAAATTATTCAAGAGCTTTTAAAAAAATGAAAAAACAAGTGCACCTATACAAAAGTGCACTTGTTTTGATATAATGAATTCAGGTGATAACATGGCTCACAAACCAAATTTCAAGATGAAAAGAATTTGGGCGAAAAAGAAGTTCAATGTACTATTAAAATCCGAAGAACAATATTTGACCATTCAAAATCTACTCATGAATCCAGGGTTTGAGGATGAAGATCTCTTTTCAGATTTTTTGAAGAAAGCATTGTCGATTAAAAACAATCGAATCCAGATGGTAAAAGCATATTATTCTATTTTTGAGATGGTTCAAAGTGTCGCAAAATTGGACGAAAAAGTCCAGTTTTTAAATGAACTGGACAATTTCGAGGATAAACCACTCAATAATAGAAACATACTTGAATTGTTATTTGTTCTTGCGAAAAGGAAAAATTCTTCAACGCTATTAAGAAGTGATCTTTTTGATAAAATTAAGGAATGAGTCTGATTTCAATCAGTACTGGATTATGATCACTGTATTGAAATCCTTCATCGAGTGTTTGTACGAGTTCAATCGTGATATTGCTTGAAACGATAAATCCATCGATGACATAATACTGATTATTATCTTCATTGACCAAATCCAACGGTCTGTTTAACAAACGACATGTTGGAGTAGTAATATCAACTCCGAATTGGAATCCATTATCAAGAAACCAGTCTTCTTCCATTGGAAATGCTTGCCAATATAGTGGATCTTTCAAAGAGTAGTGGTAATCATAAGCTATTGAATCGCCACTTCCGGTTACTTCAACAGCATCTGGGAACGTTTGGTTGAAGTCTCCTCCGAGCAAAACATAATTGCCTTGATTGGTTTCTTCTGTCAATATCGATTTGACAGCTTCCATTTCTTGAAGTCTCATCGTTCCATCATCATAAGCTGAAAGATGGGCATTGATGACGATAAATTCTTTATCGCTTCCTTGTATTGAAAAACGACTTACGACAATGCATCTTTTCAAGTTTGCGAGTCTTAATGGCCAGGAGAAACTGCCGGGAAGTTGAACTCGTGTTGCAGAGTCAACATGATAATTTGCCATCGTGACAATTCCCGAATTGACATTTCCCATCATTTGACCAAGCTCGAAAGGAAATGGGACAAACAATACTCGATAATTATAGCCTATCGTAATTGGCATTTGCAAAGCATCTTGGTATATTGAATACTGGTCCGTATCGTAGGATCGATCACTGATTTGATCAACTTCTTGAAGCAGGTATATATCAGCATTAGAACTTGTCATGATGTCGGTAATCCCATCAATGTTCGCTTCAACCTCTTCAAGACTGTCCATTCTTCCTTTAACTCCACCGTCCATCACAAAATCTTCGGTTTCGCTTAAGGAAGCATAACCAGTGTTAAAAGTTAAGACTCGAATGGTTGTATCCAAAGTAACGTATGACGATTCAACATCACTTAAGTTGTTTTCAATTGTCAACTCTATGGAATCTTCAGGATTATATTCAGTTACTTGAAGCGTTAGTACAAACCCAATCGCAAATACCAAGACAACTGAAATCAAAAGCAGAAGTATTTTCAATATTTTTTTAATCATAGTTTCACCTCTTGTGTTTTTATTATACACTTTTTATTTCAATAGTGGTATTTTGTAGTATGAAATTAAAGAAAAGAGGAACCTAAAATGATTGGTACTATTATTTTTGCAGTAATTTCTTTTTGCGTATTTCTTTATTTTGAATTAAAACGACAATTTGTGATTGCTTTTTTATTCAAAGCCTTGGCTAGTTTTTCTTTTATACTTATTTTGCTTTCAATTCTATTGTATGATTATTGGGTAAGCATCGATTTGTTTTTGGGATATATTCATCCTGAATTGTTGGGTTTCGCTTATTTTTTGATTTTGGGACTTGTCTGTGGCTTTGCGGGAGATCTCATTTTGGGATTAAGACCTTTTTTTGATGAGACAAGACATACACTGATTATTTTGGCTGGAACAATTTTCTTTGCCTCCGGGCATGTGTTTTATTTATTTGGAATCATGACTTTGATTGATTTCTCGTGGTGGGCAGTCGGATTTTCAATCATTGTATCAGCTTTGATCTTTGTGATTGGAATACGGTTCATGAAATTGAAATTCAAAAAATTGTTGATTCCTTCGATTGGATACTCTTTTCTACTATTCCTCATGGTTGGAATGACCATTTTCGGATTTAATAATTTCGAAAGTAAATCATTCTCAATTGCGATTCTGATTTTTGCGGTGTTGTTTGGCCTATCAGATATTGTCCTTTCCCAAATTTATTTTGGAGGAAAAGAGACCAATCTCATGAAAGCCGTTAATTTATCGATGTATTACTTGGCGCAAATCGGGATAGCGTCAAGCATTCTATTTTTGATATAGGAGATTATATGGAAAACAAGCGAGAAATCATTCACGAAATGTATGCAAAAAAATTAGATAACAGAAAGAAAATCATAAGAGTTTTTTTACCTCACGATTACCATACGTCTGGTAAATCTTATCAAGTTCTATATATGATGGATGGGCAGAATTTAATGTTACCAGCTAGAAATAGTGGATACTCATGGAATGTGTTACCTTCTGTCGACAGATTATATCAGTCGGGTGAAATCGACGGAATCATCATTGTCGGAATTGACTCAGATGACACTTATAGAATAATAGAATACTCGCAGTCAATTGATAAACGGACCATTGGAAATCGTTTGAAAGATTTGGAAATCGAAGATGTAAAGCCTCAAGGAGATTTGTTTGAAGATTTCGTTGTCAACGAATTAAAACCTTTCATTGACAAGACTTACAGAACGATTTCAGACAAGACCGGAATCGCAGGTTCATCCTGTGGAGGAAATATCTCACTTTATTTCGCGGTCGATTACCCTGATGTATTTAAAGTTGTAGGTGCGTTTTCGAATGCTATTTGGATGGTTCATGAGACTTTATTTCCTAAACTAAAATCGTTCAATTTTCCTTCGGACATGAAGATTTATACCGATATTGGTCGAAAAGAAGGGCTGAGATATCTATTTGGAAATAGAAAAATCAACCGAATTTTAAGATCAAAATGCATTAATTCCAATCAAGTATTGTACTTTGAGCAGAAAGGTGCAACTCATACTGAACTGTTTTGGCAGGATCGATTTTACTCATTTATCAAATGGGCATATAAGAGTGGAAAATAAACTATTTTAAATGCTTGACATCGGAATATTTAAGAGTATAATCATATAAAGGAATGTAAGGAGATGGCACTATGAAACTTGTCGTATATGTGATGAACAACACATCAAAACTGGATGATTTTCTCCATTTTTTGAAAGAAAGAAACATCAAAGGAGCCACTATTCTGAATGGAACAGGGATGGCTCGAAAATTGATTGAAAACGATGATATGGAATTCATTGGATCTCTTAAGAAACTTTTCGATAATCCAAGAGTCGAATCGAAAGTCATATTAATGGCTCTTGAAGACGAACAAGTGCCTCTTGCGCTAGAAGCAATTCATCTGGTTGCTCCAGACCTAACATTACCAAATTCAGGAATTGTATTTACTGTCCCAATCGATTTTATCGAAGGGTTTAAGAAATAAGGAGCGACTACTTTGACTATAGAACCATTATTTTATGCCGGACTAATGATTGTGACGGGCTTGCTTTTTGGCAAGCTCGCTAAATATGTAAAGCTTCCGAACGTGACAGGTTATTTAATTGGTGGAATGATTATCGGACCAAGTCTATTGGGGGTTTTGGATCAAACTGATTTTTCTGGACTTGAAATTATATCGACGATTGCACTTGGCTTCATTGCGTTTTCAATTGGAAACGAATTCAAAATTTCATATTTCAAGAAAGTTGGGACAAGTTCCATCGTCATAGCAATATTCGAAGCTTTGTTCGGCGTTCTTGCTGTCTTGATTGCATTATTGCTATTCTTTTTAATGACTCACAATTTAACGATTGAAAACTTGAGATTCTCACTGGTATTATCTGCAATCGCTGCCGCGACTGCGCCTGCATCAACTTTGCTCGTTGTACGTCAATATAAAGCAAAAGGACCGTTAACGAATACTTTGTTGAGTGTTGTCGCGATCGATGATTCAGTAGCCATCATGCTCTTTGGAATACTGGTCGCCATTGCAAACGCGATAAATCCAGCTGCGGTTCACGTATCTCTCTTTCATCAGATTTTAGCTCCTATTCTTGAAATATTGATTTCTTTAGGAATTGGAGGGCTATTTGGCTTGATGATTACCTTTGGCAGCAAGTGGTTTACAGGTAGAGGGAATCGAATCAGTTTAACGATAGCTGCGATTTTTTTGACAATCTACATTGCTAATTGGGCTGGTGGATCTTCCTTACTAGCTTGTATGGTCGTAGGGGCAGCATTTGCAAATACATCAGATAAATACGAAGAAATCAATGGTTTAATCTATTTTGTTACACCTCCGATTTTTATCATGTTTTTTGTCTTAAGCGGTGCTGAACTGCAATTGAATATTATCTTGAGTATTGGCATTATTGGTTTGATTTATGCTTTGTTTAGAGTCGTAGGAAAAGTATTTGGAGCGTGGTTTGGTGCTAAAATTAGCCATGCAGATAAAAAAATCGCTAAATATCTAGGATTTACTTTGATTCCTCAAGAGGGAGTCTCGATTGGACTTAGTATTGCTGCGGCTTCGATGTTTGGCACCGAGAGTGAGTTGGGGGCTAAAATACGAGTTGTCATTTTAGCTACAGTTCTAATATATGAATTGATAGGACCTATCGTCACAAAAATTACTTTGAAAAAAGCACAAGAGATTTCTGTTACAGCATAAGCACAAGAGGTTGGAAATCCAACTTCTTTTTCATTGAAATCAAAGTTGAATTATGATACAATTTGACTGATTGGGAGGCGTTAATATGTTTGATTATGGAAAAGCAGTTTGTTACTCTGGGTATCGTGAAGGTCAAAGTCCGATTCGTCACGTGTATCCAACTTATGAAGAAATCAGTGAAGATTTATTGATACTAGACAAATATTTTGATTACATAAGACTTTATGATGGATCGCAACACGCTCAAACTGTCTTAAAAGTGATAAAAGATCACAATTTAAAATTGAAAGTCATGCTTGGTGTAGAACCCGGTGGAGAAATCTCCAATCCCAACTGCCCTTGGGGCGGGTTGCACACTGAAGAAGAAATCGAATTCAATAAAGTTAATAATTACAAAAAACTAGATCATATCGCTGCATTGGCTAATGAATTTAAAGACCAAGTTTTGGCTGTTTCAGTAGGAAATGAGTGTACCTCGGACTGGCATCCAGGATTGATGGATCCGCTCACTGTGGCAAAGCACGTGAAGTATGTTAAGTCTTTGATTTCACATCCGGTTACTTTCTGTGAAGGTGCATACTACTGGATGACGAAAGGCAAACCAATTGCAGAAGAAGTGGACTTTATTTCTATTCATTCTTATCCTTTGTGGCAAAAAGTGAATATTGATAAAGCGCTTCAAATGAACATCAAAGATTTTGAAGACAATTTAAGAACGTATCCTAATAAAGATATTATTTTTACTGAATTTGGTTGGGCAACGATGTCGAATGAACAAATGGATTCGACTCAAACAAATGAAGAAAACCAGAAAGAATATTTGAATCAAGTTGAAAAATGGGCAGAAGAGAATAAAATTACAATGTTTATTTTCGAAGCTTTTGATGAACCTTGGAAAGGATCCACAAATCCAATTGAACCAGAAAAACATTGGGGCATCTTGAATGTTAACCGTTCTCCCAAAAAATGGTTTTCTAGTAAATTAAAAAAATAGAGATGAATAAAACAATGAATTACATTCAAATCGGAACCATTGTGAATACGCATGGCTTGAAGGGCGAAGTCAAGGTTTTGGCCTCCACTGATTTTAAAGAAGAACGTTATGATCCTAATAACACCGTGTATGTAAAAATCGGAGATGCTTTTCAACCTATGAAAGTCAAAAAATATCGAATTCATAAAGGATTCGATCTTTTGACATTTGAAGGACTCGAAGATATCAATCTCGTTGAGAAATACCTGAAATGTGACATTTATTCTGAAGATTTTCCTGTAGAGAATCTTCAAAAAAATGAATTCCATGTGAATGATTTACTAGATTTAGATGTGATTCAAAACGAAACCGTTAGAGGTAAAGTGAAGAGCATCACCACTTTCCCGCAAGGAGACTATTTAGTTGTTTTGACTATGGAGAACACGTCAAAATTGGTTCCTTTTAGAGATGAATTTGTGGAAAAAGTTGATATTGATGAAAAGAAAATTTACATCAAAGATATTGAGGGGCTATTATGAGAGTGACCATATTAAGCCTGTTTCCAGAAATGTTTTCAGGTGTATTCAAAGAGTCAATTCTAAAACGAGCCATACAAAAAGATATCATAAAAGTAGACATTGTCAATTTTCGTGATTTTTCAACCGATAAACATAAGCACGTAGATGATTATGCTTTTGGTGGAGGGCCAGGAATGTTACTATCGGTCGAACCCATCGTAAAAGCTTTGCAAAGTATCGAGGGATTCGAGACTGCTTGGAAGATACTTTTGACTCCTCAGGGAACGACTTTTCATCAGAACACCGCCAAAGAATATACAAAGAAAGATCACATTATCTTGATTTGTGGACATTATGAAGGATTCGACGAAAGAGTTAGATATTTTATTGATGAAGAAGTGTCAATTGGAGATTATGTACTGACCGGAGGAGAGATTGCTGCCATGGCAATCATTGATTCCGTAGTCAGATTACTTCCCGATGCACTTGGAAAGAAAGAATCTTTTGAGAATGATTCGTTTTACGATGGAACTCTTGAATGTCCACAATACACTCGTCCACAAGAATTTATGGGGTATACAGTGCCTGAAGTTTTATTAAGTGGAAACCATCAAGAAATAGAAAAATGGCGCAAAGAACAAGCATTGAACCGAACAAAGGAAAGAAGACCCGATCTTCTCTCGAAAACAGACAAAAAAGATTGATTTTGAAAAAAATGTATGATATAATACCATTCGCTGTTAAGAATATCTAGAACCCTTTTGTTCCGCTATATTATGAACAAAAGCATCAAAAAGGAGTTGACCACAATGTCACAGCAAATAATCAACCAAGTCACTCAGGAATTTATAAAGAGTGATGTCCCGAGTTTTCGTTCCGGAGACACTGTCAAAGTCAGTGTTAAGATTAAGGAAGGAAACCGCGAGCGTATCCAAGTATTCGAAGGATTAGTCATCAAAAGACAAGGAGGAGGCGTTTCAGAAACATTCACCGTAAGAAAAATTTCTTATGGAGTCGGTGTTGAAAGAACGTTCCCAGTACATTCTCCTGTTGTCGAGAAGATTGAAGTCATTCGTTTCGGTAAAGTTCGTAGAGCTCATTTGGGATACTTAAGAGGTTTATCTGCAAAAGCATCACGTATCAAAGAAAGAAGATAAGTCTTCAAGAGTCAGCAGAAATGCTGGCTTTTTTCTTGAAATGTAAAAATTTTCATAAATTCAGTCAAAACCATTGAAACCGTTTGCTGTAAATGATAAAATAATGATTAGCAATAAAGAAGGGGTTGGGATAGAATGAATAAAGCCACTATCTATAATGTCGCTTACGCGGCCAATGTCTCCCTGGCAACGGTTTCAAGAACCTTGAACAATCCACAAAAGGTTAAACCGGAAACAAGAGAGAGAGTACTTCGAATCATCAAAGAATTAGGTTATAAACCCAATGCTTTCGCAAAGGGACTTGCCAGCAAGAAAAGCACTACCGTTGCTGTCATCGTGCCTGATATGTCTAGAGCTTCCGTAGCTGAAATGTTAAATGGAATTGCTGTTGAAGCAAGAAAATACGATTATTCTTTGTTGATATATGTTTTGAAAAGCGAAAAAACAGAAGAATCAGAGATGTTAAAAGAAGTAGTCGCCAGCCAAGTAGATGGTATTTTGTATCTTAATGACGAGATTAATGAAGAACAATATAAGATGTTGAACATTATTCAAGATGAATACAAAGTTCCAATTGTACTTGCCAATACTTTGTATCCTTATGATAACAAGCTAGTTACAGTCTGCATCGATTATTTCAAAGCAGCATATGAATTAACCACCAGACTGATTGCGCAAGGCAGAAAGAATATTTATCTGATGACGACCGCAAGAAAATATATGGTCAACGATTTGAAAGAAGAAGGATACTTGAAAGCTGTAAAAGAAGCTGGACTCAATCAAAATATCGTCCGTACGAGTGGTGATATTTCCGTTAACACGGTTCATTTCAAAGAATTGTTTAAAGATTCAACGACTCCAATCGATGGTGTCATAGCAGTTCGTGATTCGATTGCGGTTTCCTTTATCAATACAATGATTAAAGAAGGAAGAAAAATTCCTGAAGATATTAGTGTTTATGGATTCCAAAACACTAAATATGCATCACTTTCCAGACCGAAATTATCTTGTGTCGATGTGCCAATTATCGATATCGGCGCAAAAGCTATGGCATTATTGAAAAAAGAAATAGATGGAGAACCCGTTGAAATGAAATTCAATGTGTTGCCTCACAGTATCATTGAAAGAAATACAACTAAATAGACGTTGATTAAGAAAAGTAAAATTCAGAAGGATTGTTCTAGAGATCTGGTGGTAGGTGAAAACCAGAAGTCGTTTGAGTTTGAATTACACTTATGAGTATCTGCTATGCAGACGGTAAATCCGTTATCTTTTCAAGCGCACTATGTGAACAAAGGTGGTACCGCGGTTAAAATAATCGTCCTTTACTTTTTAAGGACGATTTTTCTTTTTATAGGAGGAATAATATGAAATTATATGAAGATTTAAAATGGCGTGGACTCGTCTACGGAATGACAGATCCTGAACTAGAAAACGTATTGAATGATACTTCAACGACGTTTTATTTAGGCGCAGACCCTACTGCGGATAGCCTTCATGTGGGGCATTTGCTCGCATATATGGTAGCGAAACGACTTATGGAATATGGCCATAAGCCTATTTTGGTAATCGGCGGTGGTACAGGCTTGATTGGCGATCCTAGTTTTAAGAGCAACGAGAGACAGTTATTGACAATCGAAACCTCACTTAAGAATGCAGAAGGAATCGTCAAACAAGTAAAGCATTTGTTGCCAAACGCTTTGATTGTAAACAATTATGAATGGATATCATCCTTGAATGCGATTGAGTTCTTACGAGATATTGGAAAGCATTTCAATGTCTCATATATGATGAGTAAAGACTCAGTCAAGTCGAGAATCGACAATGGGATTTCCTTCACAGAGTTTTCTTACCAGATTATTCAAGCCTGGGATTTTGAACACCTATTTAGAACGAGAGGCTGCTCAATGCAAATTGGAGGGCAAGACCAGTGGGGGAATATCACTTCAGGGTTGGAATTGATTCGCAAAATCCATGGAGCAGAAAGTAAAGCCTATGGATTCACTTTCCCTTTGGTAACGAAATCTGATGGAACAAAATTTGGCAAATCCGAAGCAGGTTCTGTATGGCTTGATCCGAACAAGACAAGCGTTTATGAATTCTATCAATTCTGGATAAATACCGCTGATGATGACGTTATGATGAGACTGAAACAGTTTACCTTCCTTTCGAGAAAAGAAATAGAAGAAATCGAGACTTCGTTCCAAACAGAGCCTCATTTGAGGCTGGCTCAAAAAAGACTTGCCGAAGAGTTAACCATTTTAGTCCATGGAGAAGCAGCGTATAAAGAGGCAATCAAAATAACAGAAGCCTTATTTAGCGGAGAAATCAAGGAATTGACTCTTCAAGAGATTGAAGTAGCATTCAAAGAATTTTCCCATACCTCGATTGATGAGGAACCATTGCTTGTCGATTTGTTATTAATGATTGAACTTGCAGGGTCAAAAAGACAGGCAAGAGAATTCATTCAAAACGGCGCAATTCAAGTGAATGGTGATAAAGTAACCGATACTAGTTTTGTCATTACAAAAGAACAGGCTATAGGAAAAACTTACACCATAATCCGAAAAGGGAAAAAAAGCTACGCTCTAGTAAAACACTAATAAAAATGGAACAGAGAATTTGACTCTGTTCCATTTTTTTACTCTGATCTATGAAGATATTTTTTTTGATAGATAATCCTGATGGCATTTAAAACACACAAGAGCGCTACTCCGACATCTGCGAATATGGATAACCACATCCACATAAAGCCTATAGCAGACATGGCAAGAAATAACAACTTGACAACCATGGAGAAAACAATATTTTCAGTCGCAATTCTCTTTGTTTTCTTGGCAATTCTAATGGCTTTATCCAATAACCTAATATCGTTGTTTATGATAATAATATCGGAAACCTCGATTGCTAAATCACTTGCGGATCCCATTGAAACTCCAATGTCCGCATTTTTAAGTAAAGGTGCATCGTTGATTCCGTCTCCGACAAATAAGCTGACTGAATTTGTCCGTATTTGATCGAATTTTTCTAATTTTTCTTCAGGTAATAGTCCGGCATAAAATTCAATTCCACCAAGATTTTTTGCAATTTCAAATGCGGATTCTTCATTGTCTCCCGTCAACATTACTGTATCATATTTTTTTGTAAAAGCACGAACAGTCTCCATCGAAGATTCTTTCAACTCATCTTTTACGACAACGTATCCAACGTATCTGTTCCCAACAGAAATGAAAGTATATGATCCAACCGGAAGTTTCTCATCAGGAATCTTTATTCCATTTTGTTCTAGAAGTCGTTTGCTTCCAGCATATACGATTTCTTCTCCGAGAATCCCCTTCATTCCGTATCCTGGGACTTCTTCAACATTATTTATATCTAATATTGGAAATGTATTGTAGTTTACAATCGCTTCTGCGATTGGGTGATTAGAAAATCTCTCGATTGAAGCCGCTAGTTGAATTGTCTCATCATTTGAAACTTCTTTTACGAAGAATGCACCATAAGTCAATGTTCCCGTTTTATCCAATGCGATGGTCTTTACATCGGTTAATATATTCAAGAAGGAAGAGCCTTTGAAGAGAATCCCATTTTTTGCGGCAGTCCCAATTCCTGCATAGTACGATAAAGGAACGCTTAGAACCAATGAGCAGGGGCATGAAATGACCAAGAATATAGCTGCACGGTAGACGTAACCTCTGTCTGTAAGGACTTCTGTTGGGTCCATTATTATTCCGTATAGAATCAATAATAAAGCCAACCCAACTACGATTGGAGTGTATACACGAGCGAATTTGGTTATAAACATTTCGGTTTTGGATTTGTTTGTTGTTGAATTTTCAATTAAATCAATTATTTTTGCGAGTGTTGAGTCATTGTATTCTTTATCCGCTCTAATATGAATAACAGTACCAACATTGATGTTACCAGAAAGAATTTTCGAGCCCACTTCAACTCGCCTTAATTTCGACTCTCCGGTCAGCTCACTTGTGTTCAAACTTGTCGAACCCAAGATGACCTCTCCGTCAACGGGGATTCGTTCCCCATTTTTAATGACTAAAACGTCTCCTACTTTTATCTGCATAGGGTCTTTGACAATAATCTTGTCCCCCACTAGTAGATTGGCATACTCTACCTTCAAATTGACCAAAGCAGAGATTTCGCTTTTTGATTTAGAAACTGCAATTGATTGAAAATATTCACCAACAGAATACAAAATGACAACAGCGATGGATTCTTCATATCTGCCAATGAACATTGCTGAGAAAGTTGCGATAATCATCAAGGTATTTTCGTTGAAAATATTGAAATGTCGTATCCCTTTGATTTGTAGAATCATCAGTTTGCTGATTAAGAGAAGATATCCAATCCAGTAAAGTATTGATAGAGTAAGGGGGTTTAATCCTGTATAATTAGTACCCAGTATAGGATTAATAAAAGGGAATACTCTATGAATTGAAAAAGTACTAAGAATGATAACCATTCCGATAAGTACAACAATATAGTCTTTTATGAAGTTTGGTTTTTTCACTTCAACCTTTGTTTCGTAGTAGTGGGTGATAATGTTATCTTCTAACAAATCTACAATTTCTTTGATTTCCTTCAAGGCAACGACTTCATCGTAATCATCTTTAAAGTCGACCATTAGAATTTGATTGCTATAATTAAAACTTGCACTATTCACGTATTCAAGTCTAGAAGTACGCCTTTCTACCTTGGCAATACAGTTTGAACAAGTTAAGTTTTTCATTATTATTTTACGTATCATTTAAATACCTCGAAAGCTTTGTTTTTTGCGATATATCTTACGATTTGCTTCTTTCTTCATTATACTTTCTTTTGGCTAAAAGTCAATCTTATTAAAAGATTTTAGAGATTGATAATATCGCTTTTATTTGAAATATTGAACACTTGTGATACAATTAATATCAGATGAGGAGTGTGAATCATGGACTGGCTAAAAATAGCAAAAGAATATCAAAATGAGTATATTGAAAAAACGGTTAAATTACTGCAAATACCAACCGTTTTAGACCGATATGATGAAACAAATCTGGAAGCCCCTTTCGGAAAAAACATTAGACAAGCTCTTGATTTTATGTTGAACGTTGGAAAAGATGATGGGTTCAAAACCTTGGACGTTGATCATTACGCTGGACATATTGAAATGGGTGAAGGAGACGAGGTTCTTGGGATTTTAGGCCACCTAGACGTGGTACCTACCGGAGGATTTTGGACAAACCCTCCTTTCAGCGCAACCATCATTGATGGAAAAATTTATGCTAGAGGCTCGATGGATGACAAAGGACCGACTATGGCTGCTTATATTGCGATGAGAATGGTGAAAGATCAAAAAATCAAACTGAATAAGAAAGTCAGATTAATTTTAGGAACGGATGAAGAATCTGGTATGAGGGGAATCATTCGTTACTTGCAAAAACAACAAATGCCCGACATCGGGTTTGCTCCAGATGCCGAATTTCCGTTAATATATGGAGAAAAAGGAATCTATAGTTTTGACTTGGTTGGCGTTGAAGAAAATGAATTGATTCATTCCATTGAAGCTGGTGAAAGATATAATGTAGTACCAGATCAATGCAAAGCAGTACTTAAAAGAGACGTTAAAAAAGAATTTATGTCTTATCTTGAAAACAATGGAATCAAAGGTTCTGTAGAAGGTAATCTTTATACCATTTTTGGTAAGAACGCGCATGCTGCTTGGCCACATCTTGGAATCAATGCGATTTTTCTTATGAACGAATTCTTAAGATCTGTCACCAAAGCGAATTTTTTAGAGATGATTCATGATTATTTTGTCTTTGATACCGCTGGGAAAAAACTTGGAATTGATTTCTTTGATGAAGAGATGAAAGATTTAACTTTGAATTTGGCAATCATTTCCTATCAAAACAATCAGGTAAAAATCGGTTCGAACATTCGATATCCAAAAGGATACCCATTTATTGAAAACCAATCCGTTGTCACAGCGATTGGTTTAAAATATGGACTCAAATATGTTGCGCTACACAATAGTCCGCCACATTATGTATCCCCTAGCGATCCATTGGTTCAGACCCTTTATTCTACTTATCAGAAATATACAAACGATTATGAAACGCCTCTTTTAACCATTGGTGGAGGAACCTATGCCAGAACTTTAAAAAAAGCTGTCGCATTTGGCCCTAATCTACCAGGAAGAGAAGACTTGGCTCATCAAGCAAACGAATATCTTATCATAGATGACATGATTTTAGCTGCCGCAATCTATGCAGAATGTATCGTGAAACTGGCCTCATGAGACTTAGAAAAGTTCCATATGCTCCAACCCTAATCTCAAAACATCCTTCCTTGGTCTATACTACTCCTGAAGAAAGAAAAGGGCATTGGGCTGCAGTATTTATGAACAACTCTCCAATAGAGGTAGAAGTTGGTTGTGGAAAAGGGCAGTTTATCATTGAAATGTCCAAACGTCATCCAGATAAAAATTTTATTGGAATCGAGAAGTACGATTCAGTAGTAATAAGAGGTTTGGAAAAACTGTTGGCAAACCCTCTCGACAATGCTATTTTTATTCAAAAAGACGCGACTGATATTGACGAATTCTTTGTACCTGCCGAGATTAGTGGATTGTATTTAAATTTCTCTGACCCATGGCCAAAAAAACGTCAAGCGAAAAGGCGATTAACACATCCGAACTTTCTTAATAAATACAAAATAATTTTAAAAAACAATGCTTCAATTAAACTTAAAACAGATAATTTTGGCTTCTTTGAATATTCAATGATGCAGTTTAACTCTGATAATGCTTTTTTCGTTAAAGAAATAAGCATGAATTATCATGGGGCAAAAGACAATGTTCCAACTGAGTTTGAAGAGAAATTCGTTGAAATGGGGAAACCTATCTTTTATCTTCACGCAGTCTACCATAAGGAGAATCTAATATGAAAGAACATTATCGGAATTTAGTTGAACTTCCAGGGGTTTCAGGACATGAAAAATATATCCGACAATATATGAGAAAAAATTTAGAGATTCTTTCAGAGAAAGTAATCCAAGACAAATTAGGCTCAATTTTTGGAATCGTTAATGAAAATTCTACAGGTCCAACCGTGATGATGGCCGGACATATGGATGAAGTTGGCGCTATGGTTACTGAAATTACTGAAAAGGGATTTATTAAAATGATTCCAATTGGAGGAATCAATCCTCCAGTGGTATTGAGTCAACATATGAACGTCGTTCTCGACGATGGTTCATTTTGCCCTGGAGTTGTTGGTGCGAAACCTCCACACCTTTTGAGAGACGAAACAACGAAACAGGTGAGCACATTTGACGACTTTCTTCTGGACATTGGAGCGGATTCAAAAGATCATGCTGTTTCTTTGGGGATTAAAGTAGGCCAACAAATCGTGTTTCACAACAATTATACAGTGACAAAAGACGGAAAGAAAATCATTTCCAAGGCATGGGACGATCGATTTGGTTCCGCAATGGCATTGGATTTGTTGGAAAGCATTCAGAAAGAAGAATTGCCATGCAAATTTGTTGCTGGAGCGAACGTTCAAGAAGAAGTAGGGCTTCGTGGAGCTCAAACCTCTTCCTATATGATTAAGCCAGATCTCTTTATTGCGGTTGATTGTTCACCTTGTTCGGATACATTCGAAGAAACTGAAGTCGGAGGTACGCTTGGAAAAGGGTTTATGATTCGTTTTTACGATCCAAGAGCAATCATGCATCAAGGAATGAAATTATTCGTCGAATCTGTTGCTAAAAAGCATTCGATTCCATTTCAATATTACAAATCCATGGGAGGAACGGATGCTGCTCAAGTTCAATTATCTGAAGACGGAGTAGTAGTATGCACGATTGGAATGCCTGCCAGGTATATCCATTCAACAACCTCAATGATTCACTTAGACGATTATGAAGCCGTCAAAAAAGTGATTCTTGAAATGCTGAAAGAACTAGATTTTAATAAGATTAACGAAATTAAGTCTAACGTTTAATCTTTTAAAATAAATATCTTATGAGACCACAGAAAGTGGCTTGGAAAGGAAAATTATGAAAACAAAAGTTTTAAAAAGCAACAAAGAGAAAGTCAGAGAGATGACATTGCTTGCAATGTTCATCGCAATCATTGCAGTACTTGGTCTAGTGCCAAGCGGACTAGGATCCAGTTCATTAGGATTCATTAAGATCACTCCGAACATTGAGGCAACCATCATCCATATTCCTGTCTTGATTGGTGCAGCATTGCTTGGAAGAAAAATGGGATTTTATTTGGGAACCGCGTTTGGGATTGTATCTTTAATCGCAGCCTTCATCTATTCTTCTCCATTTTTCGTTTACCCTTGGGTATCAGTTCTCCCAAGAATGATTTTTGGATTTGTCATTTATGATGTAGTTCAATTCTTCTTAAAGGTCATTAAAGTGAAGTATGTAGCATTGCTTACAAGTTTCTTCTTGTTAACCGTTGTTCACACTATGCTTGTATTACCATTGCTTTGGACCTCCTTCACAATGGTGATGGGATATTCTACTCTTGGAGAGGCGTTTGTTCCGTACATTACATTCTTGGTAACCTATTTTGTGCCAATCACCGCAATTGTAGAAGCTGTTCTAGCGGCTATTATTGGAGGAACAATCTTCTTAAGACTCAAACTTAATCTGAATAAAGATGATGAATCCGAAGAATTGAGCGAATAACATGATTTCCTTAATTGATATCGGAAACACTTCCATCGCAGTCGCAATATCTCGTACTGGAGAAAAGATTGATCAAGTATACAGAATTAATACTGAAAAATCAAAATCTGCAGATGAATACGCAATTACTCTGAACCAATTTTTAAAAGAAGTCGATTCGGCTGTCATTTCTAGTGTTGTTCCTGAGTTAAACGAAGTGTTTAAAGAATATTTTAACAATCAATTTAATTTGACACCGATTTTTTTGGGTATGGGCGTTAAGACAGGACTTAAAATCACAACCGATAACCCTAAAGAAGTGGGCGGAGACATCATTTCAAATGCAGTTGCGGCTATTTCACTTTATGATAAAACCATCTTAATCGTTGATTTAGGAACTGCAACAACTTTTACGTACATTGAAGACTCGAATTTAAAAGGAGTTGCAATCGCGCCTGGACTAACGACTTCAAGAAATGCATTAATAACAAAGACTAGTTTGCTGCCACAAGTTGAACTGGATATGCCATTGAAACTACTCGGTACGAACTCCACTGACTCAATTAAATCGGGATTGATGTTTGGCCATGCTTCCATGATTGAAGGCATGATTCATAGAATCAGAAAACATGTGAATCGTCCAGAACTGAAAGTGCTTCTTACGGGGGGGCATGCAAAATTAGTTTTACCATTATTGACGGAGCCCTATGCTCTTGATGAACAACTGATATTAAAAGGTTTATTAAGTGTTTACAAGCGAAATATTTTAAAAAAATAAACTATTTGAAAATGCACATCCACTGTGCATTTTTTTTCTTTCTGTGATAAAATTAATTAACACATCGAGGTGAAGGAATGAAAAAATTGCTATTGATTGACGGAAGTAATCTGCTATTCCGCGCTTACTATGCAACAGCTGCAATGGGTAACTTGATGCAAAACTCAAATGGAATCTATACCAACGGAATCTACGGGCTTGTCAGTTCTATGCATATGATTTTTAAGATGGAGTTCACTCATCTATTGGTTGCGCTTGATCCCAAGGGTAAAACCCACCGCCATGAAATCTTTGAAGAATACAAAGGAACTAGAAAAGATACGCCTTCTGAACTCGTGATGCAATTTCCTTATATGAGTGAATATTTTTCTGTGGCTGGAATTCCTCATTACGTTCAAGAAAGATATGAAGCTGACGATATCATTGGATATTGTGCCAAGCATTTCAAAAAAGAATTTGATGAAATTACCATTATCAGTAATGACCATGATCTTTTCCAACTACTTGACAATAATGTAAATCAAATTGTATCTCGAAAAGGTTTTAAGGAAGTTGATTTGTTTACTCCGGACTCAATGTTTGAAAAACTTGGGTTTCTTCCATCTCAAATGACCGATTATAAAGGTCTTGTCGGGGATCCTTCTGACAACATTCCGGGAGTAAGAGGAATTGGGGATAAAACGGCTGTTTCATTGCTTGAAAAATACATTTCATTAGAGAATATATACGAACATTTAGAAGAACTGAAAGGCAAACTTAAAGAAAAAATCGAATCATCAAAAGAGGTTGCATTTTTTTCAAAACAACTTGCGACGATTCATACCGATTTTGAAAATCAGATTAATATAGATGATTTGAAGTATGTAGGACCGGATTTTGAGAAGCTGACCTCTTTTTATCAAAAGATGGAATTTCACCATTTTCTAAGAAGAATGGAAGCGCCAGAAAAGAAAGAAGAATTACAGGATACCGAGCCTAAAAATTCATCATATTTTGTCTTGAAATCAGATTCGGAAATTCAAAAAATTTTAACTTCACCAATGAGTATTCATCTTGAACTATTTGGTTCTAATTATCACATTGCTGAAAGAATCGGTTTTGGTTTGGCAAGTCATAAAGGATTATATTATATTCCTTATCACGTAGCCAGAGAATCTAAATCGTTTAAAGATTGGTTGAAGGACGACAGAAAATTGAAGTACACTTTTGATTTCAAACAGATGAAAGTGTCTTTGTTGTGGGATGATATTGAGGTAAAAGGAGTCGATTTTGACCTTCTTTTAGCCGCATACCTGATTAATCCAAATTTAACAAAGGAAGATTTCAAGGTCATTGTATCGTCTTTTGACTATTACGATGTAGCCTATGATGAAGAAATTTACTCAAAGGGAGCTAAATTTCATTTACCTGAGGAAGAAAAAATGGTGTCTGACCATGTTGTGAATAAAGCGAAAGCAATCCATTTTTTAAAAGACGAAATGCTTAAGAAAAACAAAGAATTCGATCAATTGAAATTGCTTAACGAAATTGAACTTCCTCTATCCAGTACTCTGGCAGAAATGGAATACACTGGAATCCACATCGATTCTGCAAAATTGGAAGAAATAGGCCTTGATTTAAAGAGAAGAATCGATGACCTAGAAAAACTGATTTACGATTTGTGTGGAGAAAACTTCAATATAAACAGTCCAAAACAACTTGGAACGATTCTTTTCGACAAATTGCAATTACCTTACTCAAAGAAAAATAAATCAGGATATTCAACGGATGTATCTGTTTTAAAACAACTTGAAACATTCCATCCAGTCATTGGTAGTTTGATGGAATATCGATCATTGACAAAATTGTATTCTACCTATTATGAAGGATTAAAATCTGCTTTAACGCTTAAAAACGATTCGAAGATTCACACCATATACAAGCAAGCCGCAACTCAGACAGGAAGGCTTTCTTCAATTGAACCTAATCTTCAAAATATTCCAATAAAGTCTGAAGAAGGAAAAGAATTGCGCAAAATATTTGTTACAGAAAGCAATCGTTTACTCTTTTCTTGCGACTATTCGCAAATTGAGCTTCGGGTTTTAGCGGAAATGGCAGAAGTGAAAGAACTTAAAAGAGCATTTATTGAGAATGAGGATGTTCATAACTCTACTGCAAAACTAATCTTTCATACGGACAACATTACTCCTTTGATGCGAAGACAGGCAAAAGCGATTAATTTTGGAATCATTTATGGAAAAACAGCCTGGGGATTATCTGAAGACCTTCACATATCTCCCAAGCAAGCTGAAAAATTCATCTCGGACTATTTCGAAAATTACCCTGAAATCAAAGGGTTTATGGATAAACAAATCGAAGATGCAAAAACGGTAGGCTATGTTCAAACCATGTTTCAACGAAGAAGATACATTCCAGAGGCCACGTCCAGTAATTATCAGATGCGGCAGTTTGGACAAAGAATGGCAATGAACGCTCCGATTCAAGGTTCTGCGGCAGATATTTTAAAGATTGCCATGGTGTTGATTGACAAGGAAATCAAAAATAGAATGTTAAAAACAAAAATACTTCTTCAAATTCATGATGAACTTGTATTTTCGGTTCCGCCTGAAGAGAAAGAAACCATAACAAAAATAGTATTTGACTTGATGGAGCATGCAGTACCTTTTTCGATTCCTCTAACAATAGAAGGCAGTTTTGGAACTAATTTGTTCGAGGTGAAATAAAATGCCTGAACTTCCCGAGGTCGAAACGGTCAGAATTACTTTGCTTCCGCTGTTAATGAATAAAAAAATTGTATCAGTCCAATTGTTATATGATAAAATGATAGTCAACAATACTCCCGAGTCATTTACATCAAGACTAGTCGGTCAAACCTTTCGAGGAATCGAAAGAAGAGGAAAGTATCTGATCTTCATTCTTTCTAATCTCAAAATGATTAGCCATCTGAGAATGGAAGGAAAGTATTATCTTAAAGACGAATCTATCCCCATAGAAAAGCACGAGCATGTCATTTTTACTTTGGACACGGGGGAATCTTTAAGATATCATGATACTCGAAAATTTGGAACGATGGAATTGCTTGAGTTCAATCAAATTTCTCAAACTGGGTTCTCGTCTCTTGGCTTCGAACCTTTTGATGATGAGTTTTCATGGATATACTTAAAAGAAAAACTTGCGCACTCCAATCGTCCCATCAAAGGTGGATTACTAGATCAATCTGTGATTTCTGGACTAGGTAATATTTACGTTGATGAAGTATTGTATTCGAGCAAAATTCATCCGGCAAGACTATGCTCTTCGATAAGAGATGACGAATTCAAAAAAATCGCCGAAAACTCAAAAGTGATTTTAGAGAAAGCAATCAATCTTGGAGGAGCTTCGGTTCATAGTTTTAGTTACGGAGATGGAATCACGGGACGATTTCAAAATGAATTAAATGTCCATACCCACGCTGATGAACCATGTAATGAATGTGGATATGTTATAGAAAAAATGAAAGTTGCAGGAAGAACGACTTACTATTGTCCTAATTGTCAAAGAATGTGAGTGATTGAAATGAAAGTAATTGGGTTAACCGGAGGGATTGCTTCAGGAAAATCAACCGTCTCCATGTGGTTTAAAGATGCAGGTATTCCTGTAGTGGATACTGATTTTGTCTATAAAGAATTGTCAAAACCGAAAAAAGTATTGTATAATAAACTAGTGGATGCCTTTGGCACTCAAATTTTGAAGGACGACGATCATATAAACTGGCAATTCTTCAGTAAGTTTATTTTCTTGAATGAAGCTGAAAGAAAAAAACTGAATGCTCTGACACATCCGATCATCAGGCAAGAGGTGATTCAGCAATTACAAGAATACAGAGCTTCAAACGTCAAACTTGTCGTTTTGGTTGTACCGCTTCTATTCGAATCCAATTTCCATGAGTTATGTGACGAAACCATTTGTGTTTATACGAATATGAAAACAGAAATCGAACGTCTTATGAATCGAGACCATGTTGACATGGATACGGCGAAGTTGAAAATCAAATCTCAAATGTCGCTTGAGAAGAAGAAAAAACTAGCTACATTTGTCATTGATAATTCCAAAGATTTAGAGTCTACATTCATTCAATTTGAAAAATTGCTAAAAATAATTTAAGGAGAGTTGACATGTCATTTTCAAGTTATTTTTCACCAATGTGTGAAACAAGAGAACTTCATTCAGATCCTCAATTAAGAACCAGATACTACAAAAACAGCTTCAAACAATGTTTGGAAGCATTTGAAAGTATGGCTAAAGCAGGGAATTTTGATGTTCGAAACGTCAATCCCGAACATGGAGAACTTTATGTCATTTCAAATGGATATGACATGATTGTCACCATCACTCAAGTCACTCCGATCGAATCAGGCATAGATTTCAAAGTTAACTTCTTTAGTTTTGCAGGATTTGGACGACCAAAGAAAAAGGTTGTCGAATTCTATAAACAATTAGATTCATTACTAAAATTCAAGGGCGTAGCCCTGCATCCTTAGGGAGGTACTTTTGGAAGGATTAAGAGGAACAGACCGTTTTGTGTCCTACTCCAAAGCGGTAATATCAAGCCAAGACTATCAGACTTTAACGCTTTTTTACCAACCAATTATCGGTGAGGGAGCGTTTGTTTTGTATTGTACTCTAGCTGGTCTTCTTGATCGTCAAAAATTATCTTCCAAAGAGTATCTTCATAGTGATCTCGAATCGTTGGTAAATAAAAGCATTCAGGATATCGAAAAGGACCGTCATCGACTAGAAGCCATCGGACTGATAGATACATTTTATCAAAACGATCAATTCATCTATGAAATCAATATGCCATTATCCCCGGCTGCATTCGTTAATGATGGAGTTCTTGGAGAATATTTAAAGGCTTCTATTACGAAAGAAAGATTCCTCAAGATGCTTGACATCTTCAAAACCAAATCTTTCAGTAAGAAAAACTACATCAGAATCACGAAATCATTTGATGAGGTGTTTCCATCACTTCCTCTTTCAGAACCCGAGAATGAGGAAGATTTAATTGGTATTCACAATGGAAATGGTGTCTCTGTGAACTATCATCCCTTCGAGTGGAGAACATTTGAAGAAAGCATTCCCAAAGAATTTTACGATTCGTCTCTATTGACAAAAGCGGTAAAGATGAAGATTTTAAACCTAGCTTATGTATACGGACTCAATGAACTTGACGCAAGGGACATTTATGCCAAATGTTTTGATGAAAAGACCAAAATCGTTAGTCTATCCAAACTAGCTACTGAAGCTCGTGAATTATACAAACTGACTTCAAGAAAAGAAGGCAAAGCAAATAAAGAACCTTTGAAACATATCGAAGACCTTCCGCATGATCCTTTAGAATATTTCAAAGTCGTTCCTCCCATTCAACTATTGAAAGAACTCGGCGATGGGCATGTGAATGCATCCGACCTTCGAGTAGCTGAAAGATTAATCGAAGATATCGGGCTTGATAAAGGTGTCGCAAACGTATTGCTTGCTTATACTTTTCAAATCAAAAACGGAAATCTTCCAAGTTACGATTATTTTGAAAAAGTGGGTTCCAGCTGGAAAAGAAATCAAATTAAATCGGTTGAACTCGCCATGGATTACGTTAAACATCTTAAAAGTCAATATGATCAATCTGTTTCAAAAGGAAAGAAGACTCCATATACAAAATCAAATAAGCCTGACATAGAAATTGACTGGCTGGATGAGTATTACAACTCGATTGAATAAGAAAGGTGGTGTAAGTCATGAAAAGACCAGATGATTATCTTAAAGACTATCGTCGAAAAACTAGTTCTGACGATATGATAGACAAATTGTTGGAAGATCCAATCATCCGACGTTTTGTCCTTGATAACGATCTAAAACATGATACAATCACTCTCAATATGAATAGCTTCTTAACTTTCAAGGAATCAAAGACAACTTGTCAAAACTGCCCAGGAATATACGATTGTAAGTTAGGTACTTCCGGTATGACGCCCATGCTTCGATTTTATCAAGACGATGTGATTCTTGATTATAGAAAGTGTAAGTACAATACCTTTGACGAAACGAAATTGAAAATCGATTCTTTATACGTTCCAAGAAAAATCTTTAATTCGGAGTTATCCGATTTCGACTTGATTGGAAATGAAAGAAAAGCAATTCATCAATACATTATGGACTTTTTGAAAAACTACTCAAAGGACAAGCCCAAGAAGGGAATGTATATATCCGGTATTTTTGGTGCAGGGAAAACTTATATTCTCGCTTCAATCGCTAACGAACTAGCAAAAGCGGGATATTCTATTTTGTTTGCATATTATCCGGATCTTGTCAGAGAACTAAAGTCTTCGATTGGAACAGGCGAATTGGAGAAAAAAGTAGAGAAACTAAAATCAGCAGATATCCTATTTTTGGACGACATTGGTGGAGAAGCACCAAGCGCGTTCATTCGCGATGAAGTTCTAGGACCGATTCTTCAGCACAGAGTGCTGGAAACCTTACCAACGTTCTTTTCTTCTAATATGCCAGTACGAGTTTTGAGAGATGCACTAAGGATTGATAATTCTGAGACTGAAAAAGTAAAAGCATCAAGAATTTACGAAAGAATTCTTGTCTTGGCAGAAGAATTCGTTTTAACGGAAAAACCAAGAATATAACTTGACAAAACAAATGAATCATATATAATGATAGTAAGATAAATACGTTGAATTGGACAATACAAACATACCTAGTTCAAAGCGACAGCGGGATGGTGAAAGCCGCTGAATCCAAGGATGTTTTGTTACCACCAAGGAGTTGACTTTAGAAAAAGTTCCGTATTCCGGCGTTAACGGATTGAGTGCCAGAGCAATCTGGAACAAAGGTGGTACCGCGCAAAGTCGTCCTTTTATTGGGACGACTTTTTTTATTTATAGGAGGAAAGAAAGATGAAAATCAAGTTTATAGACGGATCAGTCCGTGAGTTTCAAAATGGAATGACGATTGAAGATATCGCAAATGCCATATCCATTTCACTTAGAAAAAAGAGCATTGGAGCGAAAGTGAACGACAAGATTGTTGACTTGGATTTCGTCTTGGCTGAAGATGCAAGTCTTGAATTAATTACGGAAGAAAGCCCAGATGCGATTGAAATATTAAGACATTCAACCGCTCATCTTTTAGCAGAAGCAGTGAAATCCATTTATCCTGAAGCCAAATTCGGAGTTGGACCAATCATCGAAGAAGGCTTCTATTATGACATGGATCTTGGGGATCATGTTTTAACTGAGTCCGAGCTTCCTGATATTGAGAAAATGATGAACAAGCTTGCTTCTCAAAATCAAAAGATTGAAAGAGAAGTCATGTCGAAAGAAGAAGCATTGGAGTTTTTTAAATCAGATCCATACAAAGTGGAATTAATATCTGATCTTCCCGACTCAGAAGAAATCAGTGCTTATACACAAGGACTGTTTACTGACCTTTGCAGAGGCCCACATCTTCCATCAACAAAATGGATTCGCCATTTTAAACTGTTGTCTCTTGCGGGAGCTTACTGGAGAGGGGACTCAAAGAACAAGCAGCTAACTAGAGTCTATGGAACCGCCTTTTTTACTCAAGAAGAATTGAAAAATCATCTAGAACTTCTTGAAGAAAGAAAAAAGAGAGATCACAGAAAATTGGGAAAAGAACTCGATTTATTCATGTTAAGCGAGTATGGCCCTGGATTCCCATTTTGGTTGCCCAACGGGATGATTTTAAGAAGAGAACTAGAGAGTTTTTGGTACAGAGTCCATTTAAAAGAAGGCTACAAATTGATTCAAACGCCAATTATGCTTAACAAGGATTTATGGGTTGTTTCCGGACATTGGCAGAATTATAGAGAAAACATGTATACTTCGGAAATTGATGATATGGAATTTGCTATCAAACCAATGAATTGTCCTGGTGGTATGCTGGTATACAAAAGAGATTTGCATTCTTACAAAGATTTTCCACTCAAAGTTGGAGAACTTGGCTTAGTCCACCGGCATGAAGCCAGTGGCGCATTGAACGGTTTGTTTAGAGTGCGGAACTTTACGCAAGACGATGCACATATTTTTATGACTGAAGACCAAATCGTTGAAGAAGTCGCATCATTGGTAAGACTTTTCGATTATGTCTATTCCGTATTTGACTTAAGTTATCATATTGAACTATCAACGAGACCTCTTGAAAAATACATCGGCGAAATATCGACATGGGACAAGGCTGAAGCCGCTCTAGCAAGTGCCCTTCAATCAATGAATAAAGACTACATTGTCAACCCAGGGGATGGGGCTTTCTATGGACCAAAACTGGATTTCAAATTGAGAGACTCCATGAATAGAATCTGGCAGTGTGGAACCATACAACTCGATATGAATTTACCTGAAAGATTTGATTTGACTTATGTTGATCATTTAGGCGAGAAGAAAAGACCCGTGATGCTTCATAGAGCCTTATTTGGTTCAATTGAACGGTTTATTGGAATTCTTATCGAACATTATGCAGGAGCTTTTCCAACTTGGTTGGCTCCAGTTCAAGTGAAGGTTATTCCAGTGAATCTTGAGTATCACAAACAAGCTTCTGACCGTTTAGTTCAAATTTTGAGGGATGCAAACATTCGTGTAGAAGAAGACTACAGAGATGAAAAACTCGGTTACAAAATTAGAGAAGCTCAAACAAAAAAAATACCTTATCAGATTGTCATTGGTGACGAGGAAGCAGCTTCAGATATGGTTACTTATCGACGCTATGGAGAAAAGGAACAAGTCAAAATTTCCGTTTCGGAATTTGTAGAAATGATTCAAAAGGAAGTTAAAATTGCATAAAACGTTTTCATGAAAACTAATGAATAATTTACATTCTTTTTTGGTATAATGAAGATGGTTTAGAAACAAGCAAACCGCAGGAAAGAATAAATGGAATCCATTTGTCAACCAGTACTTTTGCTTGTTTTCTATTTGTTAACGTAGTTGTTTTTTAACAACTCAATTCAATGTTTTTTTAAACGGGATTTTCACTTCTTCCAAATCGGGTTGGTTGAAGACAATTTTGTCTGACGGGTAACAGTAATTACCCTTTATTTTGATTTCATAGAAAATAAAAATATATGAAAATTGTAAGATTTTTTACTTACGGGAAAGGGAAATTAAACAATGGAAAAAGTAAATTTGGATTTAAAGGATCTAGATTTAGAAAAACTGGCTGAGTTGGACCAGTACATTTTGACTTTAGACGATCCAGTGGAACGTTTGATTAATGTGCTTCATCGCGCTCAGGACATTTTCGGATATCTTCCTCCGAATCTTCAACTTTACATTGCAAGGAAATTAAACATCAGCGCAGCAAAGGTTAACGGAGTTGTCAGTTTTTATTCCTACTTCACAGAGGAAAAAACCGGGAAATACGTTGTCAGCGTATGTATGGGAACTGCCTGTTATGTCAAAGGTGCTGAGAAGGTATTAAAAAGAGTACTAAAAGAACTATGTGTTGAAAAAAACGAAGTGACAAAAGACGGTTTGTTCTCGGTTAAAGATGTAAGATGTGTAGGTGCATGTAGCCTAGCTCCGATTTTAACCATTGGAGAAACTGTGTTTGGACACATGACAGAAGAAAAAGTACCTGGAGTACTGAATAAGTTTAGAGGTGAAATCAATGAAGATTAATTCTCGCTCTGAATTAGTAGAACTAAGAAAATCCTTATCCAACAAAATCACGTTGAGAGAATCCGGTGCAACTACGGACGACACCATTGAAATCCTGATTGGAATGGCTACCTGTGGCATCGCTTCTGGCGCAAAAGATACTTATAATGAGTTAATAACGGTTATTGAAGACTTGAATTTGACGAATGTCAAAGTTATCAGCGTAGGCTGTCTTGGATATTGCTACATGGAACCTACCGTTCAAGTTTGCATTCCTGGGGAAGAACCATTACTATATGGAAAAATTACCAAAGACAAAGCTTTTGAACTGATTGAAAAAGTCATTGTTGAACGTGTATATTTAAGCGATAATCTTTTGATAAGATCCTTTGACAAGGCGGGTGCTTCCAATGAATAGTAAATACACCCTTTTAGTATGTGACGGAGCTTCGTGCAAGACGACTCACAAAGCAAATCTTGCGGCAGGTTTTAAAAAGGTAATCGCAGAAAAAAAATTAGGCGAATTCGTAAGCGTTGTTAAAACCGGATGTTTCGGCATATGCGGTCAAGGACCGATTGTAAAAGTATTACCCGACGATTTACTATATGTCTCTGTAAAACAAACAGATATTGAAGAAATCGTCGAAGAACACATCAAAAACGGAAATGTAGTCAAAAGATTACTATATACTGACCCTTTCACTCAAGAACCGGTTGAGAAACAAAAAGGTAAGAAGATCTATCAAAAACAATTCCGGATTGCTTTAAGAAATTGTGGACTGATCAATCCTGAAGACATTACTGAATACATTGCCGTCAGGGGATATGAAGCTTTGGCTTCTGTTTTAGCCGATAAAACTCCAATAGAAGTAGTTGAATTGATGAAAAAATCAAAACTTCGTGGACGCGGTGGCGGAGGATTCCCAACTGGCTTAAAATGGGAATTTACTGCGAAACAACCTGGAAATGAAAAATATGTCATTTGTAATGCTGACGAAGGTGACCCAGGCGCATTTATGGATCGAAGTGTTCTTGAAGGTGATCCTCATAGCGTTCTTGAAGCTATGGCTATTGCCGGATATGCAATTGGAGCATCTCAAGGTTACATTTATGTTCGTGCAGAATACCCACTTGCAATTCATCGATTGAATATAGCTATGGAACAAGCAAGAGAATATGGCTTCTTAGGGAAGAACATTTTCTCAAGTGGTTTTGATTTCGATATCGATATCAGATTGGGTGCCGGAGCCTTTGTTTGCGGAGAAGAAACCGCTTTGATTCATTCCATGGAAGGTCAAAGAGGCGAGCCAACAAAAAAACCTCCATTTCCAAGTGTAAGCGGATTTCGTAAAAAACCGACCTCTGTAAACAATGTAGAAACATTTGCGAATATTCCTGCGATTGTATTAAACGGAGCTGATTGGTTTGCAAGCATAGGTACAGAAAATTCCAAGGGAACCAAAGTGTTTGCTTTAGCAGGAAAAATCAATAATATCGGGCTTGTAGAAGTACCGATGGGGACAACTCTTCGAGAAATCATCTATGACATCGGCGGGGGAATGGTTAACAACAAAGAATTTAAAGCTGTTCAATCAGGTGGCCCTTCTGGTGGAGTTATTCCAAAAGAACACCTCGATACACCCATCGACTATGAGTCTTTGAAACAAATCGGTAGCATGATGGGCAGTGGTGGTTTAATTGTTCTTGATGAAGATGACGACATTGTTCAACTAGCAAAATTCTATCTTGATTTCACTCAGGATGAGTCTTGTGGGAAATGTACTCCTTGCCGTATTGGAACCAAAAGAATGTATGAAATACTTGACAGATTGACCAAGTTAGAAGGATCACCTGACGATTTAGACATTTTGGAAGATCTCGCTGTCAATATTAAAAATTCAGCTTTATGCGGTCTTGGACAATCCGCTCCAAACCCTGTTTTGAGCACGATGGAGTACTTCAAAGATGAGTATGAAGCCTACGCTTATAGAAAAGTAAAACACACATATTCAATCATAACTGACAAATGCATTGGTTGTACGAAGTGTGCTAGAGTCTGTCCGGTTGAGTGCATCAGCGGATCAGTCAAAGTACCACACGTCATCGACGAATCATTGTGTATTGCTTGCGGAGCCTGCTATACGGCTTGCCCAGTCAATGCCATTGAGAAACCTTAGGAGGTGCCCACATGGTAAATATAAAAATTAACGGAATTCGAATTCAAGTTCCGGATCATACAACCGTTTTGGAAGCCGCAAAGAAAGTTGGAGTTCATATCCCAACACTCTGCCATTTAAAACTTGACGATTTTGGTATCGTCAATAAAGTATCCAGTTGTAGAGTATGCGTCGTGGAAGAAATCGGAAAACCATCTTTGATTCCATCTTGCTCTGCACTAGTTTATGAAGGAATGAACATTCGTACAGATTCCGTCAAAGCGCTCAATGCTAGACGAAACAATTTGGAATTGTTATTATCAAATCATCCATTTGATTGCTTGACTTGTGCAAAAAACCTCCAATGCGAACTTCAATCTTTAGCAAACGAATTGCACATCACTGAAATTCATGCAAAAGGCGAAAAGATGTTCTATCCAATCGATAAATCCTCAAACGCCATTGTCAAAGATCCGAATAAATGCGTCATGTGTAGAAGATGTGAAACAATGTGCAATGAAGTTCAAACCGTTGGTGTATTGAGTGCCATTAATAGAGGGTTCGGCGTTGTCGTAGCTCCTGCATTCAATATCGATTTGGCTGATTCTTCCTGTACTTATTGCGGACAATGTGTCGCAGTATGCCCAACGGCAGCTTTAATTGCAAGAAGCGATATTCAGAAAGTATGGAGAGCACTTGCGAATGAAAGAAGACACGTTGTCGTCCAAGTAGCTCCTGCGGTCAGAGTCGCGATTGGCGAAATGTTTGGAATGGCTCCTGGAACCATATCGACAGGAAAAGTAGTAACTGCTTTAAGACGCTTAGGGTTTGATGCTGTATTTGATACAAACTTTGGTGCTGACTTAACAATCATAGAAGAAGCGAATGAACTTGTACATAGAATCCAACATGGCGGAGTATTGCCAATGCTGACCTCATGCTGTCCAGCATGGGTTAAATTCTTTGAGCATCAGTTCCCAGATATGCTTGATATTCCGTCAACATGCAAATCACCTCAAATCATGCTAGGCGCAATTATCAAGAGTTATTACCTTAAAAACCTTGATATTCTTCCTAGAAGACTTAAAGTCGTTTCAATCATGCCTTGCGTTGCGAAAAAAGCTGAAGGCGCAAGACCTGAATTATCAAAAGATGAGTTGAATAATGTGGATTATGTCTTATCCACAAGAGAATTAGGATACATGATTAAAGAAGCTGGAATTGATTTTGCAAATTTAGAGGAATCCGAATTTGATAACTTGCTTGGTGAATCTACTGGTGCTGCAGCCATTTTTGGTACCACCGGTGGTGTCATCGAGGCCGCAACTAGAACCGCTTATGAAATGATTACTGGAGAATCTTTAGGAAATGTAGACTTTAAACAACTTAGAGGTTTGGAAGGAATTCGTGAGGCTACCGTTAAAATCGGAAGTTTGGATTTAAAAATCGGTATTGCACACGGATTAGGAAATGCGAGAAAACTACTTGAATCTATTAAAGCTGGGACTTCTCACTTCCACGCGATTGAAATCATGGCTTGCCCAGGTGGATGTATCGGTGGTGGTGGTCAACCATATCATCATGGAAACCAAGAGATACTTAAAAAACGTCAAGACGCAATCTATGCAATTGATAAATCCTTACCTAGAAGAAAATCTCATGAAAATGAAATGGTTCTCAAATTATACGATGAATACCTAGGAGCTCCTTACGGAGAAAAAGCTCACGATTTGCTTCACACTTGCTATACTCCTGGCGAAAGAATTTAGTTATAAAAATAACGGCCATGAATTTGGCCGTTAATTTTTTTTCTTTTTTAGTGAAGCGACGAATGATGCATCAGGATCGATATAAATGGTTTTGTGATTTGAGTATTGCACGAAAGATCCAATCTCACCTGGTATTTTTTTAACATACTTTACGATTGTATAATCAACCGGAACAGACGAAGACTGTCTTGCGTTTGAGAAGTATGCGGCAAGCATTGCTGCAGTACGGATGATCTCTTCACTGAGTTCACCGTTCTTCTTCACGATGACGTGTGAACCATGGATATCTTTTGTATGAAACCACCAGTCAGAAGAAAAGGCTAGCTTGTTCGTTAAGTATTCATTTTGAATGTTGTTTTTGCCCACATAAATCAGTGTTCCATCCTGAAGTATGTACACATCATAGTTAGGAAGCCCTTTTTTGTTCTTTTTGTTTCTTGCACGAATGTATCCAAGTTTTGAGAGTTCGTCTTTGATTTCATCGAGATCACTGACGGAAGCATTCTCTATTTGAGTGATCAAGACGTCAAAATACAAAATCAATTTATGAGTCAGTTCGATTTGTTTCTCAATGTAAGATACTGCATTTTTGTTTTTTTTGTATCTTTTGTAGTATAGATTTGCATTTTGCATGGGAGTCAGCAAACGATCAAGTTCAATTTGGATGGTTTGCTCAGATTCATAATCCATTGCAGAAAGAATGGAATCTCCTCTAGAAACCTGAGAAAGATTTTGTACAATCAAATCTCCTTTTTTTCTTAACAAATCAGAGTTTCTAGCTGAATCAAGCTCCATCGTTAATTTTTCAAGTTTTGATTTATTCTTTTCGAACTCGCGTTTTGCCAATTGATATATATTTTTAGACATTTGTTTCATTCGCTCGATCTTTGAAGTTTCGAGATATACTTCATCGAGCAATTCCGATAGTGTAGAATAGTGTTGTTTTGGAAGGCCGTCATCAAATATGTCAAAATAATAGAATTTTTGGGTAGTATCAGACAAAGTTCTTGTCGGTAAAAGTGGTTGACTCATTGCATTTTTGTAAGAACTCCAAATAGAAATTCCATTCAATTTGGCTTTTTTTATGATGAATTTTGACAAAATCGGAGAAAACCCTCTAAATTTCCCAATCAATTCTTGATAAGTAAACTCAGGTTGCGATTCAAGGAACTGTTGTGCATTTTCCAAGTCGTCCGGTTCTATTTTTTCATCTTTTGGCAATCGATATTCTATTCCTTTAACAATGGTTCGTTCTTTTTCTTCGAAGGGTGAAATATGTTTATAGGCATCAATTAATTTATTTGACTCGTCAGTTACAATCAAATTTGCATATCGTCCCATTATTTCCATATATAAGTTGTAATTTGTCATATCTCCGATTTCGTTTAAATTTTGGATTTCAAACTGAATGACTCTATCAGAGTTGAGCGTGCGGATGGATTGAATGACACCGCCTTCAAGGTACTTACGAAGAAGCATGCAAAACCCGCTCGGATTGTCGGGCTTTTCAACCGAGTACTTTGTCAGGTGAATTCTTGAGAGCGAAGTCGATAATGAAATAGATAATTGATGATTCTTTTGATTGGCTCTAATCATAAACAAAAAATCAGTTTTGGTCAACTGATAAATTTTTTGAATGCGCCCATCTTTGAGCTCAAAATTAAGTTCGTTTGCTAGAAATGACAAGAATCTTCCGTCTAAACTCATAAAATCACCACAACCATTATATCACATGTCAAAAAAAGGAAAAAAAATTTTACATAATTCAAGTTATATGGTATTATAATTCATAATGAAATTTCTCTGGAGGTGTCGACATGAAGCTGAATGAACTCGGCTTGTTGGTTGTCATTAGTGGACCATCGGGCGTCGGTAAGGGAACCATCAGAAAAGCTTTATTTAAAATACCGGACAACAACTTTTGTTATTCCGTTTCCATGACAACACGTAAGCCCAGAGAAAATGAAGTGGACGGAGTCGACTACTTTTTTGTATCCAAAGAAGAATTCGTTCGTCGCATTGAAGAAAACAAATTCCTAGAATATGCCGAATTCGTTGGAGAGTATTATGGTACTCCGGTGGATTACATTGAAAAAAACCTTGATGCTGGAAAAGAAGTCATCATGGAAATTGAAGTCCAAGGAGCACTTAAGGTACGAGAAAGAAAACCTGAGGCCGTATTTATCTTCATTGTTCCCCCTTCAAAGCAAGCATTGCTTGATCGCTTAATGAACAGAGGAACGGAGAAAACCGTAGATATTCAAAGGCGGATTGAAAAAGCAGAAAGAGAATATCATTTGGCCTATAAATACGACTATATCGTTGTTAACGATGATGTCGCAAATGCGGCTGATCGAATTTATGCCATCATACGAGCAGAACATGCTAAAACCGAAAGATCGATTCACAAGTATTACAAATTAATGGAGGGAAAAACCAATGAGTGACAAAAACACGGATGGATTACGTTATCCATCAATCGATGACCTCTTGGAAGTCATCGATTCAAAGTATAAACTAGCCTATATTTCTGCAAAAAGGGCAAAAATCATCAAACACGATAATTTTTCTTCCGTTGACAACAAGTGTGTCAAGCCTGTCGGACAGGCCTTAGAAGAAATTTTGGAAAACAAAGTTAAAGCAGAATTTTAAAACAGTCGAAGGGCTGTTTTTCTTTTTTTGTTTTTTCATTTTCATAAATTTACATTCTTTTTTTATGTTATAATGTTATCAGTGATATGGGGTGGAATGGATGAAAGAAAAACTTCAAAAATTGATGAATTTGATTCAATGTAATGACGAAGTCATTCTTGATTACGGGGATTTAGTAAAAGTAGATGTAGATGACGTGACCAACACATGGCATCTCTCTTTTCTTTTTGAAAAACCGGTACCTATTATAAGGTATCGTCGTTTCATCGATGCCATCCATCAAATTCCTGAATTAATCGAGAGTGTCAACCTTGCAACATATCAAGTCGAATATGAAGTCACAACCGATCAAGACTTGATGGACTACTATGAATACGTCATAGATGATTTGATTGAAGAAGATAAACGGATGATGCCTTTAAAGGATTATCAGACAGATGTGATTGACGGTAAAATTCAAATTATGGTTCCATACGGGGCAAAGTCCGCTTCGATGTTCAGAAAAGACATTGAGACCGAACTTGCGAAAAACGGTTTTAATGTTCCTGTTGAAATCGTTTTAGATGAAGCAAGTAAAACGATTATGGAACAAATAGAGAGAACGAATCGAAAATTTGTTCAATCGAATCAATCGATAACCAATCTCAAAGAAATCAAATACGAACAGATGAGCGAAGATAATCCTGTAGGAAATACATTCTATCCACTTTCTGATTTACCTTATTCAGAAGAAGATCTTGAGAATTATAAAAGTAAAAATGGTGGAAAAGCCAATTTCACCATCAAAGGGACCGTTGTCTCGATTGAAATCAGAGATTTAAGAAATTCTTCTCAGGCAAATATCATCATCACGGATGGAAAAGATAGTATCTCCGTTAAGAAAAGACTTTCTTCACTCGAAGAACGAGGTTTTTTAGAAAATGTCAAAGAAGGATTTGGCCTTTTAATCTATGGATATGCCACCTTCGATAATTATTATGGCGAAGTTGTCCTAAATGGATTGCAATTGGCGAAATCGACTGCAGTGTTACCAAAAGATACCAGAGAAGACCTCGCTGCTGAGAAGCGTGTAGAGCTTCACACACATACGAAGATGTCATCCCTTGATGGAGTTCCAACCATAGCGGAATACGTTGAGAGAGCCGAAAATTGGGGTCATAGCGCAATTGCAGTAACCGATCACGGAAGTGTTCAATCATTTCCTGATTTTGCACATGCTACACATGGAAAAAACATCAAACCAATCTACGGCCTTGAATTAATCTATGTGAACGACGAATCAGTGACCATAACAAAAGGAAAATCTGACAAGATGCTTAGTGATGCAACTTATGTTGTCTTCGATATTGAGACGACAGGGTTAAGCGTTCAATATGATACGTTGATTGAACTTGCAGGAGTCAAAATTAAAAGTGGTCAAATCATCTCCGATTTTCAATCCTTTGTCAATCCTGAAAAAGAAGTCAGCCCCTTCACTACGAACTTGACAGGGATTACGAACTCCATGGTTAAGAACGCTCCTGCATTGAGTAGTGTTTTAAAAGACTTCTATGAGTTCAGCAAGGATACCATTCTCGTTGCACATAATGCCGATTTCGATTTAGGATTTCTCTACAATGGATATAGACAACACGGGATCTCGAATCTAATCCAACCTTCAATTGACACTTTAACCTTAGCCAAAGTATTATATTCGGGAAGATCTAGATATTCTCTTGACAGTTTATGTAAATTTTTGAAGGTACCACTGAATGACCATCACCGTGCCATTAATGATGCTAAAGCAACGACTGAAGTATTCCTTCATATGCTTAAGAAAATGAGGAAAGAGGGAACAACTAGATTTTCTGATGTTAATCTTCAAATTGACAGAAACGAAGTATATAAATTTCCTTATCCGAAACATATTAATTTGCTTGTAAAAAAACAAGAAGGTCTTAAAAATCTATATAAAATTCTGTCATTAGCTTTGACTACTTATTTTGATCGTGATGGAAAAATCGTTAAATCAGAGTTGGATAAATACAGAAAAGGCGTCTTGGTTTCCTCAGGTTGTCGAAACTCTGATTTCTTTGAAATCGCTTTAAACAAATCAAGAGAAGAACTTCTTGAAGCCGCAAAGTTTTATGACTTTTTAGAAGTACAACCACCATCTTCCTTCTCCTACATGGAATCTCAGATGCCGAATTGGAGAAACGTCATCGAAGATGTAATTAAGCGAATCGTCGAAGTTGGAAAACAGTTAAATATTTTAGTTTGCGCATCAGGTGACGTTCATCATCTGGATCCTCAGGATTTGTCCTATCGTGAGATTATGATTAATACTCCACTAGTAGGTGGAGGCGGATTTCATAAATTGTACAACGAGGAAGAAAAACCAAATGAATATTTCATGACCACCGACGAAATGCTGAAGGAATTTCAGTTTTTAGGCGAAGAAGTCGCTTATGAAATTGTTGTTAAAAACACCAATATCATTTCAGATTCCGTCGATCCAATCACATTGTTCCCGAATGAACTATTCGCTCCGACTGATGAGTTTCTCGCTGAACAGGGAGTCCCTTCAATCAAAGTGAAGGTTGAAAACATGGTCCGCGAAAGAGCGGATAAAATGTATGGAAGTCCACTTCCTCTTCTGGTCAAAAAACGGTTGGAGAAAGAATTGGATAGCATCATTAAACATCAATTTTCTACGGTATATTACATTTCACATCTCTTAGTTAAAAAGTCGCTAGATGACGGATATCTAGTTGGATCGAGAGGGTCAGTCGGTTCTAGTTTAGTCGCTACATTGCTTGATATTACCGAAGTCAATCCACTTCCTCCTCATTATGCATGTCCAAAGTGCCATTTCTCAGCTTTCAAGAAAACGGAAGAAGAAAAGGCCATTTATCCATCTAGTGAGTTTGAAACGGCAAATCAGAGACTTCTTGACAAAACGGACTGCGGATGGGATTTGCCTGATCAAATTTGTCCTATTTGTGGAACACCTCTCAATAAAGATGGACACGATATTCCGTTTGAAACTTTCCTTGGGTTCAAGGGAGACAAGGTTCCGGATATCGACTTAAACTTCTCCGGAGATTATCAGAGCCAAGTACATGAATACATTCGTAAATTATTTGGCCATAATTATGCATTCCGCGCCGGAACCATCGGTACTTGCGCCGCAAAAACAGCATACGCAATGGTTCGAGATTTTTATGAAAAAACCAATGAAAAAAGAATCAATGAAGGAAAATCTCCAATGATCATCAGAAGAGCGGAGATGGAACGTTTAGCAAAAGGAATCGAAGGATCAAAACGTACTAGCGGACAGCATCCAGGCGGTATTGTAGTCGTTCCCAACAATAAAGAAATTTATGATGTAACACCGATTCAATATCCCGGTGATTCTTCTGATACCAATTGGAAAACAACGCATTATGATTATCATTCATTTGAAAGCAATCTATTTAAACTTGATGTTTTAGGTCATGATGACCCGACAATGATACGTTATCTGATGGATCTAGTTAAAAAAGAACCACTTGAATTTCCTTTTTCAGATCCTAAAGACATTCCTGTCGATGACACAGAAGTATACAAACTTCTCTCAGGAACAGAAGTCATTGGACTGAGCCCAGATGATTTGGGATCCGAAGTAGCAAGCTTTGGAATTCCAGAATTTGGAACCAATTTCGTGAGACAGATGCTTCGCGATTCTAGACCTCAATCCTTTTCTGAATTAGTGAAAATATCAGGACTGTCACATGGAACAGATGTGTGGAGCGGAAATGCTCAAGACTTGATTACTGGAAGAAGAAGAGAGTTTGGAAGAGTCGACTTTAAAGACATCATCGGTTGTCGTGACGATATTATGGTGGACTTGATAGATTATGGAATGCCACCAACTGAGTCGTTTGAAATAATGGAGTTTGTCCGCAAAGGAAAAGCACCGGCAAATCCCGAAAGATGGTCAATTTACGCTGATTCAATGAGAAGTTACAATGTGCCTGAGTGGTATATATGGGCTTGTAGTAAAATCAAGTACATGTTCCCAAAAGCGCATGCGACAGCCTACGTATTAATGGCAATGAGAATAGCTTGGTTCAAACTGTATCGACCCATTTATTTCTATTCTGCATATTTCTCAAAGCGAGCAGATATTTTCGATGTAGAAGCTTTCATGGAAGGCGAGATGGGGATTAAGAGAAAATTAAAGGACATCTCTGAAAAAGGAAACGACGCTACCGATCGAGAAAAAAACTTGGAAACCGTTCTTGAAATAGCATTAGAAATGACGAAGAGAGGTTTCTATTTCGCTCCGATTGACATTAACAAATCTCAATCGACCGAATTTGTCATAACTCCGGATAAAAAAGGTTTAATGATGCCATTCATTGTTATCGATTCTTTAGGAACGAATGTGGGATCTTCCATCATAGACGCAAGAGAAGAAAAACCATTCATATCAAAACAGGATATCAAAAATAGAACAAAATTATCATCGACACTATTTGAGAGACTTGATGCACTTGGTACCTTTGAAGGTATGATTAACGAGAATCAATTGTCATTATTCGATTTATAAAAAAAACACATAAATATCATCTTCAACAAACAAAATATATTGTATAATAATAAGTGCAAGGAGGTTTTAAAATGAGATATAGAAGTTCAAACCCTGTATTTAGAAAATCATTCGAAACAAGTTCAACTATTGATGGTGCAGTTACCTATACAAATGTTGGAATTAGAACAATCTTGTTATTGCTTGTGGCTGGTGCGGTTGGAGTTTATACGTATATCAATTTGGAGACCCTATTTAGTTGGGGGTTCTTGATTGCGGCTCTCATCATTGGATTTGTCAGCGTAATCATTGGGACTAGAAGCGTCAATCTTTCTCCAGTATTTTCAATTGTGTATGCAATCTCTGAAGGCTATGTTCTAGGTTTTATTTCTAGGCTTTATAGTTTAGAGTTTGAAGGGATCATCCAAACAGCAGTTGCGACGACTTTCATTGTGTTATTGATTACGATGTTGATGTATTCTTCAGGAATCGTAAAAGTAACAAAGCGATTTGTATCCTTTCTTGTCATTGGATTGATTTCGGTGATCGTCATGTCTTTAATTGGTCTATTGATTCCATCTTTGTCCGGTAGTAATTTCTATTACCTGATTGTCGGTTTCTCCGCCATTCTTTCCGTATTGTTCTTGTTTTTCGATTTTGAGAACATCAAGACCTGTGTCGAAAGTGGAACAGACCGTAAATATAGTTGGGTTTTAGCACTTGGATTGATGGTTACTCTTGTTTGGATTTATCTAGAAATTTTAAGACTTTTGGCGATTTTCTCCAGAAGAAGATAATGACTTGTCAAATATTCAAAAAGTGTTATAATTAGAATATAATCAACACGGCGACCAAGAACCAGTAATTGGAAGAAAACGCTTAAGAGAAAAATACATTTGGTGGGAGTATTTGCGTGGATATCCAATGAATTCATCTTGTGAGTGAGACCAATCCTCTCCGCTTGTCAGCGTTATCGACGTTAAGTGCCGGTCACTCCGGAACAAAGGTGGTACCACGGTTATCTAATAATCGCCCTTATCAGGGCGATTTTTTTATTTTGAAGGGAGAAAATATGGATTTGATGAAGCAATTGCTTGACGTTGTTAACCAAGCAAAAGAAGTGTTTAAGGCAGTAAAAAATGGTGCAGAACTACAAGATAAAAAGGCTGAATTTCTAGGGAAAAAGGGAATCGTTTCGACATATATGTCTCAAATGAAAGACCTTCCCAATGAAGATAAACCTAAATTTGGACAGATGATTAACGAAATTAAAACGTTAATTTCGCTTGAGTTTGATGAAGCAAAGTCTCGCTTGGATGATGAAGCGATTAAAAGAAAACTGATTGAAGAAGCAGTGGATGTTACACTTCCCGGGCGATCAATGACACCTGGTAGTAAGCATGTCCTAAATCGAGTCATAGAAGAAATAGAAGACATTTTTTTAGGCATGGGCTACAGCATTAAAGAAGGACCTGAAGTTGAATCTGACTTATATAATTTTGAAATGTTGAATCTACCCAAGTCTCATCCCGCTAGAGATATGCAAGATTCATTTTACATCACTGAAGATCTTCTCTTAAGAACACATACTTCACCTGTTCAAGTGCGTAGTCTTCTTGAAAATACCAAGAAGGAACCCCTGAAAATCATCTGTCCAGGAAAAGTATATCGTCGTGACGATGATGATCAAACTCATTCACATCAATTCATGCAAATTGAAGCTCTTGTAGTAGATTACAAGGCTAATTTGTCTGATTTGAAAGGAACTCTTCTTGAATTGGCAAGAAAGATGTTTGGCGAAGAGCGTCAAATTAGACTTCGCCCTTCCTATTTTCCTTTCACAGAACCCTCAGTAGAAGTGGATGTAACTTGTCACAAATGCAATGGCAAGGGATGTTCCATGTGTAAAGGCTCTGGATGGATTGAAATCTTAGGGGCAGGAATGGTCAACAATGCTGTCTTGGAAGCCAGCGGATATGATTCGACTATTTATCAAGGATTTGCACTTGGGATGGGTGTTGAACGAATTGCAATATTAAAATATGGAATTGATGATATAAGAGCGCTTTATACCAATGATTTGCGCTTCAATCATCAATGGAAATAGGAGGATAGGAAAATGAATGTATCGTTAAATTGGCTTAAAGAACTTGTTGATATCAATTGTTCTTATCCTGAATTGGTTCAAAAATTTAATTTAAAAAGCGCTGAAATCAGTCGCTTGGAAAAGCTTGTGGATGCAAGTTTGCTGACAACTGGTTATGTTTTGACGTGTGTCGATCATCCTTCGTCGGATCATCTTCACGTTTGTGAAGTGGATGTTAAAAACGAAACTCTGCAGATTATATGCGGAGCGCCTAATGTTGCCGCTGGACAGAAAGTCGTTGTAGCACTCGTCGGAGCTACGCTTCCTGGTGATTTTTCGATTAAAAAAGCAAAAATTAGAGGAATTGAATCCTTTGGAATGATATGTTCTCTTGATGAACTTGGAATCGAAAAAAAATATCACAATGAAGATGGAATTCATGTTCTAGGAGACGAAGCACAAATTGGAGAAGATCCGCTAAAACATCTTTTTTTAGACGACAGTGTTATGGAAATAGACATTACCCCAAACCGAAGTGACCTACTATCCATGATTGGTGTTGCCTATGATACCAAAGCATTGCTTAACACCTCTGTTCACTTAAACAAAGTCGATATATCTGAAATTAACGAAGATAACCCATCTTCCGTTTTTACAGAAACAAAAGGATGTAAATCTTATTACGCAAGAGTAGTAAAAAATGTCAAAATTCATGAAAGCCCTAGATGGTTAAAATCGAGATTAATCGCAGCAGGAGTCAGGCCGATTAATAATGTCGTCGATATCTCAAACTATGTCATGCTGGAATACGGACAACCACTACATACCTTTGATTTTGATAAAATTGAGACAAAGAAGATTGTTGTTAAGGATGCATCTGAAAAAGATGTTCTTGTCACGTTAGATGGGAAGAAAAGAATTCTTTCCCCTGAGGACTTAATTATCACTGATGGAGAAAAGATTGTTGCATTGGCCGGAGTTATGGGAGGGATTGAGACTGAAGTATCAGAGGAAACCTCGACAATTTTGATTGAGTCTGCTACATTTGATCCGATTCGTGTTCGTAAAACCTCAAAAAGACTTGATCTAAGAAGTGAAGCTTCGATTCGATTTGAAAGAGGACTCGACCCTTCAAGGTCGAAAGAAGCATGTAATCGCGCTGCTCAGATGCTAAAAGAATTGGCTGGCGGAGAAATTACCAAAGGCATTTCATTCTTTGACACCCATCCACATACGCCAAAAGTAGTAAACCTTTCATTATCAAAAGTAACACGAACTACAGGAAGAGAATATACTCTTGATGAAATCAAAGATGTATTTACTCGTCTTTCATTTGAGTATTCTGTTCATGATGGAGATTTCAAAGTCACGGTACCTTCTAGAAGACAAGACATATCAGGAGTTCAGGATTTAATAGAAGAAATCGTCAGAATTCATGGGTATGAACATATCCCTACTAGTTTCCCGGTTACTCCAACAAGCGGAGTTCTGACAAGAATACAAAGATTAAGAAGAACAGTAAGATCGTACTTAACCAGTCTTGGTTTAGACGAGACCAACACCTATTCGTTAACGACAGAAGAAAAAGCAACAATCTTTGATTTAACTCAAATTCCCGCGATTAAACTGTTTAATCCTATGTCTGAGGAAAAAGCCTATTTACGCCATTCCTTACTTCCATCGATACTTGATGTTTTACAGTATAATCTTGCTAGAAAATTAGATCAAGTTCGGTTATTTGAACTTGGAAGAAGCTATCAAATTGGTCATGAGTCGGAGATTCTATCCGGAGTTCTTTCTGGAGATTATCAAAGTACTTTGTGGCAAGGTAAAAAGGATCCGATTGATTTCTTTGTTGTTAAAGGACTTCTTTCAGGATTGCTTTACCATCTCTCGATTGAGAATGTCGAAATCAATAAACCATCCATTTCCATTCCGTTTTTGCATCCCGGAATTTGCGCTCAGATTCAGTTGGCAGGTAATTCCATTGGCTATTTTGGAAAACTACACCCTGAAGTGGAGATGAAACTTGGGTTGCCGGACACTTATGTATTTGAACTTGATTTCGAGGCAGTCTCCAATTACATCGTACCTGAAATTATTATGTCTCCAATTCCGAAAGTACCTTCTGTCTCAAGAGACATTGCACTTTTGATAGAAGAACACATTCCCTCAGACGAAATTGTAAAGGTCATTCAATCCACGATGAAAGCTTCCCTTCAATCGGTGAAGATATTTGATTTATATCAAGGAGAGAAAATTCAAAAGGGAATGAAATCCATTGCTTTGAATCTCGTATTTCAAGACAATGAAAAAACATTTTCTACAGACGAAATTGACCAATTCATCGCAAGAATTGTAAATCGCCTGAATACGACACTTGGAGCGGAATTAAGAATTTAATAGAAATCAGTCGGCATCTGCCGATTGATTTTTTTTATCATTTCTATATGATAGAAAATAAGCAAATCTATAAATAATTATGTTATAATATGACAGATGTTTTAAGGAGGGGAAATTCGTGCCTAATATTATTGAAGTAAATAATTTAATCAAAAACTACAACGAAGTTCAAGCTGTCAAAGGAATCAGCTTTTATGTAGAAGAAGGTACTTTATTTGCTTTCTTAGGACCAAATGGTGCTGGAAAGTCTACGACCATTAATGTCATTTGTACTCTGCTCTCTTATGATTCTGGGGAGGTTTCAATACACAATCATCGATTGGGAAAAGATGATTCTATGATTCGCGACGAGATAGGGATAGTATTTCAAGAAAGTGTTTTGGATCCGCTTTTATCGATACGTGAGAATTTAGAAACACGAGGAAGCCTTTATGGAATGAAGAAAACTCAACTCAGAGAAGCAATCGATGAAGCTCTCCACGTGACTGAGATATTCGATATTCAAAATCGAAGATACGGTAAACTTTCTGGCGGTCAAAAAAGAAGAGCAGATATTGCTAGAGCACTTATAAATAGGCCTAAAATTCTGTTTTTGGATGAGCCCACTACTGGTTTGGACCCTCAAACTAGAAGTAATGTTTGGAAAACCATTCAAGAAATGCAAAAGGCTAAGAATATGACGGTGTTTCTAACTACTCATTATTTGGAAGAGGCTGATGAAGCTGATTACGTTGTTATTATTGACAATGGATTGATTGCTGCAAAAGGAACGCCTGCTTCTCTTAAGGATGAATATTCTCATGACTATTTTATTGCTACTCCAAAGAATATGAGCCAATTTATTGAGTTATTGGGTGATATGACGGAATACACAATTAAAAATGACATGGTCAAAATTCCTCTTGATAGTACGCTTGAATCTGTAAAGTACATCAATTTATATAAAGATGAACTGAAGTCTTTTCAAGTCTTAAACGGCAACTTAGACGATGCGTTCATAACGATTACCGGAAAGGAGATTAAATAATGATTCTTTCTATGGTAAAAAGACATTTGAAATGTTATTTTAGAGATACATCCTCAGTCTTTTTTTCAATGTTTGGTGTCCTTATCATCATTGGATTATATCTGTTGTTTCTAGGAAGCATGATTGAAGGCTCTGTATCCTCTTTTGCAGGTGAAGAGGGACGGTTTTTTATCGACAGTTGGATTATGGGCGGTGTTGTAGCTGCTTCTACAATGACCACCACTTTGGGTGCTTATGGAATTATGGTTACCGACCAGTCAACCAAAATACTACGAGACTTCAAGTCCTCTCCCATGAAGAGGTGGCAATTAGTACTCTCATACGTTATCAGTGCGATGATAATTGGGATGATTATGAGTCTGTTCACCTTGGTCCTTGCTGAAATTTACATTAGTTTCCAAGGCTCTATATTAGCTTTTGATACTTTGATTAAAGTGTTACTTATAATGATTTTAAGTGTTGCTTCCTCAAGTGCGTTTGTGTTTTTTCTAGCAGTATTCATAAAAAGTTCGAACGCATTTGCTGCCGTTTCAACAGTCATTGGAACGACGATTGGATTTATGACAGGAATTTATATACCCATTGGCCAGCTTCCAATGGCTGTTCAAACCGTAATTAAAATATTTCCTATATCTCATTCTGCTGCTCTGTTGAGACAATTGATGATGAATGAAGCAATCCCTCTTCATCTTGTCCCAGAGAACTTCCGTCTTTTCTTAGGAATCAATCTAGAGTTTGGTAATGGAGTTATGGAAAATTGGGTTCATCTCATAGTACTTGCTGGAACTCTCATCGTTTTCTACTTCGTATCGCTTCTTATTGTAATTCGCAGAAAAGAAAAAGAATAGAAAGGAATCATATGAAAAAAAACTTATTAGATTACTCACTTGAAAAATTAGGATCCGAGCTAGCTTCTTCGGGATTCAAAAAATTTAATGCCACACAGATTTTCGAGTGGGTATATCAAAAACGCATCTTGGATTTTGAGCAAATGACAAATCTTTCAAAGACATTGAAAGAGTACTTGGTTAAAAATTTCTCAGTCCATTTGTTAAATGAAATCACACGACAAACTTCGGTTGATGGAACAACCAAATTCTTGTTTTCTTTAGATGACTTGCATTCCATTGAAACCGTTTTGATGACACATGATTACGGTCTTTCATTATGTGTAACCTCTCAAGTAGGATGCAATATGGGATGCACGTTCTGTGCATCCGGATTGAAAAAAAGAGTTCGAAATTTGTCTGTAGGCGAGCTCGTATCTCAAATTGTGTCAGTAGAACATCTGCTTGGAGTAAAAATCACCCACATCGTCGTGATGGGCACAGGTGAACCATTCGACAATTATGATAATGTCATTGACTTCATTCGAGTCATCAATGAAAATAAGGGCTTGGCTATTGGACAGCGTCACATTACAGTGTCGACTTGTGGAATTGTCCCTAGGATTTATCAATATGCCAAAGAGCCGATTCGCAGTAATCTAGCAATCAGTCTTCATGCGCCAAACGATGATTTAAGAAATCAATTAATGCCTATCAATAAACGCTATCCTTTGCGTGATATTATGAAAGCTTGTGAAGTATATTTTGAAGAGACTTCAAGAAGAATCACATTTGAGTATATTTTACTAAAAGGTGAAAATGACGATATCAAACATGCAGATGAACTTAGTGATTTATTGAGAGGTCTCAATGCGTATGTGAATCTAATTCCCTATAATGTCGTCAATGAGTTTTCTCATCAAAAAACCGAGATTTCAAGAGCGATGGCATTCTACGATCGCTTGACAAAAAGAGGGATTGTCGCTACACTCAGGAAAGAACAAGGTTCTGATATTAATGCTGCTTGTGGACAACTGAGATTGAATTCGGAAGGTCAATAAAAATCGATTAATAATGTTTGACTCAACTTGTCATAAGTGTTAAACTATATAATGATTTTTCATATGAAAGGAACGATAGATATGAATAAAGAAATCAAAAAAATAGCACTGTTAACAGGAGGCGGAGACTGTTCGGGATTAAACGCTGTCATTCGTGCAGTTGTTAGAACAGCCATACTTAAATATAACTATGAAGTTGTCGGTTTCATGGGAGGATACTTCGGATTATACAAAGACGATTACGTTGATATGGATTTAAGAACTGTGTCTGGGATTCTTCATCAAGGCGGAACCATTCTAAAGAATTCAAACAAAGATAATCTCTTTAATTTTAGAAGTGTTGACGAGGATGGAAATGTCACATACTCTGACGTTTCGGATGTCGCTATCGCTAATTTGAAGAAACATAATGTTGATGCACTCATCATTATTGGTGGGGATGGTACGCTAACCAGCGCGAGAGATTTTTCTAGAAAAGGAATCAATGTTGTAGGTATACCAAAAACGATTGACAATGATGTTCCTGCGACAGAAATTACTTTCGGTTATAGAACAGCTCTAGACCATATTATGCTTGCTTTAGACGCACTTCACACAACGGCGTTCTCACATGATAGAATAATGATTCTTGAAGTCATGGGAAGAAATGCAGGATGGCTTGCTTTGGAAGGTGGAATTGCTGGATCAGCTGATGTCATTTTGATTCCTGAAATTCCTTATGATATCAAAAAAGTAGCACAAAAAGTGCTAGACAGATACAATTCAGGATCCAAATTCTCGGTTATTTGTATTTCGGAAGGCGCAAAACCAATTGACGGTGACGTGACAATCAAAATGATAGACAAGTCAAGTGCTGACTCGATTCGATTGGGTGGGGTTGGAGAACTAGTTGGAAAAGCACTTGAAAAACTGGTTAAACCAATTACCGGCCAAGATATCCGTACAACCAATTTAGGATACATTCAACGTGGTGGTGTTACCAACACATTTGACCGTGTCTTGAGTACGAAATATGGTTCCTACGCAGTAGATATGATTGCCAGAGGAGACTTTGGACAAATGGTTACTGTAAAACATGACAAAATGCAAACAGTATTCATTGAAGACGTCGTCGGCTCTGGAAAAACCGGAGAAACCAGCCGTGGTGGAGCTAGAAGAGTCAATCCTAACGGGGATTTAGTAACAGCTGCCAAAGGAATCGGCGTTGTTTTTGGAGATTGATTTTCGACAAGGTATTCTAATATTCGGAGCAATATGCTACAATGTATTTTGTAAATAAAATCTTATAAGGAGGAACATTTATGGAATTAAAAGGCTCAAAAACAGAACAAAACCTGATGTCTGCATTCTCAGGAGAATCTCAAGCAAGAAATAAATACACCTACTATGCAAGCGTTGCAAAAAAGGAAGGGTATAATCAAATTTCAGAATTCTTCCTTGAAACAGCTGAAAACGAAAAAGAACATGCAAAAATCTGGTTCAAATTATTGCACGGCGGTGAAGTTCCCACAACTGAAGTTAATTTGATTGACGGGGCTGCCGGAGAGCATTATGAATGGACTGACATGTACAAAGGATTTGCTGAAGTAGCAAGAGAAGAAGGCTTCAACAAAATTGCTTACCTTTTCGAGGCTGTAGCTGCAATTGAGAAAACTCATGAAGCACGCTATCTTGCTTTGCTTGACAGTTTAAAAGGAAGTAAACTTTTCGAATCCGACAATGACTCACAAATGTGGATTTGCATGGAATGTGGACACATTCATGTTGGCAAGAAAGCTCCAAACAAATGTCCTGTATGCGGACATGACCAAGCTTATTTCAAAAAATACGTTAAAACTTATTAAGAGAAGAAGACACTTGTCTTCTTTTTTTTTAGTTTTTCTTGTATAATGTTATTATCTTTTCAAGTGGAGGCCAATATTTGAAAAAAGGCAGAATCATTAAATTAATAGGTGGACTTTATACCGTCGTAGATGAATTTCATCAAACTAAAGTTGTGAAACCAAGAGGGATTTTTCGACATTGGAAACTTGAACCCAAAGTAGGGGATTACGTGATGTTTGATGATGACACCATTCATGAACTTCTTCCTAGAGTCAATGATTTGACACGACCGTCGATTTGTAACGTCGACCAGGCATTATTGATTTCTTCAAGTGTTCAACCAGATTTCAGTTCTTTGCTTCTGGATAAATTTTTGGCTTTGGTAGAGTTTAACCACATTCTTCCTATCATAGTCATAACGAAAATAGATTTGCTTGAAAAGAGTCAGTTAATCGATTTGAAATCGAGACTTGAATATTATCAAAAATATTACAAGGTTATATTCTTTAGTACAAAAACCACAGAGGGGCTTGAAGAAATCAAACAAGTCATCAATGACAAAGTCAATGTCTTGACCGGTCAAACTGGTGCTGGTAAAAGCAGTCTACTAAATACCATAGATCCTAGTTTGGACATAGAGACCAATGAAATTTCGCTAGCTCTTGGAAGAGGAAAGCATACGACAAGACACGTTGAATTAATACCTCTTGAAAATGGATGGATAGCGGATACTCCTGGTTTTTCAAAACTCGAATTTTATGATATGAAAGACTTTCAATTGAAAGATTCGTTTCCGGATTTGTTTCAACTAGGGTCAAACTGTAGATTTAATGGCTGTTTGCATCTTTCTGAACCAGATTGTGCCGTGAAACAAGCTGTGGATGAAGGTCATCTACCAAAGGAAAGATATCAGAATTACATTAAGCTTCTAGAGGAAATTAGATTATATAAGAAGAAATATTGAGGTAAATAAATGAGAATATCACCATCATTTTTGTCTTCGGACTTTAGAAAATTGAAGGAAGAGATTTTGTCAATCAGTCATGCGAAATGGCTTCATTTTGATGTAATGGACGGCCAATTTGTAAGAAATATCACTTATGATTATGAATTGGTTAAGGAAGTGGCGTCATTCAGTAATCAATTTTTTGATGTTCATCTGATGATTGAGAACCCAATGCTTTTCATAGAAGACTACATCAAAGCAGGGGCTGATTTAATTACGTTTCATTATGAGGCAGATCCGAGCAGGGTCACATTACTGATTGACTTGATTCATGAACTCGATGCTGAGTGTGGAATCTCTGTAAAACCCGGAACAGATATCGAAGTCCTTGGTCCCTATCTTGGAAGACTCGACTTGATACTGGTGATGAGTGTTGAACCTGGAAAAGGTGGGCAATCTTTTATAATGAGCTCCATCGATAAAATCAAATGGTTAGACAAGATGCGCCGTATTAACGGCTATAAATATGTCATTGAAGTGGATGGAGGAATCAATCAGGATACCCTTCCCTTGGTCAAAGCTGCGGGAGCTGACATCGCTGTTGTAGGCTCTTACCTCTTTAATCAAAAAAATAGGAATCAGTTGATTGATGAAATGGAAAATGATTGATAAAATTAAAATCTTCTCCGGTCCCAATAATTACACTCTTTCAAACGTATATTATGAAGAGACTGACGAACTGATCGTAGGTATTGATTCCGGACTAGAATATCTTATCGACTCAAAAATTCACATCGATTTAGCCATCGGTGATTTTGATTCGATTGAGAAACGGTATTTGGATTTATTACCAAATCGCGCAGAGAAAATCATTCAATTGCCAGCAGAAAAAAATATGACTGACCTGGCCTATGCAATTGACTATCTATACAACAACTTCGATTATAAAAGCATAGAAATCTATGGTGGAATCGGTGGAAGAATCGATCATTTATTCGCAAATGTGAATCTTCTCAAACGGTTCCAAATTTCTTTTCGAGATGATCAACATCTCATTTTTGTATTAAAAAAAGGAAAACATAAAATTGAACACTATTTTAAGTACATCTCGTTTTTTGCCATTGAAGATGTATTTGAACTGAATATCAAAGGTTTTAAGTATGAGCTGGACAATTATTTTCTATCTACCTCAGATTCTGTATGTGTTTCAAATGAAGGAACCGGAATGGTGGAGTTTTCTAAAGGAAGACTGATGATTGTTTGTTCCAACGAAAAGTAAAATATTTTCACATAATAAACATAATTTTCAATTATAATATACCTTATATAACCTTAAACTAATTGACATCGAAAGGATGATTTTTACATGAAAAAAATATTGATTTTTATTCTCATTGGTTCATTGACTGCGATATTGGCCGGGTGTTCTTTTAACTTTACGACGACATCAACACTTGAGACTACTTTCGTCACCTCTACAACCACCTATTCGACGGGAACGACTCAATTGACCTCTGCAACAACTGATATCGACATTGATCAATTGAAAGCGGACATCTATCAAAGAATTTATAACGAAATGTATGAATCGATTAAAGCGGAAGTGATTCAAAATGTGTCCGAAGAGCGATTCGATGAAATATATCAATCAGTCATGTTGGATTTGCTCGAGAAGATTGACAATGGTGAAATCACTGTAACCGCAAAAACAGTGATTGAAATGATTTACGAAGTTGTCGCAGAAGAAGCGAATTCGGTCATTGGAGTTTCAGCCTACGCATCCGACGGAACCACTCTGAATGCAGTGGGGTCCGGTGTCATTTATAAGCATGTGGACAACGTTTATTACGTTGTAACAAACAACCATGTTGTAGCGGAAGGAACAATCTATAAGATTGCTCTAGAAGACGGCACAGAAATACCAGCTACTTTAAGAGGTGTTGATGCTTTAGTAGACGTTGCCGTTCTTTATTTCACTTCAAGCGCAACATTCCCAGTAGCTACTTTCGCTGACTCAAGCACAATAGAAAAAGGAACCATCGTCTTAGCCGTAGGAAACCCAAGCGGATACGATTATTATCGTTCGATTACAATGGGAATCGTTTCTGGTACAAGTCGCTATTTCGACATCAACGATGACAATGTTAAAGATATGTTTGTGGGATACATTCAACATGATGCTTCCATTAATGCCGGAAACAGCGGTGGTGCACTCTTTAATCTAGATGGTGAGGTCATTGGCATTAACGTCATCAAGATTGCTGCAACCGAAATTGAGGGCATGGGATTTGCAATTCCTTCCAGTTTGGTTTCAGATATCTGTTCTGATATCGAAATTTATGGAATATCCAAACAAAAACCGGTTTTAGGAATTGAGTTCATCGATCTTTCTACAGGAAGAGATTATTTGACTCAAACCTTGCACATCACAATTCCTTCAACCATCACTGCAGGTTTTTACATTAATAGCGTTGTCCCTAATTCAACAATGGATGGATATATTCTTCCAGGAGATATCATCTTAGAAATAGGAGACATAGTCATTGTGAGTACAACCGATTTCGTTACTCAGTTTAGTAGCAGATATCGAGTTGGAGATATCATCGATGTGGTCGTATACCGAAACGGTAGTACATTAACATTGACGGACATTGAATTGAAACAAAATCCGGAGGCGTAAAAAATGAAAAAAATTAGAATATTGATTTTAAGTTTCATCATCGCTTTATCTGTCGTCGCTTGTCAAGATGTCAATGCAGAGACAACAACGACATATGCGACGACTACGACGTGGAATACGACCATTCCGGACACTACAGTGACGATTGATGACGGTTCAAAGACTTATGTTTATGAGAGCTATCAAGATTTATTGGATCAGATCTATCAAGACGTTTATAACGATATCTATCAAGATGTTTATGATGATGTTGAACTAATGTTGACGGAACAATTATATGAAGAAATTTATCAAGCTGTTTCAGATAATCTTGTCATTGAATTTTCAGACGAGGAAATCGGCGTATATATAGCTGCATTGCAAAGCAAGATATATGATATCGCAGACATTGTAGATAATACTGTCGTTGGCGTATCCACTTATGAAGGAACCACTGGTGTTTCAATGGGAACGGGAGTTGTATATTCATTCAATTCCTCTACCAATACATACTACTTAATTACAAATCATCATGTGATTGATGGAGGAGACAATTATAGAATCGTCTTTGCTGATGATAGTTACGTTGTTGGGACTCTATTGGGATTTGATGATGAAATCGACATTGCAATCCTTTCTTTCAATGGTGCATTGATTGGTCATACGATTACTCCAGTCACTCTTGCAGATTCAGATGACGTCTTGCCAGGAACATTGGTTATTGCCGCAGGAAACCCACAAGGGTACGATTTCTTTGGGTCTGTAACCCTCGGAATTGTTGCAGGTGTCAATCGTGACGTCGAAGGAGACGGAGTTGTTGGATACATCCAACACGACGCTCCAATTAACGCTGGAAATAGTGGCGGACCACTTTTCAATTTAAATGGAGAAGTCATTGGAATCAACGTTTCTAAATTCGCATCGACCGATATTGAAGGCATGGGATTCTCCATTCCGATTAATCTTGTTATTCAGGTTATTCAGACCGTCGCTCCTACATCCTTAAACTAAAACATAAAGAAAAAAGGCCTTCAATCGAAGGCCTTTTTGATGTCAAAATTCTTGTTAAGCTCTTGTTACTTTACCGCTCTTTAACGCTCTAGCAGAAACGTATACCCGTTTAACTTGACCGTTTTCATCGATGATACGTACTTTTTGCAAGTTCGCCTTCCATAGCTTTCTTGTAGCGTGCATAGAATGAGAACGTTGGTTACCTGACATGAATTTTTTCCCTGTTATTGCACATACTCTTGGCATGATATCACTCCGTTTCTGTAAAGATTTCAGCATATTATATTTTAACAGTGGAAGGCTAAAATTGCAAGTAAAATTTACTTTTTTTTCCTTTACATGCGGTAAGGTTGTAAGGAACGGCTAAAATCGTTGCATTTTCATTACCTATATGATAAAATGTTATTGCTTTTTTGGTTTGAAATTCAAATAAAGTATAAACTGAAATATAATCGTATAGAACGCACTTTTTTGGGGGGCAATTATGGACACACTTGTCTTAGATGGGCATCAGCTAAAGCTACTTGTCGTCAATGGCAGTATCAAATTAAAAAACAATATGGAAAGAATCAATCAATTGAACGTATTCCCTGTTCCTGATGGAGATACCGGTTCAAATATGTCAGCTACGATGAATGCTGGAGCAAAGGCTGTTTTAGCCGTTGAAGAGCCTTCAATCGGAGCCATGGCAAAAGTACTCGCTCGCGGAATGCTGATGGGCGCAAGAGGGAATTCTGGGGTTATCTTGTCACAACTATTCAGTGGGTTAGCTGCTGGGTTGAAGGGATTAGACAAAGTGGACTTGGCAGGGTTTTCTCAAGCTTTGAGAAAAGGCGTTGAGCAAGCTTACTCAGCAGTCATTAATCCAGTTGAAGGAACGATTTTAACCGTTGCTAGAGAAGGAGCGGATCGTGCAGTTTCTGTGGCTCAAGATGCTAAGGATTTTGAAGAATTCTTTGATATCTACCTTGAAGAACTGAATGCTTCCCTTGAAAGAACTCCAGATCTTCTTCCAATCCTGAAGGAAGTTGGCGTCATCGATTCTGGTGGAGCTGGATACATTGAGATTGTTGCTGGAATGTCGGATGCACTCAAAGGAAAAATCTACGAGCAAGCAAAAGAACAACAACTTGAAAAGAAGGTTAGCCAAATGAACATGACTTCATTTTCGGGAGATATTGACTGGGGATATTGCACAGAGTTTATTATGGAAATTGAAAAGATGGACGAGTTCAATCAAAAGGACTTTACAGTGATGATTTCTGGCTTAGGTGATTCACTTGTCGTTGTTCAAGATGAAAACATCTTGAAAGTACACGTTCATACCAAAACGCCTGGAGATGCTTTAAATCTTGCACAGCATTGGGGACATTTCATCAATATTAAAATAGAGAATATGACTCTTCAGCATACTGAGGTCTTGATTCATCAACCTGAAGAAGAGGTTTGTGAATGTGGACATGACCACTCCTATGGGGTAGCACCTAAAATGAAGAAGAAATACGCATTGGTTGCCGTAGTCAATGGAGAGGGATTGAAAGACACATTCATTGAAATGGGATGCGATTACATTATTCCTGGTGGGCAAACGATGAATCCTTCCATTGAAGACTTCGTCAATGCGTGCAACACGATTAACGCAGATTACATTATTTTGATACCAAACAATAAAAATGTTCTGTTGTCAGCTGAAACAGCTGCCAAAATCATTGAAGACAAACAAGTCTTTGTTCTTCCTGCTAAAACAATTTCACAAGGATATGCAGCTCTGACGATGTTTGATGCAACGCAGGATGTCAATACAAACTTACAAGATATGACAAATCACATCAAAAATGTGAAAACCGGAGAAGTCACTTATGCAATTCGCGAAAGCGTCAATAACGGTACAGTCATTAACAAAGACGATTTTATGGGAATCTTTGATGGTAAAATCGTGATATCGAACCCATCACGCGTAGAGACAATCCAAGCTTTGGTTGGTGCAATGATTGATGCTAAATCAGAAATTATTACAATCATGGTAGGCAACGGCGTATCTGATGAAGAAGTGACATCCTTGACCAATTTCATTGAAAATGACCACTCCCTGGAAATTGAGGTCATTCATGGTGGTCAAGATATTTATTCCTATATTATATCAGTTGAATAAAGGGTATTGAAAAATACTCTTTTTTTGTATATATTGTAGACGTGGGTGATGAAATGACTGAGCTGATAAATATCAAGGGAATCGGTAAAACTTCTCTCGCAAGATTAAATCAAAATCGAATTATGACAGTAGACGATCTGATTAGGACATATCCTAGCAAATACCGATTGAACGAGATTAAATCGATTCACAAAATGATACTGAATGAAGAGATCACTATCGAGGGGACATTGAATAAAAATCCCCTTGTTTATTATATTCGAAAAAAATTAACGAAAATGAAACTCTCACTGCTAATTGAAGGTAAAAATGTTGATGTTACCATCTTTAATAGAGAGTTTCTTAAAAATAGCCTTTTTGTAGGAGATTTACTTGTCGTTACAGGCAGGTTTCAAACGCCTTCACAATTGATGGCGAGTGACATTGTCAAAAAACAGAATTATCTTGAAGGGATTATTCCCGAATACAAGTTAGAAGGAATATCAAGCAAGCTTTTTTCTAAATGGATAGACTATGCGTTACATTATCAGTTTGTACAGATTGAAGAGCGGTTACCGGAATATATTTTGAAAAAGAACAATCTTCTTGAAATGAATCGTTTTTTTCAAGTGGTTCATCATCCTATGACGTTACAGGATGTGGAACAATCTCAAAATAGAATCAAGTATGAAGAATTGTTGGAATTTTTCTTAAGACTTGAAATAATGAAATCAGAACACAAAGATACCTTCATCCGAAAAAAGCATTATGATATTCATAAGGTGAAGGAATTCGTATCCTCTTTACCTTTTGAGCTGACTGAAGATCAAAAGACTGCAACTAACGATATTTTCAGAGATTTGAAGTCAAACCGCCAGATGAATCGGCTTCTTCAAGGAGACACAGGCTCTGGAAAGACTGTATGTGCAGCTATTGCCATCTATGCAGTTGTGACAGGTGGTGAACAAGTTGCATTAATGGCTCCGACTGAGCTTTTGGCGCTTCAGCATCAAAGAACCCTACGTGAGTATTTAACGCCATTTGGTGTGAATATCGCATTTTTAAGTAGCAATATTACTGGAAAGGATAGAGATTTAATCCTTGATGATTTGAAACGTGGACAGATCGATTTGCTGATTGGGACACATTCCTTGATTCAAGAGAATGTCGAGTTCAAACGTTTGGGTTTTGTCGTCATCGACGAGCAGCATCGGTTTGGGGTTCATCAAAGAAAAGCATTGCGACAAAAAGGGTTGTCACCGGATGTATTATTCATGAGTGCTACACCGATTCCGAGAACTCTTGCAATCACTATTTTTAAAGACATGGATATTTCTTCCATCCACTCGATTCCACCAGGAAGAGTTCCTGTGATCACGGAAATGATTCAATATGAATCTGTGAAGGCATCTCTTGATAGAATGAAAGATGAAATCAGTAAAAACCATCAATGTTATGTCATTGTCCCTTTGATTGAAGGGAATGAAGAATCCAGTTCGATTTCCATTGACGAAGCATTTGAACTAGTATCGAATGGGCTTCCAAAAGGGATTCGTATTGGAATTTTACATGGAAAAATGAAGAGTCAAGAGAAAGAATCAATTCTCCAATCCTTTTACAAAAACCAAATTCAAGTTTTAGTGTCCACTACAGTGGTTGAAGTTGGATTGAATGTCGTGAATGCAACCTTCATGATGATTTTAAATGCGAATCGATTTGGGTTGTCTCAGCTTCATCAATTACGTGGTAGAGTAAGAAGAAGTCAAACACAGGCTTATTGTCATCTCGTTCATGATGGGTTGAAAGAAGAGGAGTCAAGACTTGATATCTTATGTAAAACCATCGATGGATTTGAAATCAGTGAAGCCGATCTTAAATATCGGGGACCCGGGCAGATTTTCGGGGAAGAACAGACTGGAATTCCTAGATTTAAGATGGCAAATTTTGTTTTAGATCAACAGCTAATCCAAATCGCAATAGAGGATGCTTCTCTTTTGATTCAATCTTGTGACGAGAAAAGTGTCGAGTTGAAGAAACAAATTGGAAAAACATTTGAGACTTATCATTTAGACTAAATTGTGATATACTATTGTTTGAAATTATTAGAGGTGTAAATATGATTAGAATTGGCGTAGATGCGATGGGTGGAGATTATGCCCCCAAAGAACAAGTCGAAGGAGCAATGCTCGCTATCAAGATGATTCCTGATATAGAAATCAATCTTTTTGGAGATGAAATTGAAATTCGTAAATATCTGACGAATGAAGAACGTATTCATATCATTCAGAGTGGATATGTCATTCCAATGGGTGAGAAAAATCCAATCAAGACGATTAAGGAACATCCTGAATCGTCGATGGCTATGGCACTTTCAAGTCTAAGAAAAGATGAGAATGATGCAGTAGTGAGTAGTGGAGCCACCCAAGCATTGATTTCTGGTGCTCATATTTTAGTTCGGAGAATGCGAGGATTCAAACGAACCGCGATCGCCCCGGTTCTTCCGAGTGTTTCTGGAAAACCAACGATACTTTTGGACAGTGGAGCTAATCTTGAAATTCGTCCAGAACATATGTTGCAACAGGCATACTTTGCTTGTGTTTATGCTCGTGAGGTTCTTGGAAGAGAAAAACCTGTTGTTGGTCTCATTAATATTGGTACAGAAGAGGGAAAGGGACGAGAACTTGATAAAGAAGTTTTCCAACTATTCAAAGAGACACCCCTTTTTGATTTTTACGGAAATGTAGAACCGAAAATGGTTCTTAACCCTCCTTGTGATATCTTAATTAGTGACGGATTCACGGCGAATATCGTAATGAAAACGATTGAAGGAACAGCTAAAGGAATGGGAGATATCCTAAAAAAAGAACTCAAGGCTTCTTTCTTAGGTAAAATAGGCGCAATGCTTGCGATGAAGAATCTAAAGAATTTTAAAAAGGCTATTTCTGCTGAAGAAATTGGCGGAGCATTGATTTATGGATTATATCGACCTGTAATCAAAGCACAAGGAGCTTCGAAAGCCTATGGATTTTATAATGGAATTCGTCAAGCAGCGACGATTGTAAGAAACGAAGTGTTTCCAAAGGTCGAACGGTATTTGAGCGAAAATAAGGATGAGTCCAATGAAGAGTAAGTTGAAGGAACTTGAAAGTCTGTTCAATTTGAATTTCAATGATTTCGACCTTTTGATTCGGTCTATGACCCATTCATCTTATGCAAATGAAAACAATACTAAAAGCAATGAAAGATTGGAATTCATTGGGGATGCGGTTATCGACCTTGCGGTTGCGAAATACTTATTCGATCATATCAATGAAGCAGAAGGCGTTCTCACGAAAAAAAGAGCACAAGAAGTATGCGAACATAGCTTATATGAGTACGCAATCAGTTTCCATTTAGAACATTATCTCCTTCTCGGAAAAGGAGAAGAAAAGAATGGCGGAAGACAAAAACCAGCTGTAATTGCGGATGCGTTTGAAGCTTTTCTCGGAGCTATTTTTTTGGACAAAGGACTTAATGAAGTATATAAAGTGTTGAATAAAGTGGTATTTCCAGTAATCAAAAATAACCTTGATATTGAGGATAGTGATTACAAGAGCAAACTTCAAGAACTCGTACAGTCTGATAAACGAACCCTATCCTACCAAATCATCTCAGAAAGCGGACCGGCTCACGATAGGGAGTTTATTGCCAGAGTTACTATGGATGATGAAATCATTATGGGAGAAGGAACTGGTAAAACAAAAAAAGAAGCAGAGCAAAATGCGGCGAGAGAGACCTTAGAAAAACTCGCAAAAACAGATATGATTCATAATGATTGAGGTGTAGGGAATGAATATAGAGTTAGTCAAAAAATTGATTGACGAATCGATTCTAAGTTTCGAAAAACTTCTAATGAAACATTATAAGGATATTTTATTGTCTGAAATGGAAGCCATGGTATTGTTAGAACTATATCATCAAAAAGAAAAAGGCAATACTTTTTTGAATCCAACAAAAATCATAAAAAACATGACTTTGCCAAAAGACGAACTCTTATCAATACTAGATGGTCTCATCAAAAAAGGTTATTTGTCAATTCAACTAAAGAAACAAAAAAACGACAAGGAAACTGAAATATTCTTTCTTGATGAGACAATTAAGAAAATTCTTGGATTTATGGAAAATCAGATTCGTCTGGAAATTATGAACGACTCAACAGAGTATGATAATCCAATCGAAGAAATCGTGTCAATTATCGAAACTCAGTTTCATAAGCAACTAGCTCCTTTGGAAGTTGAAATCATTACAAAGTGGATTTCACAGGATTCTTATGATCTTCTGGATATTAAAAAAGCCTTGTTTGATGCACTAAAGGCCAATCGCTTTTCAGTTAGTTATGTAGATACTATTTTGCTGAAAAGACAAAAAGCAACTGAAAAAAAAGACATTGGTTCAGGAAAAACCGAAAAATCTCCAGCTCTGAAAACTTTTCTTGACACATGGGATCAATCTTGAACGAACGAGCAAACAGGGTTTATCAAGAAATAACTAGTCTTTATCCTCTTGCTCACTGTGAACTTCGTTATTCAAATGCTCTAGAATTGATGATTGCAATCATTTTAAGTGCACAGACTACAGATCTTGCAGTTAATCAAACTACCCTGACACTATTTGAAAAATATCATTCTTTCGAAGATTATATACAGGCTGACTTATCGGAGTTAGAACATGACATTCGCCATTTAGGATTATACAAGAATAAAGCTAGAAGTATTCAAGGCATGGCTACGATTGTATATCAAAAGTACCAAGGAGTCTTCCCTTCAAAAATGAAAGAACTTCTCGACCTACCTGGGGTTGGAAGAAAAACTGCAAATGTATTTCTTTCGGAGTGGTATAAGATTCCTGGAATAGCTGTTGACACACATGTTTCGAGAGTTTCAGTTCGGCTTGGACTCGCAAAAAAACAAGATGCAGTTAATATCATTGAAGAAAAGTTAATGCGTAAGTTTCCTAAGAACCAATGGATTGAAGTCCATCATAAACTCATATTTTTTGGGCGATACTTCTGTAAAGCGTCCTCTCCGAATTGTAATCAATGCCCGCTTATAGATATATGCAAGACACCTTTCCCAAAGTGAAAATGGTGTCTTTTTTTTAGGTTGAAAATTGCATAAAAATATTCAAATTAATTTTCTTTATTTTTAATCACATTTCGTATATAATTGTGTTTGATATTTTAAATGGCAAAGAAACATAGTTTAATATTATATTTACTATTGCGGAGGGTAACTGCTTTGGAAAAAAGATTTGAGAATGAGTTGAAAAGAAGAAGAAAAGAAATCATTAAGTTTTATTACATGGAGATTGGGAGTCTTATTCGAAAAAAACGACTGGAATTGAGAATGACTCAAGAAGAGGTTGCGAAAGGGATCTTCTCCCATACATATTTATCAAAAATAGAGCATAATGCCATTAGCATCAATAAGGATGCATTGTTTCTTGTGATGGAAAGAATTAACATGTCTTCTGAAGAATACAGCCTTCCAGAAGACATGTTGGAACTACTCGAAAATTCTTTGGATTGTTTTTTCAGAGGAGACAGAGAAGGCTATCAAAGGCTATTTAATGATTCCCTAGATTTTCAATACGGTATCCTAATTGACATTTCTAGATTTGGATATTATGTGATGACGGGTGACACAAAAAACGCAAAAGCATCGAATGATGAATTATATCGTTATCTGAGTGTCGTGGAGGATTTTGGATTCACAATTTATGCTCTCTTTGCAAGTTTTTATAATATAATGATTCGCGATTTCATTACGGCAAAAAGAATGTATGAATCATGCAAGGATTATCACTCGATGTCTGAAGAGGTTTTTGGGTTGTTTGAGTTTGCGAAATTTATCATTTATGGGAATCTAGAACAATATAATAAGTCAAGAGATGGATATGACAATGCGAAGAATATTTTCATTTCAAGAGGAATTCTGCCTAGAATCAAGGAAATGTCTTTATACTTGAATCTTTTCAGAATGTATGAAGAATCGGAGAACCAATTTTCGATTCATAACGATATATTTCAATATGCCCCCATATCATTGATACACAACTACATTATTACCAAGTCGGTCGCAGAACCGATACATCTCGAAGAACTGAACATGATTCTTCCGCAAACGGAATACTACCCTGAAAGTCTCTTGATAAAAGCGATGCATTATATCAAACTCGAGGATCGAGCCATGTATGATTCTACTGTATCGTTGTTGAAAGAACACTATTTATTGAATCCCGGAGAAGAAATCAATTATATAGAGCTTTTAGATTTAAAAGAGAAAAATGATTTACTAGGATATAAAGAGTTTCTTATCCAGTATATTTTGCCTTATGTTTCTAAACAACAAAATTTCTTCTTTCAAAGAATTGTTAATCGAGAAATCATAGAAATATTGGCTGAACATAAGAGATATAAAGATGGTCTCATGTATAAAATGAAATGCGAAAAAGCAATTCGAAAAGCAAGAGAAATAAAAAGATAGCGGAAAATTCCGCTATCTTTTTTAAACTAGTCTCATTAATTTTCGTGCGAGGTTTAAATACATAATGCCAATATATTCGGTTTCTTGATATATCGATTTTTTGGCACCGGTCGGTTGACCAATTGGAATTTGAGATAGTAATGGTACAAGTAGTTTGTCAGCAACAAGTGCTCCGCCACCCTCACCAAAGATGTGGTGTTTCTCTTCTCCAACTTCATAGAAGGACATGTTTTCGATGACTCCAATGACGTCTTGTTTTAAATCTTTCGTCGCAAAACCTGCTTTAATGGCGATGTGAGATGCGCTTGGATGAGGTGTCGTAACCAACACGATTTTTGCGTCGGGAACAAAATTGTTCACATCCATCATAACATCACCGGTACCTGGTGGTAAATCGATAAGAAGAAAATCAAGGTCCTGGCTCCAAATAGTGTCTTCAAAAAAGATCTTCAATACTTTTCCTAGCATCGGGCCTCTCCACATAAGAGCTTTGTTTTCTTCAACGAAGAATTCTGTGGATACCATTTCAATTCCGTCGATTTGATAAGGATATACTTTTCCGGATTCTGTTCCATTTAGTTCTAGTTTTTCAATTTCAAGAATTTTCGGCATGTTGGCACCATAGATGTCAGCGTCAATAATACCTACTTTTTTGCCTAGCGCTTTGAAAGCATAGGCTAGATTTGCGGTTACGCTTGATTTTCCTACTCCGCCTTTTCCTGATGCAATCGCGATGATTTTTGCTTTTTTTGCAAAATTCTCAGGTCTAGCCTGTTCATAATCTATGACAAGGCTTTGGTAACCATATTCAATTTTGACGACTTTTGCAATCGCTCTTGTGATTACTGAAGTCACTTCATTCATCTTCTTGCCGACTTCAATCAGTAATACAACAGTAGAGTTTTCTTCATCAATTCCTATATGCTTGATTGCTTGAAGTTCACCAAGTGTTTTGTCTCTGCTCGAATCAACAACTTCTTCAATTTTTTTAAGAATTACTTTTTTATTATTCATCTCACGATTCCTTCCATAAAGACTTTCCATAACTATTATATCTTATTTCCTTGATTTTACCAGCAATATTACCTTTGGATTCTCTTCCATCAGTTTACATTCCAGATAATCTAGATTATAATACTCTTAAGCGATATAAGGAGGTATGTCATGTCGATAGATATATTGAAAATGAGTGTTCCAATTCCAAAACTGATGAATCATCAAACTGTTTTGTTCGTCGGACCTCATCCGGACGATATTGAAATAGGAGCAGGAGGATTGGCTGCGAAATTGGCTTTATCCGGAAAAAGGGTGTATTTTTGCATTGTAACGGATGGAGGAAGCGGAACCTTGGATCCGGATATTTCAATTGAACGTTTGGCCGAAATCAGATCACAAGAAACAATGAAGTCAGCCTCCGTAATGAAGGTAAAAGAAATATTCCAGTTGGGTTTTCCCGACGGAGGAATATTCACATCTGATGAAGTTGCATCAAAGATTGCCAGAGTTCTTCTTGAGGTCAATCCTGATCTTGTCATTTGCCCAGATCCTTTTATGCCTTCCGAAACTCATCCTGACCATATAAAAACTGGTCTCGCCGTGAATCGAGCAGTCGTCATTGCCAATTACCCAAATATGGCAAAACAAAATCATGTAATATTTGACAAAACTCAATTATCTCATTTTCGCGGAAGAACCATAGGGTATTATTATACTCATCGTGTAAACGAGATGATACATCTTGGAGAAGATGATTTAAAACTTAAAATGGATGCCATCGAATGTCATCAATCTCAGTTTCCTAAAACCGAAGATTTTCAACTGATTTTGGGATATCTAGATCTTCGTTCAAAATGGCTATTAGCCGGAGAATTATCAGCTGGGGCTGAGGGCTATTTTGTCCTGGGTTCAACCCATCAACACTGTTTTCCAGAGATCAACTTCTATTGATGATTAATTCTTGACATTCACCCTAAAAAAAAGTATAATTTATTTGCTGTGTTGAGGTGGTAAGAATGAAATGGACGATTCAAGAACTGAAGAAGCTCTTTCGTACCAATAACCAGTTTCAATCGATCATCGATTGCAAGAAATTTTTATCTGAAGACGATCCCGAAGTTCTTGACATTTCTGATGTTCAAGTCGTTGGTGATTTCCAGGTCCTATCGGATAAAGATCTCTATATTTTCAACTGTGACGTATCTTGTGAACTAATCATGCCTTGTGCGATTACTCTAGACGAGGTTACAGTACCAATTCATTTTCAGACGACTTTGGAATTCTCCAGGGGGTTTGTCGATGACAACACCTATATTTTCGAGGGAATTACCATTGATCTTGACCCGGTCATTTATTCGGAAATTATGGTTGAAAAACCACTCAGAGTTTTGAGTGAATCTGCTTATGACGGATATGAAGAGACGCGCATAGAACTGGATGAAAATGACTTATCCGAGAATCCGTTCGCAAAGTACAAAAAATAAACAGTCCGAGGAGGTGACACTGTGGCAGTACCATTTAGAAAGACCAGTAAGTCCGTAAAGAGAAGAAGAAGAACACATTTTAAGTTGAATGCACCTACAATGGCAGTATGTCCAAATTGCGGAGAATTGACATTGTCTCATCAAGTTTGCAAGAAATGCGGTTATTACAAAGGCGTTTTGGTCAAAGAACCTAAACCAGAAAAAACAGAAGAATAAAAAAAGAAAAGAAGCGCTGAGAGAATCAGCGTTTTTCTTTTTTAGAAACCTAATTTTATGCTATAATGATTAAAGGTGATAAAATGTCAGAACATATCAGCGTTCTTTTACAGGAAGCTGTTGAAGCACTTAATGTGAAACCGAATGGAATCTATGTCGACATGACTCTTGGTGGTGGCGGACACAGCGAACAAATCTTGAAACGACTAGAAAATGGGCGTTTGTTTTGTTTTGATCAGGATGAGTATGCAATTTCCAAAGCCAAAGAAAGACTTCATTCATATTCAAACATCACATATGTACACTCCAATTTTGAAAACCTAGTTGAAGAGATGAATTCCAGAGAAATCGATAAAGTGGATGGTATTCTCTTTGATTTAGGGGTATCCTCTTTCCAGTTTGACTTACCAGATAGGGGTTTCTCCTATAATTATGATGCTCCTCTAGACATGAGAATGGACCAATCCCAATCTCTTTCGGCATGGCACGTCGTCAATGAGTATTCCTTTGATCAAATTTTGAAAGTACTTTATGAATTTGGAGAGGAATCCTTTGCCAGAAACATTGCGAAGAAAATACTAGAACGCAGATTGAAGAAACCGATTGAGACGACCTTTGAACTCGTTGATGTCATCAAAAGTTCACTACCCTCCAAAGTGTTAAGGAAAAAAGGTCACCCAGCAAAACAAACATTTCAAGCTATTAGAATTGAAGTGAATCACGAACTTGATGCCCTTAAAAATGCATTGGAAGACGCAATAAAATTAATCAGACCCGGTGGAAGAATCGTCGTAATTACTTTTCACTCTTTAGAAGATCGTATATGCAAAAAAATCTTTAAATCCTATTCTGAAATCAACATCCCTAAAGGGCTTCCGATTCTAGTAACAGAAGAGCCTGTTTTATCACTCATTAATAAGAAGGTTATTTTGCCTACAGAAGAAGAACTGGCGGAGAACAACCGTGCTCATAGTGCAAAAATGAGAGTCGTTCAAAAAAACCATGAATGAAGATTTTTCTGTTGACAGTCATGGGTGATTATGATATCATATTTTTGCGACTTTGATGCAGGTGTAGTTCAACGGTAGAACTTCAGCCTTCCAAGCTGACTACGAGGGTTCGATTCCCTTCACCTGCTCCAATTACTTATAACATACTTCATATATATCTATCGAATTAAGGCGATACGCCTTCATTCGCAGGTGTAGTTCAACGGTAGAACTTCAGCCTTCCAAGCTGACTACGAGGGTTCGATTCCCTTCACCTGCTCCAGAAGAAAATTGACCCTATGCTTGCGTGGGGTTTTGTTTTATGGAAGAGTATCGAAGAGGCTGTAACGAGCTGCACTCGAAATGCAGTCGTCCGCAAGGGCGCGTGGGTTCGAATCCCACCTCTTCCGCCATGATCGAGATGTGGCGCAGTTTGGTAGCGCGCTTGGTTCGGGACTAAGAGGTCGTGGGTTCGAATCCCATCATCTCGACCATCTGACTAGAATAGGTCTGATACACTAATCAGGCCTTTTTATGTGCTTAAATTTAGCCAAAATAACCCAAATATGACAATTGCTAGTCGCTTTTTACGCTTTTTAGCATGGCGATATATATTTTTTAAGAATAGGTATGCTACAATATAATATGAAAATGTGATCAATATTGTTCCATGGGATGAATTTTCAATATACATTAAAAATGGAACCGATTATTTTTCAAATATTGTTCAATAATAGATCATGGATTAAAAAATCATGATGAGGTGGTTAAATGATAAACAAAAACAAAATAATTATTTCTAATAATGAAGGAATCGTTGCATTATCTTTCATTGAATTAATATTCTTAATCATTACTATATTATTAATAGTCAATGCTGAAATGACATTTTGGAGCACTTTTAATTTCGTTTTCCCAATAACCTTCTTACTTTTTTGGATAACTCTTGCTGGATATCTATTAATTCAGACGATTCGAGAAAAAACAATTATCGATGATGAAAGCATTACTGCTCGATTCTTTATCGAATCGAAAAAAAATCTACCAATTATAAGATATAGGAGCAAATATGAAACGGTTCTATTTTCTGAAATCGCCAAATTAAAACAAGGTGTAATGTACACGTCGTCTGAACATTCTTTTGATTCAGAAACCCTTGTCATTCAAACAAATAGTGGAAGAGATTTGCATTTTCAAAGATATTTTTATTCTAAAAGAACCATTAAAATCATCATAGATGCATTGTGCCAACATATAGACTGCATAAGGCAAATTCAATAGTCATTTAGACTGATTCTTTTTTTGCCATAAATTAAGGGTGCTAAAAATTTTTACACGATATCAAGGTTGTGGTGAAAGGATTGTATTAAACCCCTATACCTTCAACATCTAACGATGAAATGCAAGCAAATATTGCATTTCTTTTTTTTACCTTGTTTTTTTTCTGAACCATTCGTTGTATAATAAATAAAAAGGGGGAATGAAGTCTATGAATCTTGAAGAAAAAATCGCTATGTTAAAGGAAGCAAAAGTAATTGATTCGACTGAGTTATTTGCTAGAGTTCAGATTATTTACTCTGAGTTTGCCCAAACTGTCAATATTATGGTAGGAACAAGTTATGGTAGTCAAGGAAGAGACGGATATCTGGGAGTTTGTGAGAATCACCTGGTTCTTTTTGAAAACTCGTTGTTTGGTGGAAAACCGAAAACCGAAGTGTTTAGAGAACCGATTGAACAAGTTGAATTCGTTTCACTGAAAAAATCGCTTTTCAATATCGGAAAAGTATTAAGAGTCAAGATTGGTGGAAAGAAGTACAAAATGACAGCTTCTCCAAAACATAAAGTAAATCTTGCCAGAATTGCAGAGTTGCTTCATAAATAGAACCAAAGCCGATTCTTCAATGAATCGGCTTTTTCAACACTTTATAATTCATAAATAGGTGAATTATGATATAATAACATTGAATTTCTTCAGGAGGTGCTATGAATGGAAACAGTTTTTCTATTTGATTCTAAAGCTCTGAACATAGGATTGACGATTGCTGTTTCAATTGTTTTGGTCGTTGTTTATCTTATTCAAAACCGCTTAATTAATAAACATCAAAATGATATCAAAAAAGGTTATTTAGTTTTGGCATACTCGTTGCTTTTTGTTCTTTTTGTCATGGCAATCATAGGAATCATGATGGTTTGGGATTATGACTTCAACCAACAATACAACACCATAGTGGACGGAATCAAAACCGTTTTCAGTGAAAAAATCAGTGCAGTCATAGCTTCATTGTTTACTTTCTTTGTTGCATTCCTCATTTTGAAAATTTCAAAAATTGCTTTTTTTAGAGTTGGACTCAAAGAAGGCCCAATGCAAAAGCGAAAAAAAACAATCGCAAAAGTCACTCAAAGCATCATCAAATACTTGGTGTATATTATTGCATTTTTGATCGTACTTGCTTTGTGGGGAGTGAATGTAATCCCTGCATTGGCAGGACTTGGAATGGCAGGCATTGTCGTAGGCTTGGGTGCACAAAAGTTCATCAATGACTTAATCAGCGGATTCTTTATCATTTTTGAGCATCATTTCGATGTCGGAGACATCATTGAAGTCGGTGGGTTTAAAGGTGAAGTTACCGACATCGGTTTAAAGACGACGAAGGTAAGAAGTTGGCGAGGCGAAGTCAAAATTTTCGCAAATGGTGACTTAAACAAAGTGTCAAACTTTTCTAGAAATCCTTCGATTGGAATTGTTGATTTCGGAATTGCTTATCAAGAAGATATCGCTAAAACAACAGAACTTCTGAAAGCAGAACTTCCAAAGATGAAAGAATTGTATCCAGACATGCTTGAAGATCCTCAAGTCGTAGGCGTGATCGACTTGGCAAGTAGTAGTGTCAATTTAAGAGTCATCATCAAAACGGTCATGGAAAAGCATTATGCCATTGAAAGAGCTGTTCGACAAAAAATCAAAGAAATATTGGATGAGAACGGAATTGAAATTCCATTTCCACAAGTTGTGGTCAATCAACCAAAAGAATAAAACAAAGGCGGTGTCGGATGACATCGCCTTTTTTATTTATTATTTTGTAATGTCTAAATTGATTCGACCATCTTTTATCTCAATGATTCGGTCTGCTTTTTCAGCAATATGTCTATCATGGGTTATGATGATGAATGTCGTTTTGTACTTTTTGTTGATTTCTCTTAAAAGTTCATAGATTTGTTCGGTTGTGTCGCTATCTAGGTTTCCTGTCGGTTCGTCCGCAAGGATGATTTTTGGCTGATTCATCAAACTTCTTGCGATGGCAGTACGTTGTTGCTGCCCACCACTCATATTGATGGACAGATTGTTTTTCACTTTCTCAAGTCCTACAAGATCGAGTAGTTCATTTGCTCTGGCGAGAACTTCTTTTGTGATTGGCCGTTTTGATATTTGATAAGGCATCAATACATTTTCCAGAGCTGTAAATTCAGGAAGAAGATAGTGAAACTGGAAGATAAATCCAATCGTTTCATTTCTTAGATTTGACAATTGATTTTTCTTCATTTTCGATGTTTCGATTTGATTGATGAGAACCGAACCATTGGAAGGTTTGTCAAGCGTCCCTAGTATATTTAACAAGGTGCTTTTTCCAGATCCTGATTGACCGATGATTGAATTGAATGAACTCTCTTCAAAAGACAGATCGATATCGAATAAGACCTGAGTAGGAACTTTTGTATTTTCTCCGTAGATTTTGTTAATCTTTTTAAGTTCAAGGATTTTAGGCATTTCTAATTACCTCAATTACACTAAGTTTTGATGACTTTCGAGCCGGAATCAATGAAGCGATTGTCGCTGCTGCAACTGCAATCCCAGCAGAAAGAGCAATGAAACCAAAATCAATGTAAAGGGGAACGACAGGATTTCCATCGGCTCCGATTGCAAATGTCGTGAACATATAAGAAAGTCCGAGTCCGAACAACACGCCTAGAATCGCTCCAAGGATGCCCAATATGAGCCCTTCGAACAAAAAGACCAGTGATGCATCCTTGTCTTTAATACCCATGGCCTTCAATATTCCGATTTGTTTTGATTTTTGTAGGACTGTAATAGCAAGCACACTAGAAATACCTAATACGACTGATACCATGACAAAGATTTGAATCATTAGTGATGAAATGCTTTGTCCTTGTAAACCACTGAGTAGTTCCGCATTTTGAGCAATCCAGTTGTCGACTGTTAGATTACTGTCTTCGAGTGTAGTTTCTACAACAAGAGCCAATTCTTCAGCCGCAAAAACATCTTTGACTTGCATTTCGATTTGGGATACTTCGTCTCCAATCGAAAGCAGATCTTGTAAAGTATCCAAGTTCGTTAAAATCCATGTTTGATTAATTTGTTTTACATTGAAGTCGTAGACTCCAACCACAGTGAATGAAGTTGTTCCAACAAGTGGAACTTGAAACTCGACTGTATCATTGAGCGAGAGAGCCATAGTATTATAGAGGTCTATTCCTAATACGACTTCATTGTTTGATACAGGAAGTCTTCCTTCGACCAATTTTTGATCAAACTGATAAATATCATTTGCTCTTGAAAAGTCGAATCCCCTTGCAAGTACTGGCTCACTGGATTCTGAATTGACCAGTGCCCCACTTTGATTCACGGCAGGAGATACAATCTCAATATCAGTCGATACTCCTTCGATTACAATGATTTTATCAGCATAGTCCGATATATAATTTCCGGTCTCAGCTGCTTTCACGGTGATTTGAGAGGATGACCCGATGGTTTTGTCTACCAAAGAGTTCTGAAGTCCTGAAATAAGCGATCCGATGAACACTTGAACAGATACACCGATTGCGATTCCCAGCGCAATCATCAAAGTTTGCGTTTTGCCAGAAGTCAAAAATCTTTTCGCAATTGAAAATGCTAGTTTCATATTGACTTGCCCCCTTCTAGGGATGCAATAGTAGTTAAATCCGAAAGATGATAATCATATTGAACTTGGCTTAAGGCATCTTTATGCGAGAAAGCTTGTCCTCCAACAATAATCTTAACATCGGGGTATTTGGATTTAATTTCTTCCGTTATTTTTTTTGTAACAACAATATTGTAATAGTTGGTTACGCTGAGCGCTAGCATATCCGGCTTCAGTGCTTTGACAGCGGATACAATATCATTTTTGGGTGTGTTGGCTCCAATGTATTTTGCATCATAACCAGAAAGAGCAAAAAAATGGGATACAATGATTGCCCCTATTTCATGATACTCCTCAGAAGGACACAACACCATAACAGTCTTCCCCTTTGAAGGAATCTGTTTTTTTCTATGGATTACATATACGTACAAAGACTCAAGTATGGTTCTTATAATCGATGTTCTTTCATGTTCTTTCCAAATACAAATCTCTTCATCTTCATTGCTACAAAAGAATTCTGTGAGAGAAGGAGTCAAAATTTCAAGATACATTTCTTCCAGCGTCACTTTTTGCTCTTGAATCAATTGAAGTGCATAATCGATACTAGCATCTCTATTCTCATCATCTAAGTATTTTAAAAAGGTATTATAATAAGTTTTTTTCATGTGAAACACCCCTTTCTCACTACATTATATCGATTTGCATCGGAAAAAACAATTCATTTGCAAAAGATTGCATTTATCGTATTTTATTGATGCTTTCAATCGCTAAATAAGACTGAAAAAAGACTGAAAGAAATTCAGAATCCAGAGATTCAACAATTGAATACGAATCTGTCATGTGTTATAATAAAAACAATATTATTTTGAATTGTGAGGAAGTTGAATGAAAAAGATATATTTTAGTGATTTAGAGCAGTATTTTAACCAAGAAATTGAACTACAGGGCTTTGTCGATAAAATCCGTGACCTACAATACGTTCAATTTGTCGTTCTTCGCGATTCAAGTTCTAAAGTCCAAGTAACGATTGAAAAAAATGACGAAAACAAAGCAATGAATGACGTTATTTCTACTCTTACCAAAGAGAGCACCGTCCTTGTGAAAGGACTCCTTAAAGAAAGCCCAAATGTTAAACTTAGAGGAATGGAAATGATTCCATCGTCTTTTGTTATAACTAGTTTGTCAGAAGAAGAACTGCCAATTGACATTTTGGCTTATACGAATACTTCGAACCAAGAATTGAGAATGGATAACCGTTTTCTAGATTTGCGACAGGAAAAAAATTATATGATATTTAAAGCTCAAACTTTGGCAGAAATGGCAATGAGAGAGTATTGGATTAAAAATAATTTTATCGAGATTCATTCACCAAAGATTTTAGGAACTGCTTCTGAATCTGGTGCGGAGGTATTCAAACTAGACTACTTTGGTAAAACTGTCTATTTGGCTCAGTCACCACAATTTTATAAACAAATGGCTATGGCATCCGGCTTTAACAATGTGTTTGAAATCGCTCCAGCTTTCCGCGCTGAAAACTCTCATACCGCATACCATGCGACTGAATTTACAAGCGTTGACTGCGAAATCAGCTGGATTCAATCTCATCACGATGTGATGGATATGGAAGAAGCGGTTTGTAAGAACGTGTTAAAAAAAGTGAAATCTGAAATGAATGAAGACTTCAAGAGAGTATTCAAAGAAGACATTAATGACTCTGATGTTGCATTCCCAAGAATTCCTTTTGCGGAAGCAAAAAAAATCATTCAAGAAAATTATAAATATATCGGCGAAAAAGAATTTGATTTCGACCGTAAAGAAGAAGAATTGATTGGACTATATGCTAAAAAGAAATTGAATTCTGATTTTGTGTTTGTCATCGACTATCCTTTTGAAGCTAGACCGTTTTATCACATGCTAGATGAAACAACAGGAAAAACGAAAAGTTTTGATCTTCTCTATAAAGGCATTGAAATCACAACCGGAGCTCAAAGAGAGCACCGGATTGAAATATTGAAGAAACAAGCCGTACAAAAGGGATTGTCTCTTGAATCAATCGATTTTTATCTTAATTTCTTCCGATATGGAGTACCACCACACGGTGGATATGGATTTGGTTTGACCCGTTTTCTAATGAGGCTGTTTAATATCGACAACATTAGAGAAGTGACTTTCTTGTATCGTGGTCCAAATAGAGTCAACCCATAAGATGAGAACCAGACAAAATTTGTCTGGTTTTTTCATAATCTTAAATTTTTAGAGAAGATTCTATGGTAAAATGGAGTAATAAAGAGGAGTGATTTGATTGGTCAAAGCAATATTAATTGGCGCAGGAGCGAGAGGGATAGGAGCCTATGGTGCCTACGCCTTAAAAAACCAAGATGAAATCAAATTTGTTGGCGTTGCAGATCCTGACATTGAAAGAAGAATGTACTTTTCCATTCAACATTCAATCCATTCAGACTTTCAATTTTCATCCTTTCACGAAATCCTTGACAAGCCAAAGTTCGCTGACGCTTGTTTCATTTGCACACAAGACTCCATTCATGTTGAACCAGCCATGAAAGCTCTGGCGTTGGGATACGATGTATTTTTGGAAAAACCAATGGCTGTGACACCTGAAGACTGTATTCTGCTAGAGAAAGTTGCGCGTCAAGCAGGTAGAAAATTAATGATTGGTCATGTTCTTCGATATACTGTTTTTTTTGAAACGATAAAAAAGTACATCGATAATGGTTCGATTGGCAGATTGATGTCGATTCAACATAATGAAAATGTATCTTATTGGCATCAAGCTCATAGCTATGTCAGAGGGAATTGGAGAAATCTAAAGGAATCAAGCCCGATGATCTTGGCCAAATCTTGTCATGATTTAGACATTCTGTACTGGTTCTCAAAAAGCACACCGACGAAAGTATCTTCATTTGGTTCCTTGTCTTATTTTAATCAAAGAAATGCTCCATTGGGAGCTCCTGACTATTGTATGGACGGATGTCCTTTACAAGAAGAATGTGTGTATTATGCACCTAAAGTATATAAAAACGCACCCGACTGGATGAAACTTCCTGTGACGAATAAAATGACCGACGATGCGATTCTTGAAGCATTAAAGAAAGGGCCATACGGAAGATGTGTATTCCACTCTGACAATGACGTTGTAGACCACCAAGTAGTCGCAATCGAATTTGAAAACGAAATGACTGCATCGTTTACGATGACTGCCTTTACTCATGAAAACACTCGGACGATTAAATTAATGGGTTCTTTAGGAGAAATCAGAGGACACATGGATAAAGAAGAGATTGAAATTTATACATTTGGAAAGGATGAGCCTTTCAGACTGAAATTAACTTCAGAGGATTATGGACATAATGGAGGAGATTACGGAATCATGAAAGCATTCATCAGACTATTAGAAGTAGGAGACAATCAAGAAGTTACGAGTGATGAATCATCAGTCATGAGTCATTTGCTTGCATTTGCGGCTGAAGAATCAAGGCTTGAAGGAAAGACCGTTGATTTTAAGAAATTTGTCGAAGGAATAAAACATAATGTTAAAATTTGAAACCTGTACAAAAAATAACCATCAAAAATCAATCCTTTTATCGAAAAAGATATTCAAAGACAATATGGATCAGCAATTTCTTTTGCTTTTTGGAGACGAGAACAGAAAACATATGTTTATCGCTACCGATGAAAATAAAGTGGTTTCGATGGTAAATTACTACAAATCTTCAGTAAATATTTATGAAAGTCAGATACTTGTCGCATCGATAGGAAGTGTATGTACGCTCGATGAATATAGACATCAATCGATTGCATCCAATCTATTAATAATGGCAGAAAGAAAAATGATCAGTGAATCAGTATCAGTCGCAATCATTTCCGGAGATGGCGGATTATATCATCAATTTGGAGCGGATGTTGTCGGTGATATGATAGGGTATGTATTCACAAGAAACGACATGATTTCACAAAATGAATACACGATAAAACTATATGACGATAGTCAACTTGATCCATTGATGATTTTGTATGAACAGGAAGATATACGATACCTTAGAACAAAGTCTGAATTCAAAAAATTGATTCTTGGGCAAACCTATCCAGATACTTTTGCGGATTATCCATTTTATCTGATATATGAGAACAATGTTTTAGTCGCATATGTCATATTTTCCCGCGCTTTTGGGAAAAGAACATTGCTCATCAAAGAATTTGGAGGCAAGCGAGAAGCGCTTGTCAAATCATTTGGAACTCTCTTAGTCTTGATGAAAAAATTAAGTTTGACTATCATCTGTAGCCCTAATGACGGCATCAATGAATGGCTTCATACATCGCGCTCAAAAAGGACGAGTCTTCATGCTAGCATTAAGATAGTCAACCCCTCGCAACTATTGAAAGATCTCACGCCATATCTTATAAAAATATGTGGGGAAGACAGATGGAAACATTTAAGTTTTATACAAAATGGAGATCGATTTAGATTTCAATATAAAAATGAACAACCTTGTGAATTGGATATACACGAATTGAATAGATTGATTTTTGAATCTCCAAAATCAATCGTCAATCAAATCAAATCAGAATCGTTAAAAACGCTTCTAAAAACAATGTTTCCCATTCCTTTCGTGTGGGTGAATAATTTAAACTATCAATAGGAGGACAATATGACTAATTTATCAGATGGAACCTTAGCTTTCTTAGGTATTTCTTTCATTTTTATGATGACCACAGCGGGAGCTTCGATGGTTTTTCTCTTTAAAAATCAAATGAGCGATTTGTTCAAAAGGATCTTTTTAGGGTTTGCGGCTGGTGTCATGATTGCCGCATCGGTTTGGTCATTGTTGATTCCCGCAATTGAAGAAGCAGAAAATCAAGGAATGACTGGTTGGATTCCCGCAGCTGTTGGTTTTGTCGGAGGAGGACTGTTTTTACTTCTTGTCGATAGTTTGCTACCACACATGCATTTGGATTCTGACAAGCCAGAAGGTTTGAAATCTTCGATGAAAAGAACTTCCATGCTCGTATTTGCAGTAACCCTTCATAATGTTCCAGAAGGATTGGCAGTCGGACTTGCTTTTGGGCTGGCCATGCAAAGCGGATCCGCGATTGGAATGGCTGGTGCAGTTGGACTCGCCATCGGTATAGGAATTCAAAACTTTCCAGAAGGCGCAGCTATTTCATTACCGTTAAAACAAGAAAACTTTTCAACTGGCAAATCTTTTCTCTATGGAATGCTTAGTGGGGCTGCTGAACCGGTGTTTGCGGTCATTGGTATGATATTGGCTGTTCAGTTGACATTTATCATGCCTTGGTTCTTGGCATTTGCTGCAGGGGCAATGATTTATGTCGTCGCAGAAGAACTTATTCCCGAAGCACAACTTGGTGAACATACCAATGTAGGTACTTTAGCTGTAATGGCGGGATTTGTTATTATGATGATTCTCGATGTTGCACTGGGATAAAAAAAACGGAGGATCACATTTGGATTATTCTAAAATAAAAATATTATATGAAGATAATCACCTGTTGGTATGCATTAAACCAGCAGGCGTTTTGTCGCAGGCCTCGGATAAAAACCTACCCGACATGCTTACTTTATTAAAAGCATATTTGAAAGAGAAATATATGAAACCTGGGAATGTTTATCTAGGTTTGGTGCATCGATTAGATTTAAATGTGGGGGGAATCATGGTGTTTGCTAAAACGTCGAAAGCTGCGGCCAGATTGTCTGAAGTGATTAGAAATCATGAATTTTCTAAAGAATACTATGCAGTTGTTAAAGGGGCTTTACCTATTGGACAGGAAGAAACACTTCTGGATAAAATATCAAAAAACGAATTGAACAGAGTCGGATATATTGACGATGATTTCGGCAAGGAATCAAAACTTCATTACTCCGTTCTTGACAGTCAAGAAATCAAAGGGGAAAAATATTCTCTCGTTCAAATCCGTCTATTTAGTGGAAGGTTTCATCAAATTCGAGTTCAGTTTTCAAGCAGAGGTTTTCCATTGTTTGGTGATGAAAAATATGGAAATGATAATTCAAGTATAGAAAATGAAATCGGTTTATATGCTTATAAAGTATCGTTTCCGCATCCCGTGTCCAAAGAAATCATCGAATTTGAAGACACTCCTTTTTTTGGTATTTTTAGTCGATTTTTTTCATAGCAGACATTTTTTATTCGATAAATGACATTTTAAGGGTTTGCTTTTTCCGAAAAATATGATACATTGATATAGATAGTAATTATTATTTAATGAGGCAGATTTGGATTGAGCAACTACGATTCATCTTTTTTTTCACTCTAGTTGACGCAATTTCAACTCATTAAATGGCTAAAGAACTGGGTAATTTTGTTTGATATCGTTTTCATTGAATTTTTTTTAAGATTTCGATTGTTTTTGTTATACGTTTCTAATATAATAGGCTAACTTTTTTTGACGTACAATGAAATTAGCCTGTTTTCTAGCATATAGAAAAGAAAATTAGGATAAGGGGATTATTTATGAAAAACTATTTAAAAGTATTGATTTTTGTGTTTTTATTGTTTGGAATCGTTGGTTGTACTGGAACAAGCGAAACAACGACGACAACGACTACTGCAGTAACGACTACAGATGCTGATCCTGTTATTTTGGGAGTAGAAGATGTTTCTGTTATTCGTAAAGTCGCTACATTTGATGTGCTTGACGGAATCACTGTTATGGACAACGAAGATGGAGATTTAACTTCAAGCATCGTTGTTACAGGTGAAGTTGACACAACCGTAGTCGGTGAATATCCGATTACCGTTTCTGTAACGGATTCTAATGGTAACGAAGTCAGTGAATCCTTTGTTGTTTCCGTTTATGTCGGAGATGATGAAGCGGTTGTCTTACTCGATTTGGCAACGGTAGATCTATCTGGAGATTTTGTTCTACCTTCAAAAGGGCCAAACGGATCAACCTTCATTTGGAGATCCAATAGAGTGGATGTTATTACAAACAAAGGTTATGTTATTCCTCCTGGAATAGGATGTGACCCTGTCACTGTTACAATGAGTGCAAGAATCAATTACGGTACTTTCTCAGAATACTATTATTTTGATGTCGTCGTTCAACCGAACGTTGAATTATCCGGACCGATTACTTCAGTAAGCGTTCCGTTTGAAGGCACAAGTGAAGAATATTTAGTTCCTAGCCAAGAAAGCGTAGATTTGTTCTTCATCGATGGAGGAAATGTTCCTTACATTGACGTTGAAACTTACATTCGTTTAATTAATGGCGCCATTCAGTCAGATATTATAGATGTAACTCCTGTTGGTGAAGACGGATTGGCAATTGCTTACGAAATTGAATATGAAGACTTTGATGGATCGATGAAGACCGATTCCTTCGAAGCTTATTTCGATTTTACTTTAAATACTTTCACAGTTAATAATTTTGGTTTCTTTGAAAACTACGTTGCTGAAACAACTTCCGACTACGGCGAAGGTCTAAACTATTTAGATGCTGATTATGTAGATGGACAAGCGGTTACTATTCCATTAGGATTCTACAATTTCGATATTTTAATTGACGATTCCGGTGAAACAACGAATTATTTGGTACCGTTCCATGTCGCAAACTTGTTGTTTGCTGGTGGCGTTTATTATGACGTTTACTACAATGGAGAAAAATTGTGGGGAATTGATACCTTCACGATATCTGGTGGCGAAGAAGAAGATTTATTGATTCAAAATCAAATTAGAACTAGTTCTTACAATACACAAACGATTCCTGAGGATGTTCGTTGGGCTACTTATAATTTCCTTGCTCTGACCTTCGATTATTTCTATGGATTACGTTATGAATACGAAGTTGACTCTTTCTATGAAATATTGTCAGTTCAAGCAAAAGATATGATTATGGCTTACTCTGATGTTGGATTCTATCGACAAGTATTCGAAGCTGCTTACAATAGAGATGACCTACACACTTCTTATGGGTTCACTGGTTTTTACGAAGCTCCTTTTGAAATTACGCTATATCAAAACGATCTTGGACCTGGAACTTTAGATTTTTATGAAGGTTATTGGCATATGCAAGATCTTCTCGACACTAAATACGGAAGTTATGAGAATCTCCCAGAGTTTAGTGTGATAGATGAAGGAAAAACTGCAGTCATTTATCTAACAGGATTTGATATCGATACACCTGATAGTTTCAAGGAAATTCTTGATTCTTTAGATAGTACTGTTGAAAACGTCGTAATTGATTTATCCTATAATACCGGAGGAAATCTTGGCGCAGTTTTACGTATTTTCGGTTATATGACTGAAAATCCAATTCTGTACCATTCATGGAATCCAGCAGACGATTCAGCCGTTACATATTACATCGAAAGCGATTATGTTGCTTACGACTATGAATGGTACATTGTGACTTCAAGCGTTACATTCAGCGCAGCGAACTTCATGGCAGCGATGGCAAAAGAACAAGGAATTGCGACCATCGTTGGATTGGATTCCAGTGGTGGAGCATCTTCTATCGGAGTTGTCATGACGCCTGATGGTTCAAGTTTGATTATTAGTACGAACAATGTGCTCTGCACAAGAATTGGAAACGAAACTGAAGGATATCAATATATCAGCATCGAGGATGGTGTACCTGTTGAGTATTCAATGTACAATCCTACGAGCGATTCATTACTAATCACTACCATTGAAACGGCTGCAACCGAAGAATAATATTTAATCTTTTCAGACTTATAGAGTTTGAAATGACGAAGCCCGTAATTATAGAATGTTCCATGCTTTATTGGCTACATTTTCACTCAAATTTGGGCAATTTATGAACCTTAGACCCAATGTTTATCGGTTTATCTTGAATTTTGTTCAAAAATGTGATAAAAAAAGAGTGTGGAACATCTATTTATGGGAGAATTTATGAAGAAAAGATTATACGATTTTTCAATTGCAACTGCTGTTATTGTGCTCTTGGCTTATGTGGTTGTACTTTTAATATCTATTTACTCTGTCACGCATAATGGAGATTCAGGGTACGGAAGTTATATTTTCTTAAGTTTGATTGTATCCAGTTTGGTTTTCGTCATCATATATTATGGAGTATTCTCGATTTTAATGAACGAAGACGGAGCCAAACATCGATGGAAGAAAATTTTGAAAGAAAATCTAACCTATGAAATCAGACGAAATTATCGATTGAAATACGATGAAATTATTTTGAGAGATAAACTGATTGACTACGACCATTTATCGAAAAGAGAAGTGAAAAGACACGAGATAGCAGTACAATATTTCCCTAAATATGAAGTGTTTCTCGAATCGTATTTGAATCATAAAGATTTACAAGGGGAGACTAGAAGATGAAGAAGGCAACAAAAGAACAACTTGATGAGTTTTACCTTTCTGTCGATCAGAAGAAGGATTCAACTTCTGAAGAAAAAAGATTAAATCCTTCTTTAAAATCTGAAGTCAAATCCCTTCCTTATCAATGCCCAAGATGTCATAAACTCCTTTCTAGTCGAAAAGAGCCTTGCAAATATTGTAATTACACGGGATATATTCCCATGAGCGAAGATGAAACTAAAAAAATCAGAAAAGTACTCTTCGTAATCATATTGGCAATCGCTATCGTCGTATATATTCTTACGAGATAGAATTATCAGTTATGACAATCTAATATAATGTATTTAATTACCATGAAAATTCATTTCACGTGTTTGCATGATATTTTTTGAGAATGGGGTTGCATTTTGCATTCAAAAATTATAAAATGTATAAATCACGAGGGGCAATGTAATTTCGTTAAATCCTTATATTGTCTTGTATTTTTATGTTTTTAGTAGTATAATGTTAAAAACGTTTTTCATCATTTATAACCTTGGAAAACGAAATACAATTTCTTAATCTAGCGGAGATGGGTGCAATTAAAATATGAATTTATTAAAACTAAAAAAAAGCAAATTTCTTTTGTTGATAATCGCTATATTGGCTTCAGCATTAATTGGATGTACAAGTAATACTGATATTGAAGAGTCCTTAATCTATACTGTCATATATGATGGTAATGGTGGGTATCTTGGAAATAAGACCTATACTGTACGTAAATTGCAAGTAGCACAAGATAGCAAGATTCCAAAGTATCTTTCCTATTATTCACAAGATTCTTATGTGGTTTCAAGTTTAGGTTTGGCAATCAGATCAGGATACTCCTTACAAGGATGGTATTTGGAAGAAAACGCTGAATACGCCGCTAACCCTCTTGGAGCTTATGTGTATTTAGATATTAATGATGGCAACGGGCTCTATCAAATCAACGCTGAAGGTGACTATGTTTACGGATACGTAGAAGACACTGAAGGAACCTTGATTTATGTCAACGTTGAAGAAATCGGAGAAGATGTCGACCCTGAAACCGTTGAATATATCTATTTCAATGGTGGAAATGGTTGGGGCTTCTATATATATGATTTAGGAAACGCGGATCATGTTGAAATTTATAACGCTTCAGGCAGTTATACACCAGCAGAAGTTGCAGCTTATGGAACCTATTTGGTTTTCAGCGAGTTGACAACGGATGAACAGACTCTGTTCGCTGACATTTCTAAATATCGTCAAGATTATTATCCTTATACCGAAGCCGATGAAGGCTTGGTAAGGTATTCCTTGGATAGTGGATACATTTACTTCGACACCATGATGGTTATGGATGAACTAGGCCATTACGTCTTAGATGGTGACAATTACGTAGATTATGATTCAGAAAACCCTGCTCATGCAGATTTGGATCGTTATTCTATTGATTCAAGATATGTTTTCACATCATCAGCTAGCTATACAACACCTTCTGACTTGCCGAGATATAATGCTGATATTACCTATTGGGATTTTGAAAATGACAGAGTGACAAGTGATATGGTATTGATTGCACATTGGGAAAAGAAACTCACTGTTCAATACATTCAAATGTCTGGTCAAATTACTTACATTACTCAAAAACTAACTCCTGATAACACAAGTTCAGTTGATTTAATTGCCGGTGAAACGATCGGTAAACTTGAAACGATACCTTTATATGCTGGATATACTTTCGTGGGATGGAGTACTTCACTAACTGAATACGTTCCTTGGGACTTTGCCAATGACGTTTTCCCAATAGGGCAAGATACGCTTGTATTATATGCGTTCATGGTCGAGGGGACCTACACTAGAGTGAATACCGCAGCGAAATTATTCGCTATCGCACAAAATCCGGATCTTAATTATCTGCTTGTAGCGGATATCGATCTCGAAGGACAAGAATTCATCAATATTTCACCACTTGGATTCGAAGTCAAAGCTTCAGTTGTAACTACAGTCGTTCCATTTACGGGAGAATTCCTGTCAATGGGATATAAGATTTCGAATTATACGATTAGAGTTCAAAACTCACAAAAAGATATCAATGTCGATGCCGGAGTTATCGTTGTTATGGGACTCTTCCCATATGTTCAAAACGCTACAATTACCGGTTTGACAGTAGAAAATGCTCATATCTTGTTCGTTACTACCACAACCGGAAGTAATGTCATTTGTGAAATAGGTGGCGCAGGAATCATAGGAACAGCTCTTGACGGGGAATCATTCGTCATTGACTCTTCTGTTGAAATTGATTTCGCAGTCACTTCACCTACCCAAGTTACTTTCCCTGTATATATTGGGGATATCGTGGCTTTGGGATCTGAATATGTAACAATTACAGGCACTACTGCAACAATCGATTATTCTCTTATAACGGGAATAACTACGAGCACTTTATCAGTGCAAACCTTAGATTAGGCTTATTGATGTTAAATCATTAAGAATAGAAAAAAAATGGAGGAAAAAGATGAAAAAGCTTAGTTTGTTTCTTGTAACTTTAGTTTTAGCTGTTGCGTTAATCGGTTGCAAAACCACTAGCGAGACAACTACAACTACAACAACAACAACTGCAACAACGACTACAACAACAACGACACTAACTCCAATCACTGAGGATAGAGTTGTCAATGATGATTACACATTATTGCTTCAATCTTCAACAATGGACGGCGTGTTCAACCCATTCTTCTACTCATCAGCATATGATGGACAAGTAGCAGGATTGGTCAATGTCGGACTACTTACTACCGATGAGAGCGGTGCTGTAGTAGCTTCTGATTATTACCCAACTGTAGCAGACAGTTATTCAATTTATTACACTGACAACCTTACTACTTACGCTGCAAAAGCAGAGTATGAAGAAGGCGACTATGTAGTGTATGACATTGTAATCAAAAATGGTGCAAAATTTAGTGATGGAACACTTATCGATGCAGATGACGTACTATTCAACATGTACACTTATTTGGATCCTTCCTATAATGGATCTTCCACACTTTACACATTGCCTATTCTTGGTCTAACTGACTACAGAACACAGGTTCCTAATGCCGCACAATACGCTCCTTTAGCAGAAGCTATTCTTGCTGACGACGGCAGAGTCAATGGTTATGTTACAACCACAGAATACACAGAAGCTCAATTCGATGCTTACTGGGCAGCTATGGATGTTGCTGGAGCACAGTTTTCTCAAGAAATCGTTAACTATGTTTTAGCAAACTACGGAACTGATTCATTTGTTGCTAGATATTTCGGCGGTAATTTCCTAGTAGAAAATGCAGAAGGATTATATGTTAAAACTTCAGCTACTGGAATCGCAACTTATTCAGCTACAAACCCAGACCACGCTGCATTAACTCGTTACAACTGTACTTTGACATTCGCTGACATTAATGCGTCTGCTGGATTAAAAGTTGCTTACGGTATGGCAATGTGGGGATTCTATGGTAATGGTGGACAAGGCCGCGCTTACTCCTTAAGTGCTGATGGACTTACTTGGGCTGGAGCAACTGCAGATTACACTGTAGCTACTTTAACAACCACAGATTATTTCCATGACATTTTAGCTGCATATGACAATGGTGATGGAACTGTTGATTATGCAAACGTATCAAGCGTTGAATCTGCTGGTTCAGACTTCGTTGCTAATACAAAAGAATTGTTCACTAAATCTTATGCTAACGTTGGATCCGTTCCAAGCGTTGCTGGTTTAGTAAAAGGAACAAAAACAATTGATTCTGTAGAATACGAAACAGTAAAAGTTATTTTAACAGAACAAAATCCAAAAGCCATCCTATCATTGGGTGTCACAGTTACTCCTCAACATTATTACACAGCAGGGTACACTTATACAACCGGCGCTATCGTTAACGCAGGTGTTGAATTCGACAACCCAGCTTTCATGGCTCATCTTGCTACATTCAACGGTGCTCCTATGGGCGCTGGATCCCACATCTTCGATCATGTAGATTCTGGTGATGGTACAGTATACTTCACAAGAAATATCTATTTCGAAACTATGGGTGGAGTTAACGTTTATAACTCTAACATCAACAAAATTGCATTGAAGATCGTTTCTTCAGGTTATGAATACAGCGCATTAGAAGCTGGCGACGTAGCTTATGCAACTGTTAGTGCAACTGCTGACGTTATGGAAGACGTTGCATTAAATGAAGATTTAGTAGCAGTATTGGTTGATAACCTTGGTTATGGATACATTTGCGTTAACCCAGAAGTTTACAACAACCTTTACGAACGTATCGCTTTAACTACAGTATTTGATATGTCACAAGTATTGAACTACTATCCTAACGGATTAGCAGATTTGATTACTCGTTCACAATCTCAAGTTTCTTGGGCATACCCAGAAGGCGCAGACTATATTTATCCTTATGATGAAACATTGGCATCCGCTATCAGTTACTTTGAAATGGCTGGATACACCTATGATGAAACTGCTGGAGAATTCACAGACGTGCCTACAATTACATTCACATTGCCAAGTGACGTTTCTGCCCATCCAGCTGGTGGAGTTTATCTAAAAGCTCAAACATTGCTAGCTACAATCGGAATCACTGCAGAAATCGTTACCGATGCTTCCTTAATCGCTCACATCAAAGAAAGCGCTGTTGGAATCTATGCATTGGCATGGCAATCTGCACAAGACCCAGATATGTATCAAGTTAACCATTACTTGTCTCAAGCTGATTCAGTTATCGCTAACGGTATCGTTTGGTTACATGCAAACGGTGATGACGACGCTCTTGGTACAATCGACGTTGTTAAATTAGACGGAACTACTGAAACTATGAACCAAACAGAAGCATTAGAGTACTTAGGCTATCTAATTGAGCAAGGTACAAAATATATGCTTACTGAAGAAAGAGCTCCAATTTATGCAAAAGCATTGGAAGTTCTAGCTCAACTCAACATCGAAATCCCAACTTACCAAAGAAAGAACTTGTTCGTATACGATGGATCCATCATCGACCAAACAACTCTATCTACCACAGTTACTCCTTATTGGGGTCCATTGGCAGAAATTTGGAAAGTAAGTTTCGCTAGCGGTGTAGAAGGCAATACAACTGAAACAGTCGTAGTAGGATACGTACAACCTTAGTTAATAACACCTACTAATTAGCAAGTTTCACAAATTTCTAACAAGGAGTTATAAGGCTCAGTCCACTAGATTGAGCCTTATTATTGTCAACATGATAAAATATGTAATAAAGAGATTAGCACTATCAGTTTTGATATTGTTCGGCGTCTCGATTATTATCTATGGCTTGGTTAGAATTAAACCAGGTTTGGATTTTATTCAGACGAAATTCTATGCACAGATGCAACTGGATAGTACCGGTGAAGTCGCTTTAATGGTAGAAGAACAAAGAGAACTATATGGATTAACAGCCCCAGTTTTTGAGGGGTATTTGGTATGGCTTAATCACATATTGCATGGGGAGTGGGGAAATTCGTTTATCTTTTCCGTTAGTACGGGGGAGGTCGAGTATCTCGTCGACGACCAGGGTAATCCCGTCTTGGATTCGGAAGGAAATCAGCTGACGAAGCCGATTTCAAGTTCAAATGTTCTTGATATTATCAAGGATAAAAGTCGGATTTCATTTATTATCGCTTTGATTGCCACGATCTTGCAATTTGCAATCGCTATTCCTTTAGGAATCACATCAGCCACAAAACAGTACGGTGTCGTCGACTATAGCGTTACCGTCCTTGCGATGATGGGTATTTCCTTACCGTCGTTCTTCTTTGGCGCGTTGTTACTTAGAATCTTTTCGATTCAGCTCGGATGGTTCCCTTATGCGGGGCTCACAGATCCGAATTCTGGGTTGCCTGTATTCATAGACAATCTTCATCATTTAGTGCTACCTATTACGGTTCTCGTCATTCTTTCAATTGGTGGATTGATGAGGTATACTCGTACTAACATGCTTGAAGTTCTCAACGCGGATTATATTCGTACAGCACGTGCAAAAGGATTAAGCGAGCATAAAGTCATTTATAAACATGCTTTTAGAAACACATTGATTCCCTTGGTAACGATATTTGCCGGAATCCTTCCAGGATTATTTGGTGGAGCATTGATTACCGAAACGATTTTTAGTATTGATGGTATTGGTCAAGCAGCATATCGTGCAGTGACGCAAGGCGATATTCCTTTTGTCATGGCTTATAACTTATTCTTGTCCGTTTTGACGGTCATAGGTACTTTATTGTCTGACTTAATGTATGCTGTGGTCGATCCTCGAGTGAAACTGGTAGGTGGTAAAAAATGAGTGAGTTCGAAAAAGAAGTTAAAGAAGAAAAAGAACTAAATGTTCTTGAAGAAGCAAAATCTGAACTTTATGAAGAAGTCTCGCTGTCTGATTCCGCCAAAGTAGTTAGCCCGGGTCGAATGGTACTTAGACGTTTCTTTAGAAGCAAATTGTCGTTGGTCGGATTGGTCACTCTTTTCATCATGTTTGCATTCTCATTCATCGGTCCACTGCTTTCTCCATGGGGAGAAGTTGAGATGACGGGTGATTATAAATGGGTCACGTCAATATTACCTCATCAAATCGTGGTCACGGAATTTAATGAAGAAACTGGAATGGACGAACAAGTCACTTATATCTTTTTTGAAGTAAGTGATCCCTATAAAGTATACTCAAAAACCCTCCCTTCTTGGGAACATATTTTCGGTACGGATCAATATGGATACGACGTATTTACTAGACTGATGTATGGCGGACGAGTTTCGCTATTGCTTGGTTTTATGGTTATCTTCGCAGAAGTCATCGTCGGTTTGTTCTTTGGTTCACTTTCCGGATATTTTGGTGGTTGGGTTGATATGGTCATCATGCGTGTCGTCGATGTATTCAACTGTTTGCCAGGCTTGCCGATTTTAATGCTTGCAGCGGCTGTAATTGACAGTTGGGGGGTACCGGCACGAGTCCGAATCTACTACTTAATGGCGATTCTAACCTTCTTTGGATGGGCCGGAATTGCTCGTTTGGTTCGTGGTCAAATTCTAGGAATTCGCGAACTTGAATACATGCTAGCCGCTGAAGCGACTGGATTAAGTACAAGACGTAAAATATTCAAACATATCATTCCGAACGTTATGCCTCAAATCATTGTCCAAGCAACACTTGGACTTGGTGGAATCATTTTGACGGAATCAACATTATCTTACCTTGGATTAGGTGTTCCTTTCCCTTATTCCGCTTGGGGTACGATGATTAGTTCAACTAGTGGGGCAGCAGGTCGAGACATTTTGCAAAACTACCCTGCAATTTGGGTCCCAGCAGGTGTATGCATCGTATTAGCCGTATTGGCATTTAACTTTATCGGTGATGGCTTGCGCGACGCATTTGACCCGAAGATGAGGAGATAGGTGCGATATGAATATTAAAGATTATCTAAAAAAACGGAAAGAAATCAAAAAATTACAAAGTAAACATTACATCAGTCATAAGCAAATCAAAGAAACAGCGAAGGAAAACTTAAGAATCATCAAAGCGATGGAAAAGAAGAACAATCGCAAGAATGTACCTGAAGAAGAGTACATCACTAAGATGAAAGATCCGAACAATGTTGTTGAATTTGACGATTTACATGCCTATTTTTACACAGATGCAGGTATTGTAAAAGCTGTTGATGGTGTATCTTTTGACATACCAAAAAAGAGTATTGTCGGTGTTGTTGGAGAAAGCGGATGCGGAAAGAGCGTTACTAGTCTTGCGCTGATGAAATTAATGCAAAGCCCACATGGACAAATTCACAGCGGAGAAATCCGTTATTCGGCAAAAGATGGAAAAGCATATAACATTGCCAATGTTCCTAAGATTGACATGAACAAAATCAGAGGCAATGAAATGTCGATGATTTTCCAGGAACCGATGACGAGTTTGAACCCTGTTCTTCGTGTTGGTGATCAACTCGATGAAGTCTTGTTCTTGCATTTCCCTGAAACAACAAAAGAAGAAGCAAAAGAAAAATCCATCAGCATGTTAAAACTAGTCGGAATCGCGATGCCAGACAAATTTTACGATGCTTACCCACATGAATTATCCGGTGGTATGCGTCAAAGAGTCATGATTGCCATGGCTTTGGCTTGCGACCCAAGACTGATTATTGCCGATGAACCGACGACGGCTCTAGACGTTACAATTCAAGCCCAAATATTGGACTTGCTTCGTGATATTAAACTTAAAATTGATGGTTCGATTATGTTGATTACGCATGACCTTGGCGTTATCGCTGAAATGGCGGATTACGTTGTTGTTATGTATGCAGGACGCATTATCGAAAAAGGAACTGCTAGAGAAATATACAAAAACCCATTGCACCCTTACACTGTAGGATTGCAAAAAAGCATCCCTGGATTAAATTCTGGCGATGAAAAATTGTATACAATTTCCGGCACCGTTCCTAACCCAATCAACTTGCCAAACTATTGTTACTTCCGCGACAGATGCAACAAGCGATTCGACAAATGTAATGGAGAATACCCACATCTAGTGGACGTTTCTCCTACTCATTCCGTCGCATGTTATTTACATGAACAACTTGCCGCTGATTTTGCGAAGTTGAAAGCAGGTGGAAAAAATGCCAAATAACGAAATCAAAAACGGTTCTATACCTGTTCTTGATGCTGCAGAAACAAAAAAACCTGCTGAAAAAAAGAGCACAAAAGAACGAGTTGAGAAAAAAGTTGAAATCGCAAGAGACCTCTTGGTTGTGAACAACATCAAGAAGTACTTTCCGCTTGGACAAAGTTGGATTCAAAAACAAACGAATTACGTTAAAGCCGTGGATGATGTTAGTTTTACGATTAAAGAAGGTAAGACTCTAGGTGTCGTAGGCGAAAGTGGATGCGGAAAGACTACCCTTGGTAGAACGATTCTACGTCTTCATAGCATTACAGACGGAGAAGTCATCTATAATGGCGTTGATGTAAGAAAATTAACGAGAAGAGAACTTACAAAACTCAGACCGAAAATTCAAATCATTTTCCAAGATCCCTATTCTAGTTTAAGCCCTCGTATGACCATTGGTGAAATTATCGGTGAAGCCGTAAGAGAACACAAAATCGTATCCAAAGAAGAACACAGGGATTATATTATTGAAGTCATGAAATCATGTGGATTACCAGCATATTATTATAGCCGTTATCCTCATGAATTTTCTGGTGGTCAAAGACAGAGAATCTGTATTGCACGATCGCTTGCGCTAAAACCAGACTTAATCGTTTGCGATGAGCCTGTCAGTGCTCTTGACGTTTCAATTCAAGCACAGATTATTAATTTGCTCGTTGAACTACAAGAGAAGTTTGGATTGACTTACATGTTTATTTCCCATGACTTATCCGTTGTTGAATACATTTCAGATGACATCATGGTTATGTATTTAGGAAGTGTTGTTGAATTTGGAGATAAGAAATCGATTTTCAAAAATCCAATGCATCCTTATACTGAAGCCTTGCTATCGGCTGTTCCGGTTCCGGATCCAGACGTTAAAAAGACAAGAATCATTCTAAAGGGTGACATTCCTAGCCCTGCGAACCCACCTAAGGGATGCAAATTCCATACAAGGTGTTCAAAATGCATGGATGTCTGTAAAACTGTGACTCCGATACTAAAAGAATATGAACCAGGGCATAAGGTGGCTTGCCATCTTTACCCACAGGATTAGTGATCGATTCAATGTTTAAAAAGAAAAAAAACAAAATGATCGTCGAGGACCATGGTGAAACCATATCGAACATGAATGTCGAAGGGTTTTCCTGGTATCAAAGCGAAAAAACACTTAAGAAGAAAAAGATGCTAATGGATGTCAACTTGACTCCAAAAGAAAGAAGAGCGGTTGTGTTTGGAGCATTTGTTGCTTACTTGCCTCTGTTCTTAATCATTGTAAGTAGTTTTGTGATTGCTTATTTGTTATTCTATTTCTTCATGTAACTATTATTAAGGGTATGGATTACCTATTTTTAGATTAAGCTATTCTTCCTCAGAATATATAATCATTTCATTCAATAAAGCTCGGTACAGTGAACCGAGCTTTTTTTTGTCTTGGAATAGGGTGATATCTCATGATTTTTGATAATTTGTTTATTCCATCTCTTTTTTATGATAAAATATATGTAATTATGAGGTGGGATTATGTTTGTAGAAATTAAGAATCATGGTCATAAAATCAAAGAAATCAGGTTGACTTCAAAAAACGGACAAATCGTTTCTTTTCTGAATGTCGGAGCGACTCTGTATCGATGGGTTACTCTCCAAAAACGAGAGATTGTTGCTAGATATGATAACATCGATGACTATTTGACGAATCAAATGTCTTTTGGAACGACCGTTGGAATGAATTCAGGACGAATTGAAAACGGAGAATTTGTTCTTGAGGGAGTCAAGTACCGGACTCCAAACAAAGAGACTCATTTTTTACATGGCGGAGAGGACCGCTTGTCTCTTCGGTTTTTTGATTTTGAACTGTTTCAAAGAAATGACGGAGTGGAAATTATTTTTACACACGAATATTCACATTCCATTTTGCCAGGAACCCAGCTTGTTTCGGTCAAGTATCTTGTCAAAGAGAATGACATTTTAGTTACCTATGATGTGACCACGGATAAAACTGGATTGTGTAATTTGACAAATCATACCTATTTTAATCTTGATGGAGATTTTTTGAGTTCCATTGATCATCATGAAATCCAAATTCCTGCTTCAAAAGTCGTCATTATTGATGATGAGATGATTGGAAGAAAAGTCACAGACGTTGAAGGAACCGATTTTGATTTCAGAGTTCAAAAAGATGTCTATAAACCAATGCAAAATGTGGATTCGATGTTTCCCAAAGTCAGAGGAATTGACCATTATTTCTTATTAGATCATCCATGCTCTAAGTTATATTCTAGAAAGACGAAAACATTGCTGAAGGTTAAAACGACTTTGCCGGGAGTGACTGTTTATACTACAAACTATCCAAATCAGGAATGGATTCAGACAAAAAATCCTTTAGGCCTTCATCATGCGATATGTCTTGAACCTCAGTATCAATCGAATGCGATTAATGACCATCGATTTGAAGTTGGGATTGTGACGGTCAAACGTCCATATCATCACGAGATTGAGTATACTTTGGAGGAAAACGTTCAATGAGGTTGCTTGTTTTAGGTGGGGCAGGATATATTGGTAGCCACTTTGTAAAAAAAGCGATTGAAGTAGGACATCAAGTGGTCGTCATTGATAATTTGATCAATGGACATATCGAAGCAGTCGATTCATCGGCCATTTTTGTCAAAGGAGATATCCTTGATAAGAATCTACTTGAATCCGTTATGAAAAAACATGAAATTGACGCTTGTGTACACTTTGCGGCTTTTTCTTTGGTTGGAGAGTCGATGTCCGTTCCTAATAAATATTTCTATAACAATGTGACAGGAACTTTATCGTTACTGGAAGCAATGGAAAAGTGTGGCGTTCGAAAAATTGTATTTTCTTCAAGTGCTGCAGTTTACGGAAGTCACAAGGAAATGCCAATCACAGAAGAATATCAACATATTCCAACCAATCCGTATGGGGAAACCAAACTTCAGATGGAAAAAATGATGCACTGGGCAGATAAAGCCTACGGAATGAAGTATGTGAGCTTGCGATATTTCAACGTTGCCGGAGCGTCTTTGGATGGTTCCATCGGTGAGGACCACAATCCTGAAACGCACCTTATCCCCATCGTATTGCAAGTGCCATTAAACAAGCGACCTTTTATTACAATTTTCGGTAATGATTACGATACTATTGACGGCACATGTATTCGTGACTACATTCATATAGACGATCTTGTTGATGCGCATTTAAGAGCACTTCAATATCTTGTCACGAAAAACGTTTCAAATATCTTCAATCTTGGGACTGAAAAAGGATATTCAAACCTTGAAATCGTTGAGGTAGCTCGGAAATTGACCAAGCATCCGATTCCAATTAAAATTGGTGAAAGACGCCCTGGAGATCCGGATAAATTGGTCGCAAGTTTCAAAAAAGCATATACGATTCTAGGTTGGAAGCCTACCAAAGGAATAGAAGAAATCATTTCTTCTGCATGGGGATTCCATAAAACACATCCGGAAGGGTTCGGTGGAAAGAAATGATGAATCATTTGATTAATCAACTCATTCAATACGGGATTCAGGAAGACATTTTGAATATGGTCGATCGTGATTATGCAACTAACCAGTTATTGTTTCTTTTAAAACTGGATCATTTCGAGAGAGAAGAAATCACAGAATCGATTGATTTTTTTTCTGTAATGCCAACGATATTGACTGAAGCTTATAACAAAGGTTTGATACCCAGCGATAGCATACAAGACTTTGATCATTTTGAGGCAAAATTAATGGATGCCTTGATGCCTAGGCCTTCTCAAATGGAACAAAGGTTTCGCCAACTCTACAAAAAAGCTCCAGTGTACGCAACCAATGATTTCTATCGTTTCTCTCAGAAAACGAACTATATCAAGACGGAAAGAATCAAGAAAAACATTCATTTTGTTTATGAGGGTAAATATGCACCTCTCGATATATCGATTAACTTATCCAAGCCTGAGAAGGATCCTAAAAAGATTGCACTTCAGTCAAAGATAGATGAGAACAATTATCCAAAATGTGCTCTTTGTATGGAAAATGTTGGTTTTTTTGGAGATGAAAACCATGCATCCAGAAGCAACCATCGTGTCATTACTTTGACCCTTAATCACGAAAAAGATCAATGGGGATTTCAATACTCTCCCTATTCTTATTTCAACGAACATGCGATTATTTTAAAAAAAGATCATATTCCTATGCATGTGAATGTAGATACTTTAAACGAACTTGTTGATTTCGTCAATCAATTTCCACATTATACAATTGGATCCAATGCCGAACTTCCGATTGTTGGCGGTTCGATTCTCAATCATTATCATTTTCAAGGTGGAAAGGCCGATTTTCCTATTGAAAAAGCGAGAGTATTAAGAGAGTACAAAGTTAGAAAAACCAAAGTTGAAATTTTGGATTGGCCAATGAGCGTCATTAGAGTCAGCGGAGGAAGCGAGTTTAAAGTCTTGGATGTTGTAACGGATATTTTGAATGCTTGGAAGAATTATAACAATCCCGATTTGAACATCTATGCAAAAACGAATGATGAAGAACACAATACAATCACACCGATTCTGACTATCAAGGAAGGAAAATATCAATTTTATATCATCCTTAGAAACAATTTGACCACAGAAGAAAGACCATATGGGGTTTTTCATCCAAGAGAAGAATATTTTCACATTAAGAAAGAAAATATTGGTCTCATTGAAGTCATGGGCTTAGCGATTCTGCCTGGAAGGTTAATGAAAGAACTAGATGAAATCAAAAAAGTATTATCACAAAACCATTCCATCGACCAATTCCCTGATTTAGAGAAACATGAAGCATGGATTGAGACCATGAAAAAAGAAAAAACATCCGAAGAGAATATCAACCAATTTCTATATAATCAAGTTGGAATGATTTTTGAAAAGGTTCTCGAAGACTGCGGTGTATTCAAAGCTGAAGACAAACATGAGTTTTTCCGATTCATAGAAAAGACGATCTAATAAAACGTCGGATTTCCGACGTTTTAAACTTATTCATCTTCCACAATCATTGAATCTGTGGTATAATTATGACTTAACATGAGGTGAAAACATGAGTAAAGGAAACGACAAATTAGTTAAAGAAATAACCGCGAGAGACGAAGATTTTGCACAGTGGTATACCGATGTCTGCAAAAAAGCAGAACTAATGGATTATACAAACGCAAAAGGGTTTATCATCTATCGTCCATATGGATATGCAATATGGGAAAACATTCAAGAGTTTCTCAATCACGAGTTCAAAAAAACAGGACATCAAAATGTCTATTTTCCATTGGTGATTCCTGAGTCTTTGTTTATGAAGGAAGCGGAGCATGTGGAAGGATTCGCTCCTGAGACCGCAATCGTAACCATTGGCGGAAAAGAAGTACTTTCGGAAAGGTTGATTATCAGACCTACTTCAGAAGTTTTATTTTGCGACCACTACAGTAAAATAGTATCGAGTTATCGCGACCTACCTAAAAAATACAACCAATGGTGCAGTGTTGTTCGTTGGGAAAAAACAACCAGACCATTTTTACGAGGATCAGAGTTTCTATGGCAAGAAGGTCATACCATTCATGCTACTGAAGAAGAAGCCAGAGAAGAAGTCCTTGGAATGCTTGAAATTTATAAAAGACTTGGAAGTGAAGTCTTGGCAATTCCTTTTGTAACTGGAAAAAAGACTGAAAAAGAGAAATTTGCTGGTGCAATGGAGACTTATACGACCGAAGCACTTATGCATGACAATAAAGCTTTACAAAGTGGAACGACTCATTATTTTGGAACAGGTTTTGCTGAAGCTTTTAATATTACATTCCAGGATAAAGATAAAGTGCTGAAACCCGTACATCAAACCTCTTGGGGAGCATCCACAAGATTAATTGGTGCAATTATCATGGTTCATGGAGACGACTCCGGTTTAGTACTCCCTCCTTATGTCGCTCCTACTCAGGTATTAATCGTCCCGATTCAGCAACAAAAAGATGGTGTCCTTGAAAAATCAAGAGAATTACTAGCCTCTTTAGAATCAAAAGGAATTAGAGCCTCGATCGATGATTCCGATAAATCTCCTGGATGGAAGTTTGCGGAAGCTGAAATGAAAGGAATTCCAATCAGAATTGAAATTGGGCCAAGAGATTTAGAACAAAATCATTGTGTTGTTGTAACAAGATACAATCATGAAAAAACGTTGATTTCTTTAGATGAAGTAGTATCTAAAATTCCATCGCTATTCGAAAAAATTCATAATGCCATGTATCAAGTCGCACTCGACAATGTGAAAAATAATACTAGACCAGCTTTGACATACGATGAATTCAAAGAAATTATCGATCAAAAAGGTGGTTATGTCAAAATGATGTGGTGTGGAGATCAAGCTTGTGAGGATAAAATCAAAGAAGAAACATCGGCTACTTCAAGATGTATTCCCTTCGAACAAGAACACTTAGGAGATATCTGCCCCGTTTGTGGAAAGAAAGCGAAAATGGAAGTATATTTCGCGAAAGCATATTAAAACAAATGACAAGCCGAGAGGCTTGTCATTTTACTTGAATATTGAGTTTCCGCAGGCATCGTACGCGACAATTACTGGGAAGTCAACGACTTCCAATTCACGGACGGCTTCACTTGACAAATCTTCATAAAGTAAGGTTTTTGAAGATTTCACTGTTTTACTTAAGATTGCGCCAATACCGCCGATGGCAATTAAATAGACCGACTTCGTTTCTACTAATTTCGACTGAAAGGCTTTGTCTCTTTCACCTTTTCCAATCATGATTTTCATCCCCATAGGCATCAGTTGGATGCTATACGGGTCCATTCGGTAAGAGGAAGTGGGTCCACAGGCACCAATTGGCATCCCTGGTTTCTCAGGGGTTGGGCCGGTATAATATATTATTTGTTCATTGAAATCAAAAGGTAATGATCCATTTGCAGATAAGTGTTCTACAAAACGTTTGTGTGCAGCGTCTCTTCCTGTATATATTTTGCCTGATATGATTACTTCTTCTCCAGCTCGAAGAGAAAGTCTGGTTTCTTCATTGATTGGTGTTGTAATTCTTTTCATCATAGACCTCACAATATGACTGTTTTCTTCCGAGCGGCATGGCATTGAATGTTAACCGCAACGGGTAAAGAAGCAATATGACAAGGATAAGAATTGACTTTAACTGCAAGGCACGTCGTCGCTCCACCAAGTCCCATCGGACCTACGTCTGATGAATTGACAAGTTCTTTTAGTGATTCCTCAAGTTCGCGATCTGTTTGATTCTCTGCGACATCGTCGAGCGAACGAAACAATGCAGTTTTCGCAAGAATCGCGACTTTTTCGAAGTTTCCTCCGATTCCAATCCCTAAAATGAGAGGAGGACAGGCTTTTCCTCCTGCCAGTTTCACTGTTTCTAGAACAAATGATTCAATCCCTTTGACACCTGCAGAAGGAGGTAACATTGCTAGACGGCTCATATTTTCGCTTCCAGCACCTTTTGGTGCGGCGTGAATAATCAAACGGTCTCCTGGAATCTGTTTGATATGAACGATTGCGGGGGTATTATCAAGGGTATTCTTTCGCTCTAAAGGATGATTGACGACAGATTTTCTTAAGTACCCTTCGAAATAGGCTTGCCGTACCCCTTCATTGACTGCAGCTTCAATATCATAATCAAGAAAGACTTCGGTTCCAATTTCCAGAAACACAACAGCAACACCGGTATCCTGGCAAATTGGAATGTCTTCGTTTCTTGCGATTTCTTGATTTTTGATAATTTTACCCAGAATGCTTCTCGCTAGTGCAAAAGACTCTATTTTTTGAGCTTCTTCCAAAGCGTGAACGACTTTGGAGTCTAAAGATACTGCAGCGTTCATAAACAGTTGTTTGATATTGGAAATCAAAATCGATTGATCAATTTTACGCATCTGTTTCACCTCAATATTATTATATCATTATTTCATTCAAAGTCATCTTGAAGTTAGAATGGATTTTGGGAAAAATACTATCTTGATATTTACATTTCAAGAAGTCTTCGGTATAATCATACAAGGGTGATGACTTTGAAACAACTGAAAATAATCTCAGACAGCACATGTGATTTATCGAAAGATTTAATTGAAAAATATGAAATTGGAATTGTGCCTCTTTTTGTGACAATTGGAGAAAGTACCTATTTTGATGGGGTTGACCTTGATACGACGAAAATGTATGAGGAAGTAGAAAAGAAGAATATTCTACCGAAGACTGCCGCTGCTTCCCCGGGTAGTTTTATTGAAATTTTTCAAAAGTACCTGAATCAAGGTTATCAAATTTTATATGTGGGCATCGGATCTAAATTTTCTGCGACTTTTCAAAGTGCAACTCTAGCGAAACAAGATTTGGATTCAAATGATATCTTTTTAGTAGATTCACATAATTTATCTAGTGGATCCGGACTTTTGGTTCTTAAAGCATGTTCCTTGAGAGACAAAGGCATGTCTGCTCTGAAAATCCAGCAAAAACTGATTGAACTCGTACCTAAAGTGCGAAGTCAATTTGTGATTGATACATTAGAGTACCTGTACAAGGGCGGAAGATTAAATGCTTTATCTAACTTCATGGGGACCATGCTGAAAATCAAGCCGATTATCAAAGTTGTAGAAGGCGCAATGGCTGTCGGGAAGAAGGCAAGAGGACATGTTCGCCATGGTATAGATTTGATGGTTATGGACTTAGAACATTTAAAAGACCAGGTAGATTCAGAGTTTTGCATGATTACTCATTCATTTGCGGATGAGGTTGTCGATTACACTATCGATAAAATTAATTCAGTACTATCCTTTCAACATCTGATTGAAACACATGCAGGATGTGTGATTTCAAGTCATTGTGGAAAAGGGACCATTGGAATTTTATATTTGGAACGATGAGAGCTTGTGATAACACAAGTTTTCTTTTTATAAACAATTTAGTTGACTAAGCAACTAAATTGAGATATACTTGTATTCAGAATGAGAGGGATGCATATGACCAATCGATATGAACATCAGATTAATAGGTACAGACATCGGTTCTTTGAGGAACGTATGAAAGACATAGATTTGAATTTTCCTGAAGGACCGTATTTAATTAAAATTCAAGAAGAAAAACGCGTGAAAATGAATCATTTGAAAAACTCTATTCCTTTTCACAAATCTCATTTGACAAGAGTAATCAATCATCTTGTTGAAAAGGGTTATATATTAAAAGAAATAGATCCCGAAGATCAACGTGGTTTCATTGTATCAATCACAGAAGAAGGAGAAAATATCTCCAAAAAAGCTATGAGCGTTGTTAAGGAATGGGATGAACTACTCACAAGTGTTATTACTAAAGAAGAGATGAATATGATAGACAATATACAACGTAAAATGGTTCACAAAATTGCTGAATACTTTGGAGAGGATTATATCGATGAGAAAAATACTTAGTTATTTAAAAAACTACAAAATATATGTCGTTGCTGTGGTTATTTTAGTATCGTTATCTGCAGCTGGTCAACTTCTGTTGCCTGACTACATGTCTAAAATTATCGGAGAAGGTATTCACGCTGAATACTATGTTGAAAATCCTTTAACAGGCGAATTGGTTTCAACCTCGGCCTTATACTGTGAAACAGAAGGTGTCACTTGTACAATTGTACAGACTAGCGATATGACCGTCATTATGAAATATGGTGGAATTATGCTAGGAGTAACTCTTTTGTCATCGATTGCATCGATTGCATTGATGTATGTATCAAGCCATGTTGGGAGTCAAACTAGTAAGGATATCCGTAAAGATTTATTCAAAAAAGTCAGTGAATTTTCATCTGCAGAAGCAGAGTCTTTCGGTACTTCTTCACTGATTACTCGTTCGACGAATGATATTTCACAAGTTCAAAATTTCGTTATGATGGGTCTTAGAATGTTTCTTCGTATTCCAATATTTCTCATCGGGGGCATTGTACTGAGTATCAAGAATATTCGAGAAATGACTTCAACAAACGAATTACTCTATGTATTGATGGCTGGGGTTCTCTCTCTGATTGTTCTTGTCGCTATTACTTTCGTTCTAGTGTTGCCTCTATTTAAGGCGTTACAAAAGAAAATTGACAAGATGACACTTGTAACACGTGAAGGAATCAAAGGTGTTCGTGTCATCCGTGCATTTGGACAAGGAAGAAGAGAAATTTCTAAATTCAGGGATGTTAATGACGACTTGACCAAAACAGTATATAATGCGGGAAAGATTATGTCGACTTTGAACCCTGCAGTCAACTTAATTTTCAACGTTGTCATCATTGGAATACTTTACTATTCCTATATCATCATTACAAACAGTTCATTTACAGACTATCAAAGTCTTGGAAATATATCGGCCGTCATTCAATATTCTACTCAGATTATGTTTAGCTTATTGATGCTTACGATGACTTTCATCGTGTTCCCAAGAGCCCAGGTTTCCGCGAAAAGAATCGAAGAAGTCCTTGATAAAGAAATCATCATCAAAGATGAAGGCAACTTGGAGTATGACTCTTTGGAAATGAAAGGAGTCGTTGAATTTGATGATGTATGCTTTAAATATGGAGATGCAGAAGAGAATGTTTTGGATCACATATCGTTTAAAGCTCTTCCTGGTCAAACAGTCGCGATTATTGGGTCTACAGGGTCTGGGAAATCGACGATAGTGAATTTGATTCCAAGATTCTTTGATGTAACTTGCGGTACCATCAAGATTGATGACATCAACATTAAAGACTTAAGTCTACATAAATTGAGATCGTTAATTGGATTTGTTCCACAGACGGCGACGCTTCTATCTGGAACGATTAAAGATAATATTCAATACGGAAATTCTGAAGCGACTATGGATGAAATACGAGATTCTGCAGTCATTGCTCAAGCAGAGGAATTTATCGAAGAGATGGATTTAAAATATGATTCTATCGTCGATCAGGGTGGAGTGAATTTATCTGGAGGGCAAAAACAAAGACTATCAATCGCAAGAGCCATCGTTAGAAGGCCAAAAGTATATATCTTCGACGATAGCTTCTCTGCTTTGGATTTTAAAACGGATTCGAATTTAAGAAAAGCATTGAAGAAAATAACAAAAGAGTCAACAGTGTTACTTGTCGCTCAAAGAATTGGTACCATTATGGATGCAGATCAAATCATCGTCATTCATGATGGGGCAATTGTTGGGCTTGGAAAACATAAAGAATTACTTAATACTTGCGAAATCTATAAAGAGATTGCATATTCACAACTTTCTGAGGAGGAGCTGGCATGAAAAAAGAAGAAAAAAATAACATAGTCGAGCAACAACCTTCTCAACAAGGTAGGCGTCCTCAAGGAAGACCTGGAGGCGGTGGCGGCGGTGGACCTTTTGGTGCGATGATGAGACCCGCTGAAAAAGCAAAAGATTTTAAAGGAACTTTAAAACGTTTGATTCGATTCTTGAAACCTCAAAGAACTCAAATGATTATCATGATTTTTTTTACAGTCATCATGACTGCAATGGCAGTATATGCGCCAAATTTAATGAGAAATATCATGAATTTACTTCAACTAATCATTATCGGGACCGCTGAAAGTGATGCTCAAAGTCTGATAATAAAATATTTTATTGCGATTATCGTGCTTTATGTTCTTCGTTTTATCCTTGAGACCATATCTTACTTGATTGCAAACTATGTTTCAGTCTCTTTGGGGAAAAGCTTTAGAAATATTCTTAGAGATAAATTGGAAAGATTACCGATTAAGTATTTTGATGAAAAACAAACAGGCGACATCCTAAGTGTTTTTTCAAATGATGTGGATGTTGTCGTTAACTCAATTCAGCAAAGTCTAATTCAAATGATTCAAGCTTTTCTAATGTTGATTGGCGTTCTTGGAATGATGTTCTTCATCTCATGGAAACTGACTGTCATTGCTTTAGTCATTTTACCTCTCTATGTCATTACCGTTTCCATGATTGCAAAAAAAAGTCAGTCCAAATTCATTCGTCAACAAAAAGGATTGGGAAAAATCAACGGATATATCGAGGAAATCTTTACTTCTCATAAAGTCGTCAAACTGTTCGGAAAAGAACAGGATTCTTACGCAGAGTTTAAAGTCATGAATGAAGAACTTGCCGGAGATATGAAATCTGCTCAATTCTTAAGCGGTTTGATTCACCCAGTGATGGATTTCATTTCCAATATCGGATATGTTGCCGTCGTCATGGTGGGAGGCATCCTTGCGGGTGCGACAAACCCATTATTGATTGGAGACATTACAACATTTATCTCTTATCAAAGAATGTTCGTCAATCCGATTTTGAATCTTGCAAATATCGTCAATATGTTCCAGTCAACCATTGCAGGTGCTGAAAGAATATTTGATCTATTAGATGCCAAAGAAGAAGAAATGGACAAAGCCGTTGAAACGTTTGTTAACAGAGAACATTTAAGTGGAGTTGAGATCAAAAATGTTGATTTCTCCTATTCACCGGATAAGGAATTAATCAAGAATTTGAATTTAAAGGTTGAACCAGGAAATCAAATCGCAATTGTTGGCCCCACCGGGGCTGGAAAAACAACTCTAGTAAACTTGTTGATGCGATTTTATGAAATCGACAAAGGAACCATTACCATAGACAATGTCCTTAACACGGAAGTTCCTCGTGAAGAACTCAGAAAACAATTCGGTATGGTATTGCAAGATACATGGTTATTTGCTGGAACCATTCGAGAAAATATCTCTTATGGAAAAGAAGACGCAACCCTTGAAGATGTCATTTCAGCATGTAAACAAGCTCATGTACATCATTTCATCGAAACTTTGGAAAATGGATACGACACTTTACTAAAAGAAGATGCATCCAACATCTCTCAGGGACAAAAACAGTTATTAACGATTGCAAGAGCGATTCTGTTTAATCCTAGAATATTGATTTTGGACGAAGCAACCTCCTCGGTTGATACGAGAACAGAAGCCTACATCCAGAATGCAATGAATTTTATGATGGAGGGAAGGACAAGTTTCGTCATCGCGCATCGTCTTTCCACCATTAAGAAAGCTTCTACGATTCTAGTCATGGAACATGGTCAAATCGTTGAACAAGGAAACCATAAAGATCTGCTTGAGAAAAATGGAGTATATGCGGATCTCTACAATTCACAGTTTTTGAATATTGCGACTTAAGAGGATGAAAATCCTCTTTTTTCTTTATAAATTGACTGAAATACAGTATAATTGTATCCATAAGACGGAGTGTGCATAGATGATTAAAGTAGGATTGATTTCACTGGGTTGTGCAAAAAACTTAGTGGATTCTGAATTAATATTAGGTGTTTTAAAAAGTGCAGGGGTTGAAATCGTTATTGACCCTGAAGACGCAGACGCCATCATTGTCAATACTTGCGGATTTATCGAATCCGCAAGACAAGAAACAATTGAAACCATCCAAGAGATGAAAGAATATGGAAAGAAGTTAATCGTTAGCGGATGCTATGCTGAAAGGTATAGAGAAAAACTAGAAAAAGAAATGCCGTTTGTTGATAAAATCATCACGCTGAAGGATTATCCTAGAATTCATTTGATTTTGTCAGAAGTTCTCTCTTCTTCTGAATTAAAGTTCCAACCAATGAGTTATGAGACAAGAATGCTTGTTTCATCTAACATAACGCCATATGTGAAATTAAGCGAAGGGTGTGACAACCGCTGTGCTTTTTGTGCAATTCCGCTCATCAGAGGCAGATTTATTTCAAGGGATTATGGTGAGGTAATGAGTGAATGTAGGCTCCTCGTTTCAAATGGGGCAAAGGAACTTAATCTGATTAGTCAAGATACGACAAGGTATGGATATGATTTAAATCCTGAAAGAAAAAGTCTTCTTCCTCAACTCCTTAGAGATATCGCAAAGATTGAAGCGCTCAAAATCATCAGAATTCTATATTTATACCCAGATGAAATCACCGATGAACTGCTGAGTGTTGTGAAGAACACCCCAATGATTGCACCCTATTTTGATATCCCAATTCAGCACATATCCACACCAGTACGAAGAAGAATGTTAAGAAGAAAAGATGAATATTTCATCAGAGAACTTTTAAATAAAATTAGAATAATGATTCCAAATGCAATATTTAGAACCACTTTGATTGTTGGATTTCCAGGTGAAACAGAAGAAGACTTCTTGAAACTAAAGAATTTTGTGAAAGAGTTTGAATTTGACCGGTTAGGCGTTTTTGCGTATTCGAAAGAAGAAGATACTGTTGCCTTTGAATACGAGGACCAAATTGACGAGGAAATCAAACAACGACGTTTAAACGAAATCATGAGTACCCAAAAGAAAATTGCTAGAAAGAAAAATAAGGCACAAATAGGCTCTATCCATCATACTATCATAGAGGCTTACGATACCGAGTCGAAGTTTTATTACGGAAGAAGTTTTGCATTCGCTCCGGATGACATCGATGGTTATATCGTATTTCAATCAAAACAAAAGCGTCAAATTGGAGATGATCTTGACGTTATCATTACGGATTCTTTAGGATATGATTTAATCGGAGACGCCATTCTTTGACGGAGGAAATAACATGTTTCTTACATTACTATTAAAAGGGTTCATCATTGGAATTGCATTTATCATTCCGGGCGTAAGCGGAGGAACTCTAGCAATATATCTTGGAATATATGACAAACTTCTACATTCCATTGGACATGTGTTCAAGGAATTTAAGAAAAGTGTTTCTTTTTTACTGCCCGTTTTTCTAGGCATTGCAATTTCAATTGTTGCATTGGCAAAGGTGTTGGGATTTTTTATCGAGAAAAATTCTTTTGTCACACTTTGTTTTTTTATCGGATTGATTATCGGAGGAATACCGCATCTGTTTAAAGAAGTTCATCACAAGCCAGTAAATATATCTTCGATTATTTCTTTTGTAGTTGCTTTCGCCTTGGTACTATTATTGATGATATTCAAATTACAAAATGATCAAGCTGGGATGTCAGTATTTGAGATGAACGCTGTGAATATTTTGGTTTTAGTGCTACTAGGAATGGTGGCTTCAACCACAATGATCATCCCTGGTATTTCAGGTTCTGCCTTATTAATGGTTTTAGGGTTCTACACTGCAATCGTCACAAATGTGGTTGGAAATATTCTTGATTTTTCAAATCTCTCCTATCATCTTTATGTCATCATACCGTTTGGGATTGGTGCAGCGATTGGAATCGTTGTTTTCAGTAAGGCAATCGAGTTTAGTTTAAGAAGGTTTAAAAGTCAAACATATTACGCAATTATTGGGTTTATCATGGCATCGATTATTGTCATATTTTGTGAAATTAGAGATCCTGGTTCTGCAATGGTTTTTGAAGATCAAGTACCGATTTTTACCAACTTCTTCAATTTCGTTGGTACGCATATCGTTAGTGTATTATTAGGTGTTGTATCATTGGTAACGGGTCTTTTCATTTCAAAACTCTTGGTTTCATTTGAAGGAAAATCAATTAAAGATGCAAAGTAGGTTTGTCGATTCGAAGAGTTTCATGACGAAAACCAATATTGGAGACCATGACTATACATGTAATCCCTTTATCGGATGCACTCACGGGTGCGTCTATTGTTATGCAAAAACGATTGAAAGGCATCACCCTGTTAATGAATGGGGGCAATATGTTGATATTAAAAAATACCTCAACCTATCAATTCCAAAAGGAACAGGTAAAAAATCTCTCTTTTTTAGTAGTATGACCGATCCGTACCAACCAATAGAAAATGAAGTCAAATCCGTAAGGAAGATTCTCGAAAATATTGTTGAAAGCGACCTGTCGATATCAATCTTAACAAAATCCGAATTGGTTGTCAGGGACATAGATTTGTTCACTCAAATGAAAAATGTCGAAGTCGGGTTTTCAATTTCACTATCGGATGTTGATTCAAAAATATTTGAACCGGGCTCTTCAAGTCCTTCAAGCAGAATCTCTGCTTTGAAACAACTTCACTTGGCAGGAATCAAAACCTATGTGTTCGTCTCTCCAATCATTCCATACATCAGCAATCCGCTTGAAATCATCCGTCAAGTTAAAGACGATATTGATTACATGATGTTTGACTCATTAAATTTAAGCAATGAAGAAAATCGTTCTGATTTTTTGAATATAATCAAAAAGAATTATCCAAATCAATTTGACAAATTTGAGGAGATTTTTATACACAAGAACCGTGCTTATTACAATAAACTGAAAAATGATATTATTAATACTTGTCACCAATACAATATCCCAATACACAATATTTACTGAAAGGAATACCAATGATTAAATTAGAAGATATTCAAGGAATGAAAGACTTTCTCTTGAAGACAAGAAGATGGATACATATGCATCCTGAAACCGGGTTCGACACAGTCAAAACTCATGATTTTATTCGAGACGAATTAAAGAGGAAGAATATCGAAGTCATTGAACACGTAGGAAAGAATTCTCTTCTTGGAATCATCGAAAACGGGCAAGGAAAAACAATCGGCTTGCGCGCAGATATCGATGCTCTACCGATGACTGAACAAAATACTGTTGAGTATGCTTCCATTAACATAGGAAAGATGCACGCATGTGGACATGACGCTCATTCTGCAATGCTTTTGACTGCAGGTATCTATCTTCAAGAGCATAAAGATTTGTGGTCAGGAAAAGTGATTCTTATTTTCCAAGAAGCTGAAGAAGGACCGAACCCAGGAGGAGCACTTGGAATTATTGAATCAGGGTTGTTGAATCAAGTGGAACACTTCTATGCTTTCCATGTATCTTCAATGTTCGAAAGCGGAAAGATCGTTAGCAAAAAACAAGGCATCTTTGCTTCTGCTGATACCATTAAAATTACTTTAAAAGGAAAAGGTGCTCATGCAGCTTATCCACATCTTGCAATTGATCCAATCATGATGTCCGCAGAAATTATCATGTTGCTTCAAACGATACTTTCCAGAAGAAAGAATCCTCTAGATCCAGCAGTGCTTACTATCGCGAAAATTGAAAGTGGAACAACCCATAACATCATTCCTGAAACTGCGTATCTTGAAGGAACCGTTAGAACGTTCTCCTATGAACTACGGGATTGGATAAAAAACGAGATTGAAGCTGTATTGAAATCCGTCACTTCTCGAGTTGGAGGTACGTATGATTATCAATACATCTATGAGTATGACCCTACAATCAATACCGATGTTGAAGTTGATCTCTTCCATAAAGTCGTGACTGAAACTCTTGGAGAAGATACTTACATTGAACTAAAACAACCATCCATGGGTGCAGAAGATTTCTCAAGATATATTGAATATAAGCAAGGAGCCATGGCATGGCTCGGAACGAAAAAAGACGATGCAACCGCTTATTCGTTGCATCATCCACTGTTTCAATTAGATGAAGAGGCTTTAATGAAGGGTGCGATGACTTTTGTCAATTTGGTCGTAGCCCATAAGGAAGGATAAATTTATGATTTTAATTAAAAACGCAAATTTGATTAGCATGGCTGAAACAAACTACAAGAAAACTGATATCTTAACCGATGGCTCCAAGATTTTAAAAATAGGAAAACTCAATATCTTGGATTATCCGAATGCAGAAATCATTGATGTAAATGGAAAGACCGTTACTCCTGGAATCGTCGATCCACATTGCCATGTCGGATTATTCGAGGAAGCGATTGGATTCGAAGGCTCTGACGGTAATGAGATGACTTCACCAGTGACACCTGAAATGCGTGGCATTGACGCAGTAAAACCACAAGACACTGCTTTCCTTGATGCTCTAAAGTCAGGAGTTACCACTGTTTGTACGGGACCTGGATCTGCTAACGTCATAGGAGGTACCTTCTGTATCCTAAAGACGGTTGGAAAGACGATTGATGACATGGTCCTTGTCAAAGAATCTTCAATGAAAATGGCATTGGGAGAAAACCCAAAAAGAGTATATAATTCCAAAAGTCAAACGCCCCAAACAAGAATGGCTTCAGCAGCATTGATAAGAGAAGCACTGATTAAGGCAAGAGACTACTCTGAGAAACTAAAGAAATATGAAACTGATCTTGTTGCTGGTAAAGAAGTTACCAAACCCGAATTCAACATGAAATGGGCAAGCCTTTCAAGAGTATTTGATGGTTTCCCCGTAAAAATCCATGCTCATCAACAAGATGACATCGTCACTGCAATTCGAATCATCGAGGAGTTTGGTTTGAATGCTACTATTGAACATGCAACGGAAGGATATTTGATTCCTGAATATTTGAAGCTTCATCATCAAAGAGTAATCATTGGGCCCACTCTAGGGTCTAAGTCAAAATATGAACTTAGAAACAAAACATTCTGCGCTGGGAAAGTTCTCAAAGAAAATGGCGTCGATTTTGCGATTATGACAGATCACCCCGTCATTCATTTGGAAAATACTTTGACACAAGTGGGGTTGTTTGTGAAAGCAGGATTAGATGAACTAGATGCATTGAAGGCTGTTACAATTGATGCCGCAAGGATGAACCAGATTGACCATCTTGTCGGAAGTATAGAAATTGGCAAGGATGCAGATATTGTTATTTGGAGCGGACATCCTCTTCACTATTTGACTCATCCAGAAGTTGTTATTGTAAACGGTGAAGTTGTATTCAAAGCATAAAAAAAAGCGGATTTCCGCTTTTTTGTTTGTTTATTTCGAATTTCTATACCTTTTTCCACATTCTTCAATTAATTTTAAAGCGTCAACTCTTGGGTAATAATCTAACACTTCTACATGATGTCCTGGCTGAAGTTCTTTGTATGTTCTAAAAAAAAGTTTGATTTCTTTGAGCTGTAACTCCTTGATGTCCTTGATGTCATGAATATCTTCAAATCGAGGATCTGCGTCCACGACTGCAATAATTTTTTCATCATGTTCACCGGAGTCATACATATCCAAAAATCCTACAACTCTTGCATCGACGATGCATCCAGGGAAAGTTTGAGTTGTTGCTAGAACTAAAATGTCAAGTGGGTCCCCGTCTTCTGCTAGAGTGTTTTCAATAAAACCATATTCAGCTGGATATGTCATTTTCGAATATAAAACTCGATTTAATTTAATCCGATTTTTAACCTTGTCAACTTCATATTTGTTCTGTGTACCCATAGGAATTTCTATGATTGCTTCAATAACTGTTTTCATTGTCCCTCCCATACTTTCGTAGAGATTATATATGAAAGAAAGGTTGAATGCAAGGTAATTATGCAAATTTTTGATTTTTTTTGAGTAGAAACGCACGCTTTTTTTAATTTATGATAAAATATGATTATGGAGACAATATAAATCATACTTCATGATTATTCGAGAAAAATATTACTTTTGAGGGGAAAAATTTCATGTCGATACAAATCTATGTCATCATATTCGCACTAATTTGCATTCCCGTATGTCTAGGGTTGATAGTTACTTTCAAATCAGTCAAAAAAAAATCTAGTTCCGATATGAGTGAAGATTTGTTGGATCAATTCATCGCATATTTCGGAGGAAAGAACAATCTAGTCAGAGCTTTCGTAGAAGGTGGAAGAACTAAAGTAACGGTAACTGATACTTTAATATGCAATTTCAATAAACTGAAGGAATTGGGTGTAACGAATATATTTATTTCTGGAAATACAATAAAAATGATGTGTCCATTTGACACATCAAAATTAGTTGATTACATTAACCAAATATAGAAGGAGTGAGTTCTTCATGATTGATCACAAATTTAAGATTGCGTATCCTTTTGGACTTCATGCCCGGCCTGCGACAATGTTGGTGAGCAAAGCAAACAGTTTTCAAGCGGAAATGATGATTGAGTTCGATGATAAAAAAACGAATCTAAAATCAATCATGGGCGTATTATCACTTGGCGTTCCGCAAAACAGAGTGTTCTCTATTTCTTTTAATGGTAAAGATGAAGAAGAGGCGTTTAAAGCCATTTCTAGGGTTTTAGCTGAAATTAACGAATTGATTTAATCTTTTCTATTTTCGCTTTCTTCCTAGTCCAATTTTTCGTTTACACTTTTCTAGTTTTTTGTATGCGATGATTTGAGCTTGATCTCGACCTTTATCTAAAATCTCATCTAACTGGTTGGAATTCACAATCGATTGATACTTTTCTTGAATCGACTGGATGGTATTTGAGACAATGATGGACAAATCTGATTTGAATTCTTGATATCCCAAATTCGAGTATTTTGATACAATGGAGTCAATCGATTCGTTTTCAAGAGAAGAATAAATGGTTAGTAGATTGGCAATTCCTGGTTGGTTTTGAGGATCGAACTGAATAATTCCGATAGAATCCGTTACGGCGGATTTTATTTTTTTTGCGGCTACGGAAGGCTCATCGAACAACGAAATATACCCTTTGTCAGTTTCGTCTGACTTTGACATCTTCTTTGAAGGATCCTGCAAATCCATGATTCTTGCGCCAACTTTGGGTATGATGGGTTCAGGAACCGTAAAGAAATCTCCATATCGATTGTTAAAACGACTTGCGATATCTCTTGTCAATTCCAAATGTTGTTTTTGGTCTTCTCCCACAGGTACATAATCAGCATCGTATAAAATGATGTCGGCCGCCATTAAGGCAGGATAAGTAAAGAGAGAAGATGTCAGCAAGACATCTTGCTTTTTGGATTTGTCTTTGAACTGAGTCATTCTTTCAAGTTCGCCCATGTAAGTAAAGCATTGCAAAAGATAACCAAGTTCCGCATGTTCCTTGATTTCTGATTGAATGTAAAGTACAGTTCTTTCAGGATCTAATCCACAAGCTAAATACATACCAGCAATCTCTTTAATTCTTTGTCTTAACTCTGCTGGTTCTTGAGGTGTCGTCAAAGCATGCAAATCTGCGATGAACAGAAAAAATTCATCTTCAGGCATCGCTTTTTGAAGAGCGACAAATTGTTTGATTGCGCCAATGTAATTTCCAATGGTCAAAGTCCCTGTCGGTTTGATTCCAGATACGATTCTTTTCATTTTTTTTTCCTCCAAATAAATAAAAAAGTCGCCCTAAAAAAAGGACGACTAAGCGCGGTACCACCTTTGTTCCAGATTGCTCTGGCACTTGATTCCTTAACGCGGAAAACGGATGCTTTTAACATCACTCCACGGGCCATTCAGCTAGCTTTATTCCTTGTTTGCACCAAACACAAGGTCTCTTAAAATAAATTCGAGCCTACTCTTCCGTATCTTCGTTTTGAGACATTATAGCACTACTTTTCATGAATTACAAGTTCTAATTGATTAACAAGTTCAGATAATCGGTTTGATACTGCCAAAAAGGCATCTTCTTTGGTTAAATCAACGCCAGTTTCTTTGAGTTGATCGATTGGGAATTTACTTCCACCGGAGCGAAGTAAATTCAAATAGTTTTCAAATGCGCCTTCAACATTGTTTTTGACATTTTCATATATTTTAAGTGAAGCAGCAAAACTAGTCGCGTATTGATATACATAGAAAGGAGTATAGAATAAATGCGGAATATATGCCCAAACATACTTCTTGACTTCTTCCTTTTCAATATCTAAATCATAAAATTCTTTATAAAGATCAATCATGATTTTTGATAGTGTGTCTGGAGTGATCGGAACATTGTTTTCAATCAGTTTATGAGTTTCAAATTCATATATTGCAAATAAGGTTTGACGATAAAACGTACTCATGATGTCATCGATTGCTCTTTGTAACAAAGCTATTTTTTCATTCTTTGAAGCTTTGCTTTCTTTGATGAAATAATCTAGTAAATTATGTTCATTGAATGTAGATGCAACCTCCGCAACGAATATGGTGTAATTTTGAAGAATTGAGGGTTGAGCTTCTTGTGCAAACATTGAATGAATTGAATGTCCCGCTTCATGTGCCAAAGTAAAAACGTCTTCAAGAGTTTTGGAATAATTAAGTAAGATGAAAGGATGTAAATCAGGCATAGACGAGGAGTACGCACCCGTTCGTTTTCCTTCACCTTCATAAACATCTACAAATCCTTCTTTTAAGACTTCCTTTGCTTTGTCTTTGAAGGTATCGGGGAAATTTTTTATTGAGGCAAAAAATAAATTTTTACCTTCTTCATATTCATACTCCTTATCTGATTTAGCCAAATCAAGGAATCTGTCATAGGTATGATATTCTTCCAATTTTAAATATTCTTTTCGTAATTGAAGGTAACGTTTCACAGACCCTGTTGTAGTTCTTGCGACGTTCGTAAGTGAAGTGTATACTTCGGTTGGAATATTATTTTCAAATAGATAACTGTCGAGCGAAGAAGCATATTTTCTGGCTCTCATTCTCGCATAGTCAGTATCCAACACATTTTTATAGATTGCTGCATAAGTGTTTTTATGTCTTTCATAATATGAAAAGACACTTTCAAAAATTTCTTTTCTTTCTTCAGCACTTTCACTTTTTTTGATAAAAGCGCGGTAGTTACTATTGGTGACAGTGACAATCTCGCCACTATCTAACATGACATCTCCGTGCTCAATATCCGCCACGGATAAAGAACTATATAATTCTCTTCCAGCACTTAATGTTTGAGTAAAGGTTGCTAGTAAAGCTTCTGACTCATCGTCAAGGATGTGTTCTTGTCTTCTGAATAGCTTTTCAACGTTGAATCTAAACTCTTCCAGTTCTTTGTTTCTGTTAATGAAACCAAGTACCGTTTCTTTTCCTATCCCGATTAATTCTGGTTCTTCAAAAGAAATGGCTTCTGTAAGTTTGGAAAAAGCAATCTGTGCTTTTTGAAGCATTGTTGCACTTTTCATGTCCTTTTTGTTTAAATCACTTTTCAAGTGAGCGTATTGATATGCTCTTAATCCAGTTTTTTCAAATTGTTTTTGTAAAAGGAAGTACTCCTTGAACGTTTTTTCTTCTTTCAATTTGCCTTTGTACGTACTAAGTTGTTCGATAATTTTCAAAGCTTCTTGATATGCAGATTCAAAAGCTTCATCATTAATAAATAAGTAAGTCAAGTCCCATTTCATCTGTAAAAATCCTCCTTCACAGTTATAGAATAATTATACCATTATTTTACACAAATTGAGTATAAAAAACACGTTTGTATGTTATAATATTCTTCGAAAGCGAGGGATTTGCATGATTACATTATATACAAGTTCTAGTTGTTCTTCTTGCCGAAAAGCAAAACGATGGTTGGAAGATAACAAAATTCCGTATAAAGAAAAAAACATTATTGGCATCCGATTAACAAGAGATGACATCATAAACATGTTGAAGTTTTCTGAAAATGGATTTGAAGATATCATTTCGACAAGATCAAAAGTATTTAAAGATAATAATTTAGATACCGATGAAATGCGATTCGGAGAATTGGCAGATTTCATTATCGATAATCCTACTATTCTCAAACGTCCGATTATCATCAACGAGAAAATAATGCAAACAGGATACAACGAAGACGAAATTAGAGCGTTCATTCCAAGAAAATTCAGAAGCAATGTAGTTTGTGAAGAGTGCAGGGATGATTGCGAGTACAAAGAAGCGATTAAGAAAGCAATTGCGGCGAACAACGGAGCAAAAACGTTATAAGTTTTAAAGACGGAAATTTCCGTCTTTTTTTCTATATAAGTAGTATTCTCCTGTTTCTAAACTCTTTTTGTGTTGAAAGCGTTTTATTGAGTGGTTCATCTTGAAAAATAACGAAATATAGAGTAAAATGAAATAGACTTATTAAGAATTAGAAAATTTTAGGAGGAAATAAATTATGTCAGTAAAAGTAGCAATTAATGGTTTTGGTAGAATCGGTCGTTTGGCATTCAGATTAATGTTTGGACATGACGATTTTGAAATCGTTGCAGTCAATGATTTAACAGATGCTGAGCAACTCGCTTATCTATTAAAGTATGACAGCTCTCAAGGAAGATACGCTAAAGAAGTATTAGTTGAAGGATCAAACATCGTTGTAGAAGGAAAAAAAGTTCCTGTGTTCTCACAAAAAGATCCATCATTACTACCTTGGAAAGACTTAAATGTTGATGTAGTATTAGAATGCACAGGTTTCTTTGTTTCTAGAGATAAAGCGTCATTGCATTTACAAGCTGGAGCTAAAAAAGTAATCATCAGTGCACCTGCAAAAGAAAAAGACGTTCCGACTATCGTTTATGGTGTTAATGAACAAACTTTGACCGGTGCAGAAACTGTCATTAGTGCAGCTTCATGTACGACGAACTGTCTAGCTCCAATTGCAAAAGTATTGGATGACAATTTTGGAATCGTTAGAGGATTCATGACGACTGTTCATGCGTATACCAACGACCAAGCTACACTTGATATTCCTCACAACAAAGGTCATTACTCAAGAAGAGGAAGAGCAGCCGCTGCGAACATCGTTCCAACAACCACTGGAGCTGCTAAAGCCGTTGCACTTGTATTACCTCAACTTAAAGGCAAAATGGATGGACTCGCATTACGTGTACCAGTCATTACCGGATCCATTGTGGACCTAGTAGTAGAACTTAAGAAGAATGTTACAAAAGAAGAAGTCAATGCAGCTGTAAAAGCGGCACAATCTGAAGTCTTGGGATATACTGAAGACCCAATCGTTTCAAGCGATGTCATCGGAATTACTCAAGGTACTATGTTTGATGCAGACTCCACTTCAATATTAGATACTGATGGAAAACAACTTGTCAAAGTACTTACATGGTATGACAATGAAGCTTCCTTCACAAACCAAATGGTTCGTACACTTAAATATTTCGGCAACCTGATTTAACACGAAGCATCCTAAGGGATGCTTTTTTCAGAAGAAAAGGTAGGAAATGATGGGTTTTTTCTATGATCTATTAGACAAGCTTCAACAATTTGTTCTTGATAATATGTGGTTTGCACCGCTTTCTGCGGTGCTTTTACCATTTCTTGAAGCATTGATTCCCTCTCTTCCACTTACCATTTTGATCTCATTTAATTTATCTTTGATGGCAAGTGCCTTTGGTGGACTGCAAGGAACAATCTTAACGATCTTTTTATCGACTTTAGGCAGTATGTTAGGTATGGTACTCGTATTTATCTTTATAAGAGTAACGCTTGCGCCTTATTTTGCAAAAAAAGTAGAAGGACATAAAGTTGGGAAAAAGTTTTTAAATCTTGTTAACGGACCGAATACTTTTCTTGTATTAATCTTATTGTCCAACCCTTTCCTTCCATCCTCCATCTTAAATTATGCGTTATCATTAACGAAAATCAAATTTACAAAATATCTGATGTTAACAGTGATTTCCAGACTGATTATTGTCCTTTTCCTAGTCTTTTTAGGATCCTTATTCAATATTCAAGAGAACCCTATGAATGCTTTATGGGTACTGCTGGTATATTTTATCTTGCTCGGGATATGGGCTCTTTGGTCCAAGTTCTCACAAAAAAAGACAATAGACGAAAAAACTCATTAAAAAAAGTGAGTTTTTTTTATTATTTTTGTTGACAAACATATACTATGTATTGTATAGTATTATACATAAGGAGGTATTCGTATGGATAGTCAACTCAAAAAGGGAATACTTGAAATATTGGTTTTAGCTTCATTGAAGTATGAAGACTCCTATGGATATGTGATTAATCAAGAAATTTCTGAAGTAATTGATATTTCTGAATCAACACTTTATCCGATTTTACGGAGGCTAGAACAACAAAATTATGTCAGAACGTATCAAACGACTTTCAATTCGCGGATACGAAAATATTATCAGATAACGAAGGTTGGATTAACAAAATTGAGGGAGTCTGAAGCGGATTTCATGGAAATGAAAAAAGTTTATGACTATGTTCTTAGGTAAAGGGGATTCATTATGAGAAAAGCAGAGTTTATGAAAGCATTAAAAGGACAGTTGGAATTTTTAAACAAGAACGAATTAGAAGAAGTTGTCGGCTATTATGATGAACTGATACAAGATGCAGTTGATCACGGAGAAACCGAACGTGAATTCATTGAATCATTAGGTGATGTCAACGATATTGCGTATAACATTAAGAAAGATGGAACATTCCTCGAAAAAGTTCGAGCACGGGCACCATTCTCAGTGAAGGAAGTATTTGGTCTTACCGTAAAGATTGTGGGCTATTTCTTCTTTGCTATCTTCACAATCGTGATGTTCTCGATTGGGTTTAGTATCGTCGTCTCTGGCGTTTCAGTTGCGATAGGCGGCCTGTACATGATGATAACGACGACTCAACCAGAATTAGTTCAGAGTGTTCTAGCCATAGGGGTTATTGTGTTTGGCATCGGACTTACTGTTTTTGGGGCTGGGATATTTCAGTGGTATGGATCTATATCAAAAAATACATTAAAACGATTGTTATATCGTGTCAGAGATTTTATAAAGGAATAGGAGAAAAAAACATGAATAAAATGTTAAGAATTGGACTTGCAGTAATTTTAATCGGAATTGGAATGGTTGTAATATTTGCAATTGCATCAGGGGAAGATTTCTTTACTTATTTTAATGGAGATACAACATTTACATATGTAGAGAAGACCTATGCATCGGATGATTTTGAAGTCTTAAATGTGTCACTAAAAAATAAATCTGTTTATATTCTGCCAAGCACAGACGATCAAGTGAAAATAACGTATTATGAAAATGAGACGGACTACATCACATACGATCTCGATGGAATGACTTTGGATGTAGAAAATGAAGTAGAATGGGTTGCCAACATCTTTAACTTTAATTTCTTCATCGAACCGGATTATTTTAAACTTTACCTTTATTTGCCTGAATCTATGGAATTGGATTTGGATTTAGGCACATCAAATGGTTTGATTACTATATCTGATTTAACTGATTTTGGTGTATTGAAACTGGCTTCTTCAAATGGAGAAATAACCCTTGATGGAATTGAATCTAGTGGGAACATGACACTCTATACTTCAAACGGAACCATTGACGTCACGAACTCTATCACTTTGGGAAATGCGAAATTTACGACTTCAAACGGCAAGATTCTAGTCAATGGATTAGAAGCCTCTTTAGTGGATTTACATACTTCAAACGGTAAAATCGATTGCTCGAACATGACTTCAGACGACATTGAATTATCGACATCAAACGGAAACATCATTTTGAATGTTCCTGGTGCATTTGAAGATCATTATTTAAAAATGTCAACTGTTAACGGAAACTATTATCTAAATGGTGATGAAGTAGTAACGAACAGCTATCACGATAGCGCATCGAAGCGAATTGATTGTTCGACATCAAACGGAAATGTTTCAGTGAATTTTTCAAATTAAAAAAGCACATTTTCTGTGCTTTTTTGTTTATTGAAATCGAAGTTGTGATATAATATTTTAAAAGACTTTGAGGTGATTGTATGGAATCAAAACTATTCGTGAGACATCGCGAAGAATTTATTAAAAACATGAAGGATGGTTCTTTTGCCGTTTTTTATTCAGGAGATGCTCCTCATAAAACGAATGATCAAACTTATGTATATGAACCCAATCGGAATTTTTATTATTTAACTGGTTGTGAGAGAGGAAACTTCATTTTGCTGCTAGTCAAAGGCAGTTCTTTTGCTCAAGCCTTTTTGTTTATCGAAGAACCAAGTGATTATGCTACAAAATGGCTTGGAAGAAGGCTTACAAAGGAAGAAGCTTCTAATCTTTCTGGAATCGATTTGAAACACGTTAAATATGTTGAAGAATTCAAGTCTTTTGTACATACGGCAGTTCTTGCAAATTCAAGAGGAGCCCTTCTAAAAAAACCAGAAAGACTCTATTTGGACCTATATAAATATAAACCTTTTGTCACTCCATTTAGTTTGACTCAGCTTCAATTTTTAACAGACGTTTATCCTGAAATCAAGGTTAAAAGCGCAAATGACATTCTTGATTCCATGAGAAGAATCAAGTCTAGTGAAGAAGTAGCTGAAATTGAAAAAGCAATTGCATATGGAAAAGCCGGAATCGAAGCTGTTTTGAAATTTGCAAAACCAGGAATGAATGAACGTGAACTAGAAGCCTATTATGAATATCAAATCAAGATGTCTGGCAGCAAAGGCATCTCTTTCGATTCGATCGTAGCTAGCGGTAAAAATGCGACCATTCTTCATTACATCGATAATTTTTCTACCATTCAGGACGGTTCACTCGTACTGCTTGATCTAGGCGCAAAGAATGGAGTTTATTCTTCAGACATTTCGCGTACCTTCCCAATTAATGGTAAATTCTCGGATCGCCAAAAGCAGATTTATGAAATCGTTCTAAGAACGAACAAAAAAATCATTGAGATGATTCAACCTGGTGTCATGGTAAACGATTTGAATATGGCTGCGAAGAAGATGTTGACAGAAGAGACGAAAAAAATTGGATTAATTAAAGAAGATCATGAGATTGACAAGTATTATTATCATGGCGTCAGTCATTATCTTGGTTTGGATACGCATGATGTGGGTACTTATCAAGAACCTTTGCAACCAGGAGTCGTGTTAACGGTTGAACCAGGATTATACATTGAAGAAGAAGGAATCGGAATCCGTATCGAAGACAACGTTTTGGTTACAGAAAACGGAAGAAGAAACTTAAGCGAAAGCATTAAAAAGGAATGGAAAGACATCGAGAATTTGATGAAGTAAAATTCCCTTGAAAGGAATGACTTATGAGTTATATCGAAGGCGAAATCAAACAAGTCCTGTTTTACAATGATGACAACAATTATTCCGTCTTGAAACTCGATATCATTGATACGGACGTTCAAGAAATCATTTACAAAGAACCCACGATTATTATTTGTGGGTTTTTTCCTCATTTGGACAAAGGACAAAGATATCGCTTTTTCGGAGAACTTAAACATCATCCTAAATATGGACTTCAATATGATGCGTCAAGGTTCGAAAGAATCATGGACAATTCAAGGGAAGGTTTGATGGACTACCTTTCGAGTGATCTTTTCAAAGGAATAGGACCGAAAACCGCAGAATGGATTGTGGATAAGTATGGCATTGATTGCATCGACAAAATTCTGAATGATCACGATATTTTAGATTCTGTTCCGAGAATGTCTCAAGCGAAAAAAGATTCTCTTGTTTCTACTCTTCTTACCAATCGCAAAATGGAAACTTCTTTGGTTTGGCTTTATGGCTTCCAAATTTCACCAAAAATGGCGATGAAAATATATCAGATGTACGGATATGAATCGATTGATGTCATCAAAGAAAATCCATATGTATTAATGGAAGAAATCGAGGGCATTGGATTCAAACGAGCTGATGAAATTGCGCTTAAAATCGGATTGTCCTACAACCACCCACTAAGAATCAAAGCTGTAATCATTTATTTGCTCAATGAATATATGAACAAATTCGGAGATACCAAATTATCGCATCCGGAGTTGCTTGATTTTACCGAAAAATATCTGAATACAGATGAAAATTTGATTGTACAAAGAGAAGAGATTGAAGATATTCTTTCAGAATTAGTCATGCAAGGAAAGGTCATCCATGAAGAAGATTCCTTGAGTTTGTGGTACTTATACCTTGCTGAAAAAGGGATTTCTACATCCTTGAAAAGATATACAAAAGAATCAACACCTTCTTTTGATGAAGAATTGGTAATCCAGTCGATTCAAGAATTTCAAAACGAACATATGATTGAATATACCGAAGAACAAATAAAGGCAATCAAGAAGGCGTTGCTAGATGATTTTCTCATTATAACTGGTGGACCCGGGACTGGTAAAACAACCATCATTAACGGAATTGTACAAATCTATAAATTGTTAAGAGGGTCAAAATCTTCGATACTTTTAGCTGCACCTACAGGTAAGGCGGCGAAGCGTCTCAAAGAAGCCACTTCCTTTGAAGCAACTACCATCCATCGATTGTTAGGTTACGATTACGAGGGCCATTTTAGCGCAGATAGCCATCATCCTTTAACTGCGGACTTAATCATCATTGACGAGGCATCGATGCTTGATGTCGTTTTGGCAAACCACTTATTTGAATCCATTCGTTCCAATACCAAAGTAGTCATCGTAGGAGATGACAATCAATTACCCTCAGTTGGACCTGGACAAGTATTGGCTGATTTGATAGAGTCTGACATGTTTAATGTCGTAAAACTATCTAAAATCCATCGTCAGGCGAACGATTCTAGCATCATTTCTTTGGCTTATGACATATTGAATCAACATGTGAGTGAAAATTTAAGTTCGCGAACCGACGATCGAAAATTTATTCGTTCAAGTGAAGGATTGATTGTCGAAAACATCATCTCAGTCATCCATCAAGCTATGGAGCAAGGTCATAGTTTGCATGATGATATTCAGGTGTTAGCACCGATTTATAAAGGCCAAAACGGAATAGATAAAATCAATGAAGTGATTCAAGAACGATTTAATCATCAGAACCAAGCCCATAAGATATCTTATAACGGTAAAACGTTCTATTTTAACGACAAAGTTCTTCAACTAGCAAATCAACCTGAAGACGGAATCATGAACGGTGACATCGGCGTAGTTACAGGAATTATTGAGACAAAAGAGATGTTAGTCGATTTCAGTGGTAATGTCGTCAAGTACAATGTGAAGGATTTTGATAAGCTAACCCTGGCATATTGCATTAGTATTCATAAATCTCAAGGAAGTGAATTTCGAATCGTGATTCTCCCCTTGACTCAAAGTTATGCGATGATGTTAAAAAGAAAACTCCTCTATACTGCAGTTACGAGAGCGAAAGAGCATCTTGTAATGATAGGCGACTACTATGCTCTCAAACGGGGAGTCTCATCCATTGAAACACCAAGAAAAACACGACTAAAAGGGTTCTTGCTCGATGCAATCAAAGATCAACCGAAAAAAAACCTTAGAATAGAAGATTTTTTATAGATGTTGATTTCATTTGCAAAAATTACATAAATGATGTATAATTGTCTCAAATCAATGATAAAAGACAAGTAGAACATTTCTACTGCACAGAGAGTTTGGGGACGGTGGAACCAAACCTTAGAGATGGATTCGAAGCTCCTTTTTGAGAGGCGGTAAAACCGCCCGCAGATCTGCGTTATGGATGTCGAGTGCTAGTGTAACTAGAACAAAGGTGGTACCGCGATGAATCGTCCTTTTATATAGGATGATTCTCTTTTTTTTGGGAGGATGGAACAATGAAAAAACTATCTGGTAACGAAATAAGACAAATGTGGCTTGATTTCTTCAAAGAAAAAGGTCACAGCGTAGAAAAAGGAGCGTCCTTGGTTCCAAATGACGATCCTACTTTATTGTGGATGAATGCCGGGGTTGCTGCTCTTAAGAAGTATTTTGATGGCAGTGTGGTTCCAAAGAATCCGCGAATTGTAAATGCTCAAAAGTGCATTCGAACCAATGATATCGAGAATGTTGGGGTGACCGCAAGACATCACACTTTTTTTGAGATGCTCGGTAATTTTTCCATAGGAGATTATTTTCGAGAAGATGCAGTTAACTGGGGATTTGAGTTACTGACAAGCCCAAAATGGTTTGGCTTTGATAAAAACAAATTATATATGACCATCTATCCTACCGATGAAGAAACGAAAGAACTATGGATTAAAAACGGAATGAATCCATCTCATATTATTCCAACTGAAGATCATAATTTCTGGGAGATTGGTGAGGGTCCATGCGGACCTTGTACAGAAATATTCTTTGATCGTGGAGATGCTTACGGGGATTTTACCTCCGATGCGATTCGTGACGATATCGAAAATGACAGGTACGTCGAAATCTGGAATATCGTATTTTCTCAATATAATGCCAAAGCTGGATTAGAGCGTAAAGACTATCCTGAACTTCCTAGCAAAAATATCGACACTGGTTGTGGCTTGGAACGACTGGCTTCCGTCATTCAAGGGACTAAGACGAACTTTGAAACGGATTTATTTATGCCAATCATTCAAAAAATTGAAGAAATCTCTCATGTGTCCTATCATGGTCAGATGGCTTTTAAAGTCATTAGCGATCACATCCGTACGGTCTCTTTCGCTATTAGCGACGGCGCAATGCTATCCAATGAAGGCAGAGGCTACGTTCTAAGAAGGCTTTTAAGAAGAGCCGTAAAATATGGTAAAAAACTTGGAATTGACCGTCCATTTATGGGTGAACTTGTTGATGTAGTATCCAATATGGTATTTGATTATTACCCGGATATTCAAGCAAAATCGTCCATTATAAAGAAAATAATCTCTTCTGAAGAATCGAAGTTTTTAGAGACACTTGAAAATGGAGAGAAGAAATTCGAACAAATTATCAGTAGTTCTGAAAATCAATTAATCAGTGGAAGCGACGCTTTTCTGTTATACGACACTTTTGGATTCCCAATCGAGTTGACAATGGAATATGCCAAAGAAAGAGGCTTCCGTGTTGATTTAAAATCATTTGATAAAGAAATGAGCATGCAAAAAGAACGAGCAAGAAACGCTCGTAAAGAAATACAATCAATGAAATCACAAAATGAAGAGTTTTTAGATTACCAAGGAATCAGTGAATTCGTAGGGTACAATCAAGTGAGTTCTGATTCTAGAATCATAAAGATTTTTTCTGAAGGACTTGTTTTAGATAAAACGCCATTTTATGCGACTTCCGGAGGCCAAGTGTCTGATACCGGAATGATTTATAATGAAGATTTTTCAATAAAAATCACCGAAGTATCCAAAATGCCCAATGGTCAGTTTCTCCATTCTTATGAACTCGTCGAAGGCGAGCCAAAGGAAAATGCGAGAGTACATGCTCAGGTCGATGTCACGAAAAGGAAACTGACAACTTACAACCATTCCGCAACCCATTTATTGTTTAAAGCCTTAAGAGATTTGCTTGGGGGACATGTGTCCCAACAAGGATCTCAAGTGACCTCAGACTCATTACGATTTGATTTTAATCACTACGAAAGCATCAGTGATGAGCAGATTCTAAAACTTGAAAACAGAGTCAATCAAATGATTTTAGAATCTCACGAGACCATTACTCATATATTATCAGTCGAAGAAGCCGTCAAAAAAGGTGCTATTGCAGAATTTGGAGAAAAATACGACGAGTTTGTGAGAGTCGTCGATTTGAAATACACTTTGGATCTATGTGGAGGTACTCATGTCTCTAACATCAAAGACATTCAACGGTTCGCAATTCGGAGCGTTTCTTCCATTGGATCAGGCATTTATCGTATTGAAGGACTAACAAATATCAATGTTGATAAAATTGACGAATCATTTAAAGGAATCAACCAAGACATTGAGAATTTGATTAAAAAAGCGGAATTGATTCTATCTGAAGCGAAAAAAGAAGGTATGAATTTGACTTTCGATTACACCATTCCTCATCATTTGCTTGGAAGTTATCAAGATGTACTCAATAAAAGACAACTCTTAACAGATATTCAAGTTCGAGTCAAAGATCTTGAAAAAGAATTTACTAGGCAAAAAGAAAATCAGGCATTAAACGACTTGACACCATATCTGTCAATGATTCAAAAAGATACCTTAATTGGCAAAGTACTAGACGTTGAAATATCAGTGTTAAAACAATTAGTTGACAACTTGCTTGTCAAACTTCAAAAAGGTACAGTTCTTCTCGCTTCAGTACTTGGAGACAAAGTAGTATTCATCGCCAAAACAAATAAAGAAGGCGTCCATGCTGGTAATCTTGTCAAAAAGGCAGCTACTCTTTGCGGAGGTAACGGCGGAGGCAGACCAGACTTTGCTCAAGCTGGGGGAAAAGACATTTCTAATGTAGAAAACGCACTTGATGAAGTGAGGAATTCACTCTTATGAGAGCCTTAGGACTGGACCTTGGATCCAAAACTTGTGGGATTGCTTTATCAGATCCTTCGATGATTTTAGCTAGTGGGATAGAAACTTTTCGATTTGAAGAAGGAAATTATCAAATTGCTCTTGACTATATCAAGGATTTTATCGATAATAATAAGGTAGAATTAGTCGTGTTAGGTCTTCCAAAGAATATGGATGGCTCATCGGGCTTTCAAGCGAAAATTTCAGAAGATTTCAAAACCAATCTTGAAAAGATGACTTCTGCCAAAATTGTGTTGTGGGACGAGAGATTAACTTCAAGAATGGTGCATCAAGTGATGATGAGTGCGAACATGAACTCAAAAAAAAGAAAAGAAAAAGTAGATAAATTGGCCGCGACGGTCATATTACAGAGCTATTTAGATAGCAGAAGGTAGGAAAAATGGAAAATGAATTTGAAACTTTGATCGTGACCGACGAACAAGGAAATGAAATCGAATGTAACATCATTATGACTTTTGAATCTGAAGAATTCGGGAAATCCTATGTTGTATATCAAATTAAAGACGATGAAACTGGTGAATATTTCGCTGCTAGTTATAATCCTGAAGATGATGATGAAGGAAATCTTGGACAAGTAGATTCAGAAGAAGAATGGGACTTGATTGAAGAAGTTCTTGAAAGTTTTTTAGAAGACGAAGAAGAAAAAGACGAAGAAGAAAAAGAAGAGGAAGAGTAGATCTACCTCTTCTCATCTTTTTTTGGATGGTGGAATCATGGCAAGTGAGTATTTAAATCGAACCAATCAAACTTTCGAAGATCCGATTTTGGATGAAATGAAACAACTGGCGACGAAAAAACAGATACCGATTATATCGGAAGAGGGAATTCGTCTTATTTTACATTTGATTCAAGTTGGAAAATACAAACGAGTCCTAGAAATTGGAACTGCCATCGGCTATACAAGTTATTCCATATCCAAATATACTCAAGCGTCCGTTGTTACCATTGAAAGAAATCCTGAATTAGTCAATCAAGCGAAAGAGTTTATTTCACACTCTGAAGCAAAAGAAAGGATTACTTTTATTGAAGGCGACGCCTTAGAAATCTCGACAGAAACGATAGGATTATTTGATCTTATTTTTATTGATGCGGCAAAAGCACAATATATTCGATTCTTTGAAAAGTTTGAGCCCTTGCTTTTGCAAGGTGGAATTATTGTTACTGATAATCTTTTGTTTCATGGGTTTGTAGAAAACCCCAAATCAATTTTAAGTCGAAATAGAAAACAACTTGTGAACAAAATCAACAAATTTAATCAGTGGTTACTTCATAAAAGTGACTATGATTCCTATATCTACGAAATTGGAGACGGCATGGCGATCTCATACAAAAAGTGAGGACATCAATTTGAATATTGTAGTTACATTAAAAAATATTCTAGAGATGCCACATCTAGCGTCGCTTGGCGCAGATGTCTTTTTGTTGCAGACGGAACACTTCACCAGAAACGTCACCGCATCGTTTTCAGTTGATGAAATAGTTCAAATTACACAAAAATCACATGAGATGGGAAAAAAGACATACCTACTAGTTAATATTATGATTCATGAGGATATGCTTATTGATCTGGACCATTTTATTTCTGAAGTTCAGTTTGCAAACCTGGATGGAATTGTATGTTTTGATTTCACAATGTTTTCTTTGCTTAAAAAATACGATATGGAAAGACTGATGATTTTTCAACCCGGAACCTTTAACACGAATTGTTATGACGCTTGGTTTGCTAAAAAACAAGGAATGAAGGGGTTGACCGTTTCCAAAGAAGTCACCCTGGAAGAAATACTGGAAATCGCTGATTGTACACAAGATATTGAATTTTCGATTGTGGGTCATGGTTATCTAGAAATGTTTTTCTCACGCAGACCTCTGATAACGAATTACGGACTATTCAAAGGATTGAATTTAAAATCTGTGGCTAATTCTCATCATTACTTTCTTCAAGAAGAAATGAGAAAAGAAGAATTTTTTCCAGTCATTGAAGATTCATTTGGAACCACTATTTTCAGATCAAAAAAACTTCTTTCTTTTCAAGAAGTCGGGGTAATAGCACCTTTTCTTTCTGATTTTTTCATTGAACGAATCTTCGTTTCGGATGAAGAATATTATGAAAGCATTAAAGCATATTTCGATTTTAAACTTCAAGAAGCTTTCCTTTCAAAATATCAATCTGCTTATGACAGCGGTTTTTATTATCGTAGAATCGGTCGTAGTAAGGAGGCAGAATGATGAAGGTCGAATTGCTTGCTCCCGCTGGAGATCTTGAAAAAGTCAAATTTGCATTATTGTATGGAGCCGATGCAGTCTATATTGGTGGACAAGAATTTTCATTGCGTGCGAGAGCATCAAAATTTTCGTTAGAAGCGATTAAAGAGGCAGTTGAATTTGCGCACTCAATTAATAAAAAAATCTACGTAACGACAAACATTGTATTTCACAATGATGATGTAGATATGTTGGACGATTATTTGCTTTCACTTGATAAAATGAAAGTAGACGCCATTATTTGTTCTTCCCCCGTCATCATCGATCGTGCTAAATCATTAACGAATCTTGAAATACATTTGTCTACTCAAGTATCGGTAACGAATTCAAGCCTAACAAATTTCTGGGCAGATCAAGGTATCAAAAGGGTTGTTCTTGCAAGAGAATGTTCGATAGATGAAATCAGAGAAATAAAGAGAAAAGCACGTGCTGATTTAGAGGTGTTCATTCACGGTGGAATGTGTGTCTCTTACTCAGGGAAATGCACCCTTTCAAATTATATGACTGATCGAGATGCCAATCGTGGAGGTTGTGCTCACAGTTGCAGGTGGAAATACAATCTTTATGATGATCATCATCTGGTCAGTGAGGATTATGATTTTCAAATGTCTTCAAAGGATCTGGAGACACTTCGTTATATTAAAGATTTAATGGATATTGGGGTTGCCTCATTAAAAATCGAAGGCAGAATGAAATCAATTCACTACATTGCCACAGTAGTAAATGCATATCGAGAATTTATAGACGATTATGAAGCTGATGCTTTAAAGGATATTTCTTATTATGAAGCAGAAATCCGAAAAGCAGAAAATCGGCTCACTTCCTATGGATTCATGGAAGGAATCACTTCTGTGAAGCAACAACTTTACAATATGAGGAGCGAAGTGCCTACCAAAGAATTTGTTGGAATCGTCCTTTCTTATGATGATGAATTGAAAGAAGCCATCATTGAACAAAGAAATTATTTTCAACCAGGAGACAAACTTGAGATATTCTCTCCAAAAAAACCAACGGAAACATTTACTTCTGGTCCAATCTTTGATGAAGGCGGATTGGAATTAGATGCCGCAAGACATCCACTTCAAAAAATCAAGATTCATTGTGAAACTCAGTTATCGCCCTATGACATTCTAAGGAAGGTGTTTTAAATGGACAAACCAGTGATTATAGCTGTTGCGGGAGGATCCTCTTCTGGTAAAACGACAGTGGTAAACAAAATATTGAAAGATCTTGAAACGTTTCCAATTGTGGTGTTGAAACACGACGATTACTACAAAGACCAATCAGACATGTCTATGGAGGAAAGAGAAGCGGTCAATTATGACCATCCATTTGCTCTAGACAATGATTTGTTTTATGAACACCTGCTTCAATTGATTTCGGGGAAATCGATTGAAAAACCCACATACGACTTTGTCGCGTTAACCAGAGCATTAGCGACCGAAATCATCAAACCAGCAAAAATCATAGTTCTCGAAGGTATTTTAGTACTAGAGGACGATCGCATTCGTCAACTCGCAGACATCAAATTGTTTGTAGAGGCTGATGACGATCTTCGATTCATACGAAGATTACAACGTGATACGAAAGAAAGAGGACGAACAATCGAGAGTGTCATCCACCAGTATTTGACAACGGTTAAGCCAATGCACTATGCATTTGTCAAACCGACGAAAAGGTACGCAGACATTATCATTCCAAACGATTACAGTCATGAAGTTGCTGTCGATTTGATTCACTCGAAAATTATCTCAATCTTAAATAAATAATACTTTTACATTCAAACAAATTATGCTATAATATAAACCACTTAACACAAGGAGACAAACATTCATGGAAAACACGTTTAAATTGACGGAAGCAGGCTTGGAAAACCTCAAAAACGAACTTCAAAATCTAAAAGAGGTTGACAGAAAAGCAAACCTAGAAGCTTTGAAAGAAGCAAGAGCTCAGGGCGATCTATCTGAAAACGCTGATTACGATGCTGCAAGAGATGAGCAAGCTAGAATTGAAGCTAGAATTAAAGAGCTTGAAAACATCTTGAAGCACACGGAATTAATCAAGGATACGAACTCCAGAGTCGTCATGATTGGAAAGACTGTCGAACTTAAATTCGGGAACAAACCAGACGCCAAAGAATTTACGATAGTCGGACATTTGGAAGCCAATCCTTTGCAAGGCAAAATATCTAATGAATCGCCATTAGGACGTGCACTAATAGGACATAAAAAAGGTCAAAAAGTAGTGTATAAAGCAGAGACAGGCACTGAAATTTCTGTTGAAATCGTCGATATAAAATAACGAGAAAATGAGAAATTTTTCTCTTTTTTCTTTTTTCGGAGGTCAGTATGATTGGAATTATAGGAGCAATGGACAAGGAAATCGAGCTTTTGCTAAATGAAATGGACATTTATAAAGAAGATCACCTTGCAGACAAGATATTCTATACGGGCATTTTATCCGCAAAAGAAGTAGTCATCGCAAAATCAGGAATCGGAAAAGTCAATGCGACGATGACTGCCACTTTAATGTTAGAAAAATATCAAGTCACTACCATCATTAATATCGGAATCGCTGGAGGATTGTCCCCTACACAAGTTGGAGACATCGTTATCGCTGATGGGATTTCATATTTTGATGTTGATTTGACTGCAATTGACAACTTGCCATTTGGTCAAATGGCCGATGATCCACTCATTGTAGAAACCGATTCCTATTTAAGACAGAAAGCAATCTACGTATTTGAAGATTATAATATCTCAGTTCTTCAAGGTAAATTGGTTTCGGGTGATCAGTTTGTTACAAACATAGAGATTCTTAAACCGATTTTAAAAGAAATCAAAAACGTTCTTGCTTGTGAAATGGAAGGAATGTCGATTGGGCTCGTATGTCACAAGTTCAATATTCCATTTTTATCCATTCGTGGAATCAGCGATGTGATCGATGTTGTAGGTCAAAAAGAAACCTACATGGATTTTTCTGAAAAAATTGCACACACGACCAGTGAGTTTGTTTTGAAGTTCTTAGAGGCACTTGAATGAAACAAATCATGATTGGAAGCCAAATGGTTGCTTATGAAGTCATTAGAAAAAAAATCAAGCATACCTATCTTCGAATCGTCCAAAATCAACTCATCATAACGACTAACAACACGACAAAAGAAGAAGATATCAGAAAATTCATCCTGAAGCATGAAGATAAACTTCATCAAAGATTGACACAAGAAAAGAAGATTTCACTTTATTCAGATCAGTTTTTGGAATTGTTCGGTGTTCAAATACCTCTCAAAATTCAAAATGGAAAACGAAATTCACTCAAGATCATTGACAACCTTGCCATATTGACTTGTACGAGTCAAGATGTCGTTTTTAAGGTCATGGAACGATTTTACCAAAAGGCAGTTATTCATGAATCTGAGGAATTTATCAAAAGTCTTTCTCTAGAAACGAAGAAGCTATTACCACCTGATGGAATCGTGATTAAATCTCAGCTAATGAAATCCAGATTTGGAAGCTGTCATATCACCAAAAAAGTCATTAAGTTAAATTCAATTCTTGGTAGATTTGACATGAAATATCTACATTCAACGATTTGTCATGAGCTTGTTCACTTCAAAATCAAGGGACACCAAAAAGACTTTTACAGGAAATTGTCTTCACTGGACCCCAATTATAAACAAACCAATAACGAACTAAAAAAAATAGTACAAAGATACGAGGTGTAGTCATGCCATTTCTTCCGATTTCAAAACAAGAAATGCTCAACTCCGGAATTCAGATTCCGGATTTTGTATTTGTTTCGGGAGATGCTTATTGTGATCATCCTTCATTTGGAGTAGCTATCATCACTAGGATACTAGAGCGACATGGATATACAGTCTGTATCCTATCACAGCCCGATGTATATAAAGAGGAATCGTTTTTGGAATTTGGAAAACCTAGATTGGGCTGGCTTATTTCTTCAGGGAACATCGATTCCATGGTCAATCATTACACCGTTTCGAAAAGGAAGCGGAAAGTCGATTTTTACACCCCAGGTGGAGTTATGGGTAAACGCCCAGACAGGGCTTTAATCAGATATTCTAACATTGTGAGGAAACTCGATCCTTCTAACACCATCATCTTAGGCGGTATTGAAGCTTCTTTACGAAGAATGGGACATTACGACTACTGGGATGATACCTTCAGAAAAAGTGTCTTGATTGAATCGAAAGCTGATTTGCTTGTTTATGGAATGGGAGAAAAAGCAATCATCGAAATTGCGGATAGTTTAAATGCATCAATTTCAAAAACCGACCTGATTTATATTAAAGGTACTGTTTTTTCAACTGTCAATCCTGATTATATTTCAAGCGATGCCATTTTGCTTCCATCTTATGAAGAAGTATCAAGAGATAAAGTGCTAGCAAATAAATCATACATGATTCAATATACCAATACAGATTCAATCACTTCTAAACAGTTAGTAGAGAAAATAGGCAATGTATTTGTTGTGCAAAACCCCCCTCAACCCGTCCTAACCGAGTTTGAACTGGACGAGGTCTATCAACTCCCCTATATGAGAGAAGCCCATCCAGAACTTGAAAAACAAGGTCATATCAAGGCCATGGATGAAATCAAATTTTCTCTCACCGTCAACCGTGGATGCTTTGGTGGATGTTCCTTCTGTGCCCTCACCATGCATCAGGGAAGAATGATGTCTTCGAGAAGTAAAGATTCTGTCATTGAAGAAGCCAAGTTATTGATCTCGGATAAAGAGTTTAAAGGATATATTCACGATGTCGGCGGACCAACCGCAAATTTCTATCATAAATCTTGTATCAAACAAGAAGAGCACGGTGTATGCAAAACGAAACAATGCCTCCATCCTGCTCCATGCAAAAGTCTCATCGTTGATCATGTTGATTATTTAGAGATTTTGCGAGGACTACGCGAACTTGATGGAATCAAAAAAGTATTTGTAAGAAGTGGAATTCGGTATGATTACGTGATGTATGATAAAGATGATACCTTCTTTAGAGAATTGGTTGAACATCATGTTTCTGGACAACTTAAAGTCGCTCCAGAACACGTATCTCCCAGAGTGCTTGATAAAATGGGAAAACCATCAAGAAAACTCTATGATCGATTTGTGGACAAATTTTACCAAATCACCAAAGAAATCAATAAAGAGCAATACTTGGTTCCTTATCTAATGAGTAGTCACCCCGGCAGTGCTATCGAGGATGCGGTTTTACTAGCTGAATATATTCGCGACATGGGTTATAATCCAGAACAAGTTCAAGATTTTTATCCTACGCCGATGACTTTATCGACAATGATGTATTATACTGGCATGGACCCCAGAACAAACGAGCCGGTTTATGTAGCAAAAACCCCACACGAAAAAGCGCTTCAACGAGCTTTGATTCAATATCGAGATCCGAAAAACTATGATTTGGTGAACGAAGCGTTGATTAGTGCCAAACGTTTTGATTTAATCGGTAACGAGCCTCATTGTCTCATTCGTCCAAAACAAAATACGAGGAATTTCTATGGAAAAACACATTGAGTATTTCAAAGTAGAAGTCGATGACGTCAGCGTCAATCATGAAATGAAAATCAATGTTCTACAGAAAAAAATTCAAAATGTATCTGACAATCATGGATCTATACTAGGATTTGGTTTTGATGACATGTCCAACATCGGTCTTTTTTGGGTAGTAACAAGGTTGACTGTTGAGATATTACGGTTGCCCATATTAAATGAATCATTTCGAATCGAAACATGGTTGGAAACACCAGGTAGAGTCGGAATTAATCGTTATTATAAACTTTTCGTAGAAAATGAATTGATAGTCTACGGAGTGGCAAAGTGGGCACTTGTGAACAGAAATACACTGACCGTTGAAAGACTCGATCAATTCGATTTCATGAATGAGATTGATTATCTTGATGAGGTGCTTTCATTTCGATTACCCGTACTCAAAAAACTACAGAGAAGGAATACAGAAGATCAACATCTTACAATCAGGCTTTGTGCTACAAAAGAGATGTTGGATCATAACAATCATGTAAACAATACAGAATACATAAAAATGGCATTGGAAGAGTTTAACGATCTTCGTAAAATCAGAATGTATCAAATCTCTTATGGGGTTGCAATCTATGAGGGACAAACAATTGAAATGACTCGTTATTCTGAAGATTCAGAGACTTATGTCGAAGGATATGTCATTGATGCCTTCGGCTCGAGAAATCTGTCTTTTCAAGTCAGAATTCTTTAACGATTTTATCAATTTCAAAAAATGGATGTAGAAACATCCCTTTTTTTTGTTCCATCAAGAAAAAATTGGACTTTTCTTGTTTTTTTCGGTATAATAATAGTAATGTTCGGAGGGTATTCATGATTGATTTAATGATAAGAGAAAACCTATTTTACCCCGATGATTTTAAGAAGACCGTCTATGACATTGATTATGTGACGCTCAAAGAAAAAGGTATCAAAGCAATCCTGATCGATCTGGACAATACGCTGATTCCTTATGACGAAACATTGCCAAATCAACGGATACATGAGTTGTTCGAGCATATCGATCAACTCGGATTTGAAATCATCATCATTTCAAACAACCATCTCAATCGAGTAGAATCTTTTGCGAAAAAACTCGATGCAAGATTTATATGCAGTGCAAAAAAACCTTTAAAAAGAGGGTTTCAAAGAGCGATGGCTTTACTCGATATTCAAAATCCGAAAGAAATCTGTGTTATAGGTGACCAATTTATGACCGATGTTTTTGGCGGAAAGAGAATGGGATTTTACGTAATCGTCGTCAATGCTATCAAGAGAAATGTCGAGAAATGGTATACCAAAATGAATCGACAATTGGAAAAACGAATGATCAAACGAATCAAAAGACATAAACCCGAGATGTACATAAGGCTAGGGCTAAACGAAAAGAGGTAGGTTTGATGGGGGAATTATACTGTAAAGGCTGTGGAGCGTTAATTCAACACGATGACAAAACGCTTCCTGGATTTGTATCTGAAAAAGTAATGGCTACGAGTGATTCCAAAGCTGTTTTTTGTCAACGTTGTCATAGGATTAGACATTACAGTGAAATGATTACATATTCGGTTACGAATGATGAATATTCCGACATCATTAATGAAATTGCAAAAGAAAATGCATTAATTGTAAAAATAGTAGATATTTTCGATTTCACTGGTTCGTTTGTTCCTGCAATCAAAAGATTGACTGGGAATGAGGATGTTATTTTGGTTGGTAACAAAATGGATTTACTACCAAAAAATGTGAAACCGGAACGAATTCTCAATTGGCTGAAAACAATGCTTGCGAACGAAGGATTTACTGTCCTAGATTCGATTTTGATTTCTGCGAAATATGGAAACAATTTCGATGATTTAATGGACTTGATCTTAAAGCATAAAGGAAATAGAAACGTTTACCTTGTTGGTTCCAATAACGTAGGTAAATCGAGAATCATCAATCAAATCCTTAAAAGATATTTAGGAATGCCTACGGATGTTGTTACAGTTTCTTCACAACCAGGTACGACAATTGGTCTCATTGGGTTCCCGCTTCTTGACGGTACGATGATATATGATACACCAGGTGTCATCAATAAGCATCAATATACTTATTATTTGACTAGACCTTCTTATAAATTAACCGTTCCGAAAAAAGAGATTAAGCCTTTAATTTTTCAATTGAATGAAGGGCAGACCTTATTCTTTGGTGGTTTAGCAAGAATCGACATTATCAACGGGGAAACCGGAGATAAAGTCAATGTTGTAACCTATTTTGCAAATACCCTTAACATCCATAGAACAAAAACCGCAAAAGCAGACGATTTATATGAAAGCAAACTATACTCGCTTTTGACTCCTCCGTTCAATCCGGAAGAAGCGGTTCCCAAATGGGTCGTACATGATTTTAAGATTCGTGACAACCTAAAATACGACATTGTATTTTCAGGACTTGGCTTCTTAACCATTCGTGCACCTTTTTATGTGAAAGTACACGCTCCTTTTGTTGTAGGAGTGTATGCAAGACCGGCAATTATCTGATGATTGAAGAATCTTTTGCCAAGCAATTGGCGTATTCAGAACTTGAAGAGCACAAAATAAGATGGAACCATACCGAACACGTGGTTGCTTTAGCTAAAAGGCTTGCAATTCACTATGGTATGGATTCTAGAAAAGCTGCAGTCGCAGGTTATTTGCACGACGCTACCAAATATTGGTCCATCAAAAAAATGAAATCAGTGATTTCGGCGTACTATTCTAATGATTTCATCTCTTCCTGGCCAGAACCAACACTTCACGCTGTCAGCGGAGCTGCTTTCGCTCGAAGCAACGGTGTTGAAGAAGAAGACGTCCTTCTTGCCATATTGTTTCATCCAACTGGTAGGAAACAGATGAGTTTGCTTGAAAAGATTTTATTTGTCGCAGATTATGCGGAAGAATCTCGTGCTTTTGAAAATAAAGACATTGCAAAGACCGCGTTTGTCGACTTGGACAAGGCGGTCTATGATATATTACAAGGTAAAATGAGCCATTTGAGTCGACATTCAGAGAAAATCAGCTCGAATTCACTTGAAGCGCTTGCTTATTACCAAAATCTGATGAATGGAGGAATGGAATGACACCGTTCTTAAACACCGTAGTGAATGCACTGGATGATCTAAGGCTCAAAGATATTCGTGTCTATGATTTTCACAATGCATCTCCTTATTATGATTATCAAATTGTCGCATCAGCCTCAAACGAACGTCAGGTTCATGCTTCAATTAACAAAATTTCTCAAGTCTTGCCACTGGGCGCTTCTTTAAAAGTTGAAGGTAAATCAGACAATCGATGGTTGTTGTTTGATCTCGGTGACATCTTGGTACATGTCATGCATCAAGAAACAAGAGAATACTATCAAATAGAAAAATTGTTTGTCGAAAGAGATCAAATCTCTATCAGTGGTCTCATGAATGAACTATGATTTATTAGCGACGTTCTATGATGCTTTTATCGATCCGGACGTCTATGACGAATACTTAAGAATTCTTGAAAAATACACTTCAAGAGGAACACTTCTGGATATTGGATGTGGTACAGGCACATTAGCTTTAGAGTTCGCTAGAACTGGATTTGAAGTGACTGCTACGGACTTAAGTGAAGAGATGCTTCATGTTGTTTCTTATCGTGCGAATGAAGAGAAAATAGATTTGGAGATTGCGGTATATGATCTTCTTGATCCGATACCTTTAAAATATGACGTTATAACCGCATCTATGGATGTGATCAATCATCTTTCCGATTTAGAAGATGTCGCATTTGGTTTTACAAACATCTATGATGCATTAAATCAAAACGGGATTTTCGTGTTCGATGTTTTAAGTGCAGAATATATCGACGCTCTGGATGGATATGATGAAGAAGACGAAGAGTATCATTTTCACTGGGAATCTCACAAAGGTGAGAGAGATCATAGCATCATTCACACCATCAAACTGAATATTGACGAACAGGTAGAATCCGTTCAAATATTCGAACAAACCTTCGATACTCAAAAATATGAAGAAATTTTATTGAAAGTCGGATTTCAAGTTTTAGAACGAATATACATGCCTGAACGTACCATTTATGTAGTTCAGAGAACAGAATAAAGAATTTCATTTATGCTTGCGTAATATCTGTGTGAGGTGATCATATGATTTCATTCATACAGAAATACGGAGGCTTTTTTTTATTATTTCTTGGAATTATCGGCATCGTTTTCCTGGGACTCAAAAGTCAATCTACTGAAGTCTATGCTTTGACAACTGAGATTGTAGACTATGGTAACACTTCAGTCGTTTCAACTGAAAACTCAGTATTCTATGTCGACGTCAAAGGTGAGGTTGAATATCCAGGAGTCTATAGCGCAGGGGCACAGATGAGAATTGCTGATGTAATTAATCTGGCTGGAGGACTGACTCAAAATGCCGATGTGTCAGAAATCAATCTATCGAAAAATATTTATGACCAAATGGTAATCTATATTCCTTCCTCGATTGAAAATGAAGAAACTTTAAATGCACATCAGTATTATGTGGATATTAAGGGAGCTGTATTACACCCAGGTGTTTATATGGTTCCTCAAGGAACGAGAGTATATGAAGTCATTGCTTTGAGTGGGGGATTTCTAGACAATGCAGATTCAAGCAGTTTAAATTTAAGCCAATTGCTTGTCGATGAGATGGTTCTTTTCGTTAAAGAGAAAAATGTGGAAAACACCGTTTCGTTAGTTAAATTTACCGTCTACATTGGAGGCGAGGTGTTTAGACCCAGTGAATACGAGGTGGACGAAACGGATACTTTACAAGATTTGATTACCATGTCTGGCGGACTTACTGATGAAGCAGATACTCTTAATTTGTTGATGAATATGCCTCTCTATGACGGTTTGGAAATCATCATTCCTTCGATAGACGTTGAAAGTAATACCATCCCTATCGTACAAAGTGGTCTTGTGAACATCAATACGGCATCTCTTGAAGAGTTGATGGAGCTAAAGGGAATCGGAATCATTCTTGGGCAAAGGATTATCGATTATAGAGCAGAATACGGCTTCTTTGATTCGATTGAAGACATCATGAAAGTATCAGGAATCAAGTCGAGCATCTATGAAGACATTTTTGAAGATATTACAGTTTGAGTCCTCCAAACTAATACATCTATCTATACTTCTCGGATTATTTATTGAAATGGAAAAGAGCGTGTTAATCATGCTCTTTTTTGGATTGGAAGTCATGCATTTATTAAGAACCAGAAAAAACTTGCTCCTACTCGGGTTGATTGTTATCATGATTGTTCAGGTGAAAAATACAATCTTTCAAAATGACAACATTGATTCTACTGATTCTTTCTTTGAAGGGCAAGTGACACAAGTCTGGGAAGATAAGTTGATTTTAAAGACAAATCAGGGAAATTTAATGGTCTATTATTCAACCGATAAAAGATATCTACCTGGGGACTCTCTAGAAATACAAGGTCAAATTTTTGAAACTGATGTATCTCAAATAGAACATAACTTTGATTATACAAGTTATCTAGACTCCATGAAAATATCGGGTCAGTTTTCAGCTTCAACCATTCATGTCGTGAATCATTCATTTGATTTAAGAGAAATCAAAGAAAGACTATCAATACGCATTGAGAAATCTTTTTCCGACGATACTAGTTCCTATCTGAAAATGTTTGTTTTGGGAGACGACTCATCCGTACCTGACTCTGTAGTCAGTCAATTTCGCAATCTAGGAATATCGCACTTATTTGCAATATCAGGCATGCACGTTGGGCTAATTCTTTTGATGATAAAAAAGGTATTATCAATTTTCTATTTAAAAGAAAACACAGAGAAGGCAATCACATTTTCTTGTTTATTCTTTTATAACGTACTCACAGGATTTTCAGTTTCTATTGTAAGAGCATCTTTGCTTGTATTTCTAATTTTCTTAAACAAGAAAAAGGGGTGGATGTTTTCAAAGACAGATCTACTCAGTTTTATCTTTATCGCTTTCATGTTTGTTGAGCCTGCCAATTTAGAACAAACCGGGTTTCAACTTAGTTTTTTAATTACCTTAGCCATATTATTGTCGGAGCCTTTGTTGAAAGAAAAACCAAAATTAGTTCAAATATTTCGACTCCAACTGATTGCGACTTTGTTTAGTCTTCCAATCATAATGAATATGAATGGAGGGTATGGACTTTCTAGCATTTTTTTAAGCATATTGTTTTTAGAAATCATTACTTTTGTTTTGTTGCCTCTTTCATTCATGACGGTGATGATTCCGCCAATGGGAGGCGTATATTCTTTTGTGATTCAACTATTTATCGGTTCTATTGAAGAATTGAGTAAGTTGAATCCCTGGATAGAATTTCAATTTCCAACATTGGAATACACCATTCTATTTTACTTAGGTGCGATCATTTTAATGATTTACGTGATATCAAAAAAGAGACTAACCTTACCATTGTCAATGATAATCTATGCAATATTTTTTTCTTTGATTCATCCAGTGAATCCACTTGTTACAAAGGTTGTATTTCTTGACGTCGGTCAAGGAGATGCAACCTACATCCAATCTCCTGGATGTAGACTATTGATTGATACAGGTAAGAAAGATGATTTTGACTCTCTCATAAAGTATTTAAAAGGAGAAAATGTGCATAGTCTTGATGCAATCTTCATAACTCATTTTCATGCAGACCACTACGGTGAATTGGATGATATTCTGAACATGTTTGAAGTTAAGAATCTATATGCGAGCCATTTTCATTCCAGTTTTCCTGATATAGCAATTTTGAATCAAGGAGATACTATACATTGTGGGCAGCTTATTTTCGATGTCCTTCATTCAGACACAGCGAGTTCAAACGAAAATAATAATTCGTTGGTACTATCGACTTTCATAGGAGAAGATCGATATCTATTTATGGGTGATTTAGAAGAGGTTGAAGAAAATCTCATCCCTCAGGAAATGTTACCTAAAGTGGATGTTTTGAAAGTCGGCCACCACGGCTCAGACACCTCAAGTTCTGCTCAGTTTCTTTCGTTGACTGAGCCAATCATCTCAATCATCTCGGTAGGCGAGAATGATTATGGTCAACCCTCAAACACAGTATTGAGTCGTTTAAAACAAATAGAGTCTATTGTATTTGAGACCAAAATACATGGTAGCATCAAAATCCATTACTATTCTATCATCGACTTGAGAATCGTTACTAAATTCAATTTCGAAGATGGAGTATTGTCTCAAAGACTTTTATCCATACCCATTTGCCTGAAACGTCTTTTATTTTGAGTGGTGAAATGATATAATAGGGCTCGGTGATAATTTGGATAAATCAGTGTATTTGTTTTACGGAAATGACAACTATCTACTTAAATCAAGAACAGAAAAATGTTGGAAAGAAGCTGCTATTGAAGAAGAAAGCGTAGAAACCTACGACTTTGAAGAGACCTCGATTGATGAGGTTCTTTCATCAGCGATGACCATTCCATTTTTGACAGAAAAAAAGGCAGTCGTTTGGACGAATGCTTTGTTTTTGTCGACTGCTCCGGTTGTGAAAGAATTGACGAATATAGAAATCTATTTAGAGAACCCGAATCCCTCAACCATCTTCATTATTGTTTGCCCTACTCAAACTTTAGATAAAAAAAGAAAAGTAGTGAAGATGTTACTCGAAAAAGCAGAAGTCGTCGTATGCAATAAAGAAGAACATCAAGATCTCTATGGTGAAATAAAAAGAATTATTAAAGAAAACGGAAAGTCCATTGACGCAAATGCCTTGCAACAGTTCATTTCGAGAGTTGGAACCGATTCTTTAACGATGATGAATGAACTGGACAAATTACTGTTGTTTTCTGAAGGCATTGATAAAATAGACATACAAATGGTTAGAGATGTCACGACAAGAAATCTCGAAGAAAACATCTTTACTCTTGTAAATGCATTACTAGCAAAAGATCATACATTAATCATGCATATCTATAAAGACCTTTTGACGATGAATATTGATCCTGTTTGGATGATGGGTGTCATCATGAACAAATTCCAAGAAATCCTGTACACAAAGGAATTAATCCATTTGAAACGTACTTTTGAAGAGATTATGAAGTATTTTCAAGCTTCAAAGGGAAGAGTATATTACATGGTCAAGAATGCGAAAGATACGAGCGATGATGAGTTGTACGAGTATATGTCTGAACTTGAAACATTGGACTATCAAATAAAAAGCGGTCAGATTGATAAGTTCATTGGAATTGAAATGTTTTTGTATCGTAGAGCGTCTATATAAAGAAAAAAAAGCCGAGAGGCTTTTTTTCTTTAAAGAGCATTCACTTGTTTTGTTAAACGAGCTTTTTGTCTTGATGCATAATTTTTATGATGAACGCCTTTAGACACAGATTTGTCAAGTTTCTTGTATGCTGTTGTGAGCGCTGCGACTGCGGCTTCTTTATTATGATTTAGCACTGCGACTTCCACGCTTTTAATGGCAGTTTTCAGCGATGATTTAAAAGATGCGTTAGCCATTCTTCTTTTTTCATTTGTTATGGTACGTTTGATTTGCGACTTAATGTTTGCCATAGTATCACCTCCATCGACATAAGCGTTATTATTGTATCAAATTTAATTCAAAAAAGCAATATTCATAATCAATTATTTTCACCTCTGAGGCTACATCAAGAGAAAAAACACTTTTTATTGGTATTTCTTGGAAACAACTATATGAATGAACCCTCTTTATGATATAATCAAATAGATTTTTATTTAATATTTTGGGACTCTTATTTTTGCTACGGAGGTTGAAAACAATGGCTGGATACACCCATCATTTTCAAGAATTATGCGATAGAATCAATTACGACACAGTCGTATTCTTTCAAGACAGCGGGGAAGTTCTTGCGTTCAAAATGCGAGGAAATAATAAAATCCCGACAGTCTGTACTCTGAATTTTCAGTATGATCTAATAGGAAATGAAAACTCAAAAGTGTTTTATGGTATGAATTTGTCTATCGACAATCAAACCATTGTTTGTAGCGGATCAGTCAATATGATTAATGTTGGCACGAGAACTGTTGTGATCGTTTTCTTTGACACCAGTATTAAAATGTTTCGAGACAACCAACTTCCTAAAATAATGTGGAAGTCCAAAGAAGGTATTTATTTAGGCTATAGTGAATATGTACCCTATGACAGCAACATCACTCATACCATGCTTGGTAAAAAAGATAAAGATATATATACTGGTTCGATTCTCGAATCGATTCGTGAAACAGATGAAAAAATCTACAATAAAGGCGAATTTTGCTGGGATACATTCGGACGAGTCAAGTCTGGAACATATACTACAATGATTAAATACCAAAAATTTCCCTATTACTCAGTGGACAATGAAGTGATGGGCTTAATTTTGGTATATGCTCCAATCATTGAATCGACAAGTTTCTTTTCTAGTCAAGAAAGTGAATTGAGTAAGGAACAAATCGAGAATATGATAAAAGAAACTTTATCAAGTTCTAATATGGTTCTTTTGATTTACAACCATCGTAATGGCAAATTGGTATACGCTACTGAGAATTTTGATACTCTAGGATATGATACTCAAGATTTTAAAACAGGAAGAAAACAGCTTGTCTCATTAATGCATCCAGGCGATGTGAAAATGTACACTTCAAAGTTGGAAGAACTTCTATATCAGAAAAAACAATCTTTCTCTTTCAAATCTAGACTAATAGGGAAAGATGGAAAAGTGTATTATACAAAACTAAAATTGGTTCCAATCATTCCTAATCTTAACAAGATTGAATTTGTTGCGATGATTGTGGAATTTTCGAATGATTTTTCTGAAGAAAACAAAAGAGCTGATCAAATTATTCAACTAGCGAACAAAGGGCAAACCATCTATGCATTTCGAAATTCGGATAATCCGATGTTGATTGATTTCGTCACTAACAATGTAACTCAATTTGGTTATACGCAAGAAGAGATTATTAATGGAAAATCAAATTTCGCCGATATTGTACATCATGATGATTTACCTTTTGTTATCGATCAATTTCAAAAATTGAAATCCGGAATATTAAAACAAATGCGTTTGGAGTATCGTATTTTTTCACATCGAAAAGACATCTATTGGATTGAAGAAAAATGTTACGTGGTAAAAAACGACAAAGGAATCAGTTTTGAATCGATATTGAGAAATGTGACCACCTCTAGGCATGCGATAGAAGAATTGAATCGTATGACTCCAATGCTGGAAGATTCAAAGGAGAAACAAAGATTTTTAGAAGACCTCGATGTATTATTGAATCACATTTTATCCTCCATTGACCTTGAAAAACTGATTCAAGATTTTTCAAGACTCCATTCGTTGCATGTTGCATTCTTCGATAATTCTGATGAATTCATTAAACCATATGCTACTTCATTACTGACCCTCGAAATATTAAAAAATCAATTTTTCCCTAAAGGATGGACTAACATCAAAGAACTAGGAAGCGCTCAGTTCGATAATGTCATATGCAAAAGCATCCCACTCGGATTCGAAGGGTATCGAATTGGAACGATGGTCGCGTTTGGAGTTTTGGATGAGATTGAGTCTGATAACCTATATGTAGATGAATCTTTACAGTTTGACAAGATTCCGTATTCTATGATTGCTGAACATTATGAATTCGCACTAGAATTTGCGGAAAATATATCTCAAATGATTCATCTGACTTCTGTAACACTTAATCAGTCACTTTATTCAAATCGATTCCATACGGATTTGATCCATATGAGAAAGAAACATGCAATTCTTCTTGAGATGCTAGATTTGGCCAACACATATGAAAACATTGAAGACTTATTTGATGTCATTTTTCATAAGATAGGAGAAACGTTCCAACTTTCAAGAGGAGCGATTTTCATTCGAGATCATCAAGATTCATCGATGTATCATTGTATTAAGGAATGGACGTCTGAATTTGATGAAAGTCATATTGAAGACCTTAAAAACATCAATAAAGATGATACTTTCCTGAAAAATTGGAATTACAATGAACAAAATAGTTTTGTTATCCATTATGATGACGAAGCAACACACAAGAATATTTCAAGAGATATTTCTAGAGCGTTAGTTTCAGTCGGAATAGCTAATAAAGCAGAACTGATTGGAGTTATGAATTTCGTCGACAACCACTCACAGAGAATTTGGAGTGACGATGACGTAATGTTGTTTGAAGACTTTGGATACATTTTTTCTTACGTCGCTCAAAAAAAATCTTCAAACGAAAAAATCAAAGTAAACCAGAATCAATTGATTCAAATTCTTAATTCTTTACCGAATGCGGTTGCAATCTTTGATAAATCGGATGAATCGGTAATTCAAAGCAATGATAGTTTCAAAGTTCTGTTCTTATCAGCGAATGGATATGATGACTCAGAAGATATGGACTCTTTGAAAGATATCGTAAGGGAAAACCAATCCAAGAGTGAGCCTTCTGAAATATACCTTTCTAGTAAAGATCAATGGTTCTTAATTGAAAAAAATGAAGTAGATTTCGGATATGAAAAAAAGACTTGTATGATGATTTTGACAGACATCACTTCAAATAAAAAAAGCACTGATATAATGTCTGAACTGGCATTTAAAGACATAATGTGCGACATTCCTAATCGAGTTAAGTTTATTCTTGATATCAAAAAGACATATGAGTCAAAACAAGGATCCATCTCAAATGCATTCATCGGTATTTTGAATCTTGATAATTTCAAGATGATTAACAACACGTATTCCTATACTTTTGGCGATGCATTAATCAAAGAGATTGCCAGACAATTGTCGAAGATTAGCGAGATACAGAATAATGTCTATCGTTTTGGCGGAGACGAGTTTGCTATTTTGGTCAATGGAAATTATGGCGAACAAATCTATGAAGTCGCAAACAAAATAATGAGTTTATTTGAATCTCCTTTCTATGTGGAAGGGTTCGAATCTTACGTGACCGTCAGTTTGGGAATCAGTTTCTTTTCTGATACCGATAAAGATGCGGATGCATTGGTTCGTAACGCCAATATTTCTCTTATGGAAGCGAAAGCCTCAGGCAAAAACAAGTTTATCCTTTATGATGTTAGCCTAAAAAAATACGAAGAAGACACCATGCATATGGAAAGTGCTCTAAAAGCTTCTGTTGACGATGGATGTAAAGAGTTCGAAGTATATTATCAACCTATCATCGACGCTAAAACATCAAAAATAGTTGGCGCAGAAGCGCTTGTCCGATGGTTCAGCAAAGAAATAGGGTATGTACCTCCTGTAAAATTCATTCCGATTGCAGAGTCCACCGGATTGATTATTCCTCTTGGAAAGTACATTTTAAATCAAGCCTGCAAAGAAGCGAAAAAATGGCTTGACCACGGATATAACATTCAAATTTCAGTGAATTTTTCAGTGATACAAATGTTGCAGTCAGATTTGATTTCAACGATATTAAGTGCTATTCACACTTATCGAATTCCTCCAAAAAATCTTATAGTGGAAATTACTGAATCGCTTGCGATCAAAGACGTTACCAAAATTGTTGATATATTAAATTCTGTTCGTCAAATCGGAGTAAAGATTGCTATGGACGATTTTGGTACTGGATATTCTTCATTATCACACTTGCGCAAGCTTCCTCTGGATAGCGTTAAGATTGATCGAAGTTTTGCATTTAATTTGGAATATGATCCTTATTATTTCTCATTCATTGAAACCATCACGACATTTTGTCATTTGAACAATACAAAAGTGACGGTGGAAGGAATTGAAAACGAGAATCAAAAGAATATTTTGGCTAAAACTTCAGTTGACACTCTTCAAGGTTACCTGTTTGCTCGCCCTGAAAGTGCAAGTGATTTCTGGAGGTTATTGGCAAAACAGTCAACGACCACTTAATAGTAGCTGTACTTATCTTTTCAATCTATGAACCTCCTCTGCCATTTTATGCAAGAAATAAATATTTTGCATGTTGATTATATGGTCATCAGCATTCTTTGAAATCATTTGCAAAGATAGCTGTGTTTGAGGAGGTTTATGTTTTTTGCATAAATCACGCCCGAACTGTTTTGAGATATGGAATTCTATTCAAACAAAGCAATCAACTCAAAAAAGAGACTGATAATAAATGATTTCTTTGATTACATTTCAGTTTTAATACAGGAATAACATTTAGAAAAAAACTAAGAAGTTGCTGATATGGAATGAATCAAGCGTGGTATAATGAAATTAATCATTGTCTTCCCATTGGGATGGACTTTCAATCGACTGAATCAAAAGATATAAATATTATAGTAGGAGGGTGACTGGATGTATATTATCAATCATACCGGTTATTCAAAAGACGACATTTTAAGAAACGGAAATCGTTTCTTGATTGGCAACGGTTATTATGGATATAGAGGAACGTTGGACGAACATACGAAAGACGAAATGGTCCAGTTTAATCTCAATGGCATATATGACCAAGTAGGTGATGCAGATCGAGAAAGCATCAATGCTTTCAACCCCCTTTATACGGTTATTAAGTATGAAGGAGAAGAAGTCAGTGTTCGAAATTTATCTCCTTTTAAGCATGAGCAACAACTAGATATGAAAGATGGCTGTGTCACTAGAAAAACGGTTTTTCATGTGAAAGATGCTCTCTTAACCATTGAGTCCGAACGTTTTGCGGATCAAAATCATAAAAACAGTATTTATGCAAAATACTGGTTTCAATCTACGAAACCATTAGAAATTGACTTAAGTTCAGGAATCGATACTTTGGTCTATGGCGCATCGGGGGCTCATCTCAAGAACGTTGAATTTGAACAAATGGATAAATTTTTCATCTTCAAGGCCACATCAAAGGAAAAAAAGAAAGAAATTATCGTGATGGAAACTTGTACGACTTCGTTTGGAATTGAACCCGAAAATGAAGTTGGGGATGGGAAAGCACTACACCATTACCACATAAAAATGGTCCCTGACCAAATATATGTCATTTATAAATTTGCTGGAGTTGTCCACGAAGAAGAAAATGGAATGGAGAAACTATTTTTCCAATTAACTCGAGCAATGAGTTTGGGATACAGTGTTTGTCACCGCCAAAACAGAAAGTATTGGGCGGATAAATGGGATGTTTCCGGCGTTGATATTTCTGGGGACCAAGAAGCGGATACAGCAATCAAAAATTGTATTTATCATCTAATCTCGGTTCGTCCAAGTTCTGACAAAGTATCTATTCCAACCAGAGGCTTATCAGGGCAGATTTATAAAGGAGCAGTATTTTGGGATGCAGAAATTTTCATGCTGCCATTTTATCTCAATACGGATATTGAATCCGCAAGACATATCATTAAATACCGTATTGGAGGACTAAAAGGGGCGCTCGCTAAAGCGAAACAATATGGCTATCCAGGCGCATTTTACGCACGTGAGAGTCAAGATGAGGGATTTGAAGCGAGTAGTGAGTATCACTTGACGGACCCTGAGACAGGAGCTCCGATTCGAAATTATTTCAGAGAAAAACAGATTCACATCAATAGTGCAATTATCTATGCACTGAAACAATACTTGTTTAGGACCGATGACGTATCTGTTTTGCTCGAAGGTGGGCTTGAAATGGTCTTTGAGTGTTGCCGTTTCTATGCTAATTACGCAACGTATAATGAAGCAATGGATCGTTATGAAATCCAAGATGTCGTAGGACCTGATGAATATCATGAACGTGTCAACAACAACGCATATACCAATTATATGATTAAATTCTCATTCGATTTTTTATTTGAATGTTTACGTCTATCTAGAGGGGCCGATTATCCTTATGTAAGAGAGTATATGAAGGATAAAACAGAGAGCTCGGATAAAATAAAAGAAGTTCGTTCTAAATTATACCTTCCAGTACCAAACGCAGATGGAATCATCGAACAGTTTGACGGGTATTTCAAATTAGAAGATGCCACAGTCAAAGACGTGAAACGTCGACTTAAAAATCCAAATGAATATATGGGTGGTGAAACCGGGGTAGCCACTTCGACCAGAGTCATTAAACAAGCAGATGTCGTTGCTCTTCTTGTATTGCAAAGAGATCTTTTCCCGATTGACATCATGAAAAAAAATTATGAGTATTATGTCGATAGAACCGAACACAGCTCAAGTTTAAGCGCACCTATGCATTGTCTTTTAGCCAATTTAATAGATGATCCCGAATCAGCTTTGCCTTTCTTTATGAAGAGCGCTACAATCGATATCACGGGAGTGTCCAATCAGTATTCAGGAGGAATCTATGTCGGTGGAACTCATCCTGGTTCAAGTGGAGGAAGTTACATCTCACTTGTTTACGGATTCGCAGCTCTTGAACACCATGGATACCAACTCAGTGCGGATTACAGACTTCCGAAAGCTTTTAACAGTCTTGAATTCAAAATTATCGTCAAAGATTATATTGCAAATGTTAAAGTGAGAAGAAATTCGGTTGAAATTAAATGGGAGGATTTACTGTAAGTTCATGTGTTTTGTTGACATATAGAGGATTTCCAAGTTATTATTAGAGGCTTCAATGCTAAATTTTCAATATAACAAATAAGTGGCTCTGAGCCACTTATTTTCTTTTCTAAAAATTGACAAATCAGCCTATTTCCTGTACAATAGATGAAGGAGATGAGACAATGGAGAAATCAAACAGAAAAGTATTGGGAGTCATTCTTTTGATATTTGGAGCTTTATTTTTGCTTAATCGGCTGAATATTTTTACAGTCGACATTTTCTTCAATGGTTGGTGGACGCTTTTATTGATCATACCAGCTATTTTATCTATGCTGAAACAAGGAGTGACCCTAGGCAATGGCATTTTGCTCGGGCTAGGTGTATTTCTCTTTTTGGATCAAAATGGATGGAATTTATCCGATTATGTACTTCCTTCGATTTTAATCATAGTCGGACTTGTCATTCTATTCAAAAAATAAGTTTTTCAATCTGAAATGACTTGGGGAAACTCATCTGATGTTTTCCCTTTTTCACTGGAGTTGTCTAATGTTTGAGTACACTGTTAAAACCGAATATTACGATTTAGTACTCCAGGATTTCCTGGAACTTTTTCGTTTATCCAAAAAAAAATTCAATCAACTTACAACATCTGGCAAAATACTTGTTAATGGCGCAATTGTGGCATTATCTTATAATCTTAAGACTCAAGATCTTATTCATATTGACTTTTTGGAGGAAGAGGGAATCGACTATCCGATTGCTTTGGAAAGTCCCAAAGTATGCTATGAAGATGACTTCATTCTAGCAGTCTCAAAACCCGAAAACATGATATGTTATGATGTCGAAAAAAGAAACATCCAAACACTTGCTTCTTTGGTTGCGAACCACTATAATAAGACGTCTCAAAATTTGAAAATAAGACATTTGCATCGCATTGATAGAGATACGACCGGTTTAGTACTATATGCAAAGAACATCTTGTCACATTCTTATTACAGTACCTTATGGGATACGGAAACCATTGAAAGAAAGTATCTTGCAATTGTTGAAGGCAAAATGGAAAAATCGTCCGGCACAATCAATCTTCCAATCGGTTCAGACCGTCATAATAATAACCGTTATGTCGTGTCTCACTCTGGAAAACCAGCGATAACGAAGTTTAAAGTATTAATTCAAATGAAAGATTCTGCTTTAATTGAGTGCTCTCTCGAAACGGGTCGAACTCATCAAATCAGAGTCCACCTAAGTCATATGGGACATCCTTTGATAGGAGACACAGTTTATGGGTCCAAATCAAAGACGTACCGTACTTTGCTTCATTCACATTCTATATACGTGTATCACCCCTTAAAATGCGAATATATCACCATTACCGATAATCTGCCCAAAGATATGCAGAATTATCTTTTAGAAAGAGGAATTTATGAATATTAGAAACATTGCGATCATTGCCCATGTCGACCATGGAAAAACAACGCTTGTCGACGGAATGCTTAAACAGTCGATGACGCTCAAAAAACATCAAGTCATCGAAGAGAGGGCAATGGATACCAATGTCATCGAGCGAGAGCGTGGAATCACAATTCTTGCGAAGAACACTTCGATTTTATACAAAGACACTCGTATCAACATATTAGATACCCCTGGACATGCCGATTTTGGTGGTGAAGTCGAGCGGATAATGAATATGGTTGACGGTGTTCTTTTGGTTGTGGACGCTTTTGAAGGATGTATGCCACAGACACGGTTCGTGTTAAAGAAAGCACTAGAAGCCAAAGTGAAACCACTTGTCATGATTAACAAGGTTGACAGGGAGGCGTCTCGCCCCATCGAAGTCGTAGATGAAGTTCTTGAGCTGTTCATCGAACTAGGTGCGGATGAAGATCAACTCGAATTTCCATATGTGTTTGGATCCGGAATCAATGGACAAGCCAGTTTTTCGCCAATCATGAAAAAGGATGACAATCTTCAAGTACTTCTTGATTTAATTATCAAAGAGGTTCCTTGTCCCAATGTGGATGATTCTAAACCTCTTCAATTTCAACCATCTTTACTAGACTATAATGATTATGTAGGAAGAATGGGAATTGGACGAATTCAATCCGGAAAGATGAAAGTAGGAGATATGGTTGATTGCATTCGTATGGATGGATCAGTTCAACCATTTAGAATTCAAAAATTATTTGGATATCTTGGTCTAGACAAAATAGAAATCGAAGAAGCCTATGCTGGAGATATCGTTGCGTTATCGGGACTACCTGACATTTATGTCGGAGAAACGGTTTGTACACCTGGAGTCTATAACCCGCTTCCTCACATTTTGATTGGCGAACCGACTGTTGAAATGACTTTTGGAACGAATACTTCCCCTTTTTCAGGACTGGAAGGGAAATTCGTCACATCTTCAAAAATAGATGACAGACTGTATAAAGAGACACAAAGAGACTTGGCTCTCAAAGTGCATCGTATTGGTTCGTCTGAAAGTTGGGTTGTATCCGGACGTGGAGAACTTCATTTAGGAATTCTAATTGAAAACATGAGAAGAGAAGGATTTGAGTTCCAAGTATCCAAAGCAAAAGTCATTATGAAAGAAGTCGATGGTGTTTTGCAAGAACCATTTGAATCCGTTCAAGTTGACACCCCAACGGATACGCTCGGAAAAGTGATGGAGTTGATTGGTGAACGACATGGCCAACTCATTTCTATCGATACATACGAAAATCAGTCGAGACTGAATTATGAAATGCCTTCAAGAGGTTTAATCGGATTCATGACTGAATTTCTTTCCGCAACAAAAGGTTATGGAATCTTAAACCATACTTATCTTGAATATCGAAAAGTCGAGAGCATGAACGTTGGAAATCGAAAACTAGGTGTTTTAGTATCAGTTGAAGAAGGTATTTCTTCTGCATATTCGATTGGTGGAATGGAAGAAAGAGGAACCATGTTCATCACGCCTCGGATTAAAGTGTATGAAGGAATGATTGTAGGAGAATGCAATCGAGAACAGGATTTAGCCGTCAATGTAACCAAAGAAAAACAGATGACAAATACTAGATCCTCTACCAAAGATTCAACGGTCGTTTTGAAACGTCCACGAAAAATGAGTCTCGAAGCTTGTCTCGATTATATCAATGATGATGAACTTGTAGAGATTACTCCTCATTCCATCAGACTTAGAAAACAAATTTTGAACACCAACGAAAGAAAGAAATATGATAGCAGAAGACTGAAACAAAATGAAGATTTAAACTTGTAAAAGATGAATTTGAATTGATTTTATAGTATAATGGTATTGATGCAATTATGTGGAGGTCAATATGAAAAGAAAAACAAAAATCATATGTACAGTAGGCCCGGCAATCGATTCAGAAGTGATGATTGGAAAAATGATTGACGCTGGCATGAATGTCGGTCGTTTGAATTTCTCACACGGAACTGAAGAAGAACATCTTCATCGCATCCAAATGATTCGTAGTCTGGCTAAAGCAAAAAACCGTTACATCGGTATCATGGCTGATACCAAAGGTCCTGAAATCAGAACCGGAATGTTTGAAAACAATCAAGTGGCCTTTCACAACGGAGATTTGGTCGATATCGTAAAAGAAGAAGTGTTAGGAAACCACGACCGGTTTCATATCGCTTGTCCCGAATTATATGATGACGTGTCTATCGGAGATTATTTGTTAATCGATGACGGAAAAGTAAGGTTAGACGTTGTTGAAGTTGGTAAAAACCGATTCAAATGCAGTGTTAGGAACCATGGTGTACTGAAAAGCAGAAAAGGTGTCAATGTTCCAAACATCAAACTATCGATGCCTTACATTTCCGCAAAAGATGATGCGGACATCAGATTTGCTTGTCGCAACAAGGTTGATATGATTGCACTTTCTTTTGTCAGAAGGAAAGAAGACGTTTTGGCAATCAGAGAAATACTGATTCAAGAGAATCAAGAAAAAATTGAATTGATTGCGAAAATCGAAAACCAAGAAGGCGTAGATAACCTCGATAGTATTTTGGAAGTTGTGGATGGCGTCATGGTTGCGAGAGGGGATCTAGGTGTTGAAGTATCAACTGAACTGGTTCCCATCTATCAAAAGAAAATCATTCATAAAGCAAATGAGGTTGGAAAACCCGTCATTACTGCAACCCACATGCTTGAATCGATGATTTCGAACCCAAGACCGACCCGAGCGGAAGCCAGCGATGTAGCCAATGCGATTCTTGACGGTAGCGATGCAATTATGCTCTCTGGTGAATCTGCAGCAGGAGAATATCCAGTCGAAGCGGTTCTAACCATGGATACAATCGCAAAAGCCATTGAAGACATCATCGCTTATGATGATCGTCTTCAACGTTCTATTAAAACCTCACACGCAACTGTCAATGACGCGATAGGAATATCAGTCAGTCAGACTGCGCTCTCTCTCCCGAATGCGAAAGTCATTATTGCCTTTACCGAAACCGGTGGTACCGCAAAAAGAATGTGCAAGTTTAGACCGAGCGTTCCAATCATAGCCGTGACAGACAGCGAAGATACAGCACAAAGACTTTCTTTTTACTGGGGTGTATTCGCTGCATTAAGAGACAATGTCAACGATATTGGAGTCTATGATGAGATTGCAATCGATGTCGCAAAAGATTTCGGATTTGAATCCGGTGATACATTGATCATCACGTCAGGGTATGGTCAAAAACATGGATCTACCAATACACTTAGAATCATCGATATTCCTTAAATAAATGAAAAGCACTTCTCTTCGGAAAAGTGCTTTTTTTCAAAGTGGATCCAGTGGTTTTAGATTTCTTTCCAGACGAACGATAATTTGTGCTAATCGTTTCTTTTTCGTTTCTTCTTGTTTTGCGGAAAAGTAGTATCCAGTATAATTTTTTTGAATTGATTTTGACATTTTTGAAAAATGTTCCAAGGCTAATTGATTTTCTTGAACCAATTGTGTAAATTCACTGATATGTTCTTCCGTGATTTCTTCCAGTTTTGGAGTCCACTGACCGTTTTCCTTGGCAGTATCAATTGCTTGATAACCAGCTTCTTTCATTAAGCCTTCACGAATGAGTTTTTCTGTGAAGTCTCGATTCCTTTTAGACCAGATGCTTTTCTTTCTCCGAGGTGCGAAATATTTAATATATGTATACTCATCCACTTTTCGGATTTGTCCATCAATCCACCCATAACAAAGTGCTTCTTTCAATGCATCATCAGCCGAGATGGTTTTTGGCCCTTCTTTTTTACCAAGAATCAACCAAATACCGGATGAAGATTGATGGTTCTTTTCTAGCCAGTTTCTAAAATCGGCTAGATTTTCAAATAATATATCCATTTTCTCACCTCATGTATTATTATATCTGATTGCTTCTTTCTTTGAAAGTACCAAAAAAAAGAGTAGCTTTCGCTACTCTAAACTTTGATTCCAATCGATATTTAATTTTTGATTGATTTTTGTGAAGAAATTTTCAACTTTAACCACCAATTTGGATCCTTTGACTAACCAGTAAAAAGCTTCGACCAAACCAACTCCAGTAATCAAATCAATGATATAGTGTTGTTTCATTGTTTGGGTTGAAATACAGATACCTACGCCGAGTCCCCAAATGATTATTCGTGCAATTCTAGGCATTTTCTTGTCCATTCTTGCGCCAAGAACAGCAAGCCAACTCATGATGCAATGCATGGAAGGATTGGCATTTCTCGCCCCAGCGGAGCCATAGATAAACATGACAAATCGTTCAGTGAAATTCAGATCGGTGCTTCCAAACAATCCCGAAGTCTCTCTCCATGCTTGAACATCGGTTTGAAAAAATAAATAACTTAGTCCAGCAATTGTAAAAGTGATTAGAATCAATGTGAGAATCGTATACATGTTTCTTTTTGAACGGTAGCCAATGTAAAAGAATGCGCCAATCCAAAAAGGAAATGCTAATACGTAAATATAAACCGTCCAAGGAAGAAAGGGTACAATCCTGTTAAATTCCAAGAAAAAGAAACTATAATCCATTCCGATGATGTTGTTTGCTTCAGCGTACCATTGATTTCCCCAATAGGTTAGTGTTTGCATGAATGCAACAACCAAAAAAGGGATTATCAAGTATTTTATTCTGTTTGTATTCATAGGAGCACCTCGAAATTATTTTTTATTCATTATACACTGAATAGTAATTTATTTCAACTCCCATTACAACATTCCCACAATCACCCGGTCTCTTCTTGAAATTTTCATTCAATCATGATAAAATCTATACAGCGCTAACACCAGGAGGAATTAAAATGTTTGGACGAAGAAGTGACGGAGTACTTGTCAAGACCATTGATCCTATCATGAAATTGACACCCCATATCATGCCAGATAGAAATGATGCCCAAGTTATGAGTATGTATGAAATCAATTGTAAAGCAATGGACGAATACATTTTCAAGCAAAGAAAAGAAAACCAACTTCGATTCAGTTACATGCATATTCTAATTGCCGCAATGCTGAGAACCGTTGCATTGCATCCAAAATTAAATCGTTTTGTCATCAATCGCCGTGTATACAAACGTAATACGATTCAGATCTCCTTCATCGTAAAAAAGGCGCTCGTAGATAATGCTGAAGAATCGACCATCAAAATGACTTTTGACGGTACAGAAAACATCTTTAAAACCAAAGAGATGATGGACAAGGAAATCGAAGCCAATACGAAAACCACTTCTTTTAATGACACGGACGCATTAGCTAAATGGTTGACGATTGTTCCTATGAGATTCGTAGTAGGATTATTGAAATTTATGGACAAACACGGGATTCTTCCTAAAAGCATCATCAACTTAAGTCCATTCCATACTTCGGTATTTTTGACCAACTTAAAATCAATTAAAATGAACTATGCTTATCACCATATCTATAATTTTGGATCGACCTCCATTTTCGTTGCGATGGGAAAAGAAAAATATGAACCTGTTGTTCTTGATCATGATGAAGAAAAAATAGGGAGTGCGAAAATAATGAAGGCTGGTGTTGTTATCGACGAAAGAATCTGTGATGGACTTTATTATGGAAATTCAATGAGAGAATTCATGAAGCTCGTTGCCAATCCAGCATTGCTTGAAGTTTCTCTTGAAAAGAAAATAGAAGATCAAAAGTAGCCAAACCGCTACTTTTTCTTTTTTTTCTGTATAAAACATGTAAAAGGTACCAAAAATGCATCCACATTTGTTATTATAGTATTAATGAAAGGCTGTGATATTTTGGCAAAACTGGTATATGTACTTGATGACGACGAAAACATTCGAAATATCATTGAAAAGTTCCTGATTTACGAGGGGTTCCAAGTCGAAAAATTTAGAACCGGCACGGACTTGCTTCAAAAATATGAACTGAATAAACCTGACTGCTTCGTTATCGACATCATGCTTCCGGATATGAGCGGGTTCAAGGTTTGCCAACGCATTCGTGAGGAATCCAACATTCCTATTTTGTTTGTGTCTGCCAAAGGAGAAGAGATGGACCGAATTCTTGGTCTCGAAATTGGCGGAGACGATTACATTACAAAACCATTTTCAGGAAGAGAGTTAGCGGTCAGAGTAAAAGCATTGCTACGAAGAAGTGTTAACACATCTTTAATGGAAGATCTTGGTACTTTTGAACTTGGGAAATTAGTCTTCAAGCTTGACCAAAGAGAAATTCTTTGTAATGGAGAGCCATTGATATTTACTGCGAAAGAGTATGATTTATTCGTATTATTGTCAAAAAACAGCCCAAAGGCTTTTTCTAGAGAAGAGTTGTTTAGACTTGTTTGGAAATGGGAAGTCATCGATGGCACAAGAAGTGTTGATGACCTCGTCAAAAGAATTAGAAAGAAATTAACTTCAATTGACAGTTTGGTTGAAATCAAAACTGTTTTTGGATATGGTTATAAAGTTCAATTGGAAGGCGGAAGTGATGCCCTTGACAATCAGGCGTAAACTACTTTACTATTACGGCGTGTTTTTGGCCATATCATATGGAATAGCGGCGGTATTAACCGGCGTTTTTATTTCTAGTGGCTTGAACAGACTTCTTTATAGCAATATCGCAGATTTAAACGATAATATCGTGGAAGTATTAGAATCAAGTGAAGAAACAGATTTTTCAAAAACCCTAATTACCGCAAAAGAGTACACCGGTGTCGATTTGCTTGTATATCAAAATGACATTATCTATTATTCATCCATATCTACAATCGCTTTAGATCTTGAAAATGCATTTCAAGTTAGTTCTTTATATAGTGTCTACCGAGTGACGAGTGGTGACCAATATTATTATTTTACCCATTCTGAAGTCAAAAATGGTGAATATCAAGTCTATGTCTTTCGTGTCGAAGGATCATTGATGGGGGATAACGAAACCATTTTATTGATGAGTTTCATTGGCGTTGTCTTTTTGTCGATTGCAATTTCCTTAATCTCAGTTTTTTCAGCAAAAACCTTTGCCTTACCCGCACGAGTTCTTGCGAATTACGTCAATAACCTTTCCTTCCAGGACAAACCGAAACGGAGACCGGTTTTTGACATTAGCGAATACGAAGAATTATCGATCGCACTCGAAAGAGCGCATTCCCGCGTTTATGAATATTCAAAGGCCGAGCAAGAATTTCTTCATAATTTCTCTCACGAGATGAAAACACCGCTTACAAACATTTATAGTTATTCAGAAGCATTATATTACGGTGTCCTTTCCGAAAAAGAAATGAAGGACACTTCGCTTGTGATTATGCATGAAAGCGAGAAATTGAAAGACTTCATCAATCAAGTTCTATATTTGGGAAGATTAGACCGTGTGGGTGAAGCATTAAACGTCAGCCGAGTGAATCTCGTTGACATCATAGGCGATGCCCTTAACAGCATCGACATTCAAGCAAAAGAAAAAGGAATCAAGCTTGACTTTAGGCACGAACAAGAAGACGTCTATTTGTTCGGAGACGCAGAAAAATTGGAAGTAGCACTTGTCAACTTGCTAGCAAATGCGGTAAGGTATGCCAAAACGATTATCATCATTCATTTGAAAGTGACGACCGATAAAGTAATCATTACGATTGACGATGACGGCATCGGTATTGACGAGTCCATTCGAGATGAAATCTGGGAACGTTATTTCATTGGAAAAGAAGGCCATACCGGTCTAGGATTGACTATTACAAAAGCCATCATTGAAAAACATCAAGCAACGATTTCAGTCGATGAGAATTCAATGAAAGGCGCTCGGTTTATCATAGAATTTACCATGAATAAAAAAATTGTGGTCTCTTTGTAAAAAACCTTTTTCAGACTTCAACATTTGATATAATTTATTTGTAGTTTATGATCAAAAACACCATCCGACTTAGGGCAGTTATAAGAAAACAAACCCTCTCCTATTAGAATCCATTTGATTTTCTAAGTCGAAAAATGGTGTTTTTTATTTGAATTTTTGTTATAATGGTGAGAGAGGTGAATACCATGGATTTATTTATGAAAATACTTTTATTGCTGATTGGACTTGGATTTGCTTATGTTGGATTTCGATTTTTAATTTCAAGCAAAAAGATTATTCAAGCCATTCAAAAATATAAGTATCATCAGACAGCTGAACCAAGAAAACAAGAATTGATTATGGCGAAAATTATGGGCGGACTCTTGTTGTTGATTGGATTGTATTACGCCGTCTTATCTGTTATCGGTCTATTATCGTAAAAGAGCAATATCCTTATGGAGGTTTTGCTCTTTTTTTATTCATCTAATCGATGTGGACCGAAAAAGCCCTAGTTTCGCAAAAAAAAGATTGAATAAAGAAGATTCTTTTGATAAAATTAAAATAAAGGTCAAACACAATTCACAAATAACGACCGGAGAGGACGTGATCTCATGAGCTTACTACAAATTAACAATCTTAAAAAAACATTTGGCGGTAATGTCCTTTTTGATCATGTCACGCTTGAAGTCAATCGTAACGATAAGGTTGCGTTGATTGGCAGGAATGGTGTTGGCAAGTCTACTTTGATTAAAATGATATTAGGTGAAATTACCCCGGATTCTGGGGATATTTTTATTTTTGGGGGAGCTGTGATTGGTTATCTTAGCCAAGATGTATTAAGCCAAGACGACTTGACGCTCAAAGAAGAAGTACTCCTCGTATTTGATCACTTGGTCAAACTAGAAAAGTTGATTAAAGGTATAACCAAAGAATTGGAAACCGAACACTCAATCCATCTCATCGAAAAATACAGTCGTCTTGAGGAAGAATACAGAATCAAAGGCGGATACGAGTATCACACTTTTATTGATATGATTTTATCGAAATTTGGATTTTTACGTACCGATTATGACAGAAAAGTTTCTTCATTTTCCGGAGGAGAAAAAACGAGAGTCGCATTTGCCAAACTTCTATTGCAAAAACCGGATATTCTTCTCCTTGACGAGCCAACAAATCACATGGACATTGAAATCATTGAATGGCTTGAATCCTATCTCAAGAATTATGACGGCGCTGTTTTTGTCGTAACCCATGACAAATACTTCATTAATAAGATTGTGAATAAAATCTATGAATTGGACCAAGATACTCTCCAAGTATACTACGGCAAATATGATGATTATGAGATAGAAAAAGTCGCAAGATACGAGATATTGATGAAACAATTTATTCGTCAAAATAAAGAAATAGCTCATCTTCAGAGCTTTGTGGATAGGTTTAGATACAAAGCTTCAAAAGCAAAAAGTGCGCAAGACCGAATCAAAAAACTTGCTAGAATAGATAGATTGGATAAACCTGTAACGCATCATCAAAACGTAAAAATGGCATTCCACAGTCGAAGACCGACGGATGCGATTATTTTAGAAACAAGAAATCTGTCGATTGGCTATGATGTGCCTTTATTTGAAAATATCAATCTCGAAATGAGAGGATTTGAAAAAATAGGTATCATCGGTCCCAACGGTGCAGGGAAGACCACTTTTGTAAAAACAGTCATTGAAGATTTAGAACCCTTAAAAGGCGAGGTCGTTTTCCATAAACCACTGAAAATCGGATACTTTGATCAAAATCAAGAATTTGAGAACGAAAGCATCTCTTTACTGGACATGCTTCATGGGATATATCCAACAAAAACCTTGCAGGAAGTCAGATCTTTGCTTGCAAGAGTTCTCTTCAGTGCCGATGATGTATTCAAACAAATCAAGGTCCTTTCCGGAGGAGAAAAAGTCAGGTTAAGACTCTTGTTATTGATGCTTGAAGAACCTGAACTTCTGATTCTAGATGAACCGACCAATCATTTGGATATCGATACAAAAACCATTGTAGAAGATATCTTTGAAGAGTTTATTGGCCCGATTATTTTTATCTCGCATGATCGATACTTCATTAACAAAGTAGCGACGAAAATCATCAGTCTTCATCCAGCTCAATTTGAAATATTCGATGGAAATTACGATGAGTATCAAGCAAAACGTGAAATCAATAAACTTGAAAAACCAGTTCAAAAGAAAGAGAAAATTAGAACAATCTCATTGGACAAACAAATTAAAAAACTTGAAAAGGAAATTGACGATCTCCAAAAAAACATTCAAATTGAAAAGGATTCTCTCTTTTTACCAAAGAATTATTCTGACAAATCCGTTTATGATTCGATTGTAGAATCCATTCATCTTTCAGAAGAAAAGGCCAATCGATTATTCGAAGAGCTAATCAGCTTGACTCAGGCGAACGAATTCTAAACGTATATTAATAGAAAGTTCTCTACGAACTTTCCATGAATTGTGTTAAAATGATATTAGAAGCGTTTAAGGAGATGAAGAAATGAATCCGATATTTGTTATCACAGATACCTTGGTGGATATTCCTCCAAAAATCAATACCAGAGAAGATGTCAGAGCCATCATTTTAAACGAATCAAAAATATTATTAATGTATTCAAATACAGACCAAATGTATGGGACTCCAGGCGGTGGAATTACACTCAATGAGTCCAAACTGGACACTTTATACCGTGAATTACTAGAAGAGGTGGGCGGAATCAATGTCAAAATTGTCGAGTACTTCGGCCAAACCGAAGAAATAAGACTATCAAGACGTACTGAGAAGCCTGTGAATATCCTAACCGATTACTATCATGTCGACATTCAAGATTATGTCAATGGATCTCTTGAAGAACATGAAGAGGAAATGGGTCTCGAGCCCAAATGGGTTCCGATTGACGAAGCGATTCGTCAAAATGAATCTGCCTTGAAATCGCGTAAAGATAAATTCATTACTTTCTTTTATACACAAACGGAAATCTTAAAAGTTGTCAGAGATAGATTTGGGCTTTAGTCCGAATTTATTTTTGTGAAAGGGTGATTTAGATGATTGAAAAAATCAAACAAGAAATCAAAAACGAAATAGAAAAGAGTATTCTAATGAAGTACGAGAGCAGTGCTCCCGTCATTGTCGAAGAACCCAAAAAAGCATCGCAAGGAGATATCTCCGTGCCCGTTTTTACGATTGTCAAAGCACTCGGTAAACCCATGCCAGAAATCGTATCGTTTGTTAAAAATGTAATCGAAGAAAGCCCTTGGGCCACCTATTTGGAAGAAATCACTCCAATGGGAGGATTTATCAATCTATTATTGAAAAAATCATCCGTTGGTAAAAGAATCGTAGAAGATTTCTTTTCCGAAGAACATTTCGGATCCAGTGAAATTGGAAAAGGAAAAACCGTTTGTATAGATTATTCCTCACCGAATATCGCAAAATCATTCTCAATCGGTCACTTGCGTTCAACCATTATCGGACATTCGATAGGAAACATCCTAGAGAAGTGTGGGTACAAAATCGTAAGAATCAATCATTTAGGTGATTTTGGAACTCAGTTCGGGAAAATCATCTATGCTTATCTCAATTTTGGAGACAAAGAAGCGGTCAAGCAAAATCCGGTTGAAGAACTAGCTAAACTCTACGTTGAATTCCATGAACTTGCGAAAGAACAACCGGAGTTAGAAGACAAGGCAAGAGAGATATTCAAAGAACTCGAACAAAATAATCCCGAGTATGTCGCTTTATGGGCTTGGTTCCGGGAAGAGTCATTAAAGGATTATATGAAAGTATATAATCTTCTTAAAGTGTCGTTTGATTCATACCACGGTGAAGCATTTTATAATGATAAAATGGCAGCAGTCATCGATGAGTTAAAACAAAAGAATTTATTAAAAAAAGACCAAGGGGCGATGATTGTCGATCTTGGTGAAGCTTATCCTCCTGCATTGATTCAAAAGAGCGATGGGTCAACTTTGTACATTACAAGAGACCTTTCAGCATTATTCTACAGGAAAAATACCTATCACTTCGATAAAGTCTTATATGTCGTTGGAAATGAACAGAAACTTCACTTCGATCAAATCAAGAAAGTGGTAGACTTAATGGGATATGACTTCTCTGATCAAATCGTCCATGTGAATTTCGGTCTTGTCCTTCAAGACGGAAAAAAGATGTCAACGAGAAAAGGAAAAACCGTTAAACTTGAAGACGTCTTGCAAGAAGCCATCAATTTAAGCTTAACTTATATTGAGGAAAAGAATCCCGATTTGGAAAACAAAGAGCTTACAGCTGAAAAAATCGGAGTTAGTGCAGTTGTATTTAATGATCTAAAAAATTATAGAAGTGGTGATTTTGAATTTAATCTCACAGATATGGTCAATTTTTCAGGTCAAACGGGTCCCTATTTACAATACACATCGGTTCGGATTACTTCGATACTTGAATCCGTCGATTATCATGAATTAACAGCATTCAATCCTGTGTTTTTTGAATATGATCCAGCCTTTGAAATGCTCAAACAGATCAGCATCTATAAAGATATCATCGAAAAGAGTGCAGAAGAGTATGCGCCTAGTATATTGGCGAAATATTTGCTCAATATGGCCAGTCTTTTCAATACGTATTATGCAAAAGAAAAAATCAATGTCGAAGACGAATTGGAACGGAACACAAAGTGCCGTTTAATCTACATGGTCAGAAACGTCTTAAACGACGGAATGCGTCTTCTTGGCATGCAACCAATCGAAAAAATGTAACTACTAAAAAGATCCATATCGATAAGAAAAGAGGTGAGTGATATGGACAACACAAAAACACTATCGACAGATCCGAAGAAAAGCGTTGGCAGAAGCCTCCTATTAATGTTTAGGTGGATGGGAAAATACTGGCCCCTGCTGATGATTGCCTTCGTGATGCTGTTTTTTATATCTTATATTCGAACGATTACTCCTTTATTTGGACAGCACATTATTGACGTAATACTCAAGTTCAGTGATGAAGGATCAAAATTACCCCCCTTCTTCCAACAATTCATTGGCGCAGATACTGTCGCCAAGCAACTCTTGCTCGCAGGATTGCTGATTGTTTCACTTGAACTATTTCGTGCAATCTCGATTTTCGTCAGAAGATCAATTACCGCAGTGTTTTCAGAAAGGGTCGGATATAATTTACGAAACAACCTATACAGACAACTTCAAAATTTGGGATATCATTTTCATTCCCATACCGAAACTGGTGATATGATCCAACGTTGCACAAGCGACGTCGAAAGTTATAAAAGGTTCATCAGCGATCAAATCATCGAAGTGATGAGACTCGTGATGCTCGTCGGTCTTTCCATCTATCAAATGGCTAGACTGGATGTCAAGCTAATGGCAATCTCATTAATCATTACACCGATTATTTTGACCATTGCGATATTCTATTTTCGCAAAGTCGAGAAAATGTTTCAAACAATTGAACAAAACGAGTCGAAGATGACTACCCACGTTCAAGAAAACGTCAGTGGTGCGAGAGTTGTAAAAGCTTTCGCGAATGAAAAGTTTGAAGTGAATAAATTCAAAGATTTGAATCGTCAGTTCACGGACTCAGACTTCAAGTTGGTTAAAAAAATGGCCTTTTTCTGGAGCGGAACCGATTTAATTTGTTTTGCTCAGTTCTTCTTGATTGCGATAGCTGGAATCATATTCACAGTCAATGGAGAAATCACCCTTGGTGTATATCTTGCGTTTTTAGCTTATGCAGGAAACATCATATGGCCAATGCGTCAACTAGGTCGCCTCGTCGGAGACTTTTCAAAAGCAACCGTTGCTGTATCTCGTTTGGACAAAATTATTTCAACGAAGAACGAATATGCAGATTTAATCGATCAAACGAAACCCGAGATCCAAGGGAATGTGGAATTTGATCATGTAAGTTTTAAATTTGAAGATTCTACCTATCATCAACTTGACGATATTTCATTTACCGTCAAAAAAGGCGAAACCGTTGCGATTATAGGAAAGACAGGTTCAGGAAAAACGACACTCATGAATTTAATGGTTCGATTACTTGATTACGATAGTGGTTCTATTAGTATCGATGGAACTGAAATCAAAAACATCGAGAAACACTACTTGCGTGAAAATGTTGGAATTATCCTCCAAGAACCATTCTTGTTCTCAAAAACGGTCGAAGAAAACATCAAGATATCTAATCGAAACAGTGATGAAAACAGAATGAAAGAAGTAGCTAAAATCGCGAGTGTACACGATGACATCGTGCACTTCGAACAAGGGTACCAAACCTTGGTTGGAGAACGTGGAGTCACTTTGTCCGGTGGACAAAAACAACGTGTTGCAATTGCGAGAATGTTATTAAAACCAAAGCCGATTTTGATATTCGACGATTCCTTAAGTGCGGTCGATACGGAAACAGATAAACAAATCCGTTCGAGACTGAAGAAGGAGTGGAAAGACTCGACAGTCTTTATCATTACCCATCGAATTACAACGGCAAAAGAAGCAGACAGAATCATCGTGATTGACAAAGGGAAAATCAGCGAAAGTGGTACCCATAACGAATTGATTCTGCAAAGCGGATTATACAAACACATATGGGAAATTCAATCCAAGATTGATTTCCAAGTAGAGGACGGTGAGGTTCATGGATGATCATCTTTATGATGAGGAGAATTTCACGTCGAATAAGATAGATTGGAATGTATGGAAAAAGATCTTTAGTTTTATGAAACCGTTGAAAAAGCAAGTACTATTAAGTATTTTTTGCATGATTGTACTTGCGTCAACGGATGTTATTTACCCTTATATTTCCAAGTTTGCGATTGATGGAATCATCAATCCCAATCTTGAGGCAGGGACAAGAGATTTATCACAACTAGGTTATTTCATCATCCTTTATGTCATCTTTATGGTGATTCAGGCTACGATGGTATACTTATTCATTATCTTTGCCGGAAAAGTACAAACGGAGCTTGCTTTCAACATTCGGCAAAAGGCATTTACGCATCTGCAAGAACTTCCGTTTTCCTATTATGACCGAACAAGAGTCGGTTGGATTATGGCGAGAATGACGAGCGATTCCAGAAACCTTTCCGAGATTCTGTCTTGGGGAGTCATTGATTTTACATGGGGTCTGTTTTTAATGGTCATCTTAATTATCGTGATGCTAATCATTAATTTGAAACTAGCTCTGATTACAATCGCTATCGTTCCTATTTTGATGCTCGTGTCGACCTACTTCAGAAAATTCATTTTGAAGGCGTATCGTTCGATTCGAAAAGTCAATTCCAAGATTACCGGAGCCTATAATGAAGGGATCACCGGTGCAATCACTACGAAAACACTGGTATTGGAAAACTCAAATTATGACGACTTCAATCTGTTAACCACGGATATCAGAAAACAAAGTATTCGTGCAGCGATGATTCAAGGACTCTATTTTCCTTCTGTCATCTTTCTAATCTCGATTGCGACGGCTTTAATTTATTATAACGGCGGAAACATGGTATTCAATCTGTCCATCAGTGTGGGTACTTTGTATTTGTTTACGAATTACGTCTGGCAATTCTTTGACCCTGTCAACAACATCGCATCGATTTTCGCTCAATTCCAACAGGCACAAGCTTCTGCAGAGCGAATCGTATCATTGATCGAGTCGGAACCGGACATAACGGATTCAGAAGAAGTCACCGAGAAATATGGGTCACTATTCGATTACAAACTTGAAAACTTCGAGCCACTCAAAGGAGATGTAGAGTTTAAAAACGTCACATTTAAGTATCATGTTGGTGAAAAAGTGTTGGACAACTTCAATCTTTCGGTGAAACAAGGTGAATCGATTGCGCTTGTAGGACATACCGGAGCGGGAAAATCGACGATTGTCAACTTGATTTGCAGATTTTACGAGCCGACAACCGGAGTGATTACTATCGATGGTGTCGACTACAAAAACAGAAGCATGTCCTGGCTTCATTCGAATTTAGGCTATGTTCTACAAAGTCCGCATCTATTCAGTGGTTCGGTCATGGAAAACATAAGATATGGTAAACTAACTGCAACCGATGAGGAAGTCATCGAAGCAGCGAAACAAGTAGAAGCCCATGATTTTATCATTCAATTCGAAAAGGGATATGAGACAGAGTGCGGAGAAGGCGGATCAAGACTCTCCGTTGGACAGAAGCAGTTGATTTCATTTGCACGAGCAATCTTAGCCAATCCAAGAATTTTGATTTTGGATGAAGCTACCTCTTCAGTTGACACAGAAACGGAACAATTGATTCAAAACGCGATTAACAAATTATTAAAAGGCAGAACAAGTTTCATCGTTGCCCACAGACTATCGACCATCGTCCATAGTGACAGAATATTGGTTCTTGAAGATGGAAAAGTGATAGAAGAGGGCTCGCACAGAGACTTGATTGCTAAAAAAGGACAATACTACGATCTTTATACAAACCAATATTCTGAAGAGATGTTGGAACTATCCATTCAATAACAAAAGCGGCCGCATTCATTTGCGACCGCTTTAATTATTTGTGATAGACGAGCTTTTCTGATAAACTCCATAATCTGGGAGCGTGTTTTGGGTTCCTTGAATAATGTGATGATTTTTTAAGTTTTCCGTGTTTGTAGTAAAGCCCTGTTTGTGTATCATAGATTGGATTCGTCATTATTTCAACCATTTCAGATGCAGGCTTTTTTGGATGAGCTCCTTTTAAGGCACGGTGTCTCCATATGAAAGATTCGATTCCCTTTGTATTTTTGAATCCGATGTTGGTATTGACCAAACCGGGATCAATGGCGAATATTGGAGTATCCGGATAACGAACAGCGAACTCTCTGACAAATAGAACATTTGCAAGCTTTGACTGTTTGTATGCCGTGAGAGATAAATAATGCTTTTTCAGCATGACATCTTTCCAGTGAATTCTCGTTCTGTAATGAGAAGAAGAAGATGTGACCAAAATTCGGTCACTTTTTTCATGTCTCATCAAAGGCAACAATTCGATTGTAAGATGAAAGACCGCCAGATGATTGACCGCAAACGTTTGTTCATACGCTTCTGGAGTATTGATGTAATAACTGGAGATTCCTCCAGCCACATGGACAAGATAGTCAATCTTCGCATTTTCTTTATTTGAAAGTGCTTTTTTGATTTCTTTTATGATATGATCCCGAGACTTAGTAGAATCGAGATTTCCAAAGACAAACTCGATTTTGTCCGTTGAACTCTGGGTCATCATTTCTTTCTTTTTTATTTCTGCTTTTTCTTTATTTCTAGCTACAGCGATGATATAGACATCTTTTTTCATCAGTTCAATACAAGTTTCAAGTCCGATTCCATCTGTCGAACCGGTAACGACTGCGTATTTCTGCATTTAATCTCCTTTAGTCTTTCGGTGAAAGACTTCCACATCTCATATATAATACCTTTGACCATTTTTTTTGAAGCATTCTGGCAATGACGGTTTCCGGTATCAGTTTTGTCAAAAAGAAAAGTAATTTGTTAAAGAATCCAGGAATGATGATTGCTTTTCCTGACATCGCTTTTTTATATGTAATCGTGACTACTTTGGTAGTATCAAGGGTTGTTATTTTACCAAAGAAACCTTGTTTTTCAATTCTTTGAATCGTTAAAGGATTGGTCGGCATGCCTCCGGGGCATAATACGCTCATCAATACACCTTCGCGTTTCAGTTCTTCACGTATTCCAAGCGTTAATTGAACGATAAAGCGTTTTGAAGCAGAATACATCGCTTTGTAAGGCATCGGTTGAAACGCAGCCAAACTGGAAACATTGATGATTAGAAAAGGAGTATCGGGGTCTCGATATGGAAGAATTTTATGAATATTTTCGGTTGTGGAAATCATGTTCAGTTGCATGATCATGTTTATCTTTTCGTAATCTTTGGTTGAAAACTGACCTTCGGAATCGATTCCTGCGACATTGATTAACCCATGGTAGTGCCTGTCGGTGTTTTTAATGTATTGATAGAAATCATTTCGAACGGTTTCGTTGGTCATATCACAAACAAAAGTCTCAACGGACTTGTCATATTGCTTTTCAATCCCTGATGCCAGCTCGGATATGGATGATATCTCACGATCTGTAATCAATAAATTGAATCCCTTATCTGCCAAGAGAGAACAAAAAGCTTTTCCGACCCCGCCGGTCGCACCCGTCACAATCATCCATCGTTCCACACTATTCACCTCATAACTATATCTGTTTTCAATATATCACAGGAAAAACAGATTGTCAATCAATTAATTAAATCAAATGATTAAATCTTTTGTTTGAATAAGATTGACAATTTCATTTTGCAAATGTATAATGAATGCATGAGGTGATTCACTTGACTGAAGCAGAAGAAAAGATTATCAACGCAACGGTAGAATGTATTGAAAAATATGGAATGAGTAATACAACGATTCGTAAAATTGGTGAAATCGCAGGGATGAATAGCGCTTCAATCAATTATTACTTTAGATCGAAAGAAGCTTTAATGGAAAAAGTTCTTTCAATCACGTTGTCAAATGCTTTTCGTTGGGAAGATTTTGCCTATACTGAATCGATGACCTTTGAGGAACAACTGGCTGAAGTTTTCATCTTCTTGGTTAACGGAGCATTGAAATATCCTAAGATAACCCAGGCTCATTTTTATGAGATGATTCAAAACAATGATTTTGATATTCCAGCTAGAGACAGTTTGAATACTTTTCTAGAAAAATTAATCCAAGAAGGTTTCCGCAGGCACCCCTTGGTTCATCCTCAAAAGCTTCGAATTGCGGTCATGGGAATCAACACTGCAACAATGATGTATTTTGCCTATTTTAGCCGTTTGATGGATCTTGTTTCTCCCTTTGATTTATCTATAGAAATAGAACGTAATAAATATATCAAATCCATCATTCATACCTTTTTGAAAGAACTGTCCATTGTCGATAGGACGTAGAGAAACCTGTTTAAAAAAAACAAAGTAAATTCATAAAAAAAACTTTTCTTTTTCATCAAAACTGTGTATAATAATGAGTGCTATGCCAGTGTGGTGAAATTGGTAGACACGATGGACTCAAAATCCATTGCCCTTAAAAGCGTGCCGGTTCGAGTCCGGCCACTGGTACCATGACATTTTAAAAGTTGACGAAATCGTCAACTTTTTTTGTACTGTTTTTTTTGAAACAGACATTATTAGTAAGCTTGATATATGTAGAATGTAACACAACCCACAGTTCTATAACCATACCAATCCAGACTTGTATGCCACTTCATGAAACTTTGGATTCTTTTTCTGAAAATATATCGATGTTTCATAAAAAGCTGTTAGTATATAATTCATATTAATTAAATGATTTGTTGAAAATGTATATTTACCGTTGTATAATGGTTATTGATTAACAAAATATACTAAAAAGCAAGATAAATGGAAAGAATAGACTATTTTTATGATAACTACTTTTTTTTATTTTTTTCAGTTGCACGAAGTACACCTGTTCTCTCAGTTTCACAATATGACACATTGGGTTTTTATGTTGATATGGATGATTACAGCAAATTTATGCAATATACTTCACATAATTCTTCTTCTATAAGAAAGATTATATAATTTGATTTGAGAGAGTTACTTCAGGAGGAATTCTATGAAAAAACAATTATTTTTGCTATATTTGTTTTTTGCAGGAATAATCATTTTTTTATTGTATCTCATTATTGGAAATCCTTTTGCAAGAATTCCACCAGAGGGAGTACCTGATGACTATTTTTCTTTTATAGATGAAATAGTTGAGGAACAAGAGAACGACTTAATAATATACTCCAATTCTATGACGTTACCAGATAATATTATAACTAAGGAATACTCCTTGTTATCAGAGATTCTACAAAACAATCAAAAATTGAATAAATTCATAATACTCGATGTGCAAGAGTATGGAGAATTATCTGATTCTGACATGCAATTATTGTCATTATTATATGAAAATAATTGTTACAAAATTATTCTACTGAATATGAATGAGACAATATTTTCTAACTATTCTGGTTTTGTTTCGGACATATATAGAAATGAAAAATTCATCATTCTCTCTTTTCTCGGATGTGGAATTGATTACTATCAAAGCATTATGGAGTATAATTTTACAAACGAAGAGCAACTAGAATATGCAATTATGACTGTGATTCTTGACATGATTGGGTAATAGTATTGTTCCAGTATATTCGTGTTTTATTAACGGGCAATTCAATACAAACGGAAGCTGTCAAACTGAAAAGTTAAATATTGGTTATGAAGATATGTGAACTTATTTTTTATGGAAAGTGGCCTGTGTAAGCAAGAACTCTTCTTTTGCATCAGAAGGTATGACACACACAGTCTATGTAGAAGCATTATACAGAGGCTGGGATTCATTATTTTTTCATTAAACTTCAAAAACAAAAAAGTATGATTACTCATACTCAAAATCAAGATATAATGTACGTTTTATTGTTCTATTACTCATAATTCAGTAAGCAATTTTCTAAAAAATATTGCTTACTTTTATTTATTTAGGTTCTGTTTGTTAATTCTAAAAAAGTATCAAGTTCATAATTGGGAATGTAAAACTCATATTCATCTGAATTGTGCCTTATTTTTACACTATAATACCGTTTGATGAAAAACATTCGATATTGATTGAACCGAATCTTATATTTTTTATAGCTTTCATGATTGGCAGGCACACTTTTATTCCAGTTATGAAGACCTATCTTTTTATCAATGGGAATGATATCTATTATTTCTGATAAAGGAATCGAAAATACCCTATATAGGTCCGCCATGCATAATTGATCATCCCGAATAAACATGAATTTAACAAAATGAATATACTGAGTCATCCCGGTCTTTAGAACCTTCATTTTATTGTTTTGAATGCTATATCTAAACGCCAAAACATTAACTTCCTTTGATTCTTCAGGTATGTCGAGCTGAATCATTGATTCTCTCAAGACTTGGTCGACGAAATCTTGAAGATCGTCCACCTCTTCGCTTTTTTGAATTTTGATTTTCTTATATAATGTGAATATCTCAAGTCCTATCCATACGACAAAAGCAACAGGAGAAATGTAGAATAAATAAGGTATGTTTTGATAGATCTGCGAAATCGTCATATGGTTAGCCAATCCTTTTAAGACACCGATGATGACACTGACCCAAAGTAAAAGAGTCAAGAATTTTGCGATATATAACCCTAGTGGCAGTTTCACTTTTTTTTGTAATCCAATCATCATTTCATCGTATTTATCGATCTGATTTTTCAAAGACTCATCGATTTCAGCGGTGATGAAATCAATTTCATCTCCTAATCTTGGATTATCGGTTTCAGTAACTTTGACTCCAAATAATATTTTCATCCAGCTTTCTCCTTTAATTCATCTTGGGAACAACAATATCATTCATTAGCTTTTGATGCTTGGTTATTTTCATCAATACTTATCATATCATAAAGAGATTTCATTTTCTATTTGAGTTTATAAAATGAATATATTTTCTTAAAGGTTTCATTCAATCGTTATTTGTTATATAATTTTGATAGAAGAAGTCGATCTGATTTGAGACTTAATACCATAATAATTGATTGAAGGAGAGATCACTATGAAAAAGAAAATCAAAAGTTTTCCCTTAATTCACCCGACGACGATTGGAATTGTAGGAACATCCTACAATGATTCTTTCAATTTTACGACTATTGGAGATATCGCCGTGGCAGGACTCAACCCTCCTCTTGTTATGGTAAGTCTTAACATCAATCATTTGGCAACGGAATACATTCTGGCCTCGAATAGGCTCTCTTTAAACATGCCTACCAAAGATATGCTTTCATTTGTAGATTACTGTGGCATTCATTCAGGGAGAGACGTCGATAAATCTAGTATTGAACCTTTTGAAGTGATGAGTGGATTGCCAATCTTAAAGAGGGCACCGATTGCATTAATAATACAAGTGGTCCATACATACCAGCATAAACAAAGATTCATTTGTATTTGTGAAGTAGAAGAAACTCACATTGATGAAGAATTATTAGAAAATGGAAAGCTGAATCTGTCAAATCTTGAAATGGTACTATATGGACTTGACAATCACTATTATACTTCTGGAGAAATCATAGGAGAAGGATATAAAGTCGGCAAAGAATGATTCATCTTTTTTAAGTCCAAGACGAAATCGTTTTTTTGATGTATAATATGTTTGAAGAAGGGTCGTGAAACAATGAATCTGATCACAAAGAAAAACCAACCTCCCGGAACTCCAATTTACACTGGAATTCATCAAGTTGAGACTGAAATAACGCATATTGTCTATAATCAAAAAGATCTGAAGAAAGTGACAGAGTTGTCTTTGGTTCCTGAATATAACAATTGGTATATGATCAAGGGACTAAAAGACATGACAAAGATTAAAACTCTGTGTGAAGATTTTGGCGTGGATCCATTGGTTATTGAAGACATTTTCAATGTCACACAAAGAAACAAAATCGAATATCTAGACCAATATATTTTCGCTGTGTTTAATTACTCCTATTTAAAAAACGGAAAGATTGATAGAGATTATCTCTCAATGTTGGTTTTCAAGGATAAGGTATTAACGTTTCATGAGCATAATACGAATTTATTTGATGAAGTCTATCTCAGGCTTCAAAACAATTTAGGTTTCATAAGAAAAAGCAAAGTAGATTATCTATTTTATGCATTGCTAGATACCATTCTAGACAACGATATCTTTGTCCAAAAAGAACTATCAATCCAAACGATTCGTCTTGAAGAGGACATCATCCGACTGGAGTCGACCGATCAAACAGTCCTTTATAATCTTCGAAAGGAACTTCTCTTTTTGAAGAAATCTATTGATCCCATCTACGATAGTTTCGTCAATCATGAGTATAAGAAAACCAGTTTAATCTCATCTGATATCTATAAATATTTTGACGATATCACCGATCATACCCGTCGAATCTATGAAGACATCAATGCACAAAGAGAACTCTTAAGAAATTTGCTTGATGTTTTCATGAACAATGTATCGAACAAAATGAATGCCGTAATGAAGACTCTAACCATTTTCAGTGCCATCTTTATTCCGCTTTCATTCCTAGCGGGCGTATTTGGAATGAATTTCACTAATTTCTCGATTTTATCCAATCCGAATGGGTTGATATTCTTTATTGCCCTTTGTGTGACGATTATCGTCTCAATGATTGTATTTTTTAAACTAAGAAAATGGTTTTAGGTCTTTAACTAGAGCTTATTCCAAAAAGCATACTCTACTATAATATGATGTAAAATGTGATATAATCAGGTCAATTAGGAGAGATGATATTTTGAAAAAAAATAAAAATCAATTACTCTTGCCCTTTCTTTTGAATCTGTTTTTTACAGTATTTGAATTCTTGGGTGGATTATATACCAACAGCATAGCCCTAATCAGTGACAGCGTCCACGACATCGGAGATTCTATCTCTATTGGCCTCTCGCTTGTTCTTGAGAATAAGTCGAAGAAGAAGGCTGATCAAAGTTTCACTTATGGATACCGAAGATTTTCTTTACTCGGCGGATTGATTTCATCGATTGTTTTGATCATAGGCTCGATAATTATCGTCTATGAAGCAATTCCAAGAATTTTTCAACCGGAAACCGTGTTGTCTACGGAACTGATTTGGTTTTCTATATTAGGTGTTGCGGTGAATTTATTCGCCGCTTTAAAAGCCAAAAAGGGAAATACAATCAATCAAAAAATAATCAGCCTTCATTTATTCGAAGACGCTTTCGGTTGGATTGCTTTATTCATTGGCGCAATTCTGATGAGCCTTTTCCAAATCTATTGGATAGATTCGATTCTTTCTATATTGTTCACTCTTTATATTCTTTCTCATGTATACAAGAATTTGAGGCAGATTATTCGCATCTTCATAGAAGTCGCGCCAAAGAATCCCACCATTCAAAAAATCGAAATCGAACTTTCACGTATACAGGATCTTGAAAACGTCCATCACGTTCATATTTGGACGATAGACGGCGAAAATCCTTTGCTGACGCTGCATGCAGTCGTCTCAAAGGGGATTTCTCAAGACAGGCTTTCATCGCTCAAAAGGGAAATTCATCATGAATTGAAGCATTTAGGTATTTTACACGCCACCATTGAAATTGAGTTTTCAGGTGAGGAATGCCTTGCTCAAGATTGTGATGAATTATTCGAAGACCTCGATGCGGGACTTCATCACCATCATCACCACTAACAAAAACGAAAAAGGTCCGACAATCTAGTCGGGCCTTTTCCTTAGGGTGTGGAGATTTATAGATTTAGCTACAATTGAGCTTCATCAGTTGGTTCAGTGTATTCCTTGTGTCCTCTTGAATGATATTCAAATTCTTTTTGATAGTGATCTGAATTGATTTTGTAATCATAGACGGGTTCACCGGTCTCTAAATCGATTGTCTTATAAATCTTGATGTGTCCGGAGTCGATCACTTCATCATCTTCATATACGGTATACATGATTCTAATGATGGTGACATCCTCTTCCTCTTCCACTTTGAAACGAAGGCTATAAGATAGATTTCCTTCACTCATATCGAGTCTTAAGTTCAATCCGTCCTCTTCAGTTGAAATTCTAAGTTTGCTTTCGCTGACGATAACGCCTTCCTCAACAACTTTGTAAAAGAATCTTTCTTCGCCAGTTTCTTCATCGTTGCAATATTGTACTCTCACATAATTGTCATGATCGATATAAGAGTAAAGTCTCAATACTTCAACACCTTCGAAGTCTAATAATTTTCCTTCGATGTCATATACGAGATCTCCGTGAACAAGAATTCCTTCAAGGTAATATACTACATATTGATCGTCTTCTGAATCTTGGAAGTAGAAGTTCTTTTCTTGAGTTTGATCCATTGTCACAGATAGTTGAGTATCTGTATCCTCAACGGTTGTCGTAGGCTCTTCGGTGGTTGTCTCTTCTTGAGTCGTTGTTGTTTCTTCAGTAGTAGTAGTAGTAGTAGTAGTGGTATCAGTTGGTTCTTCGTCAACTTCGTACACTACTTCGTTGAAGTAAAATACGAATGTCGATGTAACATCAAGTAAGTCAATCGTAGTATAAGTAACCATGTAAGCATAATCTGGGTTGTCTGATGCGACGACTTCAACTTCAAGTAAGTCGTCATCTCCTAAAAATCGCTCCATCAAGTCCATATATCTGTCGATGTCGTCGATGGTCTCCGCAATTTCTGGGTCTTCCTCATCCGTAGTAGTTGTAGCTGCTGTATTTGTTGAACCTGACAAACTTAAAGTCGTTTGTGAAGGAGCACTCATCAATGATACTGCAGACAGTGCTTCTAGCGCGAATACATCGCTATCAACTGTAAATTCGACTGGGGTCTCGGATAAGGTTGTGGTTGGTGCACTTTCACATGCGAACAAAAAGGCACCTGTGAATAATACGAGTAATCCAATAACTAATTTTTTCATCATTTCCTCCTTATATTTGATTCTACGAAAGATATACGTTATAGAAGGAGCGTTTATTGGAGAAAATAAAAAAAAACGACTTTTTCAAGTCGTTTTCACCTTTTTAGATGCCGTTTGTATCCGGAATATCGGTTCCTTCAGTTGAAGGCTCTTCATCTGTAGTGTCGTCATCACCATCAAACCAGTTGAACGGATTCCAGTTTCCACCAGGATGTTTTCCTCCTGATTTTCCATGATCGTCTGTATTTCCTTTAAATTCATCGTCGTTTCGAGGCTCGCCATTGTAGCTGCCATAAGGCCCACAAGCATGTTTATATTCATATTTATGCGAATATGCAAATCCATCTGGGAGTACGGTATATTCAAAAGTGGTTTCACCAGTCAACTCGTCATAAGTACCAACGATTTGTACATGTCCGCTTTCAACTAATTCGTTGTCTTGTCTAACAATGTAACGAATATGAATGGTCGTAATGTTCTCTACTGTTTCTTGAGTAGCGTTGAATTCTGTGAAAGAAGCACCTGAAGTCATTTGCAGGCGAATATGAATTTCACCATCTTCAACAAACGAATTGATTTTACTTTCAGATACTTTGATTCCGTCTTCCATCACTTGATAAAAGAATTTTCTTGTCTGATCTAAAGCATCGTTTTGAACACTGACTCTTACGAAGTTTGCTTCATCGATATAGGCATATAAACGAAGAATTTCTTCTGTTTCTGTTTGAATTAATACGCCTTCAAGCAAAGTCTCTACATCACCGTCGACCAAGATGCCATCTAGGTAAGCAGTTACGTCTTCAGAATCGTTCTCAGTAAATGGTACACAGAAAGGTTCGTGTCCTTGTCCAAAACTAGTGGTAATCAATGTTCCATCGTCTGTTGTAGCTTCGTCATCAGTTGCGTCGTCTTCCACAACAGGAAGAGTTTGGTTATAATAAAGTACGTATGTTTTTAGTCCATCATAAAGAGTGGAAATCGTATATGTCACCTTAAATGCGTATTCATCACGATCACTATCTTCTGTTAAAACACTTAACCCGTTGTCGTTATCCAAGAATTGAGCCATCAATTCAAGATACATGTCAAGTTCGTTTACATCTTCACTTACCAAAGGATCTTCCGTAGTCTCTCCTTCAAGTAAAGTAAAACTCATTAAATCCGCTGAACCAAGATTCGGTAGCAGCAAAGCGTTTACGCTTGCGGCTTGTAATGCCAAATCTTCGACTGAGACCGTCGATGATTCAATCAATGGTTGTTCGGAAATAGTCGCAAGTTGAGCTTGATCGCACCCAATCAAAATAAATACTGTTGTTATAACGCTAGCTAATAGAAATAATTTTTTCATCTTTTGTCCTCCTGTTATTATTGTTCTCTAATGTGGGTTGGAACCCATATTTGAAGTGGTTGTTTGATGGTTCGTGTTATCGGTGGTTGTTGCCGTAGTTTGTGTATTTGATCCGCTATTTGTCGTTGTTTGAGATGTCGTCAAAACGGTTGTCGTTGTGGTATTAGAGTTATTCCCATGGTTACCCATCGGGACAAAATCGTCCTCTGTAGCTAAAGTATTTCCTTTGTTTTCTCTTTTGCCAGTCATTTCGCTTTGCATTCCATTATGATTAACGGTGTATTTATAGATAGAAGCTCCAGTCGTACCTTCAGATTCGATTTTTACTTGAAACTGTCCTTGTTCTATGTTTCCGTTATTATTGATAGAATATTCAACGTTAAACGAATCTCCGTTTGCGTTTTTAACTCTTTCCACATTTAGAAATAGAGATGCATTTCCACTTAATGCGATGGAAGACTTCAAACTTCCGTTTTTCATCATGACCGAGACCACAGCTTCATTTTGAAGTTGGTTGTCCACGTATTGCATATATTTATAGGATTGAGCGTCTTCAGTCGATTGATCCTCTACGAGAACATATCTGGACTCGCTTAAGGATGCACGAAGACTTTCCATGTTGCTGGTTGAATCTCCTGAATAGGCTGCAGAAATCTCAAACGCGTTTTCTTCGTGATAGAGCATACCGGTAATTTCTGCTGTATCTCCTGATTCAGACACATTGTAATAAAACTTATACTCTATTAGATTTCCTAAGCAATCTTGATTACGATAAAGGATATAATATTGATACTCTATTTTATCAGATTCAAGACTTTGAGTTAGCATCGTATCTTGATCTCCAAGAACGGTTTCCATCATATTCAGATATTGGTTGATTAAATCAATGTCATCTTCCAATCCTGCAGTCGTATCCAATGCGTAAGGCGTCACTTCAAAGGAAAGCGGCGAGGCATCGATATCTGTTTGAAGAGAGGAAGCCGAGATGGTTTGAAAAGCTAATATTTCTGTATCTGTTTGGAATGGGGTCGTTGTCGTCGGTCCTCCTATGAAAAGGGTATATCCTCCCACGGATAACACTCCAATGAACAAGAAAGTGAAAGTGTACGTCAGTACTCTTCTTAAGTTCCTTAATAATCCAGGTGTTCTTTCTTCTTTTGGCAAAATATGGACTTTTGCCAAATCAATTTTGTCTATGACTTCTGGCATTTCATTGAGAGCCATCGATTTCAGTTTTGATTTAAGTACGCTCGTTTTCACTTTGAGTTCCTCCTTCCATTTCTTTTTTCATTTTTTTAATCGCCTTATTATAAATCCATAAGACGGTTCCTATTGGTTTCTTTGTTAATGTAGCGATATCTTTGAATTTAGTGTCTGATACAATTCTTAGTAGAACAACTTCTCTTTCGAGATCATCAAGAGGTTTTAACATTTCCTCCATCTCATAGGATTGTTCTTTTGGTGCTTCATCGACCGTGTTATCAAAAACATAGCTTGATTCTATCGGATCATATACGCTTACTCGCTTGAATTTCCTGGTGTGGTCAATTGCGATGTTTTTCGCAATTTGAAGTAACCAAGCATTAAAATTACGTCCTCTTTCGTAGGTATGAATTTTACTGAGCATTTTAATGTAGGTATCTTGCATTAAATCCTCTGTTTGTGATTTGTCTTTCACAATCGCGACGATAATTGAAAATACACCTCTTTTAGTATGCTCATAAACTGTTTCGAACGCTTGATTGTTTTTTTCAATCAGTAAGTCTATATAATCGTCGAAGTTGATATTCTCCACTCTATCACCGCCTCGAGGATTATTATAACATATTTTATTTTTGACTGTTCGACTGAACGTTAAATTTCACTACATATACGGTTGGAGAACTGTAATTATTGGTTGAATGACAAAATATATGGTACTAAGTTTACAAAGTAGGCCAACTATATTATAATTGTCTTATCATAAAGGCAGGAAAACAGATGAAGAGTAAACGAATATGGGAGTTAGATTTTTTAAGAGGATTATCGATTATTTTAATGGTCTTCGATCACCTGATGTATGATCTACAAAGTTTACCTTATTGGTTCTCGAATTTCTTTATTTTGGATCGACCTGTAGCCAATTTTCTATATGAAGCGGGACACTGGTATTGGAACTCCGAACTTCGAGCTAATTTTCATTTTGTTTTTGTGGCGATTTTCTTGCTGGTGAGTGGAATCAGTTATAACTTCAGCAGATCGAATTTAAAAAGAGGATTGCGCTTTACAGTTGTTGCTTTATTGATTACAGCCATTACAATGGGTATCCAAATCGGATTTGGAGTCGACATTGGAATTGTGTTTGGAATCATTCACATGTTTGCGATTGGAACCTTACTGGTTTGGTTGTTTAAAAAGATTTGGGACAATGATGCTTTCATTTTCATTGTCGGAGCATTCATCATTGCATATGGATTCTATTTCAACTTCACGGAGGTTCCTTATTATAATACGCTTGATTTTCCGAAATTGTTGGAAGTGATTGTCGGTATAAAGGGATATGGTGCGGATCATTTTGGAATTTTCCCATATGTGGGCGTTATATTCATTGGTACCGTCTTGGGAAAACATCTTTATCAAGGAAAAGCAAGTTTGTTACCAAGTTGGGATAAATCATGGAATAAGCCTTTCGTATTTGCAGGTAAGTATACATTATGGATATTCGTCACGCATCAGATTATCATTATGGCACTGGTTTATATCATAGGTTATATATCCGGATTCCGGATTTAGGGGGGACAAAATGAAAATTAATTGTAGTATGTATGAAACAATATTAGAAACGAAGAACTCATCTCCAACAAATAATGCACTTTTATTCACGGGAAAATACGTCGATTATCAAACTTTGATTACTGAAATCGATGATTTTGCGAATGGTCTTCATGATTTGGGAATCAAATCCGGAGATACGGTCACGATGGCAATGCCAAATATTTTTGAATCCATTTATGCCTTTTACGCCGTCAACAAGATTGGCGCTTTGAGTCATTTGGTTCATCCTTTGACCCCAGTTAATCAAATGGAAAGGTTTATGGCAAAAACCGGTTCAAATACATTGATTATCGTCGATACGTTTTTTAATCACTACAAGGATTTGATTAAGAACCCTCACATTAAATTGATTTTGGCAAATCCAACCAGGACGATGGGGTTTGTTAAAAAATTCGGATACAAACTCATCAATCGTGCTAAATTAAAAAACATTAAATATGGAAACCAAGTATTATCGTATTCTAAAATGCTTGGAAAAGAAGAGTTTCATGACACTTCAAAAATCAATGCGAAGAAAACAAGTGTTTATCTTCACAGCGGTGGAACTTCTGGAGAGCCAAAGACAATCGAGTTATCAAATTTCGCGATTAACAGTCTTGCGTCAAACACCGCCCATATATTAGGGGAAACCAATTTCAAGAACAAACACATGCTCGCGGTTCTTCCTTTGTTTCATGGATTTGGTCTTTGTATGGGCACTCACGCCATGCTGTGCTTCGGTGGGGTTGATACATTAATGCCGAAGTTTGACGCTTTGGAAACGATTAAACTTCTAAAGACCAATCAAGTGAATTACGTCATCGGCGTACCATCTTTGTTCGAAAACTTAATAGGTAAACACGAAATAAGAGGAGCACATCTAAAAAATCTCCACCAAGCTTTCGTCGGAGGAGATTATGTTGCTTTGGATTTAAAACATCGTTTTGATCGACTGATGAAAGAGTTCGGTTCGAAAGCAAGATTGCTAGAAGGATATGGTCTGACAGAAGTAGTCACGGTATGTTCAGTCAATACGCTGAAAGAACATTTACAAACCTCGGTAGGAAAACCTCTTCCTGGTCTCAATATGGAAATTGTATCGATGGAGGATCGAAAGTTCCTTGAAAGAGGAAAAGACGGTGAGATTGTAGTTTCTGGAGATACGATGATGAACGGCTATCTGGAGAACAAATCTCACCCAAAAGACAATCCTTTCCTGATTGATTCCAACAAAAAGAAATGGGTTTTGACTGGAGATTTCGGATTTATCGATGCCGAAGGTTTCGTTCATTTCAAACAACGTCTAAAACGAATCATCAAAGTTTCAGGAATGCCTGTTCTTCCTTCTGAAATTGAAAACCTTGTGATGAACTTCAATGAAATCAAAGAAGTAGCAGCCATCGGAGTACCCGATCAAGAAAAAGGATCGATGATTAAACTATACATCGTTGTCCACCCAAACGCAGTCGCAGAAATGCTGGAGAAGAGGATCAAGGAAGCCATTCGCTTGGAACTTTCTGTATATGCTCTTCCAAAGGAAATCATCTATATGGATGAATTACCTAAAACAATGATTGGAAAAACAGACACAAGAAAACTTGAATCTATGGGATAAAAAAAAGACGACCTTTAGAAGGGTCGCCTTTTTTTAGTGTTTTTAGAACAAACGTTTGTTGACATCGCGGAAGTAGAACACGATTAACTGAACAACCATGTCTTGAATTTTCTCCATGTTGTTGACGTTGTCTTTGAAAACAACGAACAATGCTTGAATAAAGCTTGAAGCTACAATTTTTAAGAAATAATCTTCAAATTTTCCAGGGAAATATTCTCTGATTTTGTTGACAACTAATAATTCAAGTTGATTTTTTACTTGATGATAATGAGTGCCATTCGAATTGAAAATCATGATGAAAATTTCTTTAGTGTAAGGACGAAGCACATTCATGACATATGTAACGATTTGATCAGCTTCTTTTTTAGACTCAATTTGAGTAATATGAAGCTTTCTATCGAAAGATTCTAAGTCATTGATTGCATTTTGTGCTGGTAACAAGACTGCATTGAATAATGCTTCCTTGTTTTCAAAGTAACGGTAAATGTTACCAACGGTAATATTTGCACTATCCGCAATCCTTCTCATGTTTGCGTTTTGGTAACCTCTTTCGAAGAACTCGGCAATTGCTCCCTCAACAATCGCGTTCTTGACTGATTCCTTTAATACTTGCATACGATACCTCCTTCTTTAAAGAATTTTAGTTTTCTCCCATTGTAATTATCTGTGGATACAGATTGGAGTACAACAGATAATTTACAGATTCATTATATACGATTGAGCTATATAATGCAATTACATTGATATAATTTATCGAAATTATATTTTTTTATAACAATTATTTATCAAAAAGAATGAATATTATAATATTTTTCTCAATATAAAAATGATGGATTATTCATTGATGATGCGCTGTTTACTGTTATTTTCGATTATATCTGAAAAATAGAGATAAAACATTCTAGCGTGTTGACATTAGTATACATTGATTATATAATTTTCATATAGGTTAGGAAGAGGTGGTTGAAATGAAAAAGTTTTTTGCAAACTTAGTTATTTTTCTCTCCGTTCTGCTCATTACCGTTGTTGCCATTCCTTGGAACAACCTTGGGCAATGGGGACTAAACATTAGTTTCTTGGGTGACAACGAATTACTGGTTAAAGGTGGCATTGGGGGATTTCTGTTTCTACTCGGTTTAGTGTTTCTAATTGTCAGTATCCGTGAATATAATTACGATGGTAAGCTTCAACAAGAAACGGCAAATGCAGCCTTTCTTCCGATGTGGTTGTTCAGCGTTGCAGCAACAGCATATGCAGCCATTCTCGTTGCTTTCATCTACACTCATGATACAACGAATCAAACAGCGTTGATTTATCTTGGTGGACTAGGATTTTTAGTTTTGAATATTCTAGGCTTTGGACATCTTCTATCGAGCGGATTTAAAATCAGAAAGAATTTCTCACGGATTATGATTTTTGTTTTCTTATTTGAAATTCTATTAGTAAGTGGCGGAGCTGCCTATTATGTAAGAACTTATGTGGTTACGAATTATGCCTCTTTTTACACTTACAACTATGTATTGGTAGGCGCAGTTACTTTTGGTTTTTATATTCTTCATCTCATACTTCTTGCTGTCAAGAAAAACCGAGTTTCAGAAGAAGAACTTCTTCAGGTTGATTATGAACCAGAAATGAAACAAGCAAAACAACAAGTAGAAAAACTGGCTCAAGCTCCGATGAAAAAAGCTGGAAAGAAACAACAAGCCTTAGAACAGGTTGATTCAAGAAAAACGTTGATTGTGTCTAAAGACGAAACCATTCAATCCAAAGGGAAAGATATGGATCCGACAAACATGCTTTATGAAGACGTATCAGTGGATCCTGAGTTCTCTCAAACTTCCAATCAATCACGTCAGATTAATTCAATCGATTATTATATTGAAAAACCAAAAATGTTTAAACCATTAGATCCGACTTTCGATTTGTTGGTGGAGTACGTTAGAGAACTTCCAAACGTAGTCACAAAAATAGCAGACGAAAAAATCACGTTCTATTTAGACAGAAATCCATTCTTGGTATTAATTAATTATGGAAATTATTACCGCATGGCTTTCAAATATGAACTAGAAAAAGGGATTCGTTTGATTATCAAATACCCGACAATTTCGAAAAACAAATCAACAAAAGACGATTTATGGTTTAAAGCAAACAATTATGGTGATCTTCCAAAAGAAGTCATTTATCAAATTGTCAAGTCTTCGTATGACCAATCTGTAAAATAAGCAATCTTTTTGATTGCTTTTTTCTTGCCATTTTTTAGTCAAATAGATTGAAAGGAAACGCTTTCTATGATAAAATTTTCTAGTGAGGTGATGCAAATGAAAATTCAAGAGGTTGAAGAACTTTTACAGGCATTAAGCAACAAGAAAGGAACGCTGTCAATTGCAGAGTTAAAAGAACGTTGTGACGATTTTGACAAGTTGTACATTTACGAGTCAACAACATTCGATAACGGTGATTTCTCTTTTGAAGATGTTTGTTTCTTGTTGGAGGATCATTCAAGAATATTTCCTGACAAAAGCGAACACATCCGCAAAGCAATCATCAACAATTATCACGCAATCCAAATGGTTCATAAACTTGTAAGAGAAAAGAAAGAAATCAACGAGACAGTTTTAAAAGACTTACATCAAGTATTGGTCGACGGAATGATTCCGGGAGGCGTATATCGCACTAGAGACTTATTTATTCTAGGAGCGAAACATGTTCCACCGACCTATCTAAAGATTTTCAAAAAAATGGATGCCTATTTTCAAGACTTACAAGATTCAAAACTGAAAGGTCTAGAGAAAGCGGCTTTCGCACATCTCCAAATTTTGAAAATATATCCATTCATGGATGCAAATGGAAGACTTGCAAGATTGTTACTCAATTATCAGCTTGAACTTGAAGGATTCTTACCCGTTTCAATCACAAAAGGACTTAGAGACGAGTATTTTGGAACAATTGATGAATACAAAATCAATAAAGATATTGTTCCTTTCACCGAGTTTCTCGCGAAACTCGAAGAGAAGAGAATCAAAGAGTTTCTGGAAAGAGAGTAAAATTACTCTCTTTTTTTCAATTAGAGAATGAGGTATGAAATATGATCTACGTTAATTATCCCGATAACGAAATAAGAAGACTGTCGTTTTACCTGGCAACGGAAGAATATCTTGCGACTCATTATTCCGAGGATGAGTATTTTTTCATGTGGCAAGTGAATCCAACAGTCATTTTTGGTCGCAATCAATTGATCGAGAATGAAGTCAATCTTGAGTATGTGAGAAGTCACAATATTCAGTATTATAGAAGAAAGTCCGGTGGAGGATGCGTTTACGCGGATTTTTCAAATATTATGTTCTCATTCATCACTCCAACATTTCAGAAGGATTTTGTTTTTGATACATATTTAAACCGAATCGTATCGGCTTTAAACTCCTTGGGACTAGATACTCATTTTTCAGGAAGAAATGACATTTTAATCGGAGAACAAAAAATATCTGGGAATGCTTTTTACAGAATAGGTAATCGATCTTGTGTCCATGGAACAATGCTATATGATACTGATTTGTCCGTCATGGTCAAAGCCATTACTCCTGACAATGAAAAGTTGATTTCAAAAGGTATCGACTCCGTGCGCAAGCGCGTGACCAATTTAAAAGAGCATTTTGATCTTGATATCGAAACTTTCAAATCAGAAATGAAAAAGCGTCTTTGCGATAGTGAGATTACTTTGACAAAACAAGATTTGATTGGGATTGCTCGAATCGAAGATACCTATCTCGACCCTAGTTTCATTTATGGAAAAAATCCTGGATATACATTGATCAAAAAAGGAAGACTTTCCGTTGGACAGATGGAAATTCGGATGGAATTAAAAAATAATATCGTAAAAAAGATGAATATGTTGGGCGACTATTTTCTGGTCGGCGACACGGATATTTTACTCGATCATTTTACGAATATCGATTTTTCAAGAGATTCTTTTTCTGTAATTCTAAAGAATATTAATTTGAAAGATTTTGTCTATAATCTGGAGGAATCGGAATTTTTAGATTTGTTATTTGAACGCATTTAGTTGTGATATAATATTTCTTGAGGTGAACACGAATGTCCGAAATAAAAGAAACCTGTCTTCATCCATTCCATACTGAACTTCATGCAAGAATGGAAGAATTTGCAGGTTATGACATGCCGATTGTCTACACGACAATTCAGGCAGAACACCTCGCCGTCCGAAACGACGTCGGGATGTTCGATGTATCCCACATGGGAGAAATCGAAGTACGAGGTAAAGATGCTTTAAAGTTTGTCGATTACATTTTTACAAACGAAATTCTTTCCAAGCCTTTTGGAAAAGTAGTTTATGGATTCATGCTTTATGAGAATGGAACCATCGTTGATGATTTATTGGTATATCTAGTCAATCAAGAAAATGTCTTCCTTGTCGTCAATGCCAGCAACATCGCAAAAGATTATGCTTGGATTGTCGAACAAACAGAAGGATTCGATGTCACCATCGTCAATCTTTCCGAAGAATATTCTGAGGTAGCCGTTCAAGGACCAAATGCAGAAACTAAAATAAAAGAAGTATTTGGATTGGATTTATCCGAGTTATCATTTTTCACCTTTGGAAGATTCTTGATTAACGGAGATGAGTATTTGATTTCTCGAACAGGATATACCGGTGAAGATGGATTTGAAATTTATGGAAGCAATCTAGACATTCCATTCATTTGGGAAAAATTGCACTTGGCAGGAGTGACCCCTTGTGGTCTCGGGTCACGAGACACACTTCGTTTTGAAGCCGCGCTTCCTTTATACGGACATGAGATCTCCGATCAAATTTCTCCAATTTCGGCAGGTCTAAAAATTTTTGTCCGAGTTGAAGAAAAGTCTGATTTTATTGGAAAGGGTTCTCTCTTGAAAGAGATTGAACTTGGAAGCGACAAGAAAGTCGTTGGTATTGAATTGAATGAAAAAGCAATCCCAAGGCAAGGATATCCAGTTTTTATGGGTGATGAGCAAGTCGGGGTCATTACGACAGGCTACTTATCCATCAGTTTGGATAAGCCGATTGCAATGGCGTTGATTGATAAAAAAGCATCCAAGAAAGATACTCAAATCTTTGTTGGAATTCGTAAGAAAATGGTACCTGGTTTTGTCAGAGATAAAAAATTCTTGAAGAAAAATTATAAAACTAATTAGGAGGAACTCATGTCAAAAATCGTTGAAGGTCTTTTATATTCAGAAAGTCATGAATGGGTCAAAGTTGAAAGCGAAGGAATTGTCATCGTTGGAATTACCGATTATGCCCAATCACAACTCGGTAGCGTCGTTTTCGTTGATTTGCCCGAAGCAGGAACAAAATTGCAAAGAGAAGTGGAATTCGGAGCGGTTGAAAGCGTTAAAGCGGCATCTGATTTGATTTCGCCGGTATCTGGTGAAATCATGGAAATCAATGAAGATTTAATTGGAGAGCCTGAACTTGTCAATGAAGATGCCTTTTCTGCATGGATGTTGAAAGTTGAACTTTCCAAACCTGAAGAGTTAGACAAACTCATGTCCGCAGCACAATACGCCGAATTGATAAAGTAGGCAAAAACAGTGTTTAAATACTTTCCGCACACCATAGCGGATTTGGACGCAATGAAAAAAGTCGTCCAGATAGAGAACCTAGATGAAATGTTTGAAGACGTCCCTAAAGACGTCTTGTTTAACGAAGAGTATGAGATTCCTTCTCAAATGTCAGAAACAGAGATTCGCTCCTATTTCGCAGAAATTGCTAAATTGAACACAGAGATGACGATTTTTGGTGGCCATGGTTTTTATGATCATTATGATCCTTCCGTGATTAATGCAATCGTATCTCGTCAAGAATTTCTGACGGCCTATACTCCTTATCAACCCGAAGTTGCCCAAGGGACGCTGACCTACATTTTTGAATACCAATCAATGATTCAAACCTTGACTGGAATGGATACGTCAAACGCTTCGATGTATGATGGTTCTACTGCAACAGCCGAAGCGATGTTCATGGCCGAATCAATCACAAGAAGAAATAAATTCCTTTTGCCTCAAAACGTCAATCCTTTGATTCAAAATGTCGTCAAAACTTATGCGCATTACAAAGGTATCGAGATTGTTATGGTTGAGATGAAAGAAGGACTCGTCGATCGCGATGACTTCATGAAAAAATGTGATGAGAGTGTCGCCGCCATCATTGTTCAAAAACCGAATTTCTTTGGTTTGATTGAATCATTTAACGATTTAGCCGATTACATTCATAGTAAAAAGGGTATTTTAATTGAAAATGCCGATATTTCTACTTTAGGCGTATTGAAAACTCCTAAAGAAGACGGTGCTGATATTGCCGTTGGCGATTGTCAAAGTCTTGGAATGCCGGTAGCGTTCGGAGGTCCAACCCTCGGATATATGGCTACGCTCAAGCAATATGTAAGAAAAATGCCTGGTAGAATCTGTGGAATGAGCATGGATACTGAAGGAAGAAGATCATTTGTATTGACTCTTCAAGCGCGTGAACAACATATAAGAAGAGAAAAAGCAAATTCGAATATTTGTTCTAACCAAAGTCTCATGGCTCTTTACGCGACAATCTATTTATCTTTATTGGGCCCAATGGGGTTAAGAGAAGTGAATGAACTTAGTTATCAAGGAGCTCATTATCTATATGATCAATTGATTTCGACAGGAAAATTCAAACCCGTTTTCCATTCTCCTTTCTTAAAGGAATTTGTTTTGGAAACCTTGATTCCTCAAGAAATGATTCAAGAAGCACTGATGAATGCCGGTATTGTAGGTGGCTTTTCGTTGAGGGACGATTATCCCGATTTTGAAAATCTAATTTCCTTTACGGTTACTGAAAAAAGAACAAAAAAAGAAATAGACAAGCTAATTAAAGTATTGGAGGGGTTATCATGGTAAAAAATACACCTCTGATATTTGAAATATCTGAAAAGGGAAGAGTCGGTTACTCTCTTCCAAAGCCACTATACCCAGAATATTCAGTCGATACGCTCGACTTCTCTTTATTGAGAGAAGAACTACCGAATCTTCCAGAAACTTCTGAACTCAACGTCATACGTCATTTTACGAATATTTCCAAACTCAATTTCGGCGTTGAAAACGGCTTTTATCCACTTGGATCTTGTACGATGAAGTACAACCCTAAAATCAATGAAGAGATCGCTTCGATGGGTATCTTCAATCGCCTCCATCCATATCAAAGTGTTTCTTCGGTTCAAGGCGTTTTGAAAATCTATGATGAATTACAAAGAATGCTATCAAACCTATCAGGACTAGATGAGTTCAGTTTAAATCCGTATGCAGGTGCACATGGTGAATTAACTGGTTTGATGATTATGAAAAAATATCATGAGGACCGTCAGGATTTCAAAAGAACAAAGGTGTTGGTGCCCGATTCTGCACATGGAACCAATCCGGCTTCCGCAACAGTTTGCGGATTGGAATCAGTAGAAATCAAGTCCAATATTCACGGAAAAGTTGATTTAGACTCATTAAAAGCAGCTTTAAACGATGAAATTGCAGGAATCATGTTGACAAATCCAAACACTTTAGGTATTTTTGAAAGTGACATCGCTGAAATTGCGAAACTGGTTCATGAAGCAGGCGGTCTATTATACTATGACGGTGCCAACATGAATGCATTGCTTGGAGTATCCAGACCTGGCGACATGGGCTTCGATATTTGCCACATCAATTTACATAAGACATTTTCTACTCCACATGGTGGTGGTGGACCAGGATCCGGTCCGGTTGGCGTTAAGAAGCATTTAGCTCATCTTTTGCCAAATCCCCGAGTCAAGAAACAAGATGAATATTTTTACATTGAAAATTCGAAAGAAGCGATTGGACAAATTTCATCTTTCTTCGGTAATTTCAAAGTATGGCTTCGAGCTTATGTATATATTCTCACACTGGGAAAAGAGAATATTGTGAATGTAGGACCATATGCCGTTCTAAATGCAAATTATGTTAAAGAACGACTTAAAGAAGATTATCTTCTTCCAATCAAAGGTTTCTGCATGCATGAATGTGTATTCGACGGTTTAGTAGATCAATCCACTGGTGTCAGGACACTCGATGTCGCGAAACGAATTTTGGATTTTGGAATGCATGCACCAACGATTTACTTCCCATTACTTTTCCATCAATCGATTATGATTGAACCGACAGAAACCGAATCTTTACTTGCGCTGAATCATTTTGTCGATGTGATGAAAAAAATCGCAGTAGAAGCAAAAGAAAACCCGGATTTAGTGAAATCAGCCCCACACACAACACCCATTTCTAGAATTGATGAAGTGTTTGCGGCAAAAAGAATGATTCTGACATATAAAGATTATTTAGATGCACAATTAGACACCGAATAGGGGGAAATGTTATGAGTATTACAGCTGGATTTGGAATAGGCATTGTAGACATTGTCATTGTATTAGCAGTCATCATCTTTGCGATACTAGGATGGAAACATGGATTTTTAGTTAAAATTGTTGAAATGGCTTCAGGCATCTTTGGACTTCTTGCTTCAATCATACTTGCGAGACCATTTTCGACGGTTCTTGACAAATGGATTGGGGAACCCATTGGACAGAAAATCACTGAATACCTGTTATCTCGAACAGATTTGTTTTCAGGTACGCTCAACGAGACCAATGTTCGAGCGGCATTTGAAGGGATGAGTTTACCGACCTTTATGGTTGATTGGATTGTCCAAAGCATCGATTTTAATCAACTGACGATTACGATTGTCGATGCTATTACACCTGTGATCAAATCTCTTGCCTTACTTGTCATCGCTTTCTTGGTTCTTTTCTTTGGATCAATGGTTGTATTCTTTATCCTGAAGTTACTCGCAAAAATGATAACCTCGATTCCAATCATCAAACAAGTAGACAAGATTCTAGGAGTATTGTTCGGTCTGTTAAAGATATCCGCAATCGTCTATATCTTATTGTTTGTTTTGGCATTACTTATCACGATACCGGCAATCAACGATTTAATCGGTCCTTTCTTAATCAGCGACATGGCGCTCCAGGATCCGGATCAATTTAGGCTATCAAAATGGCTGTACAATAACAATATATTGCAACAGCTCATTAATTTCTTTATCTAAAATACAATCAAACTCTCGCTAACCTTCATTTGAAGAAAGCGAGAGTTTTTTCTTTTTAATATATAGTCTATTATAGAAGATAAGAACCTATTTCAATAATTGTAGGTCATCTCGTCATCAATTTCTCGACTGTGAATAGATATTCATTGTATTGATGTGGCCTTTCTCCTATGAATCCATGTAATAAAAAAATGTAAGAAGCGCGCTGCGACTTCTTACATTTTGTTTACCACTAAGGTTTTTGATATTCGAGGACGGCTTTCTTTAGAGTAGAGACTAAATCTTCCTGTTTTACCTTCTTCACGATGATGCCGTCGATGTAAAGCAGGGCTTCCTTCTTGCCACCGGCGATTGCGATGTTCGCTTCCTTGGCTTCACCTGGACCGTTGACGGCACAGCCCATAATTGCGACAGTGAGATCTTTATCAATTCCTTCAAGAAACTCTTCGATTTCACGCGCAATCGGAATCATATCGTATTCTATTCTTCCACAAGTGGGACAGCTGATAAGTCTTGGTTTTTTATATAAACCGAAATTTTGAAGAATTTCTTTCGCAACCTTGATTTCATCGACCGGATCTGCAGTGAGAGATACTCTAATCGTTGATCCAATCCCTTCACTCAAAAGAATTCCAAGTCCAATTGAAGACCGAATCGTACCACTAAAAGTGGTTCCAGCTTCGGTAATACCCAGATGAAGAGGATAAGGAAATTCATTGGACGCAAGTCGGTAGGCATCGACTGTCATCATCATATCGGTTGATTTCAGTGAAATGACGATATCATGAAAATCAAGTTTTTCAAGAATTTCAACATGGTACCTTGCACTCTCTACCATTGCTTCAGCGGTAGGATGTCCGTACTTGTCCAAAATATGTTTTTCAAGAGAACCTGAATTGACACCGATACGAATTGGGATATGTTTTTCCTTACATGCCAAAACAACTTCACGGATACGTTCTTCATTTCCGATGTTCCCCGGATTGATTCTAATTTTGTCTACTCCCTGACGTATGGCCTCCAACGCGAGACGATAGTCGAAATGGATGTCAGCAACGAGGGGCAAATGAATCAGTTTTTTGATTTTTGAAATGGCTTTCGCATCTTCCATGTCAAGAACTGCAACTCTGACAATCTCGCATCCAGCAGCTTCCAAAGCCTGAATTTGCTTAATCGTCTCGTCCACATTCTTAGTTTTTGTATTTGTCATCGATTGGATGGAGACTCTATTGTTTCCACCCATCTGGATATTGCCTACATAGATTTTTTTTGTTTTTGTTCGTTCCATTTCCATCACCTCTTTCTATTATATCGTATCTTTGTTATAATGGGTCTTGGAAAGAGGGATTTTATGAAAGAAATGAAGGAAGCATTAAGTCAAATCATGTCAATCTTAGAAAAAGAGAAGGTATCTTGCCATATTGGCGGAAGCCTGCTTTTGCTTGCGAACGGGATCCAAACTGAGGTTCATGACATCGATTTGCTTTTCAAAGGAGAGGACTTTCTAAAAGTCTTTGACTTGTTTTCTTCTTATTTGATTGAAACCATCCCACCAAAAGGCGATTACCTGACAAAAGAACTGATGAAAATTAGATACCTAGGCGTTGATTTTGATTTGATTTTCGATTTTTCCTTTATCTCGAACGGGAAAATCTATACCTATCCATTTGAAGATTTACGAAGCTACATTCAAATGGATTGGGAAGGCTCAAAGTATCGTTTTTCAAGACTTGAGGAATGGTTTTTAATCTATAGACTACTTCCAAACAGAGAACCCAAAGTCAAAATGATTAGAGATCATTTTCATAAGACCAAAGGATTTGATTCTACCTATTTGAGCGGTTTATTACAAAGAAATCTGCCTGAATTCGTTCGTAATGAAATTGAACTACTACTAAAAGACTGCGCTAAGTAGTCTTTTTTTGCGATTTGATGTCGGCAATTAAATATGATATAATGAAGTTGGAAACATGCTGATTAAGGACAAATCGGCATAAAGGAGGTTGTTATGAATTTAAACAAAAGAGAGATTGCGCTTGAACGTGCAAGCGTCTTGAAGATGCGAATCAAGGATTACTTGGACGCACGGGAGCATATCCAAAGAGGACTGCTACTAACCGATGAAATCCGAAAAAGACAAGTTGAAATCATGAAATTGCTCTCTGCGACTTCAGAAGAGTTCGCCGATTGGCACTGGCAACTTCGAAACAGAATCAGAGACGTTGAAACCTTACATAAGTTTCTCCCTTTAACGGAGAAAGAAATCGAAGAGATTAAAGAAGTATCAAAAGTTTACAGGTGGGCTATATCTCCTTATTACTTGTCTCTCATTGACCCAGAAGACATTTATTCTCCCATCAAACTGCTTGCAGTTCCGAGTTCGTTTGAACTCGGAGACCACATTCATACACTAGATCCGATGGCAGAAGAATTCACAAACCCTGCCGGAGCAATCACCAGAAGATATCCGGATAGACTTATCATCAATGTGACTAATGAGTGTGCGATGTATTGCCGTCATTGCCAGAGAAGAAGAAATATTGGAGATGTCGACCGAATGTCTCCCCAAAAACAGATTCAAGAATCGATAGATTACATTAGGGACAATCCTGAAATCAGAGATGTTCTTCTAACCGGAGGAGATCCTTTAACCATGGGGAATCAGGCGCTCGAATGGATTTTGTCGGAACTCAGGAAAATCGAACATGTCGAAATCATCCGAATCGGATCGAGAACGCCAGTGACTATGCCCATGAGAATCACTGACAAACTTGTCTCCATGTTGAAAAAGTATCATCCACTTTATCTAAACACCCACTTCAATCATCCTATGGAAGTGACACGCGAGGCGAAAATCGCTTGCGAAAAACTTTCGAACGCAGGAATTATTCTTGGAAACCAAGCGGTATTGCTCAATGGCATCAACAATGACAAATTCGTGATGAGATGTCTTAATCAGGAACTATTGAAAATCAGGGTTCGTCCCTATTATCTTTTCCATGCGAAACATGTGAGAGGTACCATGCATTTCAATACCTCGATTGACGATGGAATTGAAATCATGGAATACTTAAGAGGCTATACTTCCGGTCTTGCGATTCCTTACTACATCGTCAATGCGCCGTTGGGAAAGGGAAAGACGCCGATAATGCCTGAATACATCATTTCTAGAGGCAAGAATTCCTTTACTCTCAGAACTTGGGAAGGAGAGGTGATTGTTTATGAAAATCATCCCTCGATGCCTATTCTTGAAATGATTAAGAAAAAGCATAAATAGAGTCATAAATTCAGAAAAAAAGAAAACACAGACTAAAATCAATGATTTTGTTCTGTGTTTTTATTTAGGAAGTTCTGTATTATGTTCCAATTAATGTTATAATACGGTGAACAATATTATAGTCTAATAAGGGGAATTTATATGATTGACATACTATTAAATTACGATATCAGTTTGTTTGCCATATTGTTATTATCGACGATGTTCGTGATTACTTTAATAAAACGTGATATCTATCGACATTCAACCAATATGCTTAGGGTTATCATCCTTGTGAACATCGTTTTATTAATTGTTGAACCCATGTCATGGATTTTTGATCATCAACCATATGTTAGTCTATTTATCAATTATCTATCCAATTTTTTGATTGTATTCTTGACCCCAGTGATTATTGGTTTGTGGCAATCTTATTTGGATTACAAGATATTTCATGATAAGAAACGTTTGGTTCGAAGACATTACTATCAATTTGCTACTTATGTCATTTTTCTTCTTTTGATTGTGAATTTCTTTACCCCTGTTTTCTTTAGAATAGACTCAGGGGCGCATTACCACGAAGCTTCTTTATCTTGGTTTCGCTATTTATTAACTTATGCAGCATTCGTCCATGTTCTCTATTTCTCAATCTCTCACAGAAAAAAAATGGCGTCGAACGCCATAATTGGAATCGTAATGTTCTTTTTCATCCCAGCTCTTGGTGCATTTGCTCAAATCTTTTATCCTGACTTTTTCTTTAGTTTTACCATGCTTGGTTTAAGCGTTGTTTTGGTTTATATTTTCTTGGAAACGACAAGTGGAAGTAAAGATTATCTCACAAATCTTTACTCTAGACAGACAATGGAAGATTATCTCCAAGCCATAACGAAAGATATTTCTCCCTTTGAAGTCGCCATGATTGATCTGGATCACTTCAAAGAAGTCAATGATTTGCATGGCCATTTAATGGGGGATCAAGTCTTAATCGCGTTTTCAAAAGTCATGGAAAAGGTGTTTATGAATAAAGCTTTTCTCGCTAGGTTAGGTGGAGATGAGTTCATCGTTGTCTATTTTTCAGAGAAAGAGAAAGTTAAATTAGAAAATTATTTGGACTTGTTGAAAGCGTCTTTAAATACCGATTCACTTTGGAGTCAGTTTGAATTTCTGTCATTCAGTTATGGAACCAGCAAATTTGATGGAACCCAATCAATGGATGATCTGTTGAAAGAAGCTGACCATAAGATGTATCAATTTAAGGATAAGACATATCAGGACAAATTGAATTGAAAAAGACGCCATTTTTCTTGGCGTCTTCTTTTAATTTAATATTAAGGATTAGCATTTATAATTTTAAACAAGAAAAGAACCAGAAATTATACTAAGATAATCCATGCAATTTGAATGGCACCCGACACATTGATTTCATTTTCATCAGAAGTGACAAATCCAAAATCACCTTTCTTACAAGAACTTTGATTGACTTGACCTTCACCGTCAAGTATGACAAAGAAGGTTCCATACGGTCCGTTCATAATAGTATTTGCTTGATTATATTGTTGAATTTCGACTTTGAATGTCTCATTTTCAACATTATGTTTGATTTCATCATCCGGGATTTTAACCGTGTTCATTGCTTTTCGAACTTGTAAAGGCCGTTTCTTTCCATGATATATTCGATCATAATCATAAAAACGGTATCCTACATCGCAAGAATGTTCTACTTCCAAAAATAAAGTACCCTTGCTGATGGCATGAAGTGTTCCGGCTTCAATCAGAAACGAATCGCCTTTTTTGATTGGAATTCTTCGAATTAAATGATGATAATCGGATCTTTCGATATAATTCATGAACTGTGCTTTGTTTTTAGCATGATGACCGATGATGATATCCGTCATCGGATCACAGGATAAAATATATAGGAATTCGTCTTTGGCAACCGTGCCTTCCTTCAGTGCTTGTTCTCCCCTAGGGTGAACCTGAATGGAAAGATCATCGAATGCATCGATGAACTTCACAAGGATTGGAAAGTCATCCAATGGATGATTTCCAAATAAATCTCGGTGTTTCTCCCAAAGTTCTTTAATTGTTTTTCCTTGGTATAGTCCGTTGGATACGGTACTTAATCCATGAGGATGAGCGGAGATGCCCCAAACCTCACCTGTGCCTTCAACGCAATCGTAAAGAAACTCTGAAGAGAGTTTAGATCCGCCCCACATTGTTTCTTTAAAAACAGGAACGAAAAACAATATCAATTGCATCACCTCTGATTTTATTATATCATATAATATGAAATGTAAAGTCGAAGTTAGGAAAATGGAGGGTTCTATGAGACTCAGATTCTTAAAGACACAAGAGAGAGATTTAGAATCATTGGTTCAACTGTGGAACGATGGTGAAGTCATGAAATATGTTGGTTTTCCTCAAGGGCTTGATTATAACATGGAAAAAGCAGCACATTGGCTTGAAAACATCAATCAAAAAGAAAATACAATGCATTACTCTATTTATGACAAAGAGACGTTCCTTGGAGAACTTTTCTATACTTACAAAGACGGAGAAAAAGCCATTGTAGATATTAAACTAATGCCGGGAGCCAGAGGAAAAAACGTTGGATTTCAAGGGTTTTGTTTTTTGCTGGATCAATTATTCAAGAATACATTAGCTGAAATAGTCACAGTCGATCCTCACAAAGATAATTTGAAAGCCATTCGTCTATACGAAAAATGTGGGTTTCAATACATTGACATACTCCTTTATGAAAAGCAAGTTCATAAAGTTTTCGATTTGAAACGCGAGCAATGGCAAAACAGAAGAATTCAAGCAATTCATTTTGTCGATATTAATCGTGATAACTATCGCAACGTGTTTAACCTTAAGGTTTCTTCTAATCAAGAAGGCTACATCGCATCAAACGTCTTTTCGCTTGCACAATATGCTTTCGAACCCGAATTTGTGCCAAAAGCAATCTATTCTGATGATACACCCGTCGGATTCATTATGTGGTGTAATAAAGATGAAGACGACGGTTTGGTATGGATTTACAGGCTGATGATTGATCAAAGATATCAAGGTCTTGGATATGGTAAAGAAGCGATGAAACAAGCTTTGGTTCATTTGAAGTCAATATCGAAAGAAAAGAAAATTCGGATTTCTTTTGAACCGGAAAACACAGTAGCTAGAACATTGTATTCGTCCATGGGCTTTGTGACGACAGGCATTATCGATGGCGGAGAAGAAATCTACGAACTGTACTTTTAAAGGAGAAAAAATATGAATAAAATGCCTGCATTCATTGATTCACATTGTCATTTCCTTGGAATGGGTTATTCTTCGACATTAATCCAATTACAAGAAGTTTCCTCCATTCCAGAACTTCTCGATCTACTAAGACTACATTCGGATCAATCGATGATCATTGGTCGAGGTTGGAACCAAGAAAATTTGATAGAAAAAAGAATCCCAACTTTGTCTGAACTCGACAAAGTATCTTTAGACGTTCCTATTTTGTTGATTAGAACTTGCGGGCATGTTGTCATAGTCAATTCAAAAATGCTTTCTAAAATACAATTAGAAGGAAAACGATTGGATCCTTCATCCGTTCCCGAAGAAGGATTGTTTGTTGAAGAAGACATCCATTTGGTCTATAACTGTATTCCCAAACCAACAAAGTCAGATTTATTAAGATATTTAAAAATCGCAGATCAAATATGTTTAGAAAATGGAGTTACAAAAGTCGCAAGCGATGATTTCTGCATTTTTGACATTCCTTATGAAACCGTAATTGAAGCCATTCTAGAAGCTCAAGATTCAGGTCAAATACATACTTCGATTACAGAACAAGTCAATCTTCCTTCCAAGGAACTACTAGAAGATTTCATCAAAAAAGGGTATCCGAACAAACGATACTCAAAATTTAAAATCGGACCATTAAAATTGCTCGCAGACGGTAGTCTTGGCGGAAGAACGGCCGCCTTACATAAGCCATATTCGGATGATTTAAACAATCTAGGGGTTTTGAATTTTAATGATGAGGAACTGGTCGAATTAATCCAAATGGCAGATGATGCCGGTATGGACTCTGCAATTCACGTGATTGGAGACAAAGCAACAGATCAAGTTCTGAAAGCCTTAAAAGCGGTTATTTCATCAAGTAAACGAGAAACACATCGTCATTCCTTGATTCATGCACAGATGGTGAATATGAATCAAATAGAAACAATGAAGAAATATCATATCGGAGCCATCGTTCAGCCGATTTTTTTGAATAGCGATTTATCGATGATCAAAGATCGACTCCAAGATAGAATTCAAGAAACTTATTTATTTCATTCAATGTATCAATCAGGAATTACTGTCGGATTTTCCACGGATTGTCCGGTTGAAAATCTAAATCCATTTGAGAACCTCTTTGTTTCAATGAGCAGAACCTCTCTTAAAACACCGAAGTTAAAACCGCATTTATTAAACGAATCCTTCCGATTAGAAGAGGCGTTATCTTGTTATATATCATCAAATTTGGAATATATTTACGAGCAGGAACAAATAGATTACATTATGGTTGATTCTCTTCCCAACGAATTAGAAATAGCCAAAATTCCATCGATTCAAGTACTCCAAACAGTGATTGACGGAAAGGTAGTTTATCAAAAATTGAATCTATGAAAACATTTTCATTCAATTCTCTATTGCATGAATTTGAATAATCTATATAATGGTATTCAAGCGATGAACAGAAGTAGTAATTCATAACCAATTCGTAGAGACCTTGTGGGTGGTGAAAACAAGGAAGAGGAATGAATGAACGTGTCTGGGAGCTTTCGAATCGAAAGATTATTCTCAGGTTTGAACGTAGGCAGGCGTTAACTGTATAAGAGCCGGAGTCTTTTTCCGGAATTAAGGTGGTACCACGGGTAAATCGTCCTTAGCATACTTTTGCTAGGGATTTTTTTTTAATAAATCCATCCAATCATTAGGATTTAAATAAATTTACAGGAGAGAAAACAATGAAAAAATTAATTGGTATTATCAGCATCGCATTACTTATCACACTGACATCCTTTATGAGCGGATGTACTTCCAGCAACATCTTCAACTACATCGTTGATGACAGTTACACAGACTACATTGTCATGGGGACCTCTGCAGATTATCCGCCTTATGAATGGCCGATGAATGTTGAAGGGACTCAAACGCTTGTCGGAATTGACATTCAAATCGGACTAGCGATAGCCGCAGAACTTGGTATGAACCTTCAAGTCGTCAATAAAGGTTTTGATTTTCTGCTGGATGATTTATCAAAAGGAAAAGTCGATTTTGTCATCGCGGGAATGACCCCTACGGATGAACGTGCAGAAATCGTTGATTTTTCAATGGTCTATTACGAAGCGCATCAAGTCATCCTTACAACCTTAGAAAACCAAGATAATTATGCATCTATCGAAGACTTGAACCTCAACACCATTCGAATCGGAGCTCAAATGGGTTCGATTCAACTAGACTTGGCCGAAGATACATTTCCAGATTCACAAAAAGTCTATTTACAAGCCGTTCCTGATTTAATTATGAAACTATCACAAGGTTTGATTGAGGCCGTCTTATTAGAACAACCAGTTGCGGAAGGATACCTTACCAATGTCGAAGGACTCGCCGTTTTGGAATTCGAAATTGGAGAACCCGATGGTGGTAGTGCTGTTGCTGTCGAAAAAGGGAATACAGAATTACTTGCAACGATCAACGCTGTTTTGGAAGATTTAATCAATTCAGGTGCTTTAGACATCATTGTTTCAGAAGCAATACTATTAAACTCCGGAGAATAGAGTGGATTTCTCGTTTTTACTAGACCCCTATTACATTAATATTCTTTTACAAGGGTTATTGACAACGGTCATTTTGGCCGTTGTCAGCGTTGCTTTTGGAACAGTGATTGCGATAGGCGTTGCGCTACTACGGATGATGAAATCAAAAATCATTCGTTTTATTTTAGGAGCGTATGTCGAGATTATCAGGGGGACGCCGATAGTCGTTCAACTGATCATTTTTTATAGTCTATTTCATGTCAAAGTGATTTTAGTAGGGAGTTATGATCTTTCTCCCTTCATTCCTGGAATGTTTACTTTGTTCATCAATTCCAGTGCCTATATGGCTGAAGTCATTCGAGCTGGAATCAATTCCGTCGATAAAGGTCAGTGGGAAGCTTCGCGTTCTTTGGGAATGACTTATGGAATGACTTTTAGGAAAATTATTTTCCCGCAAGCAATTAAGAATATCCTTCCTGCTCTTGGAAATGAGTTCGTTACCTTGATTAAAGAAACAAGCGTTTTGATGTATTCGGGCGTAGCTGAACTAACGTATCAGGCGACAATGATAAAAAGCCAAACTTATGGATTTATGGAGAGTTATCTTGTCGCAGCTACATTTTATTTTTTACTTACTTATCCGACTTCACAATTGATGAAGAGGCTTGAAAGGAGGTTGGCGAAGAGTGACCAATCATAAATTAATCATTGATGTCAAAAATGTTTCTAAAGTATTTAGTGATGGAACGTTAGCGCTAGATAACGTCTCATTATCGGTTAAAAAAAATGAAGTCGTTGTATTGATTGGGCCATCAGGGTCAGGCAAATCGACACTCTTGAGAACATTGAATCTTCTTGAATCACCTACGAAAGGAGAAGTCTTTTTTGATGGAATCTCCCTAACGGACGAGACAACTGACATCAATCTTCTTAGGCAGAAGATGGGAATGGTATTTCAAGGTTTTCACTTATTTCCTCATTTATCCGTACTTGATAATCTTCGCATCGCTCCTGTTTCGTTAAAAAAACTATCCATTCATGAAGCAACGATTACTTCTGAATCGATGTTAAAAAAAGTTGGACTACTTGATAAAGCTAAAAATTATCCAAATCAACTGTCCGGAGGTCAGAAGCAAAGGATTGCGATTGCTAGAAGTTTGACGATGTCACCTGAGATTATGCTATTTGATGAACCGACCAGTGCTTTGGATCCTGAAATGGTCGGTGAAGTATTGAATGTCATGAGAGAGTTAGCTTTGCAAGGGATGACCATGGTTATCGTCACCCATGAAATGCAGTTTGCTGAAGAGGTTGCTGACATCGTCTATGTGATGGACAAAGGGCAAATCATTGAGTCAGGAAGTCCTGAAATCATTTTCCATCAACCGCAAACTGAACGGTGTAAAGAGTTTTTGAAAAGAGTCATAGAAAAAAAGTAATTCTAAAAAAGAAAACCTTTTCATTGAGTGAAATTTCTTGTATAATACTATTGGATATTAGATGAGGAGGAAGATCAAATGGATTACAAAAGCATGGGTTTTCAATATCACAGGACGAATCTAAATTATATTTCATATTATCGTGACGGAGAGTGGGACGATGGCATATTGCGCAAGGAAGACACCGTCACGATTTCATGTTTTTCTACCGCATTACATTATGGTCAACAAGTATTTGAAGGGCTGAAAGCTTACAAAAGAAAAGATGGAAAGGTACAACTGTTTCGTCCTCAAGACAACGCAGAACGCTTTCACCAGTCTTGCGACAGGCTCTTGATTCCAAGAGTGACGACAGAAAAATTTTTGGATGCCATCATCCAAGTCGTCAAAGCAAACCTGGAATTTGTTCCACCCTATGGCAGCAATGCAACCCTTTACTTGAGACCTTACGTCATAGGAGTAGGAGAAAATCTCGGTGTTCGTCCTGCGAAGGAGTACATTTTCGGTGTGATTTCATCACCGGTTGGAAGTTATTTCAAAGGCGGATTATCTCCTGTGGATTTCATGGTTACAGAATATGACAGAGCAGCACCCAATGGAACTGGAAAACAAAAAGTCGGAGGGAACTACGCAGCTTCTTTGTATCCAAACCATGTTGCACACGTCAATGGTTATGCGGACTGCATCTACCTAGATCCTCTGACACATAGTAAAATAGATGAAGTCGGTGCCGCAAACTTCTTCGGCATTACCAAAGACGGAAAATTCATTACTCCAAAATCCTCTTCGATTTTGGAGAGCATAACGAAAAAATCCTTAATGTACATCGCAGAAGAATACATGGGGATGGAAGTAGAAGAGCGAGATTGCCCGATTTCAAAATTAGAGGAATTTCAAGAAGCGGGAGCGTGCGGAACAGCTGCAGTCATCACTCCAATTGGCAGTATCCACTATCAGGGAAAGTCGCATATTTTCTATTCTAGAACCGAAGTGGGGCCTTACACAAAACAACTCTACGATTTCTTGATTAAGATTCAATATGGGGATTTTGAAGGGCCAAAAGACTGGACAATCATCGTTGATTAAGGGAAGGGATTCTTCCCTTCTTTCTTTTTCAGAAATTGTATTTCAGAATAACTGTAAAAAAATTACGATATTGTTGACAAAAAATTACAATAGATATATAATGAAATGGGTGATTAAAATGATTAAAAGTTTTTCAGTAAGAAACTATAAAAGTTTTAAAGATGAAATCGTTTTTGACTTTGGTGATATAAAAGATTACAAATTTAATTCTCACGTTATACAAAACAACTTGTTAAACTCAGCTATTATATATGGCAAGAATGCTAGTGGTAAGTCTAATCTAGGATTAGCACTTTTTGATATCACTATTCATTTGATTGACAAAGAGCAGATTCCAATGCAGTATTCTGATTATTTAAATGGAAATAGCGATGAGCCTTATGCATATTTTTCATATTCCTTTATTTTAGATGGGAACAATATTAAATATAATTATCGAAAATCAGAAGCAGCAAAACTGGTTTATGAAGAACTTTACGTAAATCAAGCGAAAGTATTTTCGTATAATTTTGAAACCCATAAAAAAGATTTAGCAAATTTGTCACTTATTGATGCTGAGACATTGAATTTCGATTTCAGGGATATGAATATCTCTGTAGTGAGATATATTGCGAATAATACATATTTGAAAAAGGATTCAATCATTAAGAAATTGGTCACGTTTGTAGGAAACATGCTCTGGTTTAGATCAATACAAAATTTTTCCTATATTGGTTTTTTCAAAGGATCTGAAATCATCACTGAAAATATCATTAAAAACGGACTGGTTACCTCTTTTAAAAAGTTTTTACTTGACATTGGGATTGATCTTCCGCTTGATATTGCTACAGATCCGATGGGCCAAAAAATACTAATTAACAAATTCAAGAATCGAATAGTGCCTTTTTGGCAGTCAGCTTCAAGCGGAACTCAAGCTTTAACACTGTACTTCTATTGGAGCCACAAATTCAGCGAAGTATCATTTTTATTTGTCGATGAATTTGATGCATTCTATCATACGGAATTAGCTGAAAAAATCATAGAGCACGTTAGCAAACAGACAGCCTTTCAGTCTGTATTCACTACTCACAATACTGCCTTAATGTCCAATCAACTGCTTCGTCCAGATTGTTACATGGTCTTGTCCTCAAACAAATTGACTCCTTTGTTCAAATGTACTGAAAAAGAATTACGTGAAGGCCACAATTTAGAAAAAATGTATAGACAGGGTGAGTTTCTTGAATAATAAAAAAATTTTGTTCATCGTTGAGGGAGAAAAAACTGAGCCTTCCTTGATGAGACGATTAAACAAAATTATTGGATTCACTAATTATGAGATATTTTCGTATAACACATCCATTTATGAGTTGTATGAAGAACTAACAGAAGATGACAATCTTGACCTAGTGCTTACACTCAAGGAATCTGCAAAAACTAGGGCAGAGATTGGAGTGTTGTCTCAAAAGTACGTATCTATTTATTTGATTTTTGACTTTGACCCACACTATCAAAAGTATTCTAAAGAAAATTTGAAAGAAATGTTGACATATTTTAACTCTTCTTACGACAGAGGAAAACTTTACATTAATTATCCAATGATGGAATCGTTTAGAGATTTACGTAGCATGCCAGATCATGCATTTCTTTTAAGACAAATGAAGGTTTCTGATTTGACAAAGTACAAAGAACAAGTTGGAAAACTATCTGACTATACTGAAATGAACAAATACGACTTCAAAATTGTTATGGAAATGATTACACATCACTTAAGAAAATATCATTTGTTAGTAAAGCGGAAGATTTCAATCCCTTCTGAAAATGATTTTTTGAATTATAACTATTTATCCGACATTAAGTTGTTGGAAATACAATCGAATAATGTTCAGAATGGTTGCGTCTCCGTCATCAATACTTCAGTTTTCTATCTAATTGATTTGAAACCCAAGACTTTTTTTAATTGCCAATTCTCGAAATTTGTCTTGAAGACTTCTGCAAAATGATTTCTGATTAGGGAAGGGATTCTTCCCTTTTCTTATTTTTTCAAATAAAACCAATTGTCGTTTCGTATATTAAGTGGTATTATAAAGATATCCAAAGATATTTTAAGGGGGTTATCATGAAAAAATTATTAACGATTTCACTCGTCGCAGCTTTGATGTTTGTTTTAGCTGGCTGTGACTTGTTATCGACGATTCAAGCTATAAAAGGGTTTGCCCAAGACTATCCGGTGTACTCTCAACGGTATACTGACGCTACACAATTCACTGTTTCAGCCGTTACGGATTTGACTGTAACCGACACGAATATTCCGGAAATGACATCAGTTCATTCCGAAGTGTATTATATGATTGACAAGAATTCTCCATTCTTGTATGCAGAAGAGACATTAGATGATGTTTCATCTACCAGTGTTTATGAGTCTGCAGGATCCCTTTACATTCAATATGTAATCGAAGATCAAATTGTGACTCCGACCATTCCGATTAGTGAAAGTACAACGCAATCGGATTCTAACATTTTCAATATGGATGATTTTTCTGTAACGGATGTTCAAAACGAAAATCTGATTGGAGACCATTCCTACCAGTTTGATATTTACCTCAGTCAAGTCATTGATTTAGAAAAATTGAGCGGTTTCGCCGACAAATTGAAATTATTCGATGAAGACTTATCCTCTTTTGATAACGCATTAGCCAATGTGATCTTAACTTTCACGGACTACGAAAGCGTCATGGATATTCAAGTGTCATTAACGGATTACACCATTACTTTTGAAGACGATTCTTATCTGACAGTTTCCCTCACGAATCATACCATAATGACAATTCCAACCGAATTCGTCATGCCTGATGTGTTTGGCTCCGATTATCAGATGGTTGCTGTTGACAATATCGAGTTGGCAAGGAAAGTGTACCATGCCAATGAAGTCATTGTATATCCAGTCACTGCTGAACAAAATGGATGGATTCAACTATACTTAGAAGCTGGAACTTACGATTTGATGAGTAACCAATGGGGATTGTTCTCATCCTCCTCGGTTTATGATTCAACTCAAACTCTGATTCCGTACAATTCAGTGGGAATGATTCAATTTACTGCTCCTACTGAGGGAACCTATTATTTCTATTTGGTTCCTACGACAGATTGCACACTTGATTTAAGTTTTGAACCAGTGATATAAAAACAACATATCAAACAGAAAACGCCCATTTATTGGGCGTTTTTTTGTAAAAGCATTAAAAAGCATTTCAACTGGTGTTATAATGACTTTTAATTGAGTTCGCTTGTAGACTACCATAAGGATAAGGAAACGAAGATGACGACAAAAAAACAAGGACATAAAGTATCATTATTCACGACAATCATGTATGCTATGGGAGATTTTCCTTTTTCGTTTTCAGTAACGCTAATTGGGTTCTTCTTAATGATTTTCCTGACCAATACAATTGGAATTAGTGCGTTTTGGGCCGGTGCGATCATCTTTATCGGAATTGTATGGGATGCGATTACCGATCCCATCGTTGGATACATTAACGACAATACGAGAAGCAAAGTCGGAAGAAGAAGAAAGTATATGTTTTTATTCTATCTTCCAATGGCAATCACATTTTTAATGATGTTTAGCGTTCCTTCTCTTTTCAGAGACGGTTCTGAATTTGTCAAGGTTCTTGTGACGCTTTTGCTTTATCTTCTGTTTACAACGTTTATGACGCTCGTGGCGACCCCTTTTGGAGCGATCATCAACGAGATTACCGATGATTATGACCAAAGAACCAAGATGACGACATTTAGAATGACCGGTTCGATTATTGGAACCCTGCTTTCAATCATCATTCCAGAATTTTTGGGATTAGCGAATGCAAGTCAAAACAATACGATGGGTTATGTTTGGATGGGCGTTATTTTCGCTGGCTTGATGATTATTTTTGGGTATTCAAGTGCGCTTTCTCTGAAAGAAAGAAACCGTAATTTGAATCAAACAAAACACGCATTTGATTTCAAAAAATATTTCATTGAATCTTGGAAGAGTGTTCCTTTTAGACAAGTAACGATAATGTACATGATTTCAGTTTCGATTATGAATTTCATTCAAGGAAATTTAGTTTATTTCATTAACTATAAAATGTTATTACCGGGAATCTTTTTGCCGATTGCCGGAGGCGTCATGGTTTTAGCCGTTTTATTTATGCCAATCTGGATGATATTTGCCTCTAAGACGACAAAAAAAACAGCCTATATAGTAGCCATATTCATCGTGATTGGAAGTCTGGTCAGTTTATACTTCGTTCCGATGTACGATTTCCAAGCGGCAGGGATTACTGCCCAACTGGCAGAACCTTCGATGCTCCTTCCTCAATATCAAGATTTGCAGGTATACTATGTTCCTGATTTGAATGTAGAAATGGGACAAGTCATCAAAGTCTTATGGCAAGAAGCCCCGTGGGTTTATTTCAGCATCATCGCACTTTCTCTCGGGTTTTCAGGTTTACAGATGCTACCATTTTCAATGGTTCCTGATGCCATCAACTTCTCTTCCAATGCGAAAGAGAAGAAAGAAGGTGCGTATTATGGAATTGTAACCTTTGTACAAAAGATGGGATGGGGCATTGGAATGCTTCTAACGGGTATTGTTCTTCACATTTCTGGATATTTAGAACCAGCAAAAGTATTTACCTTTGAAAGTCAAAATACGATACTTGCCGGACAAATCGTCTTGCAATCTCCTTCCAGTGTTCAGGCAATCACGATTCTGTTTAGTTTGATTCCCGCCCTGTTCGGAGTAATGGGTATTCTTTCGATTCGAAAATATAAAGTCGATAGAAAAGCACTTCATAAACAAATCGAAGACATCAACAAAGAAGATGAAGGATATTTACTTGAGATCAAAGAAGTGAATAACGCTCTTGAAATTGAAAACTTTATTCGCCTTCATGAAATCCTATATGAACACGATCCGCTATACGTGCTTCCAATCAGAAAAGAATTCAGGGACATGTTGAAAAAACAGTTGATTCTTCATGATTACAAAGAACCTGTGATAGCGTATAATGTCTATGTCAATTCCCGCATCAGTGGAAGAATTTGGTTGACTTTATTTACCGCAAGACCAGGAACACCAATCGAAAAACGCCAAGGAGCTTTCAACTTTTTTGAAACCATTGATGATTATGAAGTTGTAAAGGTATTGTTTGACAAGGCTTCAGAGTGGTATGAATCTCAAGGAATGGACTACTATTACGGAAATACCAACCCACTTGATCCAGATGATGCAAGAGGAGTCTTAATCGACGGTTTCGAAGATGCTCCTGCAGTCATGTGCATCTATAATTTGCCTTACTATCAAAAGCATCTGGAACGATACGGATTCAAGATGGATGAAGACTTGTATTCTTACAAATTAACGATGGACGATATACCTTATGAAAGATATGAAGTCATCGACAAATTAAAAAAGAGATATCAATTCTTTGTTCGCTCTGCGAATAAGAAAAATATATCGAACGATGCAAAAGACGTCATTCAAGTCATTAACGAATCGATTACTGACGATTGGGATATGAGAGCTCCGGAACCGGATAAGGTATATGAATTACTCAATTCGTGGAAAAACTTTCTTGATTTTGATTTAATCAAAATTGCTTACACCTTTGAAGGAAGACCGATTGGGTTTGGAATGATGATTCCAAACTTCAATGAAGCATTGAGTAAAATCCATGGGAAATGGAATTTGATTTCAATGCTGAAGCTGCTATATTATAAATCTAAGATTAAAACGACGAGAGCAATGATTCAAATGGTTGTCAAAGATTATCAAAACAAAGGTGTCATCAATGCGATTTATCAAGATTATTTTGAGATTTTAAAGAAGAGAGACATAAAATTCATCGATGCTTCAACCATTGGTAGCGACAACTTCAAATCACGATTCGTTATTGAAAAACTCGGAGGAAAAAGATACAAAGTATTCCGACTTTACGGAATTGAAGTTCCAAAGAAAGAGAGTGAATCATGAAAAAACTCATCTACCATCGCGATGGAGACATCATCCGTCATTTAATTAAAAAAGATGGACACCTCGAAGAATTGTTTGCTCAACCTGAAGAAGTGGTCGTCAACCTGATTGATGCTTCATTTGCGGCATTGGCTGAAGCGATTGTCGCTCAGCAGTTATCGGGTAGGGTTGCTGAAGTGATTTGGGGAAGAGTAAAGACTTTACTGAATAATCGTATCGAACCCGAAGAAGTATTGAAGGCAGAGTCTGATGAATTACGCAAATGTGGACTATCTTCAAGAAAAGCAGAATATATTCAATCGCTTGCAACCAAAGTAATTAGTAAAGAAGTGGATTTTAATAACATTGAAAACAAAAGCAATCAAGAAATTATTGATATGCTTGTCAAAGTAAAAGGAATTGGTCCTTGGACCGCTGAAATGTTTCTGATGTTTTCACTTGGACGAGAAGATGTCTTCAGTGTTTTGGATTTAGGATTAAGAAACGGACTACAAAAGCTATATAAAAGGGAAATGACTCATGAAGAAATGATGGAGATTTCAAAAAAATGGTCTCCTTATCAAAGTGTGGTATCTCATTATTTATGGAGATATAATCAAAGATGATATTAGAAAGACCGTGGAAACCCACGGTCTATCTTTTTAACTAAATTTATATTTGGTCTAGCAATTTCTTTTTTTGAGTGGCGAATTCTTCATCCGTAATCATTTTTTGATCATGAAGTCTAATGAGTTTCTCCATTCGCTTCTCAATATCTTCAGGCGTTTGAACCTGTGAAGATTCTTTTTCTTTCAGAGGGGTATTTACTTTGGATAAAGGACTCAACAAGGATAGTATGCTATTCTGGAAAATGAGGTTTTTCTCTCCAATTGAAATCGATATGGCCTCAAATGTTGTAGAAGTCGTCTGAAGGTTCTTTTTCTGATCGTAACCATATGTCGTTCTTGAAACATTTGGGTAAGGAGAATAACGTAGGAGAGTTTCCTTCATTTTTATCGTTGTAAACGCTATATGATTGTTCTGATAGTAGTCAATGGATTCTATTGGAGCTTTGCATGGAAAAAAGCAAAGAGAACCTTCTTTTTTGAAGCACAGATATTCGATATTATCAACCAATAGAAGTGAAGGATCCGTGACGAAACTTCTTGCGACAATTGCATCCGTTGGAACTTGTTCAGCTTGTACAGAGTGGTAATAGTCGATTAAGTATTTTGTAAATAAATCTATTTTTACTTTTTTGGGTTTATACGAAGTCTGATATCCAACCAGTAAAATGATACCTATGATTGGAAGGCCGAAATACAGTACCGCAGGCTTCACAAATGCATCTCCTCCTCCAAACACTTTGTATTCCAAAAGCAGAATAATAATCATTAATACAAACGCTACTTGAAATGCTGTAATGATGAACTTCCCAATGACGATTTTGACTCTGGCATCCCATATTTCTTTTTTGATGACGGGATCGTTATTCATAATATCTCCTTCTTTCACTTTGTGAAATCAATTGAATTATATTCCTTTCATAACAGTTATACAAGAGGGAGAACACTCATTTTAATAAATATATTTATTATCCAAAAACACTACGATATATTAAAGTCAAAGAAGAAGAAACTGGTTGTGATTCTTTTACAATTTCTCAGTTTTATGGTATAATATATGCATCAAACCATAAATAAAGCCTTCCTTATTGATTTTCGATATGTTTGGAAAATTTGGCGGAAGACTTTTTTATTTGAGGAGGATCTATGAATTTTAAAGAATTAAATTTAATTGAACCAATTTTGCGTGCAATTGATAAAGAAGGGTATACAGAACCCACCCCTATACAAGAAGAAGCGATTCCAGTTCTTCTAGAAGGCAAAGATGTCTTGGCGAGTGCACAAACCGGAACAGGAAAAACTGCAGCTTTTGCTATCCCTTTATTACAGTTACTAAATAAGCAAGGATCAACTCAAAAAGAGAAGAAGATTCAAGCTTTAATTTTAACACCTACGAGAGAATTGGCAACCCAAATCATGGAGAGTTTTCGTGCATACGGCCAATTTGTCAGCATAAGAACCGTAGTCATATTTGGTGGAGTATCCCAAAAAGCACAAGTAGACTCATTAAGTCGAGGTGTTGACATTTTAGTTGCTACACCAGGAAGATTACTTGATTTAATCGGACAGAAGATTATCGACTTGTCATTTGTTAAATACTTAATCCTCGACGAGGCAGATAGAATGCTCGACATGGGGTTTGCGAAAGATGTCGCAAAAGTGATTGGATTCGTTCCAAAGCAACGTCAAACGATGCTTTTTTCAGCAACCATGCCTCAAGACATCGTCAAATTGGCAAATTCGGTATTGAAAAATCCAATTCGGATTCAAATTACGCCTGTTGAAACAACAGTAGAGGCCATCAAGCAAAAAATTTATTTTGCAATCAAGAAGAACAAGACTCGTCTTTTGATTCATTTGTTGAACGAAAAGCCATACCCTTCAGTTTTGGTATTCGCTCGAACGAAACATGGAGCGAACAAAATATCAAAAGAGTTGCGGGCAAACCATGTTCAGTCGATGGAAATACATGGAAACAAATCTCAAGGCGCCAGAACTGAAGCATTGTCTTTGTTTAAAACAAGACAAGTGCGTGTTTTAGTTGCGACAGATATCGCAGCGAGAGGCCTAGATATTGAAGAGCTTGCGTTGGTAGTCAACTACGATATGCCTGAGGTGCCAGAAACATACATTCATAGAATCGGAAGAACCGGTAGAGCAGGACTTGGCGGACTGGCTATTTCGTTTGTATCAGATGAAGAACTTCATCTATTAAAAGCAATTGAAAAACATATCGGAATGCAAATAGGTCAAGTGAAGGCACATCCTTATCACGAAGACTTTACCGCTTCGACTTTTGTCCCAACGAAGCCCGTCGTCAAACCAAATATGACGGTAATGAAAAACCGAAGTAATCCAAGTAAAAAGAAGCCAAATTATAATAGACCGAAAACTAATCGGCCAAAACAATCTAAAGATAACTAGAATGGGAAACCATTCTTTTTTTATTTAAGCACCATTTGACAATCCCCATACTATTTGTTAAGATTTAATTAAGTTATATTTAATAAGAGAGGGCAATCATGAAAATTGGTTTTATTTTCTATTCGGAGAGCGGACATACGCTCAGTGTATTGAATCAATTAGAAAAAGTATATAAGAATAAAGGCCATTTCGTAGAAAAAATCTCGTTATATGAAGGCTACGACATCAAAAAGAGGATCTTGACTTATTTTCCAAAAGCCAATGAATATGATTTGGTCCTTTTTGCTTCACCGGTACAAGCTTTTTCGCTTGCCATCCCAATGGTGCAGTACCTAGAGCATGTTGAACTAAAGAAAGAGCAAAAAACACAACTTCTCCTTACTCAGCATTTCAAAAGAGCTTGCTTTGGCGGAAACAGAGCACTTCGCCAGATGAAGAAGGCAATCGAAGGTTATAACCCAGTGATTCTTTGTGAAGGAATCGTCCATTGGTCTAGTAAAGAAAGAGAACTACAGATAGAGCAAATCATAGCTCAATTTGGAAGTGCTATGGATGAGTAAAAAATTAAGAATATGGATTACAGTACTTTCAGCACTTATCATATTTGTTTCAATCGGTGTCATCGTTGTTTCAAATATACAGAATAATTTGGATGACTTAGTTCAAACCGAATTGGAAGAACTAGATCTTACATCTATTCCTGATGGTACCTATTATGGCGAGTATACAGCGTTTCCCGTTAGTGTTGAGGTATCAGTTCATGTCTCCATGCACGAGATTGTTTCTATCCAAATTCTTCAGCATGATAATGGTCAAGGAAGTCCTGCAGAGGCCATTGTTGAAACCGTCATTGATCATCAATCCATTCAAGTAGATGCCATAGCCGGTGCTACATACAGTTCTTTCTGTATCCTCCTTGCCATTCAAGATGCACTTGATTTGGGGGACTCCTAATGAAAAGAGTCAAATTGGTTTCTCAGTTTTGGAACGAAATGAAAAAAGCGAATTATGATTCAATTCGCCAATACTTTCAAGAGGAAGCAACCATTTCATGGCCGAACACGAAAGAATATTTTACTGTAGATGAATTCATTCGAGTGAATAAAATGTATCCCGGGGAGTGGGATATTGAAGTTTGTGTCATTGAAGAAACCCCGGATTCAGTTTTTTCAACAGTCCATATTAAGTCAAAATCAGGACAGACGAATGTTTATGCTAACAGCCAATTTAGATTTCATAAAGGACTTATTTCTCTACTTACGGAATACTTCAGTGATTCTGCAGACATTCCCTCGTGGAGAAGGACCATCAATAAATAAAAAAAGGTTGAATCCGGAAGGATTCACCTTTTCTTTCTTTAGGGATTCAATATCGACACTGTATAAGTATGATTTTCAAGATCGAGCGTTCCAAATGAAACAGATTCTTCAATGGAACTTTGATCCAATCGGCTTAAGACATAATCTAGCTGTCCAACGGTAAAAGGTTGATCTCCAAGAGCCAATTCAGCTAGCGTAAATACGACTTCAAATTCGAACATATTGATATCAATATCAAACGTTAGGAATAATACGGAATGAACATTGATGATGTATTCACTTCCAAATGATACGACTAGAACCAATTGATCCTCATCGTTTAACATCGCAAACAAATAATCGATGTAGTAATAAGATTGATCGACAATCACATGTTTTTCAATCTCATCGTCTTCACTAAGAGGGTCGTACTCGGCATTGATTTTCTCATGAATGGTATCCAAAATCATATAATTGATGAATTCTTCAACAATCGTGTACTCGTCTTCACTTGGCATGAGGGTTACCAGTCTCAATAATTTTAGTTCTGCGATTGACTTCAAGTCACCAGATTCGGTGTAAACGTCTTGTGGTAAAGCACTGAAATCCATATCCATTTTTATCATGCTGATGCCAACCATCAGTAATCCAACGCCTGCGACAACAAGCAGAAGTAGAATGATGAGCAGTTTTTTAATAATTTTCATTGCAATTCCTTCCTGAAAGGCTAAAGAAATATTTCAGTTCCTGCAGCCTTATACTCAATTCTATTTTGTAAAGCCTTCTTGAGTATATCATAGGGTTGTGTTCCAGTACAATGCATCACATAAATTTTTGTTTTTCTATTTTGAAAATAATCAATGATGGATTGAATGTTCTTTTCATCCTCCATCAAGTGCCTAGTAAAGTTGAAAAGATGGAAGCCACCAATCACGACGTCGATAGGTTTATGAAGAATTTCTTCGGCTTTGTCAATGATATTAAGGATGCCTTTGTGAGAACATCCGCTAATCAATGCTATTTTTCCGTTTTCTTGAATGATTAAGTTCTGTTCATCGGAAAAGTCATCGCGCTCAAATCCTTGATCCGTTTGTTGAAACAATGATTTGTTGAGGGAAGGAACGAAGTGTTTCCCTTCGACACCGGAAAAGAGTGTCATCGATTCATTGATTTTAAATAGGGTATCCGTGTAGGTAACCCTCGATCCAGAAGGAAAATCTTCACCAACTCCGATGTAAGAAACCTTTCCATCCTCTTTTTGTGAAAATCGCTGTTTTGAGCCATTTATCTGAAAATAGATTTTGGCATGCCTGTTGAATTCAAGAAACGTCTTTAGACCTCCGGTATGATCATAGTGACCGTGAGACAATACAACGTGTTTCACCTTTGAAAGATCTGCATTCATCAAGCGTGCATTATCAATAAAGGCTCCGGTCTTTCCAGTATCGAACAATACACTTCCGAGCTGATGTTCAATCAACAAGGATAGGCCATGTTCTTTTTCAAAACGTTCGTCTAATGATTCATCATCCATTAATACTTTGATTTTCAATCTATTCATCTCCCAATAAAATCGACTTTATATTATCATAGATATGTTTGATACTCTCATATCCTATGGAATGATTTAAAGTGTCTAGATTGAAGATTCCGTTTGAAATTTCAATTAACTTGGGGTCGTATGGAATCGTTCCTACGAATACAAGGTTTCTTTCCTTGCATATATTTATTATATCATATGTTTTCTCTTCATTGACATCATATTTGTTTACTGATACCACAGCACGAACGTTCATCCGCTTTGCGACTTCCAATACCCGTATCATATCGGATATTCCAGAAACCGACGGCTCCGCAACAATCAAAATCAGATCGACTCCGGTGATGGATGATATGACTGGGCAACCGATGCCTGGAGATCCATCGATGATTTCAAATGAAGACTCGACATCACTCGTCTTCAATTGGTTCTTGACTTCACTTACGAGTAAGCCTGAGTTACCGCTACCCATGTTCAATGTAGCAGTTGTAAAGAAGGTGTCTTCGTTCTCATAATTTCTTAAAAGACCATTGGCGTTTTTTTTCATAGAAATTGCGTCAACCGGACAAACCAAAGTACAGACGGAACATCCTTCACAAAGCATGGAATCCACTATATATTCATTTTCACGAAGATAAATGGCATCAAATCTACAGTATTTTTGACAGAGTCCGCAATTTTTACATATATCTTGATGAATGAATGCTTTTGGAAGACCATTGATTGCTATAGTTTCTTTGAGAGGAATCTCAGTCATGGAGAGGTGAAGATTAGGAGCGTCAACGTCACAATCCGCATATTTCTTCACTTGACTGATATGAATCAAAGATGTCGTTACTGTTGTTTTTCCGGTACCACCTTTACCAGACAAAACGAGTAGTTGTTTCATCGGATGGCCTCCTTCACAGCTTCCAACAAAGAGTCAAAATGATTTTTTCCGCTTGGTGAATACTTGGAAAGAAGCTCTCCCTTTGAGGTGATGAACTGGTATTCTTTCATGTAAGGAATTCTTGAAAGAATCCGAATATGCTTAGTGGTGCAGTAATGATAGAGTTCACTTTCGTCAGTCGTGGATTTGTTTATGACAACCCCGAAAGGAATCTTCATCTTTTCAAGCAAATCGACGACCAATTTTAAATTCTCAAGGCTGTACAATGTTTCCTCACCAACGATGATGCAATAATCCGCAGATGAAATGCCTTCGATGACAGAACAAGAAGTGCCTGGAGGACAATCAATGATTTCAAGATTGTTTTCCCTTTGGTAATGGATTAAATCCTTTATAATCGGAACGCCGGATTCTTCTCCAATATTTAATTTTCCAGACAGTATATGGACCGAGTCGGAAATGGATTCTTCCATCCAACCAATGATTTTTCCTTTTTCGGTTATCGCTTGTTCTGGGCAAACCAAACTGCATCCACCACAAGAATGACATACTTCTTCAAAAACTTTGACTTGCTTGTTGATAAATGCAAGCGCGCTAAACTGACAAAAAGAAACGCATTGGCGACAGCCAGTGCATTTCTTAGAATCGATTTGAGGAATTTTGACCATCACAGGGGTTCTTTTTAACACTGTGGTTTGAAAGAACAATGCTCCATTCGGCTCTTCTACATCACAATCAATGTAGGTTGCTTTTCCTACGTAAGCCAAATTTGTTGAAACGAATGTTTTACCCGCTCCGCCCTTGCCACTTAATATGGCAATTCGTGTCGGGGTTTCATTCATGATGATGTCCGGCACAACCATCTGATAATAATGAAAGAGCATTTCTGTCAAATAGATGAAGATTCTCTTCAACATTGAATCCTAGAGCCTGATATACTTTAAGACCCGCTTCGTCAAATACGGCGAGCGCCTTCATTCCGGCTCTTGGGGCAATTAAAGCGTCAACTGATAAATCGAGTAATAGCTGCGAAGCCTTGATTCCAACACCTCCGGAGTCATGTCTTGAACTATTGTCGATAAATTTTGATTCATGAGTAGCTGTGTCATAAATGAGGAAGAACGGTGTTCTTCCAAGATGAGTATTGATTTCTGTTGGGTAATTTTCTGTCGTTACAGGGATAGCTATTAACATGATTCTCCTCTTTTCTTGCGTCCAAGTCCTTCTTCATTGCCATTTCTACGACAATGGAACTTATTGCATTCACCTTTATTTCTCATACAAAGTCGGTAATTGCCTCCAGCAATAACCAACCGTTTTCCTTCAACGATTGCAATTGCTATTTTTTCTCTTGCATTTTCATAGATTGCTTGAATCGTCGTTCTTGCAACATCCATTTGTTTTGAACATTCTTCTTGAGTCATTTTCTCCATATCAATGAGACGAATCGTTTCGTATTCATCTAGATGCAGAGTAATGACGTCGTCTTCTTGACCTGCTCTGTTGCGTCCAATCGGACCAAATTCCGACTGCTTAGGAAATTCACAGATGGATCTGTCTTTTGTAGGTCTTGCCATAATTATTCCCCTTTTTTTTGTAATGCATCATTAATCACAGATAATCGTTCTTCCAGTATTTTCTTTTCATCTAGAAGAATGGATTCGTTACCATGACGCATATTATAGAATTGATGTCTACGGGTTGATGAATTTGCCATTCTGCCTTTGCCACATTCACCAAGTCCTCTTTCCGTCATAGGTCCAGTACCTTGTGGCCCAGTATGATTTAATCCAGGCATTTCAAACACCTCCTTATATTATATCTCATATATCTCAATTACATTATAGTTTTATTTCTGACATATGTCAATAATAATATCAATATTTATCAAATAAAGTCTATAATAAAGAAGTTTTATTTTTTAATTTTTATTAATGAACCGAATTTGATTTATTCATTTCTATTCAGACAGAAAATTTGATTCTTTCGAATAGATTTGCGAACTGGAATTCACGTCTTGAATTCGGTGTTAATTTTCAGTCTTTATCACAAAATTTGTCTGGATTACAAAAACTGAATAAACCGCTGAAAAATGCGGATTATAGGTAGATTGTGTGACTTGTCTTTTTGCGATTTGCACAATATTCAAAAAAAAGTAAATAAAACGCTTGAAATTGTGAAAAAAAAGTCTATAATTAATCCTTGTGAAACGAATAAAAAACAAAGGAGAACCAAGATGGACAAAAAGGCTTTAATCGAGCTAATTGATGTGACAAAAACCTATGATGGAGAGAATGTAGTTGACCATCTTAATTTGACAATTTATGAAAATGAATTTGTCACCCTTCTCGGTCCTTCCGGTTGCGGAAAGACGACGACATTAAGGATGATCGGTGGATTTGTTCAACCTGATGAAGGCAAAATCATCATTAATGGAAAGGTTTTTAATGATCTTCCACCTTATGCAAGACCAATCCATACCGTGTTTCAACGATATGCATTGTTTCCACATTTGAGCGTTTTTGAAAATGTTGCTTTTGGTTTAAGAAATAGAACCTATGATTACCTCTCTCATTTTTTCGGTGTTTTAGAAGAAAAAAGCGATTCTTCCAAGAAATCCAAGCGAGATCATCATAAATTACTAAATACGATGATTGATAGTGCTGTTAGGGATGCATTAGCTTTGGTCAAGCTGAAAGGTTTTGAAAATAGAAAAGTCGATCAAATATCCGGTGGTCAGCAACAACGTGTTGCTTTAGCAAGAGCACTTGTGAATAAACCACAAATTCTTTTGCTTGACGAGCCTCTCGCTGCTCTTGATTTAAAGCTACGTCAAAACATGCAATATGAATTAAAAGAAATGCAACGAAAACTCGGAATCACCTTCATCTTCGTTACTCATGACCAAGAAGAAGCAATGACGATGTCGGATCGTATCGTTGTCATGAAAGACGGAGTCATTCAACAACTTGGTACTCCTAAAAGTGTATACAATGAACCTGTGAACCGTTATGTCGCTAATTTTATCGGAGAGACAAATATATTCCCAGGAACTTATATTAAAAAAGATTTAGTCCATTTCATGGGCGCTGATTTCAAATGTACGGGATATACCTTTGAAGACGGCGAACAAGTAGAAGTTGTCATTCGTCCGGAGGACTTTGACGTCGTTGATCTCGAAAAAGCTAAATTACAAGGTATTGTTACCTTCAGTTTGTTTAAAGGTGTTCATAATGAACTTGACGTTAAAATTGGAGATGTCTCCATCATGGTCAATACGTATGAAACCTATGAAGTGGGAGAACCGATTGGACTCACTGTCGACCCTTATGAAATCCATATAATGAAGGTGGAATCTGATGGGGAAGTCGTTTAAGATCTTAGCCATTCCTTATCAGGTCTGGCTATCAGTATTAGTTTTTATCCCGCTTGTCGCAATGGTTGTCATCAGCGTTACGAACTTAAACTCCACCGTTACATTATCGGAACTTCAGTTTACGATGGAACACTGGGTTTTACTCACCCAAAGACCCACGCTGATTGCTTTTAGAAACAGTTTGATTTATGCTGGTTCAACGACGCTGATCTCATTTGTTTTAGGGTACTTTGTCGCCTATCAGATTTTCAGACTTCGAATTAAAAACAAATTCATCGTTCTAACGATAGTGATATTGCCAATGTGGTCGAATTTAATCTTAAGAACCGAAGCACTTCTAAACATTTTTTCGGAGAATAATATTTTAAAAAGCATTATGGGCTTTTCACTGTTTGGAAATATCGCTGGTACGCCTACAGCGGTTCTTATCGGTCTTGTCTTTACCTATATGCCCTTTATGATTTTACCGATATATACAGCACTCGAAAAGATCGATTATGCACTAGAAGAAGCCGCACTTGATTTAGGATTGACTCCGATGCAAAGTTTCTGGAAAGTCGTTTTCCCACTTTCTTTTAGAGGCGTCGTCACAGGATCGATCCTAGTATTCTTACCCACAATGGCAGGATTCGCAATTCCTAAGATTTTGTCGAAAGGTAGAATCATCTTCATTGGAAACATCATTGATACCAAATTCATTTACACGAACTACAACAGTGGTGCTTTACTAGCAGTCATCCTCTTAATCTTCATTCTCGGTTCAATTCTATTGATGACGAGATTTGACAAGGAAGGAGAGACCCTGCTATGACAATCAAAGGTGTATCTTATCCTGTCGCAACGTTACAGGAATATGGTTATAGAGATTATTCAAAATTCAAAGCCGTTGTTAAAGTATTAAAAACAGTCTTGTTTTTTTCGATTCTGTTCATGCTTTATTTATCCATCATTGTGATTGCAATTCAATCGATTAATGCAAGTCGGATTTCATCATCGTTTTCAAGTATCTCTCTCACATGGTATCCTAATATTTTCCAAGAAGAAGACTTGATGAGAGCCATCAGAAATACGTTCTTGGTTTCTTCGATTGCGACAATCCTCGCAACGATTATGGGAACATTCTTCGCAGTCGGTATGTACTCACTGACGAAGAAGAAACGTCAAGGGTTAATGCTTCTCAACAACGTCCCAATCTTAAATGCGGATATCGTGACCGGATTCAGTTTAATGCTGATGTTTAGACTTTTAATGCCTTTATTCCCTAATATATTTGGTTTATTTACTCTTGTCATGGCGCATCTATTCTTCACGATTCCTTATGTCATCCTATCTGTGATGCCGAAGCTCAAGGAAACGGATCCAAACTTAATGGATGCTGCTCTAGACTTAGGTGTGAGACCTTATAAAGCTTTAATCAAAGTGGTGATTCCTGCCATTAAAGCCGGAATTTTCTCAGGAATGCTTCTCGCTTTGACGATGTCGATTGACGACTTCGTCATCAGTTACTTCAACACCGGAGGCGGTTTTGATAACCTCTCCATCTGGATTTACGCCGTTATCGGCAGACGAAACCTAACGCCTTCAGTGTATGCTTTCTCAACACTACTCACTCTTTTCACGCTGATAGGTTTAATGGTATATCAATTTTTACAAAGACAAAAGAAAGGTAGAAAGAGTGGAATCTTATGAAAAAAATCGTATTATTAACTTTTATTGCCATCCTTGGAGTGACACTCATAGGATGCAATAGCGCACCAAAACTTAGAATATTAAACTGGGGAGAATACATCAATGATGAAGTCGTCGCTCAGTTCGAAGAAGCTACAGGACTCAATGTCGTCATCGACGTTGCAGATTCCAATGAGTTGTTCTACTCAAAAATAAAAAGCAAAACAACGGCTTACGACATTGTAATCCCATCGGATTACATGGTCGAAAAAATGGTTGAAGAAGAAATGCTTTTGGAACTGGACTATGATTTATTACCAAACAGAGCGTTAGTTACCTACATGGAAGGGGTCAATCAAATTTATGATTCAATGACCGCAACTACTTTAGCAAGAACTGGTGATACTGTAGATTATACAGATTATGCTGTTCCTTATTTCTGGGGCACGTTCGGCATTATCTATAACAACAGAATCGAAGGATTGGAAGAATCCTTACAAGAGCATGGATGGGCAACCTATTTTGATGCGGACACATACTTCCCTACTGCTCGAAGAGGAATGTATGACGTTGCACAGTTTGCTTATGCCGCTGCCTTGACATATCTTGAAGAAAATCCTAACGATTACAGTGCTTCCTTGTTGACACAAGCTGAAGACGTCATTCGCGATGCGAATTTCACGGAATGGGGAGACGACACTTTAAAGAGAAACGTTGAATCAGATAACTTAGACATGGCTTTTGTTTATACAGGGGACTACCTTGATCGTCTATATATTCAACTAGATGAGGGAAAAACCCTAGCAGAAGTACAAGCTGATTTCAATATTTTTATTCCTGAAACTGCACTTGTATTCATTGACAATATGGTCATTCCTTACACTTCTGAAAATATTGAAGGTGCTCATCAGTTCATCAACTTCTTGTTAGACCCTGAAATTGTCGCTTTAAACAGCGAAGTTGTGGGATACGCAACAGGACTTGAAGAAGCTTATGACATCATCGTTTCTAACGTTACAAGCGAAGACCCTTGGAGACAAGCATGGGCAACTGCAAATCTAACTTATTACAATAAAGACAGAGCCGGAACATACACTCCAATGACAGCACTAGACCCTGATGCAATCGACGCAATCAATACAATGATTGAAACGGTAATCTCAGGATAGTAATAAAATATTTTCAAATAGCGGTCGAATTTCGGCCGCTTATTTTTTTTGTAGAAACTGAAGAAAAACGCATCCGGTTAGGATGCGTTTCAAAAATTATAAAGTTATTCATGTTCCATTCTTCTTACAGGAAATCAATATACATAAATATTATTCCCAATTTTGTTTCATGACCTTAACAACAAAGGCTTTTGCAACATCGGGATCAAACTGTGTTCCGCTGCATTTCTTTATCTCTTCAATTGCATAATCCACTGATAAAGCTTTGCGATATGGCCGATCCGTCGTCATTGCTTCATAAGAATCAGCGACAGCTATAATTCGAGCGAATAGCGGAATTTTCTTCCCAACAAGTTTTCTGGGATATCCCATTCCATCAAAACGTTCATGATGGTACAAAGCATATTCTGCAAGATGAGAGTACTCATCAGCCGCTCTCAAGATTTGGTAACCAATCTCTGTATGTGTCTGCATGATTTGGTATTCATCGAATGTTAATTTATCGGGTTTCGTCAACACATCATCTGGAATCGAGATTTTACCGATGTCGTGAAACATCCCTGCTAATTCAAGTTCATAGATTGCTTCTTGTCTCAATTTCAAAGCTTTCCCAATTTTCGCACAAATCGAACTGACGTTTTCACTATGTTCTTTTTCTATTTTGAACTTATCAGTTAAAGTTGAAAGAATCGCTTTAATCGCATGATTTCGAACGCTCATGCCTTCATAGAGTTTGTTTCTGTACATGTAGTTTTCAGCGGTTTTCATCACGTCTGATAGACTATGATGTTCATCTTTTAGTAATTCAAACCCAGTAGATAACGTGAAGTGTATCCCTTCGACAACCAAGCTGTCTTTATCTTCTTTGATATGTTTTGATAATTGTACCATTTCATCAAAGGTAGTATTTGGAAATAGAGCTCCAAATTCATCTCCACCGATACGAGCAATGACGCTTTCAGGCGTTTTAATCGAATTTAGCATGGTTGACACTTTTATCAGGAGAAGATCTCCGATGTCATGACCATAGGCATCATTACAGATTTTGAGTCCATTGACATCAAACATCATGATTCCGATTGGGAATTTTTGTTCTTCAATGAATGATTCCAAGCTTCTAAAGAAAAAACTTCTGTTGTTTAAATCGGTAAGATAGTCATGTTCGGCAAGAAATTGAATGTCATTTTCTCTAAACACACTTTCGGTCACATCCATTTGATTTCCAAAATGGCCGATAATTCTTCCTGATGAATCAATCATGCAAATATAGTCACCTTCAACCCAAATTTGAGAACCGTCTTTTCTTCTCTCATCGGTTCTGACGTGAAGACTACCTTGATCGAACATTTGTTTCCATAGGCCTTTACCGTATTCAACATCGTGTGTAAATGAATCTCTAGGTGTTTTTCCAAGTGCTTCTTCCAATGTGTATCCATATTGTTCAAGATACGCACTATTGACTTTTGTAATTCTTTGATGGTCAAAGACATATTCGAGTGTTTGATTCTTGTCAATGGAATCGTTCCAAACGACTGGCTCGTCTAGCATCATGAAAAAGAAACCGCTGAGGGATTGATCGAAGAACAAGTTGATTCGTTCTTCATATTCTTTTTGGATAGTGATGTCAATGAATATTCCAGTCATCACTTGAGGGATTCCGGATTCGTTCCATGCGGTGATTTTTCCACGGACTTGAATCCATTTCCACGAGCCGTTTTTATGCTTCATTCGGTGTTCGATGGTTGCGTACTCTATCTCTTTTTTGTATAAGTTTTTAATTGTTTTGAAAGTTTTTTTTAGATCCGCAGGATGAATCAAAGGATACACTTTTTTGATGTCCATTTGTGGTAGTTCATCACTGGAGTAGCCGAGTATTTCTTTACAGCGATTGTCGATTTTAATCCATTTTTCAGAGATGTTCCATTCCCATGATCCTGCATGGGTCGCTTCTAGAATATTATCGATGGACGCTTTTTCTTTTTTTAACTTTTTGTGATTTCTGTTTCTAAGGATTACATGCGTTGACATGATAATGATTGCTAATCCAAGCAAGGAATAGATCAATAGTTTATATAGATTATCTCTTTGAATGTGTTCTGCAGTTATGCTATAGTCCGCTATGATAGAGAAGAGATAGGTATTTCCATCGATTTCAACTGGATAGGAACGGACTTCCACTTTCTTTAGTGTCCCATCTCCAAGAATGTGTGTAAAAATGAAATAATTTCGTTCTTCGGATGCGGCAAGCGCCATTTCAGCTGTAATCTCTTCTTCAGTCATGGTATTGATGTCATCAATATTCATTGATAAGATATCTTCATAACCGTAAAACTCGATAGCTGCAGGATTTGCGTAGATGATTTCACATGAAATAGGGTCAATCAATAGCATAATTGAATGATGTGATTCTATTAACTCTTCATAATCGATTTCAACTTCATCTGCATTGACATGAATTGATCCAATTGATCCAATCAAAAATGTAAACAAAAGAAGAAGTATTCCTGTTGTAAGTAACTTTTTCATTTCTTACCTCACCCATAAGCCCAATGCCATATATTATAACAAATCATTTCTTTTTTTCAATCAATCTTTGCGATATTGTCAAGTAATTCAATCTTTTTTTGAGTATTTGCACTATAGGTGAATTCAATAAAATGAATGTTGACACAATAACAAAAAAAACAACACTTACAATTTGAAGTGTTGTTTATTTGTGGATCAGAGGGGTCTCTGAACTTTATAGTGAAATGATAATGGTTTCCGTCTTTCTTTCTTTGTCTCTCAATCTCCAAAGTTTTGGATAAGGTCGATAGGCAGCAGGGATTTTTCTTCCCCTGAAAAGGAGTTCCATTTCCTGGCTTTTGATGTTGAAGTTATAGATGACAATTTCCTCAACTTTGAAATTCCTTCTTAGTAGCATATTTTCCTCCTTGATGACTGAGTTATCGTACTCACTTATATTATACGCCTAACAATGTATATTTATTGTGATAAATGCATGAATAATTGATGAAAATATACTATTTGTATTTACATTGATGGGTTTTTATAACTGACTTAATTTAATATAAAAAAAAGTCCTCTCAAGAGGACGGATTCTACAACTCAAAGAGGTACTTTGATTGATTATTTTCATTTTGTGAATCTTGTTTGACATATCCCATTTTCAACAAATATTTTTCGTGTTGGGGGTTATCGGAGAAAGACACTAGTTTTGAATAGCCTTTTGATAGAAATAATTCTTTTTGCTTGGTATAAACATATTTTCCCATTTTGAAATCACGATACATCGGAACGACATAATCGAGACTGACTTTAAGCGTATCTTCACTATATTTTGTCCCGACAAAGACACCTGCTGGAACTGTATTTCTAAGAATATAGAAGGTGATTCCTTCTTCATCAAAACTCAAATCGGACTGAGGAAAGAATTTTTGAATGTCCTTTTGATGAAACTTCAAATAATATTCAAAATAGACTGTACTTGCGGTGATCGGCAATAAGGTAAAGTAGTCCTTTGAATGGTATATTTTGTATAGATAATACAGATTGATGAATGTCGTTCCTATATTTAAAAGTCCGACAGGAATCGCTCCAATCATAAAACCATAGACGGCAAAAGTAATGGACCCCAACAAATTGATCCAACGGAGTTTTTTGATTGAACTCATCAAGAGAGAAATCAAAACGATGATAGATGCGAGATATCCTAAATATTCTAACATGATAAAACCTTCTTTCGAACAACAGATAGTATAACACAAAAGGTTCGTTTTGCATAATGAATTTGTTTACTTAGGATTACTCCAGAGCTTCACTTTAGAGTTAAGTCATTGTAAGAAGATTTGTGAATTTTTTTGTATTTTATTTTGCGCAGTACTCTTTATTTAATGACTATTTTATGCTATTATACTCACCAAACTAGGACAAGGAGGATTCATCATGGCCGTCATTAAACCTTTTCACATCAGCGATAAGAACATCGTCATCAACATCAGTTTCCTCATCTGTGATACTTCACTCAAATTATTGGATAGCGATGGGTTTTCTCTCGTCGTTTCAAAATATTTGTCTTCGATTGATCAACACGCTCAATCCGAGCTTCAAGTCTTCAAGAAACAAGTGTCGTCTCCGAAGCAATTAATCGATATCTATAAGTCTTTGGTTATGTTTCCTTATAAGGAAGTCATTGAAAAATCAGAGAAGGACAGATCTCTTTTATCTTTAAGAAAAGAATTCTATGTATTTACAGAAGAACTATATGATTACTGGCGTCATTTTGAACGTTATGGAATCATTCAGAAGAAATTGAAATCCATTACTGAAGACAATGAGTCATTGATTGACATGACTGAAATTCTTTCGAAAACGATTCTTTCCGTTTATCGAAAGATTACTAAAAACATTTCAGGGAAAAGCATTCAAGTGTACAGACAAACACCAGCCGGTTTGAACGCTGGTTTGATTGTATCCAAAGGCTTTTGGAAACAACCACTTGCTTATTCCAATCTTGAAGGAATCGACGTCATCGATACCGTCATGTTAAGAACGCCTTTCATCGGTCATTCCGTGATGAATACGAGAAGCGGTCTCTTTAAAGAGTCTTTTGAGAATCCACTTCCTCACATGAAATTAACCCAAAGACACTGGTTATGTTACCCAATCAAAGTAGGGACTTTACTTGCCTATGTTTACTTCCATAGAGATTACTTAAACCACGGCGTGGCTTTAAGTAATCTATTTGAAACCGTACCCATCAAAGATCATAACAAGCGTTCACCGAATCTTGTTTTTGTGTTCGGAGATACGTTGGAAGAATATGATAATACATATTACCATGATCAAACAAACGATATTTATATAGGCTATGTCTCGAGAAACCAAAAGAACGATTATTTTGGATATATGAAGAAGATGTTATTAACGCTTCACAATGTATACATGATTGATCATTTTAGGCTACCGATTCATGGGGCGATGGTCTCGATTACGCTAGAAAACAATCAAAAGAAGAACATCGCAATCATCGGAGACTCCGGTGCCGGAAAATCTGAAACACTAGAATCGCTTCGTTTCGTCGGTGAAAAGAGCATCAAAGAACTCGTGACCGTATTTGATGATATGGGCGTCTTCTATTTTGAAGGAGATCAAGTCTATGCGGTGGGAACCGAAACCGGCGCTTTTGTCAGACTGGACGATTTGGAGAACGGTTATGCTTATAAAGAGATAGACCGCGCTTTCTTTTTAAACCCGGAACGGGTGAACGCCAGAGTCATCTTGCCAGTCACGAGTTATGAAACAGTCATTACCCCTCATAAGGTAGATATCTGTCTTTACGCCAACAATTTTGAAGACTTGGAAAACCCCATTCGTTTATTTCATAACGCAGAAGAAGCGCTACAGGTGTTTAGGGAAGGAAAACGGAAAGCGAAAGGAACGACTTCCGAATCCGGAATCGTTACTTCGTTCTTCGCAAATCCTTTTGGATGCGTCCAAAAACAAGCACAAACAGAAGTCTTATTACAAAAGACGTTTCAAGTCCTGTTTGAACAAGGCATTGTCGTAGGGGAACTGTATACCAAACTCGCCGTTTCGGGAAAAGAACATAGTGGCGTCAACGAAGCCGCAAAAGCTTTGTTAGAAATCATCGTCTTAAAGTAGGGATAAAATGTATCAATCAACGAGAGGAAGACAAACAGTTCACGCAAGTGATGCAATCATGAAAGGAATCGCGAGTGATGGCGGTCTTTTCTCTATGGTTGATTTTCCAAAAGCTTCTTTTCTATCCAGATTGCATGAGATGGATTATTTGGAAATAAGCAAATCCGTCCTTGCTTATTTCCTAGACGATTTCAACAAGGATGAAATTAATACACTCGTCAATCAAGCTTATTCATTTGAAAACTTTCCTAATCAAATCGTACAATTAGAAGAAATCGGAAATGATGATCTGTTGACGCTGTACCATGGACCTACCTTTGCGTTTAAAGATATGGCTTTGACTATTTTTTCTTCTCTTTATTCGCTTGCGAAGAAAAAACAAGGAGAGAACAGAAGAACGATTATTTTGTCTGCGACAAGCGGTGATACCGGGAGTGCAGTTTTAAATGGATTTAAGAATGATTTGGATACTGAAATCATCATCTTTTATCCTCATCAACGAATCAGTCCTTTTCAAAAAAAACAAATGCACTTTTTTGAAAACGAGAGAAGACATGTCATCGCCATTGAAGGTAATTTTGATGATTGTCAATCATTAATTAAAACTGGATTTGAAAAGATTGAACTTCAACATTCCATCTTTTCCTCCGCGAATTCAATCAACATTGCGAGAATCATTCCTCAAGTCATTTATTACTTCTGGTCTTATGGAGAATTATTGAGAAGAAGAAAGATACAATACACTGATTCAATCAATTTCGTCGTACCAACCGGAAATTTTGGAAATATACTCGCAGGATATTATGCGAAAAAGATGGGGCTTTTCATCCATCAACTCGTGGTATCAAGCAATCAAAACAATGTCTTGACGGATTTCTTTCGTCAAGGCATCTATAATAAAAACAGACCCTTTATCGAGACGACGAGTCCTTCGATGGACATTTTAGTTTCTTCGAATCTTGAACGGCTTCTTTTTGAAGTGAGTGATCACGATACATCTTTTGTGAAAGAGAAGATGGAAGAGCTAAAAGTCTTAGGAAGATATCAGATCCAACGAGAAAAATACCCTGAATTAACTTGTTTTTATTCCGCATATTTAAATGAGTCTGAAGTTTTGTCTCAAATCAAAAAAACCTATAGAGAATACGGAAAAGTCGTTGACCCTCATACCGCGGTAGGCATCGGTTGTTTGAGTAAATACCGTTTATCGACAGGGGATAAAACGACATCCGTCGTCTTATCGACCGCTAGTCCACTCAAGTTTGCGAGTTCTGTTTTAAAAGGACTGGGACGACCCTCTCCAATGACAGATATGGCGTCGTATGAGATGATGGAAAACGATTTTGGATTTAGAGTAGACCAAAGAGCCCATTCATTTCTTCAAGTGGAACCCATGGTTCCTACTTGGAAAAAAGAAAATGCATTTGAGAATCTAAAAAAGATGGTAGGTGAACTCGATGTTTGAAATTAAAGTTCCGGCCAGTTCCGCAAACCTTGGAATTGGATTTGATAGTAGTGCCTTAGCACTATCGCTTTATAATACTTTTTTGTTTGAAATCAGCGAGAAAACCTCTTTTGTTGGCTTTGAGAAGGCTTTTTCAAATGAATCGAACCTGGTTTACCAAAGTTATCGTTTCGTCTTCCAAAAGCTAAATAGGAAGCCTCTTCCAATTAAAATTACTTTGGTGAAACAGGAAATTCCGGTTTCTAGAGGACTGGGAAGCAGTTCCGCATGCATCATCGCTGGTGCGATGGCTGCCAATCATGTTTTAAATCATCCTTTCACAGAACAGGAATTACTTCAATTGATGGTTGCTGAGGAAGGACATCCCGATAATCTGGTGGCGTCTTTTTATGGTGGACTCACCAGTTCTTTCATGGATTCAGATGAAATCATCTATATGAAAAAAGATGTTTCGTTGAACCTTCACTTTTATTTGTTAATTCCGCCTTTTGAAGTCTCAACGAAAATGGCAAGAGAGTTGTTGCCAAAAAGCCTTCCTTTCAAAGATGTTACTTCTGTTTTATCCAGAGTTCACTTCTTGATGGATGCATTTCATCAAGGAGATTTTAGATTACTTCAAAAGATTTTAAAAGACAAGATTCATGAACCATATCGGTATCCCTTGATTCAAGATGGTTTACAAATCAAAGAAGAATTGGAAGCACTGGGTGCTTGTGTTTTGATTAGTGGGTCAGGTTCCACCTTGTTGGTGATTTCAAAAGACAATACTTTTGAAGATCAACTTGTTCAGGTCAAAAAACTGTCTTCATGGGTTGTTAAAAAGACAGAGGTATCGAGAATTGGCGCTCAGTTAGATGAAGTCAGGAGCGACTCATGAAAAAGATCGGTTTATTGGGCTTTGGAAGCGTCGGGAGTTCTTTTTATGATTTGCTGACAGAACACCCAATACTTTCTAAAGAATACAAGATTCAAGTGATTTTGGTTCAGTCAAGAACCAAAAAAAGAAGACAGAATGTTCAAGAATTATTGGTTTTTTCGACAAGTGATTTTCTTCAATGTCAGATTGATATTTTAATCGATGCTTCCAATGGAGAAGAACCATCGAGTGAAATCATCCGTCGTTGCCTTCAAAAAGGAATCGATGTGATTTCTTCGAATAAAGTGGCTGTTAAGAATCATTTCTATGAATTCAATGAACTGGCGATTTCGAAAAATATAGCTTTTTTGTTTGAAGCTTCAACCGTTTCAGGAATTCCAATCATTCATGCTTTGCAAGAATTGGTTTTAGAAGATGAAATCTTCTCCATGTCAGGAATATTGAATGGTTCGACCAATTATTGTTTATCTAGAGTTTTCCTAGATAATAAAACCCTAGAAGAAGCCGTTGAAGAAGCAAAACATCTTGGATATTTGGAAAGTGATCCCACTCAAGATTTGGATGGATTCGATTCTTTAAGAAAAATCATCATTTTGTCCAATATCGCCTATGGTGTTGATATCTTGGAAGAGTCTTGTCACAGAAGTTCTTTAACGAGTATCTCTGAAGAGATGATTCTTTATTTGAAAGAACAAGGTTACATTCTCAAATACATAGCCACTAGCTCCTATTCAAATAACGAAGTAGAGGTCAGTGTAGAAGCAGTAGCACTAAAAGAAAATCATTTCATCGCTCAAATCAATCAAGAAACCAATATCATCACCATCCATTCTAAAAACAGAGGAATGCTTTCCTGGATTGGAAAAGGTGCGGGAGGAATACCCACGGCTTCCGCCATCATTAGTGATTTGTTTCAAATCAGAAACAAGACCTATTTAATGACTAAAACAGAACAGATTCAAAAGATCAATTCCAAAGAATCAACATCTTTATCCGAATATTTCGTAGAAACTAAAAAAGGTGAGTTTATTCATTATGAATCGATTAATATAAATGATTTAAAGACTCAAAATAAAGAAGCGATTTGCTTCTGCAAAGTGAAGAGATAATATGAAAAAACGATTATACAACATTGCGATTGTAGGAGCTACAGGCCTTGTTGGGACAAACTTTATCAGAGTCATGGAAGAAATGAAGATTCCCGTTGGAGAACTTCGTCTTTTGGCATCGCCAAAATCGGAAGGGAAAACAATCAGTGCATTCGGCTGCGAATGCACAGTCCATACTTTAACCGAATCTTCTTTTGAAGGCATTGATTTTGCTTTGTTTTCTGCAGGAGGATCCGTCTCCAGACAATATGCAAAAATAGCTGTTTCTAGTGGCGCCGTCGTGATTGACAATTCAAGTGCATGGAGGATGGATGCTTCTGTTCCTTTGGTTGTGCCTGAAATCAATTTTGAAGACATTCAAAATCAAGGAATCATCGCCAACCCTAATTGTTCGACGATTCAATCCGTATTACCTCTAAAAGCACTGAGAGACGCTTTTGGATTAGAAAGCGTCTATTATTCTACCTATCAAGCGGTATCGGGTTCCGGCCAAAAAGGAATTGATGATTTAAATAGAACCTTAGCAGGAGAAACTCCGAAATTTTATCCTTATGACATTTCTAAAACATGCATTCCTGAAATCGATGTATTTTCAGAGAATGGCTATACGTTGGAAGAAATGAAAATGGTCAATGAAACCAAGAAAATCCTTCATGATGATTCTTTGGAAATCAGTGCGACTTGCATCCGTGTTCCGGTGGAAGTCGGACATGGCGTATTAATCAATGCTTTGTTAAAGCAAGATGTAGATTTATCCCTTGTTAAACAAGTGTTGTCTTCCTTTGAAGGAATCAAAGTCGTGGATGACTTAAAGAACCATGGCTATCCCACATCACTCCTTGCGAAGGGAAACGACTACGTCTATGTAGGTAGAATCAGAAAAGACTTAAATAATCCATTCAGAGTGCTCTTGTACACCGTCGCGGACAATGTCCGCAAAGGTGCCGCAAGTAATGCGGTCCAAATCTTAAAAAGATTGATTGATAAAGCAGGTGAAAACAATGATTAAAGTAGCTAAATTTGGTGGATCTTCCCTATCGGACGCTTCTCAATTCGTTAAAGTAAAGAAAATCATTTTGAGTGATACTTCTAGAGCGTTGATTGTCGTATCCGCACCCGGTAAATCTCTTACACATGATAATAAAATCACCGATCTTTTGTATTTGCTACATGCTCATTTAAAGTATGGTGTCGATCATGAAGTTCTTTTTGAAATGATTGAGTCCAGATTTAAAACGATTCAAAAAGAACTTGGTTTGAAATATGATATTGCTTCTGATTTTTCCAAACTAAAAAAAGAACTGAACAAAAATATCTCTCTTGATTATTTAGTCAGTCGAGGAGAGTATTTCACAGCCATATTATTGTCTGAATACCTAGGATATCAGTTCGTCGATGCCTCACAAGTGTTGAAGTTTTCCTATAACTCACACGTTGATTTGATTGAAACTGAAAAATGTTTTAAAAAAGCGTTGGAAGAAAACAAGAAAATCGTTGTCCCTGGTTTCTATGGCAGTTACCCCAATCAAAGCATTCACTTGTTATCAAGAGGGGGTTCCGACCTGACTGGCTCAATCGCCGCAAGAGCGGTTGGCGCAACATTGTACGAAAACTGGACGGATGTGTCAGGGTTCTTAATGGCTGATCCTAAAATCGTTCAATATCCTAAAAAAATTCATGAAATCACCTATCATGAATTAAGAGAACTATCTTATATGGGAGCGAATGTTCTTCATGAAGATTCCATCATCCCCTTACAAGATCTTGACATTCCAATCAACATCTTAAATACGAACGCTCCCGATGAAGAGGGAACCTTAATCAAGAATACTTGTGATGATGATTCTCAAATCATCACAGGAATTGCAGGGAAAAAGAATTTTACCGTATTTACAATCACAAAGACCAATACGGCAAAGAAGTTAAAGGTATTGCAAGATGTCCTAAAATTATTTGAGAAGTATAATGTAGGTATTGAACATCTTCCTTCTTCCATCGACACTTTCTCAGTCATCGTAGAAGCAGAACAAGTTGAAAAAGTCTATTTTGATTTAGTTGGATCGATTACTCAAGTCGAGGATGTGACGAACATTGAAGTCGAAAAAGACATGGCTTTAATCAGTGTTGTCGGTCGGAACATGTCAACCCGTCCGGGAATTGCAGGAAAACTGTTCGGACATCTTGGAGCGAATAACATTAACATCAATATGATTGCTCAGTCTTCTCAAGAAATCAATATTGTCGTTGGTGTGAAAAACAGCGATTTCGAACGGACAATTCAGTCTATCTATGAAGCATTTGTGATTTGATACGTGTAGCGTAATATCTATGCAATTTTCAAACACTTGAATAACACTACTATATTTCCAAAAAGATAGAAAAGATTTCTATCTTTTTTTGTTTCAATAATTATAATAAAGTATATTATTATAGAATTATTTTGTGTTTTAAATTATAAAACAATCATTAATAGTGTTATAAAAATGAGTTATTTTCTAGTTTTCTCATAACCACTCTTTGTATTAATGTATAATTAATACTAATAGTAAATTGCTTTTTGAGTGAAACTTGTATTACAAAGACATGAATGAGATGAATTGCCCATAGGAGGAAGTATGATTGACAATAATGACGTAATGAGATTTGTTGAAAAACTACGGATTGAGAAGAAAATATCAATTCATGATTTGACCGAAGGTATTATTTCGAGACGCAGCTATTCAAGATTTTTATCTCCAAGCGCAGAATTACAAGTTGATACTTTATTCAAGTTGCTTGAGAGAATGAAACTACCCGTGTTTGAGTTCGGAGCTTATGTAGGAAATAGCATTCTTATCGAAAATATATATGAGATGTATTTTTATGAATATATTTTCAATGAACTATACGAAACTGCCTACAACGAAATTTATCCGTTAATCAAGGATAAAGAATTAAAATCCCCTCTAGCAATAAAATCCATCCCAATTGCAATTAAGTTGATGGAATATAAACTCAATAAGATAACGAAAGCGGAAGCTCTTTCGGCGATGAAAAATGTAATAGAACTGAATACGATGATCAATTCCAAAATAATTTGCTTTGATGATATTCAAGCTCTTTCTCTCTATACGTTGGTCTGTAATGATGAAGCGAAAGAATTAATTTCAGATCATATGCTTAAAATCCTTTTTACATCAAAAATTAAAGTATTCACAAATTCCGTTGAATATACAAACAGCGTCATACACCGCATTGCTTTGACGACTTTGACAACGAAGGAATATACGACCGATAAAGATCGTAAAAATATTCAAAAATTGCTTACTGTGATTTTTGAATATCAAATTAAAGCGAAAACAGCATTTCATGACTTCATAATATTCAATAACTTGTATAAGTATGTCAAAAAGCACAAAATAGACAATAAACTGGTAATCTTTCATTACCTCGCTTCAATAGCTTCAACCTTTGGAAGTGCATATTTAGAGTCAAACAAAATAAAGATTGATCAAAGCGACATTGAAATCTATCTCAGTTTTCTTGAAGACGACACATTCTTAAAAAAACCGACATATGAGGGGTTAATGGACTATGAAATCCTATAGATTTTATTACCAGTTGCTAGATGAACTTCGGATTGCAAAATCATTTACCGTAAGTCAGTTATGTGAAGATATTATTTCAGAACGCACATACTACAGAAATATGATTTCAAATAAGGATATGAGATTCGACGTATTTTCCAAGTTGGCAACCAGACTTGGAGTACAACCATTTGAAATCGTACATTACTCCACTTTTATAAAGGACGGGGATCCTGGAGCTTCTCGATTTATCTATCGAGTCCACTTGCAACATTTCTCAGATATTGATGAAATTTATGCCCAAATCATCAATCATCAAGACGATAACTTCGAATTTGGATTGCTACTACAAGCAAATATTCTTAAATATCATTACTTAATCAACAAAATCAGTTTAGACGAATATCGGAGTAAGTTATCTGAAATCATCATTCAATTGAATCCTTTAGAGTTACATAATCCATATATCGTGTCTCTATTTGCGCTTTATGTGAATGAGTATCCTATGAATGAGTTGCTTAACATGGATAAACTTCTTGAGAAAATGCTTGAATTAAATGATAACCTTGGAATCATATTTATGCTCATATCACATGATTTGTTGTTATACAAAATGATAGGTTCAAGAACCATCGATAATATCTTATTCTCTAAATGTGTTGAAAAATTTAAGGGAATTGTAAATTATTTCCCACACAAGTATTTTCATGGAAGATATTGTTTGTTTGCTGCTTACAATGATTTACTTTCAAATCAACTCGATAGCATGGAGACGAATCTTTATCGATATTTTATCAATCAAATCATATTGACAGGAAACCAACAATATATTGATGAAGTAAAAAAAGTATCAGAAGCATTTCAAATTGATTACCATCAATTCTTAAGAAAAAAATCAATAGAATACTTTCACTCCAGTCAATTTGAAGTCTCAAGCAATTGAGCATAAATGACTTGATTTGTTAATATTGACAATAAGTATGACGATAAGAGTGAATTTTGATTATATTTTTGAAGAAAATTAAATAAAAAATGAAAATGAGACAGTTTTGTCATGTTCTATCCTTTTTTTAAAGCCTATAATGGACTTAAAAAAAAGGAGGATTTAAAATGAAAAGTTATTCACTGAGCAATTTATCACAAAGAGAGTATGATGAGTTATTAACGATTTGGACTAAAAGAAGAAGGATTTACTGGTTACTTTCCTTACTGATCATCCCACTTCCCCTTACCATTAGCTTTGCGCTCTTCTGCAACAACAATATCGCTTTTTTGAAATCGGGCGGAAGAAGAAGTTCTAATACCATCGTTGTTTTATTCTACATCATTATCGGAGCGTTATTCCCAATCATCATTGTACCTATTTTAAGATTTATACCTTTCCTAGGACATGCAGTTTTAGGAACTAGAATTCTTGAGTAGGCTATCTGATGATGAATGCTGTAAACAAAATCACTTGTAATGGTTGTCAATCAGAGATTTACTCTGCAGAAGCACATAACACGGTGATTGGCAATCTATGCAATGGTTGCTACAATTTGTTTCTAGATTTTCACGCAAAAGATACCAAGAAAAAAGCTAAATCAGCTTTTTTCTTGTTCTTCTTGCCATCCTTGATTTGGTGGTTTCTTATAATCAGCATTTATGTTGAGTGGACAACATTTGACACTGCGTCAAATGTCTTGCTATTTATAGGAATTTGGGGATTGTTTGGCGCTTTTAATATCACCAAAAACGGTTTTTCTGAAATCGGTGGTACTGTCAGAAAAGAATATTATAAGGCTACTTTTTCTAGCAGCAATGAAGTATCAATTTCAAATCACTCTTATAACGGTTATACTTCAGAACAATGGATTAAGATGTTTTTCAATGTTTTTATTTTCGCTTTTGGACTTGCTTTGACACTCTTCCTTGGACCTATTGTTTATTTTGTTAAGAAAGCTGTATATAGAAAAGCCTTGAAGGAGTTCAAAACCAAATACAATCATAATCTGAAACTATCTGAAAAGAAGGTTTCTGAGAGCGAGATTCTATCTTATTCCGGCTTGATTGCACAGAAAGCACTGGATTCACAAAATCATAATACAAGTCGTATTGAAGGAATCGAAATGACCCATATTGGATATTTGTTTTATAAGGATGTTTTGTATGGAGCAATTGGTTCAAAAGATCAGTCTTTGAAATTCGAAAAGGATACAGTGTATTTCATTAAACTATTCAAAAATACCAACTCTTATGAATTGGTTGATGTTAATTCAGATTTATACGATGCTCTATATTACGAGTATACTGGAATTTCAGACGAACCCGATCAAGAGGTTGATGCGATTGCTCAAATACTCAATCGAGAGTACGATGGAAATGTCTTCTTGTATAATGATGGAATTAAAATCGAATTCAAACAAGTTGCCGTTATCATCGGAAATAATGACTTTTATGCCATATTGAAGCCTGTTGTTCCATTTGAGAATATGACTGACGACGAGCTTATTGTATTCAGAATATATGAAGACAAAGAGGGCTCACAAGTTATGGAGATTGAACTGAATGATCAAACACTAAATTGGGTTCATCAACAGTATGTTAAATTGTTAGAAGATTAAGGATCAAATTATATTCAAAAGACTTTATTTTTTATAATTCGGAGGATGAAATGAAAAAGTATTTATTGTTACTGGTATTATTATTTTCTGTTTCACTGGTGGGATGTGACTTTTTTTCACAAACTACAACGACGTTGCAATCATTGACAACAACGACAGTCGCCTCTACAGAAACGACTCCATCAACAACGGAGTCCGAACTTACCATCAGACTAAATGCAATATACAATTTAGCAATTGAGTCAAACTCTTTTGAAGGCACGTATGAAGAATGGCTTGAGACAGTAAGAGGACCACAGGGTTTGCCTGGAAAAGAAGTCTTATTCCAAGTCGCAGATGGTTATATTCAGTGGCAATACAATGGAGACTCTACATGGACAAACCTGATTTCATTATCGACTCTAACTGGAGCCGATGGTGTAGATGGAATCGATGGAACTGATGGAAAAGAAGTCATATTCCAAGTCGCAGATGGCTATATTCAGTGGCAATACACTGGAGACTCTACATGGACGAACCTAATCTCATTATCGACTCTAACTGGAGCCGATGGTGTAGATGGAGTCGATGGAACTGATGGAAAAGAAGTCATATTCCAAGTCGCAGATGGCTATATTCAGTGGCAATACACTGGAGACTCTACATGGACGAACCTAATCTCATTATCGACTCTAACTGGAGCCGATGGTGTAGATGGAATCGATGGAACTGATGGAAAAGAAGTCATATTCCAAGTCACAGATGGCTATATCCAGTGGCAATACACGGGAGACTCTACATGGACAAACCTGATTTCATTATCGACTCTAACTGGAGCTGATGGTGAAGATGGATTATCCGCTTATGAGATTTACTTACAATATCATCCCGATTATACAAAAACAGAAGAAGAATGGATTTATGATTTGATTAACGGACTTCTAGCCGACAAACTACAAGTTACTGTCACTTTCGATTCTTTAGGAGGAACTCAGGTTGATTCTCAAATCATAGATAAATATACCATCGCAGCTGAACCTCAAGATCCTGAAAAGGACGGTTATATTTTCAAGTATTGGGAATACCAGTCCCATGAGTGGATTTTCTTTGGATATCTCGTATCCCAAGATATTACTATAGTCGCTCACTATGATATCATTCCTTATCAAATTACATATATAATGACCGATGGCGCTACTAACAACGAGAACAACCCGGTTTCATACAACGTTGAAACTGACACATTCTCACTTCTTGATCCTGTCAAAGACGGATTCTTATTTACAGGATGGACGTATTCAGGACAAGAATTGCCTACAAAATCAGTCACAATTGAAAAGGGATCTACAGGTTCAATCGAGTTCACCGCACATTGGTATGAACTGGATACTTCCGGATATGATACCGAACTCACCGAAGAGGATGAAAATGGAATCATCGATACTTTCTATTACATTGAATTTTATGATGACGACACATTTTTATTGATAACCAGCAACCTATATTATACTGGTACATTTATCAGCAATCCTCAATTCGGATATTTGATTGATTTGGGAGATAATGTATATGAACTTGACTTCATCGATGAAGGTATTGACAGTATCTATATATTGATGGACGAAGAAGGAATCTATTTCTGCGATGAATTTGGTAATCTATATGATCCTAACAGCGGAAACGTCGGAAGAGTTGATTTTGACGGATCTAACGTCGATTTTACTCTGTATGGCTATGGATACTTCGATTTGTCTTACCAACAAAATTATGTTGCAAAGAAAACGATGTATGAAGAACTGGCATTACTTTGCGAAGCTTTCGCACTCAATACTGATGATATCTCTCCAATTATGGGCGAATATCTTTTTAACTCGATTGATCTGGAAGCCTATGGTTTGTCTGTAGAGGAAGCCATTTCAACATTTAAACTCTTCTTGCTTGATCATCCTGAGGTCTATTGGTTATCGAATACAGTGCATATCTCTGTAACCGAATTCAATGTCTATTTACAAGAAGAGTATGCACTTTACTCTTACCGCCTTTCAACAAATGAAGCGATAGCGCAAATGATTGCTGAAGCAGAGTTGTTGATTGATGAAAACATGAACGAACTTGAAATCGCTCTTGCGCTTCATGACTATATCATTTTGAGAATTGAATATGCCTACGAATCGGATGGAGTGACTCCACAGGATGACTACTGGGCACACAATATCGAAGGCGTCGCCACCGGAATTGGAGCAGTGTGCGAATCATATGCAGAAACATACAAACTATTAGCTGATCATTTTGGAATCACATCCATTTTGGTTACCGGTGATTCAAATGGTCAACGCCATATGTGGAACATTGTAAGTATCGATGGAATCTATTATCATGTGGATGTGACTTGGGACGATGCTGGAGGAGATACTTTTTCTTATACCTATTTCGGTATGAGTTATGCTTCAATTTCAAGCAACCATGATCTTGATACTCCCTTCGATACAGGATTTGAGTACTTGTACCAATTGCCTTTGATTTCAGAAGATGACATTGCACTAGTGACTCTTTATGAAAATGAAGTAAGCCAAGGAATGTTTGTCTCTATTGAAGATGCTTTTATGGAAATGACAGATCCTTCAGCCGACTATATCATCGAACTATATAACTATCAATTGGTTGGCCCTATTTTATGGTCTTCCTGTGTGAGAACCTATTATGTTCCTTCCGGAGAACTTCCTGATGTCGATAGTATCTTTTTCAGAGGGAAACACATTGATTTTGGAGGGGGATATTTCACAAATATTATTTTGTATTTTACAGGAGATACTTCATCCAATACAGAGTTGATATTTGAGAACATTGGTCTTTACGCAACCGATTATTATGAAATAAACATTAACGACAGCACGATGAAGTTCGTTGGGTATCATGACCAATTGAGCGAGATGCTAACCATTGTAGGAGGAACTGGCTCCACAGTCATTGTTGACGTAGACTACGAAGTGGAAAGTTACGCTGAATTTCATGTTGATACCATGGAACTGTATTTCTGTATGGTTTTAAGAGGAGAAAATAACTCAATTGATACTGTCAATGGCTATACGAATAATGGGTATCTGCGCATATACGGTTCCGTCAACAGTGTTTCAATAGGTAACCTAAATATATACGATTATAATGTTGAACTTATTAAACTAGACAACGTAGAGTCTACGATTTTGACGATAGGAAACATTACCGATTATACTTCGTCATCAAGTTATAGATATATCATTGTAAGACTAAGTGATATTCAATATATGCCGACAATCAATATCACTGGAGATATTAATTGCAAATTACAATATTGGTTCTTGAACAGCGTCACCTATATGTCAACAACCATAGATGGAACAGAAGTGAATCGATGGACGGTTACAGTTGATTTGTTAGACTTTGAAGATGGAATTATTATGACGGCACCTAATCTGCCTTTTGAAAACTTTAATTTTAGGTATTCGAATAACTATGACATCACTGAATTGTATACGATGGACGAATACGGAAATATCTATCGTGATAAAGATTTCATCGAAGTGATTGATGGAACGACGCTGGTCAAAGTGTTATATCTTAATTCGAATTTGACAAATACTTACGTGATACCAGATGGAATCACCACAATCGGAACTGAGGCTTTCATCGGATTCTTACATTTGTCCGAAGTTATCATTCCGAGTTCAGTGACAGACATACATTTCTATGCATTTGCTGGGATTTATGAAATGAAATATATTCACATTCCCAGCACCGTAATCACAATGGAAAGATATGCTCTCGCCTATTCAAACGCGACGATTCTTTGTGATTTGTTGACACCTCCACCTTCTTGGGACCCAGAGTGGATTTCGCCATATGAATCTGTAGTATGGGGATACCTCGGTTCGTTTGATAACGGAGAATTTAAATATGCTATAACAGCGTTTGGAACCGTGAGCATTCTTGGATTATCTCCATTAAATGAGAATACAGATATTGTAATTCCATCCATGATTGACGGCTTCCCTGTTACACAATTAGTTGCTGAAGCATTCAAAAATAATGATAAGATTACGAGTATTGTCATTCCTAACACAATTACAGAGATTCCGACTTCCGCATTTTATAGAGCTACGAGTTTACGTTCTGTAACGATTGAGGAAGGGTCTAATCTTGTTACTATTGGAATGACAGCCTTCTTTTATTGTCCATCCTTAACAGAAATAAATATTCCGGCTTCTGTTACCTACATTGGAAACCAAGCATTCGATTATTCTCCATTATTAATTATCTACACACCACTGGCTGAGGCACCGAGTACTTGGGATATTCATTGGAACAGTCTTCCTTGTCCAGTAGTCTGGGGATATATAGGAGAATAATAAAACAATATTTGAACTTGTGAAATACATTAGAATTACAATTGAAGGTTATAATCATAAAAAAGTCAGCAGGATTTCCTGCTGACTCAGAGTGTAGACAAAAAGAACTTAGTTTAAGAAAACTAGGTTCTTTTTTCTTGATTTAAGGGAGTTTTGAATAAAATCGTAAATAATCGAAGAAATTGATGTGGATAACTTGGATATTTCTTGATTTGTTTTGATGACG
>JAHIVB010000009.1 GCA_018816905.1 Bacillota bacterium
CGATGTGAACATCACTTGATTTCTTCCTATTTTATTCTTCTTTGACATCATAATGATCACCTACCTCTATTTTATTATCTTCAGATAACGATTCATAGGTGTCAGATTAAAAAAAATCGCCTTTTTTGGCCACTTTGTGGAAAACTCAAAAAAAAGTACCCAAATTGGGTACTTTGTCTACAGTCTGGAAAACTTCAGGCTTCCTGAAGTTTTTCTTTTTCCTTCTTTCTTGTATCCGGAGGCTGGAATTGTTATAATTGATTTGGTGAATATGATGAATGACATAATTAAGAACAAAATAGCTACTTTACCAGACTTGCCGGGCAGTTATCAGATGATTGATGAAACAGGAAAGATTATCTACGTCGGTAAGGCTAAAAATTTAAAGAATCGAGTCAAATCCTATTTTGTCGGCAGTCATGACCAGAAAACTCAAAGTCTGGTATCCAATGTTGTCGATTTTACCTATATCGTCACCAATTCGGAATTAGAAGCTTTTTTGCTGGAATTGTCTCTCATAAAAGAGCACTCACCGAGATTCAACATTATGTTGATGGACGATAAAACTTATCCATATATTGAAATCACCAATGAAACCTATCCCAAAATCATCATCACTAGAAAACCATCAAAAAAAGCACTTCTTCAATATGGCCCCTTTCCTGATGCTTTTTCCGCCAGAGAGACCGTTCACTTATTGGATCGAATTTTCCCTTTAAGAAAATGTGCCAAATTACCAAAAAAAGTATGTCTTTATTATCATTTGGGACAATGCCTTGGTCCATGTGAATATCCGGTACCTTCTGAAAAAACTCAGGAAATTGTGAATGAAATCAAGCAATTCATATCTGGAATGAACAAACAAGTGATTTCTCAGTTAAAAGAGAAGATGATGATTCATTCAGAAAAAATGGAATATGAAAAGGCAAAGGAATTCAAAGATTTGCTTGATTCCATTGATAAAACTCTTCAAAAGCAACAAATCATTTTTTCAGATCTAAAAAACAGAGATGTTTTCCATTATTACGCATATGACGAATATATGGCGATAACGACGCTATACATGAGACAAGGGAAAATCACCTTCTCCGATAGTAAAATGTTTTCGATTTTTTCAGACCCGGAAGATGCGTTTTTAGAATTCCTTGCTCAATTTTATGAACATAAACCAATGCCTCAAGAAATTCTCGTTCCGAGTGGGTTTGACTATTCGATGGTTGAAACGATTCTTGAAGGGAAAGTCTTTGTACCTCAAAGAGGAGACAAAGTCAAACTCCTTCAAACTGCAGAAGAAAATGCTAGAATTTATTTTCAAAACAACATCAATGGATTTTTAAATCAATTCGCAAAAACCATCGGAGCTTTAGATGAACTTGCTACTCTTCTTAAACTCCCTTCAATGAAACGAATAGAATCATTTGATAATTCTAACACCTTCGGACAAAACCCAGTATCTGCGATGGTTGTGTTTACCAACGGACTACCCGATCGAAAAGAGTATCGCAAATATATCGTTAAATCCGTCACGAAGGCGGACGATTACAACACGATGAAAGAAGTACTGTATCGAAGATATCAAAGAATGTTGATGGAGAAAACAGCTGTTCCTGATCTCATCATCATGGATGGAGGAATCATTCAAGTACATGCGGCCAAAGAAATTCTTTCCTCGCTTTTTATCGATATTCCTGTCATTGGATTAAGGAAAGACGATAAGCATAAAACAGATGCATTGATTAATCTTTCTGAAGAAGTGATTCAACTAGACAGAAGATCCAATTTATATGTTTTCCTTACCAAAATTCAAGATGAAGTCCATCGATTCGCCATAACCTTCCATCGCAACAAACAAAAAGATGCGATATTTGCCTCTATATTAGATGCCATTCCGAAGGTAGGCAAAGCTACAAAAGAAAAATTATTGATGAAATTTAAGTCAATTGATCGAATTAAAAACGCAACTTCTGAAGAACTGAAAGAACTGGGTCTCACTTCAATTCAGATTGAGAACCTCCAAATCGCATTTTTAAAAGGCAAATAGAACCCTATTTGCTTTTTCGTATACTAAAGCTAAGAGTAGTTTTAAAGCTTTTAGCTTTTTTGTTTTATTTTTTTTAGGGTAGTGATATAATGAGGCCGAAGGGATGTTTAAACCCTGAGGCTTGACCTCGTAAAAATCTCTTACACTTCGAG
>JAHIVB010000010.1 GCA_018816905.1 Bacillota bacterium
CGTCATCAAAACAAATCAAGAAATATCCAAGTTATCCACATCAATTTCTTCGATTATTTACGATTTTATTCAAAACTCCCTTAAATCAAGAAAAAAGAACCTAGTTTTCTTAAACTAAGTTCTTTTTGTCTACACTCTGAAGGTGTTCAAACTGAGGGTTTGAACACCTTTTTTTATTTAGAGTATCGATTCGTAAATTGAATCGTAATAATACTGGTTTCCTCTGTAGGAAGTAGGCATCAGTCCTGGATAATTCGATCCATTGAATGGTGAGAAATCACCGATGCAGTTTCTTAAATCTTGCGCTAATAAATCTCTCATTAAAGTGGTTGTTTGAGTCACGTTTTGCCCTGAAAGGAAAGGATAGTAGTCTTTGTCAAATACATAATCGACAGCCGCAACTGTATAGAATTGTGAGTCGTTAACTTGGACTCCATTGATGTAAAGATGACCTCCAGACGAAGTAACCTCGTCATCGAAGACGATATCTCCATCGGTATAGAATAGATTATAGATGGTTAGTCCAGTGAGTTCAACTGTTTTTAAGTAATTGTCAAACGGATAAACTTCCACAAGTTTTCCCATTGTAATGTTTCCACTATCGATGCTGACTCTAAATCCTCCAGAATTAAGTATTCCGATATCGACTCCTAAATAATCACGTATTACGGAAGCTCCCCATGTCGGCATATCATATCTTGAAATATAGTCAGGTGTTGTAGCCAAGACTTCTGATACAAAGGAAGTATACTCGCTGTCTTCTTGATAATATGTAATGATGTTTTGAATTTCTTGATCTGAACTACCTAAGTCTGATAAAGAGAGTGTGTAAGCATATCCCGATGAAACGGTTCTGGTCGGATAATTGAATGAAAGAGAAATCTTCGTCAGTACAGACGAACTGGAATTAGAAGCCTGTGCATAAGGCATTGCGACACCGGCTCTAGAAACGGTTCTAGCGACGGAAGTATGAGAATGGCCATTGAATACTGCATCCACATAGTGATCGCCCGTAAAGGCTGAAATAGCTACATTATCGTCGATATCATAATCATGGATCGACGCAATCACGATATCACAAAATTCTTGAGTTCGTAATACGGAAGCGTAATCATATACCGTCATGACGGGATCTAAGAATTCGATGTTTTCTACTCTGGAAGCAGAAATTGAATTGATGACTTCTCCGATAACGCCGATTATGCCAACACGTAATCCTTCGATTTCAACAACGGTATAAGGCTCTGTATTTGGTAATGTTTCCTGGGTGTCTTTATAGACAATGTTCGCTGCTAATATCGGAAAAGACGCTTCTCCGTTTTCTTCCAACCCGTCAGTATATTTCAAGACTTCTTCGATTCCCCAATCAAATTCATGGTTTCCCAGTGTGAAGGAAGAAAGTCCGATTTCATTGAAAACATCGATAATCGGTCTTCCGTGATAATAGTTGGAGAGTGCGGTTCCTTGAAAGATATCGCCCGAAGATATGAAAATCGAATATGGATTATTTTCAACGGCATTCGAAATATAACCACCCACAGCGGAAAGTGTATCCATGCTAGTATAGGCTCCACCGTGAAAGTCATTCATTGAATATAAATCCAAGACAATATTGTCAGGATGAGTGGATTGAGTAGATGACGTTGTAGTCTCTAAGGTTGTCGTCTCTAACGTTGTGGTTGAAGATGTGGTATCTTGCGTCGTTACGGTCTCAGTCGTGGAAGTCGTACTCAGACCACAGCCGATAAGAACCATTGCGAGAAGCAAAGTTGTAAAGAAAATAAATAGTTTTTTCATGATGTCCTCCCTAAAAACAAAGTGCTATTCTATTATATCGTTTTCGTAAAAAAAAAGAAAGAGGAAAAACCTCTTTCTTCATAAGGATTAAATGAGTCCGTAATGTGTCAATACTTCATTGATTCCAGCTTCCGTGAGGAAGGTGAATGGATCATTGTTCATATAAGATGTATTGGCTGGCCAGTATAAATCGAATGGATCATCGGAAGTCATTAAGGTTTCTAACTGATCCGTCAAAATATTTCTAACAATCATCGAGTCTAATACGATGTCCCTGTCACCTGCAGAGAGAGATGCAATTGCAGCGTAACTGAACGAAGCGGAGGTGAAATCACCAGCGGCGAGTGTATTTGAAGCGATGATGAATGCCTTGATTTCTGCGACCGTTGTGACACTGACGATACCATAGATCGTCTCTTGTGCGAGCGCAGGAATCTGAGTATTGATATTGGCATTTCCTTTTAACATATTGTCAACTGTGATATGCATTGAACCGCTCGCAAGCAAGGTATCCAGCTGTGCATTAGATAATCCAGATACAATAGATGCATCCATACTTCCACTGAAATCGGAGATTCCAAGTGTTTGTAAAGAAGTCAGTAAAGCGATAAGTTCAGTTTTTTCAATTTGCTCACCTGCATCTACGACACCGTCAAGCATAATTCCCTCTCTTAAAGCCGTTGGGACAATGAGAGTTACTTGTCCAGGACCGCTTGTTTCATCCAGGGCATTTTCAAGGATGTAATAAGATACAGTGGCTTGCATTGTTGCACTTTCAAGCAAATCATTGAAATCGACTGAGAAAATCGTTGCCGGAGACAAATCGAAAGTGGACAGATCTGTCAAGCCAAGAAGTTCAAGTGCATCAATAATTTTTTGTATTTCTACTTTTGTGACATATTCAACGCCACCAACGACATTCACACGGATATCAGTTCCAAACTCATCTTGAGTCGGAATGACTAATGTACCGCTTGATACATTCGTCAATTGGTCAGAAAGCGTTGCTTGTAGGGATGAACTCAACAGGATTAATTCAGAATTGTCAAATAAATTGGTCGATGAAATCGAAGTTGTGAAAGAATCCAAATCGGAATATCCCATCGCAAGAAGGGCATTGATCAATGCTTTAATCTCTGATTTCACCACAAATGTGGTTTCATTGCCTAAAGGTCCTGTTTCTACCTGTACAGGCGTGATGCCATCTTCTTCTACTAGAGGGATGATTAAAATGGTATCACCAATATCAAATAATGTTTTCGATATGGTCGCTTGCATGATTGCAGAATCGAGTAAAGTGTTTTGATCTGCTTCTAATGCAAATGTTGATAAGTTAATCGAATTCGTTAATGATGAAGGATCGGTAATTCCCATTAAGTCAAGAGCATCGAATAAGTTGCCTAATTCGGTCTTTTCAATGAATGTAGCCGATGCCGTCTCGATGATTACATCGTTTCCTAATTCGTCTTCATAAGGAATGGTTACGGAACCGGATCCTAGCCCTAAAATGATATCGGATACGGTCGCATGTATAATCGCTGAAGCCAGTAATTCTGTTTGATGCGTAAGGATCAGCGATGTATCTTCTAAGTTGATCGAATCGAAATCGGTGATATCGATTGCATAAAGCGCTTTTAACATATTTCCAATTTCTAATACAGTTAAATATTCTGTACTGAATGCGGTGAATTTAATTGAGGTGCCATCTTGGTCTTCCGTAGGAACAATCAAAATGCTTCCAGTTCCACTGCCAAGATCGATAATCATTTTTGATACGGTCGCATGAACGATTTTTGAATCTAGTAGAACCTCAATCAAATCATCATCTAGTGTGACGGGATCTCCTACAGGAGGAATCAATTCAAGTGATGAAATAATGGAAGCATCAAATGCAAAATTGTCAAAGTCGTCAAAGCCTAACACCTGGATTGACTTGATTAGGGCTGTGATTTCAGAAGCTGAAACCACATTGACACCTAATCCGTCTACCAATACACTTTGAATCACATCACTAGGGACGACAAGCGGATCGGTATTCATATCGTATATCATTTTTCCGATGGTTGAAGAAATAATCTGTGAAGACATCAATGTATCTAAATCAGTATCGGAAAAGGCTAATATTTTTTGAACGTCAAACGATGTTTCATCGTCAATGGTGGTCACAATCAATGCGATTGATTTAGCTAAAGCTTTGAGTTCTTCTTTCAAGAGGTAGCCATATTCGTCCAAGACAGCATCTGGAACCACGAGAGGAAGATCTCCCAAGTCTTCAGATAGCAACAAATCAGAAATAGTCGCCACAAATACTCTAGAATTGAAGATATCATCGATATCATCATCTGATAGATTTGAAATCGTGTCAAGGCCTAAATTGTTGATATCAAAATCAGTCAAGGAACCTGTTAAAGCATTCAAAGCGATTAAAATGTTTCTTAATTCTCCAGGGGTTTCCAGATTACCGAATTCATCGAAGGTATCTCTCCATACGATGTCTGCAGGAATGGTTAATAATTCCAAGCCTTCGATTCCGGCTTCTCCTGATAAGATGTTGATTAATGCTCCAGTAATGATTTCAGATTCCATAAGTACAGTTAAATCTATTTTAGATACGGCTTGTAATAAGATATTGGGATCTCCACCCATAATGTCAGAAACCGTCACATCCGCATCGAGAACTTCACCTAATACTTCGCCAATGGCGATGAATTCCGCTTCCCAATCCAAATCGGCAGGGATGTCGAGGATTAATTTGATATCCCCTTCACTTTCATCAAGGTAAGGAACAAGTAAATTAGAGGCTAACAATACGACAAGCGACGAATCTGCGAAATCTCCAAATAAGTCTCTTACGAGGTCACCGGTGACCTCGATTTCATCGATGGAACCATTTCCACCAACGACACCGGCGCTATTCAATATATCAAATAGTGTTCCAGAAATGGCGCCAAGATTTTCCAGTTCGGCTTGATAGTCTATCGAATATAGGTCTTCTGCAGAGATGTTTAAAGGTGTTTCATACATTTCTGCGCCAACTTCAATTGCGACAGGCAATATGGATGTAATTAATTTAGAATTGGATAAAATCGAAAATGCTTCTCTGATTTCATCTCCAGTGATATCTGAAATTTCTTGAGATTCATAAAAATCTGATTGAAGAAAAACATTTAACACTTCTGAGAATACACTGAGTTCATAGCGAATCGCAATGTTTTGTTCATCGATATCAAAGGATAAAACCGAGTCAAACAAGGATAAATGAAGCGGTATTTCCAGCGTGCTTCCTTCGACTGGAACGGTAATCATTTCCGCAAGACTCACAAAGATGTTATTGTGGTAATTCTCAATCAATTGATTCATTAGTTCAAGTTCTTCAGTAATGTCAGGCAAATCCGTCTCCGCCAAAGGAATGACTGAGTAACTTGCCTGGTAAATTTCACGCCGTGGAACGAAAGTCAAATCCGTGTCCCCTGGTAGATTGGTTGAATTCATGATTGTGGCCAAACTTTCGGTAACACTCATCACTCCCCCGAGCATAATCAATGCGACAAACACAGCCATGGCTCCGTTTAAAGCACCAAAAACGGCTCCTAAGCCTCTGTTTTTGGATGCACCTTGTTTGCTCTTGCCAAAGAATATCGCACGGACAATGAGGCATAAGAGTTTGTATATCAACAAGATGACCGTGAAATAAAGAATCGTGTAGACAATCTTTAGTACAAACATTCCAAGACCTGTAGCTATCACCATGACTTCTTCATTCATTGATGAAAGATCGATGGTATCTCCTAGGAAAGTACCCAAGATTGCGGGTAGGCTTTCTGAAAATGAAGTAAAGCCTGAGAGGTCCGGACTCACTTGCGCTAGAAGCCCTCCAAGCCATGGCATCTCCATTGTCCAGAGGATTGAAACCACCTGGTTGATGGTTAAAAAGAATAAGGCGTAAAAAATCAACATGGTCACAAAAGAAAATAAGGTTTTTTTCAACCCTCTTATCACGCCAGAAAGAATGGCTAGACCAAATATGACATAAAAAAGTAAATCCAAAGATGTAAGGAAATTCAAGTTCATGTTTGTTCCTCCTTCATAATCTATAAGTATCATTTTACATTAGATTTTCCGAATATATCATATCTACTTTATATATACGGAAAATCTAACGAAATTATTGAATCTATTCATAACTTAATGATGAATAATGTCATGATTTCACGCATAGAATCATTACTTTCATTATACTGCTTTCTCGTCTGTTTGCAATATCAATTGCTCATATTTTTTGTGAAGAATTGATTCTACCATGTCCCCAAAATAACCATGAAAAAAGAAATGATGAATCCCTAGCCAAAAACCTACAAATTCAATATAAAACGCGCCAAAAACAATGATTTGGCGCGTTAGAGTAGGACTACTTCTTCGTTTTATGCTGTAAAAGATTTTTCCGAGTATTCTCTGCAGTTCGGTTTAATTCTCTTTTCATCTTATGGTAGTTTTTGAGCCTTGAAGAATCGAGTAGTTTTTCGTCTACGGCCAATTTTACAGAACAACCAGGTTCGACAGTATGCGTACAGTCTCTGAATTTACAGGTTTTTCCCAAATCTTCGATATCGCTAAACGAAGCGTCAAGCTCGATCGATTCGATTTGGATTTCCCTCATTCCGGGCGTATCGATGACAAGCGCTCCATAAGGAGACAAGACCATCTGTCTAGAAGTCGTGGTGTGTTTTCCCCGATGATCTTTACGTAGTCCATTCGTCGCAAAGAACTCTTCACCCAAAAAATAGTTGATGATTGAAGATTTTCCTACGCCGCTCGATCCGATTAAGGCATAGGTCTTCCTGGACATGATATAGGGAAGCAATTCATCATATCCTGTCTCGCTTTGATTCGAACAGGTTAAGACTTCAGCCCCCAAACAAATTTGTTCGGTTTCTAAAAGCTGTCTTTCATAGTCTACTGCTAAATCCGATTTTGTGAGAACGACGACGGGCCGTGCACCACTATTCCATACAATGCTTAAGTAACGCTCCAAACGTCTTAAATTGAAATCTAAGTCCATTGACATGCAGATTAAAATCGTGTCGATGTTCGAGGCAATCGCTTGAATCATTTCCTTAGGTCCTGGTGCTTTTCTCTTTAAAAAACTTTTACGGGGTAATACTTTAACAATCGTGCCTTTTTCATGGGTATCGTCAGTATGTTTAACCAATACCCAGTCTCCGACAACTGGAAATGAGGTTTCTTCGATTGCTTCATAGATGAATTTACCACTCACTTGAGCAGAGATGGCACCTTCTTCGGTCTCTATTAAGAAAAAATCTCGCTGTTGCAAAGTAACTCGTGCTAAAAAAAGAAAGTCGTCACTTACCGCCATCTCTTGGATTTCTTTCGAAAGTCCATAGGCGGAAAGATGTTGATAATTCATTGTTTCCTCCATCATTTAAATTGAGTGGAGGTACTTTTTATGCCGCGTTCATACCTCCACTGTCATAAGTGTTTGCGGCTAGAAATTGATCAATCATTAAACATGACCTCCTTTAATATGAATCTAGGTATAGTATACAATAGAATTTAATATTTGAAAAGGGCTAATTTTAGAGACAATGAAAAGAAAAAGTCGGGGACATGATCCCCGACTTCGTTTGAATACTTTTAACTGTTAATGAATGCAATCGCATCAATTGCGCCTTGTTTTGTTAAGAACAGTGCTGGATTGCTTTCTTCGTAATCGGTGTTGTCGATGGTGTAGAACGGTCCTCCAGGGAAGTTTGCCGCATTCTTAGCCGCTACTGCGGTTTCAACGTCGCTTGTAATCATGTTTCTTACAATCATCGAAGATAGAACGGTGTCTTGTTCTGCAGGAGTCAATGCTGCAATCGCTGCTAAGTCGAAGTCGACACTTGAAATGCTAGAGCCACCAACGGTGTTCGCTGCCTTAATGAAGGCTTTGATTTCTGCTACGGTTGTTATGTCAGTCATACTGAATACGTCTTCTACTGCCAAATCAGGAATGAATGTATTGATGTTTGCATTTCCTTTCAGCATGTTGTCAACGGTGACTTGCATAGAACCGCTTGCGAGTAAGATATCGAGTTGAGCGTCTGAAAGTCCAGTCACAACGGAAGCATCGACTGCACCACTGAAGTCTGATACGCCAAGAGTTTCAAGCGAGGTGAGCAATGCCTTCAGTTCGACTTTCTCGATTTGTGCTTGAGTACCTGCACCAACATTCAGAGTTTCTCTGAAGAAGTTCGGAACAATCAACGAACCACTGCCAGCGGCAGCCGAATCGTCTAGTGCTCCACTTAATAAGGTATCGGATACGGTTGCCTGCATTGAGTAAGACGCAAGCAAGATGTCATAATCCGCTGCAAATACATTGGCAGGATTAATGGAAATTGCACTGAAGTCGGTTAAGCCAAGGAGTTCTAGAGAAGTTAAGATGGCTTTAATTTCGACTAATTCGATGTATGTTACATCACTCATAACGATTCTGATCGTGTAATCAGCTGCGTAATTGGTATTTGGAATGATTAAGTTACCACCGGTATCGTTGAGTAATTTATCGGATAATGTTGCCTGAATCGAACTTGATAGCAACAAGGTATTTGGATCGTCGAAGAATTTAGATGAATCAATCGAAGCTCCAAACGTATCAAGATCGGTGTATCCCATCGCAAGGAAGGCATCAATTAAAGCTTTGATTTCAGTTCTAACGATGAAATCGGTTGAACTGACTGTTTTTTGAACGCGGTTGATTTCTGCGACGCCTGCTTGTGTATATAGCGGTACGATTAATACTGCATCGTCTAAATCAAGCATGGTCTTTGAAATCGTTGCGTGCATGGAAGCACTTGTTAATACTGTATCTTGGTCGGCTGATAACGCTAGTGCGCTAATGTCAAAGCTTCCGTCAAATGCGGTGATGTCGGTGATGCCAAAGACTTCTAAAGCATTGATGATGGCTTTGATTTCGTCTTTGTAAATGAAGTGTGTCAATGAGACTGTAGCTTCAATAACGTCTCCTTCATCATCGGTATGAGGAATCAATAATACACTTGAACCAAGATCATCTAGTTGTTTTGAAATCGTTGCGTGCATCGATGCACTGGCAAGCAATGTATCTTGATTTGTACCATTGAATAGATTGGTCAGTGATACGGTACCTGTAAATGCGGTGATATCATTAATACCCAAAACTTCTAATGCATTGATAATCGCTTTGATTTCATCTTTGTATATGAAGTGCGTTAAGGATACCGTCGCCTGGATAGGATTACTTAATACATCCGTTGAAGGTACTAACAATACGGAAGAACCTAAATCATCAAGTTGTTTTGTAATTGTCGCATGCATCGAAGCCGACGACAACAACGTATCTTGATTTGGTTCGTTGAATAGATTTAGAAGCGAGACTGTACCTGTAAATGCAGTAATGTCTGTGATGCCTAATACTTCAAGTGCATTGATGATGGCCTTAATCTCGTCTTTGTAGATAAAATGAGTCAGTGAGACAGTACCTTGAATCGAGACGTTCAAAACATCGGTATCCGGAATCAATAGAACACTTGAACCCAAATCATCGAGTTGTTTTGTAATCGTCGCATGCATCGAAGCGGAAGATAATAATATGTTTTGATTCGTATCGTCAAACAAATTGGCTAAGGATACGGTTCCTGTGAAAGTTGTAATATCATCGATTCCTAGAATTTCCAAAGAATCAATAATGGATTTAATCTCAGATTTGAAGATATAGTGCGTACCCGACACCGTTGCTTGGATGGAAATGCCATCCACATCAGTTAGTGGTACAAGCAAGACGGATGAGCCTAAATCATCGAGTTGTTTTGTGATTGTCGCATGCATCGAAGCACTTGCGAGCAGAATATTCTGATTAGTATCTCCATAGATTAAGGTTAGATCAACACTACCGTCAAAGGAGTTGATATCTGTAATGTTCAGAAGTTCAAGAGCCTCGAACATGGCGTCAATTTCTGTTTTAACCACATACTCTGTCTCAAAACCGACTGGCCCAAAGGTGACTCTAATGTTTTGAGCAGCTTCGTCCTGAAGCGGAACACGTAACACTGCATCACCGAGATCTAATAGTTGTTTCGAAATCGTCGCATGCATCGAGGCACTGGCTAGAAGAATGTCTCTGTTTCCTTGAACGTAAAAACTGGTTAAGTCGATGTTTCCATCGAAGGTAGAAATATCCGTGATTCCAAGAATTTCAAGAGATTCGAACATAGCGTCAATTTCTGTCTTGATGACGTATTCTGTCTCGAATCCTACTTCTCCTGCTGATACTCTAATTGAAGTTACATTATCAGAAGCAATATAAGGAACGCTTAATACGGCTGGTCCTAAATCAAGCAACTGTTTCGTAATTGTCGCATGCATGGAAGCACTTGCTAACAGAATGTCTCTATTTGCTTGAATATAAAAGTCGGTTAAGTCGATATTTCCATCAAAAGTGGTAATGTCTGTGATTCCCAAGATTTCAAGGGATTCAAACATGGCGTCAATTTCTGTTTTGATTACAAATTCCGTTTCATTTCCAACCGGACCGACAAGGACTCTAATATCCGTCGTATTGTCTGAAGCCCGATAAGGAACGGTTAATGTAGCAGCTCCTAGGTCAAACAATTGTTTTGATATCGTTGCGTGCATTGAAGCACTTCCTAATAACACGTCACGATTGGCTTGAATGTAGAAGCTTGTCAGATCGATATCGCCTGAGAAGGTCGTTACATCGGTAACGCCTAGAATTTCAAGAGATTCAAAGATCGCAGAAATCTCAGCTTTTGAAACATATTCTGTTTCATCACCGATGGGTCCTGTCATCAATCGAACATCCACTAATGAAGAATCGGTATAAGGAACCGTTAATGTTGCAGCTCCCAAATCGAGAAGTTGCTTGGAAATGGTCGCTTGCATGATGGAAGAGGACAGTAGAACATTACGGTTTGTTTCATCATAAAAACTGGTTAAATCAACCGAACCATCGAAGGTTTCAACGTCGGTGATGCCAAGAAGATCCATGGCATGAATCATAGCCACAAGTTCGGATGCAAGGACGTAGTCCGTTGCTTCTGTTAACAATCCGACAGTGATTCTTATTTCGGTTATGTCGTTGTCCGCAAAGAATGGAACGTTAATCGTATCAGATGCGTCAAGGTCCAAAACTTGTTTTGAAACGGTCGCTTGGATGACTGAAGAAGATAATACGGTTTCAGCATTCGTTCCGTCGGCGAGCGTACTAAGATCAACCGTACCCGAGAAGGTCTCTAAGTCTGTGAGCCCTAAAATATCAAGCGCATCGAAAATCGATATGAGTTCAGATTTAATTAAATAAGTGGTCTCAAATCCCAAAGGACCTGTAACTACTTGTATCAAGGTGACTCCATCTTCTTGGTAGGTAGGAACTTCTAGAGTTCCATCGGTGCCTAAATCAAAGATTTGTTTTGAGACCGTTGCTTGGATGACACTGGAGAGTAACAAAGTATCCGCATTGTCTCCTTCTGTAATGACAGAGAGGTCGACACTTCCGTCAAAGGTTTCGACATCGGTGATACCTAAGATGTTCAAAGCGTCGATCATTGCGGAAAGTTCGGATTTGATAATATATTCCGTATCGTTTGGAGCACTACCAACAAGAACTCTGATTTGAGTCGTATTATCTTGAGCCATATAAGGAACTGTTAAAGTACCTGAAGTAGCGAGATCAAAAATTTGATCTGATACGGTGGCTTGGATTGTTGAAGAAGAAAGTAAGATGTCACTGTTTCCGGGAATCGCTAGTAAGCTTAAATCAACACTACCACTAAAGGTCGTTACGTCTGTAATGCCTAAGACGTTGAGTCCATCGATGATGGCGCTGATTTCACTTTTAATCATATATTCGGTTTCAAAACCAACAGGACCGACAGTGACTCGGATTTCAGTCACACCGTTTTGAGCAAGATATGGAACATTGAGGGTTCCGTCGGTTGCTAAATCAAAAATTTGATCTGAAACGGTCGCTTGAATGATGGCAGAAGTTAAGAGAATATCACTATTTCCTTCCACAGCCAACAGACTTAAATCGATGTTTCCGTCAAAGGTTGTAACGTCTGTGATTCCTAATACGTCCAATGCATCAAATACAGCGGAGATTTCAGCTTTTGTAATATAATCGGTTTCAAAACCGACTGGACCTACGCTGACTCTAACTTCAGTGACTCCGTCTTCTTCAACATAGGGAATATTTAAGAATCCATCGGATGATAAATCAAAAACTTGTGTGGATACAGTGGCATGAATAATCGAAGAGGAAAGTAAGATGTCAAGATTGCCTTCCACGCTTAACACACTTAAATCGACATTTCCATCAAAAGTGGTAACGTCATCGATTCCTAAAACATCAAGAGCATCAAAAACCGCTCCAATCTCTGCTTTGGTAATATATTCGGTTTCAAAACCGACTGGACCTACGGTCTTTCTGATTTCCGTCGTTCCATCGGAAGCCACAAACGGTACTTCAATCAATCCGTCTCCTGTCAAATCTAACACTTGGGTGGAAACCGTCGCATGAAGAATCGAAGAGGAAAGTAAGATGTCAAGATTGCCTTCCACGCTCAACAAACCTAAATCGACGTTTCCATCAAAAGTGGTAACGTCTGTAATGCCCAAGACATCAAGTGCATCGAATACCGCACTGATTTCGTCTTTAATGATATATTCGGTAACGAATCCAACTGGACCAACTGTTTTTCTAATTTCAGTCGTACCATCAGAAGCGACATAAGGAACTTCAATCAATCCGTCTCCTGTCAAATCCAAAACTTGAGTGGAAACCGTCGCATGAAGGATAGCGGATGATAAAAGCGTTTGAAGATTGTCTCCTTCTGTCAAAGTAGACAAGTCGACATTTCCATCAAAAGTTGAAATGTCCGATATGTTCAATACTGCAAGCGCATCAAATGCGGCTTGAAGTTCTGCTTTCGAAATGTACTCTGTTTCAAATCCAGGATCTCCTACGGTGATTCGAATTTCATTTTCGTCTTCGTCAACATAAGGAATTGTGACTAAATCTCCAGCTAAACTATAAAGTTGGTCAGAGATTGTCGCATGTAAAATCGCTGAAGCAAGGAGCGTTTCAGAATTATCCGTAATCAATGAAAGATCCAAGGAATCTATATTATTGAAGTCTTGGATGTCTAAAGAAAGAATCGCTTGAAGAACAGCCTCAAGTTCATCTCTGGATATATATTCAATGCTTCCAACACTACTGCGAATGACATTCTCATCTTGATCGACATAAGGAACGGTCAAAATCGCTTCGTCGCCTTCAGCGAAACCTAAGATGACATCTGAAAGTGTTGCATGCAAGATGTCTGAAGCAAATAGTTTCTCCGCTTTGGCTGGATCTAAAGTCGTGGGTTCGTCTTCGAGTCCCAAAGCTTGTAGTATCGATGGATCTATTTCTATATTCTCAAAATCAGAAATTCCAAGAACGGTAACGGCTTGAATGATTTTTGATATTTCTGCTTTTGATATTACGTCTTGAGCGACTGTTTTAACAAAGATTTCTGTAATCGCAGAGTCAGGAATGGTAAGTGTATCGCCTGCCATGGTAATAATTAAATCACCAATTGTAGCTGACAATATATCGGAGCCAACCAAAGTATCGATGTCTTCTGAGGACAGATTAAAGGCTTTGGAAATGTCAAATCCAAATCCATCTTCCTCACAAGCGATGTCTCCTTCGTCACAAAGAAGACTGGATGTCACCAAGGTGAGCGATGCGGATAGTGCTTGAAGTTCTGTTTTCAGTAAATAGCCGTCTTCATCGAAAACGGAATCGGGAATGATCAAAGGAAGTCCCAAATCCTGATTCAAGAGAAAATCAGAGATGGTAGCGACCAATATTCTGGATTCAAATAGCGAATTAATCGCTTCCTCCGTCAATCCTGAAAGCGAGCTGATTGAAAGATTATTAAAATCAATCGTGGAGGCTACTCCACCAAGAGCATTGACTGCAAGTAAGATGTTTCTAAGTTCACCGTTTGAGATGATATTTCCGTCATCGTCAAGTTCATCCAACCATTGAATGCCATCGGGGATGATAATCATATTGAGTTCTTCTATATCCAAAGCACCCTCGAAAATATTGATTAGCGCCTGTGTTATTAATTTTGATTCCAGTATCACCGTAAAATCAAGGGTCGAAAGTGCAGAAATGATTGCGAAAGGATCTTCATCGTTGATGATGTCAAAAGATACTCCGGTATCCAAAACCGAACCAATGATTTCTCCAAAAGCCGCCAATTCGTCTTCCCAAACAATATCTGCAGGAATCGTGACTATGGCACGTATCTCCTCACTGGCCATTTCTAATACCGGCTCGATTGCAACATAGGCCGCAAGCGTGATAAGCTGAGAATCTCCTAAGGCATCAAATACGTCTCTGACGTCATCTCCATCCAATGTCAATGTTTGAAGATCAATGTTTCCGGAAAGCATTCCGGCTGCATTCGCTATATCGAAAACTGTCCCAGCGATTTCACCTAACTGAGCGAGTTCGGTTGACCAATCAATGGCATACAATTCCTCAGTAGGAAGATCAATGTCGACTTCATATAAGCTAGCCCCTACTTCTACTGCAATAGGAATCAAACTGGTAAGAAGCGCAGAATTGGAGATGGTATCGAACACGAGTCGAATATCATCTCCGGAAATATCCGTCAATTCATTTGTCTCAAAATAAGAAGAATCCAACAATTGAACTGCAACAGTCGAAATGACTTGAAGTTCATGTCGAATCGCAATTTGAGTGTCGTGGTAATCAAATGATAGAACTTCATCAAAGAGATATAAATCTAGTTGCATCTCTTCAGAAGTAACAGGGTCGGTGACAGTCACTTGTGCAGCTGTACTGACAATGATATTTGCCTTATATGCCGTAACCATGTCATTCATCATCGCAACCGCTTCTTCAAACTCCGCTGGAATTTGAACAGGGCTTTCGGCTAAAACGATGGAACGACTTGCTTGATAAATATCTTCTCTGGGAAATTCCATTTCCACAGTATCAGGGTCATTTTCAGGAGCGAGAGCGACAAAGCTTTCAGAAATGGAGATGAGTCCGCCAAAGCTGATTAAAGATACAAATACAGTAACGACACCATTAAGTAAACCAAATAGTGCTCCCATGCCTCTGTTTTTAGATGCATACTTGTCATTTTTCTTTTTAGAAGGAAAGAAAATAACTCGAATTAAAAAGAATAAGATGCGGTAGATCAGGTTGAAGACTGTAAAATAAAGAATCAACCATACAATCTTCACTACAAACATGGCGAGTCCCGTGACGAAAGCTATTAGTTCAACATTCGTCAGTGCGGCTGCATAATCCGCAGGAATGAAGAGTTCAAGTGCCAAAGGCAATGCGCCAGACAGCGAGGTTGCGGTAGAAAGTTCAGGTGCAAGCATCGCAAATCCTTGTCCGATATAGGGTGAATTAACCGTCCATAAAAAATTAACGGCCAAGTCGAGCGTCAAGAAAAAGATGGCGTACAAACCGAGTACGACAAGGAATGAGAATAACGATTTCTTAAGACCTCGCAAAAATCCAAACAGCATTCCTAGGCCTAACATCCCAAAAAAGGCTATATTGAAATAAAGAGCAAAATCCATGTTATCAAGTTGTGGCATAAAGTCCTCCTTGTAAAAATTAGTACAATCATATGAAATAATATGTTCATATTATATCTTAAATAATGTCTATTTCCTAGCATGGTTATAAAAAATCCGCCTTTTTGTGCACTTTGCAAGGAATTTCCCAATAAAATGAGATATAATAAACGTATACAAGACTTAGGAGGTGTCCATATGTTGAAGAAATTTCTTTTATTGATGATTATTTTATCGAGTACTTTGTTAAGTGGTTGTTCTTTTCTAACGATGACCTTTGATTTAACGACGAACTCAACCGTTTCAACGACACTTCCAACGACAATTAATGGCACGATTAGCTTAGGAGATCAAGAATACTCTAGTTTTTCACTTTATCATTCAGGAACCTATGATATCGAAGATATCGATGATTATAATGAAACTCTTTTATCAACAAGAGACTTGATTCGCAGGAGCAATGTTTTCATCATCTCGAAAGCCTATGAATACACGAAACCTTATCCATGGTCTACTTCAACCGTTTTATCAATCGTGGGGTCTTCCCAAGGTAGCGGAGTTATTTTCAAAGAAGATGACGAATATTATTATGCATTGACAAATTATCATGTTTTGGATGCAGAGGCTGACGAATTTACGTATGAAATCGAAGCTTTTGGTGATTCAATGTCTTATGACGCAGAATTAGTGGTATATGATGAGGCCTTAGACCTTGCCGTATTGAAATTCACGAAGGAGTCAAGAGAAGAGATCCATATTATCGACTATACTACCCGGCTCTTTACGTTGTTTAATCCTGATGAATTGGTGTTAGCTGTAGGAAATCCTTTGTCTTTACCAAACAACGTTACCTTTGGTGAATTCAAATCCATGGAGACGATTTCAAATGCTGAATTCAAGGTCATCTACCATGACGCTCCTATACACGAGGGATCGAGTGGGGGAGCGCTCGTCGATATTGACGGAAATTTACTTGGACTGAATACTTGGGGACTCACTTCTTCTGACGAATACTCGTTTGCAATCCCGAATTACATCATTTACATGTTTTTGGTTAATTACGGTATCATTTAAAAAATAGAGGAGCCAATGAATCTTGGCTCCTTTTTTTTTATAATATATTGATTTTAAAGGAAATATCATTCAAGCCGGGAGAAGTGATTTTGATGGTCGCTTTTCCTTTTTTGATTGTTTTGACAAAGAAAGCGATGGAACCTCCAGATAAAGCAATATCTTTTGGCCCGATGACTTCCATTTCTTTCGACGAATCAATGTGAATGACGTTATCCGCATACTCTTGAATGTTGTTGTATTCGTCTACTAAACGAACGAGGATGCGAGTGACGTCGTAGGTTTCTTCATGATTCAGAGTCGTAGATAGCGTCTCTGATTGAAGTGTAAACTTCCTTGATTGGCCTTTTGTGACAGTGATAGCTAGTTGATCGTCAATATACCCTTCAAAACGATAAGCACTTCTTTCTTGGCCCCAGTGACCTAGGTATTTTCCATATAATCTTAAAGCTTCACTCATATTGAATTTATGGAATGCGATTAAGTTGACGACTTTCATTTTGTCTTTGAAAGGAAGATCGATTCCATGCTTGTTATAAGAAAGGAGTACTTTCTTGATTCTCTTTGCGACGTTTTTTCGGTATGGTTCGTTTTGTTCTATCATCGAACCGATGAAATCATCTATCAAAACCGGGGGATGAGGAATCAGAGGAAAATGTTGCCACTCCGAATAATATTTTCCGAGGAGTTCTTCATTGTGATAAACCAAGATATAATCACAATTGGTCATAATCACGACTTCTTCAATGACACTTCTTTCGTTGTCTCCGGGATTCATGTTCGAGAGCACTTGCAGTACGGGTTTTCCGTCTTTTTGAGAAGCATAGGCGTAAGCTGCGTATTTCGGAATTCGGAACATGTCGCAAACGCCGTGATAACACACTCTATCCCCTGAGCCAAAGTCTTTATGGGTGTTGTAATCGGCGAAACACCAGCCGATTGCACCACTGATGCCATCGTATTTATAGACACTTTCCATCACGTTCATATGACGGATTGCTTGTTCGATTTGAATGGTTCCATCATCGGTTCTTTTGGTTGGAAACATATGTCCATTATGTTCAGTCACTAAATATGGCACAAAAGGACGCATGACTTTTCTTGGGTTTTGTAGTCCAGGGTTTTTTCCAGTATGTGAAAAATCATTATAGGTATAAACATCTTCAAGAAACTCGGAGTTTGGAAAATTACGAACCCCACCAATTTGTCTTGAATCGTCAAGTTCGAATGCTTTTTCACTTAATATCGTGTAAAAATCGTGGTCATCGGGAGATTCGTTGATTCTCGTACCCCATAAAACGATGGATGGATGATTTTTATGTGATTGAATCATCGAAGTCAGGTTTTGAAGGGACAATTCTTTGAAGTGTTCATTTCCGATATATTGCCACCCGGGTATTTCTTCAAATACTAAAAGGCCGATTTCATCGCATCGTGAAATGAAATGATCGCTTTGCATGTAATGAGACGTTCTGACAATATTGCAGCCTAAATCGAATTTAAGCATGTCCGCATCCATTTCTTGGATTCTTTTTGGCATCGCATAGCCTACATAGGGATAACTCTGGTGTCGATTCAACCCAATCAGTTTGACTCTACGATTGTTTATCGAGAAACCTTCGAACGAAAATTTTACATCTCGATAACCAAAACGAACGGATAAACGATCCACTTCTTTTCCGTTGATCGATAGAATCGATTCCAATAGATACAGTTTTGGGTCGTCGATGTCCCAACGATGGACCTCTTTATGCTCTTCATCATGTTGATACTTATCGGCAAGCTTTCCTGTATATAAATGACTATGTTTGATTAAGCCATCGTCGATGACACAAAACTCGAGTTGAAAATCTGAATCGATGACTTGATTAAAATGAACTTGAATCGATACCATCATTTCGCTCGGAGATAAGCTCAAAGACTCATGTGTCTTAATCGTCAAATCCGATATATGAATCTGAGGTAATACTTCAATCCATACTTCTCTATAGATTCCACCAAATCCAAGGTAATCAACGACATTTCCAAAAGGAGGAATGTCTTTGATTTCTGTTGAATCTACTTTGACAAACAAGATGTTTTCTTCTTCTCTTTTCACAAGATCCGTAATATCGAATGAAAAGGGGGTATAGCCACCTTCGTGAATACCGAGTAATTCGTGATTCAAATAAACTTCTGCAACATTCATCACAGCTTCAAAGTGGAGAATGACACGCTCTTCTTCAGAAAGACTGGAAATGGTGAATCTTTTTAGATAACTGGAGACAGTCTGATAATCAAGTTCGTCAAAATGATGAAGTGGCAAGCACTTCACTGTATGAGGAATATGAACGACTTCTGCTTTTTGTGATAGTTTTTGGTCTTTAATGAAATGTTCCTTAAATTCGCTTAAAAATTCCCAATCGAAATTCAGATGGACTTTACGACGCATGTTCTACCTCCGCTACTTGTTTCAATAAATACATCCTAGATCCGTAATCGCCCATCAGGCGTACGGATTCATTATATCCTGTACCAATAAAGTTCTGTAAAAGATTGATTCCATGATTGGCAATGACTTGTCCTGAATAGACTAAGTCTATTTCTTCTGCCTTCATCAAATACCTATTTTTCAATAAATGGAAAAGCAACCCATTTGCATTGAGATGGATGGGTAATGCGTGTTTAATCAAATGTCCGAATTGATCCAAGTTGAAATATTGTATTCTGTTTTTAACACGATATGGAATGAACTCATCTATTTCTTTGATTTTGAATCTTTCTAGTTTTGAATTGGGTTCTTCATGGATTGTATAGACGCCCAGCATTGCACTTGTTTTATCTTTTGAAACCACATTCCAGACACATTGGTTTGTTGTAAAAGGACTGATGATTCTCGATAAGGTCCCGAACTGGAGAAGTGATCGGTTTTCTTTGTAGAAAGCGATTTGTTTTTGGATGACTTTCTTTTCAAAAGGAGTACATTTTGTCAAATCCAATTCATACCCTAGTAGACCGAAAGCTGCGGTATTAAATCTTGTTTCCAAGGGGACATTTCGAATGGTTTGTTGATTCGGGACGGCACTGACGTGCGCTCCCATGGTTGATTGAGGATACACAAGACTCGTCCCATACTGGATTTTCAATCTTGAAATTCCGTCAGTGTTATCTGAAACCCAAGTCTGAGGCATGTAACAAAGCATTCCTAAATCATATCGATTACCACCGCTGGCACAAGATTCAAACAAGATATTAGGAAATGCTTGAACAAGTCGGCTTAGAAGTGAATATAGACCTTTCATGTATAAATGCGATAGAGCTCCTTGGTATTCTTCCGGCAAATAAGAAGAATAAATATCCGAAAGATTTCGATTCATGTCCCATTTTACATAGGTAATGTTTGCACTCGAAAAAAGTGTTGATAGAACTTCATACAAATGGGCAACTACTTCTGGGTTGGATAAATCAAGAATCAATTGATTTCTTCCAAGTGAAGGTGTGTATTTGGGATGTTGGATTGCCCAGTCTGGATGCAATCGATAAAGATCGCTATCGATGTTCACCATCTCGGGTTCAACCCAAATCCCAAATTGCAATCCAATTTGATTGATTTTTTTGGCAAGCCCCTCAATTCCTGATGGTAATTTCTTTTGATTAACAACCCAGTCACCAAGAGAGGAGAAGTCATCATTTCTTTTCCCAAACCATCCGTCGTCTAGTACAAAAAGCTCTACTCCTAGTTTCTTTGCGATTCTAGCGAGTTGTAATAATTTTCGCTCATTAAAATCAAAGAAAGTCGCTTCCCAGTTGTTAACTAGAACCGGCCTTTCTTTGTTTTGCCACTGAAGTGGTATGATGTTTTTTTTTACAAATTCATGAAAGTTTTGACTCAGTTTTGTTAGTCCCGATGCTGAAAAAGTTAGAGCGACTTCAGGTGTGACGAACCTTTCGTTTTTCTTTAAAGGGTAATGAAAATCAAAGGATTGAATTCCGAAAAGAACTCGAAGAAGCCGATGAGGAGAAACTTCTAAGGTCGCTTCAAAATTTCCGCTATAGATGAGTGAAAATCCGTAACAAGGTCCAAATTCTTCACTCGTATTTTTACCTTTTATTGCGATAAAAGGATTATGATCATTACTTGAATTCCCTTTTTTCGAATCTATCTTCAATATTCCGTATTCTAATCGATGTTCCGTAATGTTTCTTTCCCGAATCCACGCGCCATCAAGAGATAAAAAGGAATAGTCCAGATGAAGCATATCAAGATTCATGCTTAATCCTTTTTCGATTGTAATGTCTTGTGAAGAACCATTTCTGATGACGATTCTTCTTGTCAATACATCCACTTCAAGAAACAAGGTGTAATACATGTCAATCTCAATGTCTTGGATATCGTCTCTGAGCGTAACCATCAAGGTTTCTGTTTCGTCTTGATTGGTTGTTTTCGATTCTGGAAGTTCAGGAAATAGAGGTTTTTCAGACAAAACTTTGAACTCTTTAAATAAGAAATCGGTTAATCTCGACCCATCAGCTAACCTGAAGTGAAGCATGGGATCACGAAAGTCTCCCTTGCCAAAAGTAGATAATTCAAGCATGGCAAGATTCAGATTAAAGGTTCTGTCATCTTGGCTATAGAGGACTTGATTTCCTACTTCGATATCGAATTTGGTAATGAGGGATTCAGATTTTGTGTTTAGATCAAGTAATTCGCCAAAGTAAAGATGTCCCAGATGTCCTGTAGGCAGGATTTTGATTAGATAGGAGAGGTGTTTTGTTTGTAAATGAAATGTTTTATCTTCTTCAATGTACTTAATCAATTTTTAGTGCTCCCTTCAAAATTCAAACTCTGAAATAACGTTATTTGTTTTTAGATGTAACTAGGTATGATTTAAAAAATGGGAGAATCGCCCAGATGATGAGCACACCTATATAGATTACTTGAAGAAAGACAGATAAAAGTATTAAAGTCAACCCTGAATACATGACTCCTGCCATGACGTTTCCTAGCAGAACTCCAGATAAATAAGCTGGCGAGATAATCATCACATATTGAAAGGATATGGGAATCAATCCATTTTCATAGAAAATTGGCGTGATTGAGAAAATGACAATGTAGGCTATATAACTGACGGATAGAATATTGTTGCTTTTAGATATGATTGAAAGTGTCAAACCAATAATGATGTGTAGGAAGGTTCCTAATAGGTATGCACCGATAAAGGCGATGTAACTAATATCTAATTTTTGGATAAAGAGGAATACTAGCGTATAGAGTATGACTGGAATAAGCTGTATGACCAATGCAGCAAACAATTTAGCCAAAAGAACGACATGACTTTTGCAACAAGTCGATAGCGTTGGCAAGATTGTTCCTTCTTCTTTTTCGATGTACATTGATATCGAAAAAAGAATGACTGGAAGGACGAATACGCTGACGTAGATGAAATTGCTTGGATTAAAAGTAGGAAACAACGCCATCGCAAACGTGAAGATGAATACGATTGTAATAAACACATGGAACAATCGATATTCGAAAAATCGTTGCAAGTCATTGATGAAGATTTTTTTAAAATTATTCATTGGAATGTTCTCCTATCTCTATTTTTAGGATTTCGTCATATGATTTATGAACCATATTGATTTCGATTAATTGCTTATCTTTGTATTTTTCTTGAAAAGGCAGAGTGTTAATCATCGACAGCGGTATAGATTCTGAGTACTCTAAGCCGTTAAGTGTATACCTAATGATTACCTTTTTCGAGTCATATTTCTTTTTTATATCTGAAGAGTACGAAATCTTTTTGATGAATCCTCGATCAATAAAAGCGATTCGATCTGCCAAGTCGAGCAATTGGTCCAGTTTTGAATCTATCAAAACTATTGTACTTCCTTTTGCCTTGTACTTCAACAACTTCCTTGAAATTAAGCCCAGATGATAGGGTGAAAGCGAGTATATCATCTGATTTATAATCAGTACTTTGGGTTTCATCCAAATTGCTTTAGATATCAGTAACAATTGTTTCGAATCATCACTCAAATCTTTGTATAGAATATCTTCCATTCCCTCCAGTCCGATGTCTTTCAGTTCCTGAGAAAGGTCGATATTAAGATGATGACTTTTATTCATCAGTTCAATGTTTTGAGAAATGGTTTTTTTCAAGTGAAATACAGGCTTATCTGATGATAATAGAACGTGTGGGACGTTTGGTGGATCTACTGTTTCATCATCTATGTATTGTATTGAACCTTCATATCTTTTCAGTTGACCCGCTAAGAGACGTGAAATAGTTGATTTCCCTGAGTCTTCATCTCCGACAAGGGCAAAGATTTCTCCGCTAAATAATTGGAAGGTAGCTTGATGTATCGTATTGGTCGATAACTGATAAGTATAGCTCAAATCCTTTATATCAACAATGACTTTTTGTTTCGAGTCTTCAGTCAACTCTTTCGTAGCTAAAGAAGCTGAATTAGTGATAAAACGTAAATAATCCTCCATTTTAAAATTGGGACTATCCTTGAAGTCTGAAAAAACTGAATAAAAATGTTGAATGGATTCTTTTAACAAGGAAAGTTGTTTTACATTGACTTGATTACTGAAATCAAGTGCCATAAACAGACGTTCTAGGGGTGAAAGAACACACTTTTCTCTTATTTCAGATTGTAATGATTTAGACTCAGAATAGATTTTCTTTGAAAATTCAAGAAAACGGGGGTCCATCTGCATGAGTTGGATTAGACTATCAAACAGCATTTTCAGCTGTTGATCAAAGGGAAGTTGTGACATTAACCCTTCGATTGAATCATTGATATAATTGACTTGTTGAGTAAACATGTCATCAATTAAAGCAAAATACAATTCTTTCTTATCCGAAAACCTATAATAGAAGCTGCCTTTATTCGAGTTGCTTCTTTTGATAATTTCATTCAGTGAAGCAAGTTCAAAAGGCCTCTCTGAAAATTCATTTAGAGTGGCATCGAACAGCTGATGATTAGATTTCAAATAATACGTCTTATCATTCAACATAAATCATTCTCCGAAGGTAATTAGACTATATGGTTTAGACTATATGGTTTAATTATAAATCGAATTTTGAAAATTGTCAACAGCTAACTTTAAGGTATATAAAAAAAACGGCTATTTAGCCGTTTTTTGAACTTTTCTGCTCTTAAAGTGGTCTTTTAAAAATTGGATTAAAGTATTTTTGTCTTCTTCAGTTTTAAATCCAGTTAGTGACACAAGATACGTCTTTTGATCCTTGCTTTGCATGACGATGAATTGTTTTGTAACTTTTACTTTTTTGATGAGCTCATATGTGGTCTTTTCACCATAGGACATGATGATTTCATCATCTGTAAACAAGTACTCTTGTACAAAAGGATTCGCAACGATAGGGTTATTTTTTATATTCCTTTTCGTTGAGTATATTTGCATAAGATAGATCAAAATAAAATATGCGATTAGTATTCCAATGAGCGTCAGTGCATAACTCGTTTGATTGAGAATAAACATATACACTGAAAAACCTAATACTATGGCTCCCATAAACGAATATCTTGTTAGTAAAAAGTTTGTGAAGAAATATTTGTTGTACTGAATAATAAGAAATTTGTCATACAACGTTCTGTTGTATATTTTCATGAAACCATCTCCTATAAATTTACGTTCTTAAACAACATTGGATAAATACCAATTCCAACAAAGACCATCGAGAAATATCTTATAAAATCGAAAATAACAGCGATAGTACTAGATATCAATTGGCCCTCCGTCATTTCTTCCGGATTGATAATCAGTGAGAATACTTCTTTTAATGCTAAACGAATCACCATTACAACTGCGACGCCCAAAACGAAACGAATGAGGTTTTTCCATACAATCCTGTGGTTTGAAAATTCGACTTTCTTCTTTTCAAAGGTAACCCCAAAGATAAAACCTACAATCGTTCCTAGCATTTTGGAAATGCCTTCAAGGTTGTTGTACATGACAACAGCATTTGTGTTGGTTGAATCTGCTTTCGCGGTGAATAAAAAGAACACATAACTGACAATAAAAATACCTAGTGAAATATATAGCAACTTGGTGTAGAATTTTTGATCGAATGTTGCTTTTTTAAAATAAAGGAAAAATCCAATGCTGATGGATATTCCAAGGACTGCGCCTACAACAACGTCTGAAAAATAGTGCACACCCAAATACATTCTACTAATGGCCACCATCGTAATGATGATGATCGTTAATACGGTGATCCATCTTTTTTTCATCCAAAGTGCAAAACTGGTAAACACAGTAGCTGCCCCTTGCGTATGCCCGGAAGGAAAAGAATATCCCCCTGATGTTTGCGGACGGATATTGACAATCGTATCGTCTGCTAGGAAGGGTCTAGGCCTCGCAACAATCACTTTGATGACCGAGTTTAGCACAAATGAGATAAAGACGGCGATTCCGACTTTCTCACCAATCTTTTTGTCATAACACCAGTACAGAAATCCCATAATTCCAATAATAATCAGTTCTTCTCCGAACAAGGTCCAAAATTGAAAAAACAAATCCATGAAAGTGCTTCTAAAGGTTTGTAGCCAATGAATTAAATCTAGTTCAAATCCCATAATTTTACCTTCCTTGATTCAATATATAGTGATTGATTATTTCTGCAACTCCATCAAAATCATTTGATAATGTAATCATCTTGGCATTTTCTTTGACAATCGTTTTGGCATTCCCCATAGCAATCCCAAAACCAACAGATTTTAACATTGAGATGTCGTTTTCTTCATCACCGAACGCCATGGCTTCATCTTCATTGATATTCAAATGTTTAAGCAGTCTTTTCAGTGCGTCTCCTTTGGATCCTTCAATGCTTACAAATTCAAGCAATTGATTATGTGATTTAAATACATGTGCGTTTTTTAAAATCGACTCAGGTACTAGCGTTTTAATTGTATTTAACTTATCGATTTCATCGTATACCAGAATTTTATAGATGGGCTCATTAATCAAAGTATCATTGAGATTCACTTTCACTGAGATTTTCTCTCTCTCGCTTTGATTTTTTAAAGTAGCCTCTATATCATGAGATACGAAAATGTTATTCGGAGTAAATATTTGAATTTTGACCTTATGTTCTAACAGAAAACGAATAATTGATTGTGAAGTATCTGGGTCCAAGAATTTTTCTTCAATGAGTTGAAAAGGCTTGGTCTTCGCGGTAACGACACCGTTATAAGAAATAATGTAGCCTTCTGAGTATTCATTTAATTTAATCTGTTTTGCCATCTTCATGATTTGCGAGGAGGTTCTTCCAGAGGCAATGACGATTGGAATCATTCGTTCCTTGAGACGTTCTAAAACATTAAGCGTGTTTTTTGAAAGATTACCCTGCGAATTAAGAAGTGTTCCATCAAGATCCGTTGCAATTAATTTTATCATCGGTACACCTCATTTCTTCATCAGACTCTAGTTTTCTGGTATTCTTTTTTTGTATTCGATTAATTGATCATTAATCAAAGTCTTGACTTGTTCAGCTAGACTTTGAGAATCCATTCCCTGATATTCTTTATAAGGAATGATGGGAAGGATATGAATATATATTTTGTGTGTCCTGAGACGGTATTTCTTTAATAGTCCATGCATGTTGTATAAACATACCGGGGAAATATCCGCATTGGCTTTCATCGCGAGTTTGAATGCCCCAGGCTTGAATTCAATCAAAGCATTCGAATAGGTCCGCTTTCCCTCAGGGAAGATGCCCATCGGTTGTCCTGATTTAACGATATTGATGCTTTCAATAATCGATTTCATTGCACTTCGATCAGCATCTTTGGTAATTGAAACACAGCCAATCGATCTGAGGACATTTTTGATTAAAACCGTCTTGAAAAGCGGTTCTTTTGCGACATATGCGACTGGGTATTTATGATATACGATTTTAACATAAATGGGGTCAGTATATTCAATATGGTTCATATAGATGACGAAATTGTTGTCTTTGGGGAGATTTTCCTTCCCTGTTACAATCATTTTGACTCGAAACATCATTACAAAAATATATTCACCAAGTGAGTTGATAAGATAATGCTTGATTTTGTTAGTTTTACTCGCTTTCTCGGTTGTGTAAATAAAGATAACATATAAGATGAAAATGACAATAAATACGATGATAAAATTGACAATAAAAATACCTAAAACCGATAGAACCCCAATAACAGAAAAATCAACACCGATTTTTATGCCAAAGAGTACGGTTAACACAAAAGAGGCGAGTAATTGGAAAATGATTAGCATCTATTTCACCCTTTCATAAATGGCGAAAATCAAGTCTGTATGTTCTTCATATTGAATCTTTTTAAATGATGATAAGTCAAACTTCTTTAGATAGACATCACCCTGATGCTCTTTTTTGATGTGAGTAATGTATAACCGATCTGCATAAGGAAAAGACAATTCATAGATCGTTTTTCCACCGATGATGAAAATTTCTTCATCGTGTGGGGCTTTGAGGTAAGAAAATAAATCTGAAATCACTTCAACCCCTTCATAGGCGAAAGGTTCAAGGCTTGCGACGACACTTTTGCGATTTGGAAGAGGTCTCCCTATTCGCGAAAAAATCGACTTGAACGTTTCAAGCCCCATTAAAACGGTTTTACCTTTCGTCGTATTTTGAAAATATTTCAAATCTTCTTTGTAGTCCCAAGGTAGATCGTTTCCTTTTCCAATCAGGAAGTTTGGATCGACGGCAAAAATCATGCTGATCATTTACACTGCCACCTTTCCTTTAATGGCTGGATAGGGATCATATCCCTCTAAAACAAAGTCTTCGTATTCAAATGATTCAATATTCGGATGATTTCCTTTGATAATCATTTTTGGTAATTGACGAGGAATTCTTGAAAGCTGAAGATTCACTTGTTCTAGGTGATTTGAATAAATATGTGCATCTCCAACCGTTTGAATTAAATCTCCAGGTATGAGATTACATACTTTTGCTACCATCATTAGCAACAAGGCATAACTGGCGATATTAAAAGGCACTCCTAAAAACGCATCGGCACTTCTTTGATAAAACTGTAAAGACAGTTTTCCGTCACTCACATAAAATTGATACATCATATGGCATGGTGGTAAAGCCATCTCTTTCAATAAAGGGGGATTCCATGCGTTGACAATTAATCTTCGACTACCTGGATTGGTTTTGATTTCATCGATGACTTCTTTTAATTGATCGACAGAATTTGTCTTTCCTTCGAAAGATCTCCATTGTTTTCCATAAACCGGGCCCAAATCGCCAAACTGTATTGAAAAAGACTCATCGTCTTTGATTTTATCTATAAACTGAGACATCGTTTCTCCCGAATACGAAGAAGAATTTTTATATTTTTCATAGGGCCATTCATTCCAAATCCGAACGTCATTTTGGACGAGGTATCGAATGTTGGTATCACCTTTCACAAACCATAACAACTCATGGACAATACTCTTCAAATGGACTTTTTTCGTTGTCAAAAGTGGGAAACCCTCTTGCATGTCAAACCGCATTTGATAGCCAAACGTAGAGATTGTACCGGTATTAGTCCTATCGTTTTTTTGAGATCCTTTATCAAGGATATGTTGTAGAAATTCTAGATATGTTTTCATGCCATCACCTTTAGTAAGATTATATCATATTTTCATTTTAAAAAAAGAAAAAGATGCAAAATGCATCTTATTCCTTGTTCTTCGAAATAAATGATATTTTTTCTGCGATGACTTCAGGGTAAGAGAATACTTTTTTACCATCGACGATGTAATCTTTCTGCTGAAGTCTGGCTTTTACACCTACGATCGAACCCTTTTTACAGTAGTCAACCGTTGCTTCAGCAATTCCTTGCCATAAGGTACAACTGATAAAATCCGTCTCGTATTCATTGGTCTTTCCACTTTTGAACGGTCTTTGGATAGCAAGACGAATTGTAGTGACGGTTTTGTCATCCTCAAACGTTCTCAGTTCGGGATCACTCGTTAGTCTTCCGACAAGTACTACTTGATTAAGCATAATTTTCTCCTTTTTGAAACCAGTATACTGGGATTGTATTCGATTTCAAAATGGCATTAACCTTGTTGACAAAAGGAAAAATGATTTATTTTCTAAAAAGAACGTAAAAAAAAGACACTTCAAATCGAAAATGTCTTTCATTTAGATAGGGTTGATAAAATAGCGTATTTTATCGTTGAATTAAAATTTGAATTCCACGTCTTCGCGTTTTTTCTCTTCAGCTTCGAAATAAGCTTTTTTCTCCATGTGGATTGCATTTGCAACGATGGATTGAGGGAATGTAACGATGACAGTATTGATTCGTGTCACATTCGCATTGTAAAGGCGTCTTGCAGCTTGAAGATGCTCTTCTGTGTTCGCAACTGCTGATTGGAGTCCCAAAAATACGGTATTTGCTTTCAAATCAGGATATTGCTCAACAACGACATTGATTCCGGACGCAACTTGATTTAGTTGAGACAAGAATTCTTCTTTGTCTTTTACAGTTGCATTCTGTGGGATTCCTGAACGCCATTTTACGACTTTTTCAAGAGTCTCAGCTTCATGCTTTGCATACCCTTTTGTTGTTTCCAACATTTTGACAAGCATGTCAAATCTTTTTGTTAGTGCAACATCAATTCCGGATTCAGCTTCATGAACCTTTAACTCGAGTTGACGAAGACTGTTCATTGTGCCGATATACCATAATACGATTAAAACGATGATTACTCCTACGATGATTAATACTGTTCCTGTGGTTGATAAAAACATTTGCATTTCCTCCTATTTTTTGAATAAATTATTGTTTAGTTTCAAAGCTGTAATGACATCTTTGATGACCAGTAAGTCCTTTTTAAATTCTTCAACAACGGAATCATCAATTTTTCTGAACATTTTGAGTTCAAAAGTATCGACGTTGTTATTGATGGCGATGTATAAAGTGTCTCCCGTAAATGACAATCCGATTCTTCCGGGATTTCTTTGTTCCAGTTTCATGATGGCTTCCATGATGTCTGGAGTTAAAACGTAAAACGCTGAAAGTTCGGTTGTCGCATAAGTTTTGAATTTCTTATTGAAATCGACAGATTCAAGTTCAACTTTTTTGAAAGGTCTGTTCGATCTTGGAGATCCTGACTCTAAGACTTGAAGATGGCCTTCGAATTCCTTATTAAAACTGAATTTGAATACTCTGCCTAAAAAATAAGTGACGTAGTATACTCTCGTTCCATTCTTAGTATGTTGAACATGCCGCTCTTCCAATCTGACATCCGAAGAGATAAATTTAACGTCTTCAAGGGAGCCAGAGATGAAATCTTCAGTATGATATCGATCAGCTCTTTTGAGAAATTCGGTGTTATATACGTCTTGCATCGATAATCCTTGATTTGGAAAGTACTCCACTCCAGGAATCAGTTCTTTGAATACACCGGATAAAATTTCTACCTTGAATCTTCCAGATAGTTTCTTGAAATCAATTGCCCCTTTTGCTGCAAAAGCTATACCAACTATACCGATGATAATCCCGACTACCATGATACCTTGGCTTTGGTAATTGGCTTGTGAAATCAAGAATAAGATGACAGCGATAGCGATGATCACAAAACCGATGACGCTGGTCTTTTCAGATGCTTTCTTTTTGGTATTAAATTCGTTAAATTTTTCTTGCACTTCATTCACCTCGTATTTAATTACTATTATACTACATTTTTGAAAATTTATAGAATCATTTGAACAACATGCAGGCTTTTACTGCTTTTTTCCAACCTTCGTAGAGGTTTCTTCTGCAAGTTTCATCAATATTGGGTTTGTAAATCTTATCGATCCCCCATAATAGTTTAATCTCATCCATTTTCCAGTAACCTATTCCAAGCCCTGCCAGGAAAGCGGCACCGAGAGCTGTCGTCTCGCTACTCTCTGGTTTATCGATGTATGTATTTAAGATGTCGCTTTGGAACTGCATTAGGAATTGATTTTCGGATGCTCCGCCATCGACTCGTAGTCGATTGACTTTGATTTTCGATACGGTTTCCATTACGGTCAAAACATCCTTGGTTTGATAGGCAATTGATTCAAGAGCGGCTCTTGCGATATGCTCTCGTTTGGTTCCTCTCGTAATTCCAAAAATCGCTCCTCGAGCATCTTTATCCCAATAAGGTGTTCCAAGTCCTACAAAAGCAGGGACAAAATAGATACCAAGATTTGACTGACATTGGATGGCCATTGCTTCCGATTCTTTAGACTGTTCGATCAATTGAAGTCCGTCACGAATCCATTGAATTGCAGATCCTGCAACGAAGATACTCCCTTCTAAAGCATAGGTCGTTTCTCCGTTGATATGCCAAGCAATGGTTGTTAAAAGACCTTTTTCGGGAATGGATGGTTTCTTTCCTATGTTCATAAGGAGGAAACAACCCGTTCCATAGGTGTTTTTAACATCACCTACATTAAAACACGTTTGCCCGAATAAGGCTGCCTGTTGATCTCCTGCTATCCCGGAAATTGGTACTTCCTGATTGAAAAAAACAGATTTAGCGGTTACTCCATATTGATGAGACGATGCTTCAACCTTAGGAAGCATCGACATTGGAACTGTGAGAATATCACAAAGTTCTTCATCCCACTCTTCTTCAAAAATATTATACATCAAGGTCCTGGATGCATTAGAATGATCTGTAACATGTACTTTTCCGTTTGTCAAATTCCAAACAAGCCAGGTATCAATTGTTCCGAAAAGCAATTCGCCTTTGTTGGCTAGAGACCTTGCCCCTTTGACTTGGTCTAAAATCCATTTGACTTTGGTTCCTGAAAAATAAGGATCTAGCAAAAGTCCGGTTCTTTTTTTAAATAGTTCTTCATACCCTAACTCTTTTAATTCCTCGCAAATGTCTGAGGTTTGTTTGCTCTGCCACACAATCGCTTGATAGATTGGTTTTCCTGTTTTTTTGTTCCAGACAACCGTGGTTTCTCTTTGATTGGTGATGCCGATGGATGCAATTTGATTCACCGAACACTTTGCCTTCATCATCGCTTCTCCGATGCATAATATGACGGATTCCCAGATTTCAATTGGATCATGAAGAACCATTCCTGGTTCAGGGAAAAATTGAGTAAATTCATGTTGTGCCTGAGCAACGATTTTTCCTTGTTTATTGAAAAGCAATGCACGTGATGAAGTCGTGCCTTGATCAATCGATAATATGTATCTTTCCAAAAGTCTCACCTCTCAATTATTATAACAAATCTTATTTTAAAATATAAGTCTAAATGGTATAATTAATTTATCGTAATGAAAAAAGGATGTGTTCGAATGAAAAAGGTAGTATTGAAAGACTCAGCTCAAAATCAGATACATATTTATTTGTATGAACCTGAGACGAAGATGAAAGGTATCATTCATATCATACATGGCGCAAGTGAACACTTTGCTCGCTACGGCGTTTTCGCCGAATTTTTGACATCGAAGGGATATGCCGTTATAGGATGCGACATCTTAGGCCATGGTCTTTCGACCGATACGAACGATTACGTTCATTATGCTGATAAAGATGGTGATAAACTTGCATATGAATCCATTTTATTGGTCAAAGATTTCATCAGCGAAAACTACAAGAATGCACCAGTTTATGTGCTTGGTCATTCAATGGGTTCCTTTTTGGCAAGAAAACTGATTATTGAATATCCAGATTTTTATAAAAAAGCTGTTATCTCTGGCACAACTTACGTTCCGGGCGTCGTCACGACATTCGGAATCCTGCTTACAGGAATGTTTTCGTTGTTTAAGGGTCCTAAATATGTTTCTCCTTTTGTTCAAAACATGTCGATTGATGCCAACCCGAAAAAAATGAAAAAGGATGGTATCATTGGGGATTTCAAAGAAGCGTGGCTTACAAAAGATGAAGCCATTCAACAATACTACCATCATTCGAAAATGTGTGGTCAACCTTTCACGGTGAAAGCAAATCAAGATTTATTCCGTTGGCTCGCATTTATAAACAAAAAATCAAATATGAACAAAGGAAATAAGAATCAGCCGATATTGTTAATGTCGGGTGCGAAAGATCCATTGAGTAATTATGGGGAGACCGTTCTTCAACTTGGAGATATGATGAAAAAAATGGGTTACCTCAATGTCTCTGTGAAACTCTATGAAGATGATCGACATGAAACGCTCAATGAATTAGATCATGATCAAGTATTTAAAGACGTACTAAGTTTTATCGAAACCAAATAAAAAAACACCGTTGGTGTTTTTTTTTATTTCCTTCGAATATAATCCATCACGGAAAGATATCCGTTCTTCCCTATAATGACATGATCAACACAATTGATTTGAAGCATTTTTCCGGCTTCGATAAAGCGTTTTGTGACTTCAATATCCTGTGTTGATGGTTCAGTGTCTCCTGAAGGGTGATTATGAACCAATATGATTTGAAAGGCGGAATACTTCACCGCATACTTAAATACTTCTCTTGGATGAACTAAGGATTGGTTCAGACTTCCAACGAAAACTTGTTTCTTGGATATCAGATTGCTTTTCAAATCCAGAAACAATACATAGAGCACTTCTTGTTTCAATAAGGAAATATCGTCTTTTAAAAGGTGATATACCTCTTTTGGTGAGGTAATTCTTATGACTTCCTTCTGCGGATTCAGCACTCTTTTCCCAAGTTCAATCGCCGCCAGAATCGTCATTGCTTTTGCAGGTCCCATGCCTTCAAAACTTGATAACTCCTGTAAAGTTTTATGTCTAAGTTCCCCTAAATCATCCATTTCATGAATGATTGCGCTCGATACATCGATGGCGGAAGATTTAGAACAGCCTGTACGAATTAAAATCGCTATGAGTTCCGCGTTGCTCAGACTTTCAACGCCATGGATTGCCAGACGTTCTCTTGGCCTTTCTTGAAAAGGCATTTCCTTGATTGTGTACATGTTACACCTCGCTTCTGTAAATATTACACCGCAGAAACGACTGTTCTTTAATTAAAAAAACGGAGACTTTTCATAATGAAAACTCCGTTTTTTAAGTTTGGTTAGTGTACTACTTACCTTCTTGAACAAATAATTTTCGAACTTCTGAAATAAAATAGAGAGATCCTGTTATCAACAGAATTTCATCTTTTTCAAGATGGCTTAAGGACTCCACTGCTTCTTTGAAATCTTCATGAACCATTTTTTTAGGATGATTGCTTTCCTCATAAAGCGTGATCGCATCCGCTCTTCTAGGGTACTCAATCTGAGTAAAATGAAATTCGTCTACCATTTGATCGAGTTCGTTAATGACTTTACTGTGTTCTTTGTCCTTCATCATACAGAGAAGACATTTGATTTTCTTTCCAGGATACATGATTTTGACTGTCTCCTCTAGTGATGCAAATCCACCTGTGTTATGAGCTCCGTCCAAAATGATGTTGTGATTGAAAATTTCAAATCTACCTGGCCAAAATGTATTGTACAATCCATTTTTGACTGAGGTTTCAGTGATTTCTCTTTTTAATAAGGGTCTAAGATAATGGATGACTTCGATAGCTAGAGCGGCGTTTTTTACCTGGTGTACGCCAGGTAATTTCACTACATATGGTTCATTCTTATAATGAAACTTTGTAACTTCACCAATCTCAACCTGATTTAATTTTGAATAATCGACACGTTTCAACAAAGCGTTTTTCTTCATCGTATATTCTTCAAAAAGAGGGAATAAAGATTCATTTTGATCACTTGTGACAAGTGCTCCATTTTGTTTCACGATTCCAAGTTTGTTCAAAGCGATGCTTTCCAATGTGTCACCGAGTTGTTTCATGTGATCGTATGAGATGTTGGTGATGACTGAAACCATCGGAGTAATCACATTGGTCGCATCCAAAGTACCACCGAGGCCGACCTCAATGACCCCGATTTCAATCTGTTTGTCCTTAAAGTAAATGAAGGACATTAATGTTAGTATTTCAAAAAATGTAATAGCTTCTTGATGATTCTCATAAACAAAATCCCAAAGATCTTTGATTCTGTTTGCATAGATGATGACGTCTTGATCGGATATATAATCATTGTTAATCGATATTCTTTCGTTGAACTTAACGACATACGGTGATATATATAAACCTACTTTGTATCCTGATTCCATCAATATATTTTTGAGATAAGATGCAGTAGACCCTTTTCCATTGGTCCCGGCGACATGAATTGTAGCGTAGGCTCTTTCAGGATGCCCAAGGATTTCACAGGCGATTTCCATTCTCTTCAAATCAAGTTTATCTCCGAAACGATGTGAATTTTCAATCCAGTCTTTCGCTTCTGTCAGTGTATTGAACATGTTATTTCTTTAACTCCTCCAACCTATTCAAGGTTTCTTCATGAGCCTGAAGGTATTGATTTAATTTATTCTTTTCTTCATCAATTTTAGATTGAGGTGCTTTTGACAAGAAATTGGTGTTTTCAAGCATCTTTTTCGATCTTGTCAACTCGTTTTCAAGAGTCACTAATTCTTTTTCTAATTTTTTGATTTCTTCTTCGATATCGACAAGCTTTCCTAGAGGAATGAATACCGTCATCTCAGGTAATATGACAGAGATGACTTCTCCTTCGATGTTTGGATTTTCAGAGATATCAAACAACCCTGGATTTAAAAACTTTTGGATATAATGCTTATTGTCTAGTAGGAATCGAATGACTTCAGGATTGCTTGCTTTCACGAATAGATCAATCGGTTTTGTGTAAGATACGTTGTAGTCGTTTCGAATCGTGCGAATACTTTTGATCAGTTCAAAGAAATACTCTTTTCCATGGGCTTCTTCATATACAACTTCGCTTTGTGTAGGCCAGGAAGAAACCATGATGGATACTTCACTATGTGGCAGCAACAAATAAATCTCTTCGGTCACGAACGGCATAATCGGGTGTAGCAGTTTGATGATTGATTTCAATACCGTCAGTAAAACAGATTTGGTCTTTCTCGTTGTTTGAGACAGTTTTGCCATTTCTATGTACCAAGAGGCAAAGTCGTTCCAAGTGAAGTTATAGATGATTTTAGCGGCTTCGGTGAAATCGAATGATTCGTAAAATTTATCGGCTTCAAAAATGGTTTCACTCAAACGGTTTAAAATCCATTTGTCCGCAAAATCAAGTTCTTTTTCATTGATTTGAATATCTTCTGTTTGAACGTCTTCCGTGTTCATCAAAACATATCTTGATATATTCCAAAGCTTATTGATAAAATTCCAACTGGATTCGACTTTTTCAACTTCATATCTGAGGTCCAGTCCTGGTGCTGAATTCGTCGAGATAAAGTATCTTAACGCATCTGCGCCATATTGATTGATAACTTCAATCGGATCCACTCCGTTGCCAAGAGATTTCGACATTTTTCTTCCGTCGGTAGCTCGAATCAATCCATGAATCACACATTTTTCAAAGGGTGATTCTTGCGTAAATTCCAAGCCTTGGAATATCATTCTAGCAACCCAAAAGAAGATGATATCATACCCAGTAACCATGACGGAATTCGGATAGTACCGTTTGAAATCTTCTGTATTTTCCGGCCAACCTAGAGTTGAAAAAGGCCATAATGCAGACGAGAACCACGTATCAAGAACATCTTCATCTTGAACAAAACCTGGTTCTGTCGGCGGCGTTTTTCCACAATAGATTTCTTCTCCTCGATACCATACCGGAATTCGGTGTCCCCACCAAAGTTGTCTTGAAATGCACCAATCTTCAATGTCGCCCATCCAATGGGAGAATATTTTTTCGAAACGGTCTGGAACGAAATCGACTTTGCTCATTGAGAGTGCGTTTTCAGCCAATTCTTTCATTCGAACGAACCATTGTTTGGAAAGCCTTGGTTCGACGATGACACCGGTTCTCTCTGAATGACCGACATTGTGTAGAATCGGTTCGATCTTGACTAGTAAGCCCAGTTCTTTTAAATCTTCGACTACTTTTTTTCGACATTCAAATCTTGGAAGTCCTTCATATTTGTGAGCACGTTCATTCATTGTGCCGTCTTCGTTCATGCATAGAGGCATATCCAAATGATGTCTTTTTCCAACTTGGAAGTCATTCGGATCGTGTGCTGGTGTGACTTTGACGATACCAGTTCCGAATTCTTTATCAACATATTCATCCGCAATGACTTCAATCTCGACTAAAGTCGTTGGAATATAAACTTTCTTGCCAATGAAATCTTTAAATCGAGGATCTTGAGGATGTACCATCAATGCGGTATCACCAAACATGGTTTCAGGACGAGTGGATGCGACGGTAAGACCACCGCTACCATCAACCAATGGGTAAGTATAGTAATAAAGAGCTCCCTTGACTTCTTGGTGCTCGATTTCAATGTTTGAAAGCGCAGTTTTGGCCTCGATGTCCCAGTTGATGATTCTTTCGCCTAGGTAGATGTATCCTTTTTCATACAGTTTGACGAAAACGGTCTTGACTGCTTCACTCAATCCTTCATCAAGGGTAAAGCGCTCTTTCGAGTAATCGAGAGACAGTCCCATCGATGCCCATTGCTCCCGGATGAATTTTGCGTATTCTTCTTTCCATGCCCAGGCAATTTCTAAATATTTTTCTCTACCTAGTTCATAGCGATTGATCCCTTCGGATCTTAATTTTTGATCCACTTTGGCTTGTGTGGCAATCCCTGCATGATCCATTCCAGGAAGGTAGAGAGCATCATAGCCTTGCATTCTTTTTCTTCGGATGATGATATCTTGAATCGTATTGTCCCAAGTGTGTCCAAGATGAAGTTTACCTGTAACGTTGGGAGGAGGAATCACGATTGTAAATGGTTTTTTTGAAAGATCACCACTTGAAAATAATTTGTTTTTCAACCAAAAATCGTATTTCCCCGTTTCAACTTGTTTAAAATCGTATTTTGGTTCCATTGATTTATTCATAGGATTTACCCTCCACTAAATGAAATTTGTTTTGAAAATAGGCTTGAATCGAATCGATGTTGTCTTGCGCATGAATCTGTGGCAAGTCATCATAATCAAAATATCTGAATTCCAGTGACTCTTCATCGTTGACTCTTAATTCTCCTGATAGTACTTCAGCCGCAAATGAAAAAGCAAACACTTTCGCCTTATCAGTGACTCGCCAAGTCATGCATGGATTGATGAAGACGCCAATAAACTTTGTCAGCCGAACGTCAAGGTTTGTTTCTTCCTTGACTTCTCTAATGGCGGCTTCTTCAATCGACTCGTCGAGTTCAAGAAGACCCCCGGGAAGCCCCCAAAGATGATTGTCGCTTCTTTTTTGAAGAAGAACTTGGTTCTTCTCGTTCACAATGACGACGGATGTCGCATTGAGCATAATAAAGGTATCTCCGACCATTGAACGAATTGATTTGATATAACTTTCCATCATAGCCTCCTATTAAAAAAAGTCACCCTTAAAAGGACGACTTTGCGCGTTACCACCTTAATTCCAGATTGCTCTGGCTCTCGTTTCCTTAACGCGGAGAACGGATTGGGTTACTAGATTTCCCCCAATCTACTCGATGGCGACATTCCACAAAACCCTAGGTAAACTTTCACCAACCGTTTACTCGCTTTTTACCGGGTGCCGTGTACTCTTCCACTTCGTTGTATTTGACTTGTATTTTACCAAATTATCTTCATATTGTAAAGCATATTCATGATAATTTTCAATGACGATGATTCCACTGCTTTCACTGACTTCTAGAAAAGACATCGAAAGATGGTTCTTCATTTTCGAAACCAATTGATTGTACACATGATAATGATGGTCGTGATCCCAAGAATCGAGGTTTTGTTCATAGGCTTGCTTTTTTGAAATGTCATCAAGAAACAAAACATCCGCCAGTACAATCTTTCCAAATGGGGTTAAATAACGAAGATAGTGATGAATCAAATCAATGAGTGCATCCAGGCTCATGTGATGAATTGTATACGTGGAAACAATAAAATCAAATCTATTCTCAGGTAGACCATCGGGTAATCCATTTAAAAAATCATATTCATAAAAAGAACCGTCAGGGATTTTCAGTTTAGCGATTTCCAACATTGGTTTTGAAAAATCAATTCCGGAAAGTTCAATTCTATCAGGAATGAATTTAGTGTATAATTCCGCGGTTCCGACACCTAAGTCGAGTACTTTTACACTTTCGCTCCTTGAATGTTCTATGATATATTCCGCGGTTAAAGTAAGAAGATTTGAATATCCGTCATACGGAAAAATCGAAAGTTTGTCCATTTCGCTGATTTCTTGGTCATATCGAGGAGCGATGAGATCATAATATCCTTTTAGCATATTCCACCTTCTAAATGGGAGGTAATTGACTATCTAACTCGTCCAGTATCTCTTCTTGGTTCTCTTTTGTGACGGATGAAAACATAAACCACTTGTCTGATGGATTCCATTCTAACTTCGCTTTGATGTCTTTCAAACTTTTAGCTCTTTGATTAGAGGAAAGCTTATCCGCTTTTGTCAAAATGAACAAGATTGGAATTCCCTTTGAACGAAAGTAATGAATCATCGTTAAATCGTCAGCCGTGGGAAGATGACGGATGTCCAGAAGTTGAATCGCTCTGGTCAGGGATTGAGAATTTTCCAGATAGTTTTCAATCGTGTATTGAAACGATTCCTTCATTTCCTTGGAAACTTTGGCATACCCGTAGCCCGGGATGTCGACAAAATAGAACCGGTCGTTGATTAAAAAGAAGTTGACGAGTCTTGTTTTTCCTGGAGTTGAAGATACTTTTGCGATTTTCTTTCGATTGAGGATGGCATTGATAAATGAAGATTTTCCAACGTTGCTGCGACCTGCAAGTACGATTTGAGGCAAACCATCGGTCGGGTATTGACTGGTCTGGACTGCAGATCTGATAAATTCGACTTTTTGAATCTTCAATGAGATCACTCCTTCCTATTCTAGAAAATTCTTAATACTGCCAATTTGAGGTACAGCGTTTCTTCAGAACCGAGAAGTGTCGGATGATCACTGCCTTGAATTCTAAAATCAATCATTTGAGCTATGACTCCACTGTCCACTTTCGCTTCCTCAAGCATTTCAAAAAACAAAGAAGGCGTTAAATAATGGGAACAAGAAGCACTGACGAGAATTCCGCCGCTTCGAAGTAGTTTCATAGCTTGGAGGTTGATTTCTTTGTATCCTGAATAGGCTTCTTTCAACTTGGACATGCTTTTTGTAAATGCAGGAGGGTCCAGTATGATGAGGTCAAATTTCTTTCCTGATTTATTGTAATCACGAAGCAAATCAAAAACATTCGCTTGTGTGACTTTGATTTCTAGTTGATTTAGTGACGCATTATGACTTATTTGATTGCAGGCATGTTTAGATAAATCAACCGCTTCAACGGTTTTCGCACCTGCGCGTTTTGCATGAAGCGCAAATTGTCCCCCATGCGAGAAACAATCTAATACGTCTTTATTCTTGGCATATCTCTTTACCAACAGGTGATTGGTTCCCTGATCGAGAAACAATCCTGTTTTTTGGCCGTTTTGAATGTCAACATCCAGTAATATTCCGTCTTCTTCTATTCTGACGGTCTCTGGAACACTGCCATAGATACACCCTTTATAAAGTTCGAGTCCTTCTTTTTTTCGGACTTCAAGGTCGCTTCTTTCATAGATTCCAAGTGGATGAAAGATTTCAACCAATATCTTAATGAACATCTCTTTTCGTTTTTCAATGCCGAGCGATAGGACTTGAATGGAAAGATAGTCCCCATATTTATCGACAATCAGTCCAGGAACGAAATCCGCTTCTCCAAACAGTACTCGGTAATGACTAACATAACCCTGTTCAACTCTTCTATTGGTTGCCTCTTTGATGGCATTCATGAAATATTTTTCATCAAGAATAACGTCTTCTCTTGACACAATCCTTACAAAAATCTTTGAAAAGGTATTTAAAAAGCCAGTCCCTAAGAATAATCCTTGGTTGGAGTACACTGAAACAATATCACCTGAAACGATTTCTCCTTCCATTCTTTGAACTTCATTGTTAAAAACCCAAGAGTGACCTTGGAGAATTCGAACTTCTTCAGTTGGATTAAGAAATATTTTTGTCATAATTTCCTCACGAATTCATTATAATCGATGAACGACTTTCTTTCAAGGACGATTCTAGGAATGATAGATGACTTCAACGATTTTATCTTCTTGAATCAATTCAACGAGCGGAGTCATTTCTTCGATGTCGAAAGACTCAATTGAAGCAATCAGTTCATCTATTCTTGTGTTCTTAAGCGCGTATTCACTTACGAGTGCGCTCGCACTTGAAGTGGAATTGAAAATCTGAACAAACTGACCGATGATTTTTCTTTTCTGAATGACGAAACGTTCAACGTCAAGCTTCAACGTCTTGATTTTCAAAATCATAGATTTGATTGCGGATGCCGTTTTCTCCGGTGTTTTTGTTTCCGCGAAAAATAATATGTGGGCAAAGGACGGCTCTACAGTGACAGAAAAATCAAAATTGTTGTTAATTGCTTTCTGCTTTTGAAGAGTTTTATAGAATTCACTTGATTTCGAAAAGAAGTTATCCATCAAGAGTAACAGTTTCATTTCTTCTATCGCCCCTTGTGAAGGCGTATAGAAAGGCAAGTCTAGACGAATTCCAATCATGACGAAGGAATTCATCATGTCTTTCTTGACTGACAGACGAGGAGAGACTATCGATTGATGTTCATCCTCAATCAGTAAAGAAGTTTGATGATGGACGCCAAAGTTGATTCCGCTCATTTTGGCGTTGACAAGGTCTTTAACGAAATCGGTATCAACATCGCCACTGATGACTAATAGTGCGTTTTCGGGGTGATAGAAGACGTCAAATGCTGTTTTTAAAACAGTCTCATTAATTTGAGCTATGGATTCTTTCGTACCAGCAATGTCTGAAGATATCGGATGATGCTTATACATCAGTTTCATGGTGTCATAGTAAAGGGACTGTTCCAAGTCGTCTTCATACATTTGGATTTCAGAAGAGATGATTTTGCGTTCCTTTTCTATTTGTTCACTGTCAAATTCAGGATGAAAAACGGTTTCTAGCAATAAGTTCAATCCTTTTTCCAAAGGACTTGCGGTAGAAAAATAATAGACGGTACGGTTATAAGTGGTATAAGCATTGACTGAAGCACCGATTTCAGTAAATGACTTTGAGATATCTTTATCTGTATTTTCAAATATCATGTGCTCAAGAAAGTGGGCAATCCCGTCTGGAAGTTTGAAATCTCCATTGGAGTTTCGAACAAAGACATCAATCGACCCAAAACCGATTTGAAGTGACACGCTTGTTTTAACAAATCCTTTTTTGGGCAGAATTCTAACATTCAATCCATTTTCCGAAACGAATTCGACAATGGTTTCATGAAGAGGTTCAAGATGGATTGTTTTCATGATTTTCCCCCTGATTTTGATAAATATGAACCGTATCCAGTCTCAAAGAATGAGAGACTCGGAAGATGTCTTCTAGCGTTACTTTCAAAATCTTTTCTATTTTATCTTCTTCATTATATGGCGTATTGAATAATTTCATATTCATGACGTGACGGGCAATGACTGAGGACAAAGAGTCTGAACTCCTCTTGATTCTATTAATCAATGTTTCTTTGGCGAGGTCAAGAGATTCTTCGCTTAATTGATGTAGTTGAATTTGTTTTAGGGAATCTTGAATCAAAAGAATGGTTTGATCCTCATCTCCCTTGGCAACGCCTGCAAAAACAAATAAAACACCTTTATTACCAAAATAACTCGAAGAAACATAATACCCGAGGTGATGTGATTCTCTGATGGTTTGAAAAAGTATGGCTTGGTCGGATTCTCCGAAGAGAATGTTGAAAAGAATCATGGCTTCCGTATCTTCATGATTTGAAAGAATATTCGTACGATACCCCATCGTTATTCTTGATTGAGACAATTCACCATGCTCTTTATAAGTCTGGGGTTCGGACTCCTTTACGATTTCATCGTCAAGCCATCTTGATTGAGGCAAGCCTTCTTCAAAACGGAATGTGTTACTGATGATATCGATGATTTCGTCGGCGTCGATATCCCCAATGATATACATCTCTTTTTGATTTGAATTCATCATTTCTTTATAACAATTCATGAGGGTTTCAGAAGTGACTTCCTGTAAGGATTCAAGTTCTCCTTTCGGATTGAATCGAAACATTTCTTCTGAAAACATTTTATTCTTGAACAAATGGAATGCATACTCCGATTTATCATGATATGTGACTTCCAATTCTTCTTTCAAAAGCCGAATTTCTTCTTTAACGAGATGCTTCAAAAAGAGTCCTTTTCTTAAATTAGGGCGAAACAATACATCCGATAACAATTCAAGTCCATCTGAAATTAAATGTTCAGAATGATGGACGTATTTTGGGTTCACAAGAAGCATGTCAAAAGAAACGACACTTTGAAGTCCGACTTTCTGCGTCGATGTCTGTAGTTCTGTGGAGTAGAGATAATCCAGTCTTCGGTTCAGTTTTTGCTTATTTGGATACTTTTTTGAAGCTCCAAGCAAGACTGAACCGAGCAATGCTCGATCATTCAAACTCCGTTGTTCAAAAGGTCCAATGATCCGAAGGCTTATCCCTATGGTCTTGAATTTTTCCATCGAAACACATGTGATGGTGAGTCCTGGTAGAGAAATGGTTTTTATTGTCATGCAAATCCTCCGAAAAAAGAGGATGTGGTCCACATCCTGATTTTTATTCTGCGAATTCCAGTGCGATTTTCATCATATTTGTAAAAGCGGTCTGCCGTTCATCGGCAGTCGTTACTTCGTGAGTGACAAGGGAATCTGAAATCGTGAGTAAGCAAGCCGCTTGTTTGCCCAAAACGTTTGCATTGTGAAATAGAGCAAATGATTCCATCTCTACCGCAAGACAATGATGTTTTTGATAAATATCAATATGAGCATCTTTTGCTTCTTTGTAAAATACGTCACTGGAATGAATTCTTCCTTTGACAATGGGAATCGAGAGTCTCTTTGAAATTTTTTCGATTTCTTTGTTCAATTCTTTCGAAGACTTCAAGAGATGACTTTTTTCACCGTTTTGGGCAAAGGCGAAATTCGACTCACTCCAAGCCTCTTTCACGAGCAGTGTATCATATAGTTTTAGTTCTGGCGCATAGGCACCTGCAGAACCGATTCGAATGATTCGATCTACATCATAGAACTTGAATAATTCAAATGAATAAATTCCAATCGAAGGCATTCCCATTCCGGATCCCATGACAGATATTTTTCTCCCTTTATACGTTCCAGTGTATCCAAACATGTTTCTAACGGAATTGAACTCGACAACGTCTTCTAAAAACGTATCTGCGATGTATTTTGCACGAAGAGGATCTCCGGGCATTAATACTGTTCTTGCGATTTCTCCTTTTGAAGCACTATTGTGTGGTGTTGACATCTTTATAATTTCCTTTCTCGAAAGTGATGAATGTGGATAATTGATGGATGAGCCCCGGCAAATCGATGGTATAGAAATGATACTCCGTATCCATCAAAGTGCCAGAATACTTTATTAGATGTTCTTCAGGAATCAATTTAGCTTCTGTTATTTCAAAGTCTTTTCCATATGGAACAGAAATTGAATCCGTCGGTTTGGTTGAAAAATAGGTTGATCGGAAAGCTTCTAAGAATAGTTTGTCCTTTTGAATGAAAAGGGCTGAAGATTTCACAAATGTTTTTTTGCCTACTTTTTCTAGGATTGGAATATAAAGCGTTGCATCGGTGTTCTTGCTCATTAAAAACTTGCTTTGATTAATCAGTGTCTTTTTGGTTCTTGATATAATCATCAGTTCTTTTAAAAAAGTATAGAAAAAAGAAATGAAGACAATCATCGAAATGCTAATCCAATTGAGGACGATAGCCGCAATCCAAAAAACAATCAAGGCAAAAGGAATGAATATAACACTGTTGATTACCACTCTTGATATCTGGAAAAGATGTGCTTTTTTTACAGTGGTTTTGACGATTTCATATTGTAGATCATTCATAAGTTCTCACTTCCAGTTCATTCATTAGTAGAATTCAACGCCGATTTTACTTCTATGTTCCTATTCTTTATAGCTTCTTTCAACCATTGGATGCGTTCTGAAATTGACTCGTCCACTGTGTTAGCACTCCTGACAAAGCGGACTTCAGAGATTGAAAGCAGTTGCGCGAGTTCGAGGATCTCAGCTTTTGACATCCATTCCAAACGAATCAGTAATCCAAGCGTCTGTCCCTGGCAAGCTTTCAAGACTTGGTCTATTTCTTCTTTAACCAGGTCATATCGATGAGATAAGATTGAAGACATGTTAAGGACAAGTTCTATCTCGTCAGCGCCATTCAAGACAGCGTTAAGCGTTTCAAAGACTTTTGTTTCAAGTGTATTCGCACCCAGAGGATAACCAACGACAGAAGAGATTATTATCTCTGAAGAAAAAAGGAATTCCTTTGCGGGTCTGATAAAGCAAGGTAATAAATATAAGGTTTTGAAATGAGAATTCAGTGCATTCTCCAAAAATTGGTTCAATTCACTTTCCGTCCCAGAAGGGTTCATAAATCGATTGTCAAGTGGTAATGGATAAGACATGATTCATTTCTCCTTTAAGCCTTACAATTAGGTGGTTTTTACATTGAATAACAAGACTGAATTCGTTTGTGAAAACAAAGATATTATACTTTATTCTCTAGTATAAGTCAATTTAATCACAGTGAAAAAGCCGATTGGACCCCAATCGGCTTTCAGTTTAATTATTTAAGATATTTGAACATCTTGGGCAAAGACCATCTGAATCAAGATGAGGCACGATTTGCCAGCATCTTGCACAGGTCTCACCCTCTGCAGGGAAAACATCCACTGAGAGTTCTTCTGTCTTGTATGCACCAAATCCAGCATCTTTCATTTCGAATCCTGAAACGATGAATATTTGTGCAAAATTACACGACAAGCCAAGAAGTAATTCCTTTGTTTTGTCTTTTGGATAGACGACGACTTTTGCATTCAGACTTTTACCGATGATTTTACTTTCTCTTGCATTCTCCAAAGCTTTTAAAACCACTTCCCTGACTTCCATGAAAGCATCGTATTTTGATTCGAGTTCTGGATGGAAGGGTTCCACTTTTGGCATATCTTGCAAGTAGACGTCTTCTAGTGCATGTCCAGGAATATAGGAATAGGCTTCAGAAGTCGTGTGTGGAATGATTGGAGTCAAGATTTTTAATAACTTGTCTAGGACTAAAGAAATCACGGTTTGTACAATTCTTCGTTCTGGATCATTTGGTTTTTCAATATAAAGAATGTCTTTGGCGAAATCCAAATAGAAAGAAGAAATAAAATTGACAAAATTGCTGACTTTTCGGAATACATCATCAAAACGGAAGTCTTCGTAAGCTTCTAAAGATTCTGAAACTAATTTATTCGTTTTTTCAAGAATGTATTGGCCAATTTCATTGAGTGATTCATATGCAACGGCATTCTCTTCTGTTTTGAAGTCAAAAAGATTTCCCAGCATGAATTTGAATGTGTTTCTGATTTTGCGGTAAGACTCGGATACTTGTTTTATCAAATCATCAGAGATTCTAACATCCGCTTGATAATCGACACTCGCTACCCATAAACGGAAAATATCGGCTCCTAATGTATTTGCAATTTTATTGGGGTCGACTACATTCCCGAGTGATTTGGACATTTTTCTACCTTCTCCGTCCAAAACGAATCCATGAGATACCAATGTTTTATAAGGGCTTTTGCCCATCGTAGCAACGCCTGTAATTAGACTGGAGTTAAACCATCCACGATATTGATCTGAACCTTCAAGGTACAAATCTGCAGGATAAGGTAACCCTCTGTCAATCATCGCACCATGATGGGAAGACCCCGAGTCAAACCAAACATCCATGATGTCGGTTTCTTTCGTGAAAATGCCATTAGGAGAATCTGGATGAGTAAATCCTTTTGGAAGGAGTTCCGTTGCGGTTTTTGAGAACCATGCATTGGTGCCTTCTTCTTCGAAGATCTTCGCAATGTGGTCAATAACTGCTTTATCTAGTATTGCAGTCCCTTTTTCTGTATAAAATGCAGGAATCGGAACACCCCAAGTTCTTTGGCGGGAAATGCACCATGAACCTCTGTCTTTAATCATGTTGGAAAGTCTTAAATCTCCCCATGAAGGATACCATTTGACTTCTCCAATTGCTTTTAAAATATCTTCTTTCAATATCTCAATCGATGCAAACCATTGAGGAGTTGCACGGAAAATGACCGGTTTTTTGGTTCTCCAGTCATGAGGATAACTATGAACGATATGCATTGTCTTCAACAAACATCCGAGTTCGCTTAATGCTTTGATGACTTCGTTATTACAATCGTCAACGAATAGCCCTTCAAAACGTTCGCCCGCTTCTTTCATCATCATTCCCTTGGAATCGACTGGGCAGAATACATCTAAATTATATTTTTGACCGACAATGAAGTCATCTTCACCGTGTCCAGGAGCCGTATGAACTAAACCGGTTCCGTCTTCGGTCGTGACGTGATCTCCCAAGATAATTGGCGAAACTCGGTCATAAAGAGGATGGATATAAGTCATACCTTCGAGTTCCCAACCAAAAACGGTTTGGACAATCTCAAATTTTTCAAATCCAATCAATTCTTTTAGTTCATCAACTCTTGCTTTGGCAACGACATAGTATTTTTGGTTTTCTGTTTTACATAATGAATATTCGATTTCAGGCCCGACAGCAATCGCAAGATTCGCAGGGATTGTCCAAGGTGTCGTTGTCCAAATCATGAATTCCGTGTTTTTTGGAAAAACGTTATTCGTTGATTTGGCAGGCATTGACACATAGATTGAGGGGCTGGTTACATCCGCATACTCAATTTCAGCTTCCGCTAATGCGGATTCACTGGACGGTGACCAATAAACGGGTTTTAAGCCTTTGTAGATCAATCCTTTTTCGACCATTTCACCAAACAATCTGACCTGAGAGGCCTCATACTTGCGATCAAGGGTAATATAAGGGTTATCCCATTCACCTAAAACACCCATCCGTTTGAATTGTTTTCTTTGAATGTCGAGTTGTTCTAACGCATACTCCTTGCATAGTTCACGAAAAGCAGGAATGTCAAGTTCTTTCCGATTGACTTTCTTGTCTTTTGACAAAGCGTTTTCAATCGGTAGTCCATGAGTATCCCAACCAGGAATATAAGGTGCGCTAAATCCAGACATGTTTTTATACCTTAAAACAAAGTCTTTTAACACTTTGTTCATTCCGGTTCCCGAATGAATCGAACCGTTCGCATACGGAGGACCATCGTGAAGAATATAACTGGGCCTTCCGATGTTCTTTTCTATTATTTTTTCATACAGATTCATCTCTTCCCATCTATGTTGGACGAGAATTTCGTTTTGACCTAAGTTTCCTCTCATTGGAAACTCTGTCTGCGGCATCTGTAACGTGTCTTTGTAGTTCTTTGTTTGTTCCATAAGTCATTCCTCCTAAATAGAAAAAAAATCATCCTGATTCAAGGACGATTTTAACCGTGGTACCACCTTTGTTCCAGAATAATCTGGCACTTGAAGCTCTTAACGCGAGCACACGGAATGGTTTACTCGATTTCAACCATTCTCTCATAGGGGATAAACCTCATTGTTCCGTCCAAGTTTACACCATCCACTTGGTCTCTATAACGGTAGTTCAATTCGGTTCGTATCCTAATCTTCGATTCTATTGAGTACATTATAACTAATTTTCACTTGATTATCAAGTAAAACAAGCGATTTATTTTTAAAGCAACCGTTGCATGAATGTTAAAAGAAGATAATATAAGAAAATCCCAAGCGTGGGGGTCAAATCAAACTGACCGATGATGATGTATCCCCTGAATATATTCAAAAAAGGATCGGTGATTTTCTCGATAAAACCATAGAATTTTGTATGAATGAGCGGTGTCCAAGAGAGCAGGATTGCGACGACCAATATCACGAAGTAGACATAGAGCAGATTGTATACGATGACGAGTAAGATGTGAGCAATGTCTGTCATGTTATTTCTTTTGATACTCCGCAACGAATCTTTTGAGTGTCGGACCTGCCAAATCCGTTTTTTGAGCCATCAAATAAATCTTATCTTGAATTTTGACGACTTCTCCATCACATGCATATAAAACTCCGGTTAAGAACAACAGGACTTCATTCGCTTCTGAAATCAAACAATTATCGAAATTCAGTACAATCGGAACTCGGTGCATGATGACTTCCGCATAATCATAGATGGCGGTACTGTCTTGTACACGATAGAATTTTACATCTTCCAAATCAACGTCTGTCGACTCAATGACCGGTTTTTTATTGAATAAACTCATTGTGATTCCTCTTTTCTGAATAGAATGCTTCCCAACCGAAGATGGGTAGCTCCTGCTTTGATTGCTAATTTATAATCTTGCGACATTCCCATCGATAAATACATCATCGGTGCGTTCGTCAATTTTAATTCTTTGATTTGTTCTTGGAGACGTTTTAAAGACTTGAATTCGAGAAAAGTATCTTCTTCGGTTCCATTCAGCCTTGCCATTCCCATTAACCCTACGATACGTATTTTATCATATTTTGAACAATTGTGAATAAAAGAAATCACTTCTTCTGGTTTCATTCCGGTTTTTGAAGGTTCAGAAGAGATGTTTACTTCTACGAAACAATTCAAAACGTCGTTTCTTTCCTTTTGAATTGTTTCAGCAAGACTTTCTCGATCTAAAGAATGGAGATAATCGATGAGATTAATGATTTTTTTGACTTTGTTTGTTTGTAAATGCCCGATGAAATGCCAGGTGATGTCTTCCTCTTTCAAGAGTTCATATTTCTCATAAAAATCTTGAGCTCTGTTTTCACCAAAATCATGGATTCCGGATTTTAGAAGTTCTCTCATTTCATGAACCGTCACATATTTGGTTGCCGCAACAATCGTTTGATTCGAAATTTCTTTCATCATGCTTTTTACATTGTCAGAAATCATGAAATCACTCCTTTTTTCTGGTCAATTTATGAAGTTGATAAGAAAAGATGCTTGTGACGACGATTAAGTATAAGCTGAACATCATTTTCAAAAAAGTGGTTTCAAAAACGAATATCATCAACAAAACGACCGTAATAACATTGACGGCGTAGATTGCGAGATTCATCCAAATTCTAGTGCTGTTCTTCAAGCGTTTGAACCTTCCTTCTCAATTCTTCAAGCCCTTTTTCTGTTTGATTTGCATATTTAAGCGGTGTAATCGAAATATAACCGTAATGCATGGCATATAAATCGGTTCCTTCGACAAACTCATATGGTAGAAACTTACGTCTTCCCGAGTACTTTGAACCGCTGTTTTTTAAATAATAATGCTCGGTCGGTCGAAAACCTAGATCCGTAATCATAATTCCTTTGGATTCATGGAATTCTTTTGTAATGAAATTAACATTGAGAAGATATTCATTTGTCAATAAATCATGATCCAATATGAATTTCATCACCTTGTCAAATTCTCGCTCTGCGGCTTCAAAATACTTGAAATCCGCAGAAAAAGCGATTGCTTTTTTCTTCGCCTTCAACGCCTCCATGCAAGCACCTACGGTTCCTGAATAAACCGTATCTCCGCCCAGATTGAGTCCGTCGTTGATTCCGGACACCACTAAGTCTGGCGTAAATTCCAAACCATGAAGAGCGAACGCTACGGCATCCGCAGGCGTGCCTTCCACAGAATATTGATGATCTCCGTGTTTGTGTACAATGGCTTCGTCCCAAAATATCCGGGAAACGGAAGCTCCGCTTTTATGATGATGTGGCGCAACTAAAAGAACTTCACCATAAGGCTTAAGCAAACGATAGAGCAGTTGAATTCCTGTGGCTGAATAGCCATCGTCATTTGTCAGTAAGATTTTCATCGTGGTAAAGTAATCTTCTGCTCAAGTCTTGGATTTCCCTTGTACAGGAGAAGCGTTTTTCCGATCGAACCCGCAAGTTCGATACCCGCATCTTGAAAAGCGTTGATCAACTCTTCTTTGGATAAGGGGCAAGTGTCTAAAATAGACACCTTCAGAAGTTCGTTTTTCAGTAGATTGTCTAGAACACTATTTAAGAGTTCAGCGGTCAATCCGGTTTTTCCAATTTGAAAAACGGGTTTTAATCGCTGTCCTTTAGCTCTTAAAAAGCTTTTTTGTTTTCCTGTTAGCATAGTTTATAATATCCCTTCCTAAAGATATAACGGTAATAAGATTGCGAGTGCAATCGAGTAATAAATCGATAATGTCGTAATGTCAGAAACAGTAGAGATAAAAGGTCCGCTTGCGACAGCAGGGTCTATCTTGAATTTTTCCATGAGCAGCGGCACGATTGCGCCTAATGTTGTGGAAAGTATCAGTGCGACGAATACGGACCCGCTGGTTACGATCGCGGTCATCAATGTTAAGTGGTCAATTGAAACGGATCCCGTAATCATATGGGTAATAAGAATCATCAAGAATACCAAAAGCCCAATCACGAAACCTTGAAAAATACCTGTGCCAAGCTCTCTTGATAAATACTTCAGGATGCCTTTGAAAGACAGTTCTTTCTTATTGGTCGCCAAATAGCGAATCATAACCGCAAGTGATTGCGTACCTGTATTTCCAGACATTCCTAGAATCATCGGCAGATAAACTGCTAACCGAGCCGCAAGCAGGCTTGCCCCAGAACTTCCGGTCAGACTGTTTCCAAACAAAGAGAGAATAATCGAAGTAATGAGACTTAAGAATAAATTGATGACTAGCCAAGGGATTCGTTTCTTGACTCTGACAGGGAGTGTGTCGGTTTGAATGTCGACATCATCACCAGCCAAAGCGGCAAATCTGGTATAGTCTTCTGATTTTTCTTCGGAGATGATGTCCATCAAATCGTCATAGGTCACAATTCCAACCATATGCATCAAATCATCGACGATGGGCATTGAAGACTCTCCATAGTCCTGCATTTTAAGTGCAACGTCTTCTTTATCATCATGAGGATGAGCGAAAATCAGATGTGTTTCCATAATCTCTTCAATCGTTTGAGAAGCTCTAGCCACAATCAATTGTTTCAATTTCAGATATCCAATCAATGCATGTTTGGATACGACATAAAGGATTGAAATGTATTCTGTATCTGCGGCAATCATGGTCACTTTTTTCATTGCATCCTTGACTGACATGGATTTGGTCAATTCAATGAAACTGTTCGACATTCTAGAACCAATTTCATCTTCCGAATAAACCCAAAGCTTTTTCAACTCTATTCGTTTTTTTGGACTCAAAAGACTGACGATATCCAAGTCTTCTTCTTCGGACTCTAAATATTGTAACAGGTCGACGGCATCGTCGGTATCCATTTGGTCAATGATCTTGACCGCAAGTTGAAGTGGGAGTTCCTTGATGAACTCGATTGCTTCATCGGTTTCAAGATGCTCAAAAACACCCGCTGCCAAATCAAGGTCGATTCGATTGAATAAACTGATTCTTTCCTGGGGTTCTATTTCAACAATCGCATTTGAAATGTCAAAAGAGTGGTACTCTTCCAATAAACTTGAAAAGTTTTCAAGTTGCAAGGACGAATGGATTAAGTCAATGATTTCCTGGCGAAAATCTCTGTCTTCGTCAAACTGACGGATTTGTTTTTCCATATGCGCACCCCCTTACAGTAGGCTTGCAAGCAATAAACTTGCAAGACCAAAATAAATGAGGAGTGTTGTGATATCGCTGACAGTGGTAATGAAGGGACCCGAAGCAACTGCAGGATCTATTCTTACCCATTTCATCACTAGTGGAACCAAAGCTCCGGCAAGAGAGGAAACAATGAGAGCGACCGATATGGCCAAAGCGATGACACCGGCAAATGGAAGTACTTCAATCAACGTCTGACCAGATATCATCTTCATGACGATGACCATGACGAATAAGAACATCGCAATGATGACGCCATTAACAACACCTGTTAGAAACTCTTTCAGTAGATGTTTGACGACTGAACTTCTAGTGTCAAGTTGGCTTTTCGCAAATAGACGGATAATCACACCCAGAGATTGGGTTCCTGAATTACCTGCCATGTTGGATAGCAAAGGCATGAACAAAGCAAGCGTAGGAATCGCAGTCAATACGCCGGAGTACCCTCTGACAATCGAGGAAGTGATGATATTGATGAATAACAATACAACAAGCCAAGGCATCCTTTTTTTAACGGTTGAAAAGATGGTTTCATGTTCTTCAATCGTAATGTCGGTCACACCGGCTAGTCTTGAATAATCGGCATCCGATTCTTGATTTAAAGCTTCGACCATGTCATCGAAAGATACGATTCCAAGCATTTTAAAGTTTTTATCTACAATTGGCAAAAGCAAGAAGTCATAATTTTTCATTATTTCGATGGCTTCTTCGTTTTTTGTTTCTGGAGTCGAGGCAATTAAATTCGTTGCCATGATCTCTTCAATTTTCATCTCGGGACGATTTCCAGATGAGATGAGATCTTTCAATGATACAACGCCTTCTAAGTAGCCTAGATCCGTAACGTAAACATTTGAGATGAACTCGACGTCAGGGGCTTGATCGACTAATTTTCTAATGGCTTGTTTTATTGAATCCGATTTCCGGATTTCCACATAACTGGTATTCATTATCGAACCAACGACGGTTTCGTCGAAATTGATCAATTGCTTGATGTTAGGTCTAATATGTGGGTTGATTAATGACAAATAGGATGTTTGATCTTCTTCATCCATTTCTTTAATGATGTCAACGAGATCATCCGGTTGCATTTCGTTGATGACTTTGGATACACGCGTCATATCCATCTCTTTGAGAATCGGGATGACGTCGTCTTCACTTAATTGGGAAAGGATGTTCGCAACGCCTGGATCACTGAAAAACAGAAAGAAATTAGACCGTTCTTCCATTGTCAGTTCCATCAGACATTGGCTAAGTTCAAAATCATGAAATTCATCGAGTTTTTCACGTTTTTCTTCAAAGGAAAGGTCGCTTCTGAACAGGTCAATTATCTTGGTTGTCAATGTTTCTAAATCTTCGAAATCTGCGCTCATAGCTATCCCTCCTTTTAAATGAAATTGTACCATTTATGGCTTGAATTTTCAATCCATTTATGAAATAAAAGAGACTGAAATTCAGTCTCTTACTTTTTGAATCTCTCTTTGAGCCAAGAAGGAATTTGAATGTCTTCTTTTTCTTCTGGTTCTTGTTTAATCGGAATGTCTATTTCCTTTTGTTTCTTATTTTTTTTCTTTTCTTCTTTTTTCGAGAGCGGTTTCTTAGGTTCAAAGACTTGTTCTATTTTTGGTTCTTCTACCTTACGCTCTGTTGCACGGTTCAGTGTGACGTCTTTGAAAATAGGATCTTCACTGAATCCGGTGGCTATGACGGTGACGATGATTTCGTCTTGAAGATCTGAATTGATTGCGGAGCCGTAAATGACGTTGATGTCCGTCGTTGAAGACTTTTGAATTTCTTCAATGATTTCATTGATTTCATAAAGTGAAGCATTATATCCGGATGTGATATTGACAATAGCATCTGTAGCGCCATTGATGGAGGTTTCTAGAAGCGGACTTCGAATCGCGTTTCTAGCGGCTTCGATTCCTCTGTTCTCGCCTTCCGCAATACCGATACCCATCAATGCGGTACCTTTGTCTTTCATGACGGTTTTAACGTCGGCAAAATCGACATTGACCACGCCAGGAACGGCGATGATTTCAGTAATGCCTTGAACACCTTGTCTTAAGATGTTGTCAACTTCACGAAAAGCATCGAGGTATGGTGTGTTTTTGTCGACAATGTATAAAAGTTTGTCATTTGGAATGACAATTAACGTATCTACATACGGTTTGAGTTCTTCAAGCCCTTGAAGAGCAACGCTCGCACGTTTTCTTCCTTCAAAGCCAAAAGGTTTCGTAACGATTCCAATCGTCAAACAGCCCATTTCTCTTGCGACTCTCGCAATCACAGGAGCTGCACCGGTTCCGGTTCCGCCGCCCATGCCTGCAGTAATGAATACCATGTCGGTATCGGCAAGAAGATCTCTGATTTCGTCTTCGGACTCCAGCGCGGCTTTTCTTCCAACGTCCGGATCCGCTCCAGCACCTAATCCCCTTGTCAGCATTTTACCAAGTTGCAAGCGAACATCTGCTTTGGACAGTTTCAAAACTTGGGCATCGGTGTTCATCGCTACGAATTCGACACCTTGAACATCATTTTCAATCATTCGATTGATAGCGGAACCTCCTCCGCCTCCAACTCCAATGACTTTGATGCTTGGCTTTTGATTAAACTTATCATTAATGTCAAACATTGTTTTCCCCCCAAGTGTTGTGGTTGCCTAAAAAAGTCTTTTAGACTTCTATTCATTAATTATACGGAATAATTACCTAGAATTCAATATGATTTGAATATTTATCTCGATAATTCGAGAGAATGGCTGTTTTATTCGTTATTTTGATGATGATTCTGCTTTTCCGTAGTAATTCTCAAAAAAAGTATTCTTGAAATCGAGAAGCCGATCCGATTTGATTGCTTCTCTTATTTGTTTCATCAGATTCTTTAAAAAATACAAATTGTGGTATGTAATCAGTCGTAATCCCAATATTTCTTGGGATTTGAACAAATGTCTTAAATAACTTCTGGTATAGGTTTTGCAGACATGGCAATCGCACTTTGAATCCAGAGGGGCCATGTCGCTTTCATAGGTTTTGTTCTTAATGACTATTTTCCCTTGAGAAGTCATTGCTGTTCCGTGCCGTGCAATTCTTGTCGGGAGAACACAATCAAACATGTCAATGCCATGAATCGCACCGTTCACAAGATCGTCGGGTGATCCAACACCCATCAAATATCTTGGTTTGTCATAAGGCATCAAAGGATTTAAGAACTGAAGCATTTCAAGCATTTCTTCTTTGGTTTCACCCACGGAAAGACCGCCAATCGAATAGCCAGGAAAGTCTATTTTTATCAGTTCTTCGATTGAGTGCTTCCTTAAATCTTTGAACGGTCCGCCTTGAACAATCCCAAACAAAGCTTGAGTATCTGGAAATTGATGGACTTCTTTTCCTCTTTTTGCCCAACGAATGGTTCTATCAACGGACTCTTTCATGTAATCGTAATCAGAATAAAAAGGAGGACATTCATCGAAACTCATAATGATGTCTGCACCAAGATTGTTTTGAATACGAATCGAATCTTCCGGTGTTAGGTGAAGCAATTCACCGGAAAGATGGTGTCTGAATTCGACGCCTTCTTCTTTGATTTTTCGAATCTTTGAAAGAGAAAAAACTTGAAACCCTCCGGAGTCGGTCAAGAGTGCTTTATCCCATTTCATAAAACCTCTGATTCCACCATGTTGTTTTATGATGTCGTCTCCTGGCTGTAGCCAAAGATGATACGTGTTCCCTAGTATCAATCCGTCACTGACTTCATTGATTTCTTTCACGTCTAAGGTTTTGACGGTTGCCTGAGTTCCCACGGGCATGAAAATTGGGGTTTCAAAATCACCGTGTGGTGTGTGTAAAACGCCACATCTGGCTCCTGACTGCTTACAAATGTGAGTCAGTTCAAATCCAAATCCCATCATTATAATATCGTTCCGAATACTTCACCGCTGATCGCAGCGGCATTTCCTTCATCGGTATCTATGTGCATGGCAGTTGCGAAATCACTTCTAACACGAATGACGACGTCTCCGAAAACCGTAGTCCTGTCTTTCGTGTCTACTTTGACTTCGACGATTTGCTTATCATTCAGGGAAAAATTCTGTGCATCTTCGGGAGTCAGATGAATGTGTCTTTTTGCAATGATCAAGCCTTCATTCAGAATAACTTCACCCATCGGCCCAACGATCTTACAAGGAGCGCTACCGAAAGTGTCTCCTGATTCACGAATCGGGGCGTTGATTCCGATACTTCTAGCATCTGTCAAAGAAATTTCTACTTGGGTACTTTTACGCAACGGTCCAAGGATTGAAACTCCTACAAGTTCTTTTTTAGGTCCCACAACGGTAACACGTTCATTGGACGCAAACTGTCCCGGTTGGGATAAAGCTTTTTTGAATGTCAATTGGGCACCTTTTCCAAATAAAGTCTCTAAATCTTGAGCTGATAAATGGGCGTGGCGTGCAGATACTTCCACCAATACTTTTTTTTCCATGAAAATCCTCCAAATAATGTTGAAATGTCAACGTTATTTTACCTCTTTTTGGTGATTTTTACAATTCAAATCGACTTTTAATTGAATTTTAAGTTCAGTTTGATATAATAGTATCGCAAGTCGCAGTTCGAAACCATCCTGCGTAATCAAAACTAGGAGGATTTTCACATGAGCAACGAAGTACTATGGCTTCTTTTTGCCATAACCAATTTTCTTTTGATGATGGGTATGTACAAATTATTCGGAAAAACAGGCATTTTTGTCTGGGTAGGTATCGCGACGATTATCGCGAACATCCAAGTCATCAAAAGTATTGAATTATTCACAATGAGTGCAACGCTTGGAAACATTATGTATGGAACCATATTTTTAGGAACTGACGCGTTGAATGAGATTTACGGTAAAAAACAAGCTAAAAGAGCGGTCCTAATGGGATTTTATGTTTTGATCGCAACCTTGATTGTAATGCAAATGATGCTTCTGTTTACACCCGGTCCCGACGATTTTGGTCAAGAACCTCTTTCGATTATTTTTGGTTTTTGGGTTCGTCTAATCATCGGTAGTTTGGTTGCATTCCTCGTCTCTCAATTACTTGACGTTACCTTGTTTCAGTGGATTAAATCGAAGCTGCCAGGAAATAAGTGGCTATGGGTTAGAAACAATGGTTCAACGATACTTTCTCAAGCCGTTGATACAATGATATTCGTTCCCATTGCTTTTTTAGGAACAATGCCTTTCGAAAGCGTGATTGAAATTGCCATCAGTACGTATCTGATTAAATTGATGGTTGCCCTTTTAGATACGCCTTTCCTCTACGCAATGAAAAAAATCAAACCACTAGAGTTATTCAAAGATTTAGGCTGATCATCAGCCTTTTTTTTTCGAATCATTTAAAAGAGGTTCATAAACACATTCCCCATTTTGTGCTTATGAACCTCTTTCAATTTTATATTCTAAATTTTACTCAATGTGTTATTCAAACGCATTGAAAAAAACATCCAATCATGGAAACCTGATGGATGAATGAGTCTCTAATAGAGTCATTCTTTTCAAACTTATAACTGTTTGTTTTGTTGGGATTGAAGTGCAGTAATTGCCGCAACAGCGACGATATCCTTAGATGAACATCCTCTTGACAAATCGTTGACCGGTCGAGCAAGACCTTGAGTTATAGGTCCATAAGCATCGGCATGTGCCATTCTTTCCACAAGTTTATAGCCAATGTTACCTGCCTGCAAATCCGGGAATATCAAAACATTCGCTTGACCTGCGACAAGACTGTTTGGAGCTTTTTTACTAGCGACTGAAGGTACGATGGCCGCATCCAATTGAAGCTCGCCATCCACCTTAAGATTGGGATAACGATCTTTTACAATGTTGGTTGCTTGGACTACTTTGTCGACTAAATCTCCACTCGCACTGCCATAAGTCGAAAAGGATAGCATGGCAACTCTCGGTTCTTCTTTGGTTAGATAATCAAAAGATTTAGCCGTTTGAATTGCGATTTCTGATAGTTCTTCGGCGTTTGGATTGACAACCAGCCCACAATCTGAAAAAGCATATTCATGTGCGCTGATTCCTCTCGCATCAGGAATGTCCATCAAGAAAAACGATGAAACAAGTTTGACGTTGGGAGCCGTTCTTAAAATCTGGAGTGCCGGTCTTAATACATCTCCTGTTGAAGTCATGGACCCTGCGACCATTCCGTCAGCTTCCATGTTTTTCATCATCAGCACACCAAAATAAATGGTATTTTTCACCCATTGGTTGGCTTCCACTTCTGTCATCCCTTTTGATTTTCTGAGTTCGAAAAGCAGCTTTGCATAAGTATTCAGTTTAGGTGATTGTTCGACAATGATGACTTGAATGCCTTCTTTCGAAAGTTTTGTGATTTCTTCTAAAGCATCCACTTGATTGACCAATACGATGACTTCTGCGATTTTTTGAGAATGAATTTCTCTTGCGGCTTCAATCACTCTTTGATCTCTACCTTCAGCTAAGATGATGGTTTGAATGTCCTGTTTGGCTTGGAACACAATTCTGTCAAGTAGTTTCATAAGATCCTCACTTTATTTTAAGACTTCATAGTGATCATCGGTTTGAATTGAATCAACAATGCCTGCAATGCAGACTTCAATCGGGGCATATGGACTTTTCGCTTTGGTAATTAGACGCGCGGATCCGCCTTCATTTAGAATGATAACGACGTCACCCACACCGGCACCGACACCGTCAACCGCAAGCATTTCGTTTCCAAAAGGAACCAGTCGATCATCCAACGGTTGAACGAATAGCAGTTTTTTTCCTTTTAACATTTCGTTTTTATGTGTCGAGACTAAAGTCCCGATGACTTTTGCAAGTTGCATATCATTCACCTCCGTTAAGATTCTTTGACGATTGCGATGCTATCGATGATTCCGGCGATCCCTGCATCTGCACAAGCAGTCGGAATCGGAAGATTCATCGCTCCTTCTTTGCTGGTAGAATAAAATACGTATTCTCCTACACCTGCACCGAAGCGATCTGCGGCGACAATCGGTGTTCCTAGTGACTCATATAATGTATTAACAGGTTGAATCACTAGGAGTGTCACACCTTTTAAATCCGGGACTTTTACGGTCGAAGTAACCATACCAATAACTCTAGCTATTTGCATAATCTCACTCCTTCGTTATGTAAAGTCTTTTTTCGATGTCTAGAATGCTTTTGATTCTTTGAAGATTGCGTTCTCCTTCGAATTTCGTCGTTAAAAAGACTCTAACGATCTCTTTCGCTACGCCTTCACCAATGACCATACTACCAAGCGTTAAGACATTGGCACCATTATGTTCTCTTGCGTTATGTGCGGTGTAAACTTCATTTGCACAAGCTGCCAAAACGCCCGGTACTTTATTTGCCATCATTGCAGACCCAATTCCAGCTCCGTCAATCATGATTCCAAAATCGGATTTTCCTGAAGAAACCGAATGCGCAACCAAGAAAGCGTAATCTGGATAATCACACCGATTTTTATTGTAAGTACCAAAATCTTCAAACTCGATTTTCAAGTCTTCAGACAAATACTTTTTGATCTTTTCTTTCAGTTCAAAGCCACCATGGTCACAACCAATTGCAATTTTCATTATTTAGACTCCTCTTTGTGTTTACTGAAGACGTTCTTGCCTTCAATGTCGACATAGTCAATAATGGCCATGATGGTTGAATCCACGGGTTTGTTCTTTGTCAGTTCTGTCAATCTTCCTGAACTACCGCTAACAACCAATACGAGTTCTGAATATCCAGCTCCTACCGCGTCGATCGCGACTGCTGGTTTTCCTTCGTCTTGAAAGGTAACGATGTTGACAGGTTGAACGACCTGCATTTTTAAACTATTCATGCTTGGATCCTTTTGTGTACACACAACGGTTCCAATTATTCTAGCGGCATACATATAATTTCCTCTTTTCTAGGCATTAATAAGTGCCTGCCGAAGGTTTTGTACCTTTGACTATATTAATTCCTGAACTGGTTCCAATTCGATTCGCACCAGCTGCAATCATTGCTTTTGCTGTTTCGGTGTCTCTGATTCCACCGGAAGCTTTGACGCCCATTTTGGGTCCAACCACTTCACGCATCAATTTGATGTCAGAGATGGTGGCTCCTCCGGTATTGAATCCCGTCGATGTTTTAACGAAATCCGCTCCAGCCATTTTTGCAATGGTACAAGCTTTGATCTTTTCTTCGTCGTTGAGAAGCGAAGTCTCTAAAATCACTTTGACGATGGCTCTTCCTCTGCACGCAGAAGTAACGCCTTCAATGTCTTTTTTTACCGTGTTCCAGTCTCCTGACTTCAATGCACCGATATTGATAACCATATCGATTTCGTGTGCACCACTTTTTAAAGCATCGTAAGTTTCGTCGATTTTCGCTCTCGTCGAGGATGCGCCTAAGGGGAATCCAACGACACAGCAAGTCAAGACGCCGCTACCTGCCAAAAGACGAGAAACGAGGGATACATAATGAGTGTTGATGCAGACGGATTTGAATTTATATTCAATCGCTTCTGCGCATACTTTTCTGATATCTGCTTCCGTTGCTTCTGGTTTTAAAAGCGTATGGTCAATCATTGATGCGATGTCACGGTTGTCACTTACAGGAGTTGAAGACGCTCCATTATTTTCTTTTGCAATCTTACGATATATTTCTTCAGCAATCTTATCGATAAGTTTATCTAATTCCATAGTTTCAACTCTTTTCAATTTTCAATTTTATTACAATACGCCTTTAATGAGTTCTTCAACATCATTATGTGGACTTGGAATCACATGAACTGAGACCAGTTCACCAACTCTACGTGCAGCTTCTGCCCCGGCTTCAGTCGCAGCTTTCACTGCTCCAACGTCTCCGCGGACCATCATTGCGACGAGTCCAGATCCTGATTTTTCTTTTCCAATCAATCTGACGTTTGCGGCTTTCACCATCGCGTCAGCGGCTTCGATTGCAGCGACGAATCCTCTGGTTTCAATGAGTCCTAATGCTTCTTTCATTTTGTTTTCCTCCTATATCATTTTTTTAATGATATTTATTTTGTGTCTTTTAAAGATTTAAGCATTTCTTCGACATCATCATGTGGTCTTGGGATGACATGAGAAGTCACTAATTCTCCTACACGGCGTGCAGCTTCCGAACCAGCTTCTACGGCTGCCTTCACTGCGCCAACGTCTCCGCGGACCATAATTGCGACAAGTCCAGTACCTGATTTTTCTTTTCCAATCAATCTAACGTTTGCGGCTTTCACCATGGCATCTGCAGCCTCGACTGCGGCTACGAATCCTCTTGTTTCTACTAATCCTAAAGCTTCTTTCATTGTTCTTTCCTCCATTTGAGTGTTTGATTTGTTTTGTTCTTTACTTTGTTTCTTTTGCGGCTTTTGCGACTTCTTTGTTAGGCTTTAATAATTCTTCTACATCATCATGTGGACTTGGAATGACATGGGAAGTCACCAATTCTCCTACACGACGTGCAGCTTCTGCCCCCGCTTCAACAGCGGCTTTTACTGCGCCAACATCTCCGCGAACCATGATTGCGACAAGTCCAGTACCTGACTTTTCCTTGCCAATCAATCTGACGTTTGCGGCTTTCACCATGGCATCTGCAGCTTCAACAGCGGCTACAAATCCTCTGGTTTCAATCAATCCTAATGCTTCTTTCATTATAATGTTCTCCTTTCTCTTTTAAATTTATAATAGTGTTTGTAACATTTCTTTACTAATCCTTGGAATGACTGCGGTATGCGCAAGCAATCCATCATCTTGACTTGCTTCTATTGCTGCATCCACCGCTGCTCTGACATTACTGACGTCCCCGGTTAAAATTGTAAATGCTTTTCCACCAAGCCCTCGTCCTAGTCTGATTTCCAGCAGTTCGACATCCGCTGCTTTGACAGCTGCATCTGAAACCAATACCGCTGTTGCGAGTGAATAAGTTTCGATGATTCCAACCGCCCCTTTTGGGACGATTTCAGTCGTGCAGCTTAAGGCTTTAAATACTTGGTCGTGAAGGTTGGGAATCATAATGTCTTTGACAAGTGACTTCCCTGCTGTTTTTGCGCCAACTTCGATTGCGCTTTTCACTGCAGAAACAGACCCGCGGACAATGACGACATATTTTCCTGGACAAGAGGCGTATGCGCCTACCAGTTTGACTTCAGCTGTTTTTATGATGGCATCTCCAGCTTCAATCCCTCTGGCGATACTGTTCAGTTCTATCATACCTAATGCTTCCATATCGTTTCTCCTTAAGCCTTGATTTCGATATAATCTGGTGTTACTGAGATGATTTTACCACTGATGCTCGCATGGATGTTCGCACCTAACAAATCACCGCAGGAACCAACTAAAGTGCCTTTTGTTACGGTATCTCCTTGGGAAACCAAAGGAGAAGCAACCACGCCAATATGTTGTTTTAACAATATCTTCACTGAATACGATTCAAATAGTGTTTGATTCAGCGGTGCCGGAACATCATAATCTGATAAGTCCAGTCTTGCGATTAAACGTTTTGTCGGAACGAGTTTGCTTTCTCGTAACGAATCGACTTCATGAGGGATTATTTTTTCTGTCTTTACGCCCTTTTTCAGTAAACTTTGCTTCACCATATTGGTAATTTTCCCAGGGTCTAGATCCATTGGACATGCATAGAGACTACATAATTGACAGTCGCAGCAAGATACAACGGACGAGATTGCGCCAAGGGCGCTTGGATCTTCATTTGCGAGACCTCTCATTACTTTGTGAGGTTCTGTATTGAGCCCATTGATATTTCGCGGACATAGATCTGTACAATAACTGCATTGGCAGCAAATAGCTTTCGTCAGTTGTAAGTCAGTCTGTGTTTTTCTCGTTTTTTTCGCGATAAGATGATGTTCTTTTGGTAGGATGATGATTGCCCCAGTCAGTTTGGTGACGGGTGCATCCCAGTCTTCTTCGACATGTCCCATCATCGGACCTCCGACAATCATGCTGTAACGACTCTCATCTCTGGGTCCTTCACAGAATTCGATCAGTTTTCGAAACGAAGTACCAATTGGAACAATCAATGTTTGTGGATTTTTGACCTCTCCGGTGACTGTAATGACTCTTTCTGTCACAGGGACGTTTCTTGCGATGTTCATCGCCGTTAAGACGTTAATGACAACGGCTCCGACATCGAGTGGAATACCCATTAAAGGTACAATCTTCTTTGTGACTTCATAAACGAGTTGTTGCTCGTCTCCTGCAGGATAGTAATCTTTAATGATTTTGATCTCGATTTGTTTGTCGTTTTTCGTCAATTCTTTTAGATTTGAAATTGCAGAATGATGTTTTCCTTTTAAACAAATGACACCTTTTTCAGCGCCGGTTTGGATTAAGGCAATTTTCAGTCCTTCGACAACGTCTTCGCCGTAGAATTCCATCAATTGTTGATCAACCCTTAATAGAGGCTCACACTCCGCACCATTGACAATCACGATTTCAGGAGTGCTATTTAGTTTTACATGTGTCGGAAAACCGGCTCCACCGGCACCGACAATGCCTTGTTCTTTAATTCTATCGATATAGTTTGAAGGCATAAATTTCACTCCTTGTGATGGTTTGATTATACAATTCTGAAAGCACCTGATAAAGTACATCTTCTAATCCTTGAAAAACTTCTTGCGGATGTCAATCCTTCTCCGGTCGGCGTTGCAATCGTTAAAGTAGTGAATCCTTCTCCTTCGATGCCAAGCGCAGCGAAGGATGGGGCGTTTTTAACGAAAATAGAGGTATCAAGCGCTCTGGCTGCTTTCGTTAAGTTCGTTACGCTTTCCGAATGCATCATCGCGGAATGACGATTTCCATTTTCTGCGATGACCGCTTTTTCTATGGCTTCGTCAATGGAATAGACTCGAACCATTCCAAGAACAGGCATTAACATTTCAACGGTAATGAAAGGATGTGTCTCTGGGACTTCTGCAATAATCAGTTTAATGTCCTGAGGAGAATTGATTTTGCAAGCTTTTAAGATTTCTATTGCAGGTTTTCCAACATATTTTCGGTTTACAACGGTTTTACCTTGTTCATTGGTTTGGAATACTTCTTTTGTGACGATATCAATTTCATGGCGTTTTAATTCATAACAACCATTCTTGATCATTTCGTTTCTGAATTCGTTATACACACTGTTTAGAATGAATGCTTCTTTCTCAGCGATGCAGATGATGTTGTTATCAAAAGAGGCTCCGCGAAATACATCATTTGCGGCTTTTTTAATATTTGCTGTTTCATCAATGATGACCGGAGGATTTCCAGGACCAGCAGCTATCACTTTTTTTCCGCTTTTCATTGCGACTGAGACAACCCCTTCTCCGCCTGTAACGACGAGAATTCTGATGTCTTTATGGGTCATGATGACTTTTCCGGAGTCTATCGTTGGATTCAGTGGCGCTGTCAGCAATTCTTTCGGACCGCCCACTTCATGGATTGCTTTATTCAGTATCGAAATGGACTCTGAAGTGACTCTTTTTGCGCTAGGGTGAGGATTGAATACGACTCCGTTTCCTGCAGCTACCATGCTGATCGAGTTGTTGATGATTGTGGAACTGGGGTTTGTCGAGGGTGTAATCGAACCAATGACTCCATAGGGGGCCATTTCGACTAATGTCATTCCATCATCCCCAGTATATGTCGTTGCGTATAGATCTTCTGTACCGGGTGTTTTCTCAGCCGCAAGCACATTTTTGATGATTTTGTCTTCGACTCTGCCCATGCCTGTTTCTTCATATGCCAAGATTGCAAGTTTTTCAGCGTTTTCAAGACTTGCTTTTCTCATCGATGCTATAATCTCATTTCTCTTTTTCATCGATAGTTTTATCAGTTGTTTTTGAGATTCTTTTGCGGCGTGAATGGCATCTTCAACGTTTTCATATATCCCAATGTAATTCGATTTGACGTTGGGAACTCTTGAAACGGTTGGGGCTTGAGTCTGGACTGGAGTTTGAGAGGTTGCTTTATTGTTTCCGTATTTTTGTTCCATTTCGGCAGTCAATTTTTTGATTAGATCGTTTGTACTCATTGTTTTGCCTCCTCAATAAATTCAACTTTTATCTTGTACTCGCTCAACTTGTCTTTTGCGAGTGGCGTAATGACTTGACGTTTGTTCAATAGCAATGTTTTAAGTCCTTGTTTTTTCATATCCATGACATATCGCTCTGTAATCAAGATGTTTGCGTCAATCACTTTATCCGGGTTATTCTGTATGTTTATAATGGAGATTCCCATATTTTCTAAGAGAGTGATCGTCGATGAAATCTTCGCCAAGACAGTCGCGTTTGAATTGATTAAAAATACGATGTTCTGATTGGTCATCAATCCATTTAAAATGATGTGATTGATGTCTTCAGAATCATTTGTTTCAGTAATCGCCTTCATCTGAGATACTTTGGGGCTGACAATCAAGAGAGTGCCTGCACTATTGAGAAGCGATAGAAATTCAGGGTTTTTTAAATCGAAATTGATTGTATTGTACTGATCTTTTATTTCTTTTTCATGCGTTTTGTTGAAGTGATCGTTGAATACCAAATAGCTTGGTCCATCTGAATAATTCTTTCTGATGTATGAATGATACTGGGAGAATCCAATCGTGTTTTCAGGGAGAATGATCAGGATGGATTTCGATTTTTTAATTGAACTGGAAGCTGTTTTTTGATTCGCAGATGGCAATTGATCGATTTTTTCGAGGATGCTATCCGTTACCATTTTGGCAAGTTTATCCAAGTTGTTGATTTCCAATGTTCTCCCTCCTTTCACAGATGGTTCTTTCGTATTTTATTTCCCGTTTAAAATATCATTGATTTGAGTGAGTGTCTTTGCACTTAAACTAGCGCCGCCAATCAAGAATCCGGATACGCTTTGCGCAAGTGCAAGTTCTTTGACGTTTTCGGCGGTGACGGATCCACCATACAGCAATGGAATTTTTCTTCCGGTTTCAAATCCATATTCGTCAATGAGATAATTTCTTAAAAACATGTGTACTTCTTCCACTTGTGAGGGTGTTGCGGTTACGCCAGTCCCAATGGCCCAAATCGGTTCGTAAGCGACAATCACTTTGGAACGGAGGGACTCATCAAGCAAGGATAAGCCTTCTTTAATCTGAGTTTTCAAAAAGGATTTATAATCTTCTTTTTCTCTTTGGATGAGGGACTCACCGATACATAGAATTGGTTTCATTTGATTTTTTATCGAAGAAAGGACTTTTTTCGCTGAGAAGTCATTGCATTCATTAAAAATGTTTCTTCTTTCGGAATGACCGATGATTGCATATTTACTGCCAAAATCTCGAGCCATTGTGATGGATATCTCGCCTGTGAAAGCACCGTTTTCTTTTGGATAGAAATTTTGGACTCCGTAGAAGACTCTAGTGTAACGAAGTTTCGATTCGAATAGATATAGATAGGGGCTTGGCGGAATGATCACAATCGTATTTTTTGTGCCAAGATCAGCTTTTGAGATTTCATCCAAGAATTCATTGACTTCACGTTTTGTCTTATTCATCTTCCAGTTTCCTACGACAAGAAAATCCTGGTTTTTCAGGACGCTTTGTACGATTTCTTTTCTAACGATTTCTTCGATCTCGATTTTATTCATTCTTGTCTCCTTATTTTGCAATAAGTTTTTCAGATCCTCTGAGGACGAGTTTGGTTTCTAGGAGCACTTCTTTAATCGCTTTGCTTTTCACTTGTTTTCGTTCAATCAGGTCAAATAGCATTTCAGCCGCGACTTCGCCCATCAAATCGGTTGGTCTCGATACGGTTGAGATGTTCAAGTTCATGATTTCAAACATATCAACGTCATCAAAACTGATGAATGCCATGTCTTTTGGAATCGACATTTTGTTTTCTATTAACGCTTTGACACATCCGAGCGCCATCATGTTGTTGGCAGCGAATATAGCTGTGGGACGTTTTTCAAGTTTTAGAATTTTTTTTGTGATTTCATATCCACTTTCAAGTTTGAAATTACCATAAAACACGTAATTTTGATTGACTGACATGTTATTGCTGCGAATGGCATTTTCATAACCGTAGAAACGCTCTCTACCTGGTTTTGAAGACATTGGCCCCGAGATGATGGCAATATCCTTGTGTCCTTCTTTAATCAATGCGTTCACCGCATCGAAGGAACCGGATAGATTATTGACGAATACGGAATTGAAATGAGAAATGTTGATGCCTCTATCGAGCAAAACGACTGGAACGCCTAACTCTTCAAGCTGGTAAAGGTACTTCGAGTTATAACCAACTTGATCAGTATTCGGAGTGATAATCAGTCCGATGATATTATTCGTTTTAAAAAGAGTAAGATATTTTAATTCTTTTTCTAGTTGTTCTTCGGTGTTGCATACCAGCAGGCTTGCAGAGTATTGATCCGCTATTTTTGAAATCCCTTTAATGACTTCACCAAAAAAAGGATTTGAGATGTCAGGAATGACAATGCCGATGATATTTGCTTTTTGTGTTGAGATGGACTGTCCTAATATTTTATCTTCATTCGCAAGTTCACCATAGGTTTGCATTACCAGTTCTTTGGTTTCTTCTTTGACATAGCCACTTTGATTCATGACCCTGGAAACGGTAGCTACTGATACGCCAGCCTTTGCTGCAATGTCTTTATTTTTAACCATTTATGACACCTCATTGATGAAATGTGTAATTTTCTTTCATATAATTACTGCTTTTTCTTTGATTATAAACGCTTTCATTCGTTTTGTCAAACGGTTTTTGTAATTTTCATATTATTTATGTAATTTTATTCCATATTTAACAAGAAATATTTCATAATCATCTGCTTTTGTTTTAAGATTGATCTTTTCAAAGAAAAACCAGGAAAAAATTCCTGGTTTTTTAATAGATGAACATGGCGTCGCCAAACGAGAAGAATCGATATTTTTCCTTAATCGCTTCTGAATATGCGTGCATGATGATGTCTTTCGTCGCAAATGCACTAACGAGCATCATCAGTGTCGATTTAGGTAGATGAAAATTAGTGATTAATGCATCGATTGCCTTAAACTCGAAGCCCGGATAAATAAAGATGTCTGTAAAACCGGAGTCTGCTTCGAAACGTCCGAATTTTTTGTATAACGTTTCTAGCGTCCTTGTGGTGGTTGTACCAACGGAGACAATTCTTCGTCCTTCTTCTTTTGCTTTGTTTAATATCTTTGCGACCGAAGCGGAGAACGAATAGAATTCACTATGCATTTTGTGTTTGGTTACATCTTCGACACTGACAGGTCGAAAGGTACCTAGGCCAACATGAAGAGTCAAATATACGATTTCAATCCCTTTGGACTGAATTTCTTTTAATAATTCATTGGTAAAGTGTAGCCCGGCAGTAGGCGCGGCTGCACTACCTAGCACTTTGGAATAGACCGTTTGATAGCGATCTTTTTCCAACAGGTACTCATGAATATAAGGCGGAAGTGGCATTTCGCCCAATTGATCTAGGATTTCTATGAATATCCCTTCATAGATCATTTCGAAATGACGAATTCCTTCCTCGCCAAGTTTAACGCATTTTGCCTTAAGTAAGCCATCGCCAAAGGAAATGATGTCTCCTATATGAACTCTTCTTGCAGGTTTGACGAGCGTTTCCCAGATGTGATCTCCACGTTCTTGTAATAACAACACTTCGATGGAAGCGAGCGTCGATTCTTTCACTCCGATTAATCGAGCTGGTAATACTTTTGTGTCGTTAAGGACGAGTACGTCGCCTTCATGAAGAAAACTCGGGAGATGATGAAATTCTTTATGTAATACGTCAAACGTGGTTCTTCTACACACGAGCAATCTTGATGAAGAACGTTTGTCTAGTGGTGTTTGTGCAATCAATTCATCGGGCAATTTATAATCAAAATCATCTGTCTTCATCATTGAAATAACGTTCCTTGATAACCTTTTTTAAGATGTCTGTACGCTTTTTCCGTCACCACTCTACCTCTTGGTGTACGGCTAATGAATCCTTTTTGAATCAAGAAAGGTTCATATACATCTTCCAGTGTTAATGGATCCTCGCTAATCGAGGTTGCGATGGTTTCCAGTCCGACAGGACCTCCGTGATATTTTTCGATGATAGAGAGAAGATACTCTCGATCTTTTCTGTCCAACCCTTGTTCATCGATTTTCAATTTGTCGAGTGCAAGCTTCGTTATATCAAGCGTTATCGTTCCGTCGCCGAGAATATCAGCATAATCTCGAACTCTTCTAAAAAGTCGGTTGACAATTCTAGGTGTTCCTCTGCTTCGCTTTGCAAGTTCGATAACTGCTAGATTTTCACTAGGGCATTCATAGATTTCAGATGTTCTTTTACAAATGGTTTCGAGTTCGTTGTCTGTATAGAATTCTAGTTTGTGTACGATGCCAAATCGGTCTCTCAAAGGACCGGTCAAATCTCCGAATCTCGTTGTCGCACCAATCAAGGTAAATGGCGGTAAATCAACGCGTATCGACTTTGCGCCAGAATCTTTTCCAACGACGATGTCAATCACAAAGTCTTCCATGGATGAATAGAGGATTTCTTCTACAATTTTAGGCAATCGATGGATTTCGTCGATGAAAAGTACGTCGCCGGGTTCTAGTGAAGTCAAAATCGCTGCCAGATCGCCTGTCCGTTCTACCGTTGGTCCAGAGACAACTTTGATGTTGACACCTAGTTCATTGGCGATTACCTGAGCCAAGGTAGTTTTACCCAATCCTGGCGGTCCGTATAGAAGAACGTGATCAAGAGATTCATTTCTTTTTTTCGCGGCTTCTACTGCAACCTGAATCATTTCCTTGACACTGGTTTGTCCGATGTATTCTTGAAAAAATCTAGGCCGTAAAGTGGCCTCCATTTCGTCGTCGATTAATAGATTGTTTGCGATAATCCGTTTGTCCATACACATAACACCTCTTGTCTATTATACCAAATTTTTAAGGAAAATCATCCGATTTATTTTTGTTCTTGAGTTGAATAAAACACGCATCTATATTATAATGAATTTGTAGTATTTTTTAGGAGGTGGAAAATTGGCAAAACTAGGCGATATCATATCAAAAACAATTGAATCGTATAAACCCAAGAAAACAAGTCATGAATTGACTTCTTCCCACCTTGAGGACGAACTCTATCAAGAATTGATGGAGAAAGAGAATGCACTTCGTGAAATAGAGAAAAAATATCAACAAATCGAAGAAGACAAAGTTAAAGGATTTCTTACTCTAGAAGAAGAATATATCGAAGCAATCGATCACGTCAAGAGGGAGTATCAAGAAATCTTTGAACATCTTGATCTCGATGAAAACAATTTGAGACTTGAGATTGAATCCGCTTCAAAAAATGAAGATGAAACTTTTGACAAAGTGATCAATAGCGTTTTTGATTTAAAAAATGAAGCTTATCAGCAGTTCTTGCGAATGGTACAAGCCTCCAATGATGCCATCGACGATGAAATGCGAGTTCACACCGAGTTTATCTCTTCCGAAACCGAGAAGTTCAATGAAGTTCAAAGAAATTATCAAGAGATGCAGACAGAGCAATCAAATAAATTGCTTTGGACGATTGAACAATCAAGAAACGCATTGACTGACCTTTCAAATGAACTATTCGAAAAATCAAAAAATGAAACAGGTTTCGTCAATGAGTCGATTCTATCCACTCTGAATAACCTCAGAACGACTAAAAACAAGATGTCTGCACTATTCAAGAGTGCAACTGACATGTATACAAAACAACGTGAACGGATCACTGCTCTCAGCAACCAAAGACAAAAACCACATACAATCATCAATCAGACCATCATTCATCAATTCGTCAAACAGATTAAAGAGGTCAATCAGAAGAAAGTCAGTTTCGAGAGACTCATTTTAAGCGAACTTAAAACTTCCAAAGAAATCATTGGCAAAAAAATCATTGAAAGCGACCAAGCTGGAGATTTAGTTTCTACTGAAAAATACATTTTGCAATATGAAATCATACAGAATAAAGCGGATTACCTTTTAAGAAGAAACCAATCCATGGCTGACCTGCTGATTTCAAAATATCAAAACGAGATCAAGAAAATCAAAATTGATTCTTTTAAACGTGTCGAGGAAATTAAACTTGCGTACATGATGCCAGCAATGTTTTTCCAAAACAGCATCATTCTTTATTCCAATTTTTCCTTCTATGTCAATGAATCTTTCGATGAACTTGATAACTTGTTGTCAGACTTGATTGTATTCAATTCTAAGTTTGCAGAAGCCAAAGTGGAATACATTACTCAAGATGCGAAAGCAATGGAAGATTATCGAATTAATTTAATGGTTCGGGTAAGTAACGTTTGTTCAAATCTGACCGAATTGATTTCTAAAATTGATTATTTCAGTAAAGAAATTATCACGCTTGAATCACAGAATCATTTGGAAATAGCTGAAGTAAGAAAACAAATGGAAAACGCCGAAATTCAGGGCGACTACGATAAGTACATCCGATCCATCGAAGACGATCATTTCTTTGCAATATCGCAACATGAATCGAACCACGCAAAGATTATAAACCGATTTGAGAAAGACTATGGATACATTAGAATTCAAAGGGAAGTCGGTCAATTAAGACAGAATTTTGACTTCTTCCGAGCTAAAGCGGCATATTTAAAGGAGATCTCGGTCCTTGAGCAAGAAGTTCACCGAATTTCCTTTGAAAAGAATTTATCCGTATCCAGATCCAAAACTGAATATGAAATCAAACTCAATGACACCAAGTATCTCATGACTTTGGAAGCAATGCGCTCTGAGTCGAACAGACTCGCTTATCTATATGCGACTAGATATCTTGAAGAAGAGTCCGTTTATAAGGATAAGAAAGAAACGGGTAGTAAAGAAGTCATTGATTTCCTTCAACACTCTCAAAAACTAATTGACTACAATCGCGTCCAAACTGAACAAATCGTCAATGAGGTCGAATCTTCTACTTCTTCCAGAACCTATGCACACTATCTAGAGTATATGCGTTCACAAATCATCACTGCTTATGAAAATCAACTGAAGAATAAGATTAAGCTTAACGAGCAGGCAACGAAGCTAATCCATCATCCATTCTATGTAGCGAAATCAAGAATCGATTCGATTATCGATCCTTTCATGGTGCTTTTCAAACAGCGTCTTGTCTTGCTTGATCAATCCAATGTCAGCGTACTCAAATCCTATTTTGAGAATCAAGAATTCTTTGGTTACCGATTGATGAAAGCTTTTGATGAAGTTGAATCAGAACTTGAATCGTTGCTTGTTGAATTCAATCAACTTGATCAGTTATCAAACTTCAAAACTTTCATTGATAAGGCATTTGAAGAAACCGTCATTCTCATCCATAACGTCAAGACCTCTTTTTCTCACAAGAAGCCTAAACACTATGTCAAACCATTGAATACATATTTGATTGAACAAATTCTCAATTTAAAACATCTGCTCAGATCATTGAATGAATCGATGGATGTTCTTGAAGAAGAATTATTGGAAAATGATGTCATCTTTATTCAAAAATCAAAGGAAAAAGCTGAAAAAATCCAAAAAATCATCAACCAAGAATATGACCGACTCATATTTTATGCGGTGAAATCTGACAAACACCGTACCCGTCAATCCAAAGAACTTTCAAAAGAAGCTTATGACATCGAATCTTCATTCAAAGATGAAGTCAAAAAAATTAACACAGTATATGTGAACTCACTAGAAAAAGAAACCGAGAAACTATCGTTCGTAAGAAAACAAATTTCGAAGCTGATTCTCAGTACCGAATCAAAATTGAAAAAGGATCTTAGTGTGTTAGAAAAAGCGTACCTGAATGAGCAACACGCCTTGCATCTCAAGTCTAGACTGTTCGAAAAAGCTTATCAAGACATACTCGAAATATTATCTGAAAATTTAGATGAAGAGTTCTATCTAATATCTAAAATGGAAGATCGGGAAAAAGAACAATTGCAAGTTTCTTTATCGATTCTTGAGAAAGAACTTCAAAACATTCCACTTAAATATGATGAAAAACTAAGACAGTTGAGTGAAAACAAGAATGCCTTGGTTACCGAGAAAAAATCTCAATTGCTTGCAGATTATACGAAAATCGAAGAAAAGAAATTTTCTTCAAGGCCAGAATTGCTTGCGAAAATGGATGAGATCAAAAATCGTTTGCCTTCGGACTATCTTGCAATGTATCAAAACATTTCGAAAGCTGAAGAGCAGTTCTTAACTCAGTATTTGAATATCACCACGGATTATACATCCGACTTTGAAGAATTCTTGAATCGTCAAAAATCATCCAGAGCCTTACTAAGTAATCAGGAGTTTCTATACCAACCGCTTCAAAGTTTCATCAACCTGGAAGAAACGCTCCTATCCAAGAACTTGGAAGCTTATGACGATACCTTATTTAAAGCAAAAGCCACAAAAGACCTTCTTCTATCCGAAGAAGCGAAGGCAAAGGACAAGGAAAACAGAATTATAAACGATTAGCAGGAGGTAGTGATGGCTAAGACAGATAAATCGATCCAAAAAGAATCAGACAATTTTACATCCTACCGCAAATCAGTCGGTGAAGCCTTTCATAAGGAATTAAAACTTTATGAAGATTTTTACTCGAAGATCACTCATCGGGCAACAACTCACAGACAAATTACACTGAACAATTTAACCGAGATTGAAGAAAAACTGGATCAACTAAAAAAAGATGCTTCTCAAATCAAACATAGCCTCTTCTTTCATGAGGAATATGAGATTGTGGACAGACAGGAAATTATTTCGCATACCGAGATGTCCGCACAAAATCAAAATCAATCCTTCCTGGAATATCACTACCAAGATAAAAATGAGATTTTGAACTCCTTGGATTACTTGAACAAGGCTCTCATTCAAACAAGAACTTCCTTTTTTGATCAATTTCAAAGGACGTATTTGGAAAATATTTTTGAGAATGAATCTCTGTTCAACTACTTTCTTGATTCTTCGAAAGAATTCAATCAAATACTCGACAGACACCAAAGTGAAATTTTGGAACTTTTCCTTAGTCTTGACGAAGAGATAAAAAATATGGACGATTCGATTTCTCAAATTATCAAAAGAAAGAATCGTACTGTTTCCAAGTCCAACCATTTTTATGAAAATGAAATGAAGTTTTTTATTGACAATCAACTTTTGTTCAGTGCCGAAGCGGATCCGACCAGTGTAGACATCCAAGCATTGATATCGGATAAGATTCGTCAATTTGAAGTATTTAAGAAACATGTCCAAGCTGAAGACGAAAAAATAACTCGTTTGTTAAACAACGAATATTGTAGTTTGTTTGATCAGGTTTTAGCTAGACAGTTAAATCAAAAATCAAATTTGATCAGTAATTCTCTTCATTTTTTTGAGGATCCTGAAAAATCACTTGAAGAGCTCAAGATGGAAGTTTTGAGAGCTCAAGAAAAGAATGACAAAATCAAATTAAGAGAAGCGATACAGCTTTACCAAAAAGCTCAAAAATACATTGAAATCAAAAAACAATCCGAAAAACGGACTGAATCGATGCTCAAGAAATTTGAAAAAGAAAAGAAAGCGATCCTTTTAGAATATCGAATCAACTCCAATAAGATCACAACAGAGCTTGAAAGGTATTTGACCCTTTTTGAAGAATTGATGGATAAAGATACTTTCCTTGCCCAGGCAATCGGAGACTCGTCGTCCAAAATAATCAAAGACGAACTCAATCGACTTTCCATTCTTCAACTTAACAAAGAACTCAAAACCAACATTAACTATGATATCGAGTCTTTGAAAATCAAATCAAGAATCAATGAAATCGAAATGGAAATGTCTTTCATGGTGAAGAAACAAATGCTTCTCCAGGAAATCGAACTGCTTGAAACCGTCAACAAAGTGCAGTTATTCCTTTTGAATCATAAGGCTTCTTATGTTCACGCCAAAATGGATATCCAAAAAGAATCGAAATACATCGGTCGTCTTGAACGTGCACTCAATGTCCATCTGGCTTTTCTTCATGAGACATCCGATATTTCAAGGAAAATACAATCGGAATTCTATGAGAAAGTCATTCGTCAAATTCGGAGCGAAGAGACACACCACATTCACGTCCAGGAAGCTTCGTCGAAGCTGAAGTTCGCTCTCAAAGAATACGATATTAAGGCCATCCATTTTAAAACAATGATGGAAAATGAACTTGCATACATCGTCATGCAGTCATCCAGAGTCAGTGAGGAAAATCAAATTCATCATGAATTCATCCTCACAACTTATGAGAACCAAATGCGATTTTCAAAAGAACAGATTGAACTTGCTGAAAGTGAATACCGAATCAGAATTGAAGCGCTTCAGAGAACGGTGAATGAAGAAAAGACCTATTTTGATGATTTGATTCGAAATAAGATGCAAAAATACGAGAAAAACAGAAAACAAGCGGAACACGAATATGAATCGAAATTGTATCAAAACCGTCACCTTCTTTCGGAAACCTCCGATCCCAAGATTCATAAAATTTTAGAAAAAGAAGCGAAGGATCTAAAGAAAAACCATGAGGAGTTTTTGACAAAGTGGTCAAAAGAAATGATGAAGGATCCTTTGGTAGAATCCGCTAAAAACCGCATTCAAGAATTGGAAGAAGATTTTCTCGACGCGATGGAAGACGCTAAAAAACTTCGTGATGAAACCCTCCTTCAGATGGTGGAAATCTATGAAGATGCCAAAAACCATTTTGAAGTCTTGAAACCATTTTTGGATAACAAAATGAACGTACTGGATCCTGAGTTTTACCATATGCTTGAAAGAATCAACGAAAGGTACCATTATAAATTAAAACTTGCTGAAGCTATCCTTGACCAAGATACCCAAGAACTGCTTGACGCCTATGTTAAGGTCTATTTTGAACCTCAAGTGCTGGCAGATCCGGAGAACTATCGTCCCCTTCTGAATTCTCTCATTAGTGCACGTGAAGAAGCACGTCAGAGATATGAAGAAAAAATGAAACAAATAGAAAACGATTTTCTTCAAGAAACTTCTTTGCTCGAACAAGAAGAAATTCGATTCGACGAGTCTCTCAATAATACCAAATTGACTCAAAAAGCAAAATATGAATCTTCAAGGAAATCACTTGAAACGGAAGTCGACCAACTCTCTTTGGAATATGAAACGGCTCAATCAGATCATTCCTTAAAAAGAACGACGTCCATAAATACTTTGACTGAAGAATACGAATCCGCACTCATCAATAATCAAAAGTACATTAAATCCCTGACCATCGATTTCAATAAGATTTTAAAGAGTTATCAACCTTACATTAAAATCCAAAAAAAGAACAAAGATATTCGTAAAATTCTGTCCACAAACAGAATGATCTTCAAAACTCAACTCAAAAAAACAAAAAAAGAACTGAAGAAAAGAACCAAGGCTTTCGAATTCACAAAGAAACATAAGACAAAAACGGATGATTAAATCATCAAAAAATCCCGATTCATTGAATGAGTCGGGATTTTTATTATCTCAGAAGCTTTAAATACGACTTTCCAATCGCTGTTTGGCGAACATTGAAGTTCTCAGCGACTGTTGCGCCAATATTCGCAAAAGTATCTCCTATGGGCAAATAACTACCGTTAAGGTCATGATTATAGATGAAGAGCGGAATATATTCTCTAGTATGATCCGTTCCTCTAAAGGTCGGGTCATTTCCATGGTCTGCCGTAATCATCAATAGATCATCACTATGAAGCATAGAAATCATTTCAGTCAAATCTTTATCGAATTCTTCCATGGCTTGCTTGTATCCAATGACGTCTCTTCTGTGTCCATAAAGCGCATCAAAATCAACGAGGTTGGTAAATGCCAATCCAGTAAAATCTTTTTCCACTAGTTCCATGGTCTTGACCATTCCGTCATGATTCGATACAATCGAATGATGATCGGTGATTCCACTTCCATTGAATATATCTTTGATTTTACCAACTGAAATCACATCAAACTTGGATTCTTCCAAGTAATTCAAGACGGTTGCGGATGAAGGAGAGAGTGCATAGTCATGACGGTTAGGTGTTCTCTTGAACCCGTCTTTTTTATTTCCAAGATAAGGTCTGGCGATAATTCTGCCAACCTTCCATTCGTCTTTCATGCATAGGTCCCTGGCGATATGACAGATATCGTAGAGTTCTTCTAGCGGAATAATCTCTTCATGAGCAGCGATTTGAAGAACGGAGTCCGCACTGGTATAGACAATCAAATCTCCCGTATTCATTTGATGCTCGCCAAGCTCTTCAAGGATAACTGTGCCTGAAGCGGCTTTGTTTCCAACGACTTTTCTACCGGTTCTTTTTTCCAGTTCGTCAATCAATTCTTTAGGGAAACCGTGATCCGTGAAAGTTTGAAATGGTTTTTCTGTCAGAATCCCCATAATTTCCCAGTGTCCGGTCATCGTGTCTTTTCCGTTAGAAAGTTCCGCAAGTTTTGTCGTATTCGCAATTGGGAAGTTGGTTGGTTCCACCCCTTGGATCGAAGTCAGGTTTCCATAACCAAATTTCTCCAGTGTCGGAAGGTGAATTCCACCCGCTGCTTTGGCGATGTTTCCGATTGTATTCGCTCCTTCGTCGTCGAATTTTTTGGCATCGGGCATTTCCCCGACACCAACGGAATCGATAACGATTAAAAATATTCTTTTGAATTTCATGCTATTCCTCTTTTCTATTCGCTCTTGGATGAGCAAATGTATATACTTCTTGTAAATGGTGTTTGCTGATGTGGGTGTAGTTTTCAGTCGTCAGAATGTCTTCATGTCCAAGTAACTCCTGTACGGCCCGAAGATCAGCGCCATTTTCAAGCATATGTGTCGCAAATGAATGTCTTAACGTGTGTGGTGATATCTTTTTTTCAATGCCGGCTTTGATCGCAAGATTCTGAATGATCTTATAAAAACCTATTCTAGAAATTCGGGCACCGGACTTATTTAAAAACAATACTTCTCGTTCAATTGGATGAAGAAAAGGTCTTCCTTCGACGATATATTTTCTGATTGCCTTGATGCTTTTATCACCCAAGGGAACGATTCTTTCTTTGTTTCCCTTTCCAGTGATATTGACTAAAGACATATTCAAATGAATGTCTGAAATATTAAGATTGATAAGTTCACTGACGCGTAGTCCTGCGCCGTATGCGAGTTCTATCATGGCATTGTTTCGATATCCGAGAGGCGTTTTTTCAGTAGCGCTCGCGTCTAACAATCTTAAAGTCTCTTCTAGATTCAACACGGTTGGTAGTGGCTTTTGAGTTTTCGGTTTTGGTATTTTTGAGACAATGTTCTCATCAATGATTTTTTCTCCCATTAAATACTGGTGAAAACTTCGAATCGAAGAAAGTTTTCTTGAAATGCTTCTAGGTACCATATCTTGACGCTTTAATCTGGATATATAATTGACGACATGTTCTTTTTTTACTTGATCCATTCTTTTGAAATGATAATTGGTTTCCAAAAATAAGAGATAGTCCTTCAAATCGTTTTGATAGGAAGATATCGTATTTTTAGAAAGGTTTTTGGTAATTCTCAAGTAATAAACGTATTCTTTCAATAGTGGTTCTAACAAAATATCACCTTCTAAAATAATTCAATAAAAACTTGATTCGACAATAAAAATCCTTTTTCTGTCAGATGGACTCGATCGTCCGATTCTCTAAGAAGCCCATGATCAAGATGTTGTATCAAACCAGGGTACCTTTCAAAAGGGGTTTGACCGAATTTCTTCAAGAAATCTGATTTTGAGATTCCTTCTGCTTTTCTTAAACCGAGGAGAATCGTTTCTTGTATTTCGTCAACGGGTTCAGAAGTATCAATCCCGTTGGAGTTTTTGTTCACGCTCTCAATATATTTTCGAATGGTCTTCTGGTTTGTGGTTCTTATATTTTCAATCATAGATGCCGCCCCTAGCCCGATGCCTAGATAGTCATCCATGTTCCAGTATAGGAGATTATGTTTTGAGAAATGGCCAACTAATCCATAGTTTGAGATTTCGTAATGAACGTAAGGCGAAAGATGGATGCGTGACTGTATCCATAAAGCCATCCGTTCTTCTTCCTCTTCTGATGGCATTTCAAGCCCTAATTGATGAACTTGGTGATATAGAAGAGTTTTCTCTTCTAAAATCAATGAATAAATCGATAGATGATCCATTTCCAAACTCAAAGCAGTATCAAGGTCGGATTTGAGATTTTGAAGCGTCTCGTTCGGAAGCGAATAGATTAAATCGATGGATAAAGAAAAAGTGTTTTCCTTTTTCAAAAGTTCAATCGCTTCCAGCGCTTGTTTTGAAGTATGAGTTCTACCAATCGATATAAGTAACGAATCGTTAAAAGATTGGACTCCAACCGATACTCTAGTGACGTGGAATTCTTTGATCAGTTCAATCCATTCTTGTGTCACGTCCTGAGGGTTCGCTTCGATGGTGAACTCTTCCAAAGAGGGTAAGTCAACGACTTGTTTAAGCATTGTCAAGAAAGCCCTCATCAATGAAATCGAAATACTGGAAGGTGTTCCTCCACCAATGTATATGGTTTGTAGAGAATCTAATTGTTCACGATGAAACAACAATTCCTTTTCAAGCGCAACCATGTATTCTTCTTGCAAAGAGGCGCTTCCCACAAGCTTTGCAAAATCGCAGTATGTGCAAATCGTCTTACAAAAAGGGATATGAATATAAAGTCCTTTTATCATTTTCTCACCAGTATTATGTTAACATAATCCTTAAAAAAAGTATAGCGATATACTCTTTTTAGGAGACTGTGAAAGAAAAAATCGTCCTGGTGGGCGATTTTTTTATTCATCATCAAGCGATAAGACCGACATGAAAGCCGATTGAGGTATCTCAACGGAACCAACGGACTTCATTCTTTTCTTTCCCTTTTTCTGTTTTTCAAGTAATTTTTTCTTTCTCGAAATGTCTCCGCCATAGCATTTGGCAAGGACGTCTTTTCGCATGGCCTTGATGTTGGTTCTGGCAATGACTTTCGAGCCAATCGCCGCTTGAACGGGTATTTCGAAAAGTTGTCGAGGGATCAATTCTTTCAATTTTACGCATATTTTGTTCGATCTGCTATAGGCAAAATCCTGATGTACAATCATCGCAAGTGCATCGACGGGTTCCCCGTTTAAAAGGATGTCGACTTTAAGAAGTTTGGACTCTCGATACCCAATCAGTTCATAATCCAATGAGGCATACCCTTTGGAAGAGGATTTCAATTTGTTGAAAAAATCAAATATGATTTCGGATAAAGGCATTTCGTAAATGATTTCAACACGGATGTCACTTAAGTATTTCATATCTTTGAAAATGCCTCGTTTGTACTGGCAAATCTCCATGATGTTACCGACATATTCGGAAGGGGAAATGATGACGGCCAAAACATAAGGTTCTTCAATCGATTTGATTCTTTGGACCGTCGGCATCATCGCAGGATTGTCGACTTCAACTTGTGTTCCGTCGGTTAAATTGACTTTCAAGTTAACGGATGGTGCGGTAGCGATGACGTTTTGATTAAATTCTCGTTCGATTCTTTCTTGGAAAATTTCCATGTGAAGCATTCCCAAAAATCCTATTCTGAAGCCAAAACCAAGTGCTTGTGAAGATTCAGGTTCATAGATTAATGAAGCATCGGAAAGTTTTAGTTTTTCAAGCGATTCTTTCAAATCTTGATAATCGTCCGCATCGACAGGATAGATTCCAGAATAGACCATCGGAGTCATTTTTCGGTATCCGGGAAGGGGTTCCTTCGCAGGATTGATTTGATTCGTTACCGTATCTCCAACATGGACTTTCTCAACGCTTTTGATTGTCGCACCAAACCACCCAACATCTCCGGTTGCTAGATATTCTCTTGGTTCTTCTTTGGGCGTATAAACACCGACTTCATTCACTTCAAATACGGCATTCGTCGCCATGAACCGGATTTTATCCCCTACTTTGAGAATGCCATTGACAACTCTGATTAATGGAATGACCCCACGGTAGCTATCATAAAAGGAATCGAATATCAATGCTTGTAAAGGACTCTCGACATCTCCGGAAGGTGCAGGAATACTTTTGACGATTTCTTCCAGTATTTCTTCAATTCCGATTCCTTCCTTCGCAGAAGCGAGAATCGCATTCGATGTGTCTAATCCGATGGTTTCTTCTATTTCTGCTTTCACTGCTTCAGGGTTCGCGGAAGGAAGGTCTATTTTGTTGATCACAGGGATGATTTCCAAGTCATGATCCAGAGCCAAGTAGACGTTCGCAAGTGTTTGTGCTTCAATCCCTTGGGAGGCGTCCACAACCAGAATCGCGCCTTCGCAAGCCGCGAGAGATCTCGATACTTCATAAGTAAAATCGACGTGTCCTGGCGTATCAATCAAATGGAAAATATAATCCTGATGATTTTTAGCTCGATATTTCAGTTCCACTGAGTTCAGTTTGATGGTAATTCCACGTTCTCTCTCTAAATCCATGGAATCGAGAATTTGATTTTTCATGTCTCTTGTCGCAACGCTTTCCGTTCGCTCCAAGATGCGATCAGCCAAGGTGGATTTTCCATGATCGATGTGCGCGATAATCGAAAAATTACGAATATGTTGTTGCCGTTTTTTTAATTCATCTATCGTTGACAAAAGAACCACCTGCCTTTCATAAGCTCTCATTATTTTACACTAAAACGCATCTTCTTTCAAGATGGTTTTCTCTGTTAAGAAAAAAAGCATATGTTTTCAATATGCTTTTTGATAACCCGGAATCTGTAAGCCATGTTCTGTACACTTGCGTGCGGTAATCATCTATCTACAGCGATGTCGGAATTGCAATTGAGTTCTTGCTTTTCCGTGCCCCTACCTAAATTTGGGTTTCTAGCTTGCGGGGTTTACCAACGTTTCATTCATATATATTTTATATGACTCGTCTCTGTGGCACTTTATGGATACTTTGACCTTTGACATTCATTTCTCCGCCGTCGCCTTGAAAGGCGCCTAAACTTATTTTTTCGTTTAGCACAATCACTACAAGCATCTCAGCTTGTGCTAGCATGGACTTTCCTAACACTTGCGTGCTCGATTACCCGATTCGGATTATTCAGTTTTTATCATTATTGTTTGATCTCGTCAAGTACTGCTTTTCTAGAAAGGTCCACACGACCCTTTTCGTCGACACCGATGACTTTGACCGTGATGACATCGCCTAAACTGACAACGTCTTCTGTTTTATTGACGCGTTCTTTGGCTAGTTTGGAAATGTGGCATAAGCCTTCTTGACCTGGCCAAAGTTCAACGAAACATCCAAACTTTTCAATTCTTGTGACTTTTCCGGCATACACTTCACCAATTTCAACTGAACGGATGATATCTTGAATCATCTTCATTGCTTTGTCGATAAAGTAAGAGTCCAAATGCATAACGGTGATTCTTCCATCGTCTTCGATGTCAATCTTCACGTCACCGCAAGCTTCGATGATACCGTTGATAGTCTTTCCTCCGCCACCGATAACCTCACGAATCTTGTCGACTGGGACAATCATCATTTTGACTTTTGGCGCGTATTTAGATAGTTCTGTTCTTGGCTTGGAGATGGTTTTGTTCATGGTCTCAAGAATTTCTAAACGTGCTTTTTTGGCTTGAGACAACGCTTCTTTGAAGATTTCTCTCGTGATACCGGAAATCTTGATGTCCATCTGTAAAGCTGTAATTCCGCTTTCTGTTCCGGCGACTTTGAAATCCATGTCTCCGAAATGATCTTCCAATCCTTGAATGTCTGTTAGAATCGTATAGTTTTCACCTTTTTTGACGAGACCCATCGCAATTCCAGCAACTGGAGCCTTAATTGGAACTCCGGCAGCCATCAATGCGAGCGAACCTGCGCAGATCGTTGCTTGAGAAGAGGAACCATTCGATTCCAAAATTTCAGATACGACGCGAAGTGTATATGGGAATTCTTCTTCAGAAGGCATGACTTGAAGTAATGCTCTTTCTCCTAAAGCGCCATGTCCGATTTCACGACGTCCCGGTGAACCGTAACGTCCTGTGGATCCTACGCTATATTGTGGAAAGTTGTAATGTAACATAAAACGTTTGTCGTCTTCGATGGTGACACCGTCGATGATTTGCGCTTCTCTTAAAGCTCCTAGAGTCACAGTCGCCAAAGCTTGAGTTTGTCCTCTTTGGAATAAAGCGGATCCGTGAGTTCTTTCAAATAGATCGATTTCAGTTTCCAAATCGCGAATTTCGTCGACTTTTCTTCCGTCAGGACGAATTTTGTCTACGGTAATCAAACGTCTGACTTCATCGACTTGAATATCTTCCAATACCATGTTGACGAATTTAAGTTGTTCTTTTCTTTCGTCTTTTTCTAGCCCTTGTGATTTAAATTTCGCTTCGAAATGCGTTCTGATTTCGTCTTCGACGACACCGACTTTCTCAATTCTTTCTAGCTTATCTTTTGTGGAAATGGCTTTAACGATTCTGCCAGCTTCCATCTCATATACTTCTGTTCTGATTTCTTTTGGAACGGATACCAGTGGAATTTCCATTTTCGGTTTTCCGCATTCCTTGATGATTTGTTCTTGGAAAGCAACCAATTCTTTGATTTTTTCATGCGCAAACATGATAGCGTCAAGCATGGTGTCTTCATCGATTTCTTTTGCGCCGGCTTCGACCATGTTAATTGCGTCTTTCGTTCCCGCAACCGTTAAGTCCAGTGGGGAGAGTGCCAGTTGTTCTGCACCGGGGTTGACGACGAACTGCCCATCAATCATACCGACGACAACACCTGCTACAGGCCCGTTGAACGGAACTCCACCGAGTCCTAAAGACAAAGAAGATCCAAGCAATGCAGACATCTCAGGTGAGAAATCTGGGTTGACGGACATGACGGTGTTGATGATTTGAACTTCATTTCTGAAGTCATCGTCAAACAATGGTCTGATTGGTCTGTCTATGGCTCTTGCGGCCAATGTTTCATGTTCGGAAGGACGTCCTTCTCTGCGGAAAAATCCTCCGGGGATTTTACCGACGGAATACATTTTTTCCTGGTATAGTACCATTAATGGAAAATAATCTAAAGAACTTGGTTCGTCCCCAGCGACGCTGACGGACAAGACGGCTGTGTCTTCATAACGAACCAATGCCGCTCCGGTAGCTTGTTTTGCCAGTTGTCCTACTTCAATTGTCAGTGGATGTCCTGCAAAATCTAATGTAAATACTCGTTTTTCACTCATTTATAGTTTCCTCTTTTCGTGGTTCATGAAAGTACTCAATGGTATTATACCATAAACCTGGTTTGAAATGCATCATTTTTGGACAAGAAATAAGCACCCAAAACTTGGGTGCTTTCCTCTTTACCTACGTAGTCCGAGCTTTTGAATCAATGCTAAATAGCGTTCTGCCGAAACAGATTGCAAGTAGTTAAGCATACTTCTACGCTTACCAACTTTAATCAAAAGTCCTCTTTTTGAATGGAAATCATGCTTATGCGATTTCAAGTGTTCATTCAGAAGAAGAATTTCTTCTGTAAGAAGCGCAATTTGGATTTCCGGAGAACCTGTGTCCCCCTCTTTGAATCCATATTCCTTGACGATTTCCTTCGTTCTTACTTTGGATAGAGCCATTGTTGTTTCCTCCTTTTAATTCAAACTTACCTTAGTCCGGAAAAAGCGTTGGAGTTTCGCTAATTTCAGAGGAAGGCGCGATAGATATTATAACATAGTTGAGTTCAAGATGCAAGCGATAAATTTACAGCCGTTTTGAGATTTCATTGAGAATGGTAACCATGGATAGAGTATCTTGTTTACAATACGCTTTGAGAGACTCCATCGCTTTTTCTTTCATCGGCTGATCCAAGGTTGGAATCCTTAAATATTGACTGTATGCCATGACTCCATTTTGGACTTCTAGCTTCTCGTAACGATCTTCTCCCAAAGCCTTTAGTACCCGTTTGATGGAATAGGAACCTGATTGAAGGGGGTGGTAAAAATTATATGCTTTTGCCTCTTCTTCAGGATATCCGAGCGCAAGAAAAAAGTGTAGGTCCGTTTTTAAAAGTTTCAAAAGATCGAAAAGTCGTCCTTCTATGTTCTTTAAATGATGAAGATATTCTGGAAAAAAAGTTTGAAATTCTTGTAGTCTCGATTGCTCAAAAGTCATGTTGTAGACCACGATCGGAGATTTTCCAATCGGAATAGATTCAAGCAAGTCTTCTACAAGTTCTCTTCGGTGATCTTGATGATCCGTCATCAGGTACTCTTTGTGAATCAGATTCTTTGAGGATGAATCCATTTTGATGTGAAGCGAATATTGGAAGACGCTTTGACTGTATGGTGATTCACCTGGAAAGCGTGGAATCGGACTTGGATAAGATTCAAAATCAAGAAAATAGAGTGGATAACTCAGTCTTTTCAAGTAATCCTTCATCTTCTTAACGTTGATGAAAGTATAGTCGTTTTCTACACAATACCTTTGCATCAAGTTTTTTTGTCTTTGGAGCCAAGAAATCGGTACGTCCAGCATATCGACGATTCCTTCATTAATCAAATCATAGGTTTCATGAACCGGATCCGATTTGTGTGGTCCTTCTTTGAATCCCAAATGGCTGGAAAAGTAATCGAGTACCGAATTCACTTTGGGTATATGAGAAAAACAGAAATCGGTATATTCACACTCGAATGGGTGTTTCAACAAACATTCATCTCTCACGAGAAGACATCTGGAATCGTCATTTAATTCGATTAAATTGGCCATTCGATACAGGTCAGCCTGTATCTTGCTCTGGAGCGAGATGACTAGATCGGTAAAATCGAATATCACAAATAACTCTTTGCCAATCTCCGATTCGTCGGTTCTGATGTAATCAGCGTTCAACATTGCGCATAGATATCTGCGATTTTCAGTCGGGTGGCTCGGACCAATCACAAACTCTGAAAATCCTAGGTCATAAACCAACCGTCCCGTGTCGAAATGTCTCGATAGACATCGTTTCAGCTTATCGTAATAATTCGTTCGGTCTCCTTCAACGACACGTTGAAGTCTTGGTTGATAAATACCGTCTGAGTCTTTTTCGAAAAGTGGATATTTATGCTTTTCGAATGAATATTTTATTTTTAGAAAATGGGAAGCAGAGGATGGATTGATTTTAACGAAAGTGGTCTCGTCGATCGATTCGTTCACAAAATCAATCTTTGATTCTAAAGTAAAATCGTCATTGAAAGGCGCGCTGTATTGAACATTTGCGATTGCCTCTGGAAGAAGGTCTTGATAATGTTTGAAGAAAAGAGACCGAAGCACTGAAATGCTTTCGGAATAGGTGCTTAAATATTCAGAAGACTCCTCATCTGAAAGAAGGTCTTCGATGTCCTCGTTCAAGCCGAGAAAGAGGTCCTCATCCTTCGAATGGGATAAGCTCTTCGCATGTAATGCTCCAAATCTTCGGCATCTGAGATGGTTTAACAAATCGATTGTTCTTACAATCATGTCATTACCCCTTGATGGTGGATTCTCACAATTCGATTATACCATAGGAGCGATAATATTTTTAAGGTAAATTCGTGTAATTTTAAAGAAATTTAAAAATGTTTATTCCAATAAAAAAAGCCATCTTTGAAAGATGGCCAAGATGTTTAGATGCTGTTGAAGAAACCAATGAATTCACGTTCGTGAATATTGGCACCATAGGGATTTTTACTTACATAGGAATCAAGCAATTCAAGCACGACGGGTTGTTCGAGCCAAAGATATTCAATGTTTCCATACTCTTTTTCTTCTTCCGTCAAATCAGGCGTTCTTTGAGGTATCGATTCGTTCAGTTCACATACAAAATAAGTATTTTTCCAAGTCGAGTCGAGGAAATACTCAGTGACCGTTACTTTTGGTTCGTATTTTGAAAGATGATACCCTGTTTCTTCCAATATTTCTCTCTCTAGGCAGTGTTCCAACGTTTCTTTTGGTTCAATGCCACCTCCTGGGAATACGTAGATGTCAAGCACCGGGTAATAAAGTATAAGCACTTTTGAATCTCTAAGAATGATTCCTCTCGAAGCTTGTCTTGGAACATGACGATTTCGGTCTCTTTTATCAAGACCGTCTGAAAAAAGTTCGATATTCATCGTTGATATTTGTCCAATCCTTTCTGAATCGGTTTTTTAAAGAAATCGACAAAGAACCCTATGAATAGCCCAAAAATGAGTGTCGTAGGTCCAATGTAGAACCACTGCGTTTGATGTTGAAACAACAAACCAGTGAGTATTGCCAAAACGATGGCGATGAGTTCTCCCATCAACTTCCCTTTGCCAAAGGTTGTTTTCATTTTTTTGGAAATCGCTAGACATAATTGATCGAGTGCAGGCAAAGGATAATCACAATACAATAGAAAATTCAACCCGATGGCACAAATGAGTATAGCGAGTAAAAGGTATCCTAAATTCCATAATAACCCCAGCCCCACGACAGACGGTAAAAATAGCAATAAAGAATCAATCACGAGTCCAATGTAAAAACTGATAACGAGCGGAAACAACATCCATAAATCGGGTTTTTTCTTTTCGAGCAAGTATGCAAATCCGACTAGTACGACTGCGACTGCAGGATTCAAATATTTGTATTCTAATGGAATGCCTTCGTACATGTTACGATTAAACGCATCCCATGCGGCCATTCCTAAATTTGTCTGTTGAATCAAAGAAACACAGATACCTAAAAAAGTAAGGCCAATCAGATAGTAAATATTTTTTCTAAGTGTAAATTTCATCTTACGCACTTAAAATCAGTCCTGAGTACTGAGGTGACACAGTCTCAAGCGATTTGGTTCTCCTTCATGTCAAATTCCTCCGAAAAGCTGTTTGAAAGTTTTCATACACAATCAACTTCAAACACAAGCGTTTCGAAACGATTGTGTCCATTATAACTTAACTGGATGTTTTTCATCTTCAATTTGGAAAAAAATCCAGTAAAAACGTTTTCTATGCCATTTCTTTGTCAATAAAATCAAACAAGTCATGAATCATTTCTTCGGTGACCTGATGACCAACCGGATATTCCTTCATCTCTAAATGAATGTGGTCTTTTCTTAATAATTCTTGATAGAAGGGTCTGACGTACTGAACTTCAACAATGGGATCTTCACTTCCATTATAGATTCCAATCACAGTATCCAAATAAGGATGGAGTTCTGTGATTGCCAAAGAGTCTACTTGTTCTCTGCACAAGCGAATCTTTTCCCCAAGGAACGCTCTTTTTGTTTCATAGTAATGACTCCGGAAATCCGGGGTACCGATGATGGGGAATATGGCTGTGACTTCTTCATAATATTTAGGTATTTGAAAAGCGATGTGTCCACCCATGGAGGTTCCGGATACAATCAAAGTTTTGCTGATTCTAGAGTAGACAGACTCAAATAGATCAAGGATGTCTTGGATGGTATGGAGGATGACTTCAGGCATTGCTACCGTCATTTCAGTATTTGATTTTGTTAGATAAGGTTCTTCCATTCTCTCTCCATGTTTGTATGCATCGATCGAGACGACAAAATAGCCACGATTCATAAACCCGAGAGGAAGTGACTGCAAATCATAGAATTCTTTATTTCCGGTATGACCATGAATAAGAAATACGACTCCTTTATATGTTTTTAACAATTCGTCATAATATTCTAGAAGCGGAACATTCAATACGATTCTTTTGTTTATCAATTTCATCACCCGGTAGTAGTATAACTCATTTGAAAGAAAAACGCCATCCTTTTCAGGATGACGTCTCTAGGCAATCAATGCTATTTTTAATACTTCATCTATGGTTTCGGCATAATGAATTTGTAAGGCGTCTTTGACTTCTCTCGGGATGTCGTCAACATCTTTTTCATTGCCTTTGGGAATCACAATCGTGGTTAATCCGCTTCTTGCGGCCGCAATGGATTTCTCTTTCAATCCTCCAATTGGAAGGACTCGACCTTTTAAAGTAATCTCACCGGTCATGCCAACGAATCGACTCACTTTTTTTCCTGAAAGAACACTGACAAGCGCTGTCGTCAAAGTGACTCCTGCGGAAGGACCGTCTTTGGGGATGGCTCCCTCTGGAACATGAATGTGAATGTCCGCTTTTTCAAAGATGGACTGATCGATTCCAAGTGTATCTGCATTTGTTCTGACATAAGATAGAGCCGCCATGGCGGATTCTTTCATGACATTTCCGAGATTACCTGTCAAGACAAGCTGATTCTTTCCTTCATAGTAAGTGGCTTCCACATCCAAAGTGTCGCCTCCAGCCATCGTAAATGCAAGTCCGGTGACGATACCGACCATATCTTCTTTTTGAATTTTGTTGTTATGGAAAATCGGCTTGCCAAGATAATTGTGAAGATTCTCAGGCGTAATTTCGACCTTGTCAAGTTTATTCACTAAGATTTCTTTGATTGCCTTACGAACAATCGAACCGAACAGACGTTCTAACTGTCTGACACCGGCTTCTCTGGTATATTCCTTAATCATCAGACGAATGGCTTCGTCTGTTACAATCAATCTGTTTTCTTCTAAGCCATGACTCTTGATTTGTTTGGATACAAGGAACTTCTTGGCAATGTAGAATTTTTCAATTTCGGTATAAGAACTGAGTTCGATGATTTCCATTCTGTCCCTCAGTGGTGCAGGAACGTTTTCCAAGTAATTGGCAGTCGCAATGAAGATGACTTTGGACAAGTCGTAGTCTTCTTCTACATAGTGATCACTGAAAAATTGGTTTTGTTCAGGATCAAGTACTTCCAACAAGGAAGCCGAAGGGTCGTTTCTTTCATTCATTACGAGTTTATCGATTTCATCAATCAAGAAAACCGGATTGGATACTTTTGCCTTAATCATTCCATTGATGATTCTTCCGGGAAGTGCTCCCACGTAGGTCCTTCGATGTCCTCTAATTTCAGCCTCGTCATGAACGCCACCCAGACTCGTTTTGACAAATTCGCGGTTCAGTGCATTTGCGATTGATTTGGCGAGTGAAGTCTTTCCAACTCCTGGAGGACCTGAAAGGCATAGAATGGTTTGTGGGTTCTTGCCAGTCAACATTTTGACTGATAGATATTCAATAATACGCTCTTTCACTTTTTCAAGTCCATAATGACTCGATTCCAGTTTTTCAATAGCGATATTGATGTCTTTTTCGTCTTCCGTTTGTTTTTGCCAAGGAATGGAAATCAATGTTTCAAGATAAGTTCTAACCACATTGGATTCACTGGAGTTTGCGGATAAATATTCGTATCTCTTCAGTTCTTTCAATGCTTTCGTACGAACGTGATCAGGCATATCAGATTCTTCGATTTGTTGGAGAAGTTTTGACGCGTCGTCTTGTTTGGAATCTCCGAGCTCTTCTTGAATCGCTCTCATCTTTTCACGAAGATAATATTCTTTTTGGTTTTGATCTGCCGACTTACGGACGGATTCATTGATTTTAGATTCGATTGTTTGTAGGTTTTTCTCTTTTTGAATGTCTTCCAAAATCATTTGAAGGCGAGTATTGATTGAAATCGTCCTGAGGTATTTGATTCGTTCCGTTTCTGAAATTCTCATGTCAGAAGCAATTAGGTCACATAATTTGTCACTTGTGATTCCTTGGTGCATCGCATCGAGGATTTTTTTCGAGTCACGGAATAAAAACGAAGCATTTTCAATCGCTTCTTTCGAGACCATTTTGAGAAGGACTTGTTCTTCTTCAATGTTTTCCGGACGAAGAACCATCGATGTAAAGTCGATGAGATAATAAGGCTCTCTTGCGATTAAATCATTGAGATGAACACGCATTAATGGTTCAAATTTAATTTTGTAATTGCCATTCGGCAATTTGATTTTCACTGAGATTCTAGCTAAAAGACCGACTTCGACTAAATCATCGAACTCAGGATCTTGGATTTCTGGATTTTCTTGAAAAACAAGAAGAACGTGTCCGTCCCGATTGTTTTCTGCTTCATAAATGGCATTTTTGGAAAAATCTCTGCCAACTTCTACTCTGACATCGGATCCAGGAAGGAATATGACTCCTCTGACTGGTACGACGGGAAGGGAATCGGTAAATACTTTATTGATTTCGTACATTTTCTTCACCTCTTTATCTTTGTGATGCAAGTTGTAAACCAAGGTTTCTTTATGATAATATATTTTATCACATGTAAACATAAACTACAAAGCAAATGAATGTTTTAAACAAAAGAAAAAAACCCCGACGATCGGTTGAAAAATAAATTTCAAATCAAGATCAGGGTTTTAAGTGTTTTACAGAATAACGGCTTTTTCAACCAACAGGTCAATGGCTTTTTTGTAGATGACTTCATCTTTGATTGCGTTGACTGGAATGGCCGCTTTCGCTTGTTCCAAGGAAACATTTTGAGATTTGTATTGTTCAACGATTTCAAGATATTTAGTTTCTACTTCTTCGTCAGTGACTTCAATGGCTTCTTTTTTCCCAATCGCTTCCACTACTAATTGTTGGCGAAGGTTTCTTTCAGCTTCCGTTTTTAGCTCTTCATCATAAGCTTCTCTTGTTTTGCCCATATATTGAAGATAAGTATCGAAGTCAAGTCCGTATTGTTTGATTTGACGTTCTGAATTTTCATGCATTCTTGCAGTCTCATCTTTAACCATTTCTTCTGGCAAATCAAAAGATGCGTTTTCAGTCGCCTTTTCAATCACGGTCTTCAATACGTGATTCTTATTTTGAGCTTCTTTTTGAGATTTAAGATTTTCTGCGATGTGAGCTTTATATTCTGAAATGGTTCCAACGTTTTCAATCTTCAAGTCCTTGACGAACTCTTCAGTCAACACTGGAACTTCTCTAACCTTGATTTCATGCAATCTAACCGCAAATACTGCTTCTTTGCCTGCTAAAGTTTTTTCTTGATAGTCTTCAGGGAACGTGACGACTACATCTTTCGCTTCTTCCGTTTTCATTCCGACCATTTGAGTTTCAAATCCAGGAATGAATTGGTTGGAACCGATGACTAGTTCATGGTTCTCAGCTGTTCCACCATCAAATTTGACTCCGTCGACCGAGCCTGAAAAATCGAATACTGCCGTATCTCCTTCTTCAAGAACGCCTTCTTCTTTTAATACCATTTCAGCGTTTTTGTCGAGTTCTTTTTGGATTTCTTGATCCACTTCCAAATCGGATACTTCGTTGCCTAAAACAACGACTTCGATTCCGAGGTAATCTCCTAAAGTGATTTCCGGTTTGACCGCCACTGTCACAGAGTAGGTGAATTCTTCCCCTCTTTTTACTTTTTGAATGTCTAAATCAATTTTCGGTTGTGCGACAACTTCGATGTTGTTGCTGGTTACTGCATCATAATATGTGTCTTGCAATGCATGGTTGACTGCTTCCTCATATAGTGATTCAACGCCATATTTTGCTTCATAGACGTTTCTTGGTGCTTTTCCTTTGCGGAAACCTTTGATTTCCACATTTTTGTTTACTTCTTCAAAAGCGTGGTCTAGTGCATGTTCGAATAATTCTACAGACACAGTTACGTCAAAACGTACTCTTGAACCACTGATTTTATCAATAATCATTTTTTTCCTCCATGTTCAATAATCACTTTCACTATTATAGCAAACGAGCGTGAATAATGCAAACTTTTTGCGCGTTTAAAAGACTTTTTCAAAGATGGTTTTCAGTCTGCTGGGGAGTTTTTTTACCGATTCGGCAATGAGACTCGGCAAAAGTGTGATTGCTTCCGCAAAAGCCATCTTTCTAACGTCGTTTTTAGAAATACCTTTTAAATTCATAAATAGATAATTTCTACAGATAATCCCGACTCTCAAAGATAATAATGCATTTCCAACCCCTTGAGCCAGGGAACCGGTGATTAATTTCAAGAATGGAACTTCAGACAAGACATTAATCCCTTTGGAAGGAAATAATTCATTGAAATCGATATTTTCTAAGCTTTCCGCGATGACAGCGGAAGTCATCACGTTGAATGATAATTTCCCTAATGCCGGGTAGCTGGGTCTAAACCCACATTTCAAGACGAGTTCTTTGATTAATTTCAAATTGATCGTAAACACGGCAAGAGCATCTAATCTTCCATTTTGAGAAATCGCAGTAGAAAGGAACACTGTTTCCGCATGCTTCACGATAATCTTGTTGATTTCTTTTTTGATTGTCTTGTCAAAAACAATCGACAACGTTTGCTTGAGTTCGACTGGAGAATCCAAGCTATCATTTACAGATGCTTTTTCGTCTTCTGATAAATAGGGCTCCAATACAATGTTTTTTGCGACTTTCTTGTACATCAGGTAGTTCTTCTTCGCATTGGTCTCTTCATCGAATAACGTATCCATCGAAAACGTCGGTGAAAAAACTACTTGAAGAATAGGACGTACAATCAGAAGAATAAACAGAATCGCCGCAACCACGTAAAATGCGTAACTGACGTACGGATGAATTAAAGCGAGTCTTTCCCCCAGTTGCAGCACACTGGAAAGAATGACTAGTATTGCGAATAGTAAGGATCCGATTCCAAGTGTAATCCAAAATCCTTTTCCAAATTTTTTCATAGGTTATTCCTTTCTTCGAAATAGTTTCTCGAAACTATTTCGTCTTCTTTCATTTTTTCAATCAATTCCTCAACCGAGGAAAATTTAATCTCAGGACGGATATAGTGAAGAAAAGAAAGTTCGATATGTTGTCCGTATAAATGTCCATCAAAATCCATCACATAGACTTCAATTGTCTCTTGATTATCTCCAAATGTTGGATTCTTCCCAACATTCGAAATTCCGTTGTACTGACGTTTTCCAATTTTCACTGTAGAGATATAGACTCCTTGTTTCGGAGCCAAATAGCCCGTATTTTTGATGTTAGCGGTAGGAAAACCCATGGCTTTTCCGCGATTCTTTCCTGGAACGACTTTTCCTTTGATGGTATACGGTTTTCCCATCAAAGCTGCCACTTCTTCCATGTTCCCGCCTTTGGTACATTGTCTGATTCGAGTGGTACCTATCTTTTCATCTTCAAAATCCATCTCTTCAATGACAATCGTTTCAAATGAATTCTGTTCTTTTAGAAAAGACGCATTCCCTTTTCCTCGATTTCCAAAAGTAAAATCGAACCCGACAATCACAACTGCTTGATTTTTCAAAAACCTGTCAATGAAGTCGATAGGCTCCATTTGGACCAGTTTTTCTGATACGTCCAAGACATAAAAATAATCAAAACCAAGTTTTCTAGCGGCTAAAATTTTGTCCTTTAGAGAGGTGATGAATGAAAAAGGTTCTTTCTTCAAAAAAGAAAGGATATGATCCGAAAAAGTAAGCATTGCCGTTTTAAGACCACGTTTTCTTCCTTCTTCGATGGTTTTGTTCATCAAGGTTTGATGAGCAATGTGCAAACCATCAAAAAAGCCAAGGCAAATGGCAAGTTCTGATTGCTTTGCATAATCACTCGATTTGTAGTGGATGGTTTTCAATTGAGCATCACCGACATTCTCATCACGTTTTTTTCCTCGTCGTAGGTATAGATGGCGATGGGTATTTGTAGTTGATTGTAAAGAATCGTGTCGCTTTTCGTTTTGAAAAGTTCGTTTGGAAGAAAACGTCCATTTTCAACCAATTTGGCAAACTCGTCATCAATCACTAGTTTGTCTAGATTCATGTGATCAATCGGATTCATGAATTTATAATCTAGCGTATGAAGACACTCTAGACAGACAGCATCAGAAATGGAGAAGGTTCCGACTTTGGTTCTTCTCAGTTCAGATAAACAACCGACGCTGCCCAAAGCAATACCTACGTCTCTTGCGAACGCGCGAATGTAGGTTCCCTTTGATACTTCCATTGAAATTGAAAATTTGACTAAACCTTCTTCGATTCTAAAATTGGAAGGCTCTGAACAAGAATAGATTTCAATGTCTCTTGGTTCTATGTCAGGAATTTCTTTGTTTTTTCTTGCTAGATCGACAAGTTTTTTCCCATCTTTTTTTATGGCGGAATACATTGGTGGCATTTGCTTTTGCTTTCCAATGAAAGATTTCAATACCTTGGATACGTTGAAAGCGTTAATACCTTCCACACTTTTTCTGGAAGTCACTTTTCCGGTGATATCCAAAGAATCGGTTTCGATTCCCAAGGTGATTTCTGCGTCATAAGTTTTATCGTGTTCAACAAAGTATTTGGATAATTTCGTCGCTTTGTCGATAAGCATGACCATCAGTCCGGTTGCGAAAGGATCAAGCGTACCCGTATGGCCGATTCTTCTCAACTTCAAATGTCTTCTCAAATCATTGACGACGTCATGACTGGTATAGCCTTTGGCCTTGTCAATCAATAGAATCTGATACATCAGGACCCTCCTCTCTCAAACAGATTGATTATAACACTGAATCCAGAAACTCTTTGAATTCTTCAACATTCATGGATTCGCTTTTTCGAATGATTTCGATTCCGTCTCTGATGATAATAACGGTAGGAATCGCAGTAACTTGATATTTTGTGGTGATTTCTTTTTCGTGTTCTGTGTCGATTTTGATGAACTCTGCATTGTATTGAGGTTCGAGTGCCTCAAAGGATTTCGAGACTTGTCTACAAGTACCACACCATCTCGCGAAAAATTCAAGAACGAATGTTCCGTGAGATAAATCAATGTTTTGGTCCGCTTTGATGTTTACCACTCTTCTTGCCTCCTCGACTATTTAAAATAGATGACTGTCACTCCGGAACCGCCTTCATTCATTCCGCCTGGACGATGACTTTTAACGATTTGATTGGTTTTAAGATAACTTTGAACCCCTTTTCGAAGTGCTCCAGTCCCGTATCCGTGAATGATATAGGCAAATTCAAGATGATTCATCAGACAAATGTCGATGTATTTATCCAATTCTTCCATGGCTTCTTCAAAACGCATTCCTCTTAAATCAAGCTCAGCTTTCACCTGAGAAACCGTAGATACTTTAACACTGCTTTTCAGTTCTGTTTGTTCTTCTCTGGAAACGAATTCCAGATCTTTTTCTTTGAAAACTGCAGAGAGGGTTCCCATTTGAACTAGGTATTCGCCAGTCGATCGTTCTTTAAGGATGACACCGTTTCTTTGATAAGGAACAACATTGACCGTGTCACCTATTTGAATGGAAGACTGATTGGTTTTTTGAAATTTGGAATCTTTAGCCCCAAGATTTTTTACCTGATGTTTCAAGGTCGCAAGTTCATGTTCTTTAAAGGATGCTGATTTCTTCAGTTCATTGAGTTCTTCAATCAGTTTTTCCGCTTCTTTTTTGGCTTTCTCTATCTCTTGTTCTTTGTCGATTTGAGTCGATTCAATCAGCCTGTTAATCTTTTGCCTTCCCGAAATCATCTGTTGTTCAAGTTCAGATTTTTTCTGCTCAAGTTCTTGGTTTCTCTTTTCGACTTCATCAATCTTGTCTTGTAATAACAAAGATTGTTTTTCAAGTTTTTTCATTAAAACCACGGTATCATTATCAAACGACATCGAAACCGTTCTGGCATGGTTGATAATTTCATCCATCAACCCGAGTCGTTGGGCGATGTCCAGGGCATTTGATGTTCCTGGAACACCTATTTTGAGACGATAAGTCGGTTTTAATGATTCAATGTCAAATTCAACAGAGGCATTGACGGTATCTTCTAGATCGTAGGCATAGACTTTCAGTTCCGGATAATGGGTGGTTACCATGGAGTAGACATTTTGAGTTCGGATGTAGTCTAAAATACTGATGGCTAAGCTTGCGCCTTCTTTTGGATCCGTTCCGCTTCCAAGCTCATCGAGCAATATTAAAGAATTCGGTTCTAAATGGCGTAAAATATAGATGATTTTTGTAATGTGTGATGAAAAAGTCGATAGTGATTGTTCAATCGATTGTTCATCTCCGATGTCTGCGTATATATTTTTGAAGACCATCGTTTTCGAAAGTGGCGCAACCGGAATGAGTAATCCGGATTGGACCATCAATGAAAGGAGTCCCAATGTTTTCAAGGCGACAGTTTTTCCGCCCGTGTTAGGTCCGGTAATAACAATTGTTTTATACTGAAAAAATGATATGGTATTGGCAACGACGGTTTCTCTTGGAATTAAAGGGTGTCTTGCTTGACGCAACTCGATTTCATTCTTTGTAATTTCAGGTCGATGATGGTCATTTTTTAAAGCGTATTTTGCTTTGGCAAATATAATATCAAGTTCAGTAAATATTCTCAAGTTGTTCTGAAGTTCTAAAGACACTTCGCTGACAAGAAAAGACAGTTTTTGTAAAATCTTTTCAATTTCGTTTTGTTCTTCTACTTGCAAGGTCGAAAGAAGATTATTAATCTCTACACAACTCATCGGTTCGATGAATACCGTTTCCTTTGATGAAGATTGGTCGTGGATGATTCCTTTAAAAGAATTCTTATATTCCGCCTTGACTGGAAGAACGAGCCGATTGTTTCTAATCGTAATAATCGAGTCGGTTAATTTGGTTTGTTCACTCCGAAGAAGTTGTGACATCCGTTCTTCCACTCTCTTTTCAGAGATGTGAATTTTTTTTCTGATTTGAGACAATTCCATAGACGCATCATCGACAACCGTTCCCTTATCATCAATGCATTCTTCGATTGCACGTTTGAGTAAAGGATGATTCGTGATGTCTTCGTAATAATGATACAATATCTCTGATGGAATCTCTAGTTGTTTGATTTTCTTGATGTAGGCGACGCTTCTGGAAGAAGCATCGATTAAAGAAACGATTCTTAAAAGTTCCTCAATCGAAAGCGTCGATCCGATGCTACTTCTGATGAGAGCCTCCTTGACATTTAACACACCAGAAAGTGGCGTTTCATCATATCGTTCTATCATCGTTAGGGCTTCTTCGACTTCTTTTAACATCAATTCAATCGCTTCTAAATGGTTGGAGGGACGGATGGAAGGAATCGTTTGTTTAGCCAAATCGGTGACGGCATCTTTTTTCAATCGTTCTAGTATCTTGTCAAATTCCAACAAGGTAATGTCTGTATTCATGAACTCACCTTCATTCTCTTCTATTTTAACATAACATGTGATAAAATATACACAGGAGTTGACACTATGACTTATGTTTTTTCAATTCAAAAAGAGCAGTTGGAACAATTCTTGGATTTTTATCAAGATTCGCTTCAAGAACCGAAGGCTCCCCATGTATTAGCTTTTATATCGGCCCCGGACTTGACGATTACCGTCTTTTCCTCGCTTAAAGTCAGTCTTCAAGGCAAGAATGCCTATGAAGATTATTTGATGTGGTCCGCAATCTTTGATTTTGAACCTGTGGAAAAAGAAATTACCGTTCAGGTTGCTTTGGAAAGAAAATTGATGTTTTTGAATGAATCGACGATAGGATCCGATGAAGTGGGAACCGGTGATTTCTATGGTCCGGTTGTCGTTTGTGCCGCGTTCGTAGAACGCTCTCAAATCGATCAAATCCGTGCACTTGGCGTCGCTGATTCGAAAAAGCTCAATGATGAAGTCATTCAGAAAATCGCTCATGACTTAGAAAAGTACATTCAGTATCATGTCTTGGTTCTCCCAAATCCAAAATACAATGAATTAGTGAATGAAGGATTCAATCTCAATAAAATCAAAGCTTATTTGCATAACCACGCCATACTTAAATTAAAACAAAGCCTGTCTTTAAAAGTTGATCGGGTCATCATCGATGAATTCTGTTCTAAAAAACTATATTTTGAGTATTTGAAAGAAAGAGAATATTATTCGGATATCACTTTCCTTCAAAAAGCAGAAGATCAATCGATTAGCGTAGCTTGCGCCTCTATTCTTGCAAGAAACAGGTTTTTACAAGAGATGGAAAAGCTTTCTTCTACACTGGGAATATTGTTGCCAAAAGGTGCTTCTATTGCGGTCGATATGATAGGAAAACGAATTGCACTTGAAAAAGGATTTGAAATTTTCAAAGAAATAGCCAAAGTTCACTTTAAAAATTACGATAAGATTAAAGAATTGATGAATATAAAATAGCCACGGTTAGCCGTGGCTAACTTTTTAGAGCAAATCATTATATTTCCTCCCTCAATAAGCATATAATATAAGTGTATCAACAAACTTATTTATAGGAGGAATTTATATATGAAATTCGCTTTTGAACCCTTAGGCTTTCCCTATGATGGACTTGAACCACACATTGACAAAGAAACCATGATAATCCATCATACGAAACACCACCAAGGCTATGTGAACAATCTAAATGCCGCGCTTGAAAAGCATCCCGAGATTCAATATGATAATCTCGAATCAATGATGCTTGACAACATCAAACTCCCTTTTGACATCAGGACGGCGGTTATTAACAATGGTGGAGGAGTATTCAACCACAACTTCTTTTTCTCGACTTTGAAACTCAATGAAAATGGTCGTCCCAGTGGCAAATTGCTTGAAGACATTGAAACGACTTTTGGTAGTTTTGAAGCTTTTAAGGATGCATTCTCAAATGCAGCCAAAACGAGATTTGGCTCAGGTTGGGCATGGTTGATTCAAAATCACCAAGGTGGTCTCGAGGTCGTATCGACTCCGAACCAGGATCCCGTCCTACCCTTAGGCAAACCACTTCTTGGACTTGATGTTTGGGAACATGCCTATTACTTGAAATATCAAAACAGACGTCCTGAGTACATTGAAAATTTTTTCCATGTCATCGATTGGGACAAAGTGGCTACTCGTTATCAATCCTAATAGAAAAGAACTGGTACTCGACCAGTTCTTTTTTTTATTCGTCTTCTTCTTTGTATTTCGGTTTCTTTTCACTTTTTTCCTTCATTTTTTTGAAGAACCAAAGTTTGAGCCAACCAATGAAACCAACGCCGAGAATAATCAATAACCACCAATACCATTCTAAACCAAATATTGCTAACATTGTAAATCCTCCTTTATTTTAAATTTGACTTTTTGATAAAGAAACGTAGACATACATAACCAATCAGTATGGTATACACCGCACCTATAACCATGTACCAGTAAAAATTGAGATTGGACGAATTCGTTATCCCCATGACGGTATTGACTTCATTCATCAATTCGTTCAGAAGAGCCTTCATTGCCCAAAAGTTCGGAACGATTCCAAGGATGTATTGTTTTGCATCTTTAAACATATTAAGTAATGCAAGCAAAGGAATCAAAATGATGATTCCGCTTGATTTCATAAATGCAAAGCCTTCGACTTTGTTCTTTGCGACGGCTCCAATCACCAATGCAATCATCGGAACAACCAAGCTGGCTACAAATGAGAAAGCAAGCATTTCTCCGATGTTGATGGTATCAAGTAATTTAATCGTCGTCGTACCAATCGTAATGACATACTTGTTAACCGCAACCAATTTGAGTCCTCCAACCATGAACAAGTTCGCTAAAAATGCAATGACGGTTGTATAAATCACCTTGAAGGTTGCATATCCAGATACGGTAACCGGAGTGACGGCGATGTTGATTAAGGTGTTTTCGTCTTTGTTTTCAAGCAAACTGAATCCAAGCATCGCTCCCATGACGAAACCACCCATCGATAAAGTAATCACAAACCCTATCAGAAGTGTATTCATAGAGGCCGTGGATGATGAATCGGTGGTTCTTTCCAAAATGGCAGGGATGATAAATCCCGTGATGAAAACAATCAGAAATGGATATAGAATCATGATGACGCTCATCGAATCCTTCATGATCGTTTTCATTTCATATTTTAATAAACTAGTATATTTTTTCATAATATTACCCCTCAATAGCGACTTTCACAAATTGTTTGTATACAAGAAGCGGATAGAGTAATCCTGGTATCAATGCCAAGTAAGAAACAGAGAATATTACCTTCCAAGTTTCCACTGTTTTGACGGTTGATTGAAACAACACCTGACCTGCATAGCTTGGAGAAAGCAATGTCAAGAACTCATATTCATCAGGAACCACATTGACCGCCACCAATAATACTGGCAACATGAACAAAAGCACCATCCCCATGTATTTCACAAGCATTGCCATGAAATCCCTTGAGTGAAGAATCAAAAGAAAACCGATGGCCGTATGAGTCAATATCACTAAAAATGTATAGAAAATAATTGGTAATATCGATATCATCGGTCCATGGAAAATCAGAATGGAGCCAGCAACGATAATCAATGAAAGAAAGCCCATGAACATCGCTGAACAAATTTTGGCAATCAATACTTTATATAGTTGCACAGGAGTTACGAGCAATGCATGGAGCGTGCCTTCTTGTTGTTCCAGAAAGAACGAGGATCCTAGCAAGATGACACTCATCAATCCGGCATCCATCAAAATGAGACTGGGGCCAAGTGCAAGTGCTGTTGCTTCATCGGATAAAGCAATGATAATGACCCAAATAGCTGAAACCAAAACTGCGAAAAAAATGATTTTATACCGAACCAAACGAAGAATTTCACCTTTGATCAAATGAAGCATTTTATTCATTGTCTACGTCACCCGTCACTTTGATAAAGATGTCTTCAAGCGTCGTTTCGCCGCTATGGATGGTTTCGATTTCATTCTTTTTCAGCGCATTCAAGAAAGCTTCGTTTGTACCGATTTTATCAAGAGGATAGGTTTCTGATTTCAAACCGTCTGGATTGTAATACTCGATTTTAAGTTCTTTTTTTCCGTATTTCATCTTTAAATCTCGTACGGTCGACGTCTCGGTAATCCGGCCTTTGTGCATAAATACGACATAATCACAAAGTTGCTCGACATCTCCCATGAGATGAGTCGTAACGAAAATTGTTTTTCCTTGTTTTTTGAATTCCAAAATCATGTCTTTAATGATTTTTGCATTTTTTGGATCAAGACCAGCCGTTGGTTCGTCAAGGAAAATCATTTTCGGATCGTTTAAAAGAGCTCTGACGAAATTGAGTCTGACCTTCATTCCTTTAGAAAATTCTCCAACCAGTTGATTTCTTGCCTCATAGAGCCCGACTCTTGTCAAAAGTTCGATATAATCAATGTTCGTTTTGTAAAGTCCGGCAAAATATTTCAAATTTTCAAGTGCTGTTAGTTTGTTGAAATGAACGGGCATTTCAAATCCGACACCAACTTCTTCATAAAACTCCTTATGGTAATTCTTTAAATCTTTTCCATAATAGGATATTTCTCCGGAGTAATCTTCAAGAAGCTTGGAAAGTATTTTTTGTGTTGTCGACTTTCCTGCCCCACTAGGCCCAAGGAGTCCGAAGATTTTCCCCTCTTCTACTTGGAAAGAAATCCCTTGAATCGTATCATCGTTGTTTTTGGGATACTTAAATCTTAGTTCTTTGACTACAAATGCGTTTGACATTATTTTTTCTCCATTCCTTTTAGTATCGTATTTAAAAATTTCAAGCCCAAATCTTTAAAAGATTCCATATCATCCAACGTCATTTTTTGTGACAAATACTTTTCTTGAAGTCCAATCATCCCAATTTCAAGATTTGTCAAGACATCTTCTTTTGTATATTCATCCCTGATATTTTCCATTGAGATATCTGAGAAGAAAGACCTTGTGGATAAAACAGTGAGTTCTCTAATATGTTCCTGAAGATATAATTGTACTTCCTTTGGAGGTGAATTGAATCCTTCCATCATCACCAAAGTATCCTGTGGATGAGAAGTCGCGTATTTCAATTTCCAGGCAACGACGGCCATCATTTTTTCTATCATATCATGTGAGTCGGTAATTTTAGTCAATTCCATTTCAGAAAGCATTCTGCCAAGAGAGCGCTTGAATACTTCCGTGAATAGATTGTCTTTGGATTGAAAAATTTTGAAAATCAAACCTTTTGACACTTTTGCTTCCTGATAAATTCGATTGGTTGACGCCTTGGTATAGCCGTGTGTACCAAACTCAACCAAAGCCGCATCGAGTATTTTATCTCTTGCAGAATATTCTTTTTCCAAAAGCATCCCTCCGAACGTGACCACATGGTCACTTCTATTTTATTCCTTTCAATAACGATTGTCAACACCAAAAAAAGAAAAAAACCGATAAATTTATCGGTTTCTCAATTCTTCTATTTTTTGGATGAAATAATCTGGTAGTAACGAATCAAACTCCATCCACTTTTTCGTTCTTGGATGAGTAAATCCTAGTGATTTTGCATGAAGATACTGACCTGTAGAAGCGACGTGTCTTGTTTTTCCGTACACGGGATCTCCAAGCAAGGGGAAGTTGATATAAGCCATGTGAACCCTGATTTGGTGTGTTCTTCCGGTTTCTAGTCGACAAGCCACCAAAGTCGCTTTTTCAAATCGTTCCAACACTTCAAAATGTGTTTTTGCTTCTTTTCCGTCCTCGACTACAGTCATTTTTTTGCGATCGGTGCGACTTCTACCAATGGGCGCGTTAATCGACCCCATCTGATTCAAAATCACGCCATCGACAATGGCAACGTATTCCCTTTTGGTTGTTTTATCTTTCAGTTCTTCAGAAAGAGCTCGATGAGAAAAATCATTTTTTGCCACCATCAAGAGCCCTGAAGTATCCTTGTCAATACGATGTACGATTCCTGGTCGCTCTTCTTCACTACCTGATGATAAATGGTCGATATGATAGAGAAGTGCATTCACGAGCGTTCCAGTGTAGTGACCTGGCGCTGGATGTACTACCATTCCGGAAGGTTTATTGACTACTAGCAAGTCATCGTCTTCATAAACAATCTCGAGCGGAATGTTTTCAGGCAAGGCATCCTGCAACGTAATCGGAAGTTCTTCGATTTGGATAAGGTCTCCAACCTTGACTTGATAATTCGGTTTTACTTTTTGATGATTACAGACGATGTATTCTTCTGAAATCATTTTTTGAACTAGTGTTCTTGAGAATTCTTCAAACCCAGCGGAAACAAATTTGTCGATTCTGGTGAGTTCATCAAAACTAGACACTGTCCATTCATATTGAAAATCGTTAGGCCGCATTTTTTTTCACCCGTTTCGGTTCTAGAATGAATTGATCGAAGATGAAAAGTGCAATTCCGACGTTAAGACACATGTCCGCAAAGTTGAACACGTAGACCCAGATTCCTCTGAAATCGATGAAATCAACAACGCTATGATCCAATTGAAACAAGCGATCAATTCCATTTCCTAACGCACCAGCAATCAACATCGATAAGCTGAGGGTATACCAAAATCTTTTTTTATCAGAAAAATCATTGGTGAAAAGCATATACCCAAAGATGCCGGTGGCCAAGACTGCAAATCCAACACCGATTAAATAACTAAACCCTATATCGCTTCCAAGCCCAAACACGGCGCCTGAATTCCTGACATAAGTAAAGTGAAAGAAATCTTGAATGATTGGAAAAGTATCTCCAACATAATCAAAAGATTGAACGACGATGAGTTTTGTCACTTGGTCCACCGCCAAAAGCAATAATGTAATCAAAATCCATTTTTTCATAAGTAGAATAGCTCCTTTATACCATTAAGATAGGAATCCACCATAAGAGAAAACAAAGTCCAATGATTACAATGATGGAATTAATAACGATTTGATGTATGAACAATAATGATTTTACAGTTGAATCATTCACGAGTTCTGGTTTTTTCAAGAACAAAGCCTTTTTTTCCAGATGACTTGCGACTGCAGAAAAAGCCAATCCAATGAAAATCGCAAGAACGGTCAAAGTATAAATCATGTAAATGTAAACGACCATGACTTCAGCCAAAAGAATTATCAGAGGCATAAAGATTAAAAAAGAAAATAGTAACCCGCCAAACATAGCGGAAAGTCTTTCTTTCAGCGTAAATAGTTGATGAAATGATTTGAGGATTTCAAGATATTTTTTCATCTTAGTCCCCCAAACCATTCAGATGATTGATGGCATCGTCAAAACTGGAAACAGGAACCAGCCATCCGGTAGGATCGATTCCCAGTTCCTCACAACTTCTTAATGCTTCCATATAGTTGTCATAGTAATAATTTTCATCTAGGAATGGAATGAAAAATACGTCTACATGGTTTAAATAAGCCGTCGCAATCTTTTGTTTTACTCCGCCGATGTATCCGACCGAGCCATCATAGTTGATGGTGCCGGTTCCAGCAATTTTAAGTCCGTGGGTAATGTCTTCGTCTGAAAGCATGTTGTAAATCGATAATGTCTGTAACAACCCACCAGAAGGTCCGCCAATATTAGAGTCGCCTTCATGATAAATCGGATATGTGAGGGAAGAATCAACGAGATAGTAAGTTTTCAATGTGATTCCAAAAAGGCCTGTTTCAGGACTTTTTGTAAGTTCTACATCGTATTCCTCTCCATCTTCATTTTTGAATGTGAAAGTGTAGGTATCCGATAAAGAGGAATTCAAGGAGATGCCTTCCAGTGTGGTGACGATGACATCGGAATCACCTATCATTTGAATGAATATATCCCCAAATTCAATTTCATCATAATGTGAGAGATAGGTCGCTTTTCCGTAGACCATGACGGATTGATTGTATTCAATGTGAATTTCTGAGTTTGTAAGGGATGCTTTATTGTAAGCCACAATGATTGCCGCATCCACCGAGGTGGCTTTATCAAGATAACTGATTTGGTTGATTTCTTCATTGGTATAGTCCAGGTTGGATCCTGCGAGGATTCCAATCGTTGAAAACTTACTGAACGTCCCTAGAATGAATTCTAGATAAGTGGGACGATTGATTGCCATAATGTAGGTCGACGATATGGAACCTTCCGTGACTTTATCTTGATTGTAATCAATCGTAATCAAGTCTTCTACTTCCGTCAACCCACCTGGTGTATTTAGATAAAATCCAATTGGCATGAAAGCTAAGAACAAAAAGATGAAGTATGGAATGATTAATACGACAATTCTTTTCCAGTAATGTTCAATCAGTTCATTCATCTTTGATCACCTTTAAACGATAATCTTCTAATTTTCGATACTTGATTTTAGCAGAATTGAATAAACGTTTTGAGGCTTGGTCTATTTCAGTGCCTTCATACTTATCAGACAGGTAAATCACTTCCTTGATTCCTGATTGAATGATTAATTTGGCACATTCGTTGCATGGAAACAAAGTAACATACATTTTCGACCCTTCAAGGTCGACATTGGAATTGAGAATCGCATTGGGTTCAGCATGGACGACATAAGGATATTTCGTATCCAAGAATTTTCCTTCTCTTTCCCATGGAAAATCATCATCGTCGCATCCAATTGGAAAACCATTGTATCCAATTCCTACGATTCTGTTTTTTGGGTTGACGATACACGCTCCCACTTGAGAGGAATCGTCTTTACTTCTCATGCTCGATAAATCGGCAACACCCATAAAGTATTCGTCCCAGGATAGATAATCATTCCGTTTCATATGGAAAATTCTCCTTGAAGTAGATTTTTGCTATATTAGCCGCGACATAAGCGTTATTGAAGACGAGTTCCATATTTGCGACCAAGGAAGCGCCTTCGGTAATTTCGGTTATTCTTTTCAAAAGATAAGGGGTAATCTCTTTTCCTTTGATGGAATAAGCATCACATTCGATTAAAGCCTGTTCAATCGCCGCGTCTATGGCTTGTTTGTCATAACTAAATTCTTTGGGAATCGGATTGGCAATCAAGACACCTCCAGGAAGTGGTAAATCCCATTTTGCTTTTAAAAAAGATGCGACTTCTTCAAAAGAAGATAAACTGATGGGTACGTCGAAATCAGAGTCTCTTGTGTAAAACGCTGGCATTTCAGTGACGCCAAAGCCGATGACTGGAACGCCAAGGGTTTCAAGGTACTCTAGTGTTTTTCCTATGTCTAGAATCGATTTCACGCCAGCGGATACGACACATACGCTGGTTGTTTTGAGTTCTTCCAAATCTGCGGAGATATCCATCGTCGTTTCACCGTGACGATGCACCCCACCAATTCCTCCGGTCGCAAAAAACCGAATACCTGCAAGCTGTGAAGCAATCATCGTCGCTGCGACGGTCAATGCACCGTTTTTCTTTTTGCTTAAAGCCAATGGAAGATCTCTTCTTGATACTTTCATAACGGTTGCGTCCGGCTTGGCTATCGCTTCGATTTCCGATTTGGACAGTCCTACTTTGATGATGCCGTCGATGATGGCAATTGTTGCTGGAATCGCTCCGTTTTCTCGAATGATTTCTTCGCATCTCAATGCGGTTTCAATATTTTTCGGATAAGGCATTCCATGAGAAATAATGGTCGATTCCAAGGCGACGACAGGTTGATTGGATTCAATTGCTTTTCTGACTTCATCTGAGATCATTAACATCTTATTCACCTGATTTCAATTCTTCTTTTTTTGCAAGAGACATGTTGACATGGCAATATCCCGAAGGATTCTTTTCTAAATAGTGTTGATGATAGGTTTCTGCATCGTAAAAGTCACTGGCTTGCTTGACAAACGTCGATAATGGTTTGGTGTAGTTCTTTCTTGCCCCTTCGATGAATGTAAGCACTCGATCTTCGTCTTCTTTTGTAAACAAGAAGAATCCATTTCGGTATTGCACGCCGAAGTCGTGTCCTTGACGATTTCTTTGAGTCGGGTCCACGATTCTGAAAAAGTGTTCACAGATTTTATCTAAAGAAATGACTTCTTCGTCATATTCAATCCAGACGGCCTCTACGTGACCTGAATTATCGCATACATCCTTGTAAGTAGGATTTTCAGTCGGTCCGTCCGTATACCCTACTCTTGTGTTCATAATTCCTTTGAGTCTTTTATAATAATGTTCAACGCCCCAGAAACACCCTGCAGCGACAATGATTTTTTTCATGATGATGAACCTTCTTTCCGATAATGATTGAATACATGAGCCGCCAGCATCAAGCCTGCAACACTGGGGACAAAAGCGGTTGAACCTAATTTTACAGATTCATTGGATGACTTCGAGGGCGTTTCCGTTGAAAAGATGACTTCTCGTTTCAATGACAACCCGGATTCTCTTGATAAAGCGCGATATCTTCTTGCCAAAGGACAAACGTTGGTCTTGTCAAGTGGTGCAATTTTAATTTTATCTGGTTCAAATTTGTTTGCGAATCCCATCGAGGAAATCATCTCGATATTTCGTTTTTCTATTTCTTTGGCAATCGCGATTTTCGCAGCCATATCATCAATGCATTCAATGACATAGTCGACTTTTTCTTCAAAAAAGATGAACAGATTTTCTTCGGTTGCTTTTTCGGTATGGATGATGACTTTACAATAGGGATTGATTTTATGAATCCGCTCTTCCATTACTTCTGTCTTAAAAAGACCGAGTGTATCATCGAGTGCGATGATTTGACGGTTGATGTTGGATTCTGCGACTTGATCGAAGTCGACAAGGATGATTCGTTGAAACCCGCTTCTAGCAATCGCTTCCGCTGCGAAAGACCCAACGCCGCCTAACCCAAAGATTAGAATCGTATGGTTGGTTATCGTATCGAAATCATTCGTGATAGCCTTTAATCGATCGAATCTCATAAATTCCTCGCTAACAAATAAGGCTGCATCGGCAGCCATTATTTTTTCTTCATATAATCAAACTTAAAAAATTTACGGCCTAAAAAGATAAGTGTGAATAGTAAGACTGCAAAAATCAAGACAAGAATGTTTGCAATGTAGTCTCGATTTCCACCCATGTAGTCATAAAATACCACGACGCCCAATATTCCAAAAATCGATATCAGACCCAAGAAAAAGAATTCATTCCTGTAGTTCGCTTTGACGACACGTTTCAAATGGTCTTTTCTTAATAATAAAACAACGGTTCCAATCAACGAGATTGTAAAGTTTACAATCACAGTCCAAAGAATGAACTTGTTGATGTCAAGGTAAGAATCGACGTCAAAAATATAAGTGAATACCAAAACCAAAGGAAGAAATAAAATCATCATCCCATAAAACAAAATCGTGTTGATTTCATATTGAGAATAGATTGGAGTTATTTTTTTCCCTTTCATCAAGTCTTCCCTCCACCTGGGGAAACAAGTACTTCGGTAGGCCGAGGTCTATTTTCTTTATAAAACTGGTAGAAGACCCGGATGCTCGCTGCCATTGGCGAAGCGAAGATAACACCAAGCGTACCGAACAAGCTTCCAAAGAATAGAATCGAAACGATGATGATGATTGGATGCATCTCTAATTGTTGAGACATAATCAAAGGTTGGAAAATGTTTCCTTCGATGAACTGTAAAACCATGTTGATGGCTAGTACGAAAAATGGGTTGATCGAGCCTGAAATGAATGCGTATACGATGGGTGGGATGGCTGCTAATATACTTCCAAAATAAGGGATGATATTCGTTATTCCAACAATCAATCCAAATACAAGATAATACTGCATTCCAATCAATTTATAGACGATGACGGCAACAACACCAATCGCGCCCATCAAGAAAAGTTGTCCTCTCAAATATGAACCTACGGTCCGGTTCAGTCTATTGCCAAGGTCTGCGGCTTTCTTTTCCAGTTTTTGTGGGACGATCGAACGGAGACGGTCTCCGATTAATTCATAATCAAGTAGATAATAGATCAGCAACATTGGTACAATCGCAACACTAGTGAATATTGGTAATGCAACGCTTGTAACATATGAAATTGCGGAAGGAACCAGAGTGCTTAGGAAATTAGCGATTAAATCGGTTTCGGAAATGTAAGTGTAGATTTGATCGTACAAGTCACGTCCTAAGATAAATTCGTCTCTCAAATCCGTTGTAAAATAATCAAGAATTTTCTGGAAGTCGTTGTTAAAGAAGTTCGTGATTTCAGAAACGACAAAAGGTGTTACGAAATAAAAAATAGCGATGACGATAGCAATCGATACAATCAACACGATAGAAAGGGATAACCAACGAGGTCCAATACCTTTCCGCTCTAGTATTTTAATGAGTGGAAAAACAATCAAAGCGATTAAATAGGCAATCGCTATCGGTACAATCACACTTTTGATTGCCGATGTAATCCAATTCCAAAGCGATGAAAACTGAGTCGCCATGAAAAGGACAGCGAGTCCAAGAAGTGCAATCGCAAGAAATTTGATGATTCGATTGAGTTTCACGTCCGTAATCGGTGGTCTCTTCAAATAAAATCACTTCCTATCTATAGAACATTATAGCATACTGTGGTTGAAATGAAACAGGTGCCTCTAGATTTATTCACAATCTTCAGCACAATCCGAGCAATGACCGGAGCATGATGAAGCGTTTTGAATTTTGCTGACTAGGGTGGAGTATAAATTGTCCAAAGAGACACTTTCCTGTTCTCCGGAAACCGCGTCTTTGATGTTGATGGTTCTAGACTTCGCTTCTTCTTCACCAAATATTAAATAGAATTTGGGATTTTGTCTTTCAGCTTGTTTGAACTGAGCCTTCAAGCTTCTATCAAAGAAGTCATAGTCCACAACCAATCCACCATGTCTTAAATTCATAATGAGTTCAAGGCCTTCCGATTTTACAGAGTCACCTAACATGATTAAGAAAGCATGGATGGATTCTTGTGGTCGTTTTCGGTTGAGACTCTCAAGTGCAAGCAATAGTCTTTCCATTCCAAATGCAAAGCCAACTGCACTGAATTCTGGCCCTTCAAGCGTTTTGAATAAGTGGTTGTATCTTCCTCCACCACCGAGTGTAGCCTGGGCTCCCAAAGTTTCGAGATCAGCTTCTAGTTCAAATACGGTGTGGGTATAGTAATCTAAACCTCTGACCAAGTTTTTATCCACAATGTAGTCAATGTTCATACCATCGAGATAATCGAGCACTTTGTCGAAATGAGCTTTGTCCTTCTCGGATAAATCATCAATGGGCTTGGGAGCTTCTTTGATGGTAGGCGTGTCTCGATCGATTTTACAGTCGAGAACTCGATAAGGATTTTCAAGATATCTACGTTTACAGTCGTCGCAGAGATTCTCGACGTGTTTATCAAGATAACTGACAAGCTTTTCTCTGTAAACGGCTTTGGAGTCGGTGTCACCCAAAGAATTGATTTTAACATATACATTTTGAAGATGAAGTGCTTTCAAAAGCGTATAGGAATAAGCAATCATTTCAGCGTCGACAAGTGGAGAGTCCGAACCCAAGGCTTCAGCTCCAAACTGGTGAAACTGTCTTTGTCTGCCTTTTGCAGGACGTTCATAACGAAACATTGGACCATAGTAATAATATTTAAGAGGCAGATTGGCATCTGCATATAATTTATTTTCAATAACGCTTCTTACAACGGAGGCAGTACCTTCCGGACGGAGTGTCAAAGAACGATCTCCCCTATCGAGAAAATCGTATGTTTCCTTTTTGACAATGTCGGTCGTGTCGCCAACACCACGGTGGAATAATTCACTCGCCTCAAAAATCGGCGTTCTGATTTCCTTGAAATGATAAAGTTTTGAAACTTGATAGATGACGTCTTCCAGTTCTTGCCATTTTTCGACTTCACAGGGAAGAATGTCATAGGTTCCTCTGATTTTTGATATCATTTTGCCTTTTCCCCAAACAAAACGGGTTTGGGAACTCCTTTCAACTGCATGAATTCATTATTTTAAGTTAAGACCATTGTAAAAAAATCTGAGACAATAAAATTCTCAATGAAAGCAATTTTAAGAAAAAATCGTCCTCTTTAAAAGGACGATATCCTACTGTAAGAGAGGTGGTTCACACATTCTTTTACTCGAAATATTTGTCGCTTACTTTTTCAACGACATAGTCAACCAAATCTTGTACATCTTTCATTTTAGTCGCTGCTTCATCTGAAATTGAAACTAAGAATTCGCTTTCGATTTGGTTGAATAATTCTAGTGCATCAAGTGAGTCCGCACCGAAATCATCTGCCAATGCAGCATTCATCACGACTTTTTCAGCTTTTACGCCTAATTCTTCGACGATGATTTCTTTGATTTTTTCAAAGATTACTTGTACTTTATCCATTGTAGCCTCCGAGATTTGTTTATTTCTACTGAAATAATTATAGTTTATTTATTGATGTAAGTCAAACAAAAGCAGGAAATTTTATGTTCTTTCAAGTAAAATGGTGACCGGTCCGTCGTTGACTAGTGAAACTTGCATTTCAGCTTGAAAAATGCCCGTCTGAATCTCTTTGTTTAGAAGCATTTTTAGTTCTTGATTAAAGGCATCATAAAGCTTGTTTGCATTGATTGGATCCATGGAGGATGTAAAGGAAGGTCGGTTCCCGTCGGTAGTGTCTCCATAGAGTGTAAATTGTGAGACGGATAGAATCTCGCCGTCGATATCTTGGATCGATTTGTTCATCTTTCCTTCAGAATCAGAGAAAACTCTAAGTTTGGCGATTTTCCTTGCTAGATAAGACACTGTATTCATCGTATCCGTTTGGTGAAAACCAACCAGTAGAAGGTATCCTTGATTAATCTTTGAAATGATTTTATCTTCTACTTGAACACTAGCTTGTGAAACTCGTTGAACCACGACTTTCATCAGCATACCCTCTCAATCGAATAGATTCCTTTGATTTTTTGAAGATTGGCAATCACGTTATCTAGTTCCAACACATTTCCGATCTCGACCTTAAGACGGATTAATCCTTCTTTTACTTTATTGGTTTGTGCACTGACTTGATTGATTTTCGCCTTGGATGAAGTTGCGGTATTGATGATTTCTGCTAAGATGTTGTCTCGATTCATGACAATGATCTTTAAATTCGTTTCGTATTTTTTGGTTACGTTTTGGCCCCAAAAAACATCCAATAATCGTTCTTTTTCAAATCCTTCGACATTTTTGCAGACATCTCTATGAACGACGATTCCAGCGTTTTTGGTGACATACCCGATGATTTCGTCTCCAAGTACGGGGTTGCAACAATTGGCAAGTTTGACGCTCGGATTGGTCAAACCTTCAACAATGATGTTGATATCAGAGTGAAGCGTTCTTAATTTTTGTTGTTTTCTCTCATCTGGGATTTTGTTGATTTTATCAATCAACTCTTCTTCTGACAAGGTTTCTTTTCCGGTTAGAAGATTGATGGCTCCAATTGGAGATATGATGTTTTTTCCTATTTCATAATAGAAATCTTCAACCGATTTGACACCTTTGTTTTCAAAGAATTCTTTACAGATTTTATCCGACAAAGGGATTTGAATTCTTCTGGACTGAATTTCTTTTTCAAATTCGGATTGTCCTTTTTCAATTAAGAAATCTCGTCTTTGTTTATTCAAGAAGTTTTTGATTTTACTTCTAGCGTTTGAAGTTTTCGCTATTTTAAGCCAGTTATCATTTGGACCGACTGCATTCTGAGAAGTTTTGATTTCAACGACATCGCCCGTTTTCAAAGTGTAGTCGAGCGGCTGAATTTTACCGTTGACGATTGCGCCTACGGTTTTTTCGCCTACTTTGGTATGAATACGGAACGCGAAGTCAAGCGGAGTAGCTCCAGCAGATAAGTCGATGATGTCTCCATTTGGTGTAAAAACATACACGTTGGCATTCAAAATGTCGTCAGTGAAAATGGAAAGAATTTCTTCTTCGGATTCGTTTTCTTCCGTAAATTTGATTAATTCGGAATACCATCTCAATTTAGAAGAAACGATGTCTTCGATATTTTTCCTTGTGGTTTGGCCCGTTTGAGATTCTTTGTATGCCCAATGAGCCGCAACGCCTTTTTCGGCTATTTCATCCATTTCTTTGGTTCTAATCTGGATTTCATAGATCTTACCCTTATTGACAACCGTTGTATGCAACGATTGATACATATTCGGTTTTGGCATTGCAATATAGTCTTTGAACCTTCCAGGAACCGGTATGAACCTGGAATGAACGATTCCTATCGCGCGATAACAATCGGATATCGTATCGACAATGACCCGTAAAGCAAGCAAGTCGTTGATTTCTTCAAAATCCAAGTGTTTTATTTTCATCTTTCTATAAACAGAATGAATGTTTTTGATTCTTCCGCTGATTTCAAAATGAAGCGTTTCTCTTTTAAGAATTTCTTCGAGCTCGCGTTCCATGACTTGTACGTCGGCTTCACGATTTCCTCTTTTATCGTTAATCATTCGAGCGATTTCAAGATAGTCATTTGGATACAGATATTTGAATCCAAGATCTTCTAGTTCGGCTTTTAATCGATACATTCCCAGACGGTGTGCGATTGGAGCGAAAACGTCTAAGGTTTCTCTTGAAATTCTGATTTGTCTTTCTTCATCCAAATGATACAGCGTTCTCATATTATTCAGTCGGTCAGCGAGTTTGACAAAAATCACACGAATGTCTTTTGCCATCGCAAGAACCATTTTTTGATGATTCTTCACTTGCTGAGCAGCTTTTGAACCTTCATATGTCAACATATGCAATTTTGTAAGGCCTTCGACAATGTCCGCTACTTCTTCTCCGAAAAGATTTTTGACTTCTTCATAATCGGTTTCGGTGTCTTCCAAGATATCATGAAGCAATCCAGCAACGATTGTATTTGGATCGACGCGATATTCTGCTAAAGTAATAGCGACTTGTACTGGATGAGTAATGTATTGATCTCCGGATTTTCTTAATTGACCCTCATGTTTCAAATAAGCAAAGTCAAAAGCGCGCCTGATGAAATCGAGGTGCTCTTTTTTGGATAGATAAGTTGATAGTTGTAACTCTAAGGGTTTATAAGCTTGATCGGGGGTCAAATGAAAACCTTCCTTCTAATATTGAATCAATACTTTAATTGGGAAATTCTTCAAACGTGCTCTTCCTTTTAATTCAGATAGTTCGATTAAAAATCCTAGTCCGACAACTTCTCCTCCGGCTGCTTCAACTAATTTGATCGTCGCTTCCATGGTTCCTCCGGTGGCGAGCAAGTCGTCCATAATGACGACTCTGTCCCCTTTAGAAATGGCGTCTTTATGCATACAGAGTGTATTATGACCATACTCTAAATCATAATCATAGGTCAAGACTTCTCTTGGAAGTTTTCCGGGTTTTCTTACGGGAATAAAACCAACCTGTAATAGAGCCGCTACGGGTGCACCTGTGATGAAACCTCTGGCATCTGGTCCAACTACTTTCGTTGCATTTAAAAGTCTTGAAAATTCAGCCAATTCAGATATGGCAGCGTGAAAGGCTTCACCATCTCCAATCAGGCCTGTAATGTCTTTAAATTGGATTCCTTTGATTGGAAAATCAGGAACGTTAATAATGTATTTTTCAAAATTCATAGTGGGCCTCCGTCCACGCATAAAGCGATGATTTTATGGTGCTAATGCTTTCTTGATAGAGCCAGTCTGCTGTCTCTTTCAAATCTTCTAACTCGTGATAAGTGGGGGATGTATGAAGGTCTGATTTCACACCTTCCGCCCCTTTTGAAAAACCGTCTTCCGTCTTTTTGATCAAACGTAGTTCCAGAAAGACTTCAAGGGCCTTTTTAATGATCCAAACCGGATATTTGGTCTTCTGTTCTAAATCAAACAGAGTGATGTCTCCGATTTCTGTAATTGCTTTATAAATTCTGATATATGTTTCTTTTGCCACGGATGCTTCAATCATGTCTTGATGAATTCGTGGTAATAAAACAATTGTTTTCGGTTTTTGCTCGAGTAGAGTCTGTTTCAAATTTCCATCGAGTAATGTTTCGTCGGAAATGGTGAAACTGGATGGTTTCATCCAAAGAACCCCGTCTGGAAATAAATTTTGATTTCTGAAATCAAGTACTTGAAACTTCAAACATTCCAAATCTTTGATCATAATTTGAATCGTGGTTCGTTTTCTCCACAAATTGATGTTCAACCCTCCCACGACGTTGATGATGTCTCCAACTTCGAGGAGGTAGAAATACTCAAGACTGTTAAATGAAAGAACATCAATCGATACCCCTTCTACCTCACAGATAAGCTTGGTATGTTTATCGCTCATCATCATTTTTTTTGTGATTGTAAGGTTCTTAAATAAAAATGAAGCGGTAAAGAAGGAGTTGTCCTGAAGTTTTTGAATGGTAGCGACTTTGACATCCGGAAGATGTACTTCCATGTCTATTTTAAGAATCGGTTGGTCATGACTTCCTTCTCTTTGTAATCCCATTCTTAACATATCAATGTTTTCTTTTTTGATTTGCAGTCCAGCGGCTTGAGAATGCCCACCGAATTTGATTAACAAATCTTTATTGTGTTCCAGCATTTTAAGAATGTTGTCTCCACCGAAGGAACGCATCGATCCTTTTCCAACGCCTTCTTCATCGAGAGTGATGATGACGGTGGATTTTTGATACTTCTCCGCAATTTTCTGGGCACAGATTCCGATGACTCCTTCATGAAGAAACGTAGAAGCGATGACGATGACATCTTCTTCCGGAGTGACTAATTTTTCACAGAGCTGGAATGCTTCTTCTGTCAAGTCTTTGCGGTTTGCATGATATTCTTCGATTTGAAGGATTAAATCATTGATTTCACGTTCAGAATCGCTTATTAGCAGTTTGACTGCTTCCTTTGCTTTTCCAAGCCGACCGGAACTGTTGATTTTCGGTGCGATTTTAAAGGCGATTGCCGTTTCATTGATTAATTCAAGGTGTGAGTATTCAATAATTTTTTTTAGTCCTAGATTGGTTGTCTTATTCATTTGTATCAGTCCAAGATTGACCATGGCTTGATTCTCTTTTTCAAGAGGCATTAAATCAGCAATGGTACCAATCATGACAAGGTCAAACAAATCTTCAAGGATAGAATCGGATAATGCAGAGGCAAGTTTATATGCGACCATCACTCCTGCAATCTCTTTAAAGGGATAGTTCGGTGAAATTTTCGGATGAATAATCTCATAAGCATCCGGTAAAACTTCTTTCACTTCGTGATGGTCTGTGATGATGGTGTCAATCCCGTGCGCTTTCAATAAAGCGACTTCTTCAACGCATGTGATTCCATTATCGACGGTAATGACGAGTTCAACCTTATCGCCAATCATTTTTCTGGCAGCATTCATGTTCAGGCCATACCCATCGACAAAACGGTTTGGTAGATCGAAGAAAACATTGGCTTTCATCTTTTTCAAGGTTCTATATAAGACGGAAATGGCTGTGATTCCATCACAGTCATAGTCTCCATAAATAACGATTTTTTCATCCGCTGAAATGGCTTTGAGGATTCTAGAAACCGCCCTGTCCATTCCCTTCAGCAAATAAGGGTCGATTAAGACTTCCTTTCCCATGGAAAAAAAATGGTCTGGATCATCAATCCCTCTATTTTTTAATATGACTTCATAAATTTGATGGTCAGGAACGACCCCTTCAACGAGAGGAGCCCATAAATACTTCGCTTTTAACAAGCCTATCACTCATTTCTTAACAATCTATTATACAGAATAAGACTGTTTTTGCATAGGCAAAGACAGAAAAAACCCTAGAATTTCAGTGAAATGTCCAAAGATTTGTAAGAATGCGTCAATGCGCCGACACTGATGTAATCTACACCGGTCTGTGCGACGTCTTTTATTCGATTTAGAGTCATGTTTCCGCTAGCCTCAATCTTTTTATTCCCTTGGTTCAGGAAAACGCAAGTTCTCATATCTTCAAGCGACATATTATCGAGCATGATGATGTCACAGTCGGTTAGAAGTGCTTCTTTGAACATGGATACACTTTCGACTTCGACTTCGATTTGAATCCCCGGGTCAATATTCTTTTTGACTTTATCAACGGCATCCTTGATGGAAACCGATGCTTTGAGATGATTGTCTTTTAACATCACCATATCCGAAAGGCTCATTCGATGATTTCTGCCCATGCCGTCTTTGACGGCTTGTTTTTCAAGAATTCTCAAAAGCGGCGTGGTCTTTCTTGTGTCGAGAATTTCTGCTTTGGTTCCTTCTGTTTCTCGGACGAATTCGCGAGTCATTGTCGCAATCCCTGACATTCTTTGTAAAAAGTTCAAACCCACTCGCTCAGCTGCTAGAATCGATAGCGTTTTGCCTTTGACCGTAGCGATGACGTCGCCTTTGACGACGGAATCGCCGTCTTGTTTGAAGACATTAAAATAGACATTGGAATCCACGATTTCAAAAGTCCTTTTACAGACTTTCATCCCACTAATGATTCCATCTTCTTTTGCGATGAAATTAGCGATCGATTCCTGGTCTTCAAATAGATAAATACTCGAGATGTCCTTCGAGGGGATGTCCTCTTTCAATGCTTCGTTGATAATTAAATCGATGTCTTTCATATTATTCCCCTCCAAGATCGAAATTGAGTTGTTCTTGAATTCTTGGCTTTTTCTCTTTCGTGTATAATTTAATCCATTTTGCACTGCGACCTTTTCCAAGCGGTCGAATCTTGTTTTCGTCAAATAATCGCTTCAGTGTTCTGTTGATTGTCGAGTCTGAAATCAAAGGATGACGATTTCTGATATCTTCTTTTGAAAACACTTCTGGCAACTTGTCTATCGTGTTTTCGATGTAGTCGGATTTTGAGATTTCAAGATTGTTTTCATAATCGTAGTCTCTTGCTTTTTCTGCAAGTTCTAAATACATTTTATAATAAATGTTCAATATGAATCTCGATAAAGGCATCATTTCGGAAAAGCCTTCACTCCATCCGAAGCGAGACTTGTCGATGGCAAGTTTGAGCTCTTTCTCATACAAAAGCATTTTTTCAAAGAAGGAGATGTATTTGGAAACAATCAGACCTTCTTGCATTACCATGATATAAAATATCAAAATTGCGACGACGTCGTTTTCTTCAAACTTAAATATATCCATGTTGATAAAATCGACGATAAAGTTCAAATATAGAAATGTGGTTTCATATTCTTTCGTCTTTTTGATTTCATCGAGTTTTTTAATCAGTTCTTCTAACTTTTCCCTTTTGGAAGAGACTTCAGAAGAAATCAGCGTATGTTTCTGACGCTCGATTTTCTTATACTGTATTTTTTCGTTTGGGTGAAAGTCACTGAACAATATTTTGACCAAATCCGATATTTCAGTCACATTGAGCTGAAATGGCTCGGTGTCTTTATTATGAATGGTCTGAAAGATTCTAATGATGTTTTTGTATAGAGACTCCGCTCTATTTTTAGGGACAGTCGAGTCTAGTTGCAAAGTTCTCATTCTCGATTCAACGATTTTGTTGGATGAAAAAAAACACTTGTAAAACGAATAAGCTTCCTGGAAAGCGATTTGTTTTGCGAGGAACTCTTGATCGTTTTCAAATAGTTTTAGATAATATTCATTTTTCCCCATTTGATAATAGAGATTTAGCGTCATCATGAATACGTCATTTGGTATCGGAGTTCTTACGAGATTGTTTAAGCATTTCATTCCCATCACCTCGGAATAATTATACTCCAAGATGAGTTAAAATGATATCGATTTTTTGGTAATTTTGAATTAAATTGAGTGTAAACATATTCAAATACCGTTTTTTGAGTTTAAAAAAACGGCTAAGCCGTTCTTTTTGGTTATTCAGGTAAGTTCTCCATTAGCAGAGCGAAATCAAAGTAGGTTTCATCCCAGTTCAGGACCGTTGAATAGAATGTTTCGACGGATAGAGATGCCTTTGAAGTTTCTAATCCAAGGACGGTATCGATTGTAACGTTGGCGCTGATCAGATAGTAATTCGTCTCTTGCGTAAACTCATCGTTCATAAAACCTGCAAGGCTGGACACAAACAAAGTTTGGTCTTCCTGGAGAGTGACAGATACATCCGTCACTGATACAGAGTTTTCAAGCCTTCCATACCATCCTTCTCCAAGAAAAGCCCCAATATTCAAACTGGATCCGGAAACTGAAATCGTCGACACTGCGAAATTATCAATCATAACACCAAATTGTGAGTATCCGATCAGGCCTCCGATGGATGCCTGAGTGCCGTTCGCAGACACTGTTATTTCAGAGATAATGGTATTGTCTGTAATCATGATGTCTGAAGTATCAACATAATCTTCGTATCCGATCAAGACTCCGCCATAATGGTGGCCAACCAATCCGCCAACATAAGCTCGGTAAATATCACAACTCACGTCAATTTGAGCAAAGACTTCGTTGCCAATGATTTCTGTATTGTATGTTTTTCCTGCAAGTCCGCCAACATAGGCAAAATATTTCGATTGGACATCGATAGAACCGATGACTTGATTTCCTGATATTGTGTTCGGAACGAATTCAGTCGCGGTCATTGTCGAAGTCACAGGTGCTTGAATCAACCCTGCTAATAAACCGACATAGCTTGATGACATTGCATTGATGATGGTGATGTCACCGTCGACAAAAACGTTGGTAACGTCGCCAGACAGTTCACCTGCAAGCCCACCCGCAAATGTCAAGAAAGTGGATGTGTATGAAATGGAATAGTTTTCAATTGTAAGGTTGGAAACATCTCCGGTGATGGATGCAAACAGACCGTTGAAATCTGTATTTTTAAGCGTTATGGTCATATTGGATATGACATGTCCATTTCCATTGAAAGTACCTGCATAGGGGGATTCATGGCTACAGAGAGGCTCCCATTCAACTCCTTGAAGGTCAATATCCGCCATTAATTCAACATCGTCCGAAGATGTGATGGATTGCAAGTCTTCGATGGTCCATATTTCAACCGGGTCAGTGTTTTCATTATCGGTCGTCGTTACAGTCGTTGAAGTTGTGGTCGTCGTAAAAAAGGAACATCCTCCTAGGAATAAAGCTAGGGAAGCCACAAGCATTCCGGCTAATTTTTTCATTATGTACTCCTTATTCGTTAAGTGATGAGTATATCATAACTTAAACAAGTGAATTTTTTGTGATTAAAACAAGGTTTGTTGAACGATGATTGAATCATCGTCTTCTTCCTCTTCTTCTTTTTCTTCGATTTCGAGTTTCGCCTTCAATACAGGCCGTTCCTGAGGAACGAAATCTGCTCTGCTTGATAGAATTTTCTCCAGTTCAAGCATGACGTCTTCCGTTTCAACCTCTTCTTCCGATTCATCAAGTTCATCGGTTTGAACCTCTTCCTTGAAGAGTTTCATCAAGGACTGATTGACAAGATAAGGTTGATTCTTGTCCATTTTAAAATCGACTGGACAATCTTCTTTTTCTAGGATTGGAACTCCATGCTCATATTTATCGGGTTTGAGATCATTTCCTGGGATGATGAATTCTCCGTCTTTGAGTATAATTCTAAAGGTGATGTAGTCTTTCAATCGGAAGACGTTTTCACTGATGAAACCAATGAATTGATATGGATTTGTCTTTACGCTCTTCAGGAATAACTTTCCTTTTGCAGGGCGATGACTGATATCGATTGTGGAAGTGAAACAACGCTTGATTGCGCCTCTGTTGGTGAGCAATAAGATTTCATCCTTCGAAATCGAGTTGGTGTATCTTGCGCCGATGAGATCATCGTCTCGAAGATTGATTCCTTTCACACCTTTGGCAGAGAGTGATTGAGCCGGAATATCGGTTATATCATACTTGACGACGTATCCGTTTTTAGAAGCCATGGTGACAGACGTATCATAAGATTCTTTGATGTCGACACTGACCAAATGATTGATCTTCGATGCAGGCATGCAATTATAAGTTTTATTGAGTCTTATTTGTTGAAACTCGGAAAGAGTTACTTGTTTGATTGCGCCTTGTTGATTGGCTAAAAGAATCATTTTCTCGTCTTCAAAAGAATCGATGGTAATCATGTCCAAAACATCTTCAGAGTCTTTAAGCGGGGCGAAAACACCGATGAACTCTCCTAAGTCACGCCATTTCATGTCAGGGACTTTATAGACTGGAATATTGATGTAATTTCCTAAAGTCGTGAAAATGAGAAGCGTGTCTCTGGTGTTGACTTCTTGTTGTTTCAACACGACGTCATTTTGTTTTAGACCCGTATTTCCTGGGGTCGCTTGATAACTTTTCATTGAAGTTCTCTTAATGTAGCCGTCTTTCGATAGAACAACCATGACATTTTCATTTTGAATCAATTCTTGTTCGTCGATTTCTAGTTTTCGAATCTCGTCTTTGATTTCGCTTCTTCTTGGTTGTGGTAAAGAAGCGGAGAGTTCAGAAAGTTCGCTGACGATGACGTTTTCTAATACAAGCTCATTGCTTAATATCTTGGATAATTGATTAATCTGCTTTTGAAGATCAAGGTTTTCTTTTTTCATTTCTTCAACGTCGGTTGAAGACAATCGGTATAATTGCAAACTAACGATGGCATCCGCTTGAATTTCGGTAAAGTTGAAGAGACTCATTAGTTTGTCAATCGAATCTTTTTTTCCATAGGAAGCCCTAATGGCGATGATGACATCATCCAAAATTTCGACCATCTTTAAAAATCCGTCGACAATATGACTACGTTTTTCAGCGCGTTGAAGTTCAAAGTTACTGCGGTTTCGAATGACTTCTTTTTGGTGAAGGATATAGGAATTCAATAAGTCGTTTAAACTGAGTTGTTTTGGACTCTTCTGATCGATGGCGACGACGTTATAATTGAAAGCAACTGATAAATCCGTGTTTTTCAATAGATATGCAAGAACGACTTTCGAAGATATTTCTTTTTTTAGATCAATGACGATTCGTAATCCTTCTCGGTCGGATTCGTCACGAACTTCGATGATTCCGTCGATTTTCTTTTTCAATCTGATCTCATCGATTTTCCGTACGAGTTCTGATTTATTGACTTCATAAGGAATTTCGGTCACAATCAAAGAAGTGTCTTTGACCTCCACTTTACTTTTGATGATGATTCGACCTTTGCCGGTTTCAAAGGCTTTTCGGATTTCGTCCGTTCCTTCGACAATCGCACCAGTTGGAAAGTCCGGTCCTTTGATAATCTTTGCAAGATCTTCGATGGTTGCTTCCGGGTGTCTGATTTTATGAATGACCGCTTCAATGACTTCGTTTAAGTTGTGCGGTGGGATATTGGTTGCGTATCCGGTAGCCATTCCCATTCCCCCATTGACAAGCAAGTTGGGAAACTTCGCTGGAAGAACAACGGGTTCGTATTCTTCGTCGTCGAAGTTTGGAATGAAATTGACGGTTCTTTTATCGATGTCTTTCAGTAATTGCTCCGCATATACAGAAAGCCTAGCTTCCGTATAACGCATGGCGGCGGCAGGATCATTGTCAATCGATCCGTTGTTTCCGTGCATGTCGATGAGAAGTGTCCCCATCTTCCAGGTTTGACTCATTCTTACCATCGCGTCATAAACGGAAGTGTCTCCGTGAGGATGGTATTTACCAATGACTTCTCCAACGATTCTTGCGGATTTCTTGTAGGGTTTGGTCGAGCCCATGCCAAGTGCATGCATAGCATATAGAATTCTTCTTTGAACCGGTTTTAGGCCGTCTCTGACATCTGGGAGTGCCCGATCTTGAATAATGTATTTGGAGTACTTTCCAAATCGGTCACCGACAATCGTTTCAAGATTTTCGGGGATGATCTTTTCGTCAAGAAAAACGTCAATTTTGTTTTTGACTGATTTTGCCATTATTCTTCCCCCTTAATCCGATAATTGTCTTCACTCTCAAAAGATACAAAAGTATCAATCCATTCTTTTCTGGGTTCGACTTTGTCACCCATCAATACGCTGATACGTTGATCTGCATCCGCCATGTCTTCAATCCGAACTTGAATCAAAGTTCTGGTTTCCGGATTCATGGTGGTGTCCCAAAGTTGAGTGGCGTTCATTTCTCCAAGACCTTTATATCTTTGGATGTTATACATTTTATATTTTTTGCAAATTTGTTCTCTGTCTTCTTCGTTCCACGCATAAGTGATTTCTTCTCTTTTGGAGTTTTTCGTAATTTTATAGAGCGGAGGAAGTGCAATATATAGTTTTCCAGATTCGACGAGTGGCCTCATGTATCTGAAAAAGAAAGTAATCAAAAGAACTTGGATGTGGGCACCATCGGTGTCCGCATCGGTCATGATAATGACTTTGTTGTATTGGGATTTATGAACTTGGAAGTCGCCTCCGAGTCCCGCTCCAATCGTTGAAATGATGGTTCCGATCTCTTCGTTTTTCAAGACGTCTTCCATCTTTTGTTTTTCAGAGTTGATGACTTTTCCACGAAGAGGTAGTATCGCTTGAAACTTTCGGTCTCTTCCTTGCTTTGCTGAACCGCCTGCCGAATCTCCTTCGACTAAAAACAATTCATTGATCTTCGGGTTTTTCGACGTTGCTGGAGATAGTTTTCCAGACAGAATCATATCCTGCTTCACTACTTTTTTCACAAGCCGTGCATCTTCTCTAGCTTTTCTTGCGGCTTCTCTTGCATTTCTAGCTCCAAGAGACTTTTCAATCAGGACTTGTGATATTTGTGGGTTCTCAGTGAGGTAAATGTTCAATTTCTCGGTAATGACGTTTTCAACTGCGGGTCTCGCTTCAGGACTTCCAAGTTTGTTTTTCGTTTGTCCTTCAAATTGCAATAGGTTTTCCGGAATCCGAATCGAGATGATGACAGTCAATCCTTCACGGATGTCCGCACCTTCCAAGGCAAGATCTTTTTCCTTCAATAAACTCATTCTTCTGGCGTAGTCGTTAAAGACCTTCGTGAAGGCAGACTTGAAGCCTGTCTCATGGGTTCCGCCATCTTTTGTCCTGACATTGTTCACAAAAGAGATGACATTGTCAGAATAGGCGTTGGTATACTGAAAAGCGACTTCGACTTCGATGGTTTGCGAAGCACCTTCAAAATAAACTGTTTCGTGCAAAGGTGTCTTTTGATTGTTGATGTATTTGACATATTCAGAAATTCCGTCTTCATATACATAGACTTCTTTTTGTTTGCTTCTTTCGTCTTGCAAAATGACTTTGAGTCCTTTGATTAAAAAAGCACTTTCTCTCAATCTTTCTTCCAAGGTTTGAAAGTGAAACAAAGTCGTCGAAAAAATCGTTTGATCTGGTTTAAACCATACTTCGGTTCCTTGCTTTTTCGTTTCTCCGATGACGATCAGTTCATTGACTTTCTTTCCGCCATTCTCAAAACGCATTTTATACATCAGTCCGTCACGGTGAACCGTCACTTCCAAAAATTCGGATAATGCATTGACCACAGAAGCTCCAACGCCGTGCAACCCACCGGAAACTTTATAAACTCCGGTGTTTCCAAATTTGCCACCTGCATGCAATTTAGAAAAAATGACTTCCACGCCGGAGAGTCCAGAAGAATGCATGTCAACAGGCATACCACGCCCATCGTCCGTGACCAAAATCGAGTTGTCCTCTTTGACAACCACCTTGATGGTCTTTCCGTATCCTGCCAAAACTTCGTCAATCGAATTGTCAACGATTTCCCAGACGAGATGATGAAGTCCTCTAGCGTCGGTCGAACCGACGTACATTCCAGGTCTCTTCCGAACTGCTTCAAGACCTTCCAAGATTTGGATGGACTGTGCATTGTAGATTTCATTTCCTTTTGCGCTCATGTGCATAACCCCTTTTGTCTCTTCTATTATTATACCAAACTTTTACATTTTTTTCCTTATCTTTTTGAAGTTATTATGATATAATTTTGTGGTATATCGGAGGTCGTAATATGGTAAATGTACTATTTCTTTTGCTTGCATATCTTCTAGGCTCGATTCCTTTCTCCTATCTCTTCGGAGAATTATTCAGACATCAGGATTTGAGAAAGCTTGGAAGTGGCAATTTAGGCGCTACGAACGCTTTTAGAGAGTTTGGAAAACCGATTGGGATTGCAGTCAGTCTGCTCGATGTTACAAAAAGTGGTCTCTTGGTGTTCTTGATGATCAACACCTCGTGGTTTGACAGTTTAGATTTAATCAGTCCTTTGTATTTTGGACTTGCTTCGGTCATTGGACATGTCTATCCTGTTTGGTTCAAATTCAAGGGTGGTAAAGGTGTTGCAACCTCATTTGGATTACTCCTTGCCTATGACTACAGAATCGCGATTGTCATGGTGCTTGTATTTTTCTTGACTCAAATCATCACAAGATACGTTTCCGTTTCATCCGTCACCAGTGCGGTAGTGACTCTGATTCTTGTCATCATCAGGTACTTCACTTTAGAAGAAAGCATTCCACTGATTATCGTTACTGCTATTTCAGTGGGAATCATCGTTTATAGTCATCGCTCGAACTATCAAAGATTGAGAAAAGGAACAGAACGTAGAGTTCATTGGCTTGATTTTCTGGACAAAAAGATCATCAATAAGAAATCGAAGGATCAAAATTAAAACCAAAAAAATAAGACGCTCAATCTCGAGCGTCTTTATTTTGCTTGTTTCATGGAGGCCATGACTTGTCTTACTTGTTTTTCAGATGGGGTTCTTCCCATTTGAGACATCATCGCTCTTACCATTTGTTCGTTAATCGGTGGATTCTTTTCTAAATAGTTTTGGAAGTACTTTCTAGAGAGGAAAAAACCAACGACTAATCCGATAATTAGAGTCAAAATCGGTAATGTGATTTCTAACCATAGTGGCATAATTGTTCACTCCTTTATTCAACGTATTCATTGTATCAAAACGGGCATGAATAATCAAGTGTATTTATGTGAAACCGTTTCGATTATAAAATCATGGCGATTTACAAAATTAACCTTTACAAAAGTGCTAATGATTGGTAAAATAGTCTAGGAAATCATCATCTCGTAAAGGAGGGATATTCATGCCAAGAAGAATATTAGATACTTGTATTGCTTGCGGTACATGTGCTGAAAGCTGTCCAACAGATTGTATCACTGCGGGAGATATTTATGTCATCGATCCGGAACAATGCATCGACTGCGGAGTCTGCGAAGTCAACTGTCCAGTTGATTGCATCATCACTGAATAAAGATTTGTCATTAAAAATAGCGACTAAGTCGCTATTTTTTTTTATTTTCTTGGCTTTTTGAAGTAAGAAGAAACCTTCTTGAGTGATGCAATCAATACTTCATCCTCTTCAATATTTAAGTCTTCAAAGATCGAATCAATCATCTTTTTATGAAACTGATTATGTATTTTCAAAACCGGCTTTGCAGGAGATTCCAGAGCAATCAATACTTTTCTTCGATCTGAATCGTCTGTATATCTTCTGACATATCCTTTTTGAACGAGTGTATTGATCGCAGTAGTCGCAGAACCAATCGTAACGCCGAGCTTTGCGGCTATGTTAGTCATGTTGGGTTCTTCGACGACGGAGACGGCTTCAAGAACGTGAATTTCATTCATCGACAATTTTACGCCTTGTTTCTTTAATTCTTCCCCTTCAATCGAAAGGATTCTGTTGAAAATGTCAACCAAGAGTTCATTGATGATTGCTTTCGCTTTGCTCATGATGCCTCCTACTCTAGTTCGATGAATCCCATACCCATGGTTCCGGGTCCTGCATGACATCCGACAACCGGAGTAAGAGGAATTAATTTGACTTCTGGCAAGCCTTCAATTTCTTGAAGTTTTTCTTGGAAATCAAGCATTTCACCCATGTTGTTGGTATAGATAATGAATACTTCGACTTTTTTTCCTTTGATTTCGTTTAATATGTGTTGGAGCATTCCATCTCTTGCTTTTTCGGTGGTACGAATTTTTTCAAGTGTAACCACTTTTCCTTCTTGTGATACATGAAGAAGGGGTTTTAATTTAAGAAGTCCTCCAAGGAATCCGCTAGCGCCGGAGAGACGTCCGTTTTTCACAAGATATTTTAGAGTTTCAACGGTGACGAAGATATGATTATGATCTCTGATAAACTCTAATCTCTCTAAGATTTCTGGAGCAGTTAAACCCTTGTCCGCAAGTATTTTCGCCGTCATCGCCATTTTCGCTTCGACATAGGAAAGACTTAAGGAATCAAATACGTGGACAGGAACGTCCTCTAACATTTTCGCTGCCAATATTGCATTTTGATACGTACCGCTTAAATGCTTTGAGATGGTGATGATGATGAGTTCTTCATAACCTGAAGCAACCATTTCCTTGTACATTTCAAGAAGGTATCCGGTGCTTGTTTGTGCAGTATGAATGTCTAAATCAGGATTTTTAGTAATCCGTTCGTAGAAATCATCTGAAGTGATTTCAACGAAATCTTCAAATTCTTTGTTTTCAATGAGCAACAAGGAACGGAAAATTCTGATTTCCTTATCGTGTACCAAGTAATCGAGTCCGGAATTTCCACATACGGCAACGCCTATTTTTGACATGTTATTTCTCCTTTTTTGTTTTAACTTCAAATATTTTGAATTTCAAAGAGTAGTTTATCATACTCCAGAATCTTTTGCAAGAGAGAAATACTATTTTACTAAATCGCCTGATATGGATTTGTATTGACCTCTGAAATCTCAAAGGAAACATCTGGAAAAGTCACGTTCAAGTCTTCGAATATCGCCTCTTTGAAGATCTTTTCAGCATAATGTCCTATATCGAGAATCGAAAGCCCCATTTGAATGGCATCAAGTGCACTATGATAGGTGACATCCCCTGTAATGAACACATCTGCATTCTTTCTTTTTGCAGGATTCATGTGATGAGATCCACTACCGAGTGAAAGGGCTACTTTCTTAATAATAGACCTTGGAGAACCGATTAGTTTGATATCTTCAAGTTGAAATTCTGATTTCAGTTTTTCAACGAAGATGTCAAATGGTGTTTCTTCAATCAAGCCTATTCGTCCAATTCCGACTTCATCGTCCAGTAGAGACAAGTCTTTTAATCCAAGTCTTTTTGAAAATGCGTCGTTCATTCCGCCGTCGCACACATCATAATTGGTATGCATTGAATAAAGTGCGATTCCATGTTTGATGAGTTGATGGATCATCCATCCTCGAGGGGTTTCTACTTGAACATTCATCAAGGGGGTAAAAATCAGTGGATGATGGCTGATAACCAAATCAACTTTTTTTTCAATCGCCTCTTTGATGACTTCTTTTGTGACATCCAGTGTAATCAATACTTTTCTGGCTCTTTGATTTAAAGAACCAACCTGAACACCGACATTGTCCCAGTCATAAGCGGCTTCTTTTGGATATTTGGTTTCTAAATATTTGATGATGTCTATCGAATTCATTTGATGCACTCCTTTAATGATTTGATTTCGCTATCGAGGCTTCTAATCGCCGTGATTTGTCTGGCTTTTTGTCTACCTCTCTCTAGTTTCGCAATCAATTTGTGAATGTATTCTACAAATTCAGGTGATTGTTTTAAAATGTTATAGGGACCAAATCGGACTTCTGATTTATTCAGTTTCATTTCTCCGTGTTCGATGATCATGATTTGGTAATACTTGTCGTTATCTTTGACAAACTCTTCATCAATGATTTTTAAATGATTGTTCATTAAGAAATCTCTGACTTCTGCCGGATCTGAATTCGGACTGAGAATCAGTCTTTTGACATTCTTTAAATTCCCGTGATTGAGAATGTCAACAATCATGTTTCCACCCATTCCTAAGATGGACAGAATATCAACCGAATCGTCCATTTGTTCAATGCCTTCGGATTTGATGACTTGAACATGAGGGCTTGCGTCCGATAGTTTTACATTTTCGAGGGCATTTTGAAAAGGAGCTTCCTTGTTATCGGAAGCAATCGCTTTTTTGACGTATCCTCTTTTCCAAGCTTCAATCGGTAGATAAGCATGGTCGCATCCGACATCCATCAGGCACTCAAATCCTTCCGTATGTTTCAGTGCGGATTCTAGACGAGGACTGAGTTTCATTATTGTCTTCCACTCGTGAAATCTTTTAATTTCTTCGAACGGGAAGGATGACGTAATTTTCTTAGAGCTTTGGCCTCGATTTGGCGGATACGCTCACGAGTAACTCCAAATTCCTTGCCTACTTCTTCAAGCGTTCTTGTTCTTCCGTCTAAAAGACCAAAACGCATCCGAAGTACTTTTTCTTCTCTGTCTGTCAAAGTTTCCAAAACAGCATCGAGTTCACGCTTCAACATTTCTTTTGATGTGTATTCATAAGGAGTCAGTGTGTCTGGATCTGGAATGAAATCTCCCAAAGAAGAATCTTCTTCCTCTCCGACAGGAGACTCTAAAGAAATGGGTTCTTGTGCCACTTTTTGAATGATTTGGACTTTTTCAACTGATATTTTCATTTCAGCTGCCACTTCATCAGGGTGAGGTTCTCTTTTTAATTTTTGAGTTAATGTTCTTTGAGTTCGGACTAATTTGTTGATCGTCTCGACCATATGAACCGGAATTCGGATGGTTCTAGCCTGGTCTGCAATTGCTCTGGTGATGGCTTGACGAATCCACCAAGTCGCGTAAGTAGAAAACTTAAACCCTTTGGTATGATCGAATTTATATACGGCTTTCATGAGACCCATGTTACCTTCTTGAATCAAGTCAAGGAATTGCATTCCTCTACCGACATATCTTTTAGCAATCGAGACGACAAGTCGAAGATTGGCTTCGACTAGTTTCTTTTCCGAAAACTCTCCTCTTTTGAAAAGTTCTTCGAATTCAGCCATTTCTTCTTGAGAAATCGATTCTCCGTCCGTTATTTTTTGGTTGTATACGTCTCTGGCTTTTCTGGCTCTTGAAATCAAAGTCGCAATTTCATATTCTTCTTCGCCGGTCAAGAGTTCCACGCGTCCGATTTCTTTTAGATACATTCTAACAGGGTCATCCACTTTGATGGAAACGGAAGAGTCGAACTGTTTTTCCATCATCAGTTCTTCTTCAATTTCCTTGGAATAATCGAAATCGATTAATTCTTCTTCAGGAATATCCTCATCAGACAATTCATCCAAATCGATGAAATCATTTTCTTCTTCATCGGTCTCTTCGCCTTTTGCGGCTTCTCTTTCCGCTTCAAGATCCAGTGCTTCATCCAGTTCCGCTAGATCGATGTAGGCTTCAGGGAAGATGTCTTCCTTTTCAAGCGAGATTAAAATCTCGTCATAAAGCGTAGAGTTTTCATCTGCGTATTTTTTTATTTCATCGAATGTTAAAAAACCTTGTTCTTCCCAATAGGCAATCAGTTTCTTTACGATTTCGTTTTTTTCCATAGGTTTTCCTTTCGTATTTCTCTTATTTTTTTTGTCAATTCGACTTTCTTATTGAAAAGAGGTGTGGTTTCCTCTTTCTTCGCAAACTCTCCAAGAGCTGCGAGTTGATGGTTAACTTCTTCTATTTCAAGTTCAACTTCGTGGATTTTATAGGTCATAATCAATTGAAGCAAGTCATCAATGGAATAAGGTTCACCATGATCATTTAGCCTTTTAGCAACTGATGCGCGTTTGCTTTCGACGAAAGTACCAATGACTTTTTCTTTCAAGTTTTCGGTGATCCCACCTTTGATGAATTCTTCCGCATTAATCAAAATTTCCAAGTTCTCGCGATCTTTTGTGAATATACCTCCGATGAGGTTATTGATGACTTCACGGTATTCCTTCGCTTTAATGAAATAGCAAAGAATTCTTCTTTCCGCAACCACCGCTCTGTTTTGAATCACAACGTTGATAATCTTCTCTTTTCGTTTGTTCTGAGAAGTCTTGATTGCTTTGGTCAGTTGGAAATGATGCAAATCGGATTGTAAAATATCATAAGATATATTAAGATCGGCCGATAGTTTTTTGATATAGATTTCCATTAGCATTTGAGAATCGGATTTCAGTAGAATATTGAATATCCGAAGTTTTAGTTCTTCGACCTGAGAAGGTTTCGTCAAGTCAAAAGAAGATTTGAGATAATGGTATTCAAACTCAAAAGGATCCATCGACAACTCATTAATCCAGTTGACGAATGCCGCCTTGGAGTGCTTTTTGACAAATTCGTCGGGATCGAGTTTTTCTGGAAGTAAAACAACCGAGACGCGGAGTCCTGCTTCTTCTAAAATCGGTATGGCTTTCGAAGAGGCTTCAAATCCGGCGGAGTCACCGTCATAACATAAAACGGCATGATCGGTATGTTTTTTAAGCAAATAAGCTTGTTCAGGCGTCAAAGCGGTTCCCATGGAACAAACGCCTTCTTTGATTCCTGCGGAAAAAGCTGAAATCACATCTAGGAATCCCTCAAACAAAACCACTCTTTTCTCTCTGTTAATGAAAGGAAGAGCCTTGTCTAAATTATAAAGAACTTTCCCCTTGGTAAAGATTTTTGTTTGTGGAGAATTCACGTATTTCGGTTCTAGAGGATTGTTTTCAATGATTCTACCGCTGAATCCGACCGTTTTCCCAAATTCATTCCGAATTGGAAACATCAAACGGTTTCTGAATAAATCAAAATAGTCGTTTTCTCCTTTTTTGAGAAGTCCGAGCTCGATGAGCTCAACCGGTTCGTAATTTTCTTTCATCTGTGAGAAAAGAGCCTTGGGCTCGTCAGGAGCATAACCGATTTCAAAATATTGGATGGTATGGATATCTAACCCTCTACCTTTGATGTACTCAAAAGCTTTCTTGCCTTTTTCAAGGTTTGTCAAATTGATTTGATAGAATGAATTGGCTGTTTCATTGATGTCATAAGAACGTTTATGATGATCGACAAGAGTGTCATCTCCGCCGGTATCCAGTTCGATATGATATCTATCAGCCAGTTCTTTGAGTGCTTCGACAAAAGTCGTGTTCTTGTATTTCTGAACGAAAGTAATGGCGTTTCCTTTTTCTCCGCAACCGAAGCAATGGAAAAACCCTCTTTCTTTATCAACAAAAAAAGATGGTGTTTTTTCACTGTGAAAAGGACAAAGCCCTTTAAAGTTTTTTCCGGATGGCTGGAGTTGCACATAATCGCTTACGACATCAACGATATCAGCCGTATTGCGGATTAATTCAATCGACTCTTGGCTGATTCTTGCCATGGATTCACCAACTTTCTTTTTTATTTAAGTTCTTTATGAAGGGTTGTAATTAAGTCTTTCAAATCGACTTTGATCTGTTCCATGGAATCACGATACCGAATTGTGACGGTATTGTTTTCCAAGCTGTCATTATCGATGGTGACGCAAAAAGGAGTACCGATGGCGTCTTGTCTTCTGTATCTTTTTCCGATGTTTCCGGTTTCGTCAAAGACAACGTCGAATTCTTTCAATAAGGTTTGAAAGACTTCTGAAGCCAAGTCATTGTGGTATTTCTTGACGAGAGGGAATACGGCAACTTGATAAGGAGCGAGGGAACTATGAACTTTGAGTAAAGTTCTGGTCTCTTCAGTACCTTCTAACGCTTCTTCTTCCAAAGCATCCGTTAATACCGCTAATAATAATCTCTCTACGCCTAGCGAAGGTTCAATGACATAAGGAAGGTATTTTTCATTGGTGTCCGGGTCTAAATACATTAAGTTCTCGCCGGAGTGGTTTTGATGTTGGGTCAGGTCATAATCCGTTCTCGACGCAATTCCCCAAAGTTCATCAAATCCCCAAGGGAATTTGTATAAAATATCTGTTGTCGCATTCGAATAAAAAGATAGTTTTTCTTTTGGATGGTCATATAATTTGACGTTTTCTTCTTTTAAACCAAGGGATAACAGAAATTCTTTTGAGAATTGTTTCCAGTAGGAAAACCATTCCAACTCCGAACCTGGCTGGCAAAAGAATTCAAGTTCCATTTGTTCGAATTCGCGCGTTCTGAAGATGAAATTACCTGGCGTAATTTCGTTTCGGAAACTTTTTCCGATTTGTCCGATTCCAAAAGGTATTTTCTTTCTGGATGTCCTTTGAACGTTTTTAAAATTCAAGAAAATTCCTTGCGCGGTTTCCGGACGTAAATAAAGCGAAGACTTGCTGTCTTCGACGACGCCTTGAGAAGTTTTGAACATCAGATTGAATTCTCTGATTTCCGTGTAATTGACTTCCTTGCATACAGGACAAGGGATTTTATGCTCAACGATGTAATCATACATCTGTTGTTTGCTCCACCCGTCCGCATCGACGGCCCCGTGTGTGAATTCTTCAATCAGTTTGTCTGCTCGATGTCTGGACTTGCAAGATTTACAATCCATCAAAGGATCTTGAAAGCCTCCAACGTGTCCGCTCGCAACCCAAGTTTCAGGATTCAAGAGAATCGCAGAGTCTAATCCGACATTATAGGGATTGGTTCTGACAAAAGCGTCCCACCATGCTTTTTTTATTTTGTTTTTCAGTAATACTCCTAGTGGGCCGTAGTCCCATGTATTCGCAAGACCGCCATAAATCTCAGATCCCTGATAGATAAAGCCATAGCGCTTCGCATAGGTCGAAAGTTGTTCTAACGTGTTGTTCAAATGAATCATCCTCTCCGTAAAGGCATATTATCTCATTTTAATTATATAGCTTATGGTTGGTTTGTCAAGGTTTGTTATATATATAAAATATATAAAATGGCCAAATTATAAGAAGAAACAGTGCTTATGGATTAATAGCCGATTAATCCTTCGAGCACTGTTCTTGATTTTGTTTTAATGTTGAGGTGATACAAGTAGTAGGAATCAAGCAATTTTCTTAACTCTACAATCGTTTTGAGTTCTGTTTCAATCGATGATGGCTTCGCTAAATCGTAGTAATAAAGGAACTCGAAAAGTTTCACGCATTTTTCAGAAAAATTCGGTTTTGACTGGGTATGATCATGACAAGTCATTCCCCCATCCTTGATTGAAAAAGATAAATCATGGGTGTCTTTACAAATGACGCACTCATGAAATCTTGGATTGACTCCCAGTAAAAACAATAGTTTCGCTTCAAACATGTTGATGTAAGGAACGTATTCCATTTCTGATTCTACTTTTCGTAAGATTTTGATAAGAAAAGGGTAACTCTTGGGATGATCTAATCCTCCATCGGAAAAATGTTCGACGAGTTCTAAAATGTGGAGCACATATGTGTATTTATCGAGCGATTCTTTGATTCCTTTGAAATACTCGATGATATTCATCTCTTTTACTGTTTTTAGACTTTTGCCGGAGGCATAAATCCGAACATACGACAAGGTGTCTTTCGTTCCTAGGAACGGACTCTTCAACTGATTCGCTCCCCGTATCAAGAAACTTTGCATTCCTTTTTCGGTATAGACGTAGATGATTTGACTTGTCTCTTTATAATCGAGATGTTTTAAAATGATACCTTCAAAAACATCCATAGTATCCCTCTATTCTTGATTTGGTTTATATCCGTAGGAACGTAAATAATACTCTCTGTTTCGCCAGTCTGCTTCTACTTTGACGAATAATTCGAGAAAGACTTGTTTACCGAATAAATTTTCTATGTCGATTCGCGCAAGTGAACCGATTTGTTTTAACATCGATCCGCCTTTTCCGATGATGATTCCTTTTTGAGAATTGCGTTCAACGATGATCGTTGCGATGATTTCAACCAACTTTTTCTTGTTTTTTAGTTGGTCAATCGTCACCATCACAGAATGAGGAACTTCTTCTCTCGTTAATTCCAAGATTTTTTCGCGAATGAATTCCGTAATCAAGAAGGTCTCCGGACGATCGGAGATTTCACCGTCAGGATAAAACTTCGGTCCTTCTGGAAGTTGTTTTTTGATGTCATCCATTAGATGGTTGACGTTGTCCCCAGTCAGTGCAGAAATCGCTAAAGAGTCTTTGAACTCGAAAGCGGCTTTATAAACATCCAGCGCTTCTCTCAGTCTTCGATAGTCTTTGATCGTATCGAGTTTGTTTGCGATTAAAAATACAGGTGTTTTGACTCCTGCTAATTCCTTCAGAATTCCCAAGTTACGTTCTTTAACATCATCAAATGCATTGACTAAGAACAGAACCAGATCCACGGCTTTCACGGTGTTCAGTGCGGATGAAGTCATGTATTCACCCAGTTTTGTTTTTGCTTTGTGAATTCCTGGCGTGTCCATGAATACGATTTGAGAATCTTCATCCGTATAAATACCAGAAAATACGTTTCTGGTTGTTTGTGGTTTGTCAGATACGATGGCGACTTTCTGTTTCATTACTTGATTTAAAAACGTTGATTTCCCTACATTGGGTTCGCCGATGATGGATACGAATCCGGAACGAAACATTAGAGGTCCTCTTTCGTGAAACCAAATGGCAGCAAGTCAACATTTCTTAAAATCTTGACTTCACCTAAATTATTCGCAAGGATGACTTGAGATTCTTCTTCCATCAGTTCTCTCATGACTTGCCTGCAAGATCCGCAAGGCGAGACAAAATAATCATGGTCTGTATAGACGACGATTCTTTTGATTTGCTCTTTTTTGACACCGTTGGAGTATGCCGCAAAAAGTGCACTTCTTTCTGCACAGTTCGCAAGTCCGTAGGCGGCGTTTTCAATATTGACACCTTTGTAGATTTCTCCATTTTTCAGTTCCAAAACCGCTGAAACTGGAAAATGGGAATATGGTACATAAGCGTTTTTAGCATTTTCTTTGGCTAGTTCAATTAGTTTTTTCATAATTACCTCTGTAACGATGCATGTTCAAGAATCGATTCCTGTAAATCAAACATCGCTTTTTCTTCTTCTGGATTTTGATGGTCATATCCATTGCAATGGAGGAATCCGTGACAGGCAAGAAAGCCGAGTTCTCTTGGTAAGGAATGTCCATAGGCAATGGCTTGTTCTTTGGCTTTATCGATTGAAATGAAGATATCACCTAACTCTTTTCCACCGTCCGAATTATCAAAGCTTAAGACGTCGGTTGGTCGGTCGAAATGGCGATACTTGAGATTCATGTCATGAATTTCTTGATTGGTAACGAGGATGACGTTGATGATTTTGCTTTCTTTGATTGACAAGTCTTTTTTGGCTTGTTTGATCACTTTTTTTATTATTTTATGGTATTCTTTCGAATCATCGTATTGGTTGAAAATATTAATTTTTAGCATTTTCGAACCTCTCGATAATCGTTTGAACAAGCGGATGTCTGACAACATCGCTGTTTTCAAAGAAATGGATTGAGATATCGTTGATTTCTTTTAAAATATTCGATGCTTTGATCAATCCTGATTCCACTTTGGAGGGAAGGTCACTTTGAGTAATGTCTCCGGTCACGACCATCTTTGATCCAAAACCAAGTCTCGTCAAGAATAGTTTCATTTGATTGATCGTTGTATTTTGAGCTTCATCCAAAATTACGAATGCATTTTCTAGTGTTCGTCCTCTCATATATGCAAGAGGAGCGATTTCGATGATTCCCTTTTCAATTAAGTCTTCGGTTTGTTTCAATCCGAGAATTTCATACATTGCATCGTAAAGCGGCCTTAGATAAGGATCGATCTTCTCTTTCAAATCCCCGGGGAGAAAGCCAAGATTCTCTCCTGCTTCGACGGCGGGTCTCGTTAGTACTAGTCTTTTGATGGATCCTTCTTTCAGTTTCCGAAGCGCAATCAGAACTGCTAAATAGGTTTTTCCCGTTCCTGCCGGCCCAATTCCAAAAGTAAGTGCACTCTTTTCAATTAAATCAAGATACTTCTTTTGGTTGAGTGTTTTTGGATAAATGGGTCTTCCTTGCAAAGTTTTGATGATTTCTTTTCGACCGACGAACAAATCCATCAGTTCGTCGTGTCCGGTTCTAGGAATCATCTGATAAATATAGATGATGTCACGTTCGTTGAAGAAAATGTTCTTCTTGAGAAGAATCTGAAGCAATTCAACAACGGCTTTGATTTGTAGAACGATTTCATTGTTGTCAGTATCAATCAAAAGCTGATTGGAACTCGCATAGACTTCGACTCCGGATAATTTGGAAAGAAGTTTTAAGTATTTGTCGTTCGTGCCAAAAAGCGTTACCATTTCTGATACGCTTGAGATTTTTAAATCCAGTTTTGTCAAATCAACCATTAAGAAGCATCACTCCTTTGAACTGTATGAATATATTATACCATAATCCCACAAACTTGGGGAGTTGTTGGGAAAAAAAGCACTTCATTTTAAGTGAAGTGCTTTCGAATTATTTGCGGCCTTGATTTTGACGTTGTTTTAACTTCTTAGAAACGCTTGGTTTCAAATAGTATTCTCTCTTACGGGCTTCAGCTAGTGTTCCAGCACGCGAAACATCACGTTTAAAACGGCGCAATGCGTCTTCAATTGTTTCGTTTTCTCTTACGACGGTTTTTGCCATATGCTTTCACCCCTTTTCTCGATGCACTTGTTATTATACAAGAATTCGCGCCATTTGTAAACTAATATTTTTTGGAAAATCATTTTATTTTCAGCGCGTTTATGTTATTATTATCTTAATTTATGATTGAGGTGAATCCTATGGTGTTTTTATTTTCATTAAGTGACTTTACAATCAAAGAATATGCCATTATTCTAGGCGTTGTCATCGTTGTTGTCGTCATCCTCGCGGTCTTCATCAACAAAGGAAAATATGCGGCTAGATACAAGAATTTTTATAAGAGAATGGACAAAGCTTTAACGAAAAAGTACAACGGAAACATTCTTGTTGAGGAAATCATCAAAAATTATGCCATTGACCAGACCAACACGTTCAAATCAATGAGATCCAAGGGAAGACGAAAAGTAGTGAAGTATTTGGAATACTACACCAAAAATCTTCCTGAATTGGTACTACTCAAAAGTTTTGTATCGACAGACAAGAATAAAAGCGAACTCGTCATCCTTTTCTTAGATGAAATGGATAAGGTCGTATATCGCTGGGACAAGAGAAGAAAAGTCAAAGGTTTGGTTAAAGCCGTGAACAAATACCAAATGCTGACCCCACTTGTAGGATATCTATTCGAGCTTCCCTTACACATCTTTGAAGGCGCAAGCTACCGCTTTACCAACCATGACAATGATTTCTCTTTGAGTTACGACATCGTCAAGAACGTCAAGAAAATCAAACGCAAACAAAAACCCGTTAAAATGACCAAGGCTGAATTGAAAGCACAAGCAAAAGTCGAAAAAGCAAAAGCAAAAAAAGCAAAGAAGACCAGAAGATAATCTGGTCTTTTTTTATTGGATTTTGGCAATTGAAACAGGATAGTTTTCTTCGACAATCGTCACATTGACGACCTCTCCAATCAAAGTCCGATCGGCGATGGCTTTTACCTGAATGTAGTTAGAAGTATGTCCTTCAAGATAACCGTCTTTTTCAGTTTCAAAAACAACTTCTTGAAGTATTCCAATCTGTGATTGAATAAATGCTTTGGCAAGTACTGTACTGAGTTCAAGAAAATCTTGAACTCTTACTTTTTTGACAACACCATCGACTTCGGGGGTCATCTTCGCCGAGAGAGTACCATTACGCTTGGAATAGGGAAAGACATGCAATTCAAAGAATCCAATCTTAGAGATGAATTCAAGTGCTTCTACGTGGTCTTTGTCGGTTTCGGTTGGAAATCCGGCGATGATATCGGTTGTAATTGCGAGATTTTTAATTTTTTGTCGCAGATCCTTGATTTTATCTGAATAATCCTCTAGTGTATATTTTCGATTCATCAGTTTCAAGATTCGATTTGTGCCGCCCTGAAGAGGGATGTGTAGATGGTTGACGATCTTTTTGGATTTTGCTATTAAATCAATGACTTCGTCCGTTAGTTCTGAGATTTCTATGGATGAGATTCGGATACGTTTCAATCCTTCAATCGATTCCAAAGCTTCTAGTAAAGACCCAAATGTAACTTCTTTTAAATCTTCTCCATATCCGCCGGTATGGATACCGGTCAAGATGATTTCATAGTGTCCGTGTTTCACAAGTTCTTTTGCTTCTAAAAGGACTTGTTCTTTTGGTTTGGACCGGACTCTTCCCCTTGTATAAGGAATGATGCAATAAGTACAATAATTGTTGCATCCATCTTGGATTTTAAGGAATGCACGATGATGTCCTTTGAAATCTTCAATCAATAATTTGTCATATTGGATGTCTTTTGTCAGTGAGGATACTTTGTTTAGAGGGACTTTATCCCTGAGGTACTCTTCGATGAAGTCAGGTATATGCTCTCTATGAACGGTCCCTAACACAATCTTGACACCTGGAATGGCAAGCACTTCTTCTGCTTTTAATTGGGTCCAGCAACCCATCACAACGATGATTGCGTCTGGATTTAGTTTTAAAGGCCGATGAACGATTTTTCTTGATTTTGCTTCTGCGGTATTGGTAACCATGCAAGTATTGATGATATAGATATCACTTTTCTCCGTAAAATCAACTGCGGTATAGCCTCTTGAAACGAGTTGTTCTAAAACAGCTTCGCTTTCGTAGGAATTGACTTTGCATCCTAGCGTAGTAATCGATACTTTCATGTCAAAGTCCCCACTCAATCATCAAGGCGGAAAGAATGACAAGAGATGCTGTTTCGGAACGAAGAATTTGAGAACCAAGGCTAACGACTTGTCCACCTTTTGAAATCATGAAATCTAGTTCTTCTTGGGCAATTCCACCCTCAGGGCCGATTAAGACAAGGATTTGATCTTCCGGCTTCAAGTTCGGAAGATGATTTTTTAGAAGATTCAATTCCCCAACTCTTTCGTAGCAAACGAGTATCTTATCATAGTTTTCAAATGGAATGTTTTTTAGTTTCGTGACTTCTTTGATGAGTGGTAAATGATCTCTTTCCGATTGTTCTGAAGCTTCTTTGACGATGTTTTGATATCTCAAAAGTTTCTTGCTTTCCTCTTTTTCATCCAGTTTGATGATCGATCGACTGAAAAGAGTAGGAATGATTTCATAAACTCCCAGTTCGGTTGATTTTTCCAAGAAGAGTTCAAAGCGATCTTTTTTGATGAGCGCCTGGGCAATCGTGATTCTTGAAGTTTTTTTTGTGGATATCGTTTTCGATAAAATTCTAAACTGAGCTTCGTCTTTTTGGAAAGACAGGTGTTCTGCTTCATAAATCATGCCACTTTTAGAAATAAATACAGCGACTTCTCCAATCCGAAAACGCATCACATTTTTCATGTGATGAACGTCACTTCCTCGTACTTGGATGAATCCGTCCGTTACTTGAGAATCTTCAATAAAATATCTTTGCATAAAATCACCATCTTAATGATACCATAATTTGATTTTTCTTTCTAAAAAAATAACCGATTTCTCGGTTATTTTATGTAAGCATAAGCGTCATTCTCAATATCTCTTAGAATGCTTGTAATTGGAATTTCTCCTTCAAACAAGAAGTTTGAACGAGAAGTCAGATTGAAGTCGTTATCAACGACAACGATTAACGTCGGCGTTCCAAAGTTGGAAGTCGTCAATCCTACGGTAGTAAGAAAAGCAGTTTGTGCAGCTTCAGTCCCCGTCGATACATTAAAGAAGTACATGACGATGTCGTCGTTCGTTTCTGCGAACTCAAGAACCGTCGACTTAATTGCTACACAGTGTGCACAAGTATCTGAATACATGTAAACAATGTAAGTTCCTTGATTTCGGTTGAAGACTTGAGAATAGTCCGTAATGGAGAAGAACATGTCGTAATCAAGTCCCGAAGTGGTCGTGGTTGTTGTTTGGTTGCATCCGAATGTTGATAGTCCTAGCAAGATGCCAAGAGCAAGGGCAAATAGTTTTTTCATTTGAAATCCTCATTTATGTAATATGTGAATATTATAGCAGAAAACAATGAGAAACGTGTGAAGATTTTTTAATATTTTTGGACGACTTCGTAAGCTCTTGCGGCTTTGCCTTCACGTAGAGTAACGATGGTTGTATCCGTGAATTTACTTAAGACTTCCATTTTTTGAGGTGGTGTTGCGAGAACGATTTGAACCGGGAGTCTTTTGATGAATTCCATCATCGATTTGATTCTGGAGGTATCCATTTTATCAAAGACTTCATCGAATAGAATCAAACCAATCGAATCATGTAGATTGCTTCTAGAAGCTTGTTGGAAGACTCTGACGAACGAAGCTAGGGTAGCGACGTAGAACGGTACTTGTGTTTCTCCACCTGATTTTTCTTTAAAGACTTTGGAGTAAAGAATCGTATCTCCTTGCTCGTTGATGATTTTGATATCATAATCCATATAAGTTCTGTAGTCGGTAAACTTGTTGATGGAACCGTTAGAATTCAAATCTTCACTCGCTAGGTTGATGAATAGTTCTTCGAGCTGTCTTTGGTATTTTAGTTCAAAGTCGTAATTGAAGATTTCTCCACCTGATTGCATCGATTCATCACTTAATACCATGTCGTAGTAGTCTCCATACTCCTTGCTTTTTGGGAAGATGAATTCATAGGTATCTTCACCGAAGTGAATCGTTGCCAGGGTATTGTTGATCTTTTTGATTTCTTCTTGAGCGGTAACGATGTAGTTTCTTAATTTTGCAAGGAAGTCTTCTTTGAAGAGTTTCTCTGCAGATTCTCTCGCTTCTCTGACTTTGGACTCGTATTTCACCAAATCGGATTTAACTAGTTTATTCAATTCGTCAAGATATTGTTGCATGTACTCAATTCCGTATTGGTATGACAATCTGTAGGTGTTGACATAATTGAATTGTTTTGATTTGAGCGAGTCTTCCATGTTTTGAAGATTAGAAAGTTCCATTTCGATTCGTTCACGGTATTCGACTTGAACCTTTTTAAGATCTTTGGCTGAACCGATTTCTTTTGAATACAGCTCGTAGGCATCCTGTTGCATTCTTGGATACATTTCAAGAACAGAGTCAAGAGAAGTTTCGATCTCTTTCACTTTGTTTTCCAGTGTTAAGATATCCTCTTGTGCTTTCATTTCGTCAGAATTCAGTTTCCCATTTTCTTCGTAATGTTTTCTGCGGTTATTGTTATAGCCTCGAACCTCTTCTTTGATCTTCTCGTATTCTTCGCGAAGATTATTGATTGATTCTTTCGGAAGTGTTTGTTTTTTGTTGATTAAGCTCTTGCGTTTTTCTTTTAGGGTTGGAAGTGAGAGCGACGCTTCGAGCATCGACATCATTCCGTCAAGATTTAAACTGGCAATGGCTTTGATTTCTTCTTGAAGCGTGTTCGTCTTGTCATTGATTTCGTTGTATTTTGTTTTAGAGTTGACTGCTTCAATCTTCCATTTTTCCATTTGCATCTGACCGGCTTTTTTACCGATGAATGGTTTTTCCGTTGAAGTATTTAGACTTCTGACCGTATAGGAGCGGTAAACCATTCCTGTATTGGTAATGGCCTGTGGATGTTTTTCAAGCTCTGTGACTTCATCGACCATGATTAGATTTCCGACAGTCATGTTGATGTAATGAATGGCATCGACGTTTTCGCTTGTGATGATTGATGCCAGTGATTTGGGTTGATTATTGATGAAGTGTTGAATCTTTTTCGTGTTGACAAGTCCAATTCCATAAATGTTAAGGGAGTCTTTGATTTTATTGTAGACTTGTAGTGCTTCATCGAAATACCGAGGTTCAACAATCAAATTGAATCTTTGTTGACCAAGATAATCTTCGACGGTATCTTGCCATTTAGAGTCTGTAACTTCCAACAACTCCGCAAGTACATGAACGGATATATCGAGTCCAAAACGTTCTTTCAATCCTTCTTCGATTTTTGTTTTCAGTTTGATAACCATTGGATTATAACGAATCTTATGGTTTTCAAGATCTTTTAAAGTCTGATAAATATCATTAATTTCGGTCACTAACGATTTCTTGACTTCTTCTAATCGACCGGATTCTCTTGTGTTTTCTTCGACGACAGAATTGAGTGATTTTTGAAGATCAAGGATGTTCAGTTTCACGTCTTCAAAATCATCTTCCGATACATTGAGAAAATCAATTTTGGATAAGTCATGGTACACTTTTCTCTTATATTCGTTTTTGAGTTCCTGAACCAATGGTTTTACTTTTTCAGCACGACGAACATAGTATCGTTGAATCTCTTCTTGCTCGTCAATCTTTTTTGTCAATCCCAAGATTTCTTTATCGTAAAGTTCATCCGCTTTGAACGAATCGTCACTTTGAAGCATCGAGTATATTTCTTTGCTGCGATCGTCTAATAATTCAATTTGACGGTCGATTTCAGATATTAATTCTCGATTCTTGTCTCGATTGAAATTGATTTTTTCCAGTTGTTTTGCTTTGTTTTCAATCAAAACCTTTGTTGTTTCCATATCGATGACTTGTAGGAAATAGGAAAGGAATTCTCTTTGCTCTTGATTCTTTTGAATGTCTTCATATAAGTCTTTCATTTCCTTGAGTTCTAGTACTTTTTGTTTTATTATTTTCAAAGTAGCTTCCAAATCTCTGTAGGCATGAATCGACTCTTTGATGGATTCTACATCGAGAGTTTTCTCTTCGAGCAAATAATGATAGATAAAATCTTTCACGTCTGCAATCGGTTTAAAAGCAAGTGCTTTTGGAAGTAAGGAGAAATAGGTCTCATTGACTGATCCGAAGGTGCTTCTGAAAGCTAGTTTTGCTTCTCTTCTTGTATTGTAGACGCGATCTGCGACTTTTGCTTTTTTAAAGTTTAGCGTTGTTAGGATTTCGCCATTTTCTCCGACGAAGAGCTTTTCACTCATTCTTCCTTCGTTTTGATAAAACACGACTTTAGGAGGAATGAGTTCACCAAATACATCTATAACGCTTCCTACATTAAAATACTCGTCTTTGTTCTCGTCATAGAATTCAAGACAGACATGACCTGTGGTGTCTCCCTCTCTTAAATATTCATGATTGTCGATTCCAAGTTTACATTTAACGTATCCACGAAGGTCTCGTTTGCTTTTTTCATTGGCAGCCAAATTGAAGATTTGATCTCCGGCGGTAATGACGAAAGCAATCGCGTCGACGATGGTCGATTTACCGGTGGCATTTTGACCGGTAATCAAAGTATTGTTTCGAATGTAAATAGTCTCATTCGCAAAGTAATGCCAGTTGACGAGACGTACTTTTGTGAGCTTTTTCATTCTTATTCACTTCCTTCGCTACTAGCGATTTTATTGACCAAATCGTAGACTTCGTTAATTTGTTGGGTATTGATTGCCATCAATATGGTCGGGTAGATGACAACTCTTGTGTTGCTTTGGGTAATGTCGCCTAAAGGCTCTATGATGTTATGCTTTTTGTAAAGACGTAGTACTTTGACAAGATCCGTTTTGTTAATTTTCTTTTTCAGTTCCAAAGCATCGTACTTGCTATGAATCTCATCGATGGAAATGATGACATTTTCGTTGATGGATGTCTTCACAAGGTTTTGATGATATAGGATCCTTAAGATCAGCAAGATGAGTGATTCTTCTTTCTTCAACCTGAGCAGGTTTTTGTTATCACTTTGAACGAGTTGAACTGCGCCTTGCTCTCTGTCAAGGACGATTTCATAGTTGATGATTTTAAAGAATTCATCAAAGTAGTTTTTGTAACTAATCAGAAAATAGTATTGTTCTTTGTTGTCTTTCTTGTCTCTTGCAAGAAATCCAGAAGACAATAGTTTATTACAAGTGTCTGAAAATATTTGTTGCTGCCCCATGTTCAGGTTTTCAAAGTTTTCTAGAATCATGGTTAATACCCCCTTGTGATCTCAAAATCGGCTAATGTGAAACGTTCGTGTTCAATTTCCGATTCGAGTGGTGTGATAAAATAATTCATTTCGTCTCCTGCGTAAACCAGGATGTATAGTAGCCTTAATACGGCTTCGTCGCTCATATCTTTGCTCAGAAGTTCTGATGCTTTGATGCTTCTTCGGGTTTCAAAGAATTTGAATAAGAATTTCTTGATGACGTCTTCAGAATAGTTCGTCTCAAATTCTTTGTAGAAAGCTTCCTGTAATTGAACGGAAGGATTCAGTTCGCTTTCTTGCAAGTACTGTGCAATGCTTCTTGCGTATGCCCCTCTTGGTGTGTAGAGCGAGTTGTTTGAAATCTGATTGTGAGATGAAATATCAAAGAGTGGCCGAATCGTCTTTAGAGCTTGATCCGTTTTGTATTTTTTCATTTCACTGGCAGTATATTTCAAAATTGTCGTTAATTTACCAATGATGTTCTTGTCATCGTTGAGAAGGAATTTGATTTTTGCAATCGTTGTATTGACATAAACTTTGTTTTTATCATCGATTTCATCAATAATCGAATCAAGTGCATTATAAATGTCAATCATGTCGTCAATCTTTTTATTGACCTTCACTTTTGCAAGTTCCATGTTGTTTTTCGATTTTGGAAGATAATCTCTGGCGATGGTTTCGATGATGAACGGATCTTGTTGGTAGCGTTCGAGTGTGCTTACAATCGAGAGTTTATATTTATTGATATTATCGCTTGTTTTAAGTCGATAATAGGCTTGATCAACGAGTTCTACTTTGTAATTTACAAGCAAATGTATCAAGTCTCTGATTTCTGAATTCTCGATAATGGTCCTAATGTAGTACTTCAGTCTTGAATCCAGTTTTCTGATTTCCCTGACGAAAGCGACGGTATTTCGGTAAACTTGATCGAGTACCATTGCGTATTCGATATGCTCATGACTGAGAAGCGAATATACCGTGTAGATGTATCCTCTGAACTCGTGAGATTCGTCATCTCCAAATCCATAGTATGTATCAAGAGATACTGTTTTTAAAGCTTCGATGATGGTAATGGCATAATCACGGAAATTCAATATTTCGACGTAGTCGTTATTGACGTCGATATCGATCCACTCGCATTCTTCCAATCGTTTGAGGACTTTGTTCGAAACCTCCCGAATCGATCTTTCTTCTTGTTCTTCCTGTTCTTCTTGATCTTGTATATAGTCGTAATCTTCTACTTTTTCTTCTTGCGTATCTTCATCAAGCAAAAGTTCAGGATGGATGTCGAGATAATCGATGATGACTTGTTGGGCGATCCGCTTATCCATTCCAAGGATGGAACCTTGTTCATAAGCTTTGAAGACTTCTCCAACGCATGCAATATAAATTTTTTGGTTTTTTCCTGTAAGGAGATTAAAGAAATTCTCCGGAATAATGTTAAATAATTCCATGATAGTACCTGCCCTTATTATTCATTTCGATCATATTCGAATTTACCTCCCACCAAACTGGAAAGAGTGTTTTCAATCAATATCCAATCTTTCCTAAATTCATGCAAGGCTTCGATGCCGTTTGGGGTGATTTGATAATAACGGCGGCTCATTCCTTTTTTGTTTTTACCGAGATAAGAATTGATTTTACCATCTTCTTGAAGTCGCTTAAGAGCAAAATAAAGCGTTGCGTCAGTGAGTTGAAATGATTGGTTGCTTACTTCTTCTATAATCTTTGTCATTTCATATCCATAAGAGTTGAATTTCGATAAAATCGACAATATAATATAATCCGTGAAACCACGGATGTATTCTCCTGAGTTCGTCATTATCACACCTCCTCACTATATAATCTGATTATGTATATCGTGATTATGCATAATCTGGTTATATTATAACTGATTAGGTATTCGATGTAAAGTGCAAATTCTATTTTTTTTCCAAATAAAAAGACAACCCCGTAGGATTGTCTTTTGAAATAGATATTTGCTGATTAAAATAAGGACATCTGCTCTACACTAACCGGCACTTTGAACAAGGTATTGATCTGCTTCATGTTGGTGATGATGTTTTCTTGACTACACAAGGTATTTAGAGCAAGATACAACTGTTTTGATTGTGTAGATTCACAGACATATCTTTCTTTATAGGTTTTGATATATCTTTCTTTCGTACCCGGAAATAATAAATCAATTTTTTCAAAGAAATAATCTCGTTGATTGTTTCTTAGTGTGACGCCAAAGAACGGATAGATATACTCTGCATTGGATTCTTTTGCTTTTTTTACCATTTGATCCACATTCTCAAGTGTATCATTGATGAAAGGTAAGATGGGCATCATTAAGATTCCCGAGTGGATTCCGCTTTTTCTTAAAGCTTTTATGGTTTCAAAACGGATGGTTGAAGAGGATACTCTAGGCTCTATCCTTCGCTGTAGTTCATCATCAGCCGTCGTGATGGTAATTGCAACGTGAGCAAAACTTTTTTTTGCAATTCTTTCCAGGACATCGATATCTCTTAATACAAGATGACTCTTTGTCGCTATCGAAACTGAAAACCCGTATTTTTCGATAAGCAATAATGCGCCTCTTGTCACTTCAAGTTGTTTTTCTAAAGGATTATAAGGGTCTGACATCGCACCCATCCCGATAATACCTTTATTTCTCTTTCTTTTGAGTTCGTCTTCAAATAAGAGAAGGGCATCTTTTTTTACTGCGACTTCGTCAAAGTTTTCAATGTGGTAACAATCGCTTCTGGAGTCACAGTAAATGCATCCGTGGGAACAACCGCGATATAGATTCATATTATAATCGTGATGATACCAAAATTCATCCGATGGCTTTACTTTTGTGAGTATGGTTTTCGCTTCGATTTCTTTCAAGTTGATCCCTCCTTACTAAATATTATACCTGATTGATTATCAAATTCAATCAAGGATATAAATTGAATAGTTTATATTACATTGTTTACAATATCTTAATCTAGTGATAAAATGAGGGAAACGGAAAGAAGGGGTACTTTGATAAAAGTAGAACACTTGACAAAATCCTATGGTCCCGGAAAAGGAGTCTTTGATTTGAGTTTCGAAGTCAAAGAAGGGGAAATTTTTGGATTCATCGGTCCAAACGGTGCAGGAAAGACCACCACAATTCGGCATTTGCTTGGATTTATTCAACCTGATTCAGGAAGCACGTCTGTCAATGACCTTGACTCGTTCAAATACGCTTCCTTCATCCAAAAAAACTTAGGCTACCTCCCTGGAGAAATCGCTTTTTTCAATCAGATGAGGGGTATTGAATTTTTGAATTTTCTCGCTAAAATGCGCGGAATGAAAAGTAAAAGCAAAATGAATGATTTAATTGATTTTCTCGATTTGGACGTGTCTGGAAAAATTAAGAAGATGTCGAAAGGAATGAAACAGAAACTGGCTTTGGTCGCTGCATTCATGCATGATCCAGAGATACTGATTTTGGATGAACCCACTTCCGGTTTGGACCCTTTGATGCAAGTTAAATTTGTTGAACTAATCTTAAAAGAGAAAAAAAGAGGAAAGACGATTTTGATGTCTTCCCATAGTTTTGAAGAAATCGAAAGAACTTGTGACCGTGCATTAATCATCAAACTTGGAAAATTGGTTACCCTGGAAGACATCAGAAAATTGAAAGAACAAAGAAGAAAGGCCTATACTGTCACTTTTGAATCTCTTGACGATATCGAAAAAATCAAACAAGACGGTTTTGAAATCATCGATAGAGGAACCAACACTTGTGAAGTCATCGTCAGTGGAGACATCAACACCTTTTTCCGTGTTCTTTCCAAATACAACATCCTTGCATTTGACGTGATGAATCAATCCTTGGAAGAAATCTTTCTGAATTATTACAAGGAGGATGTAGAAAATGAATAAAGCACTATTTGTAATGAACATTAAATCCAATAGAAACGTCTTTCTTATATTTCTTGCCATACTTTCCATGTACGTATCTATCATGGTAGGTATATATGACCCTACCATTGGAGACCCCTTTGCTGACTTGATGGATATGTTCCCTCCCGAATTGCTAGGAGCGATGAATTTTACGATTATGGATGGAGAATTAATTAGCTTTATTTCAGGCTATCTATACGGATTCATTATGATTATTTTCCCGATGATTTATGTCATTATCGTAGGAAACCGATTGGTTGCCCAATATGTAGATACCGGATCCATGGCCTTTTTGCTTTCGACTCCGAACAAGAGAAAAAAAATCGCTTTGACTCAAGCCGTATTCTTGTTTACTTCAACTACGATCTTACTCGTCTTAGCTTGCGTGGTCAATCTTCTTCTTTGTTCAACCTTGTATCCGGGATTGCTAGATATTAACAAATTCTTGGTTTTGAATCTTGGTTTAATCGGATATTTCGCTTTGATCAGTTCGATTTCATTCGTATTTTCATGCATCTTCAATGAAACAAGAAATTCACTCGCCTTTGGTGCAGGAATTCCACTCGCATTCTTCATCATCAACATGCTGAGCGGTGCTAGCCCTGATTTGGACGGTTTTAAGTACTTCACAGCTTTATCCTTGTTTGAACCAAATGATTGGCTGGAAGGCGGAAACATCGTATGGATTGGAAGTGCTGTATTCTTTATTGGAGCCGCTGTCTTATATACGATTGGAATTAGGGTATTCAGTAAAAAAGACCTTCCTTTATAAAAAAAAAGAGCGTTGATTAACGCTCTTTCTTTTTTAACAATTGGTACAGGGGGTCATTTTGTTGGAGAGAGAACAAATGATCTTATGTCATAGAATTCAAGTATGAATCGATATAAAAATATTGAAAATAATGGAGGGGGAAATTCAATTTGTGGCATTTGACTGCTACAGGTTGATTATAGCATTATTATTTTGAAGTTCAAAGTAGTTTGCTCAAAATCGGATGAGGTATTTTTGTAAAATCTAAAATTGTAGTTTCACGAGTTTTGAAACGCTTTTCTTTACAAATCTGTTAGGCTTAGGTATAATGACAATTAGTTTACAAAACGAGGAAAATCTGATGGAAAAACAACAAGTTAAAAAAGTGTATTTCGCATTTTTGTGGCATGGTTTCTTTCTTGCAATTACTTTATCGATGTTAGACATGAATACCGTATTTCCGACCTTGATTAACCGGTTATCACAAAACAAAGTCATTTTCGCATTGATGCTTACAATCACGCTTGGAACGCCTCTTATTTTTAATATGCTTTTCTCTCATTATCTCAGAAACAAACGCGATAAGAAAAAATATCTCTTAATTGGAATTTTAATGAGAAGCTTCTCTTTTCTTGGAATGGCCGTGTTTACTTACTTGTTTGGATTAACAAATCCTACCTTAACCATTTTGGGATTTTTCTTCTTCTTACTGACATTTTCAATCAGTGCGGGTTTTGCGGGTATTTCTTATTCAGACTTGGTCGCAAAAACGATTCCGGAGTCAAAGGCAAGAACCTTGATGTATACATATAAGCAACTAATTTCCTCTGTATCGGGTTTTGTTGGAGGATTGATTGTGACTTACATCTTTTCGAGAGAAATCGCCTTCCCGGCGAATTTCTCAATCAATCTGTTAATTGGATTTATCGGTCTTTTTATTGCGACTGCAGGTTTCTGGTTTTTAAAAGAACCTCAGAGCGTTCCTCAAGAGACAAAAACGGAACCTTTTTCGATGTTTATTAAGCGCATCCCTTCCATCTTGAAATCAGACAAAGAGTTCAGAAGATACATATTGATTGAAAATCTATCCTCATTTGGAATGATGATTATGCCTTTTTATATCCTTTTTGCAAAAGAGATTCTGGGAGTCAGTGACATTTCCATCGGTGTATATCTATTATTTCAAATATCAGGGGCAGTATTTTCAAATCTCATTTGGGGTTGGGTCGGCAAGAAGCAAAACGCAAAGAGCATCGTTACTTTCTGTATTCTGCTTGGTGGTTTCAATCCCATCCTTGCAATTCTGTTATCGAATTTCGCACCAGGCTTGTTTGGCATTGTATTCTTCTTGATTGGATTTACGATATCTGGAAGAAAAATCGGATTTGAGCCCTATCTTCTCGACATTACACCAAGCTCAAGTCGAATTGAGTATTTGGGGATTCGTGGGTCTTTAAATGTATTGGTTGTAATCTTGCCTTTGATTGGCGCATTGATCATTGAAGGAATGGGCTACATTCCAGCATTCATCCTTGTCAGCGTTGTGATGATTTTTACTTCAATATTATTGATGAAATCGAAAAAGAATGAATTACTCGATAAATTGTGTAATCCATCCTAGATATATAAAAACGTGAATCCGGGTTACCTTGAGGATTCACGTTTTATTTTGTTTAGTTTCTTGCTTTTGAAAAACTCGATTTGAATTTTCCCCACTTCGATTTCGAAGGTGTGTTACCGTCAAGTCTTGCAAGTTGTTCAAACAACTTTCTTTGTTCACTAGAAAGTTTGGCAGGTGTTGCGACATTCACAATCACGTGTTCGTCTCCCTTGACTTTGGTTCTGACGTTTGGCGCACCTTTTCCACGAAGTCTAAACTTCGTATGACTTTGGGTTCCAGATGGAATTTTCAAGAGAACATTTCCATAGACGGTCGGCACTTCGATTTCATCTCCAAGTGCTGCTTGACTGAATGTAATCTCGACTTCAACAACGATGTCGTCGCCTTCTCTGGTATAAATGCTTGAAGGATGAACTTCAAAAACAATGTATAAATCTCCGTTGGGGCCTCCGCTTGATCCTTTGTTTCCAAAGCCTTCCAGACGGATTTGTTGACCAGTCTCGATGCCTTCTGGCACTTTGATTTCAACGTCTTTATTTGTTTTTTCAACACCTTCTCCATTACAGTTAGAACACTTGTTGATGATTTCTTTACCACTACCATGACAGACCGGACAAGTCGTCCTTGATTGAGTACGTCCAAATAAGGATTGTTGTTCTATCACGACATACCCTGTTCCATGACACCTTGAACAGGTGTGAATGTCTTTACTGGAAGCAGCACCCGTTCCATGACAAACATGACATTCGTCATACACAGGAACTCTCATGGTTTCTTTTTTTCCGAAAATACTTTCTTCAAAGGTTACTGTCATTCTTCTTTGAATGTCAGATCCTTTTCTTGGTCTATTTCTCGCTCCGGAAGAAGTACGTCCCCCGCCGAAGAAGGATGAGAAAATATCTCCAAAGTCGAAGCCTTCGAATCCGGCTCCGCCGAATCCTCCGCTTCCAAAATTAGGATTCATTCCGGCATGGCCGAATTGATCGTATTGGCTACGTTTGGTGGAGTCAGATAAAACATCGTATGCTTCCTGAACTTCTTTAAATTTTGCCTCGGCATTTGATTCCGACGAAACGTCGGGATGAAACTTTTTCGCGAGTGTCCGGTACGCTTTTTTGATTTCATCATCGCTTGCGTTTTTAGAAACGCCCAGCACCTCGTAGTAATCGCGTTTATCCATACTTCACCTCTGTCCGTGACAAATTACAGTTGCCTGCTTTTTGAGAATTATACTTCTTTGTAGTCTGCGTCAAAAACGTTGTCGTCTGATTCGCCTTCGTCAGAACCGCTCTCGTCTTTTGGAGCTCCTTGTTCTTGTTGCTGTTGTTGAGCGGTTTCTTTATAGACTCTTTCTGATAATGCTTGAGCTGTTTTTTCCAAAGCTTCTTTTTTCTTCTTGATATCGTCTAAATCGTCTTTCTTAAGCGCATTCTCTAAATCTTTGATTTTGGAATCTGCGTCTTTTTTCTCTTTATCCGTTACTTTATCTCCAAGATCGGTAATCGCTTTTTTGGTCATGAAGATCATTTGGTCGGATTCGTTTCTGAGATCCGCTTCTTCACGTTTTAACTTGTCAGCTTCTGCATTTTCTTCTGCTTCTCTAACTAAACGGTCTATTTCAGCATCACTTAAAGAGGTCGTACTTTGAATTGTTATCGAGTTTGCTTTTCCAGTCGCGACGTTTTTCGCATGGACATTGACGATACCATTCGCATCGATGTCAAATTTGACTTCGATTTGTGGCACTCCACGTGGTGCAGGAGGAATATCTCCAAGTTGGAAATGTCCTAAAGTCTTATTATCTTTTGCCATACTTCTTTCGCCTTGTAAGACATGGATGTCAACGGTAGGTTGATTGTCTGCGGCAGTCGAGAAGACTTGGGATTTGGATGTTGGGATGGTGGTGTTTCTTTCAATCAATTTAGTAAATACGCCACCAAGAGTTTCAATACCCAAAGAGAGTGGAGTGACGTCTAATAACAAAATGTCTTTGACATCGCCTTGTAAAACTCCACCTTGAATGGCTGCGCCCATAGCCACAACTTCATCCGGATTGATGGATCTGTTTGGATCTTTTCCTAAAATGCTTTTAACCGTATCTTGAACAGCTGGTGTTCTGGTAGAACCACCAACAAGCAAGACTTGATCAATGTCTGAAGCTTTCATTTTAGCGTCTGCCAATGCTCTTCTAACGGGTTCAACGGTACGTTGGACTAAATCATGAGTCAGTTCATTGAACTTCGCTCTTGAAAGGTTTTTCTCTAAATGGACAGGTCCACTGGATGTCATCGAGATGAAAGGCAAAGAGATTTGGCTTGAAGTAATCGAAGATAATTCTTTCTTCGCTTTTTCAGAAGCGTCTCTTAATCTTTGAAGCGCCATTTTATCTTTTGATAAATCGACACCAGTTTCTTTTTTAAATTCTTCTGTGAGCCATTCAACGATTCTTTGGTCGAAATCGTCTCCACCAAGGTGATTGTCTCCACTTGTCGAGATGACTTCGAAAGTACCATCGGAAAGTTCTAGAATCGAAACGTCAAAGGTTCCACCGCCAAGGTCATAAACCAGTACGGTTTGTTCTTTGTCTGTTTTATCGATACCATACGCTAAAGCAGCTGCAGTAGGCTCGTTAATGATTCTTTTGACGTCAAGTCCGGCTATTTTACCTGCATCTTTGGTTGCTTGACGTTGTGCATCGTTAAAGTAAGCCGGAACCGTGATTACAGCTTCGGTTACCTTTTCGCCCAAATAAGCTTCTGCGGATTCTTTTAAGTTTCTAAGAATCATTGCGGAAATTTCTTGTGGTGTGTAGGATTTGTTTTCAATTTGTACTTTTTGGTTGGTTCCCATTTTTCTCTTGATTGAGTAAACAGTGTTTGGGTTGGTGATGACTTGGCGTTTAGCCACTTCACCGACTTGAACTTCACCATCCTTGAATGCGACTACCGACGGGGTCGTACGGTTTCCATCAAGATTTGGAATGACTTTTGTTTCTTTACCTTCCATAACGGCAACACATGAGTTTGTCGTTCCGAGGTCAATACCGATTATTTTCATATTTTATGTTCCTCCTATTATTATGCGGTGGCTTCTTCTTGAGGGGATTCCTCCGAAGAGTCGCTTTCGTTTTCTTGTTTTGGGACGATATTGATGACGACCATGGCTGGTCGCAACAATCTGTCTTTGAATTTGTAACCTTTTTTGACGATTTTTACAATGGTGTTATCTGTAATTTCAGGGTCATGGATCTTGTCTACCGCATGTTCTGTGTTGGGATCAAATAGATCTCCGATTTTTGTTTCAATGACTTTGACGCCTTCTTCATTTAAAGCGTTCATGAACATGTCTTTAATCATTTTGAATCCATATAGGAAGTTTTTGAAGTTTGGATCTTCTGTTTCAATCCCTAGAGCTTGGTCAAATATTTCGATTGAATCAATCATTTTGTCCGCTAAGGTGTAGGAAGCATACGTACGCTCTTTTTTCAAATCTTCCTGAAGTCTTTTTTTGGTGTTGTCCATTTCAGCAAGTGCACGGAAGTATTTATCTTTGACTTCCTTCAGTTCTTCTTGAATTTCTTCAAGTTTGTCTTCAAGAGTTTCTTTCTTTTTCTTTTTGTGTTTTTCTTCTTTCGGTTCAGTCACTGGTTTCTCTTTCAATTCTTCTTCAGGAACTTCAATCGTGACTTCATCCTTTAAAGGATCTTTTTTGTTTTCTTCCATTCGTGCTCCTCTATTCTTCTTGATATAGTTTCGTGATGTGTTTTGCGATGTATTTAATCAATGGAATGACTTTCCGGTACTCCATTCGAGTCGGGCCAACAACACTGATGGTTCCTTTTTCTCCGTCTTTGGTCTCGTAGGATGAACTGACAACGGTACAGTCTTGCATTGAAGTCACACTGTTTTCAGTACCGATTTTAACGGATACGCCTTCTGCGTTGGTTTCTACTAGTTTAAAGATTTCATTGTTTTCAACCGTTGAGATGAATTCTCTCAGTTTTTGAATATCGTTGAATTCCGGCTGGTAAAGCATGTTCGATTGACCTGTTAAATAGTATTTCGTTTGAGCAAACTTTTGGAATGCTTCGATGAACGAATCTACGATGGTTTCGCGATATTTGAGTAGTTCTTTAATTTTGTGATGTTGAATTTCATAATGTAATTTCTCACTGACTTGTGAGATAGGCGTATCTTTCAACATTTCATTGAGCAAGTCGATGACTTTGACTAATTCTTCAATCTCCATGTCTTCAGATATGGCGATTTGTTTGGATTCGACATAACCGAAATTCGTGATGACTAGAATTAGAGCCTGGGTTGGAGAAAGGGGAATCAATTGTACTTTTTTTACTTTGGAATGATACGCATTCGGTCCAAGTGAAATCGCGGTACAGTTGGTAATCTGGCTTAACAGATCCACTGCTTCTTTGATGATTTCATCTCGTTCGATTTCCTTGTTTTCAAATAGATTTTCAAACTCAAAATAACCTTCAGTATTTTCATCTAGATTTTTGATGATGGTTTCGATATAGTAGCGATATCCTTGTTCAGAAGGAATTCTTCCGCTCGATGTATGCGTTTTTTCTAAAAACCCTAGATCTTCTAAATCGCTCATTTCATTTCGTATTGTAGCCGGTGAAACATTCATGAATTTAGAAAGGCTTCTCGACCCAATCGGTTCAGCGGTTTTGATATACTCGTCAACAATCAATTTTAGTACGGTTTCTTGTCTTTCTGTTAACATTGTTTCACCCCTTTAGCACTCTAACTGTCGGAATGCTAACACTATTATACTAAAGCCTTTTAGCAAAGTCAAGCATTGAGTGCTAATTATTGTATGAATTTTATGTGATTGTTTCTCGAAAATGAAAAGGGTGTTTACAGAATCGGCCTTTGACTTAGATAACCATAATGTATCCATTGGATTTATCAAAAAAACTCAAAAAAATCTCATTGTCATAAAAGAAAATTCCGGTCATCGGTGACCGGAATATGCTTATATTATTTATAATTTACCTTCTTGGCGGACCGGATGAATCTAAGGTATCGTTAAAGGAGTTAACCACTGAACCGAGGTTCATCGTAAGTAATGACAGACCGGAAGAAATCTCAGGGCACTTGTAATACCCGTCTTCAAGCTCTCCAGTGATTGTTCCACCAAGAACTAATGTGTACTTGCTTCCTTTTTCAAGATCCGGGGCAGATATCGTAATTGCTTGATAGGAAGTATCTGGAACGAATGAATACAATACGTCTCCGAAGCTATCCATAATTGATACGGTTGTTCCTGACGAACGAACCGATAGTGTGTTGTACATTAAACTGACTTGGGTTGAATTTGTTGAAGGAACTTTGGTTTCCGCTCCATATCCCGAAACTGCTATCATTAGGCCACCTGTAATAACCCATTCGAGATCATAATCGATGGCGCTTTGCATACCATTGGTCGGCCCGTTGATTAAGATGATTCCACCCGATTGATAAATGGAACCATTGACATCGATGGAATCATCGATGGATTTGATTTTTATGATTCCGCCAGAAATGTCAAGACGTGCAGTAGAGTTGGTTTCATCTTCTAATGAAGGCACATGTGAAACTTCGATGAGAGGGTCAGAACCGTTGATTCCATCGTCTGTCGAAGTGATATCAATCAATCCACCAGAAATTGAAATATATTTGGCTTCAAATCCTTCTACTGATTTTTCGATTGTTATCTCTCCACCTGACACAGACAAACTACTATCGCTGTGGATGGCTTCATCATTACTAGATATCGTGAAGTTTCCGCCAATGATGGAGACTAATTCATCACTGTTTAATCCATCATCGGAGGAATCAATATCAAAGGTGCCATCGACAATTTCAATCCCTAGAGATGCTTTCAACCCTTTGCTCGATTGATCGGAAGATATCGTCGATTCACTTCCGTCACCTGTGACGATATTGAAAGTACCTCCATGAATCATTAGGTAAGATGATGCTTGAATTCCGTCATTAAAAGCATTGATTACAAATGTTCCATCTTGAATTACAATGTAGCCTAGTTCTGCATCATCATGACTCACTTTGATTCCATCTCCACCACACTCAAGATGAAAGACTCCATCTTGAATCAGCAAAGTGTCGTTGACGCTGATTCCATCATCTAATGATTCTATCCAAAGCGTTACTGCGGTAATGTATAAGGAGTCGTTTGCTTTCAAACCATCCTCGTAATTGCCGTAAATATTCAAGGACCCATCACCGTTGATCACTAAATCCGTTTTGCAATAGATGGCCGCATTTACATTCATAAGTTCACTGTCTGTGTAGTTATATGAATTAGAGTCAGTGATTGCGTTAGATGTTCCTTCAGGTGCGGAAATGATTAGCTTTGATGCTTCAAGGCAAATGATGGCAGATCCATCTGATGATTCAATCGTCAAATCATTTAGAATCAACCTTACTTCTTCATCAGGAGAATTGATGATAATCGTTCCTAAATAGTATCCTGAAAGGACATATGTTCCTCCAGATACAATAACAACCGTTGTACCCCCTACTTGAATTCCATTTGAGATGGAGGAAGATACTTCTGTTCCATTAAATCCGACAAGGGTGGATGTTTGTTCATCCCAATCAGAGTATTCATCTTCAATTCCTAAATCAGTTGTGACACTTGGGAGGGTTGATGTAGTTGTCGATATGGTTAAAGACCCGTTTGAGTTGCATCCAAACAACAACATTCCTGAAACTAGTATAAGTACAATTAAATATGTTTTTTTCATAATCGCTCCTAAATGAATAATCATAACCATATGTTAATTCACGAATGTGATACCTTTGTAGCAAAATCGTGATGTTTTAATGATTTAAAGATACCTGCGAGATGATTAAATCATCAGAGCTAAAAAAAAAGACCCATTATTGTTCAATGGGTCTTATAGTATAGACTGTAAAGAATATTTACTCGGATTTATTTCGCATTGCCTCAACGAATTTACCTGTGATGAATGGATCGAACTGAGTTCCTGCACAACGCTCGATTTCTTTTAACGCCTCTTCAATCTTCATTGCTTTTCTGTAGGAACGCTCACTGGTCATTGCATCAAATGCATCTGCGATGGATATGATTCTCGCTCTGAATGGAATATCGTTGCCTGAAAGGCCTTGAGGATATCCGGTTCCGTCGAAATGCTCATGATGACTCAGTATGTCAAGAGCAATCTCTGTGTATTCCGGAGAAGAGGAAAGAATACGGTATCCAATCTCAGAATGTCTTTTGATGGCTGCCCATTCTTCGGAAGACAAGGTTCCGGGTTTATTAAGGATGGATTCATCGATGGCTATTTTTCCAATGTCATGAAGATTTCCGATGACTTTCAAAAGATCGAGTTCGTCTTTTCGAAGTCCAACCGCCTGTCCAATTTTAAAGCAATATTCACTAACCCTTCTGGAATGAACTTCTTCCCTGGGGTTCTTGACATGAAGGGTATGGAGTACGGTCCTGATGGCTTCATTTCGGTTTGAAGTAACTTCAAACAATTTATGCTTGTACATGTCGTCTTCCGCAAGTTTGATGACTTCAGCCATCGATAAGCGGTCGTCTTTGACTTCAAAACCAAAGGAGACTGAAGTTCTCATCCCATTCAGTTCATTTTCTTCGATATGGCGCTTCGCCGTTTCAACCATGTTGGCTGTTTTGATTTTAGACGTGTTTTTCAATAAAACGACGAATTCGTCACCACCAATTCTTGCGACTTCTCCATGATTTCCAAAGGCTTTTTTCAATTCGTCTGATACAAGTTTAAGAAGTTCATCTCCCGCATCGTGACCAAAGGCGTCGTTCATGATTTTGAGTCCGTTGATATCGCTCATGACGACGGAAAGTGGATAAAACTCTGGACGGTCTAACCTTGCCAACTCTTCCATATAGAAGCGTCGGTTAAACAATCCGGTGAGGGCATCATGGTAAGACAAATACAATATCGATTCTTCATATTTCTTTCGATCCGTGATGTCTTGAGAGAATACGGTAATTCCAATGATGTCTCCTTTTGAATCTCGAATTGGAGAATAGTGTTCTTCTAAAAACTTACCTCTTGTTGTTTCAACTTCAAGAATTCTAGAGAAGGCTTCTCCTTCAAGGGCTTTCTTGAAGAAAGATTCCAATCGGTATCTCATCTCATCGTCTTCTATCATGTCGAGGAAGCTATGTCCAATTGATATTTGCAAGTTATAATACTTTTCCATAGATAGCTGATGATATTGATTGAAAACCAAATAATTCAATTTTCGATCCAAAGCATAAATTTCCATCGAAACCGCTGAATCAATGGAAGATTCAAGAAGTAATTTGCTATTGATAAGTTCTTCATGAGCAGATAAGCGATCAATCTGGTTATCAATGGAAATGGCCAATACCATCGTTACAATCGGGAATAAACCAAGGAACGGTAAAGCGATGCTTGCAATGACGTCAAATGCACCAGGCCACGGAATCGCCAGTTGGCATAGCAAAGTAACGATATGTACAATGACACCAAAAAGGTAATATTCCAGCCAACGAGGCAATTTTCTAATCAGTTTACGAATGTGTTTCCAAGAAAGTCCAACTGAAGCCGTCGTAATAATGGTTAATACGCCTGCGTAGACTCCAGCTCCGCCGACAATGATTCGATAAACCATAGAGATGACGACTGAAATCAGCGTAGTGCCCCAGCCAAAAAACATTCCGGTAACACTGAGCAACACCGATCTTGTATCGAAAATCAGTCCTGGAGCTGATGTCCAGGGATTTAACATAATCAATACAGAAAAACCACCGATAATCAAGCCTAACAATATTTTTTTATTCAATAACTTTTCTTTCGGCTTGAAATTCGTCGCTCCATAAACAAAAACCAGAGCAAATAACAGCACTGAGTTTCTTATTAATTCAATCAATACGTCCGTGAAACTTGAAAGAAAAGGCATACGTATCCTCCGGATTATTAAGGATTGATTTATGTAATAATTGTACCACAATTCGTTGGATTTCTCTACTAATCTTGGTTATTCTTACAATTTTTTTACTAAATAGTATTCTTTTGCTTGATAATTGATAACTTTTCAGGAGTGCCATGTCCTGAGTAACAAGTCGTATCGTTTGAAAAATGAGAATAGATGTATTTTAGGGATTGATATATTAATTTAGAACTTCCCGAAGCTAAATCGGTTCTTCCAAATCCATCCGAAAACAGCGTATCTCCTGTGAACAGGTTTCTTCCAACCTGAAAGCAAGAAGACCCTCTTGTATGTCCCGGAGTATGGTGGACCATCAATTTGATTTGATTGAAAACAAGTTCTTCTAAATGTTTGAAAGTAATGACTTCAGCATTTTTTTTAAGCGAAAAATGACTTCCAAATGCAGAAGAGTAATTGAGAGACGAATCGGATAGAAACAACTTTTCCAATTCGTGAATGTATACTGGAAATGAGTTCTTTTCTAGTAATATCTTGATATCTCGAATGTGATCAAAATGACCATGTGTCAAAACACATGCTTTCAATAGAAGATGTAATCTTTCCATGGTATTTTGAATGGATTCTCCATTAAATCCAGGATCAATCACAATCGCTTCTTCTTTTTCGATGATTAAGTAACTGTTCTGTGAAGCTACGTTATCATTAAACGTCAGGATTTTCATGGTTTCACAAGGCTAGCTGCGCCGTAAATTCCTGCATCATTGCCTAAAGTCGATAGTTTAATATTGGTTTTAGTCACAAAGGGAAGCGCATAGGGATAATATTTTTCTTCGATTAAAGATAATAAATAATCTCCCGCAAGTGAAACGCCACCACCAATGACAAAAATATCAGGATTGATTGTATAGGTAATGTTCGCAAACATCGTCGCGATGTAGTCCGCAACTTCATTCATGACTTGGGTTGAAAGCAAGTCCCCTTCTTTTGCAAAATCAATGACTTTTTTTGCGCTGAATCCATGATGATAGTTTCGTAATGCGGAATCTAAGTTAGAATTTTTAAGTTTATAATTGGCAACTCGAATAATTCCGGTTGCGGAAGCCACAGTTTCGAGACACCCGATCTTTCCACAATTGCATAAAAAATCATATTTATGGTCGACAATCATGTGGCCAATCTCACCGGCTACTCCATTGACACCGTCAACGATATGACCATGAATGACGATTCCTCCACCAATTCCAGTTCCAATCGTCATCATCGCAACATTGGTGTGGCCTTTCGCCACTCCGTGTTTATATTCACCGAAGGCCGCCGTATTGGCGTCGTTGGAAACATGGATGACAATGTCATCTCTTTTGATAATGGCATAAAACTCTTTCTTTAAGTCGACTCTTTCCCAGCCAAGATTGACGCTCTTTTGAATGATATCACGAAAAACAGGACCGGGCACGCCAAATCCAATACCGATGATATCGTCAAAAGAAGTCTTTTCTTGGATTGCAAAAGCAATCTCAGAAAGGATCTGTGAACCATGGTTTTCTAAGTTTGTGGGAATGCTAAAACGTTCAAGGAGATTAAAATCAATGTCAAATAGTCCAATCTTAATGGATGTTCCACCAATATCGACTCCGCATAGGTATTTTTTCATGTGTACCTCGATTCAATAACGATAATTTATCTACCAAATTAAGAAAAAAACCTCCAAAAGGAAGTTATTTCTTTTCTCTATGTGCTGTGTGTTTCTGGCATTTAGGGCAATATTTCTGGACTTCCATCCTGTCTGGATGTGTTTTTTTATCCTTCGTGAGCGTATAGTTTTCTTCCTTACACACTGTACACTTTAACGTAAATTGTGTTCTCATACAAAATCCTCCAATCAGTCACTTCTATATTTTATTATTTCTCGGTCAAAAAAGCAAGTAAAAAAAGTCCGTTTCCAATAAAATATTACTTTCTCGGAGGCAATGGGAAAAAGACACTGGTTTTTGCGGCATATTCTGGGTATCCTGGCTTCTTCATCGCTTTTTTTTCAAGGAGTGGAATCCCACTGACAAACAGTAAAAGCCACGTAATCATCGCAGGGCTGAAGAGCGCAATGAAGAACCAAGGCATTCCAAAGGTGATGATGAAGATGCCCCACCATACAACGGTTTCACCAAAATAATTTGGATGTCTTGTGTATTTCCATAAACCGGTAGTCATTATTTTTCCTGGTTCGGTTCTTGTCTTCAAGAACCTTTTCAATTGGATGTCTCCAATCGATTCAAAGACAAGTCCAAAGAGAAAGACAAAGAAACCAATCAAGATGAAAATGAGGTTTCCATCCGATGGACTAAGATAGACAAAAATAAGAGTTGCGGAAATGATAAGCATGAATAAAGCTTGAATCATGAATACTTTGAAAAAGGCCTGGACTCCAGGATGATTCGTCCCCCATTTCTTTCTCATTTCAACATAACGATAATCTTCGGGTTTCTTGAAATTGCGAACACCAATATATAGAAACAATCTCATTCCCCATAAAATCATTGCGACACTCACAAAGATTTGAGGGAGTGTCAATCCTCCATTTACAATCAAACCATAAACAAGGGAATATAGGCTTAAAACTGCAAAACCTAAACCCCATCCAATATCCACTATCGAATTGTTCTTTTTGATTTGAGCTATCGTGAAAAAAACAGTGAAATAAACAAACAAAAGGGCAAGTAAACCTAAAATGTAATTCACTTTATACCTCCTCTTTGAATAGTACGCTGACGGCCACTGCACCAAGTCCAGCATTCATCGATAAGACTGGACCGATTTCGGTCATATATTCCGGTTTCTTTCCAGTCATCTTTTCAATCCGATCCGCTAATTTCAAACAACGGTCTTCTGCCATCGCATGAACGACTGCATAGGATTCGATTTCTCCTTTAGATAATAACTCTAGAATCTTCTTTTCGTTGGAACGCAAACTTAATGCTTTCGCTTCAATCGTTCCTCCGCCGTCTTTATCAAGTGAAATCACTGGTTTCAAGTTCATGATCTTAGCCGCAAGTCCTGTGACTTTCGATACTCGACCTTGCTTGACCATGTATTTTAATGTATTAACAGATACATAAATCTTGGTACGCTTCCTTTGATCTTCTAGTGTTGAAATGATTTCTTCCAGTGGCATGTCTTCTTGAGCCATCATCGCAGCGTTTAATACAAGTTGACCCTCTGCACCTGAATTCAATTTGGAATCGAATACAGTCACTTGTGGATGTTTCTCGGCATATTGATTGATGGCATTATATGTGCCTGATAGTTTTGAAGCCACACTGACAAACAGGATTTGTTCATAATGTTCCAATAGGAAATCCATCATTCGTTCAATTGTAATTTTATCTGGTTGTGAAGATGAAAAATGTTTAGCTTGAGATATCATGTGATAAAAAGTCCGAGTCGTCACACTGATCTGGTCCAAATAAGAATAATCATCCACCATTAAATAAACCGGAATCATGTGAATGTGATATTTGTCTTTTAATGAGAGAGGAATATCCGCGATCGAATCGGTAACGACGGCAATTTTATGCGTTATGTCTTCAATCGCTTGTTTTTGTCTTAACATGTCGTCTACTTTTTGGTTTGTGACCGTAGCGACATTTCTGAGTTTTAAGAAAAAGACGTCGGGTTGATTGGTATGGATATGGATTCTCATATTGTTTTGGTCACCGGATACAATTAATGAAGATCCATCTTTTGATAATAAAGAAATCATGCTTTCGTTTGAAATTTTAACGTCTTTCAACTGTGCTTCCGTGCAGAAACGTTCTTCGATCACCATTTCATGAACCACCGCAAAAGCTTCGTCTTGCGTGATTTCTTGATAGGTAAACTCGGTTTTACCGGTTTGAAGATATTGGGTAACCCCTTCAAGAAAAGCGGTAAAACCTTCGGCCCCCGCATCCACGACACCACTCTCTTTCAAGATTGGAAGTTCGTTCGGTGTTTCGAGAAGCGAAGACTTGGCTAAAGTCAAAGAAGTCTCAAAATAAGACTTCACATCCTTGAAATCATGATGATTGAAAGCCTTTCTTAAAACAGTGAGAATCGTGCCTTCCACGGGATTCATGATGGCGTGGTACGCCTTCTGAATCGCATGAATGACCGCTTCATGAAACTCTTCTATTTTCGCACTGGCTTTCCCTTTTAATTTTTCCGCAAGACCATTCAAATACTCTGAAAAGATGATTCCCGAATTTCCTCTGGAACCATTCATGGCGGCATAGGCAATCGAATCCATGGTCACGCTTAAGTCATCATTTGGTTTTGCCTGATCCAAAATCGTTTGCATCAAATAGGCCATGTTGCTGCCGGTATCGCCGTCAGGAACAGGGAATACGTTAATTTTGTTGAGATGGGTTTTGATGTGAATAAGATTTTTCGCACCCGTCATAAATGCGTTGTAGACATCATTACCCTTCAATACTAATAAATCACTCATTTTAAAATGAGATAAGTCAGTGAGGAAACAATTCCGCCAAGAGCGGTTCCCCAAGCCAAATCGATGACGGTGATGACGACCGGCCAATTTTTGAGTGTTGCGAGATTGGTTAAGTCATAAGTGGCGTAAGTAATCAATCCAAACAGCATGCCTGAAAGCAACGCGGTGGCAAAGGATTGTTTAGCGATGGCAGGACTGATGACGAAAAATACTAGTCCAACGACAAATAACAAATAAAACAGAATTGCCGGAACCCACTTCACATCACCCATGAAAGATCCCAGATATTGATTGTATATTTTTCTTGAAATGAGCGTAAGCCATATTAAATCAATGACAAAGAAAATTAAAAATGCGACACCATATGTTTTTAGAAACTCCATAATAATCACTCCTATCAATATTACTATATCACATATAGTACTTTCATGTTCATGTTTTGCCCATAAAAAATTGTAAAAAAATAGAAAAAGCCCGTTGAATTAGTCTAATAATTCAATCGGGCCTTTGTTTTTTATATTTTTCTTACTTTGAAAACGCCTTTGATATCCTTCAGTTTTTGAACACAATCTGTTGGAATCTCTTCGTCTATATCAAAGATCGTAACAGCGACTTCGCCTCTCGATTTTGAAATGATGTTCATGACCGGTTTATTGAAGAATAGATTCATGAAAGCATTCATCAACTCTTCTGCATGATGCAAGATGACGATTCTCGTTAACGTGTCTTTTTTTCCTGGATCAATGGCGGGATAATTCACTGAGTTCTTGATGATTCCAAGTTCTGCATACGCCATTAATTCATGACTTGCCATATAGGCACAATTATCTTCGCTTTCTTCCGTTGAAGCTCCGAGATGAGGAATCGCGATGACGCCATTCATCGAAGCTACTTTCGGATTTGGAAAGTCGGTTACATACTTTCTAACAATTCCTTCTTGGATTGCGACTTCCAAATCGAGATCATCGACTAATGCATCACGACTGAAGTTCAGGAGAACCAATCCTTTTTTCGTTTTAGCGAAAACAGCTTGATTCATCATCCCTTTGGTTGTATCAAGCAAAGGAACGTGCAAACTGATGAAATCTGAGTTTTGATAGATGGTATCGAGGTCTTGGGTAATCGCTACATTCTCGTCTAAACTATTTCTTAGTTCATCGGACAGGTAGGGGTCGAACCCTATGACTTTTAATCCTAAGGAAACACAAGCGTTGGCGACTTTTGATCCGACTTGTCCAAGTCCAATCAACCCAATCGTTTTGCCCATGATTTCATTTCCTGCAAATGCGCTTTTTGCTTTTTCAACGGTCTTTGCGATTGATTCGTCTGAAGCATTTTCTTTCACCCAGTTGACACCGCCGATGACGTCTCTTGAAGCTAGGAGCATGCCAGTCAGAACCAATTCTTTGACTGCATTCGCATTCGCGCCTGGCGTATTGAAGACAACGATTCCCTGTTTGGCGTATTCTTCAATCGGAATGTTGTTGACACCTGCACCCGCTCTAGCAACCGCAATTAAATGCTTTGGAATTTCCATCGAATGCATGTTAAAACTTCTTACTAATATGAGATTCGATTTCTCGATTTCTTCAGTAATATCGTATTTCTTGGTAAATTCATTTAATCCAACACTTGAAATGTTGTTTAGGCAAGCGACTTTCATGAAGTATGTCTTCTTTCGAAATCTTCCATGAAATCGACAAGTGCTTTCACGCCTTCATAAGGCATGGCGTTGTAAATGGAAGCCCGGATTCCACCGACGGATCTGTGTCCTTTTAAATTGGTGAAACCGCGTTCTACGGATTCTTTGATGAACGCATTGTCTAACTCTTCTGAAGGAGTATGGAAAGTCACATTCATCAAGCTTCTGTCTTTTTTCTCGACGTTTCCGATGAATAGTTTTGAAGAATCAAGATAATCGTAAAGCAAGTTTGCTTTCTTTAAATTGATTTTCTTCATTTCTTCCAGACCGCCAAGGTTGAGTAGCCATTTGAACACGAGTCCGCAAATATAAATTCCATAAGTAGGAGGCGTATTGTATAGTGAGTTGTTATCCGCATGAATCTGATAGGAAAGCATGGTAGGAACAGAAGTATCCAAGTCAACTCTTAACAAGTCTTCTCTGATGATGACGATGGTTGTTCCTGCGGGACCGATGTTTTTTTGCGCTCCTGCATAGATCAAACCATATTTAGAAACATCGACAGGTTCACTGAGAATGCAACTGGACATGTCGGAGACTAGTACTTTGCCTTTGGTGTTTGGCAAATCATGGAACACTGTCCCATAAATGGTATTGTTCTCACACATGTAAAGATAATCAGCATCAGGATTGATGTCTAGGTCTTTACAATCCGGGATATAGGTAAACCCTTTGTCTTCACTGGAGGCTACGGCTCTCGGTTTTCCATATTTTTTAGCTTCTTTGTAAGCTTTTTGTGCCCAGGCTCCAGTAATGATATAATCAGCAGTTCCGTGTTTCATCAAGTTCATTGGAACCATTGCAAACTGGGTATGTCCGCCACCTTGGACGAATAGTACTTTGTAATTGTCTGGGATGTTCATCAGTTTTTTTAAATCAAGAATCGCTTCGTCCAATATTTTTTCGAATGCTTTGGACCGATGGCTCATCTCCATGACTGACATTCCTGTGTTTTTGTAATCAAGCATTTCTTCTGCGGCTTGTTTTAATACAGGTTCAGGCAATACTGCTGGACCTGCAGAAAAGTTATACACTCTTTTCATAACGTTCACTCCATTCTTTCCATTGACAAAATCTTGTTCAGTTCTTTCTGACAATAGTCTTTGTCTTCTTCTTTTTCTATCGTATGAATTGCTTCTTTGGCTTTCTGTAAGAGTTTGTCTCGCTTTTCGTCATCCTTTTGAAGATGATAAATCCGGACAAAACTTTCATAGGCAAAAAACAAATCAAAATCTTTGAATCCTTCTCGTAAAGTCATTTCGAGGCAATCTTTGGCATAGAGCAATCCTGGCACATAAAGATGCGCTTCGGTGAATGCTCGGGAGATCAACCAATCCGCTCGGACGATATGAAGTTTGGTTCCGACTTTCATCCAATTGTATTTGGATTGAAAAGCGGCATCAATCATCGCTAAAGTTTCAGCATCATTTCTTTGTGGTCTCTCAATGTATTCCCATGTTTTGTTAAAAAAGTCGACTGCCAGTTTTTTGACATCCATTGGTGCGTCTCCTTCCTATTTCACGATTCTTCTGCATTCCATGTAGTATCGTTTTTCGATGGCTTCGCCAAGCGAAAACGATTTACGAGGTAATGCACCAAATTTCTTGACGTAGGGGAAGAGTTCGTCTCTTTTCAGATGAGGCATCATGATCCCAATTGCTTTTTTATTTTCTTTGATGACTTTCTCTAGAGAATCTTCTCCATGGACGTAATCAATCTTGCATCCTTTATGAGTCTTCACGTATTCATCGAGAAAATCTTGAATCTGCTTGATAGCAATAAAAGGATTGCTCGGGATGTTGATGAACTTGGTTTTGTTTCCATCCAAGAATTTTGTGAATTCTTGGCCGTTGATTGTTTTTTGAAATTTCTTTAGAAAATCTTTCTTTGTATTGAATATGACACGGTGAATCGGTTCAAAAGTCAAACCTTCATCAAATAAGCTAACGACTTCGACCAGTGCGAATCTTGCCGGATGGGTATGGTAATCTTTATCAGAGAGTGAACCTTTGGTTCTCTCCCAACACACTTTTGCAGAAGCCAGAGAGTGATTTCCATCTCCGACTACCATTTTGATCGTTTCCGCAGAAGCCATCAATTGATGAATAATATGATCGGTATCTGTAATTTTATATCCCTTGAGATGTCCTCCACCCATATTGAGCTCAAAATCATATAGAACTGGAAATTCTCGTTTGATTCTGTATAAGTGGTTGATGATTTCGCTCTTCTCATCGTCGATCAGCACCAAGACATGAGGTAACTCAATCGGTGCTTTTTCCCTAATTTCGACTCGAGGAGGAATTCGTTCTGCGACGGTATGCTCACTCGCGATGATCGGTGCGGTTTTACCTGATTCAAATTCATAGCTTTCCAAGTCAATCGCGAGAATGAGCCCAAGTCTCCGCTCACAAAAAGGGGTTTTCCGTTCGACAAGGACCATGCATTCTTGTTCTGTGAAAATCTCGGATTGATAATACGTTTCCATCATACGATTCGCGGTTTTTATTTTGACTCGATTATCGAGCTCTAAAAACACTTCAGGCAAAATCATATGAAGAGTTGATGGGCTTTCGCCCACCAACTTTTTCAGTTCACGCCAATACTCCGGTTCGCTTGTAAATTGATCACAAGCGATCACTGCCCATGAATTTAAATTGATTTCTTCCTTGGGCAATAAGATTTTCGGTGTGATAACGACAGGCATTCTATAATACACCCTGAGCCAACATTGCTTGGTAGACTCTGACGAATCCGGCAATATTAGCGCCAACAACCAAGTTTCTGTGGTCTGTATATTTTCTTGCCTGTGTATAGGCTTGTTTAAAGATTTCTGCCATAATCGCTTCTAGTTTTTCATCAACTTCGGCATACGTCCATGGGTAATGCATTGCATTTTGACTCATTTCAAGTCCGCTGACTGCAACGCCGCCTGCATTGGCTGCTTTTCCAGGAGCGAATAAGATGTCGTGGTGTTGCAAGTATTTGGTTGCTTCTAAAGTCGTAGGCATGTTGGCGCCTTCAGCAACTAGGAAACATCCGTTTTCAACAAGTGCTTTTGCACTTTCTAATTGAAGTTCGTTTTGAGTAGCGCAAGGTAAAGCAATATCACAAGGAACTTTCCACATATCGGCAGGATTGGTTCCAAAGGTTGCATTCGCACGGTACTCCACGTATTTGTTCGTGAATTCACCGGTATCTGCCGTCAACATTTTCATGATTGATAAATCAAGTCCGTTTTGGTCATAAACATAACCGTTGATGTCTGACATAGCAACAATCGTAGCACCGAGTTCGTGTGCTTTTAGAGCAGCGTATTGTCCCACTTTTCCGGATCCGGAGATAATGACTTTTTTGCCTTTGAAATCATCGTTTCGATAGACTTTCAACATTTCTTGTACGAAGTAGCAAACGCCATAACCAGTGGCTTCTGTACGAACAAGAGATCCACCATAGGATAATCCTTTTCCTGTCAAAGTACCGGTGACTTCGTTTCTGATTTTCTTATACATTCCATACATATAACCAATTTCTTTGTTTCCTACGCCGATGTCTCCAGCGGGGACGTCGGTGTCTGGACCAATGTGACGATAGAGCTCAAGCATGAAGTTTTGGGAAAAACGCATGATTTCTTCATCGCTTTTTCCTCTTGGATCAAAATCGGATCCACCTTTTCCGCCGCCCATAGGAAGACCGGTTAACGCATTTTTGAAGGTTTGTTCAAAACCAAGGAACTTCAAAATCGATTCGTTAACGGACTTATGGAATCGCAATCCACCTTTGAAAGGACCAATCGCAGAATTAAATTGAACACGGTATCCACGGTTGACGATAATCTTTCCTTCGTCGTTTCTCCAGGTTACACGAAACTTGATGGAACGTTCTGGTTCGATTAAGCGTTCCATAATGGCGTTCTTCTCGATGTTTGGGTCACCCATGACGATGAAATCCATCGATTCGAAGAACTCTTCAACTGCTTGTAAATACTCGGTCTGAGAAGGATGCTTCTCAGAAATGTCTTTGAATATTTGATTCAAATACTCACTTTTAAACAATTTTGTCGCCTCACTTATATTGTATTTTTAATCAGATAAACCTGATTTTTTGTCGGTTAGAGAATAAAAAAAAGCTGAAAATGGAAATTTTAGCTTAGTTTACAGGACGTAATTTACCCCCTCAAAGGTGTGTAGAATTCAAAAGCGCCTTCTACCGTATATATTATACAATGAAAGCGCTTTTAACTCAAGGATTAATTTTAGAAAATTTGGTGATGTTCATTGACCGCGAAGATGTGCGATGTAATGAGTATTGAAATGAATGATCTTATTAATTGAGTGGTTTTGAGAACAGGATTTCTCCCTTGTCATTGACAAAACAAGAATATTTCGAATGAGAATACCTTGTGTAAGTATCAATGTAATTCCCTTCCAAATCATAATAGACAATGTCAACGTGATTGGAGTTTTCCAATCCGTCCGTTTCTCCGTAAAGCATCAATCCCAATGCTTCTTCTGTCAAGTGAATCATCATTTCATCCTGAAAGGTCACATCTTCTAATTTTGTGGAAACTTGTGTTGATAAGTCATAAAAATAGATATCATAGGAGGAGCCCTCATTGGGAAGCATATATACTGAAGTGTTGTCATTCATCTTAGCGTAGTAAGACAGTTCTTCAAACAATACAGTTCCATCCATCGAATAGAGAGTCCCAGAAATCAAAGGATAATTCTCCATATCATAAATCAGGTATTCATTGTCATAAAACGTAAAGAACTGTGAATATCCAAAGATGGATTCGGGCTCATTGACAAGAACGGAATGATCACTTCTTGAGACTTGAATAAATGCGTTTTGTAGGGTATATCCATAAAAGAAATCATCTGTTGCGCGCATAAGGTTCCAATAAGCAATCTCCGTTTCTCTAAAGTCGATTTCTTCAAGCGTTGGCAAGGAATAGGACTTTGTGGAAGGAACGATTTCATCAAAGGGTTGATCATAGGTGAACTGAATGTAATTCGTATAGACATTCACTTCTCCTAGATGATCATAATCCGGAATTTCTAGATAATTCATCGTTCCGTCCGTATTGACGACAACGTATCGATCCCTGATGATATTGTTTTCTTGATCATAAGTATAGGTCTGTTCAAATACACCGAAATCCACACCATAGCTTGCAGTGTGATTACAGACCCCTTGAAGTGATACTTCCGTTAATAACTCTGCATCTAAAAAAAGTTTAATCGAACATTGACTACCTGCATTATCGTATATTCCATAGTGTAGTCCAGCCGAATCTTTATAACTGTATGCTTTTTCATACCTGTCATAAGTTGTAATGGTGTTTGGGAACAAGGTGATGCTGGTGGAGTCACTAAAAGAAACGTAACCTCCTGGAAATGTTGAAGTGCCCATGAGAGCGTATTCTACGGTTCGGATATCATCCGTATTTAAATTGATTGCTTTCATCGAATTGGAATCCGAATAATAGATTTCGTTTAATTCTTTGTCGTAGTAATAAATCGTACTATAGGATGAAATATGACAGTCATAAGTACTCTGGTTTCCTTCTCCATCAAAAACATATACTGTGAAGTCATAGACAAAAACAGCGATATCATCATCATAATAAACTGTGATGAAGTAATCATGAGATAAAACAAACTGTTTCACAGCATCATTTGGAATATACTCTGTATTGATGAATGAAAGATAGGTGTTTGATTCGGAGCTAGTCGTCACAGAATCCAGTGTCGTCGTGGTTGTTTCTGAAGTATTAATACAACCACCTAGTACAACAGATAGAAACAAGAAAAGCAATATTAGGATTTTTTTATTCATAGGACTCCTTTATTAATCAATCGATATCGTTTGCTTATTACTATTATTATAGTCTTTAAGATTAACAATGTAAATAAAACAATCATTTTTCTCATGGGATGATACAGAGAGAAACTAGAAAAAAGAGTTTGAACACTTAATCTAAATTACATGATAATTACTTGTGATTTTCACTTGAAAAATACATGATGTATTTGCTTGACACAACTATTTTATAAGCGTATAATTCAAGTATAACACCCCCTCCTAGAGTGGGGGAGTAATGGAGTGATGCTTATGAGAGTATATTTACACATCGATGGAATCCATTGCGGTGGATGTATCAACGCCATTGATCAATTACTAACCAATCTTGGCGCAGATAAAGTCGATATTGACTTAAGAACAATGACCGCGAAGATTGATTATTTCAATCAATCAGAGGTTGATGAATTTAAAATCGTTCGTGCGATCGAAGAAATAGGTTACTTGCCTATTTATTTAGGTAAAGAGTTAGAGGAAATTCTAGACTAGGGAGGTCTAAACGATGTTCAGAAAAAAATGGTTATTATTAGCCCTAGTTTCAGCATTCATCTTGTTTGGCGGATTTTTAATTGGAAACCAGGTTCAAGCAGATGCGAGTGGTACCCCAGAATCTTCTTGGTTCTACGGTATGAGAAGATGGATGGGATTTAACAATAATGAGTACGGATGTTATAATGGTGGTGAGAGATATCCGATGATGGGTGGGTATTACGACCAAACACAAGAGTCAGATGAGACTTATTATATGATATTCCCGTCAGTTGAAGCAACGGACTTCTTCTCAGGAGAGACATTTTATGTGACGATTTTAGATTCAGAAGACGAAATCGTTTTTGAGGGTGAACAGATCGCAAATCCGATGGGTGGAATCGGTGTATGGCTTGAAAATGATTTTGAAGGAACGATTACTGTAACATATGAATCCCTTTCTGGTACGGATTCCCTCACCCAAGATAGTGATACTTCATGGTGCATTTCAAAGCAAATCATCATCGAGTTAGAGTAGATCTTCGCAATTAGCATTATTTATCTATTCAAATCAACATTTCAAATTTAGTCAAGATACTTAGTCATTTATTTTAGTTTTTTGGTTTCGTTTTTTTTCTTTGGGATCACAAGGATAAATTACCTAATTTAATAATCGGCATATAAAGGCAACTTCTTCTTTCGAAGTAATCCAAATAACGATTGAATTCTTAACAACCAGTAGATAATAATCAATATATATCATTTGTTCCATAAAAAAACACTCGCTGTCAACTTGACTTCGAGTGTTTTTATTTATTATTTTGGAGTAGATCTTCTATGCCCATTCACTTTGGTACCGTCGTCTTTAGTATAAGGCTTGACAACTACAATTTTTTTGTTTTGTTCTCCTCGAACACTTGTCTGCGTTTTTGCCATTCAATATTCTCCTTTCATCACGTATGGAATAACTTATTCAAGAACTCTTCACATATTTTTCTACTGATATAACAAGTAGTGTCTATGCTTTGTAGTTGATGAACTAAATGTTTAACTTCATTTTCATTAAGATACTTTTTTTGAAACGCTGCTTGTAATACTCCCAAAATCCCAGTATATCTAATGTCATGTGTTTCACATGCTTTTCTAATCAGTCCATCGTTACTGCTACAATAATAGTCCGTCTCTAAAGATATCGACAGTGCAAACCTGTCCCTTCTTGATAAACCTCTGTATTCAACATTGCTAGATAAAGTTCGATACAATTCGAATCCAATTTCTGTAACAATATCCCCAAGGACAAAAGTGTGAATGGTTAAGGATTGCTTCACCTCTTCAGTCACTTCTTCTTCATAAATAATTCTTGGTATGATAACCATATCGAAAACATTGAATAAAATATCAATTCGATTTAGCTCATATAGGTCCTGGAGAATATTGTTGTCAACGACAGCAGAAATTTCAAGAGATTCGAAGATATCGATCATCCACCTCACTCCATTCTTTCAATAAATTCCGAGTCGTGAGGTTTCCAATTCCCAAAACTTCCGAAATTTTGCTTGCGCTGATTTTGTCATCAACAAATAATTCTTTGATTTTTTGTATAAGTTTGCTGTTTTTCTTTTCAAATCCGATTTTTTCAAGAGGATCTGGTTCGATTTTTTCATAATGATTAGTCTTGATATGTTTAATATAATTTTTGTAAGTATCCTTAGGTAATAGTCCGTAATTGTTCAAACTGTAGAGTAGCCCGTTAAGACTGACTTTAAAATAGTGTTTCATTTCCTTCAAATCAATTTTCGAATCAAAAGATTGATTATATTCGTTGATCAAATACCTCGGCATCAAAAAGTATCCGGCAAAGCGATTCGCAACCATCTCGTTCGTTTCTGACCGATAAGACGTATACATATTCGTTGATTGAATACTAATGTATTGATCACTATGAAATAACAAATGTCCATATTCATGAATCAGCGAAAAAAGTTGACGTTCTTCTGAAATTCGTTCGGAAGCATTGACTAATATAAACGACCCATATTCTTTCGAATAGGATGATGCACCAAAAAAATCGTCGTTTCTAAAGTCTCTAACGATGACGTTGATTCCTAATTGCTCTATAACGCTAAAATAGTTTGCTGGAATGATTTTATCGATATTCATGATTCTACGTTGTTCATAAGCTATTTTTTCTATGAGAGCATCTTCTTTTTCATTCAATTTCTTTCCTGATACTTCAAGAAGATATCTTTGGGGCAAATAGTGTATTATTGAATCCACAAAAACATCTGAGTAAGATTTCATCGAAAAAATGAATTTTTGAATGTCCTCAGGGGATAGTTTTTCTTGAGGGTTATCTGCACGAAACAAAAACTGAGGATCCTGATATCCTTCACTAAAAAAATATTCAAATGGTTTGTTAAAATATCTGGCAATGCTCATTAGTTTTTCGCTGTCGATGGGTTGTTCTCCATCGACATATCGTTTTAGAGTAGGATGAGTTACGCCAATGGCTTCAGACACTTTTCGGTATGATAAATCGTTTTCTTCAATCAGTTTCTTAATGTTGTTTCCAATCATATTAGAAATGCTCATATTCATCAATCCTTTCAAGTGTATTTTACCATATATATAAATATATTACAATAAATTGGTAAATAAATTTTCCATATTATCAAATAAATACTTCATAGAATCTATGTTACCACTCAAAATATTACGCGGATTCCACTATTTTTCTTTTTTGTTTTTACAAAGTATGAACTGAGATACCACTTAAATCTAACATTCCTCATTTATACATAAGAAACAAAATTCATTCGTTGTAATGATTGAATTTTGCACACACATTATAAAATGAAGCCCATTGTCGCAATGGGCTTCTTAGTTTATATCGTTTTTGGAATAACAACTTCAAAAGTCGTCAACCCAGCTTCACTTTGAAAAGAAATCGTCCCTTCCAGTTTTTCAACAATCTTTTTTGTCAAGGTAAGTCCTATTCCAGTTGATGTTTGATGTTTCGATTTGTCAGTTACATAGAATAACTGAAATACTTTTTCAAAATCGTCTTTCGGGATTGGATCTCCTTGATTGGTGATGGTCAATTTGATTTCATCGATTAGATCTTTCAAGGTTATTTTTATTTCAGTATTTTTAGTTGAAAACTCAATTGCATTGCTTATCAGATTCAATAAGACTTGATATGTTAATTCTTTGTTGTTTCTGAAATGGACCTCAACGAGGTCCAAATCAAAAACAAGTCCTTTTTCTTCCCATGACAGCTGCATGATTTGGATGACTTTCCTGATTTGTTCTGAAAAGTTATAATGATCTTCTTTCATTACAATCGACATACTATCCACTAAAGATATTTGTAACATGTTATTAGACAAATGAGATAGTCTTTCGCTTTCATGAATGATGATATCTAGATAATTCGTTCTTTCTTCTGGTGTAAGTTCATTTTGACTGATCAACTCTGCATAGCCTTTGATCGCGGATAGAGGCGTCTTGAGTTCGTGAGAGAAATTCCTCACAAATTCTTTGTTTACATATTCATTGGACTTTAAAGCGTTGAGCATTAAATTGAAATTCTTGGATAGATTTGTTATCTCATCTTTCCCACTCGTATCTAATTCAAAGTCGTAATATCCTTCTTTGACTCGAATCGTCGCCTCATCCACTTTTTTGATTCTTTTGACGATGAAATGGTTGATGGCATAAGCAAATAGGGCTAAGGACAAGGCTAAGACGATGAGAAAGCCATTAAATACTCTGCCTTCGGTAATGGCTTGATGAAGATCAACCCCAGCGATGACTTGAATGATGATTCTTGCGATGGCTCCACTTAGGACCATCGTCAAGAATCCAATCAAAATGATTTTACTGCTTATTTTTTTCATAATAATATCCCCTTATATCCTAGGCCTCTCACCGTGATGATTTCAAAACAATCGGTTTTGATTTTCTCTCTGATTCTTTTAATGTGGGTGTCGATGGTTCTGTCATAAGAATCATTGTCATATCCCCAGATTTCATTCATCAATTGTTCTCTTGTAAAAATTCGGTTTGGTGTTGAAAGTAACTTAAATAACAACTCGAATTCTTTGATGGTCAGAGAAACAAGTTCTCCGTTTAATGTCACACTCTTATCTTGGTAGTTGAGGAAAATGCGCTTGTATTCAAGCACATTTTCACTCATAATCTTATATCTTCTCAGTAATGCTTTAATTCTTAAATTCAATTCTTGTAAATTCACAGGTTTCACCATGTAATCGTCGGTTCCACTTTGAAATCCCATTTCTTTATCCGAATAGGAATCTAGAGCTGTGAGGATGATGATTGGGATGTCTTTGTTCAACTGCCTGATTTGTTTGATCAGTGAAATCCCGGAAACATAAGGCATCATGAGATCGGAAATCACCAAATCATAATGTTGTTGTTCAAAGGTAGCTAATCCTGTTTTTCCATTTTCTGCAGATGTAACTTCATACCCATTTTTGATTAAATTTTTTGTAAGAATATCTAAGATATACAAATCATCTTCAACAATCAATATTTTCATCCATCCAACTCCTACCTTCTTTATTCTGTTCTTAATGCAACAACAGGGTCTTTGTTTGCGGCTATTTTACTAGGAATGATTCCTGCTAATAAAGTCAATCCACTACTTAATGCAATTAATCCAACGGCACTGAGGACACTTAGAGATGCAAATCCACTCACGCCAATCAAACGAGATAAGATCTGATTGACCGGTAAAGAAAGAATCAAATAAAATACGATTCCGAATACGCCTGCAGTGAGTCCAATCAACAAGGTTTCCGCAGTGAATATTCTTGAAATGTCTTTCTTTCTCGCTCCTAGACTTCTCATGATTCCGATTTCTTTCGTTCGTTCAATCACGGATACATAGGTAATGATACCAATCATGATCGAGGAGACGATTAAACTGATTCCAGCAAAAGCGGACAAGATGATGGTAATCGTATCAATCATCCCTGAAATCGTTGTGGAAATCGTTTCCGCAATATCCGTATAAACGATTTTGTCGGTGTCATCGAGTTCTAGGTTATAGTCATCTAAATAAGCTTTGATTACATCTTTCGATTCAAATGAAACTGGGTATATTTGAACACCCACAGGGGTTGCGTTTCCTCCAAGTAACTTCATGACGGTATCATATGTCATTTGTTCATTGAATGCAAGTCCTGTTAGGACGTTCACGTCTTGATTGCTCGTTTGAGCAATCACGATTTCAGATAGACTGGAGTTATCCAGCATATAGTCTGTTAATAAAGTCGTATAGCCAATCCCTGAATTGAGAATTTCACTGGATGCCTCTTGATTCACTCTTAAGATTCCTACAATCGAAATAGTGATGGCTTCGGTATTGTTATATAACGATTCTAAATCAGAGTTTTGGACAAAGACTTCTCCCACTTGACTATAGTATACATCATTTGGGATGACTTTAAAATCCTTTCCGATAAAGTCTGAAAACGAGTATTCTTCTTCTAAATCAAAACCTAAGGCTTCTACAGTATTGACATTCAGTTGATTCATGTTATCGACAATCAATACGACTTCATTATAAGCTTCAGGATAGGTTCCATAGAGGATGTCGTATTGAGACTCGATAAACTCTTGATTGTCTGGAATTTCACTGAAGATGGTACTGCTGGATTGAAAGATGTTGCTAGAAGTGCTGTTATCGACTTTGATTAAGTTATAGCTTTGATTGTTGCTTTCAGTAATCACAGGCATCGATATTGATTTGGTGTAGGAAATCGTATTGTAAAGGGATGAATCCATTTGATCTAAATAAGAAAGAAAATCACTAGAAAAGATATTCGTATGCAAGGTGGTACTTTCACTTTGATCATAAGCATAGATAATCGATTCTGTAGGAAACTCATACGTTTCTTGTTCTGCTTGACCAAGAATACTTCCTGGTCCTCCACCTCTGCCTAGTAATTCCGCTTGAACAACGCTGTTGATGGTGATTGGATATCCAGCAAGGGTATCGCTTTGGATGTCGTCTACATAGTTTGTCATTCCATTAGAGATGGCTAAGACCAAAGCGATACCGATAATCCCGATGCTTCCAGCAATCGAGGTAATTAGTGTTCTACCTCTTTTCGTGACTAAGTTCTTAAAACTAGTTTTAATTGCAGTGAGGAAACTCATCGACGTTTTTGTGCTTTTTAGATTTCCACCGATTTCAATGTCACCATTGGCGGGATTGGAATCACTTAATATCTCTCCATCGAGAAGATTAATGATTCGATCACTATAAGTAGACGCAATCAATGCATTATGTGTAACCATGATGACTAGACGGTCGCGACTGATTTCTTTAATTAGTTTGATGACTTGTTCACTCGTTTTAGAATCTAAAGCGCCGGTAGGTTCATCAGCTAATAATATCTTTGGATTATTGACGAGCGCTCTTGCGATGGCGACTCTTTGAAGTTGTCCTCCCGATAGTTGATTCGGTAATTTGTTAATTTGATCGGCAAGGCCGACTTCATCAAGAACTTTGATGGAACGTTCTTTTCTTTCTTTGGACGAGACACCGGATAAAGAAAGTGCCATTTCTACATTTTCTAATACGGATAAATGAGAAATTAAATTGTAATTTTGGAAGACAAACCCAATCGTGGTATTTCTATAAGCGTCCCAGTCTTGGTCTGAATATTCCTTTGTCGAAGTGGAATCTATCAACAAGTCTCCAGAAGTGTATTGATCCAGTCCTCCGATGATGTTTAAGATGGTTGTTTTCCCACAACCGGATGGGCCTAAAATAGAAACGAATTCATTCCTTCTAAATTTTAGGTTGATGTTTTTTAATGCTTTGACGGTTGTTTCTCCTACGTGGTAATTTTTACTTAAGTTTTTTAGTTCTAACATATTAATCCTCCTTGGATGCATCATTAGTTTACAATTCTTTTATGAACTGAATATGAACTTATAATAAAATGAAAAAATGCACAAGAAAAGTTGTGCATTTTTTTTATAAATGTTGAAGAAAAACAGTTTAAGCTTGAATTTCTTTTCGTTTAGCTTTTTCAGTCAAATGAATTGGTAAATACATTAAATACATTAAGAGCGCAGCCAAAGGTATAAACACAAGCAGATATACGAATTGGTTGACATTCATCAAGAAACTCATAAAGTCGGCTGGCACATGGAACAAGAACAGTTCATCTGATCCACCGAACTTGAAGGTAGCATAACCTGAGATCATACCATAGAATGCTAGAAACATCATTGAGATGAGTAAATCCTTTTTTACCGGTTTAAATCCTAACACCCGGTATCCATAGACCGCAAACCATCCAATGCAGGCATGTGCACCAAAATAGGTCCATCCGTCCCATCTGTCAAGCCCCCAGATTGTATCAAAGAAAAAATAAGTCAGAAGGGTACCAAATGCATAGAAATAGAATATTTTAAATGCTTTCTCGTTTTTGAAAGCCAAGGAAAAAGTCAGACCATAAAGTGCGAGTCCACAAAGTGGAATCCGGAAGATCGATCCATTCAATATTCTGTTTTCAAATACTCTCCATTCAAATAAAACAACCAATACCAATAAAAAGATACGAACCCAAATTTCAGACTTGGTGTTTTTAAGTTTTGGACCGAGAGTCCAAATGAAAACCAAGGTAGAAAATAAACCTAGTAATAATAAGATGTGTGTTAACCCAAACCATTCAATCGTTTGTCCCACTTGTCCGCTAAAAAATTCACCCATTACAGATTAAACCTCTCTTTGTGTATGTGTTATGTTTTCTATAAATTGAACTTTACTTTAATGAGTTCTTCTGATGAAGCTTATAATCCTTAATTTCTTTTTCTACCATCTCTTTATATTCGGTCACACTAGGTTCCCATAATTCGATTGGATTGCCGAAAGGATCTTTGAATGTCGCAAACTTTCCATAATCATAGGAGGTGACATCAGACAAGATTTCTACCTTCTCTTGTTTCAAATTCGTAATGATGGTATCAATGTCATCGACCCTTAGATTCAGATAAGGGTTATTTGGGTTGTGGTCACGTTTTAATGTGAGAACCATTAATTGTTCTCCTTCGATGAATCCGGTTCCATAGGCGGAGAATTCCAGGCCTAAATGGATTTCATACCAATCGAACAGATCTTTTTGATCTCCGTTTAAATGAATGAAGACGCCTCCGATTCCAATTGCTTTGGCCATAGCTCGTGCCTCCTCTGTAATTCATATAGTTCTATGAATTCTTCTACTGACATTTTAAGAGATAAATCTGAAAGTAGTCTGAGAGTTGCCTCTGTTATCGATTTAAACCTTATACAGCTTTTACCCATATTCGGTGTTTTATTTAACATCTCTTGGTGTTTAGTAATAAAATAATCTTTTAGTTCTTCTTTAACATAAATGCCATAGTGATAAATGTTGATGGAATGCTTTTGAGCAGCAATCGATAAAAACAGTTAAGGTACCGTGCTGCAGATTTAACAACTGTCAGTTATCATGATACACGACTCTTTTAACAAAAATAAATTTGTACTTTCGGCACTTTTGCCTTTCAGTAATGAAGGTAAAATTGTGGTTCCTTAATGTGATTTTTTGACTTCGTTTAGAAGACTTAATTCATCCTTCAGTATAGAAGCCAAGCAGCTTAGAGCCACATTATTGCCCAGGCCGATTAGATAGAACTGTCGATTACTATGAAAACCACTACTTTGAACATTTTTTTGCATGAATTAGTGGAGTGAGAACATACCTTTATATAGCCGTTATATGTCGTTTATATAGTCGTTTCTATGAACCTGA
>JAHIVB010000011.1 GCA_018816905.1 Bacillota bacterium
CGTCATCAAAACAAATCAAGAAATATCCAAGTTATCCACATCAATTTCTTCGATTATTTACGATTTTATTCAAAACTCCCTTAAATCAAGAAAAAAGAACCTAGTTTTCTTAAACTAAGTTCTTTTTGTCTACACTCTGAAAAACTTCAGGAAGCCTGAAGTTTTCGTTTATTTTATCTCTTTGATGATTTTATCGACTTTCATTCCTTGTTGGAAGGAATCGTCGTACTTAAAAATCAAATCTGGTACTTTTCTCATTTTGACTCGAACTGCGACTTGATTCTTGATAAACCCTTTTGCACGTTCTAGTGCCTCTTTGGTTTTAGCAACATTTTCTTCGGTTCCGAAAACAGTGTAATAGACATACATGAAGCTGAGTTCGTTCGTCACTCTGACGCCTGTGATAGTGATGAATCCAACATTGTCTTTGACATGATTCATGATTTCATCGGCGACGACTCTTTGGATTAACGTTTCCAAACGATCAACTTTTACCATTCTAAACCACTTCTTTCATCAAGGACGCTTCGATGACGTCATCAACTTTGAGGTCATTATAATTTTCAATCATGATACCACAATCGTATCCTTGTCTGACTTCTTTTACATCGTCTTTAAAACGTTTTAAAGAAGATATTTTTCCTTCGAAGATGACTTTGCCATTTCGGAACAATTTCACTAGTGAATCTTTCTTAATCGTTCCTGATGTTACCATGCATCCGGCAATCGTTCCAATCTTCGAAATTGAGAAGGTTTCTCTAACGGTAGCAGAACCAATCGTTTGTTTTTCAAATACCGGGTCGAGCATACCTTTCATTGCAGCTTCGATATCGTCTAGAGCTTCATAGATGACTCTATAATCTCTGATTTCGACGCCTTTTGAATCTGCGGTGTCTCTAACGTTAGCAGGCGCAAGAACGTCAAATGCAATAATGATTGCATCACTTGCCTCTGCCAAAGAAACATCGGTTTCGGTGATAGCTCCAACACCAGTACGTACGATGTCGATGGATGTTCCTTCCACAACGATTTTTTCAATGGATCCGCGGAACGCTTCAATCGATCCTTGGGTATCTGCTTTGATGATTAATCTAAGTTCTTTGACTCCAGATTCGGCTCTTTCAAAGAATTCCTCGAGCGTAATCATCTTTTTAGCGGAATGTTCTTCTTTAAATGACCGATCGCTTCTTTTTTGAGCGATATCTTTTACAACTTTCGCATCGTCAAATACCATGAAAGGATCTCCTGCGAATGGAGTTGCGTCCAAACCGATGACTTCAACTGCAGCACCGGGAAGTGCAACGTCAATCGCTTTTCCAAGATCGTCATTCATTGCTCTTACTTTACCGAAAGTGTTTCCTGCAACAAACACGTCTCCTACGCGAAGACTTCCGTTGGAAATCAATACAGTCGCAACCGGACCTCTACCTTTATCAAGTTTCGCCTCAACAACGCTACCTACGGCATTTCGTTTCGGATTGGCCTTTAATTCAAGAAGTTCTGCGACTAGTTGGATGGTATCGAGTAAATTGTCGATTCCTGTTCCCTTTAATGCCGAAATATAGCAGAAAGGAATCTCGCCGCCCCAATCGTCCGGCATCAAACCGAGATCGGCTAGTTCTTGTTTCACTCGATCTGGTTGTGCACCGATTTTATCCATTTTATTGACGGCAACAATGATTGCGGTCTTTGAAGCTCTTGCATGATCAATAGCTTCTTTTGTTTGTGGCATGACTCCATCATCAGCAGCAACAACCAAAACGACGATGTCAGTGATTCTAGCGCCTCTTGCTCTCATTTCTGTAAATGCCGCATGTCCGGGAGTATCGATAAACGTAATCGGTCTTCCATGACGGATGACTTGATATGCACCAATGTGTTGAGTGATTCCACCGGCTTCTCCATCCACAATTCTAGAATGGCGAATATTGTCCAGTAGTGTCGTTTTTCCATGGTCAACATGACCCATGATTGTGACAACTGCGGGTCGTTCGACCAAAGTTGACGGATCGTCGACGATATCAATCTCTTCAAATTTCGATAAGTCAGTTTGAACTTCGTCTTTCAGTTCGAATCCGAAATCCATAGAGACAAGTTCAGCAATCTCTCTGTCAACGGTTTGTGTTTGTGAAGCCATGATCTTCATGAACATCATTTTTTTGATGACTTCGCTTACGGGTTTGTGTAATGCCTCCGAAAGTTCAAGGACCGTCATTGTTGGTCTGTAATAGACTGTTTTATCAATGATTTCTGGTTCTTTCTTTGGAGGTTGTGAATGATGTTTGTTCACAGGTTTTTTGCCTGAGAAACTCGGCTTCTTTTTTGTGTATGGCCTATTATTGGGCATAATACCACCTCTTTCTAATTTATTCAGTCAGAGTGTCCTTTAGCAGGGCAGCAAATTTAACCCTGGTGACGGCGAGCACTTTTCGGTTGGTTTTACCAATCGCTCTGCTCAACTCTTCCGTTGTAAAAGTATTGATGAGTTCGACTTTGTAGAAAGCAGACTTATCAGATACTCTTTTTGTCGTGTTTTTACCTGCATCACTAGCTAGAAAAACCAGTTTCGCTTTTCCGCTTTTGATTTCGTTAAGAGAAAATTCTTCTCCCGATACCACGGCCTGGGCACGGTATGCCAGTCCGAGATTTTTCAGCAAGTGTTCTCTATTCATGCTGAAGGAGGGAAAGCAAATCGTCATAGACTTGATCGTCAATCGGAGTTTCAAGATGACGTTCCAAGACTTTAGATTTCTTCGCTTTCATTATCACATTTTTATCTTTGGAGACATAAGCTCCTCTACCGTTGGCTTTTCCCGTCGGATCGACGATTACTTTGCCTTCAGGTGTCTTTACCACTCGAAATAGATTCTTCTTTTCTAGTCGTTCACCGGAAACGACACACTTTCGAAGAGGAATCTTTTTTACTTTGTTCATGAAACCACCTCTTAAAATTGGATTTCCTGAATAAAGGCATCAGTCTCAGACTTGATGTCGATTTTCCATCCGCTTGATTGAACGGCAAGTCTGGCATTTTGACCTTTTTTTCCGATAGCAAGAGACAATTGATCGTCAGCGACGATTGCAATTGCACTTTTTTCTTTTTGGTTGATGATGACAGCGACGGATTTTGCTGGTTGAATGGCGTTAGAAACAAGTTCCTCAGGATTTTCGCTATATTTATAGATATCGATTTTTTCACCGTTCAGTTGATCAATGACTTCTCTGATTCGGCTGCCGTTCTTGCCAAGGCATGCACCGACTGGGTCCACTTTTGGATTATTCGAGGCAACACATACTTTGCAGCGATCTCCGGGATCTCTTGCCAATCCGATTATTTCAACGATTCCTTCTTGCAATTCTGGAATGGCATTTTCCATCAAACGTTTGACAAGATTGCGGTCGGTTCTAGACACATAGACTTTTGGACCTTTGGTGGTTTGTTCGACCTTTGTTATATAGACTCGAACTTGGTTGCCAACAATTAAATCAGACTCAAGGAGGTCTCTGGCAGGAATCGACGTTTCAGTGTCGTATCCTAAATTAAGGGTAACGAAATCATTGTTGATCTGTACAACTTCCGCAATCAACATTTCACCCGTTTTGTTGGTGAAAATTTCAAAATTGCGTTCTCTTTCGAGTTGTTTCAATCCTTGGGTTAATATTTGTTTTGCACTAGAAGCAGCCATTCTTCCAAAATCCTTCGGTGTAATCTTTTGTTCAATGAGATCACCGATTCTTGCATTCTTTTTGAATTCATGAGCTTCTTCGACTGTGATTTGTGTCCCTTTTTCTGCTTCGGGGTCGATTTCGTCAACGACAAGATAGGTCGCTACAATCATGATTTCAGCTTTTTCTTCGTTAAAAATCACTTTGGCGTTTTGTTGTCCATTGTAATCTTTCTTGTAGGCGTTTAACAATCCTTTACCAAATATGTCAAGGATTTTTTCTTTGTTGATGCCTCTGTCTTCAGCGACTTGCTCGAGCGCTTTAAAAAAATCTTTACTTATCATCTTTTTCTTCTCCTAAAATTTTATTGCTAATCTGATTTTTTGTATATCTATTTTACTGATTGTGGTATTCTTTCCTTTGATTTGAATGATAATCGAATTCTCATATACCTGAAACAGAATGCCTTCCAAGGTTTGTTCGAAAGTTTCCAAATGAACATAGAATCCGACGTGTTTCTCAAGATCTTTGTCCGTTCTCAATTCCCTTTCGGCTCCGGGAGATGAAACCTCTAAGTAATATTCATCAGGAATCGGATCCGTTTTGTCCAAGAAATCGGAAAGATGTCTTGAAGCAACTTCACAATCATCAATCGAGATTTCCCCTATTTCCTTATCAATGTAGACTCTAAGAATATTTCGCTTTCCTTCTTTCACATATTCAAGGTCATAAAGCGAATAAGAAACCATTTGTAATTCTGAAATCACTTGATCCCTTAATTTGGCTAAGTTCATACTTTCCTCCTTAAGTCATTAAAAAGAGAGGGTCCGACCCTCTCTTAAGTACCTTTATGCAGAAATATTATACCATAGCTAGAAATGTATTTCAAGAGGAAAAGCCAAGTTTCATTCCTCTGTTTTGGTTTTTACATTGATGACGATATCTTGGTACTCCGGATATTTTTTAAACCAAGAGATTGCATAAGGACATTTAGCGATGATTTTCATCCCTCTTGCCTTGATTTCAAGATAAGCGAGTTTCATGAGGTGAGATGCAATTCCTTGTCCCCTCAAAGACTCGTCGACGAAAACATGATTGATATCGACTCTGGTGTCGTCTCGCTTCGGAAAGGTGACTTCAGCAAGAAGATTTTGAGATTCGTCGTAAGAAACGATGCGATCGGATTTAGTGATGTACTCCATTTTCAAGTGTTCCTTTCAATTCGATAAATGATACATTAGAATAGACCCCGCAACTCCAACGTTGAGGGATTCCGTATTTTCCATTTCAATGGTCACAAGTTTTGTAGATAACGATTGAATTTCTTCTCGAACTCCACTAGCTTCGTTTCCTAGTATGATTGCTATTTTTCCTGAAATTGACTCTAGTTTTCGAAGTGGAATTCCATTTGACACCGTCGTTCCGATGTAGGTGTATTCTGGATGATTTTCAATAAAACCAAGGATGTTCTTTTCTGCCCATCCGATTTTGAAAATCCCGCCTTGTGTACTTCTTAAGACTTTGGGATTATAGATATCTACAGAATTTTCGCTAATGACGGAATGAAATCCAAATGCCGCTGCACTTCTCAGAAGTGTTCCGAGATTGCCCGGGTCTTGTATACCGTCTAGTATCAAGATTTTCTCAGTCCACTTTGGAAACCGGTCCATAATGCATAGCCCGACTACGCCTGGCGGAGTTAAGACATCAGATATCTTATTCATGACTTCAGGACTTACTACGACGGTTTCAACGTGGTAGGTTGCCTCTTCGTTGATTGTAAAAACGGTTTTGCAGCGACCTAAAAGAATCGCTTCCTGGACCATGTGTTCACCTTCGACGATGAACTCATGAAACTCCTGTCGATATTTTTTTTCTTTTAGTTTTACAAGATATTTAACTATTTCGTTTGTAAGTGAGGAAATCATCATATCACCTAAAAATATTATATCATAAAAAAAAGAGGAAGCGAATAAATTCACTTCCTCTTGATTTAATTAATAATCTTATTCTTCGCCTAGCGAATCAAAATAGGACCCGAGTTGCTCAATATAACCTTTGAAAACGATGATTTCACCGATTTCAATTGTAGTAACGCTATAGGGGTCGTATTCATCAATGACACCAGACTGAGTGATGATGTTTTCTACGATGGTCTGGAGTGCATTTACATGAACTGCAGTTGTTGATCCATCGTCAAATCCCATTGCATACTGAACATCGAACATTGCTCCGAGTACAGTAGCAATCAAATCGTCTGGATTTATCGTAGGATCTTCTGTTATAGTCTGAATCAAGTTCGCAATCGCAACGGCTCTGATGTAATTAGAAAGTGGATCTTCTAGTCCTCCAACAGAATCTAAGACAGCGATTTGATCAATAATGTTTTGAAGTCTCAATTCCGTCATGTTTTCAAGGAATGTAGAGAGGGTTGGAATCAATCCTAATGCATCGCTGAAGTAGGTTTCAAAAATAGTGGTTATAGCGATTGCTTGTGCTTCTGAGTCGCCATATGCATTGATATATTCATAAAGGAATGTAGAAATCATCTCTTGCATTGTGGCTTCGTCAGCAGCATCCATCGTTCCAAAGAACAAATCTGTAATCGATGCTACTTTATGAATCATGGCTAGCAAGTCAGCTGTGGACATCCATGATATATCCCCTTCTGATTGAATGAATTCAATTAGGGCATAAATGTCATCAGGATTGATGTAAGTTGCTAGGTTCTCGAGTTCGTCCAAAATGATGACAAGGGAAGCTTTAGCTAAAACGACATTGTTTGCATCCGCGATGAACGCTCCGACTGCGAGTAGCATTCTAGCTTTTTCTTCAGCGTCATGTAACATCCAAGTCAAATCATTGACACGATACATGGCATTGTTGATCTGTCCACGATAATCTGACAAAGTATCTCTGGCATTTTGAATGTAAACATCCAGATTATTGACACCATCCGGTGAAAGCAAACTCAAAGCTGCAAGTTCAGATACATAGCTGTAGAAAGTGATTTCAGAGTCATGAACTGCTTGATAGGCATCAAGAACAGGTCCATATAGGTCTCTCTCTTCTGGATATAAGTCATTCCATAAAGAATAATACCCATCCATGTCCGGCGTTGTAAATTCATCACCGAATCGTAAGAAATGCAATTGATCGTAATACCAGTAATTCCAGTCCCAAGATTCTTGGCCATCATTGTAAGCCATCCAGTACTGGTCTTGATAATAAAGAAGATTATGTGCTTCACTCCATGCTTGATTTAATAGGCTGTTCGCCGTTGGATTAAGAACGGTTGCGATTTCAGCCATTATGGTAGCTTCGAATGTAGCTAACTCTGCTTGAATAGCCGCAAGATCATCTTCTGCATCTGATAAATCGATTTCGAGATCAGCGACTTCGTCGATTGGACTATATCCGCTTACGGTCTGGTTATAAGCCATAATCACAGCGTCAATGATGTAGCCCGCAAGTTCTTCTTTCGTTAAAGATGAATGAAGCATTGATAAAATCCAAGCTTGTGCCTCTTCCACTGATTCGATAGATCTGACAGACATAATCATTTGTCCGTAAAGAAGCACTTTGTAGAACGCGTCTTCTTCGGTGGTATTGAATAAAGTAATGAACATTGCGATTTGATTTTCGATTTCAATCATGTTTCCCTCTAATTCAAACATCATGTCGACCAAGTCAACAAAATCTTGATGTGAATAAGTGAAGATGACTCCAGATTCAATCGATTCAGGATCCATTAAGGATTCAACGATATACATCGCAAGTTTTTGAGCTTCATACATCGAAGCCATTTGAGTTTCAGTCAGGGTAGTTGGATCATAATCTTTGATTTGCGCTGCAAGTAAAATCAATTGGGTGATGTACCCAGCAAACAAATCTTGGACGTTTTCCAAATCTTCTGTGACTGGATTGAATTCATAAGTCATATCGAAGTAAAGCATTAAATAACTGTCAACTAGAGTTTGAATATCGAGTGTTCCGTCACCAAGCAATGCATCAATCATTTTAGAAACAGCAATGACTTCTTCAACGATATTACCTGTAGGATTGATCAACAATGGTAGCGAATCGATAAACACTTGAACTTTGGCCTCTGTTAGTCCGCTCATCGCATCCGCAAGAACGCTAACGACATCTTGAAGAACTGGCCAATATTTAGTGAATGCTGCATCAAATATTGCAATCTGATCTGCAATTTCTAACTCGGTTCTTCCTTCATGAGCTAGTTGAATAGAAATCAAATCAAATGCAAGAGTCTTAATCTTTAATACATTTTCAGGCGTCATTAAGTCAAACATTGCATTCAGTACCGCTGAAATGTCTTCAGCGTATCCAACGATTGCAAGTGCGGAGAAATCAATTTCAGCAAATGGATCGTATGGATCTTCTTCCATGAACAATCTTGGTTTCATTTCTCCCATCATCAGTTGGAAGATAATGTCGAATGTCGCTGGATCAGCACTTGCGACGACATGTTGAACTTCATTGATTAGAATCAAAATCACGTCTTCCATCAACAGTTGGTTGTCTACGTCGTCCATATATAATAAGATGTCTTCATAAACAGCCATTTGTTCGTTGATTCTGTCGACATCTTCTTGAAGCATTGAAATCCACCACTCGTAATCCGAAATGTCATATAAAACATTGACGTAATTATACAACTGCATATTGACCAAATTCATAAATGGCATAAATGCAGGATTACTTTGAAGCGTAGGCATCATTGATTTGATTAACGAGGTTTGATTGACATAGTCTTCAATCGCATCTCTCATTTGATCGACAGCGGCTTGTTGCTCCAAATTCAATTCATTGAATAGTGCGTAGAAATTGTTATACATATCCGAAGCTTGCTCTGGCATCGAGTCATTTAGGAAAGTTAAGTAATTCGTCCAAGAGTCTCTTAACCCTTGTGCAGTCCAATAATCAATAATCCAAGTACACTCGTTAAATTTCTCATCAACGGTTCTTTCCAAGTGGTATTGTTCTACAATTGCATACCAATAATCCCATGCTGTTTGTTGAAGTTCAGGTGACAAAGCATTGATTTGAGTAGTGATCAACGCAATGATATCGTCTAAATCGCCTTGCAAAGCAAGAATCTCATCCTCGTAATTTGCAATTTGATCCAAATAGAATTGCAATTCAGGATTGTTATTGACGTCACTATTAAGTTTCATACTAATGACTTCAAATAGATATCCTGCAATTTCAGAATTTGAGAATCCAAGTGTGCTAACTGCCGCAATCCAATGTTGGAATTCCGCAAAGGACTGAAGAGATTGAATTTGAATTCCAAAGTTTAGTAGGCTTTGCATTAAATAATAAGTGTCTTCTTCAGAAGTCATTCCAAAGAAATCCATTAGCATAAGAATTTGATCTTCAGCTTCCTCAATCGTCATGCCATATCCAAACAAATCAAATACCATGGATAGGAAATCTTCATGATCATATCCAAAACTAATCGGGTCAAGGATATACTCGAAACCTGCTTTGAGTGACATGCCGATGGCATCCACTCTAGCTTTGAGTTCCTGCATTAAAGCTAGTTGTTCAGCAGTAAGAACCATCGGGTCATATTCTTTGATGATAGACGCAAGTTCAAGAACTCGGTCCAAATTATCAATGAATGCTGTTTTAACCAGTCCAACGGTCGTTTCGTCCGGTGAAAACTGATATGCAATGTCAAAGTAAAGTTCAATCATGGAATTAGCGATGAAATCAAGGTCGATACTTCCATCACTTGTCAATAAATCCACAAGTTCGGAGATTCTGATGACCATGTCGCTTTCCGATATTGATCTGTCCATCATATCTGTAATAAATGCATAAATCGCATCTGCTTTGACTGGATCAATTGATCCAGTGAAAGTAATGATGTTATCGACTGCAGTAACGATCATGTCGACATATTGTTCTACAGTTGAATCAACCTTGAGTAATATTCCAGGTAATTCAAGTGGATCGATTGGCATTTGTGCCAACACTAGCGGTAATATGTCTTTAGCCAAAGACTTGATGTTATCGATGTCTTCGGGAGAAACCGCACTTTGCATCAAAACCAACAGCTCGGATAACATGGCCGGATAACCGGAAATATTCTCACTTGTCAGCATTTCTGGTCCAATAATAATTTCTTGTGTAATCAATCCGATAATGAAGTCAAAGGTTTCTTGATCAAAATTCAAGACTACATTACCTAAAACGTCATATAACATACCGGCAAAGTTCAATAGTTTAGTTGTTCCAGATGCGGTATCGAAGTAAGCAAGAATCGATGTCAACAAAGCGTGTTCCGTTACTCGTTCTTCTTGCCATCTAACTCGATCTTCAATCATCCAAGTTTTTTCAAAAATAGTGTTATTGAGATATTCATACTGATAATAATATTGATCAAGGGCTCCAACAACATAGTTGGAGTAATCGTCAAGGTATGAACTCATTGTGTCTCGAAGTGGGTATACATCGCGATATTGAATGATTAAATATTCTTCATAAGCGTCGAGTACAGGTTGATACATGTCTTGATACTCTGTATCTAACCCGCTCATCATGGAATCAATGTCCGCTAATGCATCAGCTGCAAGACCAGAATCAATTTGATAATAAGTGAATCTGACATACTGATCGAGATTGTAACTCAATTGGTCATAAAAATACCAGTCCCAATAAAGTTCTTCAGAGTCCCAAGTTGCTTGGTTTTGAATTTGTTGATAATTGCGGAATGCATTGTAACCTGCAATAGAATAGTCAAACAAGTTTTGGCAATCCGTCGCATAGTCCGTATCATTGATACAGTAAGCTGAAACATCGGATAATAAAGTAGCAATGTCAGCTGTTGCCTCAGCAATGACGGCTTCGAAATCAGCAATTTCAGCAGGATACTCCGTTAAGTCAATGGAGTTGAGCTGTTGATTCAACATTTGTTTGAAGGCATTGACCATTAAATTGATCACAGTCTCCCTGTCGAATCCTAAATTGATGGCTTCAGTGTAAAGATCTTGAATGTCTTGAAGCGATTCAAGCGCATCAAATCCGGACATCAAAGTGTCAACTGCCATCAATAAATTGTAAAGATCTTCTTCCGAAGAAGTGCCGAGAAGATTCAGATAGAAATCAATTTCAGCTTCAATCTGCTCTGATGAAGGTGGATCACCAGGCGTCCTAGAAATGAAATAATCTATCAAATCCTGACGATCAAAAGCTTCTCCGGTTGTGGTAGTCGGTTGAGTCGTCGTGGTTGTGGTTGTAGTGGATGTAGTGGTTGTGGTTCCTGTAGTCGTGGTAGTTGTGGTTGTCGTGGTTGTTGTTTGACCGCTCGTGGTCGTCGTCGTCGTGACGGTGGTTGTACCTGAAGTGGTCGTCGTAGTCGTCGATGAAGAAGTTGTGGTCAGAGATGAAGTTGTCTCAGTTGTGGTGGTAGTAGTATTTCCGCCGAAAAAATCACAACCTGCAAGGACAAATGTCACCAATGTGATTAAAAACAATAAAACTAATTTTCTTTTCACAAAAAGTCCCTCCTAAATCAAATTTTGTCAAACTTAAAAACGAGAACTGTGTTCATCTTCATTATATCACTATTGGTCATAAAAATCTATACCACTTGAAGCTTTTTTGCATTATTTTTATCATAATATAGATAGACAATACAAATTAATGTAATTATTATTGCAATCAAACGAAAACAAAAAGAACCAAACGTCGAGGTTTGGTTCTTGATTATGAATGGTTTTGATTTGATTATTCTGCGTCTACTTCAAATCCCCAATAGTAATAATAATAATTTTCTTCAAGCATTGTAGATTGCAACAATTCGAAATCGTTACTCATATCGTACATCTGGATCTTCGTGTAAGAGACTGTGTAGATTTTATCTTCAATCATAATGACTCTGTCAATGGAATCAAAATATTGGTACCAATAGTCTTCTGAATTTTCAACGTAATGAGTCAATTTAGTTATAAACTCCAAGTCTCCACTGAGATAGACCTTAAATACGTAAGCACTTTGAGAGTAATGATAATAGGCATCTGAATATTCAAATACTGGGATAGCTACGTACATGAAATCAGCACCGGTTGGTTGATAACTTACAAATGCCTTATGATCATATGTTACTGGTGAATAGGAGTATTCGCCTTCAACTAGATAATTTTCAATCAATACCGGGTCATCTCCGTCAACGTTGTAAAGCGACACTTTGACGCCGGTAAAGTATGTCCATTCCCCATCTGTCTCTGCTTGACGGCCAATGCCAAGTAACAAGGAATCATTGATTGGATGTAGATAATCCGAGACGCCTTCTTCTTCAAGTTCTCCGTCTTTTACAGGATGCTCTGGATCAGAAAGGTCGAGTTTGTAAAGTGGGTCAATGCTTAAGAATGTAACGACATAAGCAATGTCACCATTGAATCTAACAGCATAAATACGTTCTCCGGTTTTGCCTAAACCGCCAAGCGAACTAATGGCAGTCATTTGATCGATAGACGTTGCATCAAGCAAGAACAAGGTATTGGTTACGGTGGTTGTTGATTCGCTCCAATCGTATCCTGTCGTAGCGATTCGGAAGACGCCTTCATATTCATCCATTGAGAACTGGTTGAGTGGCATTCCGGTTACAATTCCTTGAGCTTGATAAACCAATTCATCATTCACAATTCCAAATCTCAAAATGTAGGTGGTCTGTGAATAAGAAAGGGTTTCTTCATCATAAGCGTATCGATAGATAATTGTGTAAAGGTTGTTAAGGCTCATATAGATTTGATAAGTGCTGCCAAGGTAAGCTTTCACTTTTGCAGGTTCAGTATCATCTACATTAAAGGAAGCCATTAATAGATATCCAAAACTGTAGTTGTCGTTTGGCATGTAGTATATATCAGATGCCCCAACATTGATTAAGTCGTCACTGACGGAAGAATCACGATATTGTGGTACGAAATTATCGCCTTCATATCCATAATAAATGGCGTAATTGTCCATAACCAGATATACGGTACCATCAATCATTCTTGTATCGACAATATAAGAAGAGTCAAAATAAAGTGATTTGACGACTTCAATATTGTCTGTATCCGAAACATCTAATACGGTAGCGTTGATGCCATAGGTATAAGTGTAGTAATAATAATATGTCTCATCTGTTTTGGTTTCAGTATCATCTGAAGTGGTTGTCGTTAAAGTTTCATCGTCGGATGGAATGATGGTCGTTGTGACATCGCCATCTTCACCTGGTTCAGAGGCTCCTGAAGTGACAGTAAAGTCAGGATCTACTTCTGGATAGATTATTGGATCGCCTAAATGTTCTTCGTATGTATATTCATAGGATAGTAATACGACTCTTCCATCATATAAGTACATTCCGATATAATACCCGTTTTCTAACTCTTGTGTAAAGACGATTTCCAAAGTATCAGCGTCTATGATGTAGAAATGAGTATTTGAAGTAACATAAATGGAATATCCGTCGGTTAAAATCCGATCACTCTCTTTGACTCCTTCAACTTGATTGTTGGTTTCGCTGTAAGTCTTGGAGTCTTCCGATTGATCGGCAGAATCGTTATAAGATGGTGTCGTCGTGGTTAAAACTCCGGAATCGTCCATTGCAGATTCAGCACCGAGCATGTCGCTGTTTCTAAACAGATATGATCCGTCGTTGGTTTGGGTAAAATAACCTTCTAGATAAGTTTTTAATTCATCATAACTCTGAAAATTTCCCACTGAATCCGGAGATGGTAACGTTGATACGGTCGTTTTTGCAGAATTGCATGCGAACAATCCTAAAGTCATAACCATCATCAATAGGAATACCAATGTTCTTTTCATCGATAACATTTTATTCATTTTTATTCCTCCTATCGTTTCATCTATGTAAACAATTAAGTGTGGGGTTTTATTGGCGATTTCGTTAAATTATTCCGTCAATTTTAAGAATTCGTCGATGTCGCCTTTCAATAACTCAAGGGATGAAATCCAAAATTCTTTTTGGGTGACGTCTATTCCTACTATTTTTGCTGCATCTTCAACTGTATTCTTTCCAGTAGCAGACAATAATTTGTCGTATAAAGGAACGAAGTTTTCTTTATCTTTTAAATAAGCGCTATAAAGTCCTTTAGCAAATAGTAATCCGAACGCATAAGGAAAGTTGTAGTAACTTAACCCTCCGCTGTAATAATGAGATTTGCAAAGCCACATATAAGGATGAAGAAGGTTTTGGTCCAATCCGTCTCCATAGGTTTTCTTTTGTGCATCAAGCATGAGGTCTTTCAATTCGTTTTCATCAAAGATCGTTGTTTTTCTTCCCTCAAAAACACTTTTTTCGAAGTAAAAACGAGAAAGAATGTCAACTATTACTTGAGTGTAGTCCTGAATGGACGATTCGAGAAGATTGATCTTTTCGTCTTTAGAAGTCGCATCTTTCAAAGCGGCTTTATTGACAATGGTTTCGCAGAAGGTTGAAGCTGTTTCTGCGACTGGCATTGTGTAATCTGAATTTAATATCGATTCTGTAAAAATGGCCTCTCCATGATAAGCATGACCTAGTTCATGAGCTAAGGTGATGATGTCTCCAAAAGAACCCTTGAAGTTTGTCAATACACGTGATTCTTTAATCGAATGGATGTTTGCGCAGAATGCGCCACCGACTTTTCCTTTTTTAGGGAAGAAATCAATCCATCCATCATTGAATGCTCTTTCAGCCATTTCATGAAGTCTAGGACTGAATGTACCAAAGTTCTTTAAGATATAATCCCTAGCTTCTTCTACAGAAAAGTTTTTGTCGACATTGCCTAATGGAGCAAATAAATCATAAAATGGTAGTCCATCTTTATGACCCAGTAACAATCCTTTTCGTTTCAAATAATCTCTGAACATAGGAAGATATTCTTCCATTGCCGAAATCATGGCATCGAGCGTCTGTTTAGACATTCTGCTCAATTCTAGCGCTTGATCTAAGGGAGAGGCAAACCCACGTTTTTCAGATATTGTATTGACTTCTCCCTTGATGGAGTTCAAAGAGAAAGCCACGGATTGCTCTATTTTTTTATAAGCATTTAGTTCAGCGAAAAAAGCATTCTTACGAACTTCGGGATTACTTTCATATGCCATGTTTCTGACTTCAGACAAGGTGATTTCTTTTCCGTCCAAATCTACCGCAAGTGTTGAAGTCAAGAGTTGTTGGAGTCTCCCCCAAGAGACAGAACCGTTTTGTGATAATTGAGCAATTAATGTTTCTGTGTCTTCATCCAGTAGTCTTGATGCTTTGGTCCTTTGTTCTAAGAGTCGAAACTTGAATTCTTTAAGGAAAGAGTTCGATTCGATGATTTCTTCAAGATTTTCAACTTTCAAAAGCCATTTTTTATAAATGGTTTCGATTCTTGTCAATTCAGTCACTTTCGTATATAGCTGATTCAAGGCTTTTAGTGCAATCACATTTTGAGAATTGGTGGATTGTTCGAGCGAAACGTATTGAAGCAATTTATCCGCAAGTTCCGTCAGTTCGATTTCTCTTTCAATGAAACGAACCAGTTTTTTTTCTGCATTCTCAGTCGTTTGAAATTCTGATTCTTGATTCTTTGAATCGTCTACCATTTTTAAGAATCGATCAACGTCAAATTTGTAGAGTTCGTTGTCAAAACCGGCATACATTTTGGTTAAATCCCAATTGTTCATTTGTTGCCTCCTATTTTTTTATAATTTTCTATCGTCATTTGATAAACCTTCGATAATTTTGGTCCATAGGCAATCGATTGATGTGTTCCTTCTTTTTCGTATTCAAATCCACATTTTTCAATGACTCTTTTTGATTTCTCATTGCCGAGAAAATGAGCAACTTTTATCTTTTGAACTTTCTCTTCTTCAAAAGCGTATTGAAGTACGCGCCTACAAGCTTCTGTCATGAGTCCTTTTCCTTCATAGGATGTAGAAAGGACATAACCCAGTTCTTTCACTTTTTCTCCTTGAATGGTCATTCTTTCATGGAGTCCGACGGAGCCGATTACTTTATGATTTGACCTCAGTTCGACTGCCCAAACGTCGTTTGATTCAATAAATTTTTTAATAATTTCAAGTGATTCATCAACGGTTTGATGCGGTGCCCAACCAGCATTTGGACCAACTGTTTCCAGTTTTGCATAATCGAACAAATCAAAAGCATCCGATTCTGAAAAGTTTCTAAGAATCAATCTTTTCGTCTTGAGTGTTTTCATGTAGCACCTCTCTTAGGATGAATCCTTTAGAAACGATGTCAGTAACTTCATCTTGCTTCACTGTAAACACAATGGTGTCTTTAATTGCTTGATCAACTTTTGTTTGAAAATCAAATCCGAATTCGTATTTATGCGAATGACGGTCAGTAGGTCGAATTGCTGGATTTTTAGGAACATAAATGGAGCAGCAATCGGAGAATGGTCGGTTTGAAATTTCAAAGGTTTCGATCTGTCTTGCTATTTGAATGATGTCGAGTTTATCGTAAGTAGCCAGCGGTCTTAGAATCAAGGCATTCGTTGAGCTTTGAATTGCGGATAAACTTTCAATGGTTTGTGAAGCGACTTGACCAATGGAATCTCCTGTAATGATGGCGTCAGCATCTCTTTTTTTGAGAAGTCCTGTTGCAATTCTAATCATCATTCTTCTCATTATGGTAATGTTGTATGCTTCAGGAACATTAGATATGATTTCTTCATGAAGTGCAGTAAACGGAACGAATAGTACTTTGATTTGACTGTGCAAGGCGTACCTTGCCAGTTTTGCGGCCAAATCAAGTACTTTTTGTGCTGATTCAATCGGTGTAAGCGGTGTGGATTCAAAATGAACGCATTCAATTTGTAACCCTTTTTTCATTGCTAGAAAAGCAGCAACCGGCGAATCAATTCCACCACTTAATAGAACAAGTGCTTTTCCACCCATCGGGACAGGAAATCCTCCCAATCCTTTTATTTGGTTCATGTATATATAGGCTCCGTCGATTCTAAGTTCAATATGAAGTGTCATTGCAGGGTCATGAACGTCTACTTTCAAAAATGGGGCTTCTCTTAAAATCTTTCCAGCAAGTTGTCTTGAAAAGTCTGTCGATTCGATTGGGAAATGTTTGTCTGCTCTCTTTGTCTCGACTTTAAAAGTGGTCGGTAGTTTTCCTGTTTCTTCTTCGATTAATTGTAATGAAATATCTTTGATTTGATCGATATCTTTTTCACATTTTGATATTTTGCTATAAGAATAAAGGCCTGTGACGTAATGCAATCGTTTGACGACTTCACTTAACAGCTGGGGTTCAAAAAATACATAGGCTCTGTCATGCTGAAAATCAAACCTTAGATCAAGTCCTTCCAGTTTTTCGCGAATCAAAGCGTTGACCGCTCTAACAAAGTATTTTTGGTTTTTTCCTTTTAAGGTCAAATCTCCAAAACGTAGTAGTAATCCTTCAAACATAGTCGCACATCCTTCTAACAATATTTTAACATATTTGTTGTATATTACGATAATCTATTTTATAATTATCCCGGTGATAAATATGTATGATAGACTTCAAAAACATGAATCAATCACAGAACGATATCCATTGTTCTTGGAATATGTGAAAGGATATATGGATAGCAAGTTACCAAGCGTCTCAAATTATGCAAATTTTTCCGCGCTTGTTTATGATTTTTTCGACGATGTCAATTGGGCGGGATTCTACCTGGTAAAAGATGACGTTCTCTATCTCGGTCCTTTCCAAGGGAAACCTGCTTGCACAGAGATTCGTTTAGGTAGTGGCGTTTGCGGAACGAGTGCTCAAATGAAAAAAACCTTGATCGTAAAAGACACTTCAACCTTTGAAGGGCATATCGTTTGTGACAGTGCTTCACGGTCTGAAATAGTGATTCCTCTCATCAAAAATGGAGTCTTAATCGGTGTACTTGACATCGATAGTCCCTTGCTGAATCGTTTTACCGATCAAGACCGAGAAACTCTCGAAAAAGCAGTGGTTTTTTTAATTGACATTTTGTAAGTCATAAGGTATAATAGCACGTGCGCATGTAATAAAAAGCAGTTGTTTAGAATCTAATTCACAAGTGATTGTTCCAAAAAGGTTTGGTAGTATTGTTAACTGCTTAACAAGAAACCATTAAAACAATCTCCGAATATGATTACGAACTCCTCAACTTGTTACGCGTAATATAACACAAAGGAGGATTATATATGTCTAGATTTACCGGATCAAATTGGAAAGTTTCTCGTCGTTTGGGATACTCTATTTCCGAAACTGGAAAAGAACTTAACAAACGCCCATTCCCACCTGGACAACACGGACAAAGACGCAGCAAGATTTCCGAATACGGAGTTCAGTTGCAAGAAAAACAACGTGTAAGATTTACTTACGGGGTTAACGAAAAACAATTCAGAAAGACTTTTAACGAAGCAAAGAAAATGGAAGGAAAACAAGGTGCCAACTTCTTATTCTTACTAGAATCAAGAATAGACAACCTAGTATTCCGTTCAGGGTTCGCAAGAACTCGTCAACAAGCTCGTCAATTGGTCAATCATGGTCACATTTTGCTTAATGGCAAAAAAGCGACAATCCCTTCGATTCGCGTCAAACCGGGTCAAGTGATTTCAATCAAAGAAGGTTCAAAAGACTTGGTTGTCATCAAAGAAGCATTGGAAGCTGTTGTCGCAAGAGTGGAATTCATATCATTTGATGAAAATGCAAATGCCGCTACTTACGTACGTTTACCAGAAAGAAGCGAAATTCTACCTGAAATCAAAGAAAACTTAATCGTTGAGCTTTACAACAAGTAAGAAACTTAAAAACACATCCAAACGGATGTGTTTTTTTTTGTTTTGAAGAAGAAAAAAATCGAAGTTTATACAGATCAGAAATTTAGTCTATGTCTAACCTTTTAACGAACTACTAACTTTCTAACGATTACGATTGTATAGGATGAAACAATGAAGTAAACTAAGTCATAGTTGAAATGGATTAGACTAATAATTATTAATTTGATGATTACTATATGATTAGAAAAGAAAAATAAATCTTTAGTCAAAATGCTGTATGGTCATTTTAATTAATAACAGGCGGATTAAATACTCTATTCAGCATCACTCGATAAATCAGTAAAAAACATACAATATGCTCCAAATTCCACCTGGGGAGTACCGACACAATGAGGTTTATAGAAAAGATGATTTTATCCCCATTTCTGTCTATATACACCAAGATCTGCTGGACCAAATTGGGTAAGTGACCTAATTCCTTGAACCATGATATTGTCGAGGGATTCGGTTGCAGTAAAATCATATAGTCCCATACAATGCCCTAATTCATGCATAATTGTTTTTTGCCTTTGAGTAGCGCTCATGGATGGAAAGTATGCATTATTTAATCCAACAGCTAACAAATCTGGATTGGAAGCATTTGTATTTGCAGTTGCTGTGGAATTAATATCAGTATAATCCGAAATAATTACATCTTTTACAGTCCAAATTGTGTCTTTACGAATTATGACTGTCTCAAGTTCGTTCCATGCTTCAATGGAAGCAAGAAGTTCGGTGTCGTATTGAGTTGTTTCTGAATAATCCATATGATATCCACTATCTACCGCGTCATAAATCCATATTAAAGACGAATAGGATCCTTGATACCAATTATCCTGAATTAAGTTAATTGATGTAAATCCACTCGTTCCCGACGTTCCAGGCGTAATTCTATAATAATACGTCTTATCAATATCGTGGTAATAGTTTATTAAGAAGTTTGGGCTAGAAGTATAAATTAATCCATGCCCTGAAACAACGTAATTGACTTCCAGAACATTGAAGTTTTCATCATACAAAAGTCCCGTCGTATTGAATGTCCCTGTTGAATAAATTGAATAATAACTAATTTCCGAAGAATTGAATTTATAGTATAGGTTAGGATAATATGAATTCAAGTATAAAGCTACACTTGCTCCGGGAGTTAGTTCTATAGCAGTTGCAAACGAGGTGTTTGTCAGAACCCCACCTCCACCTCCTCCAGGGTCAACCGTGTTGACAATAATGTCAGGAAATGGGCTTGATTCGCTTTCACTTAATTCATTTTCGGTAAGTTTTGGGTCTTCGAAGTCATTTAGTCTCTTTAGTGAATAAGGCGAAGAAATGACTACTGAATCTTTCAAAACGCGGCTCTTTGAGCTGGTAATGATTGCAATATTCCCGTAAAATGTATATTCTTGATTAATAACGGGTAATTCCCACCTTCAAAAAGAACCAAATCACCATTAATGTCATATCCCCCATAAAATGTAATCTTGACTCTATTCCCTACATCACCTTTGATTGGGTCAATAACTTGTACCTCATAAAATGTATATGGAATATTTGTCTCCGTTCCATTATAGAAGGATTTTCCCAACTCTTTAGTTATTCTCCCGGTGAAGGCATAATCAAATAGACCGGATATGTCTACGCAAGATTCGAAGTCATAAATATAATCCGCACTAATGATATGAATGTTCTCTCCACTTAATGAGATGGATGCATTATTCTTTTTTACACCAGCAAGAGTTATAACAGGAAGAAGTATAAAAAACAAAAACAATTGCATTTTTCTTAACACTTAATTGCCCCCTTAAATAAAATATAACTCTAGTATATTCGTTTTTTTATAATTGTCAATATGAATAATAAATATTCTTTTTTAATACTTTTATTACCAAATAATAATGTAATTACAATCATTTATAATCTATTGTCTTTTTCGCTTCTTTTTACCTTTGCGTATTTGAAGACTACTTGTTGATTGTTGATAGTTTAGTCTAAACATTTTAGATCAATCCAAAAAAAAGAAGCATTGCTGCTAAACAAATGCCTAAAAATAGAACAAAATTGACCACCAACAGCTTTATGGAATGAAGCTGTATTTTGATGTTATAATGAATTCCCCTTTTCAAATATATGGATCAACAAAAGAGAAGGTTCTTGATTCAAAAGAAGTGGATACCGCATAACAGAAGGTGATATTGTAAACCACACCTCCCTGTGAAAACTCTATAGGCAATCTTTCGCATTCAATCTCGTTATAGTAAATATGTTTATCTGAAAAATTGTTCAATATTGAGAATCCAAAACTATAATAATTGCTCTGAGAGTAAATAACAATTTCCCTAGAGTCAAACGATATCTCCTCTGATACATAAAAATCAATAGTTGAAAACACATATGCGTGAGGAAGACTTGGGCTTGATATGTTTGTTTTTGATAAAAATACCTTGCCGTTGTATTCAGTGAATTCAATGATAAATACTTTTGAATTAACTTCTGCTATTGAACCTGAAATGAATACAAGAAAATTCTTTTCCATGCTAATAAAAGTGGTTAGGTATGTTAATGGGTTCAAAATAATCCCAAACTCATTAAAATCATTTACATTTTGCGATGAAGAAAAAACAATATTCGACAAATCTCCTACAAGGTCATTGGTGTTTGAATATAATCCAAGTTGATCCAACAAAGTATACAATTGAGCAATTTCTGCGTATGGTTTCACAATATCCATATTCTCAGAACTTTGTTGATCAATTGGTAAGTTTGGATTGAAATTAGAAAGTTTGATCATTTGGTAGTTTCCCAGAGAAACTATGAATTGCCCTTCTTTTACACGAGTCGTACTTTCATATGCTTTATTAGCTATGAATAGATAGTATTCGCTTTCTACAGGAAGCTCAGTTACTCCTTCATACATTTCCATTACTCCGGAACTGTTTTCTCCTCCATAAAAAACTAGTTCGCTTGAAGAATCCCCTTTTCCTTTCAAGTACTGTATCTGATCAATTGAAAAGATCGAGTAAGAGATCTCTGTTCCGCTACCATCATATGTTGAAGTTTCAGAAAGACTACCAATTTTCCCTATAAAAATGTAGTTAAAAAAAGAAACGGTTTCATTTATGTCGAATGGGTTGTATGCCAAATCTGGTTTTGATAGGAATCTGGTATCATTTTGAGTGATTCGGTAAACGAATATAGATGTGACAACAGCAAGAAGAATCAACGAAGTGAGAATAATCTTTTTCTGAATTTGAAAACCATGAGTCTTTTGGTCTACAAAACTAGAATTTAGAGTAGGTAGTGTTATTTTCTCTTCAATCTTTGAATAATCGCCAGAAAAATCAGTGCTTCTAGAGAGAAAATCATAGAAACGACTTTTTGTGGATTTCATTTTTTTGCCTCCTCTGCATTAAAAAGACTTATAAGTTTCTTAATTGCTCTTGAATATCGCGAAGTTACAGTTCCAATGTTTGCATCTAGATGTTTTGCTATGTTGTGGAAACTCATATTATAAATAAACCTATATATAATAACTGCATATTCATCTTCACTTAGGTATCTTTGTATTTCTTTAAAAATGTCATACTCGTGTGTAATCGGAGAAGCGAATGAATCAATGTCGAGTATATCTGTATCATTAATGAGACTTCTAGAATTCATTCTTCTTTTTATGTCAATAGCCTTATTCTTAGCTGTAGTTACCAGCCAATACTTTATATTCTTGGTTTCATCTATATCATTGATCGAATTAAAGAAGGAAATGAAAGTATCGTTTACTACCTCCTCCGCATCCTGTCTTATGCGTAGAATCTCGTAGGACACATAGAATATGAGTCGGGAATATGTATCATAAATTTCTTTATACTTCATGTGAACGGTGTCGGGATTACCGACCCTAATTTCCTTTAACAGTTGCCGAACCTTTTGATTCTCTAGATTCATATATTGTTGCACCCCTTGATGCTTGACATAAGATAATACGATAAAAATACATTTTTTACTTCAAAAAGCCAAAAAATTTATTTCATCTTTTTTCAGACAACCTAATAGGATAAGTAATTCGAAAATTGTGCAGTTTAAGATAAATGAAAAAATCAACCACCATTCAATTTAAAAAGCGAATTGTATGATATGAACCAATGGTTACAATTTATTAGTAAAACAAAATACATGAAAAGTATATCATTATTACCGATTATCGACAAGAGAGTTAGAATTTTCGTGAAGGATATTGTAATGCAATCATTATATATTTCAAATGAACTTTTATCAACAAAGTAATTTATGCACTTATCAAGAGAAAGTAGACACGTTATTGAACTAGTCCCTGTCAAGTGGACACCATAAAAAAATAAAATATTTAATTAACAAAGGCTTGATTCCTATACTAAATAGGAGTTGAGCCTTTTAGTTTTGCTAAAAATCTAATTTCATTGTAAAACTGAATGTACTCTTCAATTGCTTTTTTAAGTTCTTCGATGTTGTATATATTCTTTCAAAGATGTGATATCATTGTTATTGAGAGTCTCTTTCTTGAGAATGGAGTTGAAACTCTCAATGACGGCGTTATCCAAAGGATTGCCTTTTTTGGAATGAGATATGACAATTCCGTTTGATTCGCAGACCATACTAAACATAGTTGAAAGATACTAAAACCCTTTATCTGAATGGAGTACCAACCCATTCAGATTTTTTGTTTGAGCGATGTCCTGATTCCCAAGACGTCACACATGGTCTTAATATGATATCTACGTCTATATCGCGTGATGAATGCTTTTTTTACTCACAATTGACCTCCCTATGTAATCCTTGATTTTTTATGATGTCATACCGCTCCTTGAAAACAATGATTTCTTCTCTCTTTAGTCTTCCTTTCCTGCTGGCATCTACTCCGCCATTCCGTTTATAGACGCGCATCCATATCCTGACGGTCTTATTACTTACTCCACACTTCCCGCCTAGATAGTGTAATGACTTGCTTTCCTCAAGTCATTCTTTCAATACTTCTTACATTCTCTTCAACGATACTTTTTCAGCTTTTTGCCTTTAACTTGCCATTTTCACTCCTCTTCTGTAGATAATAATATTTAATCACTATTTCCTTAATAATTCTAAATCAGACGGGATGATTGTCTTTAAAACCCAAATCTATAAAAAAAACTTAAAGAAAAAGATGCTAATAAACACTACCTTGTGTCTACTAACATCTTTTAAAATTAGAGTTGTTTTGTCCACTAAATTTAGTCACTATAAAAATGGATGTTTTTTTTCTTTTGAAGAAGAAAAAAAATCGGATTTCTCCGATTTTATTCTGTTCTTTTCAACGCGGCTTTCACCATCGTAATAAATTTGTCTGGATCGAGAGAAGCTCCTCCGATGAGTGCGCCGTCAATGTTTTCCATTGCGAGCAATTCATCGATGTTTTCAGGTTTCACGGATCCACCATATTGAATTCGAATCGTTTGTGCAAGTGGTTCATCATACAATTCTTTCATCAAAGAGCGAATGTATCCACAAGATTCATCCGCGATTTCTTTCGTTGCGGTTCTTCCGGTGCCGATGGCCCAAATTGGTTCGTATGCGATAACGACATTTTGTGCGTCGTTTCTCGAAACATTCTCAAAAGCTTTTGTGATTTGTGCTTTTAAGACTTCGTTGGTTTTTTGGCTAACTCTATCTTCAAGATGCTCTCCAACACAAACAATCGGAATCAATTCATTTCGGATTGCCGCATGAAGTTTCAAATTGACATCAGTGTCTGTTTCATGAAAGACATTTCTTCTCTCACTGTGGCCAATGACTACATAATCGACGTTGTAACTTTTGAGTAGAGGTCCTGAAACTTCTCCCGTAAAAGCACCTTCATCTTCAAAATATAGGTTTTGTGCACCAACACGGAGGTTGTCTCCTTGTCTTTTGACGAGATCTCTCAAGAGCGGAGCTTGAGATAAAACGACGGAATCTACTTTTTCAATATCAGGCATCTGTGTTGAGACTTTTAAAATGAAGTATAAAGCTTCATCTCTCGTCTTAAACATTTTCCAGTTCCCTGCAATGATTGGTTTTCTCATCTTATTACCCTAAAATCTTTTCGATTTCGGCAATGGCAGACTCAGCTTTGTCTCCAAGCGCAATCAATTTCACATTTTCGCCTTGGGGGACTGCTAGACTCATTAAACCTAGAATAGATTTAGCGTCGATGGTGACGTGTGCATAAACCAAGCGAATGTCAACGTCATATTTACTTGTAGTTTGTACAATTTTCGCAGCCAGTTCCGCATGAAGACCAGCTGTAGATTTGATGGTAATCGTTTTTTCCATTTCTTTTCCTCTTTTCAGTTAAAACATCGGTGTTTTGAAAATGATCCAAAAAACCGCTTTCTGATTATTGTATGTTTAGTCTAGATGGTACTATTTTTTAATTAGTGACAACCGCAGTCGGATCCGCAATCGCAAGGTTCTTGGTCTGCCAAAGCTTCAACGCCTGGAAGTGGTTTTCCTTCAAGGTATTCAAGAGATGCCCCACCACCGGTAGAAATGTGGGTAAAGTCTTTTTCATACCCCATTTGGATAGCTGCTGCTGCTGAGTCTCCGCCGCCAATGATTGTTTTTGCATTTTTCATTTTGGATAGAATTTCACAAATCGATCTAGTTCCGTGTGAAAAAGCTTCAAATTCAAAAACACCAAGAGGTCCGTTCCATACGACGGTTTTCGCGCCTTTCAATTCTTTTTCAAATAACTTGATGGTATTTGGTCCAACGTCAAGACCCATTTCATCGTCTTGAATGTCTGAATAATTGGTCACTCTATGAGCTGCATCTGCAGAGAATTCTTTGGAAACGACCAAATCAACAGGAAGAATGATTTTTCCTTTTGCTTTTTCAAGCAATTCTTTGGCAAGCGGTAACTTGTCTTCTTCACAAATCGAAGTACCAATTTTATATCCCAAAGTTTTCATGAAAGTGTAGGCCATGCCTCCACCAATCAAGATCTTGTCAGCTTTTTTTAGAAGATTCTCGATGACACCGATTTTATCGGATACTTTCGCTCCACCTAAAATAGCAACGAATGGTCTGTCAGGATTGTCAACGGCTCCACCGATATAACGAAGTTCTTTTTCAACTAAGAATCCAGCTGCGCTGTCAAGATGGGTCGCAATTCCAACATTGCTCGCATGGGCACGATGAGCGGTTCCGAAAGCGTCATTGACGAATACGTCGCCAAGGCTAGCCCAGTATGTTCCAAGATCTTTGTCATTCTTTGATTCTTTGTTTCCATCCAAGTCTTCAAAACGGGTGTTTTCAAACATCAAAACTTCTCCGTTTTTCATATGATTGATTGCGTCTTCAAGTTCTTTTCCTCTGGTTACTCCAACAAACTTGACGGGTTGTCCAAGAAGTTCAGATAGTCTAGCAGCAGCCGGAGCCAAAGAGTTCTTTGGTTTGTCCGCTTCCGTTTTGATGCGTCCGAGATGGCTAAACAAGATTACCTTTCCGTCTTCTTCTAAAAGGTATTTAATTGTAGGCAATGCTTGTACGATTCGGTTGTCATCGGTGATAACTCCATCTTGCATCGGAACATTGAAATCTACTCTAAGTAGCACTTTCTTTCCGGATACAATCAAGTCTTCAACTGTTTTCTTATTCATAGGGTCCTCCTAAATGTTACATTTTTCAACAAATATCATTATACTATTTAATCTTTTAAAATACCACACTTTCGTATCGGTTTTCGAAAGATGAAAACACTTTCTTAAATCTGTGCTCCTATATTCATATAGGTGATGATTTTTTCACATTTGTCAATCTGTTTCTTTAAAGCCGCACCTTGGCAAGTTCTCATAACGTGCAATCCGGTAAACGTAATTTCAGCGTATTCTTTATTGTACTGAATCGATTGAATCGAATAATAGTTGATGAAGAGACTTCTTTTTCCTCTTAAACCTTGAAGTGGAGCGAGTAGGCAATCTCCGCTACAGTAAATAGGAATTTTACGGTTAAATCCAAAGATGATTGAAGTTGCCTCGATTGTCGCTTCCAGTGTAGACAGTCTTTGAACGCATAATTGATTGATATAATAACGAAGCGATCTTTTCAGAACTCTCTTTTCCATGTCTTGACAAAGAATGACTTGGTTGTATTCATCTTTTGATAGATAATCGATCATGATATCACCCACTGTAGTTTATCATATGATGCCATCCTTCCATCTTGAAAAAAACAGAAAAAAAAGCCACCCGGAGGTGGCTAAAAGTTATTCTACAATGTCTCTCTTGACAGGAGATGATTTGGTAATTCTTTGTTCGTTATCCATGTCGAAGAAATGGCATTTGTTCATATTGAACGCAAGTTCAATGGTATCTCCGATGTGTACGTCACTTCTTGCATTGACTTTTGCAATGATGTTCGCACCGCCAACGGCGATATGGATGTTGGTTTCAGCACCAAGTAATTCGGCAACGTCTACCAAGAATTTTGCTTTTGAATCTTTGTATGTTTCTAAAGCAACGAGTTCGTCATGAAGATCTTCTGGACGCGTTCCCAAAACGATTTGACGGTTCAGATAGTCTTTGTCTTTCAAAACGGCAAATTTAGGCTCTGGAACTTTTAATTTCAAGTTTTCGCAGTAGAAATATCCATCATCATGTACTTCGCCGGTTAAGAAATTCATTGCTGGCGTTCCAATGAATCCACCAACAAACATATTGTTAGGATTGTCATAAATTTCTTTTGGCGCACCAATTTGTTGAATGTATCCATCTTTCATGACAACGATTCTGGTAGCCATCGTCATGGCTTCGATTTGGTCATGGGTTACATAGATGGTGGTTGTATCAAGTTTTTCATGCAATTTGATTAATTCAGCTCTCATCGCTACTCTCAATTTAGCATCGAGGTTCGATAGTGGCTCATCCATCAAGAATACTTTGGCATCACGTACGATAGCACGGCCCAAGGCAACACGTTGTCTTTGTCCACCGGACAATGCTTTTGGTTTACGGTCTAAATAGCCTGTAAGTCCCAAAATGTCAGCTGCGTTCTTTACTCTTCTTTCAATTTCGTCTTTCGGCATTTTTCTTAATTTCAAACCGAAAGCCATGTTGTCATAAACAGACATGTGAGGATACAATGCATAGGATTGGAATACCATTGCAATGTTTCTGTCTTTTGGAGCTACGTCGTTGACTAGTACGTCATCGATGTAAAGTTCTCCTGCGGTGATTTCTTCTAGTCCTGCGACCATTCTCAATGTGGTTGATTTTCCGCATCCTGAAGGTCCAACGAAGACGATGAACTCTTTGTGTTTTACATCCAGTGTAAAGTCGAAAACGGCTTGAACGCCATTGTCGTATACCTTGTCTAATTTTCTAAAAGATAATGTTGCCATAATGTCCTCCTAAGATTAATTTATACGTGAATATTATAATAAAAAACAGTCGAATAACCTATATGCAATCTGCACAAAGGACTAATTGAATAAAGAGTAAAATGCAAAAGCACCCAGAAATGTCCTGACATTGATTTCACTTTTTTCGATAAAATGGTCAAGCCGATAATTGATGGTATTTCTATGCATGTATAGTTTCTTGGAAGCCTTGGAAGCATTCATGTCATTTTCAATGAATCCTAGTACCGTGTCAACGGTTTCCCAGCCAAAATGGGTGACGAAAATCTGTTTAAACCATTCTCGTTCTTCCATGCTTCTTTTCGATAATGAATGAATCAAGCTACAAACATCAAAGGTGCCATATCCCAGTTTAGGCATGACTTGATATAGAATTTCTCTGTCAAAATACTCGATTCTTGGAAGTTCAAATCCGGTGAAATCATGAAGAATTTCTTGAAGCGACATTTCTCTTAAATGAGCCAAATCAATTTCGTCTTCGATCGAGTTATTTTTGATTTCCAAAAATTCATCGGTGATTCTCTGAATGGATATCGTTTGTGAAAAACGCAAAAAATCGATAAAAATATCGATTTCTTTTGCCTTATGATAGATGATGAAAGATTTTTCCAAAAATATCACTTCTCTTATAGAACGTAATCTCCGCGATACGATAATAAAATGACTTGGGTTACGCCCTGTAGTTGTCTTAATGAATCTATTTTTTTGCTTAAGTCGCGTTTTCCACGAATTTCATAGGTGATTTCCGCAAACTCTTTTTCAATCGATTTATTTCTGATTTGAAATTTAGAATATAATTTTTTCACTTCTTCTGAGATCATCTCTTCGTTGTATTCCCCCGAAATAGATAATATCAGAATATAAGGAGTTGTAAATATTTCTAAAGCTTGAACAAATAAAATCGATAAGCCGATAACCACGCTGCCAATGATGGCGAGCACGCTGGAGTTCGCCCCAACGGTGATTCCGATGCCAATCGCCCAAAACATGAAGATGGTATCAAGTGGGTTCTTAATCGCTGTACGAAAACGAACGATTGAAAGGGCTCCGACCATACCTAGTGAAAGAATGACGTTGCTCGAAACCGCCATAATGACCATTGCCGTTACCAAAGCAGAAATCGGCAGCGTCATTGAAAAACTCTTATTGTAGACCGTTGTCTGATAGGAGAGTTTGTATATCCACAAAACCCATAAACTGATGAGTAAGGTGATGAGCAAATTCAGAATGATGTCGGAAATGGATAGTTCGAGGCTTTCAAGTTCTGCGAAAATATCGAAGATGGATAGAATATGTGTCATGTGTTCCTCCTAGACTTGTGTCAACAGCCAACCCATGTAGTATTTCGAATAAGACAGAACTTGGAAATTTCTGTGAAAGATGACTTTCGAAATGAAATCCGGGAGGATGTTGGTGTATTTGACTTCAAGAACGAGGGTTCTTGGCTCTAAAACGTTTCTTTTGAATGGAAAGGCTCTTCCATAGGTCGTCGCTGTTATATCTTTGTCAAAAGTGATTCTGGTGTCTCCGATTTTATGGGTATAAGCCTCTCGATCATAATCAATCCACAGAACAGGTTTCAGATGATCGAATTTCATTCTGCCGACCATCCCTTGAATCAAAGAGTCATCTAAGTTCTTGTACAGCACTTCATAGTCTTGATTCATCAAGGCGTCTTCTACTTCTTTTGTCAGCCAAAACGATTGTTTGTTTGTCATGTTTCCGACTTTGGTTTTGTATTCCAATCGAGAGGCTGTCATGTCATAGGAACGAATCCGGTACTTCTGATGAAACTCAATGCCATCCGCTTTTTCTAGTGCTCGCGAATCATACAAATCATCAAAATAGAGGCTTCTAATGTGATACATTCGGTCCACGACTTTTGCATGAGTATCGAGAGACATCAAATGAATGAGCTCGTTTTTCAATTTATGATATTCATCAATGGTGATGATGAACTTGAGTTCCGTTCGTTTTAAATCCATAAATCCATCCTTAAAGAGAATAAATGCTGAAAAAGCCAGCATTTATTATATCATAAATTAATCTCACTTCTACAGTGGTTATGAAAAAAGATTGTCAGCTTGGTAAATACGCACGTAGTCAATCACGAGTTCTTCCTGTACGAATCCGGCATAAGGCGTTCCGCCCCATCCGCCAATCGCAAGGTTCAGAATTAAGTAAAACGATTTGTCGTAGGGCCATTCCTTATAAGTTGGACAACTGACGTAATTCGTCGGATCATAAGTGAAATAGACTTGACCATCAACGGAAAAAATCAATTTGTCAGGAAGCCACTCGACTTGGTAATCGTGAAATTCAGTCGAAACGTTTGGAATGGTCGTAATTGCTGTTTTTTGAGTTCCTATTTTGAAATAGTAACGCTCAGTATGAATACTGAAATGAACACGGTTCATATCGGTTCCGACATGCTCCATGATGTCGATTTCTCCACTTGATGGCCAATTGCCATAAACAGAACTGTTCGGCATCATCCAAATTGCAGGCCAGGTCCCGCTTCCTTGTGGAAGCATGGCTCTAACCAAAAATTTGCCGTATAAGAAACTTCGTCCTGAATTCATCCTTGCGGAAGTATAGAGGGAATCTCCTTTACTTTCTTTTTTGGCCGCAATCACGAGATTGCCATTCAATATCGTCGCATTCCCGGAATCGGTGTAATATTGTAATTCGTCATTTCCCCATCCACCATCACCGGTTTGATATTTCCATTTGATGAGGTTTGGAGTCCCAGTTTCTTTGTCGAATTCGTCAAAAAAAACAAGTTCATAATTCAAAGACTCATAATCGTAATCCGAATAACTAGCAGAACAAGTCGTCAAAGTTGTGGTTGTAGAAGTTTCGGTCGTTGTAGTCGTCGTCTCCGATAGAGTGGTTAAAGATGTCAAAGTCGTCGTCGTAGTGACGGATTGGTCACAGGATAACACGGTCAGTGAAATGATCGTGACCAATCCGCTAATCAATAGTTTTCGAAACATATTATTCACCAGTGATACCGGTTTTTTCAATTCCCTCAACAAATGATTTTTGACCGACGAAATAGAGAATCAATAGCGGAATGATGGAGATGACTGTCGCAGCCATTTTAAAGGACTCGACAAGTTGAAGTGCGTCACCTTCGGTTCTTCCCTCAGAAGCTCTGGTTCCGAACAGGGAATCAAACTTACCAAGTTGGTTCGTAAACAAATCGATGCCGTCTCCGACAAAGAAGTCGGTAACATACGCTTCATTCCAGTTCCATACGAATGAGAACAGGAAGACAACGACGATGGTCGAAAGGCTCAATTTGATTGTAATATGCCAGAATAACTGGAGCGGATTCGCACCGTCAATCTTTCCGGCTTCATATAAATCGTTTGGAATCATTTTGAAGAAATTCACGAAAATCAAAATCAGGATGGCGGAGTTTACGCCTTGTCCGAATAAAGCCATAACGATTTGTGATTCATAAGTGTAAAGTCCTTTTCCTGCGCCGATTCTTCCGATTTCTGTATAGAAGTTTGAAAACATGTTGTATTGTGTAATCAAAAGAATAGGGACTGGGATGATGAATGATAACAATAAAATCGTGTATAGTACTTTTTTGCCTCGGAATTCGTATCTTGCGAAAGCGAATCCAGTCACCGCTGAAATAACGGTTTGAAGAACTGCGAGAAGAGTCGAATATTTGATTGAATTAAATAAACTTTCTTTTCCATTCAAGACTCGCCATGCGACTCCGTAATTATTGAATGAAAACTGCCTTGGAATCCAGATGACTTCCGGATTGACAAGATCGGATGAGGACATAAAGGAGATTGAAATCATCTTCATGACAGGATAAACGAAAACATAAGCAATCGTAATCAGAAAGATATAAACGAAGATTTGAGAAATCACTCGATTGATTCTGACTTTGTGAGTACGATAATATTCCTTGAATCCGCCTTCTTTTTCTTTGATCAGTTGAAGAAAATTCTTCAATTTCAGGACGAGTGTTTTCATGACTCATTCACCGTCCTTTTATTTTTCGATTGTCTCTTCAAATGGACAGCTTCAAGCGAAGCTTTTTGAATCGAGGACAAATGAATGACTTTCGATTTTGCTTCTCTTCCGAGTAAAAGATATGCAAGCCCAACCAGTGTAAATACAGTCACTGTATAGATGAATGCAAAAGTGGAAGCGAGTCCAATTCCGGCAGCGGTATCGTAAATCGAATTTTTAATCGTGTTGTATATTGGATTCAGTGCATAGGTTCCGATTTGGACAATGGTGAAGATGCTGACGATGAATCCGGTGGATTTAACGATTGGAACCTTGATTTTCCACAGAATTTGCCAAGAGGAAGCACCATCGATCTTCGCAGCTTCATAAAGATTGGTATTGATTTTTTGGAGCGCGTTGATAAACAGAATAATCGGAATTCCGGTAAACCATAATACCATCGTAAAGTTTGCGAATAAATCTGAAAGCGCACTCGCAAAACGAGGAGAAAAGCTCACAAGCATCTTGAATATAATGTTGTTCACATAGTCAAATAAGGATCCAGCACCGTTATATCTCAAAATACCGGCTACAGGGCCGCTCATAATGATGACGGGGAAGAAATAGATGACTCGAAACGTAGACTGACCTTTATTTCCGGTATTGAGCAAGAGTGCCAAGATAAAGGCAACAATGATGATTGTCGGAACATAGGTCACTTCCATGACAATGAAATCAAGAAGTTGCGGGAAGAAGTAAAGGTTTCTAAACGCGGTTCCGAAATTTCCACCGTGTTCCATCAAATTAAAGACATAAACCAAATTGTTTGCTTCCGTCGTGATATGGAAAGCGGTATTGTAAATCGTATGGAAGAAAGGATAAATGACGAAAGCCAAAAATCCGAGCAACCAAGGCAGAATGAAAAGATATGCAATCTTGTTTTGATTTTCGATGGTCGATACATTGGTCAGGGTTTTGACCATGTTTTTCTTAGCCATGACTACTCACCCCCCAAAACAAGGTAGGACTCGGGTGTGAGTTCATGTCCATCGACGGTTTTTAGGACATCGGTATAGTTGATTATAATCGTGACTCCATTCGAATAGGTATTTCGAATAACACCGAGTTCAACGACCTCGCGATTCAACCAATCAGCGTTAATGACGGAACTTAAAGCACCGTTGACTCTTGAATAAATCGATTGAATCAAATCTTCGTAAAGAACATATTCAGTGGAATAATATTCACTTGAGTTCGTATCAGTCAACACAAATGATGGTTGTTTCGTTACGACAAATGAAGGATAGACGTTGTAGTCAATCATTCTCAATACGTCGCTGTCAGTATAGAACGAGAAGTTGGAATAAATGGCATAAAGTTCCATTGTTCCCTGTAATAGAATTTGAAGGAATGGAACCGTATCCGTTTCAATCAAGTATTGAGTGGTATAGACATCCATTTGAAGATATCGATCCGTGTATGGGAATAAATAAGCGTTCGGAGAAGTCAAGTTCATCGTGGCTTCTTCTTTCAATAACGCCATTGAATCTTGATAAAGAGAAATCGCGTCTGTTCGGTAAGTGATGTCTCCGGTATAGTCGGTAATCAATCTCGACGATACGCCATCGATGGTTAAGCTAGATGCACCCATTCCAAGGAAAGTATCTGATTGATTGTTCAACCACTCGATGCTTTTAATCGGTCTTGCATAATAGAACATCGAAACCGGTTCTTCATATGTAAAGATTCTTGTATACCATCCTGCCGGGTGCTTCGCAGCGTTTCGGTAGAGGGTAATCTGTTCTTCGCTGATATTAAAATAATCTTGATAGAAAGAAACATCGACGCCTTGTTCGGCAAAATCCTGAATCAAGTTCTTGAAGGTGGTTTTCGATCCGATGGAAGACGCGAAGTCCGCTTTTGAAGGATTTCCAAGCGTTACGCCTGAATCCTGCCATCCAATCAAACCTGAAGAAATGTTTGTGATTCCAGCGGCGATGACCTGATTCAAAATGTCTTCTACATCTCCAGCCGTCGTGGCGACTTGGGTTTGATATCCAACGATTGAAGATTCGCTATCAGCCATCAAAAAGTCCAGACGTAAACCAATGTCGTCGTTATCTGTTGTAATATCGTTTAGGTAGCCAATGGATTTTAAATAGTCTTTATACTTTAAAGCCATTCCGACATAATTTGCAGGATAAGAATCCGTGGATCCATCTCCTGAAAGAAAATCGAAATTCATGTTGATGTCAAACACGTTCTGAGTCGGTGAAATCGAACTGACCGGATTGTCTCCATCTAAAGTATAGAGTTTCTCATATAAGAAATTGTATTTGAATTTCGCATGGGTATAGTTGTAATGATATACGTTTTCTTCCGGTGTTGAAATGATGTACATGTAAGGATCTCCGGAAGTAGCGTAGGCAACGTAAGCGGCTTGGTTGTTTCCGTGAGCCATGCCATAAACTGGTATGGAAGCCGTTTTGAACGGAACGTAAGTTCCAGCCCAACTTCTATACGTACCCGTAGTTTGAGAAGGATCACCACCATACACGTACGCTTGATACTTCGATAAGGATACGGAGTTGTCTCGATATCTAATCAAGGCACCAGCACCATCCGGCACGAAAGAATATCCGCCTATCATTTCACGTTGTTCTTCCACGTAGTCATAATCACCGAACTCGGTATCTGAAATGATTGGTGTGGTGTAAAAGTTGTAGTCAATTCCTCCGACAGCTCCAAGATAGGTTGCTAGTCCGATGGAAGATAAGTAAGGCAAGGCAGTTCCAGATAGATCGTCGTTATTGACTTCTAATTGGAACCCGTCCTCAGTTAAAGTCATGGTAGCGACGATGGTTAATGTTAAATCTTCATTCACGCCTAGATTTTCTGCAGACACTGTGAATTGCCACAATGAATCGTCGTCATTGACTTTTTGAAGGGTTGAAGTCACTTTGTAAAGCAACGTTTTTAGATAAGAACTATAGACGGTCGATGTTGTGTAAACAGAATCACTTCCGCCTTTCGAGTAATATTCAAAATAGAGTAATGAATTTCCTTGAATCGGTCCGGTCGTCGTGCCTGTGATTTGGTCGACGCTAACAGCACAACCTTCATCAAATTCCTCATAAGTAATCTGTCCGGTATTGTACTCCCTCTTTAAATCCTTGCATATCGTCGCCTGATCGGCTCTTGACATGGTTGGATCGACGTCGAGACCTGTTTTCCAAGTATAACCATTACGTTTGTCCGTGATGACTAAGACGTCTCTATCTTCTTGCCAGTAATAGACGAAATTAGAGTTTTCTGTCAGTAAGGCATACCCGAGTTCATCGTAATCTTCTGATGGGATATCGGTGATTGTTCTTGGGTTTTCTTGTGTATCACGACCTGTTGAAACATAACTAGCTTGAACCAATAGAGGAGCAGTGGCCAAAAACAGTGTAATGATTAAAATGATCTTTTTAACTGAAAACATTTCGAACCGCCTCCTTTATGAATTCTTCAAAGAATGAGAATACTTGACGAATCGTCATTTGGATAAATGACAATACAAGTAAAATGATGATTACAAACAGTACAGTAAGCAAGATGCTCTTGATTGTCTGGCCGAATGTATAGTTTTGAATCTCGGAAATGGATAGAAAGACCAGTACGAATGACCAACCGATTCCAATGTAGAATATGACATTCAACATGAATATTTCATTGTTTGTCGCAACGTATGAGAAGACGGTTGAGAAGACGCATCCAAGGATGAAAGGCCACATCGAGTAAGCAAATCCTTTAAAGATTTCTCCCATCGTTCCTTCACCGTCTTGAATAGAAGTCACCAGGTAGGAACAAACGATAAACAGACCGATTAAGACGACAAACCCGAGAATGATCGAATTCAAGTCAAGGTCGTTAATGTCTGTGTACTGGAAGATAAATCCTTTCCCTGCGACGAACATCAAGTAAGACAGGAAGGTAATCGCAAGGATGATCAATGCCCCAAGGTAAGACCCTTTGTTTTTCCTTCTTAAGTAATAGAATGAATCCGCAGGCTTTCGAGATACGGTCCTCATGTATAGAACATCGTTGATGATTTTGACGTTTTCTGTTTTAAGGATAGCTGCTCTTACAGGAGCGAAGATTTTATATTTCTTATCGACAAATTTCAGTACAAAGTAGAAAAGAGTAAATAGGAACGTAATCAAGATTACCTGTAAGAGATGCGCTTGAAGCCAAATGTTTCTTAGCTCCCAGAACGACTCTGAAAATAGGTCTCGATTGCCTGCAATTTTGAAATGGTCTGCGGCAAGTTGATATTCTTCGATTTGGAGATAGTTTTTCGCAATACCGTTATGAGCCAAAATCGATAGTTGATTTAAACTCAACACTTCTTGCCATAAACGGATGGCTTCTTCATAGTTTGTGTTGTTGTAATTGATGATCGCACTATAGATTGTTAATGCATATTCTGTTGGCGCAAAGGATTGTAAATAGGAATTACCAGAGTCTACCGTCCAGATTTGTCCGTCATTGTCGACGGCAATCCCTGATAATGTTTTAAAGAAACCGGCAACAGAAACATCATTGATGGTTCCAAAAGTATAGATAAATTCTCCATCGTTGGTATAAACGCCAATATAACCATTTTGGTCAGCGGTGAAGATTATTCCTTCGTCATTGACATAGATGTCGGAAAGTAAGTTCGTCGCTATGAAGATATCAGCAAACATATTGGTTCCTTGCGTATTGTGTTTTTTGATGTTATCGACTTGAATTCCTGATGAACTGGAATAAACACCACCGTTGATATCGATGAAGACGCTTGTGAATACGGGAGGAGTCAGGTTGATACCCAAGTTCTCGAGTTGTTCATCCGTATAGATGAATTGTTGGATTTGTTCTCTTAGTGTCAGTGTAACCGCGTTGGAGGAAAAGAAACCTAAAAATTCTCCGGTGTTCGACATTTGAATGATTCCGTCAGAAGTTCCTTTTGAGATGACATACATGATTCCCGCTTTGTCAACTGATACTTTTTCAGGAAGAAAATCAAGTCCACCATACATTGGCGAATTCGGTTTTCCAAATACTTCAAGAAGATTACCTGAATTATCTAGATGGAAAATCAAACCGAAACTAACTCCGTCAATCAAGGCATTGGCATCTGCAATGTAGATATCCCCTAACCCGACATAAGTTGATTCTTCGAGTACAACGAACACTCCGGTAGGATTGGTCATTGTATAACTTGGATCATCTTCAATTTCTGGATGCATTTGATAATCTTCGATTCTAATTTCACGAACGATTGTATCAGTAACGGGGTTGTAAACCAAGACTCTTGAGTTTCCAGCATCGGCAATCACAAGTTCATTGTTTTCATCGATTGCAATGTCTTTTGGCTTATCGAGCCCCAAATAGGTAATCGTTTGACCCGGAAGATAAGCATCTTGAGTTTGAACGAAATCTCCATTGTCATCCAGTGCATAGGTATAAGTTGTGGATGAGGATGCTTGTACTTCTGTCTTAAGTCCGAGTGAAGTGAATCCTAGGAGTAAGACCAAGACAAGCAAAATAAGTTTTTTGATTCTCATAATCTTTCCCCCTTATTTGATTCCGGAATGTGACATGGTATCCATGACATTTCCTTGCATGATGATGAATATTAACAGATTCGGCAAGAACATGATAAGTCCAGCTGCCGCAGATATTCCGACCCCTGCAGGTCCTGAACTCGCGGAAGTCAGCGTGGTCATGTAAAAGGCAAATGTTTTCTTTGTTTCGTCAATCACGTAGATGTTGGATGATTCTGTAGAGTTCCAAATCATTTGGAAAGACAAAATCGCAACGGTCGCAAGTGCCGGTTTCACAAGTGGGCCCACTATTTTTAACAAGATGTGCCAATCGTTAGCCCCGTCAATCTTTGCGGCTTCAATCAGTTCATCCGGAACTTGATCGATAAACTGCTTGACAAGGAAAAGTCCTACCGGCATAGCAAGATAAGGAATGACGTGAGCAGCGAATGTATTGGTGAGTCCTAAAGTACTGACGACTAAATAACGAGGAATCGCAACTGCAGTAGCAACAAACATCAAAGCGGTTTGATTGATTTTAAATAACGTCTTTTTCGCTTTGAATCTTTTTTTAGACAATGCGTATCCTGTCGCAAGTGTAATCAATAGCGTTAATCCGATGGTGAGAACGGTAATGATGATGGAGTTAAATAGATATCTCGTCATCGGAACTCCGGTTCCTGAAGCGGTTCTAAACAACCGCGCAAAGTTTTCAAGTGTCGGATTTGTCACAAAAAATCGTGGTGGAAATAAGAAAAGCTCACTGAGTGGTTTGAAGGCTTGCAAGACGACGTAAAGAACCGGCATCAGCATGAATAAACCAATCGGTACGAGAAGGATATAGAATTTAAGTTGTGAACGATGGAATCGTTTTGGATTGATTTGAGTTCCTAGAAAACTGGCCATATGATCACCTAATCCTTTTCCCCGAATAGCATATATGCGACTCTTGAGAACAAGAGGATAATCGCAAGCAAAATGACGGACAACGCAGCAGCGTATCCCATTTCGTATCGGATGAATCCATAATCGTCAATATGGTTTACAATCAATTGTCCGGCATATTGTGGCGTCGGATTTGAGCCTGCGAGCGCAACTCCGATACCTCCTGCGTTAAACGCACCTACGATTGCCATGACGGCACCGAACAGCATTTGAGGTTTCATTGACGGTATGGTGATATAGAAGATTTCTTGAAGACGGTTCTTGATTCCATCAATATAGGCCGCTTCATACATCTCCTTGTTTACATTAAGAATACCTGCGAGCATCGAAAGGAATCCAATACCCATCGAAGACCACAGAGTGACAAAAATCATGATGTTCATCAAATAATCTCCGGATTGGAGAAAATCTAGAGGTGTTGATATCAAACCCATGTTCAAAAGAATCGAGTTGATATAACCGGATTTATCACCTGAGAAGATGGTCCGGAAGATGACTCCAATGAAAACGCCACCCAACATCGACGGAGTATAGAGCGCAAGCGCAAGAATTTTTCTTGGTGTCGCTTGTATTTGAGAAAGCATCCAAGCCATGATGAAGGAAAGCAAATACCCTCCAGGGCCTGTAATGATTGCGTATTTTAAAGTGTTCGGCAGAACGTATCTTAAGAAGACCTCGTCCTGAGTCAAAATCATGATGTAGTTGTAGAAACCGTAAAACTCGGCAAATTTAGGCATTTCGATAACATTGAAATAAGTAAACGAAAGCGTGATGGCTACGACTACAGGAATGATGATGAACATCGTGAATAACAAAACGTATGGTGCGAGCAATAAAATCGTTGAATTCTTATCTGTTTTCAATCTACGAAGATGGTCGAGTGAATCCGACATCACTTTCGATAATTGTTCTTTTCGTTTCAAAGATTTTGCATTCATTTATTCATCACCGCCTTCCGTGTGAAGAGCAATCTGTTCATTCACCCAGGCAGTGTCTCGGACTGTATACGGAACCAAGACGTTTCCTTGAGAATCAATATATCCGAACTCAACCATCTTTTTGAAGATTTCTCGATTGATGGTTAAGACCTGATCGTCAATTGCGACTCGGATGGAGGTTCCGTCAAAGGTTACCTTGTTCCAAATGTCTGACAATCCACGTTCAAGCATGTATTGTCCTGGTGTTCTTGGAACGTCGACCAACCATGTGACTTGTTCCAAAATAACGGATTTGTCGTTGGAATCAATCGGTGAATTGGCTACAGCGTCAATATTTCCAGACAACCATACATATTCTGGTCCATAGGTCGATTGAAGCGAAAAAGCAAATTCTGTTTGTGTTTCTGTCGACATCCACCACTTCATGAATTCCCAACTGGAGTTCAGTTTTTCTTCATCTTCGTTTTTGAACATGATTGCACTGGTACCGTTGGCGATATACCATCTCTGTACATCTCCAAATTCATCTTCAACGCCGGGGTATAATGCAAGTGCCCATTGACCTGTTAATTCAGGTGCAGCGTTCTTTAAAGTCAAATAAGTGTTGAAGTCGATGATTCCGATTGGTAAGGTATTGTATCTGAAAGAGTTATAGAAACTAGCTACGTAAGATGGCAAACTGTATTTGGTGTAAAGATCCGCTAGCAGTTTGAGACCAAGATATGATTTTTCTGAATTGATGGAGGTTGTTAGGCCATCAGGAGAATAAATAGAGCCTCCGTATTGGTAGATGAATGCGGATGTTTGATAGAACCACTTCAAGGAAGTTCCTCCACTGGTAGGATAATAGAAATTCATTCCATATCTTTGCAATGTAGGCAACATATCAATGACATCATCCCATGTCGAAGGAACGGAAAGTCCAAGTGCATTCATGGTATCGATACGATAGACGAGTGCATGGAATTCCAAAGTTTCTGGTAGAGCATATACTTTGTCTTCCAAAATGTAAGGAATGAAAGCTCCTGGACTAAAACTGGAAGCGACTTCCCAAAAATCAGGGAAAACAGTCATGTCTTGAAGTGCCCCACGAATTGCAAGGTCAAAAGGCATATAAGAAGCTAAACCAAGCGCAACATCCGGCGTTTGGTTCGCTGCATTGGCAAGGATGAGCTTATTGGCATCTGGCATAATTGAAATCTTGATTTGAGTTCCAGTGTTCGCAAAATGCTGATCAGCCATTTTCTGCATCAAGTCAACATAAATCAAGGAACGATTGACCCATACATTGACTGCATCAGGATTGCTTTCCGTAATATATTTCTTTTCAGTAAACGAAGCGGTGAAAGCACGAATTCCTGAGCCTAGTTTTTGAAAGAAAGTGGCATTTGCTTTTTCAAATGATTCATCATTGAAAACAGTGAATGAATCAAGATAAAGAGGTTGTCTGCTTATGTTGGTTAAAGAATCTCCAAGCATTTGTGTGATTGATCCAGTACCGCTATATAAAGCATCAAGGTAAAGAGGCACTTTATCTGGTTCTTCTAAGATGGTTTGAAGTGCAGCAATGGCAGTCTTCAAATACGAGAGCGTCGCAGATTGATCCATTTCGTCAGAATACTCAGATAAAGTCACGACTGCATGTTTGATGATTTTGTCATAAGCTTCGAGATAAGTGACAGTTTCTGGAATATAATTTGTGAATTCCCATTTTCTGTTTTGATCGATGTTAACGCCGGTAATTTTCAAAATGTTCAGTGCAAATGCATTGATGTGATCAACGAGAAGTTGGATATTTCTTAATTCTTCATTGACTTGATCAATGTCGGCACGGAATGTAATTTCGTGAGTTCCTGCGGATAAATATATATCATAGGCCCCAGATTCATTGCCTAAAATCTCATTTGCCCAAGTACTTTGGCCTGTGACGCCAAATTGATAATTGTTCAATTCATCGAATGGAATCACCCCATCGATGAAAATGGTACGGAAAACCGAAAACTCTTCTTTGTCATTCAAATAGTGGAAGTTGAAATTATAGAGTCCATCTTCTTCTACCGTGAATGAATAAGTTACTTCCTGACCCGAACGATACCATGCAGCACCGTTGATGACGTTGAGTTTTTTATCTACAGCGTCAAAAGGAGTCACTGAAGGAGAAGCAAATGAATATAAACGAACATATGACGAATTCTTACTGATGTATTCAGTAGCGTTGACGTTTAAACTATAACTTGGATGTGACTCTGTTTCATATTGGCTGATGTAAGCTTCATAACTTGGAAGTGCTTGAGGGCTTACGACTTCCAAATCGCCAAAAAGAACGGCTCCGTCCATGATGTTTTCAATCGTTACCGTATTCATTCCGGCATTGAAATAGAATAACAATGGATTCGTTGTCGTGTAAGTATTGTTATAAAGAGGCAATGCTCTCCATCCGACGATTCTGCTTTGACCAGGAAGTGATTCATCACCATACGTATCCAAAGTGAATACTTTAGAATCGTCTTGCCAGTAAAGCGGAACGTCAATGGTTTTGGCGTCATCGAAAGGAAAGACGTCATTGACTTGAACCGCAATCGTCAAATTGCTTAAAACGGACTCTTTGACGTAGTAGTCGACGTAAATGTAGTAAAGTCCTTCTGTAGCGACATTAACGGTATAATTAGCAGTCCCTTCCGACTCCAAATCAATGGCTTTGGATCCGGAATATGAGTAATCTTCAGCTGCAGGATTTCCAGATAGAGTAGCACTGGCCGAAGCTAACCCATAGGTGATTTCGTTGTCTTCAAGAAAACTGATGTAGGAATATCTTGTTATGTAGTCTGAACTCCCTTTGATGACATCGAGTGCTGCTTGATAATCCGTTTCGCTTACTTCCTCTTTCCAAGCTAGATAGTCCGATGAGGAAAAAGGATTGTTGAAAACTAGAATGAAACCACCGATGATGATGAGCAAGATGATCAGTGGCTTGATTAATCTGGTCAACTTCATGAAATTACCCCCAAAAGTCTGATTTTGTTTCAATAATCGATTATGTAAACCGTAACATATGGGTAATTATATCATATATTGGTCTTCTATGTCTAGGTAGAAACTCGGTTTTTAGAAAAATAAAAGGTGTGTTTACACACACCTTTTTTGATTGTTATTCGAAATCAGAAGCACTATAGCCGTAGTAAATTTGTAATCCTAGTTTAATCTTGTCGAATGCATCTTCGAAACGTTGATTTGCAGCATCATTCCAAGTCGGAAGTAAGGCTTGAATCGTAGAAGTAAAGTCGGTATCAAATTTTTGTTTTCCACCATTTAATTCTGGATTCCAATAGTTGTTCCACTCGTGTAGAATCGTCTGTGAAGTTCCTTCGAATGAATAAGTCCATGGGAACGCCTTGTCGGATACATCCCAGAATTGTCCGGACTCATAAAGTCTCAATACTTCTTGGAAACCAGGCATTAAATATTCTTCATCTTCATTCATAGCTCCAAAACGAATATGTTTTTGTGGCGTATACCAAAAAGCCATTTGGTCTTCGAACATTTGTCCTGTAACAACAGGCATAGAGTCATTCAATGCAGAAGAGTAACCACCGGAAGCTTCGTCGATGAATTCTTGCTCTGCTCTCGCTTGGAATGAACGAGAATCTGCACACCAGAATACGCCAAATGTATAAGCGATTTGAATCTTCAATTCTTCTTCAGGAGTACAAGAAAGATCTCCATCTTCCAAACAGTAGTTGTATACTGCCATTGGGTCAAGAACCATTCCAAATGTATTGTCTTGGAAATCAGTAGCTGGTCTTGGATAAATATCCCAGTCTTGAATGTTACATACAGCCCACCAATCGGTGTTTGTTTCAGCACAGTCACCCATCATCCAAGGTTGTCCGTCGAATGTCAACAGATATCCTTGACGGAATAGATGATAATCCCATGATCCTGCATTTGCATATAGGGAAACAACAGGGCCGGTTCCATCAGGAATCGTTAGGTTTTCTTGATCATAGTTACCCCAGAAAGTGCTATCAACCCATTCATGAATGTATGGTAACAATGCTCTTACTTGTGTTGAGTTTAGGTCGACAACGGATGCAGATCCATTATATTCAGCCATGGATTGTCTAATGGTTGTTGTACCTGTTTCGATGAATGAAAGTGGAGTATCCATTGCACCAAAATATAGATTTTCTGCATCTGTAGAATAATTTGACGTGAAGTCTGTATATTCGTCAATGTCCCAGTCATAGTTTGGCATTTCAATTCCGTTTGCATCTGCCAATGATTTATTAACGTATACGCCCCAAGGAAGGATGTATTGAGGTAATCCTGCTTGGAAACCGTAATAATTCATCATTTGCATTACAGATGGATTTAAAGCTTGATATAGTGGATCGTCTTCGAAACGGCTCAAGTCCGCAACGATGCCTTTTGCAACAGAACCACTAAGGTCCATAGCTGCCCAGATGGAAGGGAATCTTCCTTCAGCATCCGCATAGGATTCCAAAGTTTGGCTCCAGTTGTCTGGTCCGCCAGATTTGAAATATCCATTGATGATAACGTTTGGATAAATTTCATTAAAAGCTTTTGCAACAGCATAGGCTGCAGCGTCGTTTTGAGCTGGAAGATCATCTCTTGTATAATTCTGATGTCCCAAATCATAATAAGTGTTTCCGGATCCGCTCCATAAAACGATGTCGATGATTCCAGTGACATTTGGATCTAGTCCAGTATCAGATTCGATGTTCGTCAACTCTGTCGTAGTAGTAGTGCCCGTCGTTGTCGTCGTCGTTGTTGTGATTGTAGTCGATGTAGTCGTAACAGTAGTTTCTCCACAACCAATAAGAACGAATAAAAACATTAAAACAACAGAAAACGTTAATATCTTTTTCATTTCATTCCTCCTAATTTATATATACGATGTTATTTTATCATATCGCTAAAGCGTTTTCAATACTTTTTATGTAATAGGTTACATATTTTTTTACCCAATATGGACCTTGAAACATAAATCAAAGTTTCACTTCGTTTTTGATATTAAGAAAATCAAGCATATTTTCATAATCTTCTTGAGAGAGATTGTTTTCTTTGACCAATCTTTTCAATATTCTATCAAGAGGTTCTTCCGTTTCCCACCAATGCAATGGTCTGAATTTTAATAGAAGATTTTCAAGTTTTGACTTTTCAGGATCGCTCTCCAACCATACTTTTGCTGGAAAATCAGCCGTTTTTTGTGTGTGGCAGACATCAGTAGAATCGAAAAACACAGGTTGAGTGTAGATGATTTCTGAAACATTCTTTCCAATGTAGATTGAATATTCTCCTTTTTCAACCAAAAATTCTTTTTTCGCGACCGAATAAACTTCGAAGTCTTCAGAACTTAACTTTAGTTCTACTGTTTTCGTCTCATTCGGTAGCAACGATACTTTAGAAAAGGCCTTCAATACTTTTTTCGGATGAGTGAATTCTTGCTGTGGATATCCAACAAATAGCAAAACGGTTTCTTTTCCCTCATATTCTCCAGTGTTTTTAATATCAAGTCGGATTGTGAGGTCTTCTTCTTTTTTGATGTTATCGCTCGAAAAATGAAGATTGGAGTATTCAAAGGTTGAATAACTGAGTCCAAAGCCAAATGGGTAAGAGACCTCAAGTTCATGGGTGTCATAGAAACGGTACCCTGTGAATAGACCTTCCATGTATTTTGCTTCAACACCTTTGGATGGAAATGCTGGATGAGTTGAAGTGTTTTCAATTCGAACTGGGAACGTTTCCGATAATTTACCTGAAGGATTCAAGTCTCCAAATAGGATGTCCGCAAGCGGCTTACCACAAGCAGAACCCAAGAACCAAGATTGTATCATTCCTTTTACGTGATTGATGAAAGGATGGACTGAAATCGATGATCCGCTAGAATTAATGATGATGATATTTGAAGTAATTTGGCTTGCCTTTAATACGAGTTCTATTTGTTCTTCGGGTAGATTTAAAGAGGACCTGTCGAACCCTTCGCTTTCGATTTTCGAAGTAGTTCCTGTAAATATGAGGATTTTGTCATGATTTTTAATCGCTTCTTCGATTTCTCTTGTAAACTGGTATCCTCCAAAAAAAGTAATGTTGGATTTCTTCTTTAATTCTGAAAGAGGATTTTCAATTTTGTAGGGAAGTAAATCAGCACTCCCTCCCCCTCCGATTCTTGGATCGATTGCCAATTCGCCTAAAACAAGTATTTTCTCATCCTTCTTCAAAGGTAGAATCTTTTCTTGATTTTTTAAGAGGCAAATGGCTTCTTCTGCAACTTTGGATGCGAGTAAATGATTTTCTTCGAAATTGGTTTGTTTACCATGATTTTTATTTTGAAGCATCCAATCGTAAGCTTTCAAAATTCTTAAAACCGTTTCATCAATTAAATCGAGATCGTACTTTCCTGCAATGACATCTTGAATGAACGCATCTTTCCATTCGGATTGTGGCATTTCAATATCAAGTCCAGCAAGAACGCTTTTTCGTTTATTTTGTACTGCACCCCAATCGGAAATGACGATACCTTCATATCCCCAAGATTTTTTTAACAAATCTCGTAATAACGCAGGGCTTTCCGATGCATAAACACCGTCAATCTTGTTGTAAGATGACATAATTGTTAAGGGTTTTGCGCTTTTAACTACTTTCTCGTACGGATATGCATATAGTTCTCTAAAGGTTCTTTCATCTACAATGGATGAAATGAATCTTCTCGAGTGTTCTTGTTCGTTTAAAACAAAATGCTTTAAAGATGTGCCAACACCCTGTGACTGGACACCTAAAACATAAGATGTCGCAATCTTGGCGGTCAAAACTGGATCTTCTGAATAGTATTCAAAGTTACGCCCACCAAGAGGGCTTCTCTTTCCATTTGCGCCAGGTGCCAAAATAACATCAACGTTATAATGATTACATTCTTTTCCAATCGTTTCTCCGACTTTATAAATCAAGTCGGGATTCCACGTAGAAGACATGGCGGAAGCGCATGGAAACATCGTTGCAGGCATTCTTTTGTGGGGAACGCCTCCATCTTCAAAAAGGTTTTCGTAAGCTCTCAGTCCGTGAGGACCGTCCCCGACGACAAAGTCGCGGATTCCAAGTCTTGGAACACCGTTAAAAAACCAATTATGTTTTCCGGTAAGCAAGGTAGCTTTTTCTTCTAAAGTCATCTCACTTATCGTTTTTTTTATGTCCAAGGGTTTTCCTCCTTGTAAGAAAGACCTGTCCCGAAGGGATAAAGTACAACGTCCGGATTATAATTTACACTATTAATGTTCATTCCGATTCCTGTGGAATTCTTAGGCCAAGTCACAGGTAACTTCCCAGTAAAATCATAATCTCCATAGAGCACATCTGCAATTCCGTGTCCCGCTTCCGTACCAGGCAACCACGCCATGACAATGGCGTCGAAAAATTGTTCATACTGACCTAAAATTAATGGTCTTCCGGCTAAAATCAAAGCAACAACTTTTTTTCCTTCGCTTTTTGCATAAAGAACCTGTTCAAGCACATCGGCATTCGTTGAAGTTGCGGTTGGACCCGTCAATGTTAAAGTATCATTGTCCCCATAATATTCTGCATAAGGGTTTTCGGATAAAACGACCACAACCGTATCAGCTTCATAAATATCTTGGACTACGGTTCCGTTTGTACCGCTAACCGCTTCTCTCATACCTGCAAGAATGGTCGTTCCGGGCGTGAGACTTCTGTTGTCATCGCCTTGCCAGCCAATAGTCCATCCTCCACATTGAATTCCAATGTTAACTGCACCTTCTCCAATGACTGCGACGTCTTGATCTTTTGAAAGAGGAAGCGCGTTGTTCTCATTTTTAAGAAGTACTAATGATTCTCTGACTGCTTCTCTTGCAACAGCCTTGTTTTCATCGGTACTGAATCCTTCGCTATAAGATAGACGGTAATAAGTTTGAGTTGATTCATCATAAAAGTCTTCTGAAAAAAGACCCATTTTGTATTTGATAATCAGGATTCTTCTAACCGCATCGTCAATTCTGTTCATTGAAATGTCACCAGCCCCAACTGCAGCGATGATATTCGTAATCGCATCTTTCCAACTCCAAGGTTCCATTAACATGTCAACCCCAGCGTTAATCGAAGAAACGAGTTGAGCGTAGTAATCTCCAGGAAGCTGATGAATGGCTTCATAATCTGAAATGACGAATCCGTCAAATCCCATTTCGTCTTTCAAAACATCTTGAATCCAGTATTCACTTGCATGCATTTTTTCGCCATTGATGGAACTATAAGAAATCATAATGGTATAGACTCCAGCTTCAATAGCATCATAATAAGGCACTAAATGAATGGCTCTGACTTCTTCTTCCGTCATGATTGCATTTCCTTGGTCATGTCCACCATCCGTACCACCATCAGCGACGAAATGCTTTGCACTCGCTCCGATGCAATAATTTTGGAGACCATCAATGTAAGCTCCAGTTAAACCGGCAACTAAATCTGCCGATTCAGATAAGGATTCATAGGTTCTACCCCATGAAATATCTTGGACGACGCCAATCATCGGAGCGAAAGTATAGTTCATTCCTGTGACTCTGATTTCTCTAGCGGTAATCAATCCGATTCTTTCCATTAAATCAGGGTCATTGGCTGCGCCAAGACCGATGTTATGAGGAAACATGGTTGCTCGATAAACATTATTGTTTCCATGAACGGCATCGAGTCCGTAAATGATAGGAATTTCAGAAGATGAATTTCTTGCGGCATCTTGAAATCCTTTATACATCAAATACCAATTGTAAGCATCGTTTGTAGAAGGGGCAGAGCCACCTCCACTTAAGATTGAACCAAGATTGTAGTTCGTAACGTCATTGTTTGAAACACCGTTTTTCTCAGCTTGCATCATTTGTCCTACTTTTTCTTCTAACGTTAAAGAAGCAAGCAAATTATCGATATAATCATAATCTACAACAAGTTCATCGCAATAAGAACCCTCGTAATTGACGGGTGCAGTATCGGTCAAAAATGAGGTTGTCGTTGTATTGGTTGTCGTCGTATTGGAAGTCGTCGTCTGAGTTGTAGTTTGTGTGGTTTCGCTTGAAGTGGTTGTATCGGTTGTAGAAGTCGTTGTTGTCGCGCTTGTGACTGCACAAGCGGTTGAAAATGTTGTTAGGAACAAGATAATTCCTACGAGTAATTTTTTCATTATTTAATTTCCTTCCTGTGAATAATTCCAATAAAGAGTCGTTAGAGAGTTTCTTGGCAAAGTCACGGTAAACGTATGATCTCTCCAGTGGACTGTCGTCGTTTTTTCGGCTCCGTCATTGAATAGCACAATCGTAATTTTCCCGAATTCATCGACGAATCCCGTGGATAATAAGGTTGTTGATGAGCTTTTAACATAGATTTTCTTTGATCCGGATAAAATGTCTTTGTTGAAATGCCCTGTGATGTAGCCATCGGCTTCAAGAACGAAACCGCTACTTCCATCAATTGGAACACTTAAGAGACCGGTGCAATTTCCACATCCACCCAAATGTACTGTTCCCTCTGGGTCAAGGACGATGTTCCAGTACGTTGTTCCTGAAGCAAATCGGTTATAGGCTTCTAAATACATTCTACGTATAGACCATTCCATGTTGCTTTCTATCGCTTTATAAGTAGTAATGGCAGTACATTCCGTCATGAACACTTCAACTTCAGGATTGTTCTCATGAAGGTAATTCAAATAGTCAACCATGTCATATTCATTTCCGGAATAGCAATGAACTCCTACGGAATTGATGAACGAGGCTGCCGATTCATTTTCTAAGACTTTGACTGGAAAATCAATCAAGACGCCAGAATTATCAACGGTATTATGATCCCAAATCATGACTCCGGTTTGAAGACCGCTGGCAACGATTTGAGGGCCTAAATGGTCGCGAATGAATGTAATGGTTTGGGCTGTAGTCCAGACCATTCCAGGGTAATCATAGGCAGAATGATACGGTTCGTTTTGAACTGAAAGATATTTGATGTGAATCCCTAAGGCATCCATTTCTTCCAGATATCTGACAAGATAAGCAGCGTATTCGTCAAAGTAAAAGGAGTACAGAGATCCCCCATACAAACTTTTACTTGTTTTCATCCAAGCCGGTGCGCTCCAAGGAGCCGCAATGAATACAATATTGGGATTGATTTCAAGGGCATCTTGTAGAACAGAAATTATTTGTGCATCTTTTTCGAGAGAGAAATGGGCTAGTTCGGTATCAGGAACGTTACCCTGAGTATCGTCATAGGTATAATGCCCAACTTCGCTTGTCACAAAATCACTTGCGCCTACTGTTAGTCTAACAAGTTGAATATGAAGTCCATTTTCTGAAAATAAGTAATCTATGATTTCATCTCGATCTGGGGACTGGCTAATCACATAAGCGCTTGATTGCGTCATTGCCGCTCCGGTTCCATAAAATGATTGAAAAGTCATATTTTCAGAAACGGTTATATTCGTTACGGTTGATGTGGATGGATCCCAATCTGATATGGATAAATTGGGTTCGAATAAAGAGCTCCCATTAGAGGAATACCCCATAACGCTGACGTTTGAAACGTCCGCGGAAGTTGTCGTGACGAAAGTGACGTCATCTGTAGTAGACGTCATTGATGAGGTATCGGTTATCGTGGTTGTAGTTGTAGTGGTCGAAGTTGTCGTTGTCCCCGAGTTATCACAGGCCAAGGCTGTAATGGACAAGAAAATGAGTAGTCCAAATAATAGAAATTTTCTCAAAATTTTAAGATCCCCCTCTCAACCAAACCGCGGAAATTCCATCCGCTTAGGTAATCACTGATTTTATAAGACCAGAAAATCCAGCCAGTGATTGAAGAAAAAGCTTTTAATTGATTTTCTGCGAATCTCTGTTCAAATTCAAAACGTGTTCCATCATAGTCGATTTGTCTAGCGCCTAAGCTCCATTCGCCAACGACGACTGGAACGATTTCTTCCATTTTGACTAATCTTTGTTGTGTATCGAATGGGACATTTAAAAATTCAGTCGCATCCATATGGTCAAAATGGTTTCCAAAACACTGGTAGACATGCGTGTCAAGAATCACATTCTTCCACTGGTGTTCCTGAAAGAAAGGACCCCAATGATTGAATCTAAAAGCATCATGGAAAACGATAAAAGTCTCTTCTCTTAGTATCGGTCTTAAAACTTCATAGCTTCTAATATAGAAATCCTCAATGATGTTCATGTCGATTGTCATATGTGGTTCATTGAGTACTTGAAGAGAGTGAAGTGCAGGGTGATTCTTGTATCTCTTTGCTATTTCTTCTAATACGGATATCGTAGTCGTGATGTTTTGTGGGTCGAGATGCCAAGTCATTACTCCATCAATTCCACCATTGTCAAACCCGTTTTGAGAACCTGGTGCAGTATGAAGATCAAGCATGACTTTCATACCTTCTTGATGAATAAAGTCTAATGCTTTATCCAAGTATAAAAGTGGGGAATGATAAGGATGTTCAGAGGGAAACTTGTCTGGAAATAACCACCAAGGAATGGGAATTCTAACAAGATTGATTCCTTGTTTTTTTAACCAAGCTATATCTTCTTTTGTAATCCAAGTTTGCCAATGCTCTATAAGCTTTTCTTTGGCGTGAGGGTCATTTGTAACAAATGAAGTCTCACACCGAGCAGGATTTTGTGTATCATCAAAAAGCGTTGGTTTCATCCAACGCTCGAGTACGAACCATCCACCTAGATTGACTGATTTGATTTTCTCCACTATGATAACCTATTGCAGTATTGTCATAATCGAATGAGGTAAGGACACAAAACTCTCATTTCCGATATTGAACTGCTCTTCCTTGTCTGTTTGATTTAATACAACAATCACGATTTGATGATTGGGGTTTTCAAAGGCAAGAACTTGCAAATTTTTATTGTCAAGTTTGGATTCGATTCTATATGCGCCTTGTTTGACATATTTTGAGATTTGACCGATGTAGTAATAAGAAGATTCAAGAATCAATCTTTCAGGGAAAATATCAATGATAATCGGTGCATCACAGACATTGTTCACATGGTTAGGTCCGCCAAGATTGTCTAGATACAAGTTCCAGTCGATATAACCTTGACACCAATTTTCCAAATCTCCAAACATGTTTCTTGCATAGCGTTCTCCTGTTGTCCAATCTTGAAGATGAACGCCCATTTCTACGCAGCCTTCCGTAAAAAGAAGTCCTTTATCAGGAAATAGTTCATGGACCTTTCCTACATTTTCAAACGCTTCGCTGACATACCAGTGAAAGCCGGTACCCCAGACGTATTGAGCTGTTTCAGGATCGCTTAGAATTGGAGTTACTCTTTCTACGATGACATCGCGGTTGTGATCCCAAACTAAAATATTGACATCTTTTGCGGATGAATTTTTCATTGTTGGGCCAAGGTGTTTTTTGACAAAATCACCTTCTTGAATCGCTGAATAGATACAGGAATCCCATCTTTGAACCGCTGCGGGTTCATTTTGTACGGTGATTCCCCAAATGTTCATCCCTTGCGCGCGGTAGTGCTCAATGAACTTCACATAGTAATTAGCCCAGGCAGGTGCATATTCTTCTAACAAATGTCCACCTTTGATTGGGGAATTGTTGTCTTTCATAAAAGCGGGTGGCGTCCAGGGAGAAGCTAGTAATTTAATCGGATTTCCACTGATTTTTTCTGCCGCTTTGATGGTGGGAATGACATAGGTCAAATCACGAGTTATATCAAAGGTTTTTAAATCTTTGTCTCCTTCTTCGATGTAAGTATAACTTGATAGCGAGAAGTCACATCCGTGAATTGATACTCGTCCGATATTATATCCGATCCCAATTTCCGGATCAAAATAAAGTTCAAGAGCTTTCTTTCTTGTTTCTTCATTGACGCGATATAAGTTATAACAAGCAGATTCGGTAAAAGCTCCACCAAATCCGATGATTTCCTGGTATTTTTGTTTTGGATTTAAATATAGCGTTTTTAATTCTTTGTGTTGATCTCTGATTACTTCTTTTGTTTCAGTTAGACGAAAATCAGTGTTTTTCGCCGTCACAATCACTTTTGACATTGTTATTCTCCTTTAATGTGTAACTGCTTACATACAATTATTATACAATGAAATTCATCCTATTTCAAGCAATACGTTAACAATGAAAAGAAGGTTGCTTCCAACCTTCTATTCCTCTATGATGTCGTAATATCTGACGTAGTCGATTTCAAATGGAGAGGGGTAGTCTTCTACTGCGACGTCTCCGCCCCAAGTTCCACCAATTGCTTGATTAAGAATTAGGTAATAGGGTTTGTCGAAAGGCCATCCAAGTTCATCTGAAATATAGCCTTTTTCGTGTTTTTCGTATTTTGCAAAAGACTTTTTGTCGACAAAAAACTCGATATAATCTTTTGTCCAATCCATTGCATATTCATGGAATCCTTCCATGATTCCTTCTACGACTTCAAAATGAGTTCTTTGTGTTCTTTTAACATGGTTGTAAAGCTCCGTATGAAGTGAAACATGAACATTTCCAAAAAGATGATGTACATGTTCCATAATGTCGATTTCCCCACATCTAGGCCAAGGAATGTTCTTTTCTTTTTTATCTGCGGGCAACATCCATATGGCCGGCCATGCGCCTCTTGCTGAAGGAATTCTAGCACTGATTTCAAGTCTTCCATACATGAAGTGTTTCTTTCCGAAAGTCGTGACTCTCGCTGAAGTGTAAGGACTTCCTTCATAATCTTCGATTCTACCTTCGATTGTTAAAATCGAGTCTTTGACGATATCGTTTCTTCTTTCGGTATAATATTGAGTTTCCCCATTGCCCCATCTTTTTGAGCCATGGTCGTATCCCCATTTCTCAGGGTTAACATTTCCAGATCCGTCAAATTCATCTGACCAGTTCAATACATATTTTTTCATTTTTTTTCTCCTAAAATAATTGTGATGATTTCGCTTTCCAATACAGTTCCTTTTTTAAGTGTAAATGCGTCTTTTTTGGTTTCGAGCAACTTGTTATTGCATCGTACCTCACTAATTTCATAATGACCATAATCCAATTTATTTGGGTTCATATATTGAATTAATAGTGTTTTTCCATTAAATAAAACATGTAAAGAGGCTAAGGTGTCCATAAAATGATGACTTCTCAAATGCGGACGGAAGACAAAATCTCCAAAAGAGCCATAGACTCCAAAAATTTGCTCAACGAGGGTAATGATTACCCAAGAGGCGGATCCGGTCAAGAAGTGATACATTCCTCTTCCGTCTGGTGAAATGTATTCTGGAATCCCTGGAAGAATTTTTGATTGGTTGATGTCGAGTAAGTAATTTGATAAATCATCTAATATTTTAGTGCCTTCTTTGACAAATCCATTGTCAAGAAGTGAATAGGCGTACATGATTGTCATATGAGAGAAAAATGCGCCGTTTTCTTTATGCCCGAATGCAAATCCCATGAACCTTCCAAGATTCATTTTATTCACTCCAAATCGCGTGTTTAGGCGATAACTGGAAGGTGGAGAATCGTAAAGATACTTATTTGCTGAATTGATGATTTTTTCGATTTGTTGCTTCGACGCATTATGTGCCATTAAAGGGAATACTTGTCCGGTTAAAGTCATTTTGACAGGTTCTTCTAGGGATTCAACGCGAATTCCTTCGTTGTCATAATAACCATTGAATGAACCAAATTCTCCTAATTCATTCCATTCCTGTCGAGATAGGTTTTCCATCATCGAGCTAGCTTTAAAAGATAAATCTTGAATCAAATCCTCAATGAAAATATCAGTCTGTCTTCCACTCACTTGATGTTGAATTGCATTGAAATAACGCTGCAGTTTTTCTTGCTTTTCACTGGGAGATAGTGCTATCTGATTATTATCATTCAGCAACAATTCAAATTCTTCAAAGAATGAAAATCGTTTTGTTCCTTGTGATTTTAAATGGTTTAGAATCGAAACGATATTCTTTAGATTTCCGACATAAAGATGAGTAAAAGCTACTGTTTCTCCGGCTTTTTTTGCCATGTCGAATCCGTCGTTCCAATCCGCATCTTCTATTCTGATATTTCCATGCTTTCCTACGTTATAAAAAGCGGTTAAGTTTTCTACAAGTAAATGTTCAAGTACGGTTCCTAGGTAAGAAACACCTTCCTTTGTCATCAAACTCGATCCGTTTTCACCGTCGTAATCCATATCAATTTTCTTAGTATAATGAGAAAATTTATCTTTAAAATATCCTTGTTTTTCAAATAAAATCGTAGTGTCCCCGGTCCGATTCAAGTAAAACTGAACTGTAACAAACGGCCAAGCTCCGTGGTCGGACCATACTCTGACAATTTTATTTCTATCTGCTTTGAATTCGCCTGATTTTTCTCCGATGATTGTAGCGTTAGAACCATCAATCCGAACACCTCTAAAGAAATTGACAATATTGTCTCTGACTGTATGAGGATCTTTCAAAATGAGTTCAAGAGAGTCTTGCCACAAATCTCTCCATCCTCTTCCACCTCTTCCATAATCATGATGAGGTAGGAAGGAGTTTCCATAGATTCTTCTAACCAGCGGCTGAATGCCGACATGTCGATACCACCCTGACAACGGGATATCTTTTATTTTAAAATCAGTCGTAATTAAATCGTTTTTCCAGAATACTTTATTTTCCTCTAATAGTCGATCGAAATCCAATTTTGACAGTTCGGATTGATACTGGATAAGCGAATCGATATTAGAGTGGATTTCAAAAGCAATGATGAATTCGATCTCTTCGTTTGGAGAGATTTGAATTTGATCAAATTCAATTCCTCCCATTGCCTCATATCCTTCGAATACATCTCCGACCTGATAAGAATTATGCACTGAATTAACGACAACATTCGGGTAAAAAAGATCTTTTCCTTCACCGATGAATTCATCCAATTTTGGCCAATATTTGCTTATGGATTGATGTTTTGATGACTTGGCAAAAACGCCGTAGGCGTAAGTGTTGGGATGATGCCCCCGTTCATCAAAAGAAAGGCTGGGTTGGTTGATGATTCCGTTAGATACGATGTGAATTCTGTTTAGCAATGAGGTTACGTGACGATGGTCTCTCAAATTATCGGCAGATCGACCGAAAATGGGAATTCCAACGACCGTTTTAATTTTAAGAGATTGCGTTGACTTATTTTTAAATACGACTTTGTGAAGTTCAATCCATCTATCGTTTGTTGGAACGAAACTTGTGATGTTCACTTCAAATTGTGAATTATTACGGAGTATTTTTTGATACAATAAACCGTTGTCCAGTGTCACTTCATCCGGAAAAGACTTTTGATAAGGCGTTAAGCCCGTCACATTCCAAATCGTACCCTCTACATTGAAAAAGATGTTTCTTGCATTCAGAGGGTTTTTTAAATCCTCTGCAGAAGCAGGAATCATTCCAAAGTGGTTTTGATCAATTTTGATATCTCCATGTAATGTTGGAGTAATAGCGGATTTCATCCCAGAATAGTTAAACAATGGAAAATAAAGTCCACTGAATTGGTCTATGTTTGGGATGGAATAGGAGCCGTCTTGTTTGAATGAAATTTGTGTCTTAATAGTGACTCCTCCTCTCTATGTAACCGTATACATATATTATATCATACTACGAATTAATGTATAGAATTTTTTAAAAAAAAAGAGCCGAAACAAAGTTCGGCTCTCTATTGTCAATTGAATTATGCCTTGATGAATTGATCGACGTTCAAGACAAAAATGGTCGCTCCGCCTACCTGTACCTCAACTGGAGTGGAGGAGAAAATTCCAAACTCGGATGAGATCGCATTCGGAACTAATTTCGTTCTTCGTTTCGACGTTTCAGATATCACTTGGATGCATTTATCCAATAGCTCATCTTGCACGCCAATAATCATGGTTGTATTACCGCTCATCAAGAATCCACCCGTCGTCGCAAGCTTCGTCACAAAGAAATTTTCTTTGATTAATGTCTTGATTACCTTACTAGCATCTTCATTTGACACAATCGCCATCACTAGCTTCATAATACACCACCACCTTTTTGGTTATTCTATCACAACGGATGCGGTTTTTAAAGAGCATTTGTGAAAATATCGTCTGAAAATCAGTCATTTCAAGACAAAACCACTAAAAAAACACCATTTCTGGTGTTTTATTATCCAATTGAACCTGTCATTTCCAGTTTAATCAGTTGATTGAGTTCAACAGCATATTCCATCGGTAACTCTCTAGCAAAAGGCTCTATGAATCCCATTACAATCATTTCTGTAGCTTCTTCTTCTGTAAGTCCGCGACTCATCAAGTAGAAAAGTTGTTCTTCAGAAACCTTCGAAACCGTGGCTTCGTGTTCGATTTGACCTTTAAAGTTTTTCACTACATTGGTTGGCAAGGTGTCTGAAGAAGACAAGTTGTCCACAAGAATGGTGTCACACTCAATTTTACTTCTAGATCCGGTCGCTCCGGGAGCTTGGGTGACCATTCCGCGGTAGTTGACTCTTCCGCCTTTATTTGCGATTGATTTTGAGATGATTTTACTGGAAGTGTTCTTTCCAATATGGATCATCTTAGCGCCTGCATCCTGGATTTGCCCTCTTCCGGCAAATGCAATCGAGATGGTTGTTCCTTTAGAATAATCTCCACGTAAAATGCAAGACGGATATTTCATGTTGACACCACTACCGATGTTTCCGTCAATCCATTCCATATGACCGCGTTCGTAAACGACAGAACGCTTCGTAACGAGATTGATGATATTATTCGACCAGTTTTGTACTGTCGAATACCTGCAATAAGCACTCTTTTTGACGAATATTTCAACAACTGCCGCATGTAGAGAGTCATTTGAATAAATCGGCGCTGTACATCCTTCAACATAGTTTAATGACGCTTCGTCTTCGACGATAATCAAAGTTCTTTCAAACTGACCCATTTTCTCGGAATTTATCCTGAAGTAAGACTGTAATGGTTTTTCAACTTTGACACCTTTTGGTACATAGATAAAAGAACCACCACTCCAAACGGCCGTATTTAGGGCTGCATATTTATTGTCTTTATAGCTGACAACTTTCCCGAAATACTCTTTAAAAATATCCGGATGTTCTCTTAAAGCAGAATCAGTATCGAGGAAAATGACACCTTGATCTGTCAGTTCTTGAATTGTTGAATGATAGACTGCTTCACTGTCAAATTGAGTCGTAACCCCTGCTAAGTACTTTTGTTCAGCTTCTGGAATACCCAGTTTATTGAAAGTATCTTTAATCTCGTCAGGAACGTCTTTCCAGTCATTTTCGACTCTACTGGATGGTTTGATATAATAAATGATGTCTTCAAAATTAATAAAAGATAGATCCGGTCCCCAACTTGGGTTCTTTTTTTCAATAAATGCTTGATAAGCTTTTAAACGGATGTCAAGCATCCAATCCGGTTCACCTTTTATCGCTGAAATTTCTGCGACGATTTCTTTCGATAAACCTCTTTTCGTTTGGAACACACTCTTCGAGTCTGTTTTGAAGCCATATTTATAGTCGTTGACAATGCCTTCGACATTTGCTCTTTCTTTATCGCTCAAGGGGAAAACCTCCTTATTTCTTGATCGTTTCCAAAAATGCTTTCCAAGATATGGAAGCACATTTAATTCTCGCCGGGAACAAGCGTACCCCCGCAAACACTTCAGCTTCCTCTAAATCAATCGATGGATCGATCGATTCATTAGAAACCATTTTTAGGTAATTATGTGCAATTGCTTCTGCTTCTTCGACTTTTTTGCCAATCATGGTTTCTGTGAGAACAGATGCAGAAGCGCAACATATGGAGCACCCACTGCCTTCAAAACGACAGTCTTCGATGACTCCTTCATTACATTTGGTCTGTATCGTCACGTCATCGCCACAACTAGGGTTTTTAATATGTTTGATGTGATAACCTAGGCCCTCTACCAAGCCCTTGTTACGAGGGTTTTTGTAGTGTTCCATGATGACTTCTCTATATAAGTTTTCTAAATTAGCCAAGATATCACTCCTAAAATCCCATGTTTTTGAAGAAGGAAATCGCTTCTTTTGTCGTGGAGACAAAACGATCAACATCTTCCTTATTATTATATAAATAGAACGACACTCGAAGACAGGACTGAATTCCTAAAAATCGAGTTACGAGTTTTGCGCAGTGTTGCCCGGCTCTCATGCAAATGTTTTGATCTGCATAATAGGTGACAGCGTCATGTGGTGGAACGTTTTTTAAATTATAAGAAATAATTGCCGTATCGCTGTTTGGATTGTAGATTTCAATCCCTTCAATCTCTTTTAGCTGATTCAGGGCATAAATGTGTAGTTCCATACAGTATGATTCTATTTCTTTGACTGAATATCGATTGAAATATTCAATGGTGTCGCTAAATGCGATAATTCCCGCAACTGGCATGGTTCCGGCTTCAAATTTGTAAGGAGTATCTTTATAGGTCGCATCAGTAAGGGTGACGTCGTCATTCATGTCGCCACCAAATTCAATTGGATCCATTCGATCCAAAAGTACTTTTTTGCCGTACAGAATTCCTACCCCAGTCGGTCCAAGCATTTTATGTGCTGAAAAAGCTAAGAAATCAAGGTCTAATTCTTTGACGTCTACTTTTAAATGTGGAAGTGCCTGCGCACCGTCAATGACCGCAATGGCACCTATCGAATGAGCCAATTTGACGATTTCTTTCACGGGGGTGATAAAACCCATGACATTCGATACATAAGTAAGTGCGACTATTTTAGTTTTTTCAGTTAATACGGTTTTAAAATGATCTACAGTAATTCTTCCTTCTTTTGTCAAAGGAACGAATTTAATGACGGATTTTGTTTTTTTTGCAATTTCAAACCAAGGCAGATAAGAAGAATGGTGTTCCAGTTCAGAAACGATGATTTCGTCTCCTTCATTCAAGTTTGCCAAGCCATAGCTTGAAGCAACCAAGTTTAAGGATGAAGTCGTTCCTCTGGTAAAAACGATTTCTTCTACTTCTGAATTGATGTAGGTAGCAACGTCTTCTCTGGTTTGTTCATATAAATCAGTCGCCTCAACGCTGATTGGGTAAAGACCGCGGTGAATGTTGACGGACAAGTCCTGGTAGTAATGGTCGATGGCATCGATCACTCGTTGCGGTTTCAAGCTCATCGCAGCTGAATCCAAGTAAACCAAACCGTTTTTGATTTGGGGAAACTCCTGACGCCAATTCGGGTTCGACATATTACTATTCTCCCTTCACTTTTCTCGCTATTCTCTGATTAATGGTTTTCTTTAGTGCTCCTTCATCCAATGAAAGGACGAAAGGTTCTGTGTACCCTTGTAATATCAATCGTTTTGCTTCACTTTCTGAAAGTCCACGACTAAGTAGATAAAACATTTCATCTTCGTTAATTTGGCCAATGGCAGCGCCATGCCCTGCTTCTACATCGTATTCATCGATGAAGAGTTTCGGATCAACGCGGATGATACCTGTTTCAGAAAGGATGACTCCACGGTTTTGTTGTTTACAGTTTGAGCCTGACATTCCTTTTGCAATATAACCATTGACGTAAAATTCAATCGTAGAGTGGTTGTTTGATACCATTAAGTTATGAACGTTTGATACTGTATTTTTAGCCTGATGCCTGATATCCTGAATTGTTGAGAAACGATCTTGATGATGAGAAATCGTTAAAGTATCGAAATCAATCGATGCGTTTTCTCCCTTAAGTAGAAGTTCGTCTTTAAAAGTGTGCTCTCCATCCATGAATAACCCACTTGATAACAGCAAGTGCGCATTTTGATCTATTTCTAAAATTCTATTCAAATTTGTTTTTACATTTCGAGAAGTCAAGTAGGTTTCAGTAATTTTGATATTTGAACCTTGATGTAAAAGAATCTTGATGTCTCTCGAAGCGTTTTTTCTAAAATGATAAAGCAAATTGATCGATAAGTATGAATCTTTCGGAAAAACAAGTTCAAGTTGATTGAACTGAACATCCGAGGTAATGACGAGACTGATTTTTTCTTTCGAATTTTTGGGGAAAGTAATGATCAACGCCCCATTTTTGTCTTTGCTACTGAAATGATGATTTGATTCAAGCGGACGGTCTAAAAAAACCGGATGTAATGATTGTTCAAGGTAAGTTGGGTTGTTCATGTGAAGGCTACCTTGTTGTTGGATTGGTTGCACAAGTACCAAGTGAATATTGTTTTGGTCCTTCATCGAAATCGTCAATGCCAAGTTCCGCTTTTAACCAGTCATATCCGTCCGAGTCAATTTTCGCAATCAATTCTTTACCACCAGTTTTAACAATCTGTCCTTTAATCATAATATGAACATAATCAGGAACAATGTAGTCAAGCAACCTTTGATAATGAGTAATTAAAATCATCCCCAAGTTTGGGGATTTAAGTGCTGTGACGTTTTCACCGACAATCCTTAAAGCATCGACATCCAGGCCGGAATCAATTTCATCAAGCAAAGCAATCGAAGGCTTCAACAGTTTCATTTGAAGGATTTCGTTTCGTTTCTTTTCTCCACCGCTAAAGCCTTGGTTCAGGAAGCGGTGAGACAATCCAGACCCCATTTTGAGTTCTTTCGCACTGTCTTCAAACTCTAGAATAAATTTACCTATTCTTAGGTGTTTATCTTTTGGAAGTCTTGCGGTCACAGCAGTTTTGACAAAATCGAAATTGGTGACTCCTGGTACTTCCACAGGATTTTGCATACCTAAAAAAACGCCTCTTCGACTTCTTTCGTCGACAGGCATCTCATTCATGACTTCTCCATCCAACAGAATTTCTCCTGACTCAATTTTGTATTTCGGGTGACCCATAACGATTTGAGCTAGTGTCGATTTTCCTGTTCCGTTCGGTCCCATGATTGCATGAGTTTCTCCGCCTTTGACGGTTAAGTTGATACCATGTAAAATCGTATTACCTTCAACGGATACGACTAAGTTTTTCATCTCTAAAATTGCCATTCTGTACCTCCAAATTAACACCTTCTATTGTACTCTATATAGCTCTTTTTTGCAAAAAATATGAATGTTTAATTTCAAAAAAAGAAGGAATCTACGAGAGATTCCTTATTTTTCAACAACTTCTGCACCGAGAACACTCGGGGATTTCACATGTTGTAACTTTGTCATATCCAGTACTTTTCTGAATCCAGTTAGGAACACGAGTGAAAAAATGCTTAATACGATTCCAATGGTGTATCCGCCCATACCAAAACAAAGACCAATCATGGATGCAAGCCAAATCGTTGCGGCTGTAGTTAATCCTGAAATACCGTTGGAAGTTTTCAAAATCGTTCCGGCACCCAGAAAACCTACTCCTGTTACAACTTGCGCGATGATTCTCTGCCTTTCTAAATTCGCTTGGATGTTTAAAAGCATCAGATCGGGAGCCATTGCCAACGCTTCGTTGTAAAGGCTGTCTTGAAGAATGGCTATTCCGCAAGCTCCGAATGCTACCATCAAATGGGTGGTTACCCCTGCAATTTTGTGTTTCATCTGTCGTTCGATACCGATGATTCCCACAAACACTGCCGTGAGTCCCATTCTCAAAACGATTTCCCAAAGACCGGGACCCGTGTCCAAAAAATTGCCAAATACACTTAAACTCATAATTTCACCTTATTTCAATGCGCGTAAAGTAAGCGCTTTACATATTGAATTATAATTATAGCAGATTGGGTGATGATAATCAAGTACTACAAAAAGAAAACGGTGTGTTTTCCAACATTAGAGTATTCGATTTAATATTACATTATTAAAACATTCCATATTAACAATGATTCGTGAAATTAGTCTTTTTTAAAAAAAAAACCGTCTATTCCAGATGTATTCGGAATAGACGGTCATAATTATGTTGTGTCTGTGTTAGTTCCAATAACACAGTGGTGAATTTCTTTTATTACGATCATTCAATGACTATGATACGTAATCCCAGCCTTCAATAGTAAGGGTTCCAGAAGCACCTTCAG
>JAHIVB010000012.1 GCA_018816905.1 Bacillota bacterium
CGGGTACTGTGTTCCGATAACACTTGTATTATATCATAATCTTAGAAAAAGCTGAATACCTTCAGTTTTTTTGTCATTCAAAACTAATTGAATAAAATATTACAAATATTCTCTTGACTTTAATTATCTAATTTTTTATCTAATTTCTGTTACGCCCATATACTTTTGTAGTACAGTGGGGATTTTAATTGAACCATCTGATTGTTGATAGTTTTCCATAATTGCAATCACGGTTCTTCCGACCGCCAATCCGGAACCATTCAATGTATGAACAAATTCAAGTTTCGAATCATTTGCTCTTCTGAATTTGATATTCGCTCTTCTTGCTTGATAATCTTCAGCATTGGAAATTGAACCAATTTCACGATATTTATTTTCTGAAGGTAGCCAAACTTCGATATCGAATGTTTTTCTCATTGAAAAGCCCAAATCTCCTGTGCAAAGTTCTACGACTCTATATGGAAGTTCAAGCAATTGCAAAACTCTTTCAGAGTTCGCAAGCATTTTATCTAACTCATCATACGACTCTTCTGGTTTTGTAAATTTAATTAATTCAACTTTATTAAATTGGTGTTGTCTTAATATTCCTCGAGTATCTCTTCCAGCAGAACCTGCCTCTTGACGAAATGCCGTAGTATATGAAACGTATTTTAGTGGTAATTTCTCAACATCAAGAACTTCATCACGGTGTAAGTTAATCGTAGGAACTTCCGCGGTTGGGTTTAAATACAGGTTTCTGTCATCGTATAGTTTGAACGCTTCTTCTTTAAACTTCGGAAATTGTCCGGAGGCATACATTGAAGCTTCATTAATAATATAGGGTGGAATGACTTCTACGTATCCATGTTCATTGGCGTGTAAATCCATCATCCATTGAATTAAGGATCGTTCAAGTCTTGCTCCTAACCCTTTGTATACAACAAATCTTGAACCAGAAATTTTCCCAGCTCTATTGAAATCAAGAATATCAAGAGCTTCTCCCAATTCGTAATGACCTTTAATAGGAAAATCAAATGTGGTTGGAGTTGAATTCTTTTTAATTTCCTTGTTGTCAGAGTCGTCTTTACCTACAGAGATAAATTCGTTTGGAAGATTCGGAGTATTTAATAGTGCGTCTTTGATTTCTTCGTCCGTTCTAGTCACAAACTCATCTAGGTTTTTAATTTCATCCGAAAAAGAATTCATATCGCTTAAAATTTGAGTGACATCTTTTCCTTCTCTTTTGTATAGGCCAATCAATCTCGATACTTCATTCTTTTTTGCTTTTAACACTTCGACTTTTTGTATGGCGGCTCTTCTAGACTCATCTTTGGTCAGTATTTCTCGAAGATATGAGAAGTCACCACCTCTTCTATTTAATAATTCAATACATTTATCGGTTTCTTCCCGAATTTGTTTTAAGTCGAGCATGGGACACCTCCTAATAGCTGTCGCTTAGAATATCATCTATTGTATCATCATCTTCTTCTTGGGACAATTCGTCTTCTAAAGAAAGTTCAGAAAAATGCTTATATTCTTTTACTGATTCTTCCATTTTTGCATCGTTGATTACCGTTTCTGAAGTTTTTTCGCTTATCACGACAGTATCCGCTACATTTCCTTCAGTTTCATAGTCGTCTTCCTCTTTTGCAACAATCGCGATTGTACCCACTGTGTGATCTTCAAGAAGATTAATGATTCGAACGCCTTGCGTTGAACGTTTTGTTTGAGCGATTTGATCAATTGGAACTCGAATGATGACTCCTTTATCAGAAATAACCAGTAAGTCTTCATCACCAACTACAGAAATCAATTTTTTCAAGTTACCATTTTTTTCCGTCACGTTAATCGTTTTTACGCCCTTACCACCACGAATTTGAAGTCTGTATTCATCAACATTTGTTCTTTTTCCGTATCCGAATTCAGTAATAGCCAAAACTTCATTCCGATCTTCATCAACGGTGGTAACACCGATGACTTCTTCGGTCTTGCTTAAACTTATACCCCGTACTCCGGCTGCATTACGGCCCATGCAACGTACATCTTCTTCGTTAAATCGAATGGCTTTTCCGTTTGAAGCACCTATGATGATGTCGCGTTCTCCATCGGTCAATTTAACAGAATGCAATGTGTCGTCGTCTTTTAGAGACAAAGCACGAATACCATTAACTCGAATGTTTTGGAAATCGGATACCTTCGTTCTTTTGACCACGCCTTGAGAGGTGGTGAAGAATAGATATCCTTCTTCAAAATTATTGATGCTCATCAATGCGGCCAAAGTTTCACCTTCGACAAGATTTAAGAGATTTACAATCGGTAGTCCTTTGGAGTTTCTTCCGTAATTTGGAATCTTGTATCCTTTAATCTTATATACTCTGCCCAGAGATGTAAAGAATAGAAGATAATCGTGCGTTGATGTGGAAATCAACGAATCGATGACATCGTCTTCATTCATCTTCATTCCCGTTTTGCCTCTTCCACCACGGTTTTGGGTCTTGTATACATCAACATTCATGCGTTTGACGTATCCTTTGGTCGTCACGGCAATAATTACTTCTTCAACAGGGATTAAATCTTCATCTTCAATATCGAAATCACCGAACGGATCAATTTCGCTTCTTCTTGCATCTCCATATTTTTCTTTGATTTCTTTTGCGTCTTCAATTAATATTTCTTTTTGAAGTTCTTTGCTGTCCAAAACTTGATTGTAATAGGCAATCGCCTTTTCGATTTCTTCCAGTTCTTGGTGAATTTTATCTCTTTCTAATCCCGAAAGCCTTCTTAATTGCATAGCTAAGATTGCTTTCGCTTGGATATCCGATAAAGAGAAAGTATCGATAAGGCGTTGTTCTGTATCGTCATAAGAATCTCTGATGATATGAATAACATCGTCAATGTTGTCTAAAGCGATGATGAATCCCTTTAACAAATGTTCTCTTTGAACCGCTTTGTTCAAATCAAATTTAGTTTTTCGAGTTAAAACATCTACTTGATGGTTAAAATAATGACGAATAATCTCTTTTAGAGGTAAAGTTTCAGGTTTATCATCTACCAAAGCTAACATGTTAATTCCAAAAGAAACCTGTAATTGAGAGTTTTTATAAAGATTATTCAATAATACTTCTGCATTGACATCTCTTCTGAGTTCCATAACAACACGCATTCCATTGCGGTTGGATTCGTCTCTCAAATCGGTAATTCCATCAATCTTTTTGTCTTTTGCAAGTTCTGCAATTCTTTCAATTAAAGTTGTTTTATTTACTTGATAAGGAATTTCTTTGATGATTATATGTTTTTTTCCGTTTTGGGTTTCAATCACTTGTGTTTTTGCTTTCACACGAATAATTCCTCTACCGGTTTCATACGCTTGTCGAATCCCTCCAAGCCCTAAAATGACCCCACCTGTTGGAAAATCAGGTCCTTTTATGTAATCCATAAGTTCTTCTGTAGACAATTCGGGATTATGTATATATGCAATGTATCCGTCGATGACTTCATTTAAGTTATGAGGCGGGATATTGGTTGCCATTCCAACCGCAATACCTGTGGATCCATTGATTAGAAGATTAGGAATTCTTGAAGGAAGTACTTTTGGTTCTTGTTCACTACCATCGTAGTTATCAATGAAATCTACAGTATCTTTTTTGAGATCTCTTAATATTTCAGCTGTTATTTTTTCCATTTTCGCTTCAGTGTAACGCATAGCAGCTGCGCCATCACCGTCAACGGAACCAAAGTTACCATGACCATTAACTAATGGATAACGGTAACTAAAATCTTGTGCCATCCGAACCATAGAATCGTAGATAGCGGAGTCTCCATGGGGATGGTATTTACCCATAACGTCTCCGACGATACGTGCAGACTTCTTGAATTGCTTGTCTGGAGTGACTCCTAGTTCTTCCATTCCGTATAAAATTCTACGGTGAACAGGTTTAAGTCCATCTCTTACATCAGGAAGTGCTCGTTGAACGATAACGCTCATCGCATAACTTAAAAAGGAGTTTTTCATTTCATTGGAAATATTAATTTCAATGACCTTGTTGCTAATATTTACAGGTGTCCCTGTCAATTTGATATTCTCATCCATGATTTACTCCTTAAACATCCAGATTACGCACAAATTCTGCATTTTCTTGAATGAACTCTCTTCTGCTTGAGACATCATCTCCCATAAGCATTGAGAAAATTCTGTCGGCTTCAATTGCATCTTCAAGTGACACTTGAAGAAGTGTTCTTGTTTCTGGGTCCATGGTTGTTTCCCAAAGTTGTTCAGGATTCATTTCACCGAGACCTTTATATCTTTGAAGAGTTGGTTTTCCACTTAATTCAGAAAGAATTCTCTCCAATTCCTTTTCTTCATATGCGTACTGTACAGATTTTCCAAATTGAACCTTGAAAAGAGGTGGCTGAGCGATGTAAACATACCCTTTTTCAATGAGTTGTCTCATGTACCTGAAGAAGAATGTCAACAAAAGTGTACGAATGTGAGCGCCATCGACATCGGCATCGGTCATGATAATAATTTTTTGATATCTTGCAGACTCGATTTGAAATTCGTCACCGATTCCGGTTCCGAATGCTTGAATCATCGATACAATCTCTTTGTTTTGCAGCGCTTTGTCAAGTCTGGCCTTTTCTACATTCAATACTTTTCCGCGCAATGGCAATATTGCTTGATACTCAGAATCTCTTCCTTGTTTAGCTGATCCACCCGCTGAGTCACCCTCAACGATATAAATCTCTGATTTGGTAGCATCTTTCGTCCGACAATCAGCAAGTTTTGATGCAAATCCAAGAGAATCTAAGGGTGATTTTCTTCTTGTTGCTTCTCTTGCTTTTTTAGCTGCAATTCTGGCTCTTTGAGCCATCATTGCTTTTTCGACGATAATTTTTGCTGAAGAAGGATTTTCTAACAAGAAACGATCCAATCCTTCAGACATGACAGCTATTACCGCTCTTCTAGCGTCGGTAGATCCTAATTTTGATTTAGTTTGTCCCTCAAATTGTGGGTCTGGATGTTTAATCGAGACAATTGCAACCAATCCTTCTCTAGCGTCTTCGCCTTGGAGAGATTCATCTTTTTTGAAAATGTTTGCGGTTTTCCCATAATTGTTGAGAATTCGAGTCAAGGTCATTTTAAAACCTTCTTCGTGAGTTCCGCCTTCTGCGTTATTGATGTTATTTGTAAATGGATATATATTTTCTGCGTATCCATCATTATATTGCATTGCTATTTCAACAAGAATGTTATCTTGTTCGCCTTCAAAATAAGCAACGGTAGGATGAATTTTGTCTTTCCCGATGTTAAGGAAGTCAACGTATTCTCTTACTCCACCTTCGTATCTATATTCTTTACGAATGATATTGTTATGATTTCTTGAATCAGTAATGGTGAATTGGATTCCTTTGTTTAAAAATGCAAGCTGTTGAATTCTGTTTCTCAATATTTCAAACTCAAATTCTTGAGATTCTGAAAAAACTTCTGGATCAGGCAAAAATGTCACAATCGTACCGGTTTTCTCGGTCTCCCCAACTTCAGTGAGCTCTTTTTTGACAAATCCGTGATCAAACCCTATCTCATATTTTTTGCCATTCATTGAAATTTCAACATTCATATATTGACTTAACGCATTAACAACAGATGCTCCGACTCCATGAAGTCCTCCAGCAACCTTATATGCATTATGGTCAAACTTGCCTCCAGCATGCAAAACAGTAAAAACCGTTTCAACGGTTGGCTTTTTAGATTTCGGATGAATATCAACAGGAATTCCTCGACCGTTGTCTTCAACTCTGATGATATTCCCCGGAAGTATTTCAACAGTAATCGTATTAGCATATCCTGCTAAAGCTTCATCGACCCCATTATCAACAATTTCCCAGACTAAATGGTGAAGTCCTCTTGGCCCAGTCGAACCAATATACATACCGGGTCTCTTTTTTACGGCTTCCAATCCTTCTAAAATTTGAATATTACTTGAATCATACTTTGCTTGATTTGCCATGCTGTTTCTCCTCCTGGATGTGCCCCTTTGAAACATGAAATACTTTAACGTTGTTCAATGCATCTTGATTCAATTCATGTAGTGATGTTGTTGTAATGATTGCTTGAGCTTGTATTTTAGACAAATATTGTATCAATTTGTTTTGTTTTTCATAATCTAATTCCGAGAACACATCATCTAGTAATATAACGGGATATTCCTTTAGACGGTCTTTCATCATCTCCGCAAGAGCCATGTCCAAAGTCAATATCAATGTCCTTTGCTCTCCCCCAGATGCATAGTCTTTTGCCATAACATCGTTTAGATAGAAATCATAATCATCGCGATGAGGTCCAAAGTTAGTTGTATAACTCATTTTGTCAGTTCTATACTTGCTTTTCATTACCTTTTCAATTTCGGTTTCTATAGATGGTAGATATTGAATCCGGTAATACTCGTTTTTGCTCGAAAACAAATGATATTGTTTTTCAAGAAATAGATTAATTTCTTGAATGAACTTCTTTCTGTGTTCAACCACAGGTCTAGCGGCCTCAGCTAATTGTTCGGTGATTACATCAAGTAGTAAGTCATCTTCTTTATTGGGCTGATTCATCTTTTTTAACAATTCGTTCCTTTGTTTTAAAACATATTTATAATTTCCAAGATTGCTTATATAATTCTTATCCATTTGACCCATATAAACATCAAAAAAATATCTTCTTTCACGAGGAGACCCCTTGATAATGTTCATGTCTTCAGGCAAAAAGGAGACAATTTGTAAATGACCGATATAATCACTTAGTTTTTTTTGAGAAGTTTTATTGATGATTGCATTCTTTCCGCTAGCGGAAATTATCATAGACAAATCAAACAATCTAGATTGTGACAAAACGGTAGCTTCAACTTTTGCAAAATCTTCCTGATGTCTAATTAAAACCAAATCGCTAGTTTTATAAGATTTCGCTAAAGCAAGAACATAAATTGATTCCAAAAAATTGGTTTTTCCTTCACCGTTTGAGCCAATAATAAAATGAATACCCTGACCAAATTCCAAAGATTCCTTCTCGTAATTACGAAAATTGGTTAGGGTTATTTTTTTAAGGTTCATAATGGCTGGCGATCTTAAGTTGAATTTTATTATTGATGATAATGATATCTCCGGGATAACATTTTTTTCCCCTTCGATTATCTAGTTCTCCATTGACAGTAATAGTGTTTTCCATCAAATAAAATTTTGTTTCCCCACCGCTCTGAATAACATTTGCGAATTTTAACAACTGGCCAAGAGTGATATACGGACTTGTAATTTCGATTATTTTCATTAGAAACCTCTCATGTGAATTCCAGTTCATTTCAATGATACTTTATATATAATATTATATAATATTATTATATAAATTTCAATGTATATTTTCGATATTAGAGCTTTTTAGCTCAAGGGCAATAAATCATACCCCTTAATGCTTTCTCGCTTGCAGAAAGCAAAATAGAATCATTAGCATTCAAAATATATGAACACATAGATTCACACGAGATTGATTTGAGAGGTTCTACCATAAAAATATAAATTATGCTATAATAAATTAATAATCCTATAATGGGGGTGTGCGGATGGAACGTTGTGTAGCTTATATAGATTTAAACAAGTTGCTGAATAATTATAACACTTTGGAATCCATAGGTTCTTCATCATATAAAGTCATGTCTGTCGTAAAAGCAAATGCTTATGGACATGGTTCCGTGGAAGTATCAAAGCATTTAGAGAATCATGGTTGCCAACATTTTGGAGTCGCATGTCTGGAAGAAGCTCTAGAGCTTAGAAACAATGGAATAAAGTCAATGATTTTGGTTTTCGGAAGATCGGATCCTTCTGATGCTGAAAAATTATCGATGAATAATATCACACAAACAGTAGAGTCAATCGACTACGCAATTAAACTCAATGAATCCGGGCTCCCAATAAATATTCATATCAATATAGATTCCGGCATGTCACGAATTGGTTTCTATTGTCACAGAGAAGAAAATATAGATTCAGTAGCAAGTCAAATAGAACAAATATCAAAAATGAATAATTTGAATATCACAGGAATATATACCCATTTCGAAGGGGCTGAAAAAGAAGACTCAAGTCATACATTACATCAATTCAATGTATATATGAGTTTGATAAAAGAACTTGAAAAAAGGAAAGTAAATGTAGGAATCAGACATGTTTGCAACTCCTCCGCAACAATTAAATTTCCAGAAATGCATCTTGATATGGTCCGATGCGGCATAGCAATTTATGGATACCCTCCGGTAGAAACAAATTTAAAATTTGAACCCGTGATGACGCTGGCATCAAAGATTATTTCGATGAGAAATGTTGTTCCCGGAGATTCAATAAGTTATGGAGCAAAGTATGTTGCAGACAAAAATATGACAATAGCCACTGTTTCAATCGGGTATGCAGATGGGTATCCAAGAGCTTTGTCAAACAATGATTTCGTCCTTCTAAATAAAGCAGAACTGCCAGTCGTTGGTACGATATGTATGGATGCGATTATGATCGACACAACAAATGCATATGCAAAGATAGATGATGAAATTATCTTATTTGGAAATGATAAATCTGTTGAAATATTATCCAAAAAAATAGGAACGATATCATATGAAATTCTATGCAATGTTGGTAAAAGAGCAAAAAGAATATATAAAAAAACGTCATAAAAAATGACGTTTTTTTTATGAGACAAAAGTATGAAACAATAATACAAAATAATGAAAATATGAAAAATGTTAACATTACAATAGGACAAGCAATGTTTAATAGAGAAGAAATAAGTAAATCGAAATAAAATAGAAAACTTAAAAAAGAAGAACTACAAGTTTAGGGTAGTAAGAGTAAAAACTAAGATATTTAAAAAGAAATTAATCAAATTTATGAATTTGTGTAAATGTCTATATTTGGCAATTTAAAGGTTATAATAACTTAATATACAAAATGAATATAGAAGAGAAGGATTAAAGCAAAGTTAAACAAACAATATTAAAAATGAGGAAATCTAACAGAAGCTGAGTAAGACCAGAGAAAATATAATAAAATATGATGTTTATTATTATAAAACTACTAAAAATACAACAACAATTAAATCGGATCTTAAAAAGATATTTTCACAGTAAAATTCATCACTTAGTAATGCAGAAAATCAAATAGTATCAAAAAATCATAATTACAGCGTGAAGATAAATTAATCAAATTGAATGTACTAAACGAATATTATGATAACGCGAGTAAAATCAAGTTGAAAATATCAATAATATTATTTAACAAAATAATGATATGAGCGACAATTATTTTACGGTAATATTATTAGAAAATTCACTCTTTTATTTTTTCAATTTGTTATGATAAAACCTATTTGAATTCTACTGACAAACAAAGATAATAGATGAAATATCAATCATATCTTATAATTTATAAGTCTCTCGTTGTGGCGATTTTCATGTTGTTTAGACATATTTATATGAAATCTAAATCTAAGTTTTGACATTACAAATCATTCGAATTTTTCTTTATGCATTTTATTGTAAGAATTATCTGAAGATAACAGATACGAATACACAATTTTCTGCAAATTTTCTAGTCAGAGTCAATGAGATATTTTTGTATTATACTCTATTTTTCATTTTTATTTTATACTACTTTTTATTTGTTTTTTTTGAACATATATTTTTTTTTGTTTTTTCTCAAAATTCAAATACTTTAATTTTTTTTTAAGCAACATCGTTTTTGATCCCCGTATCTTTACGCTACTTTTTATGATAAATTTATGATTCATAATTTCTAAATTTTATATATCTATTTTGACTACTTTGTTATTTGTTTTTAGCAATTATTTTTCGTTTTATTATCTGCATATTTATTTTTGAAAGTTGTTTTTTTCATTTACACATTTTTTTCTAGTTATTTTCGTTTTTCTTTTGTAGACTATCCAAGAATTCTACCATTGTATACAGCCAATGTTTGTTCAATTCTATTGTATCTAATATGAATCTTATCTTTTCGTTTTTGTACGCGAATCTAAGATAAGGAGATATATGCATACCGCTTGTGAATACATCTTCTCCAGCTATTTTTTTGCTTCCCATTACTGATACAATCAATGTAATATTCGTCTTCGATTCACTAATTTTTTCTATATCGAATTCCTTTGTCAACACTTCGAATAGTCTCTCGTACATATATATTTCTAGTTCTTCATCGTAGCCTCCAAATCTGTCTTTCAACTCTTCAGAGAGCATTTTTAGTTCATCTAGGTTTTTAACATTTTGTATCTTCTTGTGCATTTCTATTTTGACAAAGTCATCCTCAATATATTTTTTATCAATGTATTTTGATACTCTCGTTTTAACTCCTTGAGATGATATTTGATCTTCAATTATACCTTGTTTTTCTTTAATCTCTTCTTCTAATATTTTCATGTACAAGTCAATTCCAACTGAATCAATAAATCCTGATTGTTCGCTTCCCAATACATCGCCGGCACCTCTTATTGACAAGTCTCGAACAGCAATTTTAAAACCAGATCCAAGTTCAGTAAACTCCTTTATTACTTTCAGTCTCTTTAACGCTTCTTCTGTTAAAACTTTATCCTTATAGTACATTAAATATGCATATGCTATTCTGTTTGTTCTCCCTACCCTACCTCTTATTTGATACAACTGCGAGAGCCCAAGTTTATCAGCGTCGTGTATGATTAAAGTATTTGCGTTTGGAATATCAATTCCGGTTTCAATGATTGTAGTCGAAATCAGAACATCAATATCTTGGTTGATAAAATCGTCAACAACATCTTCAAGGTCATGCTTGTGCATTTGCCCATGGGCAACCTGTATTCTTGCTTGAGGGACTAATTTTTGTACTTTGGATGCAATGTTTTCAATATCTTCTATGCGATTGTATAAATAGAACACTTGTCCTTTTCTCATAAGCTCTCTTTCGATCGCATCCTTGATTAATGTGTCATTTCTTTCCAAAACATAGGTTTGAATCGGGTAGCGATTTTCTGGAGCTGTTTCTAGAAGTGACATATTTTTAACGCCCATAATTGCCATTTGAAGTGTTCGTGGAATTGGTGTAGCCGACAAAGATAAAACATCGACATTCACCTTCATTTCTTTAATTCTTTCTTTGTGTAACACTCCAAACCTTTGTTCCTCATCAATAACGAGCAACCCTAGGTCCTTAAATACCATATCTTTGCTTAATATTCGATGTGTTCCAATTACAACATCAACAGTTCCGCGCGCTAAACCTTCTAGTATTCCCTTCTGCTCCTTTTTTGATACAAAACGATTCAGAAGTCTTACTTGAATTCCATACTTTTCCATTCTATCCTTGAAAGTATTGTAATGTTGTTTAGAAAGGACTGTAGTTGGTGCGAGATATGCTACTTGCTTTTTGTTGAGTACGGCACGAAAAGCGGCACGCAGTGCTACTTCTGTTTTCCCAAATCCCACATCACCGCAAAGAAGCCGGTCCATTGGCCTAGGAAGACTCATATCATTCAACACTTCCGAGATTGCCTTGTTTTGATCTCTGGTTTCTTCGTATGGAAAATCATTTTCAAAATCCTTTTCAAAATCAGAATACTCAAAATAGGAGAATCCTTGAGATTTTTCCCTATCTGCATATAGTTTAATCAATTTGTCAGCAATATCTTTTGCTTTTTGCCGAACTCGTTGTTTTGCTTTCGCCCAATCAGATCCGCCTAATTTTGATAATCTGGGCACAAACCCTTCACTACCAGAGTATTTTTGTATTTGATGGAAAGACTCTAAAGGAATGTATAATTTATCGCCATCACGATATTCGATATGGATATAATCGTTTAATGTCGCCCCCATTTGCATAGAAGATATTTCAAGAAACTTTCCGATTCCATAATCATAATGAACTACAAAATCTCCGGGTTTTAACTCATTAATGCTCGAAAGCCTCTTGCTTGTTTCATATACCGATACATATCTTCCTTTTCTACGGATGTTCCTGAGTTTAAATATAGAAGGTTCCGTAATCACTCTCAACCCTAAGGTATCGCTTGTAATATCAAAAAAATGGTCTGAGACAATAATATTAATTTGATTTTCATACAATAAATCGTTATCGGTTAACAGTTGGTATTTTAAATGATTTAATTCCATCATATCGACGATTTCAGTTCTCATTTTTAGACTTGATGCTGTAATAATAACTGTTTTATTAGCTATATCGCTCCTAATATCAGAAATAAACAGTTCTGTATTTCCCTGAAAAGACAAAACTTCCTTTCCAAAAAACGAAAGAGCTGTATCAAACGTCTGTTTATATTTGAATTCAAAGAAATCGATAAAAACACCCTGATTGTAATTAAGTTCATGAAGTGAATAAAGCAGTTCAAATGACATCTTTGGATAATCATCCGTCGAAAGATACCAATCACTTATTTCTTCAACCATTAAGTCATATTGGTCGATAATTCTATGGTAATCCATAAAAAATACAGTAGGTTTTTCTATCAAATCGAGAATTGTTAAATGCTTCTTCGTTATAAATGGAATATATCGGTTCAATCTGTCAAGCTCTTGGTGATTCTGAAGCCGTGATAAGTCTTCCAAAATTCGGTTTCTAGCTGAATCCGAAAAAGATATCATCTCAAGTTTTGATTGAATCAACTTCTCTAGGTCTTTCAACATTTTACTCGAATAGAGAAATTCGGTCATAGGTACTATTTCTATTTCTTTAATGTTTTCAAATGACCTCTGGGACTCAATATTGAAGTACTTGATAGATTCAATTGAATCTCCAAAAAAATCGAGCCTTACAGGGTTTTTCTCTCCAGTGAGGTATATATCAACAATCCCTCCTCGAACGCTAAAATCCCCAGGTTTTTCCACGGTATATTCCTTTGAGTACCCATAATCAACCAAAGTTTCTGCTAATTTGTCCCTAGAAAATTCAAGGTTTTCGAAAAGTGTAAATATAGAATCTTTCCACACCTCTCTAGATAACTGTGGTTTCAAAACTCCTGCTGGATGAGTAACAATTAATTGTTTATTGGACGAGAGCAACTTTCGAATCGTATTCATTCTTTCCATTTTAAATTCCATTGAGGATACAAGTAATTCACTGGTGATGAACTCATCTTGTGGAAAGAATGAAAGAGAGTCTTCGTGTATGAACTGAGAAAGACGATCATAAGTCATTTGTGCATTATACAGGTTGGGACATACAACGACAAAATGCTTGTCGGATTTCTCATATGCGTAAGCCATAAGCAAAAGCCCCTGTTCTTCAGTGGTATTTTCAATATGAATCCTCTGCATTCCTGATAGTATGGCAGCAATATACTTTTTGACTGGATCTTTTTTTTCGATATACTGATAGATTCTATTCATGTTCCCTCCACGACGTTTTAGCGAGTTCAAAGAACTCGCCGGGGTATAAACGTTATATTAATTTTATTATATCAGAAAATTTTGGAAAAATTACTTCCTTTTGTTTTGAACTTTATACGAAATGGCCAAAATAACGCTAGTTGGAATAAAACGCAGAATAAATTGAAGAACTTTCATCGAAAATCCAGGAATAATCTTTGGTTTTTTTCTTGTAATCCCTTTAATCGCTATTCTTGCACAACGATCTGCTTCCATTCCTGGCAATGACAATTTGGAGGCCTTCGCAACGATCCCGAATTCTGTCCTTACAGGTCCTGGGCATAAAGCCAAAACTCTAATGCCAGTTTTTTCTTTTCTTTGCTCGTAGTCAATAGCTCTGCTAAAAGAGAGCACATATGCCTTTGATGCTGCATATGTTGCAAGTAACGGTGTTGGAAGAAAAGCAGCCATGCTGGCAACATTTAAAATGACTCCTTTTTCCATACTTCCTATAAATAATTTTGTTAATGTATGAAGTGAAAGAACATTTAATTCCAACATGTTGATTTCATCTTCAAGTGGAATCTGATCGAATGGTCCAACTCTTCCAAATCCGGCATTGTTAATCACCAACTCTGGACGATAGGACTTGACTTCTTCGTGTAAAGCATGACAATTTTCTTGTTTTGAAATATCAAATTGCTTTACCACAACGTCAATTCCGTATTTTATTGTCAACGTTTCTTTTAATTCATTCAATCTGTCAATTCTTCTTGCGACGAGAATTAGATTAGTCTTCTTTTCAGCTAATTGAACCGCTATTTCTCTTCCGATTCCGCTGGATGCTCCTGTGATGAGTGCGTACATGATTATCTCCAATCCAATAAGATTTCTTCTTTATCTCCGACCATTTTACATACTTTCGCCCCATACGGCTTGATTCCCTCTGTGATTATACTGTTTGGGTTTATTGTGATTCTTACTTTTTTGCTTCCAATGTATCTTTCGTACGTCAATAAACGATCATTGTTGTCTATAAATCTAAAATATCCATTTTGTAGTATAACTTCATGTTTTCTTAGTTTGATTAGCTCGTCGTACATTCCTAACACGTCTTTATTCCAAGTTGATTCATCCCAATTGAAACAACGTCTATTATCAGGGTCTGCTCCGCCAACCATTCCGATTTCGTCTCCGTAATAAATGCAGGGCATCCCAATATAGGTAAACTGAAACAAAACAGCAAGTTTAAAATTATTTAGGTTTCCGTCGAGAGAAGTAAGTAACCTAGGGGTATCATGAGAGTCTACCTGATTTAGTAAAGAGAACAGTACGTTTCTTGGAACCATAGTAAGCAATCTCACAATTTGATTTTTGAATTGATGTAAATTAGTATCTCTTCTAACAAAATAATTATGAACGATATCATAAAACTGATAGTTTTGAACAGAATCAAATTGATCTCCACGCAAATAATAGCTTGGGTTATGGAATACTTCTCCAATTATAATAGCTTCTGGATTCATTGCTTTCACTTCAGTTCTAAACATTCTCCAAAACTCACTATCAACTTCATCGGCAACATCAAGCCTCCATCCATCAATTTGGAAAGAAAGCATATAGTGTCTTACCACTTGAAGCAGGTACGCTCTAACTTCTGGATTTTGAGAATTCAATTTGGGCATTTGTGGCTCTTGACCGTATGTCTGATAACCGCCGTTCCTGCCGAATGAAATTGGATATCGTTCAATCAGAAACCAGTCAACGTATTTGCTATTGCTTTGATGTTCTAAAACATCTTGGAAAGCAAAGAAATGGTGGCTACAATGATTAAATACCGCGTCGATTACAACTTTAATGCCAAAATCATGACAACGTTCTACTAGTTCTTTGAACTCTGCGTCGGTGCCCAATATCGGATCAATTTTCATATAATCTATGGTGTCATAACGATGAGAAGACGGGCTTAAGTTAATCGGTGTAAAGTAGATTGCATTGATTCCGCGCGCTTTTAAATATTCAAGTTTCAAAGTGATTCCTTTGAAATTTCCTCCAAACAGGTTATAGAATGTGGGCTTTCCTCCCCACATTTCAAATGTTTCTTCATTTTTACCTTCTCTTCGAAAACGGTCAGGATAAATTTGATAAAAAACAGTATCTTTAACAAATTTTGGAGCTATATACACGTCTGCCTTTTGAATTCTGGGTATTTCGAAAGCACCAAGCCTAAAAGGTTCTTTCTTTGTTAATCCATATTCTGTGTAAAAATCAATTTGATTCCCATCCGTAATTTTAAAGTAATACACACAACCGTAATGATTGGGAATAAAACTGGTGATGTGATATCGAAATAATTCGTCTTCCAAATAGATACTCATAGGATGTGTGATTCGTTCGTTATAGTCATAAAAACGATTGTACTCAATCGTTTCAACCGTTATTTGATCTTGATTAGATGTTCGAAATATCAAAGTAATATAGCTTTCCTCTTCAATAAATGACCAAACTGAATTCGCTTCATGAAACAATGCTTCTTTAATCATTCTGCTAAGCCCTTTTTCCTTTTATTGGATTTTACCATAAGATAAATTCCCAAACCAATCAATAATATACTCAAATATTGTGATGGTGATGGATAATTTGAATAAGTTCCTTGAATGAAAGTCAAGAACTCTCCTCTATCGTCACCTCTAATGAATTCAATCAAGAACCTCCAAATACCATATCCAATTAGGTAAACATTAAATTCAATGTTTCTAAAAGATTTCACTTTGTTAAGCGCAAAGAAGAATGCAAACAGAAAAATGGACTCAAAAAGTTGGGTAGGATAGACTGGAACCCCGCCCGATTCCCCACTAGGAAATGACACCCCCAAGAATGAATCCGTTGGAATTCCATAGCAGCATCCTGCAGTAAAACAACCAATTCTTCCAAAAGCGTGAGCTAAAACAACACCTACGATAACGGTATTCAAAATTTCTGGCATTCTATCTTTTTGAGCTTTGTATCCAAACTTCATCAATAATACAAAACACACCAAACCACCAATCAGTCCTCCAAGGAAAGTGATGGACCCGAATGCAGATTCTCCCTCGTGAATTGTGTGAAATATTCCATCCGACAACCAAGAAGTCAATAAAGCCGCTCCCAAACTAATGGCGATGAATATCAATAATTTATTCGTTTCTTTTCTAGAAAAATGGTCGATTTTTTCAAATCTCCAAGCAACATAAAGCATCATAAAAAATAATCCGATAGTAATCATGATGTCATACATCGGTAAGTTGTAGCCAAAAACTTCTTCCCATAAATATGGATACATTTCATCAGCTCCTTTTTTAGTATATTATATCACAAATTAAGTAAGAAAAAGGAATGAAGATTCATTCCTTTTTTCATGAATTATCCCTTTGTCGCTCCTGCCATGATTCCTTCAATCAAATATCTTTGGAATAGCATATACAAGATTGTAATTGGTAATGCGACAATCAATGCCCCCGCTGCGAAAGTAGTATAACTAGACGATCTTGGATTTGAAATCAATGAGAATAATCCCACTGCCAACGTCCATTGTTTTGAAACAATGTCCGTTCCTGTTTCTCCAGCAAGTTGAACGTCCAACAAATACTTAGGCAACATGTAATCCATCCAAGGCGCCATAAATTGACCTACGGCTACGAAAGATAGAATTGGAACAGATAACGGCAAAATGATTTTAAAGAAGATTTGAGCCTTAGAAGCCCCGTCTAGCATAGCAGATTCATCTAGGTCTTTTGGAATTTGTGATAAATATCCCTTAATTAACCAAATGTTACCAGGAATGCTTCCACCAACATAAAGTATAGTTAACCACGTTGGCTTTCCTAACAAACCAAATACTTGGAATAAAGTAAACATTGCAATCAGTCCCATAAAAGAAGGGAAAACTTGCAAAATCAGAATAGTCATCAAACCTGCTTTTTTTCCTTTGAATTTGAATCTTGCAAATACATAACCCGCACCTGTAATGAAGATAACACCTAAAACCATATTCAAAATCGCAATTATAAATGTATTTTTATACCAAGTTGGGAAATTTGTATCGACAAATAGGTTTCTATAATTTTCCCAAGTGAACAAATTCGCTGTTGGTAGCAGCAATGTAGGAAGTTCACTCGTGTTTGTGAAAGAAGCTCCCACTAGATATAGAACCGGGAAAATGACAACCCCTGCAGCAACAGTCAACTGAGTAAAAGTAAGAATCTTCATCATAATCTCTTTGAATCCAAAAGCAATTCTAAGCGATCCTTTAAATAATTGTTTCTTTGAACTTAATTTAAATGCGACATAGAGTCCATAAACTGGAATCAAGCCGATAAATGCCCCCGCTGTTTTGTTGTGCCCTTTTCTCTCATAGATGTCTGCACATATAGAACTGTGCGTAAAGAGCAAAATAATCCCTAACATGACTAATAATACTGTACCTATAATCATCGCTAGTCCTCCTTAAATGCTCTCATTTGAGAGTAGTTCCATGCTGCGACGCTACCCACAATGATAAAGATGAGAATTGAGAAAACGGACGCCATATTGTAAACTTTTTTACTTACGGTCAAAGTATACATCCACGAAATCAAAATATCGGTGCTGCCTGCGAAGGCGGAATCTATGTCTCCGGCACCGGTACCTCCTTGAGTAATGAAGTAGATGACCCCAAAATTATTAAAGTTTCCAGAAAACGTCATAACAAGAATTGGAGCTGTAGAATACATCACGAGCGGGAAGGTGATGAATTTAAACTTCTGCCCTTTTGACGCGCCATCAATATCCGCCGCTTCATAAAGCGTTTTGTCAATTGATGTCATGATACTAGTCATTAAAGCCATGAAATAAGGCGCTCCGAGCCAAATATTAATAACAATTAATGCAATACGCACAAACCAAATATTATTTGCATTCGTAAACCATTGAACTGTTTCTTGTCCTAGGTAAAAGAATTGTTGAACGCCACTTAACGTGTCATATTCTGTACTGATAATTCCCCACTTTTGGAACAAATCAATGAGTCCAGCGTTTTTCAATATGGCGTTAACAACGCCCTTGTCGCTGAAAATAACCGAGAATGCCATTTGTGAAATCAAAGCCGGAACCGCCCAAGGAAGAATTAAGAATGTTCTCCAAAATTTCTTGAATGGTACCCTCTCTGAGGAAATAACAATTGCCTGGAACATACCGCCAAAAAATACGGTTGCTGTTGAAAAAATCGCCCAAATAACAGTCCATACGAATACCCTCCAGAAAGTTTCACCAAAAGGAATTCCTTCTCCAAATGAGAATATTCTCGTGAAGTTATAGAATCCAACCCAAGTAAATAATCCTGAATCAGAGTCAAACCCACTGTAACTTGTAAATGCAATCAAGAATCCAAATAAGATTGGCATGATTGAAATGAACGTAATGACAAACACGGCCGGGAATATCATGATATATTCAAACCCGTGGGTATAGATATCCTTAAACCATTGTCCGTCAGTAACTCTTTCATGAGTCAAATCATATTTTTTACTTGTTTTACTAGCGTCAGTTACGCTCCATATCCAAATGAAGATAAAATACGCCATCAAAAGAGTTGAAATTAATCCTTGTATCAGCAAATAGGAAGATACATGTCCGAGCAGCGGAGACTCATCTAATATTCCGGCTACTGCACCATAAGTTACTCCGTCATCTGTAAACGCAACAGATTTAAGAGGATCATGAAGAGATTTGTATTCGTACGTAACTTTTTCAGTTGTACCGAGTGTTACTACTGACCATAATCCTTTAAGGAAGAATCCTGCTTTGTCAAAAAAGAAATTATAATATGTTGATTCAAACTCGTCTCTCAAATCAGGGTTGACCGAGAAATAGACTTCAAGAAGAAAACGATTGTAATATCCTGAATCATAATCCGTGTTTGCATTTGGCAAAGACCTTGAAGTAATGTAATTTCTTAAGTAATAAGTGAATTCTGTTCCATTATATCCGTGTACCATCTCATAATTGATTTCAGGAATGTAACGAACATAAACGTTGTTGGAAGTGTCATATAGAACAGTTCCTTTGACTACAACTGATTTTAATGCATTGATTTCGGCAGTATTGCCAGTATCGGTAGCGTCTATAAAATCAGAGCTGTCAGTAATGTTGGTGTATCGATAGGTCGATGTCCCCAATACACTACTACTAGTTGTCGACTTGATATAAATTACGTCGGTAGTTGGATTTAAATACAAAGAAGAGGTTCTTGTCGATACTGTAAATCCTGTTACATCGTATATAATGTCTGTCGGATTGTTGACGTTGACATAGAATTCTTCTCTGGTCACTCCGTCTCCGGTAATTACTTTATAATACTCGACATTATTCTGCTCATAGATTGATACGCCTTGAACAATGCTTCTGAAAGTCATCGCAGCAATGGCGTCATCATCAACACCTATAATCAAATCGGTGTCAACAACCACTCCATCATTAGCCGTTTTGTATCCACCACTGCCATCTGTGACCAAATCAGGAATCAACAAGAAATACCTCGCAGTGGAAGCATCAATAATCTGAATAGCAGCATAATCAATCAATTCTTGCATTGAGAAGATGTCGTCTTCCATTGCAGAATCATGATAAGTCTCGAAATCCGGTAAATTTATTTTACCGTCTGCTTTGTCGAATAAATATCTATTGTAAAAATTCTTTGCAAAATCATCAGAATACAATTCACCTGTTTCACTCGTAAGTTTATCATAAGGATTTACTTGAGAAAAATAGTGGCTTGATGAAATTTCAATAAACACAAACATCGCAAAAAATATGAAAAAGAAGACGGCTTTAATATATTGCCTATTCAGCAATTGCCCCGTTCCGGGTAAAATTCCGGAAGCAACTCCTTTAAGAATGTGTTTTGTTTTTCGATCCATAAATGTCTCCTTTTTGTCGCACTGTAAATACTAAGAAAGAAGGCCTCCTTGCGAAGGCCAACTAACCTGATTGTAAGTGTATTCTAGGAACCTAAAGCCTTGGAAGCAGCATAAGAAGCTTCTGCTTTTATTTGTTCAGTTTCAATATCAGCACTTTGGTCCCAAATATTTCTAACCATTGTTTCTGCAGCTGACCAATAATAGGTAACTTCAGCGATGGTTGGCATTGGAATGGATGTTTGTAATTGTTGAATCATCACTTGCATGAATACGTCATCAGCAATTCCATCGATGCCTGACAAATCTTTTAAAGCTGGGCAGTCATTGGATGTTTGATACAAAATATTTTGAGCTTCAACTGATGCTAAGAATTCAACGAATGCGATTGCAGCTTCTTTATTTTGTGAATATTTATAAACTGCAACCATTTGAGAACCAGCAAATGTTGATGGTGAGTTTGTTGCTTCTGGAGTGTCTTCAAAAGTAGGCATAACCATAGCACCTAAAAGACCTTCATTGTCTGGATCTAACTTTTCTTGGAAACCGGTGATTGCCCATGGACCAGTAATGATCATGGCAGCTGTTTCTTGTTCAAAATAAGTTGTAGATACAGAGTTATAAGAGTTATTTCCAGTAACGACAGGTTTTAACTCAGTTGTTAACCATGTAAGGGCGTTTGTTAAGTTATCAGATACAAATCCTACTTGAGTTGGGTCAGTTCCGTCAACTCCATGAGGTCTCCATCCAAAAGCTGAATAGATTGATTGTAAGAAATAATTATCAGCCCAATGTGAATTGGTAGTCAATAATTGTTTTCCAGGGTTTGCAGTAGCATAAGTCGCAGAGTAATCAATGATGTCTTGCCAAGATGTTAAGTTTGCAACTTCTGCATCTGTAATCATGCTTTTGTTATACATGATGAAAACAGATTCGATTGAAATTGGTACTGCATACAATACTGGGTTATCAGTATTTCTTGTTCCTGCTGTTGCAATGTCCATTGCTACATCAAGAATTTCAGTATCCAAGGATTCAAACAATTCATTTGGAAGTGGATAAACCAAATCTTCCAAAATAGCTAAGGATAAGTGGTCATGAGGGAACATAAATACGTCCGCGCCATTTCCAGATACACCATATGTTTTAAGTCTGTCACGGGAGTCTAAAGCGCCCATGTGTTGGAAATTCACTTCAATGTTTGGATATGCTGCGTTAAAAGCAGGAATCAATTCAGCCATAAACAAGCCTTCAGAGTCATCTAACCAAACAGTAATGGTTGTTACTTTTTCTTGACTTTCACTGAAGTCTACAATATCTTCTGCCAGTGCAGGAGTACAAGCTACTAAAGTGAAAAGTGCGATAAGTGATAGGAATAATCCTGTTAATTTTTTCATCTTATTCTCTCCTCTCATTCCCTAGAGCCATCTTTTTCTAGTCACGAAGAATACAGCAAGACCTAGAGCTGATATTCCGATGATACTAGCATTTCTAGCTGCACAACCTGTTGCAGGTTCTGTAACGATGATTGTGAAATCAGCTGTACTTTCATTGCCCCAAGTATCAAATACTGTTAAGGTAACAATGTGTTCTCCAACTTCATTCATGTCCACAGTTCCATCGCCAGGTTTTACATAAATACGGTCAGTAACGTTTCCGTCTCTGTCATCCATTGCTCTCATGTCAGGCCATAATGCTGAATCCCAGCCTTCGCCTGCAACGATTGTAACTTCTTGATCAGAAATGAAAGTGATTACTGGTGCTGTAATGTCAAGATTGACTTCGATTGTTGCGTCTTGCAACTCGATGCCTTCTTTACCATTATTGTAAGTTAATTCATAAGTTGAAGCATTTAACAAATCAGCTGCTAGAACCAAAACCAATTCAGTGATTGCATCATCTTCCATGTTGTAGTCAACAGAAGTGAAAGGATCAGTCATAGCAACGCCATCTTTTGTCAATGAGAAGAATTCAGAAATATCGATAGCTACGCGTGGATAATCAGTTTTTTCATAAGTTACATAATCCCAAATAGCGTCGCCTTTTTCATAATTCATCAACTCATCTACGAAATCTGCACGAACTTGTGTGTAAGAATAAGAATCTGGGGTAGATCCTGCGACTCCGGCATAAATAACCATGACATCGCCTGCTACCATTCCATCAAAGTAAGAAGTTGTTCCATCTGTTTGGAATTGAATATTGTCATTTCCTGAATATTTTGTATCGCCATCATGAACGATAATTCCAGGGTTGTTTACAATTTCGGTTGGAGAAACTGTCAATAATTGAGCAATACCAGGCATTCCGTCCGGTGTTTTGAATGCTTCAATCATTGGTAGAGGTTCTCCCCATCCAGCTGCATTTTCATCCCAGCCCCAGTTATGAATACCAGTTGTTTCAGTATATTCTCCTGAAGTGTTCATGTAAAGAACTAGAACATTGGCTTTCGTAGGATCAGCAACGAAATAAGTTTGTAATCCGCCTTGGAAGTAATAAACATCGATTTGATCAGTTGTTCCGTTTTTGATTGAAGTTACGTCAAATACGATATGTTGTCCATCAGGAGTTTCTCTAGATGCCCAACGGTCATCAGTAGTAATGTCTGCTGCAAGAGGAATTAAACCAATGGTATCGTCTGCGTTATCATCAACATTAACAACCAAAACAGCTCCAAATTCGTCAACGCCTGCTTTTTCAACAGGAGCTTGAGTTCCGTCTGTACCGGTTCCCCAAGTCCAAAGGCCAACTGAACTATAGTCGCCATCCCACTTTTGGTAATGGAATACTACGCGTCCGGCTACGTTTGCAGGTACTGCTTCTTCAACATATGCTGTATAGACAGTGTCATCCTGAACGATTGGATTAGCTTTTTGAACATATTCATATCCTACTACTTCATATTCTTGATATTCAGTAATGATAGGCGTTCCAGCTTCGTCATAGAAAGCTGTTGCTGTATCAGCAGAGAATTTAACAAGAATTGTATTTGGTTTGGAAGCATAAGTTCCAGTAAGTGTGTAAGCTGTGTTGTCGTAAGGAATGAATTTGAATGCGAATGAAGAATCCGCAAACAATGTGACTTTGTCAAATCCTTTGAATACGTCGCCGGCAACATAAAGTCCAGTAACGTCTCCGCCGCCTAATCCATCAGCAACGTCAGATACGTCGCCAGTTTTCTTAGTTGCGTCATTTCCTGCATAAACGATTAGGTTCGCATCTGCTTCATCGTCTCCGACTAAAGCTTGAACCATACCAACTTTACCGATTTTACCTTCTGGAGTTAAGAATTCTCCGGTAAAAACTTGTGTTGGAGTTCCCCAAGTGCCCCATGTGCCTAGAGCTGCGTCGTTATACCAACCGCCCCATGCATGTAAGCCAAGGTTTTCTTCGTATTCTTCAGTAGCTGTAAAATATACAACAAATACGTTTGCATAATCTGCGCTAGCTACGAATGCTTTGTCAGATCCGCTGAAGAAGTAAACATGCATTGTTGCGCCACCAGCTGCTTCGGTAACATCAAATAGAATGTCAACTCTTCCGTCTCCGGCTTCATTCAACATCGTATCCTTGTTATTCCATCTTGCATCGTTATCGAATTCAGCCGCAATTGGAATACATCCCATTTCAGTTGCATCAGCACCGATTAATACATCGAAGTAAACTCCGAATTCATCTGTACCCGTTACGTCGACTCCGTTGGATGTACCATCAGTACCTGTTCCCCAAGCCCAAAGTCCAACATTGTCATAATTGCCATCCCATTTTTGGTAATGGAATACCACTTTGCCGGCTGCTTCTGCGCTTACAGTTTGATTAGAAACTGCAGGAGCAACGAAGCCTAACAAAGCGATTACTGCAAAGAACAGTAACAATAAACTTTTTTTCATTTTTTCCTCCTATGTTAATATGTTTCTACCTAAACTATATGTTTAGGCAGTATTTCACATCTATTTTACCCCTGAGGTATCTATAATGCAAGCGTTTTACTAGTCATATAAAACGTAATCGGTTACATACGTAACAATATGAAAAAGGTGTTTATTATGATAAAATATAATAGTAAATCAAATGATTTCAAATAAAGAGGGGAATATTATGTTAAAAAAGACATTTATCGTTTTTGTTTTATTAATTACATCGGTCTTTATCATTAACTCAACAAAGACCTACGCGGCCGAAACTACGCCAGATACGTTGGTTTTACATTACTATAGATATGCTGCTGATTATGATGATGGATGGAATGCTTGGATATGGCCAGAAAATGGAAATGGCCTTTCACTTCCATTTGATTCAGATGAATCCGGACTCATTTATGACGATTGGGGTGTAACCATCACAATTGACTTAACCGAAGCGGCTTTTGAAGATGTAACGCAAGTAGGAATCATTTTCAGACAAAGCGAATGGATTAAAAAGGATGTAGATAAAGATCGATACATTCAAATTCCAGAAACAGTTGAAGGCGGTACAGTCAACGCTTATTTCGTTGAAGGTGACGAACGAATCGGTTACTCTGTTGATGATCCGAACGGTCCAGATAAAACAGATAAGATCAAGAGTGCATATTTCACTTCATCAAATGAGATTCAGTTTGCCCTTACTTCTATCGTACCTACAGGAAATATCACTTTGAAAATTGATGATGTAGAAGTCTCGGTAACTAATATAACTTTAAGCGGTGTTTCGGGCGTTATGACAATTCCGTCTAGCGTTGATTTAAGCAAGTCTTATGTTTTATATGTAGACTTCAGTGGAAACCTAAAAGATTATACCGTCACTTTTGATGGAATTTATGATACAGTGGCTTTTGAGACTGCATACGCTTATGATGGCGACGATTTAGGTGCTATAGTCGAAGATAACGCCACAACATTTAGGCTATGGGCTCCAATTTCAAGCCAAGTTGTCTTGAATTTATATTCCTCTGGGACCCCTGCATCTTTAGTTTCAAAAGATTCTACCGCAACAGATACACCTACAGAGAGTATTCCGATGGTTAAAGATGTGAAAGGTACTTGGCTGTTAACTGTGGATGAAAATCTACACGGAACTTATTATACCTTTAGTGTAACAAACGGAATATTCACAAACGAAGTCGTAGATCCTTACGCGAAGAGTACTGGTGTTAACGGTGTTAGAGGAATGATCGTTGATTTCTCTCAAACAAATCCAGAAGGATTCACTTATGATACTCGTCCAGATACAATTACAAATTATACTGATTCTGTGATATATGAACTTCATGTTAGAGACCTGACAAGTCACTCAAGTTGGGTTGTGGACAACCAATACGAAGCCTACAGAGGCAAATTTATGGGATTCACAGTTAATGGAACTACTTACGAAGGAGTCACAACAGGTATTGACCATATCATAGAACTTGGAGTTACACATGTACAACTGCTTCCCTTCTTCGATTATGGAAGTGCTGTTGACGAATCTGGTTCAGATTCACAGTTCAACTGGGGTTACATGCCTCTAAACTTCAACGCTTTGGAAGGGTATTATTCAACAAATCCTTATGACGGAAGCGTTAGAATCAACGAATTTAAACAATTAATGCAAACGATGAACGAAAATGATTTGAGAGTTGTCATGGATGTGGTGTATAACCATACAGGGCAAAGCGGAGATTCTAACTTTAATTTAATACTACCTGGTTACTACTTTAGAATGAATGCTGACGGTACCTTCTCAAATGGTTCAGGAACCGGAAACGAAACGGCATCAGAACGATACATGATGCAAAAATTTATGGTGGATTCTGTTTCGTTCTGGGCTGAAGAATATAATATCTCCGGATTCCGTTTCGATTTAATGGCATTGCACGACACAGAAACAATGAATATGATTGTTGATGCTCTTCATGAAATAGATTCTACGATTCTTGTCTACGGTGAACCTTGGACAGGAGGTACTTCTCCTCTAGATTCGAATATATCTGCTAACAAGGTCAACCTTGAAGACATGCCTGGAGTAGCCGCTTTTAATGATGAAATCAGAAATGGAGTCAAAGGATCTGTTTTCAACGCTTCCGAAGGTGGTTTTGTTCAAAACAATTTGACCGACACCGTTGTTAATCAAATGAAATACGGAATCGTTGGCGGCGTTGATTTTCCTGGAATTGACACTTCTTTATTATCTTATCAAAGAGCGTGGGGTGTTGATCCTTCTCATGTAATCAATTACGCTACAGCTCACGATAATAATACCCTTTATGACAAGTTAATGCTCTCTACTTCATTCAATCAAAGAGAATTTATACCAGCAATGCAAAAACAAGCTAATGCAATCGTATTGCTTGCAGAAGGAATTCCATTCATTCATGCTGGAGCTGAATTCTTAAGATCGAAACCTTGCTCTATTGGCACAGGCACGTGTGATTCAAATAATAGGTACGATCACAACTCTTATCAATCTCCTGATACAACGAATCAGCTACGTTGGGATTTAAAAGCTCAAGAAACAAATATGGAAGTGTTCGAGTACTACAAAGACATTATCGCGTTAAGGCTTGACCACCCAGCTTTCAGATTATCAACAGCTGAAGAAGTACTTAACTGTCTTGACTTCTATGACACAGGAAACCCAACAATAATAGCATACACACTTTCAAGTTACGCAAACAATGACTCTTGGGACAAAATTCTTGTAATCCATAACACTGGAGATTTCGCATCTGTATCACTTCCTGATGGCGAGTGGAACTTAGTAGCGAACGGCAGTGGAACAACAGGAGAAGTCATTAAAACCTATGCAGATGGAAAAACCGCAATAGCCCTTGAAAACGAAACATTGGTTTTATATCAAGGAATCGTTCATGAAACTGCATCAGTCTTAGCTGTAGACGGCGGAACATATACTACATCCATAGGTGTTTATTATGCATTTAGCGACGGAAGTGCAACGCTGAATGGATCTCCCTACCTTTCTGGTACTATTATTGATAAAGCCGGAGATTATACATTGATATACACCGATGCTAATAGTGATATAACTGAAATTCACTTTGTAATAGAATCCTCATTCACATTCCCTGTTTGGCTAATTATTACTTTATCTGTCACGGTCGTGGCTGGAGCTACGGGGGTATTCTTTAGAAAACCATTAATATCCTTTGTAAGAAGAGTAATACTGAAGAAATAACTTATAATAAAAGGGCGGATTCGATTGAATCTGCCCTTTTTATATTTATAGCCCTTTTGTCGAGATATCTTTTATTTTTGCCCCTTTGAATATGGAGGCCAGTGCAATCAGTGGAGTCATAAATTGAAATATTACTACAGAGAATGCGTTGATTTCAATTAATTCAAGTATTCCGATTATAAATCCGACCATACTTGGAATAGTCATGGAAGCAATGACTATTCTCACATTGTCTTTAAAAGTCGTAACACGCTGGAATTTCACACGAACAAAGATGAATATCGCGCTGACAACTAAAACCAGCAATATGTTAAGTCCAAATGTAATTGCAGTATATAGCAAGACGCTTCGCAATATTGCAAAATTGCTGAAAGCCTCATCAATCATATTGCTGAAAATCTCAACAGCCTCAGATTGGGTTAATTGCTTTAATTCTGAAAACCTTACTGTCGTATGAATATTGTTATACCCAATCGCAAAGACTTCACTTGCAGCGTCATCATAATAGACAATTTGATCAGGTTCGAAAGCCAACGTTCTATCTGTAATTGTATATTCAAGACCGGTTGAGAATACGATGAATAAAACTTCTTGATTTACATTTGTTGTTTCAAAATAGGATACTGATTCATTTTCATAATACATACCATATCTACTTATTTCGATATCTGAAGGCAATTGGTTCGGCAACCAATCTGGTGCGCTTTGTTGAATCCCGGCAGTAAAATTATATAAATCCCAACCACCACTTCGAAATATTTGAAGATTTAAAGGAAAAGAAACTAGAAGCATTAAGAAAATGAAATAAATGACTATTTTTCCTCTTGAAGAATCCTTTGCATCAAAGATTCCTTTTGGGGTAAAACTTCTGACGAATAATTTAAGCATCTGCATCCTCTCCGGAAATATCAATCACAACTGTTCCTCTCGCGGGGATTAACTGAACATCGGTTAAATCGGTTAATCCGCTTGCATAAAGGACGGTCCCTGTATATTCTACCATTGCAATATCTGAATTTGAAAAATTATGTAATACCAGTACTTTTTGATAATTTTCCAAATACTGATATTCTCTATAATATCCTTGTAATGACGGAGTATTGTTTTCGTATGCTTCAAAAGAGTTACCGTATTTTAAAGCTATATTATTGTTTCTAAGGATGGACATATCTTCATACACTGTCAGCAATGAGTTTGAATCATTCAACTGTTCGGTGATGGTATATACATTCAAATTCATATCGTTTAAATTTGATAACGCAATATTCGCACTTTCTACCCAATCAGTCGTATAATCATCTCCCCACAATAAAGGCAATCTTCTGGTTTCGTCCCATATATCAGGTCCGCTGGCTTTGTATCCGTACATTCCTATTTCTTCTCCATAGTAAATAATAGGGTTCCCTGGAAGTGTCAACAACATTTCGGCCGATAATTTCAAGGTATCTTGATTTCCTAGAACCGTTGAAGCTAGCCTGTTCATATCATGATTGACAATGAACGGTGTGCTTATAAAGTCCTCATTAATGCTTCTGTAATAGTTATAGTAACTTACTAAATTTGATACATAGGTTCTATTAATAGTGCTTTGAACCGATGATCTAATCTTGGCTGCTACAGGAAAATCCAAAGGTGAATCAAGTCCTGCAAAATAATCTCCGACAATTTGATATAAATCTTCAATGTAGATTTCTCCAATCAAATAGAAATTATCAGTATATTCATCGATATCTTGTTTATAATGTTTCAAATAAACGACATTATCCAAGTAATTGTTATCCATCAGTAAATACTCATTATCACCAAAATAATGATGTGCGGCATCCAAACGGAACCCGCTTACTCCTTTGTCAATCCAAAACTTCGATATGTTCAAAATTTCTTCTTTAACAGCATCACTATACATATTTAAATCCGGCATCGTATTAGAAAAATAACCACAATATTTCATATCATCTATCGTATGCCAGATATTTTGACCCCAACTTCCCAAAACAGAAGATGTGTTTGATGATTTGTCTATGAATACATAGTAATCTTGATATTTCTCATCTCCATCCAACGCGGCCAAGAACCACGGATGTTGATTGGATGTGTGGTTAAATACCATATCCATCATGATTTTAATACCCATTGAACTAGCGGTTGAAATTAAGTTGTCAAAATCTTCCATTGTTCCATAATCTGAATTGACATCATAATAATCAGTGACATCATATCCATGATAAGATGGCGACGGGTTGATAGGCATCAACCAAAGTCCTGTTATACCAATTGTTTGAAAATAACTTAATTTATCTGTAATTCCATTGAAATCTCCAATACCGTCTCCATCACTATCCGCAAAACTACGAACAAATACTTCATAGTAGGTATCGTTTTTTGGGTTTGCCTCCTCAACGGTTGGATCTTTTGGTGTGCAAGAAATGAAAGCAACGCCTATAGTTAAAACTGTAACAAAAAGTAATAATTTTTTAATCACGATGTGATCCCTCCAAATTTTTCTTAGCTGATTCTCCAGGCCCCAATACATACCCTTTTTCTTTATCAGATAAATACCTAGTCAAGCAAATAACTTTAGTTTTAAACAATAGATCATGAATTGCCCTTCCATCTTTTCTAGAATTAACCATGATTCCACAGATTAACAGGTAGAGTCCGAAAGTAAAAACGAGCAACATTCCTTTGACAACTTCTCTAAATAAAACCAATATCAAAGGTGGGGTTTCAGAAGAAGAATTATATACAACTTTCATTTTTTGTACTCTTTTTCCAAAACTTTGTCCTTTAGAAAAAAAATTAGGAACAATTAAAACACCAAAATAAGCAATAGAAGCCGATAAAATAAGCTTAAGTTGATCGCTTTCTAGATTAAACTGATTTACAAGCATAGTTAATAAAAAAAACAACAGAATGGCAAATGACATGTCTATTGAAAAAGATCTAATTCTTCTATCAAAGTCCACCATTATCATATCACTCCCTAAAAAAAAGACTCAAGCGTATCTTTACTTTCCTATTATACAATAAAAATTCGACGATAGAGAAACAAATGTTCTAAGAATACATGTAAGCTATTCCACAAACGGGATTTAAATGTTTTCATTGAAAACAATAGAAAAGCGTAGTACAATATATACAACGCATTTAATAAGGGGTAGATTTATTATGAAATTGGAAGCAATTAATCATCAACCAAAAAGTAATATGGCTTATGCACTCAATGAAAATACACTCTCAATCACTTTACAAACAGGAAGAGACGATGTCAAAAAAGTTGAATTGATCGTTGGCGATCCTTTTGAATGGTATATTGAAGATGGCAAGTATCAATGGGGAGGAAAAACCTTTGCACATGAAATGATGACAAAGACATCTTTCACTGAGTTGTTCGATTATTATAACCTTGAGGTTTCTTCAACCACTAAACGATCGAAATATGCATTCCTGATATATTCAGATACGGATGTCTATTTTTATGGATGCAGAAATTTAAAAAAAGTCGACATAAAAAAAGATGAGATTTTCGTTTATGATTTATTTGGATATTTTAATTTTCCATACATCAATGAAGAGGATTTAATTGACTCTCCAAAATGGTCAGAGAATACTATTTGGTATCAGATATTCCCAGATAGATTTAACCGAAGTATTAACAGAAAAGGGAACTATCTACCATTCAATTCAGTGACGGAAAATCTAACCAGCGAAATGTTTTTTGGTGGAGATTTATTAGGGGTTGTAGAGAAACTCCCCTATCTAAAAGATTTAGGAATAACAGGCATCTATTTCACTCCTATTTTCAAAGCGCATTCGGTACACAAATACGATACAGAAGACTACTATAATATTGACCCTAGCTTTGGAACGAACGAGGACTTCAAACTTCTGGTTGATGAATGTCACAAAGCTGGAATTAAAGTGATGTTAGATGCTGTATTTAATCACTGTGGTTTCATGCATCCGTTCTTTCAAGACGTCATTAAATATAAGAAAAAATCAAAATACTGGAACTGTTTCTATATACAAGACGAAGACTTCATTGACTTTGAACTTGACGAAACAGGTAGACCAAAAGTTCATACACAAAAACCAAAATACAGAACATTTGCATTTACTCCCCACATGCCCAAATTAAATACTTCGGATCCTTTAATGGAAGAATATTTGTTAGACGTGGCTACTTATTGGATTAAAAATTATGACATCGATGGATGGCGATTAGATGTTTCAAATGAAGTATCCCACGCCTTCTGGAGAAAGTTTAAATCAACAGTTCGAGCGGTAAAAAGCGACATTTATATCCTCGGTGAAAACTGGGACAATTCAATGCCTTGGTTAAGGGGAGATCAAATGGATGCAGTAATGAATTATTCGCTCTCATATCCAATTTGGCAGTATTTTGGAAAATCAATGGAAATGGCTAAAATTAGTGATAATGAGTTTGTTTATCAAATCAATAAGTTATTAGTTGATTATCCGAAACCAATACAAAATCAGATGTTTAATCTACTTGATTCACATGATACAATGCGAATATTAAGTCGATTCGAAGGAAATGTTGAATTAGTCAAACTTGCATACTTGTTCATTTTTACTTTTCCGGGATCTCCCGTCATCTTCTATGGGGATGAAATTGGATTGAGTGGCAAAGACACACAAGACTGTCGTCGGTGCATGATTTGGGATAAGTCCTTTCAAAATGTAGAGTTATATGATTTCTTCAAAAAACTAATCTCATTAAGAAAATCTAATGTTTTCTTTCAAAGTAATGTATTGAATTTTTTAACATTCGAAGATGAATTGCTTATATATGAAAAAGAAAAATTAGTGATTTTTATGAACCTCTCTGACAAGAAAAAGAGTATACTAATTCCAGCAAAGATTCAACATTGTACTGTCCATAATCTTATGACAAAATCTAGTGAAATATTATTAGATAAAATGATAATTTCTGAATATGATTTTAAAATTTATCAAAAATAAAAACCGCCTAAATTGGCGGTTTTCTATTTATTCTATTCCGTTATATTTATTCATCATTTCTTGAAATGAAGTTTCATTAAAGAAGTCATCAATAACGTTTGAAATGGTAATTGAAATATCATCCATTATTTTTAATTCTGTTTTTGAAAAACTGCTAAGAACATAATCTTTCGCAGATGTATCTTCATCTCTTCCTATACCTATTTTGCATCTTTTTATACTATTCGTACCTAGGTTCTCTATGATGGATTTTAAACCATTGTGTCCACCAGCACTTCCTTTTTCTCGAAGACGAATTTTTGAAAAAGATAGGTCTAGGTCATCTGAAATAATCATTATGTTTTGGGCTTCAATATTGTAATATTCTACGATTGATCTTACTGCATTTCCAGATAAATTCATGAATGTTTTTGGCTTCAATAAGATGTTTTTTCCAACCATAATTATCTCTGATTGAAACTTCGGTTCTTTTTTGAATTTAAGTTTTGCTTGTTTGACATACTTGTCTAGGCAAATGAATCCAACGTTGTGTTTTGACTTCTCGTATGCCTTCCCCGGATTCCCGAGTCCAACCACTAAGCGTGCCATATTATCTCTGTCTTGGTTTGATCACAACATAACGATTTGGTTCTTCGCCTTCGGACTCTGTTGTGACGTCGCGCCAGTCTGCTAGTTTCGTATGAATGACTCTTCTTTCATATGCATTCATCTTTCCTAGTCGAGCTTCAACTCTTGAACTAGCAACATCTTTTGCGGTCTTTGTTGCTAATATTTCAAGTTGTTTTTTTCTTTGTGCCTTATATCCGCCTACATCTACTAAAACCATATAATATTCATCTGTGAATAGATTTATATAATTCTTAAGCAACACTTGAAGGGCATCTAAAGTCTTTCCATTTTTACCAATTAGAATTGGATTTTCGTTCGCATCAATATAGAATGAAACTTGCTTGTTTTCACCTGGTTTTGCTTCTACTAATGCATCAATTTCCATATCTGCCAAAATTGCTTTCAAGTACATGATGGAATCTTTTATTACATCAAATTTAACTGTAGCTTCGACGATATAAGTTTTGTTAAGTCCTAAGATACTTTTCTTTTCTTCAACGACTCTTAAATCGACGAAGTCTTTATTTACACGCAACTCACCGGCAGCATATTTCAATGTGGTTTCGTTCATTGCTTTTGCTTCAAATTGAATCGATTTCATAGATTCATTCCCCCTCTAAAATTGCTTCCGTAATTGTTCTTGTCTTTGATCTGATTTACGATGAGCCATGTAGCTTTGGAACAATTGATATGAGTTACCTATAATCCAGTAGAATGCGATACCAGCATTTCCTAGAGCAATTGATCCCATCATGATTACCATGAAATACATTACGTATTGCATAGATTTTTGACTTTGTTGAGTTTTCGGGTCAAGATATCTTTTCTTTTGATTTTGTTTTTGACGGTGTTGCATTAGCCATTGACTTAGAAACATTGTTACCGCAACTATAATGGCTAACGGTAAGTTTGGTAACCAATTAGTGTTCCCTAGATGGGTCCACAAAAAATTAGTGTTCATAATGACTGATCCATCACCAAACACAGATGTAGATGTAAGTGGGAAGCGCTGAACGACTTGATACATCGCAATAAAGATAGGCATTTGCAATAACGGCATTAAACATCCAAAGAAATTGATTTTGTATTTCTTATAGATATCCATTGTTTCCATTTGCATTCTTTGTTGAGAAGCTTGGTCTGTTCTTCCAGAATATTTTTCTTTAACTCTATCGAGATCTGGCTGAGCCATTTGCATCTTCAAGGTTAGATCGTTGCTTTTAGCATATACAGGCCAACCTAAGGTACGAATAACCAAAGTCATTATTAACAATCCAATCCAGTAATAATAGGTAGAACCCAGTAAACCAAAGAGATTGCTTGCATGGAATGTAAATATTGCTATTTGTGTTATAACCCATTCCCAAACTCCGGTTTTTTCTCCAATTGGAGTCTTATATACACTTTCATAAAGTCCTGTTTGTTCTTTTGCGGTAGCCTGAAAGGTTGTAAAAGTGACTTTCACATAGTACTCTTCCGATGTCCACTCCACAAATCCTGTTCCAGTGTTGTTGTCGTAATTGGTGTAATCTGCTACCGTCCCGAGTAAGGTTACAACCTCATTGTATGATGATCCTGCAACAGGTGTGGTACCCGTGACTTGAGTTACAATTGACTCGAAATTTGCGTATGACACTTCTCCTGATTTTGTTCCGCATGAAGCTAAACCAAAAACAAGAAGCATTACTAAAAACGTCAGTATAAGTTTGCTTTTTTTCATATTTTCCTATCCTTTATTTATTTTCGCGCGAGCGAATAGTTTTTCTAAATCAATTTTCACTTCTTGAAAATTTAATTCTTTAGCTTTCGGCTTGACAATAATAAAAAAATCTAAGCCATCCAAAAAATGATTCGACCTTACAATTTCTCTTATTCTTCTTTTCATCAAGTTTCTTTCAACTGCATTCCCATATTTTTTTGGAACACTAATCGCAAAACGAAAATGAGTTTCATCTTTCTTTACGAGTTTGTAAATGACAAAAGAGCCATCGCCAACGCTGGATTTGTTTTTCATGATAAATTCAATTTCAGCACTTTTCTTTACACGATAGGCTTTTTCCATCTTTAACTCCTTAAAAAAACAAAAAATCACCGAAAATATAATATTCAGGTGATTCAGGTATCATTATATATTAGGTGTAATTTTTATTTTGTTTTTAACGATCGGAGACAGTTAATGATTTACGGCCTCTAGCTCTTCTTCTTGCCAATACTTTTCTGCCGTTCGCTGTTTCCATTCTTGCTCTAAAACCATGCGTACGAGCTCTTTTAATTTTACTTGGTTGGTACGTCTTTAGCATATTGGGCACCTCCTAACAATGTTATCCAAAAACTATGCTACATCATTATAATTTATTTTGATTCTTATGTCAACATTTTTTGACCGGAATTTATATGATTGCTTTTTTTTATCCACCGACTAAAAAGGCCAACTTTAGAGTATAAATATAACTGTACACCTCATTAACATTTCGAGTTGATAAGTTATTTTCAACACAGTGTGGAAAACTGCTTTCAATCTCTATTTCTAGGTCTTTTTTTCTCCACGATATAATGTTAATAAATACAAAAACAAAAAAAGTTATCCACATTATTTGTGGAAAAAAACTTGGTTCGTTTATCTTCTTATGTGTTATATTAATTATAAGACATAGGGGTATTGCATATGGAACAATATGAATTGATATGGGACAAGATTAAAAACAAATTACAAATTACACTTGATGAAGATGTATTCAATGAACATTTTGCAAATATTTCAACTGTTTTTAAGGTTGTAAATAATGCAATTTATTTGATTGCTCCTAATTCTTTTGTTAAAAGCAAAATTGAGTCTTTTTATTTAAATAGACTTAATTCTATGCTAAACGAACATACACCGGATAAACATATGTTCAAGATAATTACAAAAGAACAAGCCGCTGAAGAAATAGCGAAAACTCAATCATATGAGATTAACGTTCCAGAAAAGAATTTGGAAAACAAGTACAAAACGGGACTAAATAACATTTATACTTTTGAAAACTTCGTTGTTGGAGCGAGTAATCGTCTTGCGTATACCTCAGCGATGAAGGTTGCAGATCAACCTGGAGTAGTCGCAAATCCATTATACATATTTGGAGATGTTGGGCTTGGAAAAACGCATTTAATGCAATGTGTCGGAAATTACATTCTTGAGAACGATATTAATAAAAAGGTTTTGTATGCAAAAACGGATCAATTTATTGAAGATTATGCAAAAGCTGCTCAAAGAAAATCTTTTGATGATTTTTCTCAAAAATATGAAAATGTAGATATTCTTTTAGTTGATGATATTCAATTTCTTTCAGGAAAAACTCAATCTCAACTTGAATTTTTCAAAATATTCGAAAAATTAAAAGAGAGCAACAAACAAATAGTCATTACATCAGATCGACCTGCTTCAGAATTATTTGAAATTATGTCAAGACTTACTTCTCGTTTTGAGTGGGGTCTTTCAGTAGATATCAATCGACCAAATCTAGAACATAGAATTCTGATTCTAAAGAAAAAACTACATGCAGAAACAGCTGATCCTGACTTAATTCCTGATGAAATACTTGAGTATATTGCAAGTATATTTGATAATAACGTAAGAGAACTTGAAGGGGCTTTAAAACGGGTTCTGTTCTATTGTACTGCTTTTGATTACAAGTTCACAATAGCTAACGCTCAAGAAGCTCTAAAGAACCTCGTTAATTCTAAAAACATTTCAAATTTATCGATTGAAAAAAGCAATTATAACAACATTCTTGATATTGTAAGTTCTTATTATAATATTACAACTACTGATTTACTTTCAGGAAAAAGGAAAAAACAATACGTTTTTCCTAGACAAGTATCAATGTATATACTAAAAGAATTATACGATATGACTTATAAGAAAATCGGACAAATTTTCAACGGCAGAGATCATTCAACTGTTATTTACAGTATCGAGCAAATTTCAAACGATATAAAAAGTGACAAAACCAAAAAATCAGATATAGAAAAATTGTTGGTTAAATGTGGAAAGAATGCATCATAATTTAGTTTTTCCACACTAAAATAAGTATACTATTATAGCGGATTATGGTATAATATTAGTAGTAAATAGAATGTTTTTCTCCTCTTTTCAACACTACTAATAACAATAATAATATTAAAAAATTTTAAGAATGAATTAAATATCAGGAGGTCGTCTTATGAATTTTTCCATTTTAACAGAAGTGCTTTTAAATAATTTGCTAATTGCACAAAAGGCACTTTCAACAAGAACACCAGCTCCTTATTTGCAAGGCATTAAATTGGAAGTTTATCCAAAAAAAATTGTTATGATTACGAGTAACTCTGATATTTCAATCAAACTCTCGATTAAGGATGAAAGTTTGGAAGTTCAATCCACTGGAGATATTTTAATTCCAGGAAAATTCTTTGTTGACATTGTTCGCAAGTTAGATTCGGAAAAAATCAAATTATCAACCATTGAAAACAATGTTTTGAGAATTGAAGCCGGAAATAGTGATGTGACACTAAATTTATTAAATGTTGAAGACTATCCTGAGCTTGAATTTGTTTTGAATGACAATCCAATAAAATTAGATTCAAAAGTGATGAAATCAATTATTAGACAAACTACTTTTGCGACATCAGCCATCGAGAACAGACCAATACTCACCGGAGTGAACATTCGTGTAGAAGGTGAAAAATTGGTTGCTATAGCTACGGATTCATTTAGGTTGAGTCAAAAAGTGATAGATATACCTAAAAATTTCGAGAACATGAATGTAGTTATTCCAGGTAGAAGTCTAGATGAATTGTTTAAAATTCTAGAATTGAATTTAGATGAGATTCTTATTCATTTAGATCACAAATCCATTTTATTCGAGTACGGGAATGTATTATTTCAATCAAGACTATTAGATGGTAATTTTCCAGAAACATCAAGACTTATTCCTGTTGAATTTCCTATCATCATTAAATTTAACAAACACGATCTTTTTGAAGCAATTGACAGAGCTTCCTTACTTTCTCAAAAAGACGGATCCACGAGTATTGTGAAATTACAACTTAGAAGCGATTCACAAGTTGAAATTACATCAAACTCTCCAGAAATCGGAAAAGTAATCGAAGAATTATTCCCGCTTGAAAAAGCAATTGGAATTCCAATTAAGATTGCTTTTAGTTCAAAATATTTTATGGATGCATTAAAAACATTCAATTCGGATGATGTCTATGTTAAATTTACTGGTGAAATTAGACCTTTTGTTATTGAAGGTGACGAAGATCCAGGATTGATTCAGTTAATATTACCTGTTCGAACAGAATAAAATAAACCTTAAAACGGAGAATTCAATCTCCGTTTTTCTTTTGATGGTTTATTGCATTTTCATTAGATAAATGATATTATCATAGCGGCTTTTGAAGGGGGATTTCTAATGAAAAAGAAATTTGATGTTGTTATTGTCGGTGCGGGACCAGCTGGAATCATGTGTGCATACGAATTATCTATCAAAAAACCTGAATTAAAAGTACTTTTGGTAGATAAAGGAAACGATATTTATCATAGAAGATGTCCTATTTTAGAAAAAAAAATAATTAAATGCCCCGTTCAAAAAAACGGTTTTATCGGTTGCTTACCACACTGCTCAATAACAAATGGTTTTGGAGGAGCAGGTGCTTATTCGGATGGAAAGTTTAATATTACCAGCGAATATGGAGGTTGGATGGACGAGTATTTAGATGCGGACACCTTAGAAGAACTTATACAGTACGTTGATTCAATCAATCTTAAATTCGGAGCCCCGAAAGAAATCACGGATCCAACTACCCAAAAAGTAAAAGAAATAGAAAGAAAAGGGTTAGCTGTAGGTCTAAAATTACTAAGGGGACAAGTTAGACATTTAGGAACAGAAGTCAATCTTCAAATACTAAAAAATATATTTGAATATTTAAATGATAAGATTACAATGATTTATAAAACCGAAGTTACAGATTTATATGTTAATAACGGACAGGTTGAAGGGGTTTTATTAGAAACTGGAGACGAAGTTGAATCACCTTATGTTATTGTAACCCCTGGTAGAGATGGATCTGCTTGGTTATCAAGCATTTGCAACATTCATAAAATTCCTATGACCGCAAATCATGTCGATATTGGTGTTAGGGTTGAAACAAATAATGAAATTATGGAAGAAATTAATGAAAATCTTTATGAAGGGAAATTTATTTTCCGAACCAGTTCAGGATCACAGGTAAGAACCTTCTGTTCAAATCCTTCAGGGCATGTCGTCATCGAAAATCATAGTGGTACTATTTTAGCAAATGGACACGCATATGCAGATTCAAAGTTAGGATCAAAAAACACTAATTTTGCTTTACTTGTAAGTCATAACTTTACAGAACCATTCAACCAACCAAACGAGTTTGCGAACAGTGTTTCAAGACTAGCAAATATGCTCAGTAACGGAGCTGTAATTATTCAACGATACGGTGATTTGAAAAAAGGACGCAGATCTACCGAAAAAAGAATTAAAGAAGGATTTGTATCCCCCACACTAAAAGAGGCTGTTCCTGGTGATTTAGGATTAGTATTGCCTTACAAAACAATGAAATCAATTATGGAAATGATTGAAGCTTTAGATCATGTAAGTCCTGGCGTGGCTTCAGAACATACATTATTGTATGGAGTGGAGGCAAAGTTTTATTCTGCTCGTCCGGAAGTCAATGATCAATTCGAATCAAAAATTAAGGGATTGTATTTTGGCGGAGACGGAGCGGGAATAACAAGAGGGCTTGCACAGGCAGGAGCAAATGGAGTTTGGATAGCCCGGGATATCATATATAACAAAATCGAAGGTAAAATATGATACTATTACAAGATGGATTCATATACGATGGATCTTTAAACGACGGATATTTTGGCAGCGTTTTGATTGAAAAAGATAAAATTAAGAAGATATTTCGACATAATGAAGTTTGTGAGAAAAATGATGAAATCAAAATCATTGATTGCAGAGGAAAAATTATAACCCCTGGTTTTATCGATGCACACTCTCACAATGATTTTTTTGCGCTTAAAAAAGATAATTTGTTTTATTACGAACCATTTGTAAAACAAGGAGTTTCTACAATGGTCACTGGAAATTGTGGTTTTTCAGCAGCTGGATATGAACCTGATTCTCCTTATAATGATCAAGTTGGAGGAGGACTGTTTTCGAATGATGGAAATGATTACAGTGACTTTCAAAAATGGGGAAAATCCGTTGATAAAAACCTTCCAGTCAATCTTTTATCTCTTGTGGGACACGGTACTTTGAGAATTGGATTAAATGGAAAAACGAGCGGTTCCTTAACGGAAGATCAAATGATTCAAATGGAAAAAACGTTAGAAAAAACTCTAGATTCTGGAGCTGCTGGACTTTCGTTAGGTTTGATGTATGAACCTGGGCAATTTGTTCCGTTTGAGGAATTGGAAAGATTGACGAAAATCGTAAAAAAACATAACAAGATACTAACAGTACATGCAAGAGCATATTCGAAAGTATCCACATCTTACAATCCCCCAATAGGTGGTAGGGCTCATAATCTTAGGGCAATGGATGAAGTTGTCAAACTAACGAAAAACACTGGAGTAAAAACGGAATATTCACATTTGATTTTTGTTGGTAAAAGTTCATGGAGCACAGTAAAAGAATCACTTCAAATTTTGGAAAAGTCAAAAGAAGAAGGTTTCGACATCGGATTTGATACCTATCCGATGGAATTTGGAGCTTCAGTCATTACGGTTGTACTTCCAACGTGGTATTTAAGCATGGATAAAGCCAAAAGAACTTCGAAAATCATTCAAATCAGGCTAGCCATTGAAATCTATATGGCAATCATGGCACTTGGTTTTGGGTTCAAGGATATTCTTATTTCAAATACTTTCGGTCAAATGAAGGAAATTGAAGGAAAAAGAATTAATGAAATAGCAAAAATATGGAAAAAAAGCAATCTGAAAACCTATCTTGAAATTATTGAAAAAACTGACGGAAGAGTCAATGTTTTAATGTATAAGTATCAAAACAAAGAAATAATCGAAGCTTTAAGAACACATCCCCAATCGCTTTATATGAGCGACGCTTGGATGGAAAAAGAAGCTTCTGTTCAAAATTTCGCTTGTTATTACGCATTTGTAAAATTTCTTTTACTGGCGAAAAACAATGGAACATCCATTAGCGAGTCGATATTCAAGATGACAAAAGCAACTGCGGATCGTTTTCAAATACCAAAACGAGGATCCGTCCAAGAAGGATATTTTGCGGACATAAATGTTATCGATTTAGATCATTTGAACTATCAAGAAAATCAATGCATTCATCCGACTGGAATTGAGCACGTAATCATTAACGGAAAGATTGTAGTTGAAAAGAATGAAATCATAAAAAAAGATATCTTTCATAGCGGAAGATTTATCAGTATATAAAAAGACTAAATGAAACTTAGTCTTTTTTCTTTCATCATTTCCGCTCTTCTAATTAGAATTTCTCTATGTTATAATTAATGTGTTTGAAAGGGGTTGAAATTTTGGACCATACAATTGTTGTTGTCGGAACCCAGTGGGGAGACGAAGGAAAAGGCAAAATTACAGATTATCTTGCGTTAAAAGCTGACATGGTGGTAAGAAGTCAAGGCGGAAACAACGCAGGACATACCATTCGTTTCAATCAACAGAAATTCGCTCTTCATCTAATACCTTCAGGGATCTTCAATTCAGGAACCAAAAATGTAATGGCTAATGGAATGGTCATCAACCCACGTGCACTTATGGAAGAATTTGAGATGTTGAGAAGTAAAGGAATTACCTCTTTTCAATTATATATTTCTGATCGTGCGCAAGTAATTATGCCTTATCACCTTGAAATGGATGAATTACTGGAGTCTTTGAAGGGTGAAGAATCGATAGGTACGACAAAAAAAGGAATTGGGCCAGCTTATTCGGATAAGACAAATAGAATTGGAATCAGAATTGGCGATTTGTTGAAACCTGATCGACTAAAAATAGCTCTGGATAACGCACTTGCATTTGTCAACCCTGTTATGAAAACCTTTGGAAGAACAGAAATTGATTCTACCGAAGTGTTTAATGAATATATAGAATATGGAAAAAAACTAAAGCCCTATATAACCGACACATCATTGTTGATTCAAGATGCTCTTGATTATCATCAAAAAATCTTGTTTGAAGGTGCTCAAGGGACAATGCTTTGTATTGAACACGGAACATACCCCTATGTGACCAGCAGTTCCCCTACAGCAGCGTCAGTTCCTTTATCCTGTGGGATTTCACCACAATCAATTAATGAAGTGGTTGGGGTTACAAAAGCCTATACCACTCGAGTTGGAGAGGGAGCATTTCCAACAGAGTTTGAAAATGAAATATCTAAAAAGATTAGGGAAGTTGGTCACGAATATGGAACAACAACCCAGAGACCAAGAAGAATTGGTTGGCTTGATACAGTTATATTGAGACACGCAAGAAGAATTAACGGAGTCACGGGTCTCAGTATTATGTTACTCGATGTTCTTTCAGGATTAGAGGAAATAAAAATCTGTACTAGTTATGAACTTGAGGGAAAAATTATACATCACGTCCCAGGACACTATGAAGATTTTTTAAAGTGCAAACCAATTTACATCACCTATCCAGGTTGGAAAGAAGATATAAGTAATGTTCACAGTTTTGATGAACTTCCAAAAAATTGTCAAAACTACTTATACGCAATTGAAGAATTTACTGGAATCAAGGTAACGATAATTTCAGTTGGACCCGATAGGGATCAAACCGTTACTTTAAAAAAATACTTTGAATAATTTTTGAAAGAGAGTGTGAAAATGTATAACAACATCGTAGGAAAACACGCAGAGTACAAAAAGTTGGAATCAAACATTCTTCAAATCTCACAAGAAGCAAAAGCATTAAAAAAACAATATGATGATGTCATTGATGCAACGGTTGGAATGCTTCATCATGAAGACGGTAAAGTATTTAAGTTTCATAGCGTTGAAAATATGCTACATCACTTAAGTGACCCGGAATTGTATCATTATGCTCCTGTGAGAGGAACCAAAGCTTTTAGCGAAGGAGTCTTTAATTGGGTATTTGGCCCTCATGCTGATAAGATGAGAGAGGAATTTCACTACAGCATCATCCCCACAACCGGAGGGAGTGGAGCCATTAGTAATACTTTCTACAATTTTAATGATTTCAATCAAAAAGTATTATTGCCAAATCATTATTGGACTCCATATGAAAATTTTGCTTATGAAGCTAATATTCAACTACAAACTTTTTTAATGTATGATGAATTGTTACATTTTAACAGAGAAGACTTCAAAGAAAAAGCTTTGGAACTATCCAATAATCAGAAAAGATTGTGCCTCTTATTAAACGATCCTTGTAACAACCCCACAGGACTTTGTATGACTAGAGAAGACTGGGATTTTGTCATAGAAGTCATCAATGGAATTGCAGAAAAAGATATACCGGTCATATTAATTCAGGACATCGCATATATTGATTATCAAATGAAACCAGCAGAACAATCGAGAGACAATTTTCAATCTTATTACAAACTGAACCCCAATATTTTAACGGTTGTCGTTTTTTCTGGATCCAAGACCTTTTCACTGTATGGATTCAGAATTGGAGCACAAATAGGATTGTCCAAAAATCAAGAGATTGTAGATCACTTTACTAGAGTAGGCGATTACTCGGTTAGAGGGAGATTTTCAAGCGTTAGTCAGCCTGCGATGAGTATCATAGGGAAAATTTTTACAGAGTCTGACCTCAAAAAAGATTTTATAGAAGAATTGAAGGTATCTCAATCAGTTTTAAAGAACAGAGCAATCTTGTTTTTAGAAGAAGCAGAAAAACAAAATTTACATATTTTGCCATACTGTGGAGGTTTCTTCATCAGTATGATAACCAAAAACAAGAATATTTTTAGAGATTTGGTCAACGAGCACGTTTTCGTTATTCCGATGGGAAATTTAATTAGAATTGCAATCAGTTCTCTAAAAATGCAAGAAATACCTAGACTTGTCAGTATTTTAAAGAAACATTTGTGAAACAAAAAAAGCACTCTTTCGAAGAGTGCTTTTTTATTATATTGATAAGAATTCTACAAATGATTTGACCATGACGCCTGTTGCTTGATTATTGTTTTCAGAAGTACCTGCAATGTCAAGGTGAATCCATTTATTTCCTTTTTCAATGAATTCTTCTAGAAAAGCAGCGGCTGTACTAGCGCCAGCGTACTTGTCTCCTTTGTTTTTGATATCCGCAACCGTACTTTTGATTTCTTTATGGAACGATTTTGAAAGAGGGAGTTCCCAAATAGGTTCATCTGAAATGATCGTTGCTTTTTTGAAAGAATCTAAAAACGGTTTTGAGTTTGTAAATGCCCCAGTAAATTCTTTTCCAATGGAGGCTATTACTGCACCTGTCAAAGTTGCAACGTCAATTAGATTCTTTGCTCCTTCTTTTTGAGCAAACCATAAAGCATCAGCTAATGTTAATCTACCTTCTGCATCGGTCGAGATGATTTCCACCGTAATTCCTTTTGCACTTGTAAGAACATCATCAGGAACGATTGCATTATCTCCGATTCTATTGTCAGTAGCAGCTACGATACCGACAACATTGACTTTTAGTGCTAATTTAGCAGCGACTCGGATTGAGGCTATTACAGCTGCTGCTCCAGCCATGTCGCCTTTCATTCCTGGCATTGAAGTCGAAGTCTTTATAGAATAGCCACCCGAATCATACATGACTCCTTTTCCTACAAGAGCAATGGGATTATCGAAAGTGTCTTTACCTTGGTATTTGATATAGATTAACTTTGGCTCATCGGTGCTCCCTTTGTTAACACCCAAGAACAATCCCATATTCATGGATTCAATTTCAGCTTTGTCAAATATTTTTACTGTGATTCCTTTGAATTCTTTTAGAAGTAAAGACTCTTCAGCTAGTTTTTGAGCATTCAAATAATTATAAGGAGTATTGACGAGATCCTTTGCGTAATTGATACCTTGAGCAATGTGAAACATTTTTCTAATTGTATCTTCAACTTGCAGTTTTCCATAAAAATGGAAAACGTTATTTTTATCTTCTTTTTTTGCTTTAAAACGATCAAATACATAATTTTCAGTAATTAATATTTCAGTTAAATCGGAAATAGTTTCATTGGTATTTTGAGTTTTAAAACTATCGATTAATACACATGCATCCTCTTTAATAATTGCAATTTTCTTGAATACTTCTTTTCTTTTTTCTCTATTTTTAATCTTCTTGTGATTTATGACCATTACTTTTTGAGTTTTCATTTTTTCAAAAGGAACAAAAATCATATAATCTTCATCGAATTTTTTTTCAATGAAACCATTCAAAACCTGATTCAATTTTTGAACAATTTCAATTTCAAGATTGTTTGTAGTAACAATCATCTTTGATTCTGTTAGAATGTTAAACCTTTTTTGTTCAATGATATCAATCATAAAAAAAACCTCCAAATATATTTCTTTTGGGTATATTATAGCATAATTCGTGTTTTTTGTTTTAAAAAAACAATGTGAAAAACACATTGTTTCTTCTATTCTAAAGTACGATCAATCGCTATTGCAATTTTTCTGCATTTTTCTACAACATCTTTAAATCTTTCAGGTTTTAGAGATTGTTGTCCATCACTAAGAGCTTTTTCAGGTTCAGGGTGTACTTCAATAATCAAACCATCTGCACCGGCGGCAATAGCTGCTTTTGATAGAGATTCAATATATTCCCACCTTCCAGCTGCGTGGGAAGGATCGATGATGATTGGTAGATGAGTAAGTTTTTTAACCACAGCAATAGAACTAATATCCAAGGTGTTTCTTGTCGAAGTTTCAAAAGTACGGATGCCTCTTTCACACAGAATGACATTGGTATTACCACCCGCCATTATGTATTCTGCAGACATTAACCATTCTTCAATTGTGTTAGCGAGGCCTCGTTTCAATAAAACCGGTTTATTTGTTTTGCCAAGTTCTTTTAACAAGGAGAAGTTTTGCATATTTCTCGCTCCGACTTGAATGATGTCAACGGTATCGAGAAATAATGGAATATCTTCAATGTTCATCACTTCACTAATGACAGGAATATTGTATTTTTCTTTCATTTGTTTTAATAAATCTAACCCCGGAACGCCCATTCCTTGGAATGAATAAGGGCTAGTTCTTGGTTTGTATGCTCCAGCTCTTAAAATTGATGCACCGGCGCTTTTTACGAGAGGAGTGATTGTGTCCATTTGCTCAAAACTTTCTACTGCACAAGGTCCACCCATAATAACAACGTTTTTTCCACCGATTAGAACTCCGTTTACATTGACAACGGTATCCGCTGGTTGGAATTTACGATTGACTTTCTTAAAAGGTTCTTGTACTCGTAATACGCTGTCGACAAAGTCAAAAGCGTAAAAACTCTGAGGATCTAATTTGGTGGTATCTCCGACAACACCAAATATTGTGATACTGGATCCGATACTTTCATGTATACCAAATCCTTGATTTTCCAACAAAGAACGTAGTTGTTCTATTTGTTGAATATTGGTACCTTCTTTAAATTTAATAATCATAATGGGGATGATTCCTTCCTGAGAATTTCAATTGCTTCTATATATCCTTCAAATCCTTTTCCGGATATTTGAGCAATGCAGGCATCTTTTATCACGGATATTTTTCTGAATGGTTCACGACTAAATATATTTGAGATATGTACTTCAACCGCTTTGAATTGACAGGCCTTTATTGCATCGTAAATGGAATACGAATAATGAGTAAAAGCACCTGGGTTGATAATCAAATTAGGATAATCTAAATAATTATTTTGTAAGAAATCAATGATTTCACCTTCGTGATTAGATTGAAAAAAAAGAACATTAATATTATTTTTTTCGGCGAATTTTCTAATTATACTAAGCAAATCAGCATAAGTAGATGAACCATAAATTTCAGGTTCTCTTAAACCTAGCATATTTAGATTGGGGCCGTTAACGACTAAAATATTCATTTAACTTTTCCTCGATTTCATTGATGTGAAAGGATGTGTCTTTGTCTATATTAACTATGATGTCGGCATATTTTTCATAGAGAGGAATTCTTCTTTTTGCCAGATTCAATACATCACTTGAACTCTTAATCAACGGTCTGTTTCGGATTGTGAGTGATGCTATTTTCATTGGGTCTTTGTTTAAAAATATAACAACACCATTTTGTTTTAGTTTCATCATTAATGGATGATTTTCAATCATCCCACCACCCGTGGAAATCGCCATATTTAGAGATTTATATGTACTTTCAACCAAGTCGGATTCCATCTTTCTAAAGGATGATTCACCTTGTTCTTCAAAGATGTCGGAAATCTTTTTTTGTGTCATATCCTCAATAGACTCATCTGTATCTATTAATTCTTTTGCATATTTTGAAGATAATAAGATGGCATATTTTGATTTTCCACTCAAAGGCATTCCGACCAAAACAAGATTGGAGGTACTCCTTTTTATTTCTGAATATATCTTGATTCTATATTCTTCAGAAACAGAAACATTGTGAAATAATTCGTGAGCAGATATTGCTTGCATAACTAACATATAAAGGCCATTATAAGTTGAGATTCCACTGTCTTTTGCGGACAACAATAATTTAGTATTAGCAGGATTATATATTAAATCAATGACCGCTATACAATGTGTGAAATCATCAATTGAAATCGGGCAAGCATCATCATTATTAGGATACATTCCTATAGGAGTTGTATTAACGATTATATCATAATCAAGTACAGAGTCAATTGATTTGAAAGGAATCTCATCATCTAATCTTGGTTGTCTGCAAATCTTTTTTATTTGTGTAGCATTTAAATCTTCAAACAGAACTTTACATGTTTTTGCTGCACCGCCATTTCCGACAATCAGGACCTTTTTCGATGCAATGGGTATGTTGTAATGAGTAATCATTTCTTTCAATCCAATATAATCGGTATTATAACCAATGAGTTTTTCATCTCGTTTGACAATGGTGTTAACTGCACCAATTTTCATTGCCAGTTCATCAAGTTTATCAAGGAAAGGGATTACTTTTTCTTTATAAGGGATAGTAACGTTTATTCCTTGAATATCATGGTTAGAGAAAAAAGACTCTAGGTCGTTTGTTTCAATCAATTGATACTGATTGTTTCCGAGCATTTCATGGACTTCCTTAGAAAAACTATGCTTCAACTTTTTCCCAAGCAAACCGTACATGATATTATTCCTTTCCTTTTAGTATAGGAGAAGAAAGAATGTCCAACACACCAAAATATAGAGCTGAATTAATTACATGTACAACGCGGTTAACAATTGCAGGATCGTGTCTTCCTTTTATTTCCAAAAAGGTATCTTGTTTTAAAGACAAATCAACTGTGGATTGTCTAATGCCTATAGAAGGTGTTGGTTTAACAGCTGCACGAATGATAATCGGCATTCCGGTAGAAAGCCCTCCAAGAATACCCCCGTTATGATTGGTTCGAGTTTGAATTTTATTGTTTACATAATAGTAAGAATCGTTGGCTTCGCTTCCAGTCAAACTCGAGATTTTAAATCCATCTCCAAATTCGACTCCCTTAATAGAAGGGATGCTGAAGAGAAGGGAAGATAATTGACTTTCTATAGATAGAAACAAAGGATCTCCCACGCCTGCAGGAAGATTAATTATTGCGGATTCAACAATGCCACCAACAGAATTTTCTGTTTCTTTTGCTTTCAAAATTTCTTCTTTCATCGAAATTTCAACTTGTTTGTTTATCAGAGGGAAATCTTCTTTTTCTAAATTTTGAATCAAAGATTTGTTTATATCGATTGAATCGAACGATTCGTCTTCAATATTATGAAGGCTCTTGATATGAGATCCAATGTAGATTCCCTTTTCGTTTAGAATTTGTTTTGCAAGCGCACCTATAATTACAATCAAGGCAGTGATTCTTCCTGAAAAAATTCCCCCGCCTCGAGGATCGTTAAATCCATCATATCTTATATGTGCGGGATAATCTGCGTGAGAAGGTCTCGGTGTATTTTTTAGTGTTGAATAGTCACTTGATATAGTATTTTGATTTGAAATTAAAAAAGTAAGAGGTGCTCCAGTCGTTTTTCCTTCATATACACCTGAAATAATATTGTATTCATCCGCTTCACTTCTTGAAGTAGAATAAATACTTTTTGGTCTTCTTTTTGTTAAAGCGTCCTTGATTATCTGATGATTGATTTGTATGCCTGAACCCAAACCATCAATTGTAATTCCTAGATACTCACCATGTGATTCGCCGAATAGGGTAATTTTAATATTTTGACCATAGGTATTCATACCGATTGCCCCCTTTTTATAGTTGAAATTGGGATTTTGTTATTACACAAGACCCTATTTCCAGTACATCCACGATATTTAAGAGTTCATTTCTATTTTTCTTATCTCTATTTACGTATTCTTTTAAATCACTTATTTTTGCGCTGTCTTCTGTCGGCAGATAGTATTTTTTAAGAACTTCAATCAATTCTTTTCGAATTTCAGGCTTTGAAAGGACCATAACCATTCCGATCGCAATTGCTTCCCCATGTAAATATTTGTCATAATGATAATAGGATTCGATTGCATGGCCAAAAGTATGACCAAAATTCAATGATTGTCTCAAACCGTTGTCAAACTCGTCTTTCTCAACAAAATCTTTTTTGATTTCAAGAGAACGGAAAATATAATGATCAAGATGATCCTTAACGTTTTCGTTTTTGATTTTATCGAATAAAGATTTGTCGGCAATCATTCCGTATTTAATCATTTCCGCCATGCCATTTGAGAATTGTCTTGGAGATAAAGTGTCAAGCGTCTTTGGATCAATCAAGACAAGCCTTGGAGGATAAAAACTACCGATAACATTTTTGCCTTGAGAACTGTTGATGGCTACTTTTCCTCCTACACTGGAATCGATTTGAGAAAGAAGAGTTGTTGGAATTTGGATATAATCAATTCCTCGAAGATATACGGAAGCAACGAATCCAGCCAAATCGCCCGTGACTCCTCCGCCTAAAGCAATTATAGTAGAATCTTTCTTAATGTTTTTTTCAAGCATCAGTTCAGTGATTCTGGAAAATTGTTCGATTGATTTGCTCTTTTCCCCTTCCGGAAACAGAATTAACAGATTGTTAGGGCAAGCCTTTTGAACTTTTTCAATGTATTTAATTGGAATATGGTCATCTGAAATGATGACATAACGAAAAGAAGGATTCAAGTATTTATCTAGATGGTCCAATATATTATTTTCTATTTCAACTTTATACACTCTAGTTTTTGATTGTATTTCTAAAGATTTCAATTGAATCACTCCTCTATGTATTCAATCTTAGCTCCTAATTTTTCTAGATCGATGTAAAAATCCGGGTAAGATTTGTTTATGACTTCGGCGTTGGTAATCAATACGTTTCGATTAGCACGAGAAGAGGCCACGGCAATACTCATTGCAATTCTATGATCTTGGAAGGAATCAAATATTCCACCTTCAAAAGAATCTCTTCCTGTAATTTCCAAACTATCTTCATTCATGATGACCTGAACACCTAATGATTTTAAAGTTTCATAAGTGGAAAGAAGACGGTTTGATTCTTTCATTTTCAGTCTTTGGGCATTGATAATTAATGTTTTTCCTTCGCTGAGTCCTGCAAGAATGCCAAGAACCGGTGCGATATCAGGACATTGACTAACGTCTAATACTGCGCCAATTGTTTTTGCTTTCCGTATAATAATTCCGTTTTCTTTAACTTCTATTCTGCCACCCATTTTTTGAATATAATCCAATATCAACCTGTCCGGTTGGTGAGAAGTCATAGGAATCTTTCTACAAAAAACGTCACCACTGATTGTTCCTAAAACGGCAAAAAACGCTAATTGAGAATAATCTCCTTCAATGAAAACATTACACGACTTATATGATTGGTTCCCTTTGATTATATATTCGTTTCCTTGTTCTTCAATTAAAATATGGAATTGTTTTAGAGTTTCCAAAGTCATATCTACATATTGTTTTGACTCAAATTTACCTGTGATGACTATTTTTGAATCTCCTTTGACAAGAGGTAAAGCAAACAACAGCCCCGATATGAATTGAGAAGATATGTTTCCAGGTATTTCGTAAACCCCAGGAGACAATGCGCCAGAAACAATAATTGAGTCCTCATTTTTTTGAAATACAAGATTTAACTTATCAAATATTTCTTCGTAGATATTCATAGGACGTTTGAATAGACTTCTCTTTCCTGTAAAAACCACTTTGTCTTTGCATAATGAAAAAATTGGAATTAAAAATCTTAAAGTTGAACCTGATTCATTACACTCTACAAAATTATCATCGCTAATTGATATTCTTTGAACACCGATAACGGTTAAGTGATGCGTGTTTTTAACAAATTTGACACCAAGTTTTTCCATTGCACCGATGGTAGCCATAATATCGTCACTATAAACAATATTTGAAATTACACTTTTCCCCTTTGAAAGAGAAGCGGCAATAATTGCACGATGTGATTGGCTTTTTGATGGCGGAATATTGATAGACCCTTTTAATTCCGAGGGGTGGATCATAACATTCACAAAGGATCATCTCCTTCGATTTTCATTCTTTTACGTTTAGCTTCAAGCATTAATTCCTTCAATTTTTCTATATCATTATTATTAATTGCGGATTTGTATTCACTTAATGATTTTTCTAACCGCTCAATTTTTTCAATAAGATATTCTTTGTTTTCTAAAAACAGTTCACTCCACAAAGGCTCGTTAATCATTGAAATTCTCGTCAAATCTCGATAGGAATCACCGATGAATCTTTTTGTATCAAGATTAGTATCTTCAGAATTAACCAAAGCTAATGACAAAACGTGGGTTAATTGGGAAGTGTAAGATATGATATCGTCATGCTGTTCTTTTGTTAGCTGTGTAATGTTTTTAAATTTCATCTCTCGAGCCAAATTTTCAACCAAAGAAAGAGACTCGGCTTTATTTTTGTCTGTTGGAACAATAACGTAATTCGCATTCTGAAAAATGGAATCTTTTGAGTATTTAACACCGACTTTTTCTCTTCCCGCAATTGGGTGAGTAAAGACCATATCTATGTTATTGTTCAAGAAGGGGGTTACAGCATTGATAATTTTGGTTTTCACACCTGAAATTTCAATCACTATAGTGCCAGGATCCATTTGATTTTGGTAAGATTGAATGAATTGTAGTATTGATTGGGGATACAAGCACAAATAGATTACTTTGGTTCCGTGGAAAAAATTTTCAAGATTGGTATCACCAGCTTGAATGATTTTTTGTGATAGTGCATAGTCGATTGCATCCCTGTCTACATCGTATGCAATGATGAAATGATTTTGATTTAAGCTTTTGGCGATGGAACCTCCCATCAAACCTAGTCCAACAATACCTATTTTCACGCACAATACCTCTTCTTTATTTTAATATATTGTATCATAAAACGCGAGGTTTCAACCTAAATTCCGAAAAATCTCTTTTTGTGCTGTTTTTAGAAATTGATTCTAAAGAATCATCAAATATGATATAATTACCAAGAGAATGGCGCAATCATTTTGTGGAATGGATATTATTTAAAATTCGATTTTTTTGGACATATATTATGTTTTATTCTATAGAACATCGAAGGGGATGAATTGTATGGCAGTCATTATTGATGGAACCGCATTATCGAAGAAAGTAAAAGAACAAGTAAGGTTGGAAACAGAGGTTCTTGTTCAAAAAAATAACATTACTCCGCATTTGGTTGTCATATTAGTTGGACATAACCCCGCAAGCGAATCTTATGTTAGAGGGAAAGAAAGAGCTTGTATAAAAACTGGGATTTTGAGTACTGTAATCAAAAGAGAAGAAAATGTAACCAATCAAGAAATGCTTGATTTGATAAACGAATTAAACACAGATAACTCTGTTCATGGAATTTTGCTTCAACTTCCGATTCCTTCCCATCTGGATAGTGAGTTAATCATTTCTTCTATCTCTCCAAGGAAAGATGTAGATGGATTTACTCCAGTTAACGTAGCAAAGCTTGCGAATGGGAATGGAGAACTCATTCCTTGCACTCCAAAAGGGATAATGAAAATGTTAGATGAATATCAAATTGACATTACTGGAAAACAATGCACTGTCCTCGGTAGAAGTCAGATCGTTGGAAAACCCATCGCGAATCTTTTATTAAAGGCAAACGGCACAGTAACCATTTGTCACTCAAAAACCATAAATTTAAGTGCCGTCGCTTCAATGGCAGACATTTTAGTGGTAGCGATTGGAAAACCTAAAATGGTAGATGATACTTATGTTAAATCAGGAGCTGTTGTCATCGATGTCGGAATTTCAAAGGTTGATGATATTCTTTGTGGTGATGTAGACTTTGAAAAAGCTTCAAAAAAAGCTGGATTCATAACACCGGTACCCGGAGGCGTTGGTCCTATGACAATTGCTTGCTTGTTAGAAAATACATTGTTGTGTTTTAAAAAAATAGTAGGAGAATCAAAATGATTGATCGATATTCACGAGAAAAAATGAAATCTGTTTGGAGCGATAAAAACAAGTTTGATTGTTATTTGAAAATCGAACTTTTAAACGCGGAAGCACTTCATGATAATGGATTGATTTCATCGTTGGAGATGGAAAAACTAAGAAATAATTCTACCTATTTACTAGAAGACATTGTTGAATTAGAAAATCAATTGAAGCATGACGTCATCGCATTTACAAGAGCGGTTTCGAAGCACCTAGGAAATGAAAAAAGATGGATTCATTATGGATTGACTTCAACAGATGTTGTGGACACTGCAAATGGAATTAGATTAAAACAAGCTAACGAAATGATTGAAAAAGAAATAGTCAATTTTATGGATGTATTGAAAAATAAAGCAAACCTGTATAAAAATACATTTTGCATTGGTAGAACCCATGGGATTCATGCTGATGTGACTGTTTTTGGTTTAAAATGGGCATTATGGTATGACGAGATGAATCGAAATCTTCATCGCTTTCAAGAAGTTCGTAAAGAAGTTGAAATAGGTAAAATCAGCGGAGCGGTTGGTAACTATGCATTTACTGCACCAGAAATTGAAGATTATATTTGTTCTAAACTTGGATTATCCAAACCAAACATTTCAACACAAACACTGCAAAGGGATCGATATGCACATTATATTTCTGTTTTAGCCATTTTAGGATCCACATTGGATAAAATTGCGACTGAAATCAGACATCTACAAAGAACTGAAGTAGGAGAGGTTCAAGAAGCTTTTTCGAAGTCTCAAAAAGGATCTTCTGCCATGCCACACAAAAAAAATCCTATTTCAAGCGAAAATATTTCAGGACTTTCAAGAGTTTTGAGAGGATATGTTTTTTCTGCGATGGAAGACATTACTCTTTGGCATGAAAGAGACATCTCTCATTCTTCAGTTGAAAGAATTATTTTACCTGACGCGACTTGTCTCATCGACTATATGCTCTCTAGATATTCGTCAACACTAGATAATTTGGTTGTGAATGAAGAAAAGATGAGAGAAAATATCTACTTGACAAACGGAATCATTTTTGCTCAAAGAGTTCTTACTTCCTTGATTGAAAAGGGAATGTCGAGAGAAGCAGCTTATGACTTAATTCAACCAATCACACAAAAAGCGTATGCCGAAAGATTATCGTTTGAAGAATTGTTAATGAAGGATGAAAACATCCTGTCGTATTTAAATCAGAGCGAAATAAAACGACAATTCACACTTGATTTTTATAGTAAAAAGGTAGATTATATTTATAAACGAGTTTTTTAATCTTTTTTAAAGGAGGATAACGATGAAATTATTAAAAAAAGTATCAATTATCGCTTTTTTTGTTTTTGCTTTGATGTTTTCAGCCGTTGTCCGTGCCGACGCTGATAAAGCTCAATTGATTATTGCGAGAGATGAAATCAATCAAGCAATTACTGATCAAACAAATGACTTATATCAAGCGGCATCCTATACCGCTTTTTCAGATGGACTTAATGCTTTGGGTGGAGTTGCCGCAGTTGATGTTATGATTGCGGACAATCTTGCTCTTCAAGTTGATGTAGACCAAATGACCCAAGACCTCAATAATCTTCTTGACGGCCTCGTTACAACTCTTACATACAATACCGTTTTTGTTGAATATTTTCAGGAATCGAATCGAGATACTACACCTTATACACTTCGTTCAATAGCGGTTTATGATGCAGAACTAAATAGAATCAAAGACATTATCGATGAGCCCACAAGTGGGGAAGTCTTGATACAGTCTCTTAGTGCTGACATCACTGCTTCAAGCTCACTGCTTGTTTTGTTAGGTGACAAAACTGATTTACAGGCGCGGTATGATTTCGCTGAAGCGGTCCTTTTGGATGGAAGCAATTATATCCCATCCACATATTCCTTGTTCCAAACAGATTATTCTTCAATCGATGCTACTTTGCTTATCAACATTGGATTCACGAAATTAGAAGTCATTAATAATTCAGATGCTTCTCTTCCAGAGGTTCAATCCGCTTTGAATGAAATCGAATCATCATTGTCTCTTCTAATATTAAAACCGGACAAGACCGCTTTGATTCAAGCTTACAACGATGCGGTAGCTTTGGATAAGTCTATTTATACTTTAGACTCTCGAACTCTATTCATTGCTGGACTTATTCCGATTAATCAAACCATTTTAGATTTAGAAGCAAGAGACGATGATGTATTACAAGCAACAACAGACCTTAACGAATTATACAACTTGCTTGTATTGAGGGGCGATTATTCTTCATTACAAACGTCTATTGATGACCTAGTTGATTTTAATTATGATTTATATACTCCAACTTCAGTTGTTATGTTTGACGAGGAAATTTCAAGAATTTCCTCTGAAATGGTGGATGAAAATGCAACTGCTCAAGACATTGAAGAATTGGTTCAAAATTATGAGGATGCCTTTGATTTATTAATTTTGAGAGCGGATAAAACAGATTTGATTCTTTATAACAACCAAGCGATCATCGCTTATTATGAAGAAAAGAATTTGTATACAGACTCAAGCTACGCGTTATTTAAAGCTGCAGTTATGGATTACGGAACATATCTTTTGGTAAATCAAGTAATTGATAACCTTGATTCTTTGCAAAGCGAAGTTGATTTGCTTTCTCAAAAAATATCGGATGCTTTGGATTTGCTCGACCCATTAGTTGACAACGCGGAAATTCTAAGCCTCTATGAGAATGTTGGAATTATCGCGACCACCCTGTACACCCCAGAATCTGTGGAAGTCTTTAATGAAGAATATAATCGAATTTATAATGTCATTATTGGAAAAGAACTATCTCAAACCGTCTACAATCAAACCACCCTTGAATTGGAGGACTTACAAGAACTCCTTGTATTAAGGGCGGATTTATCAGAACTAATCACATTACACGATTCATTACTTTCTAAGAACGAAGAAACTTACTCAATTTCATCCTTTGCTTATTTTTCTACAGTTATGAGCCAGTGCTCAGTTCTCATATCAAATTTGAATGTGTCTCAGGCCGAAGTTGATGCAGCCGTTGTCTTGTTGACACATGCCACATCATTGTTGGAACAGAAAGCGGGAATCATATCTATTAAGACAAATGACCCAGCATTGGATATCAATGATTATGTCACGGTTGGAAATGCAACCATTGTATCTTATGTTTCGTCTGACACTTCTGTATTGCATGTAGATTCTACCGGAAAGGTTCTCGGTGTTGCGTTTGGTGAAGCGAAAGTATATATCAGACTATCAAACGGAGTCGTTGAGACATTGAATTTTTTGGTGAAAGCCAATGTTAAGCCTGTAACTTTAGTATTAGCTATCAGTCTTCCGGTGTTATCGGTATCTTTAGGAGTCGGAATGCTATTTATGAAAAAGGATTATTGGAAAGTCTTTAAGAAACTAATCTTTTGGAAGAAGAAGGCCTAATCATGAAGCAAATAAGCAAAATCAATAAAGCAGCTACTTTTATACAAAAGAAATTAGAGAAAGACATCGATTTTTTAATTATACTCGGTTCTGGGCTTGGTGATTTTGCTAATCATTTAAGCAATCCATTGATTATATCCTACCAAGATATTCCTTATTTTCCTCTAAAGCAAATTCAAGGGCATAGTGGAGAGTTGGTGCTTGGGACTTTATACAATAAAACTGTGGCCATCATGAAAGGACGCCCACATTATTATCAAGGATATTCAGATGAAGAAATGCGATTTCCAATCCATTTGTTTGCTAGACTGGGAGTCAAAAAAGTAATCATTACAAATGCTTGCGGCGGCATGAATCCAGATTTTATTCCAGGAGACATTATGTTGATTGAAGATCATATCAATATGATGGGGAGAAATCCATTAACTGGTGATAATCAAGATGAAATTGGGCTAAGATTTGTGGATATGACAGAACCGTATAAACAAGATTGGATTCAATTGTTTTCTGAAATTGCATCTCATGAAAAAATACAAATAAAAAAAGGTATTTATGTTAGTTATTTTGGTCCGAATTATGAAACAAAAAGCGAAATCAAAGCTTATAGGCAACTTGGAGGAGACGCTGTAGGAATGTCTACAGTCCCCGAAGTCATTGTTGCGAATCATGCAGGAATGAATGTGCTAGGAATATCATGCATAACCAACATGTCCACGGGTATCAGCAAAACATCTTTATCACATGAAGAAGTATTGGTTGTTTCAAAGCAAGCACTATCCAAAATTTCTATTCTATTGTTGAAATTTATCGAATCCGTGAATTAATATTGAAATTCATTGTCGATAACTATATAATAAATACGAGGTGATTTATATGTCAGAAAAAAAACATTTATATAGGGATACTCAAAATCAAAAAATATTCGGTGTTGCAAAAGGGCTTGCCGATTATTTTGATTTGGATGTTGTTTTAGTTCGGGTTATTTGGTTGATTTTAGTGCTTTGTGCAGGAACGGGACTTCTTGCTTACCTAATTATGGCAATTGTTGTTGAACCAAAAGAACAAGTAATGGCCAGAATTCATAAGGACGAAGTGAAAAAAGCTGAAGCAAACGACGATCCTTTTGCAAAATACGATAAATAGATATAAAAGGAACTTCAATTCGAATTGAAGTTCCTTTTTTTAGTATTTAACAGTATTTCTTCCGGAATTTTTAGCTAAATACAATAAAGAGTCGGCTTTCTCAATGATTGTTGAAGGGGTATCTCCAACAACGATTTGAGCAAGTCCGAAACTTGCAGTAATGGAGAAGGAATATTTTTCAAAATTGAACACAGTCTCTTGTATTTGGTTTTTAATATGTGTAATTTTCTCGATGGCGTCTTCAAGTGAATAATTAGAGAGGAATAATATGAATTCTTCACCTCCGTATCTCGCAGCCCAACCTTCAAGAGTGCATTCTTTTGAAAGAAGTTCGGCGACTTTCTTCAATACTTCATCTCCGATTTGGTGTCCATAAGTATCGTTGACGCGTTTGAAATAATCAATATCTCCCATCACGACAAATGATGGGTTTTTTCTATTTTGAGCTTGAGTTAGTTGGAAAGGCAATTGTTCATCGATAAATTTTCGGTTATAAATTTTTGTAAGGCCATCCCTGATGGTAAGTTCATTTGTTTTTTCGATGATTTTTTTCATTTCACTAATAGTTTCATCTACCATATCAATACTATTGGTCGCATCACTTAGAAGCTCGATTGAAACCCATCTTCCGTCAATTGTAGTAGGAGCGGAGATTACAGTATACGATTTATCTAATTGGTACTGAATTTTAAAAGTATTTTTATTGGTATTGATTGCTCGCATGGAAGTACAGTTCGGACATGGCGCATCATATCCCCAAAAAACATAGCAAGGCTCATTTGTGAGGTTCCATTCATTGTCTTTGTAAAACAATACTTCTTTAGTTACAGGATCGACGACACGGATTATTTCGTATAGTTTATCATGTTGAATCGATTTTTCTAGTATTTTTTCATAGGAATCTTTCATAATTTATTACAATCAATTTGCTTGAGTGTCTCCTCCTTGTTTTAAGTTGAGTCTATTATATACCCATTTTGTTTTAAAAAATAGGAAGAACTTGTTTTTATACAGTTTACACAATATTTACTTTCTCATTACGGTTTCATGATTTTTATTTATTTATTTTTTGGGTACAATTAGGTTGATTTCAAACACATAAGGAGAATTATATGAAAAAAATATTATTAACTCTTAGCATTATTATCGTTGCAATTGCGCTTGTTGGATGTTCAACAACTTCTGAAACTACATCTGCAACAACTCAAACAACAACTTCGATTGATCAAACTATGGAAGTTACTGTATATACAAGAGATACTACTTCCGGAACAAGAGAAGCGTTTTTTAGCGGAATAGGCTTCAGTGCTGCTTCCGGGGACAATACCGTTCTAGTAGATGGCTATGTTGAAGTAGACGGAAATGGTTCAATGATTTCAAGCATTACTAACGACTTATATGGTATTGGATACATTAGTTTGGCATCACTCACAGATACTGGATTGAACGGTCTTCAATTTGAAGGCGTAGTAGCTTCAAAAGATAACGTGCTAAACGGCACTTATGGGTTACAAAGGCCATTTAATTACATTGTAAGAGAAGATTGGACCGGAATGGACACGGAAAGTCAAATCATTGAAGCGTTTATTGCTTATATGAATACCGTTGATGGAAAAGCAACCATTTCCAATAAACACGGAATTGTTGAAACTACTGTTAGCGATTCTTTATGGGATAACATTAAGTCAAATTATTCGGTTTGTACTGAAGATAATTCCTCTGTGACGATTTATTTTGGAGGTTCTACTTCAGTTGAATCAGTTGCAAAGGCACTGTCTGCGGAGTTCACAACCAAATGCGGGAACTTTATACCAGAGCACAACCACACCGGGTCCGGGGATGGTTTCACTAGAACCCAAGGATCTGAAGCGGATGGGGCAAACAAAATTCACATTGGTTTTGCTTCTAGGGATTTCAAAGAATCAGAAGCATATGCCGAGGGTACTACAGGACTGATTTGTTTAGATGCTGTGGTAGTGGTTCTAAATGGGGAAAACTCAATCCTTTCGAATATTACTTCTGAAGAATTAAGAAAAATATATTCAGGTGAATTCACCACTTGGGCAGATTTACTTGGATAATTATGTAAGATAGGCCGTTAAAAGGCCTATTTCTTGCTTTAATGAGGGTAATACATGACGAAAATAGAATTCAACAAAGACACAAAATTTAGTATGAAGCACAATAAAAAGACTGATAGGATTATGCAAAATATACTTCTTATCCCGACAGTCTTAAGTGCTTCTTTTGTCTTGATGATATTGATATTCATTTCTCAAAGAGGGGTTGCTCCTTTTCTTCCAAGCGAGTATGGAAATGAATCGGTCAATTTTTTAAGATTCATTACTGGTGTAACTTGGTATCAACCCCCTAATTCTTATGGAATATTTTTTATTGTCGTCAATACTGTTTTTGTAGTTGCCTTATCAAGTTTGATTGCAGTTCCAATCTCTGTATTCACTGCTTTGTACATTGCAAAAATGACACCAAAACCAATTTCGAAATTTTTTCAAACCATTATAGAATTGCTGGCAAGCGTACCATCAATTGTATTTGGTGTTTTTGGTTTAGGGGTTATTACCAAAGTTGTTTTATGGATAGCGTCCATATTTGGATTGCAAACCGCTGGGGGAATTTCAACCCTAGCGACTGTTTTTGTGTTAGCAATGATGATATTGCCTACAATAACATTACTATCTATTACAGCAATTAACTCTGTAAATTTGGATTTGGAAAAAAATTCTCTTGCACTTGGAGCAAGTAAAATGCAAACCTATTTTAAAGTTACTCTAGTATCAGCCAAGTCGGGAATTTTTGCAGGAATCATTTTGGGAATCGGAAGAGCATTGGGAGAAGCAACTGCAGTAAGTATGGTTGCCGGGAATGCAGGAAGCGGTCCTTCATTTGATTTGTTTTCCACTACAAGAACACTTACTTCCACAATGTTGTTGGGATTGAAAGAAACTACCGGATTGGATTACGATATTCGATTTTCTGTGGGAATGGTATTGATTCTTCTCATCATCTTAACAAATCTTGGGTTAAATTATTTGAAAAAGAAAGTAGGTCGATTCTCTTGAAACATTCAAAAAGAAGAAGACTTGATTTCCTTTTTCAAGGGGTCATTACTATCACTTCTATGATAGGGCTGTTTTTGTTGATAGCAATCTTCGCCTATGTATTTAAGCAAGGATCGGGGTTGCTTTCTTGGGATCTGTTGACAAGCGATTATTACGCAACCACATATGATACCTATTACTCTGATCAATTGGGGGATGAAGTATTCGAAAAGCCCTCACATCTTGATGAATCAGTATATTTTTCAAGCAAATGGGGAATTGGTTTTTCCACCGCTCTTGACAATGAAGGAAAATCATATATGTTGATTGCCTATATTGATTCAAATTCTCCGCTTAGAATCTTACCTGATAAAAACAATGAAGGTGAAGTTGTTGAAATTACTGAAAACCAAGCGTTGTTGAAAGTGATTTTTACAAACTATACAATTATTATGAGTTCAGAAGGCCCTGAAAATGCCGCAAACTTGTTTGATGCTGCCGATGGAATCATCGACATGATTACAACTACCTCTGGAAAGGGAATAAGAGGATCTATCATAACAACATTGTATCTCATTATTTTGACCTTGATTATTGCCCTTCCAATCGGTGTTTTAAGTGCCATATATCTTCGCGAATTTGCACCAAAGAAATCAAAGATAGTCGAAATTTTGAGAAGGTTGATTGAAATGTTAACTGGTGTCCCCTCTATTATATTTGGATTGTTGGGTGCAGCGGTTTTTATTCCATTCACATCGACTTTTACTGCCGCCGATGGTGGAAATCTCATTTCAGGCGCACTTACTCTTGCTGTGATTGTGTTGCCAGTAATTATTACTTCTACCGACGAAGCATTAAAAGTCATTCCGGATGATTTTAGACAAGCATCACTTGCACTAGGCGCCACAAAAACACAAACGACATTTAAAGTGGTTTTAAAATCGGCTATTCCTGGGATATTGTCTGCAGTTTTATTAAGTGTAGGGAGAATTATAGGAGAATCAGCCGCATTGATATATGCGATAGGTACTGCCATCAAAGACCAAATCATTTTAACCGAAAGATCAACTTCGCTGGCAGTTCATATTTGGAGTATCATGGCCGGAGAAACTCCTAATTTTGAGTTGGCAAGTGCAATTTCAATCATCATTCTTGCGGTAGTATTGGTATTAAATCTCATAGTCAAATTTATTGCCAATAAATTATCATATGAAAGTAGGACAAGTTAATGAAAACAGAAAACGTCTTTCAAATCACGAATCTAAATTTACACTATGGCACTAAACAAGCCTTGTTTGACATAGCTATGGAAATTCCCAAAAATCAAGTTACAGCGCTTATCGGTCCTTCAGGATGCGGGAAATCTACATTATTAAGGTCACTGAATAGAATGAATGATCTTATTGACAACTGCCATGTCGACGGGTTGGTTCAGTATGAGAACGACGATATTTATGATAAAAATTATGATGTAATTAACCTAAGAACTAGAGTTGGGATGGTTTTTCAAAAACCAAACCCATTTCCTATGAGTATTTTTGACAATATCGCGTATGGACCAAGATGCCAAGGAGTTAAGGACAAGAAGACTTTGAATGAAATCGTTAAGAATGCTTTAGTGAATTCTGCGTTATATGATGAAGTCAAAGATCGGTTGAAAGAAGCAGCCACTTCACTGTCGGGAGGGCAACAGCAAAGGTTGTGCATAGCCAGAGCTATTGCAATGTCACCCGAAGTCATTTTGATGGACGAACCAACATCAGCACTTGACCCAATTGCAACAGCAAAAATTGAAGAGTTGATTCAAGAACTTAAAAAAGACTACACCATTGTAATTGTTACTCACAATATGCAACAGGCCGCAAGAATTTCAGATAACACGGCTTTCTTTTTAATGGGAGAATTAATCGAGTATGATAAAACCGATCTTATTTTCTCTCAACCAAGCAAAAAACAGACTGAAGACTATATTACCGGTCGATTTGGCTAATTAATTGTATTTAAATACATTTCATAATATAATGATAACGGAAGGTGTACTATGACATATCGAAATCAATTTGATAAAGAACTGGAAGAATTGAAAATTAGTTTAATTCACATGGGAGACATGGTGATTAAACACATTAACGAAGGGTTTCAATCTTTTTTGAGTTTGGATTCTTCGCTCGCACAATCAATAATAGAAAAAGACAAACTTGTAAACGAACAAGAATATAAAATTGAAAAAGAATGTATGAGAATAATTCTTCGTGAACAGCCCGTCGCAAAAGATCTTCGTCTTATTACCGCTGTTTTGAAGATGATTACTGATTTAGAGCGAATTGGTGATCACGCTGCAGACATTTCGAAAATGACGATTTTTATGGAGAACACCCATCATCATTTCGAGACGAAACAGGCTGGATTAATTACAAAAGCCTGTGCTAAAATGATTTCGCAAGCGCTCGAATCGTTTGTCAATAACGATATAGAACTAGCTTACGAGGTCATTCGAGAAGACGATATCGTAGATAATTATTTTGAAGAAATCAAAAATGCTGTTGCTAATGCAATTCGTTCATCATCTATTGATGCTGATTATGCACTCTATTTGATGATGGTTGCAAAATACCTAGAAAGAATAGGAGACCATGCTGTTAATATAGCAGAATGGGTCATCTTTTCAATCACTGGAGAACACAAGAAGTTGAACCCGATTTAGGAGGATGTAAATGAATATCATATATTCGGTCGAAGATGACAAAAATATTCAAAATGTCATTCAAATTGCATTAAAAAATTCTGGATTCGATATCCGAATGTTTTCCGATTCGAAATCGTTTTTTTCTGCGATGGACTTAGAATTACCTGAGATCATTTTACTTGATATCATGTTACCTGGTATGGACGGGATATCAATGATGAAAAAAATAAAATCAAATCCTATTTGGAATAAAATACCAATTATGATGGTGAGTGCAAAAGGAACTGAAATCGATAAAGTCATTGGACTCGATTTGGGTGCAGATGACTATTTAACAAAACCATTTGGAGTATTGGAACTTGTGAGCAGAGTGAAAGCCTTACTGAGAAGGACACCCGAAAAACCGTCTGATTACTTGCTTGAAATCAAAGGTCTACTTTTGAATCCAAAAGAATACCTTTGTTCTTTTAATGAAACTCCCATTTTACTGACCTCAAAAGAATTTCAACTATTAAAATTATTGATGCAAAATCACCTAAAAGTTGTTACTCGAGACGATATTTTAAATATCGTTTGGGGATATGACTTTTTTGGGGAAACGAGAACGCTTGATGTCCACATAAAAGAGCTGAGAATGAAGTTGTCTAAGGCAGGAATTGCAGAAGAGGCTATTCAAACAGTTCGTGGTGTTGGGTATAAATTCATTTTATGAGAAGAAGGATTTCTCTACAGTTTGGACTGGTGCTTGCATTAGCACTATTAGTGTTTATCATTGGGTCCACTCTGATTGTACAAAATAATCTAAACAAAGTAACAGAATTAAATTTGAATCAATACCTTAATATGGTAACCCAGGATTACGTCGAAGGACTTACTCCAAATGAGATTGTGGCTAAATATGAAAATACAAGTGACTATCTGAGAATCACATTTATGGATTTTTCTGGTATTGTTTTGGTAGATTCTAATGCAACAGAATTAGAAAATCATTTGTCAAGGCCTGAATTTCAAAATCTAGGAACTGCATATGTTAGAAAGTCGGTTACTCTAGATAAAACGATGATGTATCTAGCCGCGATTATTGATGATACCTTATATCTTCGAGTCGCAATCCCGACCAGCAGCTTCCTTCCTTTTCTAAATGATTTTATAGGTTTATCTTTTATTGTTGGAATCTCGATTTCTATTTTCTCAATATTTATAATTGTAGCTTTGACGAAAATTACTCTTATGCCTTTACAAATGCTTAAAGATAATTTAGGCAAAGTATATTCTGGAGAGTACCGTGAAATTCTTCCGGTAGATAAGTTTGATGAAATCAATGGAATCATTAACGAAATTAACGATATTAACAGAGTTATTTCAAAAAACATTGAATCACTAAACGAAGAAAAATTAAAGAACGATTTTATACTTAATCATATGAATCAAGGCATCTGTGTATTGGACCAAAACGGAAAAATTGTTCTGGTAAACCAATTTTTAAGAAATCTTTTTCATTTTAATGAATTGCTTAACAGCCACAAAGATTATATTTATTTATTCAGAGATCTTAATATCCAATCTGCCATTTCAAAAGCTTACCAATCAAACACTAGTACAAATTCCTTAATTGAAATCAACAATGACTACTTTTCAGTCATGGTCTCGTACCAGGTAGAAAGTTGGAATCACCTTCCTAGTGTCGTATTGATATTTACAGATGTCACGACAGTCAAAAATGTAGAAACATTAAAAAGAGATTTCTTCGTAAATGCTTCCCATGAATTGAAATCTCCACTTACTTCTATCATGGGCTCTGCAGAGTTAATTTCTTCGAATCTGGTTTCTGATGAAGAAACAATCAAGGATTTAGCTCTGAGAATATTAGAAGAGTCATCAAGAATGAATCATCTTGTAATGGATATGTTGAGTTTATCTAAATACGAGAACCAAACAAACAGTTCCTCGGACGAAGAGGTTGCTTTAGATTTTGTGATTGAAGAAGTTCATAAAATGGTACTTCCATCATTGGAATCCAAAAACATTTCATGGAAAGAAGAGATTTCAAACATCACGATTCACGCAAATCACGAACATATGATTCAATTGATACGAAATCTAGTTGAAAATAGCATTCAGTACGGAAATGTTTCCGGGTACGTCAAAGTGGTTTTATTTAAAAAACAAGATAAAATTGTTTTGATTGTTGAAGATGATGGGATTGGAATCCCAAAAGCCGATCAAAGCCGTATTTTTGAAAGATTTTATCGAGTTGATAAAGCCAGAAGCAAAAAAACAGGTGGAACAGGGCTTGGGTTATCGATTGTAAAACATATTGTAATGATTTATCAAGGCCAAATTGAACTAGACAGCACAGAGGGACAAGGGACGAAAATTACGATTGCCTTTCCTGAAAAATTAAAAGTAATGCCATAAGGAGATTTAAAAAATCTTCTTTTTTTTCTGCAAATAGAGAAATCGAACATATTTTTTTTTGGTTTGTAAGAAACTTTTTATACAAAAAAACAAGGAAGTTTTTTTGTGAATGTTTTCATAAGAAAAGACATTTCTACCCCTTTCTTTTCCTTCAAATATAAGTATAATAGAAGGTAGATTGGAGGTGACGACATGGAAAAATATAGATTGCATCGAAATATTCTTTGCATTGATTTAAAAAGTTTCTACGCATCTGTTGAATGTGCTCTTTTAGGCTATGATCCCTTTGAAACACCGCTTGTCGTCGCTGACAAATCGCGTGGAGGCGGGTCTATCGTTCTTGCGGTTTCTCCTTACTTAAAGAAGTTCGGCGTTCCTGGAAGGTGCAGAATATTTGAACTCCCAACAAATATTAATATTATTTTTCAAAAGCCGAGAATGGAAAGATATTTAGAGTATTCTACTAAAATTATAGAAATTTATTTACGATTTGTTTCAGAAGATGATTTGTATGTATATTCAGTTGATGAAGCGTTTTTGGATGTAACTGAATATTTGAGTTATTACAAAATGACAGATTTTCAACTTGCAAAAACAATTTTGAAGACGATACTTGAAGAAACTAAGTTATATGCCACTTGTGGTATTGGACCAAACATGTTGATGGCAAAGCTGGCATTGGATATTGAATCAAAAAGGGCGCCTGACTTTATTGCCCAATGGAACTATGACGATCTTCCAACCAAACTGTGGACCGTTACACCGCTGTCTGAAATGTGGGGCATTGGGAGAAACATGGAAGCTCATCTCAATCATATGGGATTCAAAAAAATAGGAGACATTGCAAAAAGCGACGTCAACAAACTAAAAAAGAAATTTGGAATCATCGGTGAAGAATTATATTATCATACACACGGGATTGACATGAGTATGATTCAAGACAAACTTAAACTTAAACCGATTAGCAAAAGTTACGGAATTGGGCAAACCTTATTTCGAGATTATTACGCTCCTGATATTTTTCAAATTGTCAGAGAAATGGTTGATGATGTATGTCGAAGGTTGCGAATCAACAAAAAGGTTGCAAGAACGGTACACTTTGGTATAGCGTATAGTAAAGAAATTGGTGGAGGGTTTGCAAGACAAATCACCTTGGAACAACCGACCGCAAACGAAAACAACGTATTCAAAACCTGCCTAGACCTATTCCAGTTTTATTATGAAGGAGATCCAATTAGAAGGGTCCACGTTAGTGTCAGTGGTTTAATTGATAACAACTCTTATCAATTTAGTCTGTTTGAAGATGCTGAACAAATTGTCAAGGAACAGCAGATTTTTACAGCGATGGATGAAATCAAATATAGGTATGGTAAAAACAGCGTTAATCGAGCATCAACAGAATATAAATCATCTACCGCCAAATCAAGGAATGACATGATAGGTGGTCATCATGCTTAGTAGTCAATATGTGGATCGAGGGATTATAAAATGGAGTGCCTTTGATGCATTAGTAGGCTATCATTCCATGTTGGAAGAAATGAAATACAGATTAGGAAAGAAAGAGAAACCCATCCTCAGCGAAGATGAGCAAGAGGAATTAAATCGTTCATTACAAGAAGCGGTAAGACTAAATTCAGAAATTGAATTGAAATATTATCGAGATGGTTATTTGCGTTTTACGTATGGAACTATTGAAAAAATCAATTATCAATCGAGAGTCATTGTTCTTTCCACGAAAGAAAAATTTAACGCAGAGGACATTATTGAAATACAACTGTCCTAAAAATCAGACCACATGAGTGATCTGATTTTTTATAGAAAAAAAACTACAAAAACCACAAAAAACACTATAAATAAAAAGACAGGCAAAAATGTGTAATAAATAGGGGAAAAGATGTAGTTAAATGGATAAAAAAATAAAAAAATAATTGAGTAAAAAACAAAAACAAAAAATCAGAGAAAATGTAATTAGTTCTTATTATAAAAATGTCTAAATTTAGCCATTAAATACCATCAAAACAAGATTGGTTTAAAAAAAAATATCTTGTTGTTTTTGAGTATAAATGATAGCGAAAAACGATGAACTGCAAGAATAAAAAAAGCTTATCAAAGTATAGGAAAATAATTGAAACTTAAAGATAGAAAAGGTGTTCATGACTTTGATGGTATGTGCACTATTTTTTGGAGATATGGATACCCGTTAACACAATTTATATCTGATTATTTATTAACATTTCTTGTAATAAATTATATATCTATTACATAATAGGAAACGGCTAAATATAGAGCTTTATATTATTTTTATGATGTTATCATGTGATTGATTTTGCATAAATATATATTTAAAATTTAACGTGTTTTTTCCATGATTTTTCGCATTGATTACTTGTTGTAATATGCTAAACATCATTATTTTCGATTTTGATAAGATTAGCCATGTGTTTCTATGGTTTTTTATTTAGTTTATATTAAGATTTTGGCTAAAAGGATTTCAAATCTCTATAGTATTGCAGTGTAACTTCTTTTCTTTTTTATTAAATTAATTGTATATTTCATTTGACTGGCCTATAAAAATATCTTGTTTTGTGATAATATAAAAATAGGATTATTGATCATTAATTTCTTAAAAAATGGTAATGGAGGTCCATCAAATGATTATAGAAAAAGCGTATGCGAAAGTGAATCTGTTTATTAACGTACTGGATACTCGTAAGGATGGATATCATAATTTGGAGATGGTAAATGCAAAAATTGATTTGCATGACACAATCAAATTAGAAAAGACGAATTCTGAAGGACTGGTTTTAATCCGGTCTAATGACTTGTTTCTATCGAATCAGAATAATATTGTTTTTGACACCGCCGCTTATATAATGCATCGTTTCATGCCGGATAAAGGAGTCATAATTGATATCGAAAAAAAGATACCTTTTGGAGCTGGCCTTGCCGGAAACTCAGCTGATGCAGCTGCCATAATTAAAGGCATTAATAAACTTTTTGAACTCAATCTTTCATACGATGAAATGGTAAATATTGGAGTTCAGTTCGGAGCAGATATTCCATATTGTTTAATTGACGATCAGGCAATTGTTGAATCGATAGGAGAAGTCATAACTAAAGTAAAGTTGAATTTGAAAGGAAAACAACTATTTTTATTGAATCCTAGAGTATATGTTCAAACCAAAGATATTTTCTCTTTGGGAGATAGAAACGGCTTTGACAATGTTGACAGTACTCCGATTCGAAATGCGATTAAGTCAAACGATCAAGAGTCTTTTATAATTAACATGCACAACAGCCTTCAAAAGTTGTCTCTTGATTTTAATGAAGATGTCAAAGAAGCTTTTGAGATTGCAAAATCAAGGTTAGGTGAGACCGGGCTAATAATGACAGGATCGGGTTCAACTTTTATCAAAATTGTAAACAAGGATGAACAAGAAGTATTGAAATTTGTTGAAGACTACCGTGAAAAGTATTTCGTTAGTGTTTACAATTTTTTATAATTTTACTTGAAACCTATTGGAAAACAAAAAATAGCGTGATATAATCAATCAAAAGAGGTGGTAATATGTTGATAACAGAAGTTCGCGCAAAAAGAGTTAATGGAGATAATCGTCTGGTAGGAATTGCCGCCATTACAATTGACGAGTGCTTTGTTGTTCATGAGTTGAGGATTATTGAGGGGAAAAATGGTCTGTTTGTAGCAATGCCTAGCCGAAAAATGCCAAACGGTGAATTTAAAGATGTTGCCCACCCAATTAATACCGAAACAAGAAGTGTAATCGAGAAAGCCGTACTTGAAGCTTACGAGAAACTTCCCGAAAACAAAATCGAATAATTCTCTTTTATAGTTGCGAAGTGCTAATTTTCCAAAAGTTAGCACTTTTTTCTTTTGTTGTTTTGTTGTATAATAGTGTAGGGAATCAAATCAAAATATTTGGAGGGTTCAAATGGCGGTTTTTCATGGATCTAAGGTTAAAATATTTTCTTTAAGTTCAAACAAGAAACTTGCAAAGGACATCGCTGACTACATTGGAATACCTATCAGTAATTGTGAGGTCAGTCATTTCGCTGATGGGGAGATTAACATTAATATTCCTGAAACGGTTCGTGGACACAAAGTATTTGTCATTCAGTCTACTTGTGATCCTGTAAATGAAAACATTATGGAATTACTTATAATGATAGATGCCTTAAAAAGAGCATCAGCAAGGGAAATTAATGTGTTAATCCCATACTATGGATACTCTCGACAAGATAGAAAAGCAAAAGCCAGACAACCGATTTCTGCAAAACTCGTCGCTGATTTGTTGCAAATAGCTGGATGCACTCGAGCGATTGCCATGGATTTACATGCCGCCCAAATTCAAGGATTCTTCAATATACCAATTGATAACTTTCGTTCTCTGCCAATCATAGCGGAGTATATCAAAGCCAAGAACATTCCAAACATGGTCGTTGTTTCACCTGACCATGGCGGTGTAGCTCGCGCTAGAACGCTCGCCGATGTGCTAGGGGCACCTATTGCAATCATTGACAAAATGAGACCTGAACCGAATGTCGCAGAAGTAATGAACATCATTGGAAAAGTCAAAGGTAAAAATTGTATCATCATTGATGACATGATTGATACAGCGGGTTCGATATCTGCAGCTTCAGTGGCTTTAAAAGAAGCCGGGGCGCTGGATTTGATTGCCTGTTGTACACACCCTTTATTTTCGGGTAATGCTGTAGAATTATTAAAAAAAGCTCCAATTTCAGAAGTTGTCTGTACAGATACGGTAGAACTTCCGGAATCAAAAAAATTCAGTAAACTTACTCAATTATCAGTTGCGAAACTACTTGGACAAGGAATAATCAATATCATCGATGATCAAGGTGTTTCCACGTTATTCCAATAATATAAAAGGTTGCCGCTGGCAACCTTTTTCTATATTGTTTGTACCCAAATTCTGGATTTATATATCTTATAGCCTATGACTAGCCTTACAAATTCTTCTATTCCGATGAATAAGTATACCCAAGCAATATTGAGGTTTAATATAAAAGCACTAACGAGGCCGAGAGGAATTCCAATGACCCACGTACCTAGCAAGTCCATAAACAAAACATATTTTGTCTTTCCACCGGATTTTAATATTCCTCCAAGAATCATGTTCGATACCTTTATCCACAATACAAATGCAAATACAATCAGGATTGATGTGGTTGTTGATTTCGTGGATTCTGCGATATTGTAGAGGTTAGGATAGATTCCGGATAGTAATAGGACTATAATTCCAATGATTGCAGTACCGATAATTCCGATTTTCATTGACTTTAAGCCCAAAAACATACCGGTGTCATACTCTCTTTTACCCAATTGGTTTCCCACCAGAATAGAAGAGGCTTGAGCAACCCCCGCGAAAAGACCAATGCTAAGAATAATTATTGGTCCAATGAGAGTCATGGACGCAGTCTCGTCTGTACCTATATGGCCATAAATGATTCCGTATACGGCCTCACCCAAACTCCAGGCAAGCTCACTGAGGAAAATCGGAAGCGTTACAATCAAAGCAGTCTTAATTAACGCCTTGTCACTTTTGATAAAGAGATTGATCTTATATTCATCCCTTATCTGATGTATTACAAAAAACACCAATACAATTCCCAACTCCAGCAATCTTGCAATCGTCGTCGCAATTGCTGCCCCACGCACACCCATATGCGGAAAACCTAGATGACCAAAAATTAAGATGTAATTTAGAATTGTATTTAGAATAACCGCGGATATGGATGCAATCATTGGCTGCTTCGACTTGCCAGTATTTCGCAAGAGAGCAGAAATCATGGTCGCTATAAATCCTGGAACAAAACCAAGCGACACTATTTTTAGATAAATGCTTCCAGTCTCTATCACGTTTGCATCTTTTGTGAATAGGCTCATTAATGAAGGACTAAAAAAGAAGGCAATAGAGAAAAATAACAATGATAAGAGCAGGCCCCATTTTGCACAAATCATAAAAGCTTTAGAAATTCCTGCTAAATCTTTCTTTCCCCGGAATTGACTGATTAAAATCGATGCCCCGACGGAAATTGAACCTGCTGTAAAGAAAAATACGGTCGGGAATTTCCCAGCAAGACCGATTGATGCGATATTGATTTCACCAAGGGAACCAACCATAATTTGATCGATGACAGAGAAGGAAGATGCAAATAATGATTGAATTGAAATCGGAATTGCAATTGCGAGAATGTGCTTTAAGTAATTTGACTTATTGATTCTTTCCTCCACGATTGATTCCTTTCTCGTTCAGTGTTCCAAGAAAAATATCAGGATGCATTTCAAACAAATTCATTCCGAGTTTCTCTTTGATTTTCAATAAATAGACATCATGATGAATGTGTTCTGAAATGATACGTACCATCAAAGGATTGTTCGTATAGGTTCCCATCCATTCATCACGAGAAGAGTTAATGTTTCCTACCAGTACTTTATCGTAATCAACGACAAGCATCAATCTGTTTGGATTTTTCATATCGAATCCGTGTGAATAGACCTCCAATCCGGATATGTTGGTTGGAAGAGTTTTAAATGAGAAATAGATCACTCGAACTTCGTTACTCAACAAAGTCTTTATTTCTTGATCGAATTCTACGAAGTCGATGTCCGTATTAATATATACCTCTTTTTTTGCTGCTAACAGAAGTGCTTTTGCTTTGGCAACCAAGGCATCATAACCGATTACATTCAAGTATGTTTCCCGTTTTGACTTTTCAGAGACTTGTTCCAAAGCGTCTTTAGCCAACACAACGTTTTTAGTGTAAGTAGAAGCTAGCCTTATCATCAATGCATTCGGATCTTCGGAATAATATAGTTCTTTTTCTTTGTTCTCTAAAAGCAAAGTTCCTTCTTCGTACATCTTTTCTACAATCGGGTAGATACTTGAACGACTCAAGTTCAAAGCTTTTGCGATTTGATATACTGTCATACCTGGATTCTCTAAAAGAAACTCATAGACCTGTGCTTCGTTCCTTGAAAAGTTTAGATTCATTAAAAGAGATGTTATTTTCTCCATATTTTTCTCCTTACGTTGTCTAAATTGTACAACGTAATTATAATCCATTTATGTCCTTGTGTCAATATTGTGTTTGGAAGTATTTACAAATAATTGTTGTGTGATATAATAGAACTAAATCGAGGATCGGACGAGTATTGAATCATCCATATTTTAGCGAGCAGGAATTGGTGGGAGCCCTGTATACATGATTCATGAAAAACCCCGTGAGAGACAGAAGAATAAAGTAGACCTGTCCGTCACTTCTGCGTTAAGGAAGATGAAGCGCTGGATTATCCAGAAATAAGGTGGCACCACGGTTGACATCGTCCTTAATATTTTAGGACGATTTTTGTTTTATTAGGAGGAAAAGAAATGAACATTACTGTAAAAGAACTATATTCAAAGTTTCAAACTTTATCAAACCAATCAGTTGAAATCAGCGGTTGGGTTCGAAACAACCGAGCTCAAAAAGAGTTTGGATTTATTGATCTAAATGATGGTACTTATTTCGAAACCATTCAAGTTGTTTATGAGGAGTCAAAACTTGATAATTTCAAAGAGACTCAGAAAATCAGAGTAGGATCAAGTGTCAAAGTGAGTGGGAAATTGATTTTAACCCCCAACTTAAAGCAACCGTTTGAAATCAAAGCCGATGAAGTCATTTTGATTGGAGACAGTTTGGAAAATTATCCAATTCAACCCAAAAGACACAGCAAAGAATTTCTAAGAGAAAATGCGCACTTAAGAATGAGAACAAACCTGTTCAGTGCGGTTTTTCGCGTTAGAAACGTCGTATCGTATGTAATTCATAGATTTTTCCAAGAAAGAAACTTCATCTATTTCCACGCACCTATCGTCACCGGATCCGACGCTGAAGGCGCTGGTGAAATGTTTAAAGTCACAACAACTAATTATGAGGATTTATTAAAAAACAATATAAAAGAAGTTGATTGGTCCAAAGATTTTTTTGGAAAAGCAACAAATCTCACTGTTTCAGGACAACTTCAAGCAGAAGCATATGCTCTCGCTTTTAGAAACGTGTATACCTTTGGTCCGACTTTTAGAGCTGAAAACTCCAATACTCAAAGACATGCTTCTGAGTTTTGGATGGTTGAACCAGAAGTTGCATTCTGCGATTTGAAACAGGACATGGAGATAGCGGAAAGTATGGTGAAATATGTCATTTCTTCCGTTCTTGATGAATGTCCAAAAGAAATGGAATTTTTCGATCAATTTGTCGAAAAGGGATTAAAAACAAAGTTAGAAAAGGTAGTATCGAGTAAGTTTCAATCCGTGACTCATCACGATGCTATTCAAGTTTTGCTTGATAGTAACCAACCATTTGAAAATAAACCGATGTTTGGCGAAGATTTAGCCACAGAACACGAAAAATATCTGACAAAGCATTTCGATGGACCGGTTTTCGTTATCGATTGGCCGAAAGAAATCAAAGCTTTCTATATGAGATTGAACGATGATCAAAAAACTGTTGCTGCAATGGATCTTCTTGTACCTGGAGCCGGAGAGTTAATCGGCGGTTCTCAAAGAGAAGAAAGACTTGAAGTTCTTGAATCTCGGATGAAAGAAATGAATGTTGCAAAAGAGGAATTGTGGTGGTACTTGGACTTGCGTAAATACGGAGGTTGTCCACACGCAGGATTTGGTCTTGGACTTGAAAGAATGGTCATGTATGTCACTGGCGTTGACAACATAAGAGACGTCATTCCTTTCCCTAGAACTCCAAAGAATTGCGAATTTTAAAAGCAAGAAAATTCTTGCTTTTTCTTTTTGATTGCTGTATATTGATAGTACGCTTTATACAAAGGAAGTGTGAAAATGAAAAAGATATTTTTGATGATTTTCCTTGTAGTGTTTTCTATATCGATTGTGGCTTGTACGCAGACGTCTGATACTACAACATCAACCACTTTAACGGAATCTTCATCGGTTACAACCACTACGACCGAACCGACTACAATACCCGAAATTGTAACTGCAATGTCTAATCCATTAAATGTTGGATTGTTCATCACCGAAACGCCTGAGACATCTATGGGAATCAATTTCAAATTGTCGACCGACACTGAAGGGTATGTTGAGTACCATCAATCAGATTTAGACAATTTCATTCGAATTGATGCCACAAAGAAAGTCACGCCTGTTGGATCAAAGACAGTTTACTTATACGAGGCTGAGATGACAGGACTCACTCCTGGACAAACATATGAATATTTTGTATCTTCATCAGATGGAACTGAACAGAGTGCAAGGTATGAATTTACGATTCCTTCAGGTATAGATAATTCCTTTACTTTTATGTATTTAGCCGACCCACAAGGAACAGCAATAACAAATTATATGGCATATGCCTATTCGATACTGAATGTATTAGATTATAGTCAAATGAGCTATGACTTCGTAATGTCACCTGGAGATACTGTCAATGATCACGACGTTAGATCAGAGTGGGATTGGTTCTTTCAATATTCTTCATTCTTTATTACTAGAAAACCGTTTGTTGTTACACTTGGCAATCATGAAACAGGGTATCTTACGGACGAGAGAATCAATAGTCTTGAATTTGACGGATATTTCAACCTTCCAAACAATGGACCGACTTACGATGAATTCAGTGAAATTGATGGAGATTTAAGAGAATCTGATTTTGACAAAGGAAAAACTTACAGTTTTGACTATGGAAACGCTCATATCATATCTATCAATACCGAAATTTTATGCGATGGAACAACTGCATGTTCGGAATATGATCACTCAAACGCTGAAATATTAAAATCATGGCTAAGAAATGATTTAGATAACAGTAATAAAACGTGGAGCATTGTATTGCTTCATAGAGGACCTTATGGGTTATCCTATGATACATATAACGTAAGAGATGTTCTAACTCCAATATTTGATGAATTTAATGTTGATTTGGTACTATCGGGACATGACCATCAATATTCGAGAGCGGTTTATAAAAACGATGTTATGATACCTTTTCAAGAAGCTAATAATTACGAAAGAGGCATACTGACTTTAATTACTGACGAATTATATACAAACAACTTCAATAACTACTCATCTACACTAGGAGTCACTTATTTCACAGGGAATACTTCAACTGTAAAATTCTATGGTGGAGATAAAAATTCAGGAATTGAAGTACAATATAAGTTCATCGACGAAAGTCCGGTGATTCCTTTTATAACGGTAACTGCAGATTCGATTCAAGTCGTATCTTACGGAGTATCGAAAAATGCAGCATTGGATATCGTCCCTACTGGAGTATTTATTCTTGAGGAATTTACAATCACAAAATAAAAAGCCGAAATCAATTCGGCTTTTTTTGTGACTATTTTTTCTCTGGTTCTTTACCTGGATCTTTTAACGATTCAAGTAATCCAGAAGCCAATCCGACAACACCCTGTAATTCGGAAGGGATGATAATTTTAGTAGCTTGTCCGTTTGCGACAACTTCCATTGCCTTGTAAGCTTCTAGTGTCAATACGGCATGGTCTGCTTTAGCGGCTTTGATTAATTCTAGTCCTTTTGCGGTTGCTGTCTGAACAATCAGAATAGCTTCTGAACGACCTTCAGCCTCACGAACTGCAGCTTCTTTTTTTGCTTCAGCTCTCAAGATTGTTGCTTCTTTTTCACCTTGTGCAACTAGAATGTTCGATGCCTTTGAACCTTCTGCAATCAAAATGGATTTACGACGTTCACGTTCTGCGATCATCTGTTTTTCCATTGCTTCCCTAATTTCTTTTGGAGGGATGATGTTTTTCAGTTCAACACGGTTGATTTTAATACCCCATGGGTCGGTTGCTTCATCTAGAATGAGTCTCATTCTTTCGTTGATTAAGTCACGGCTTGTAAGGGTTTGGTCAAGTTCTAATTCACCGATGATATTACGAAGTGTGGTGGCTGTCAAAGTGTCAATTAACATTCCTGGGTTCTCTGCTCCGTAAATATATTGTTTGGAGTCGGTGATTTGCAAGAAGACAACGGTGTCAATCTGCATTGTAACATTATCTTTGGTAATTACGGCTTGTGGAGCGAAGTCCAATACTTGCTCTTTCAAGTTTACCGAATCGGTGATATGTCCTTTTGGATTATAAGTTTTTCTTATTCTGTCTACAAACGGGACCAAAAAGTGAATTCCTGATCTCCAAGTCGAGTAATACTTACCTAGTCTTTCGATGACATATTCCGTTGCTTGTGGAACAATTTTGATTCTCGCGCCAAGATAGATCAATATGACAACCAAGATTACCCCGAGCAAAATTAATCCCCAAGCGTTTGTGGCTAAAAATAATGGGTGTAGCATTGTGATTCCTCCTTTATATAATTTATTTTTTTGGTTTTATTTCCAATAATTTTTGTTTGATACTGTCATCCTGAGAAGTACATCACGAAGTGTCGTTTTGTTTTTGGTAAAGCTGATTAATACAATATCGATGATTATGCTTAGCGCCAGTAACAATAAGCCAATATACACACTGACCATGAACACAAGGATAACAAAGAAATATTTAAGTATTACATCGTGGAAGAACACACTTACTGGATTAACTGGTCCATCCAACGCGATGTTCATCACTCTTCTTCCTAGAGTCTTACCGTTGAAGGCAACCGTATAAATTGCGATCAATATTAGAAAACCTATCGAGAAGTAGTAAATGTTATTCATGAAATAACGTGTAAGTGAACGATTATACGGCTCGATATCAATCAAATTTTGATCATTGATAATTTGAACCCTTGCTTGATATACCTGGCTAGCCAATGCTTCTAAATCTGTATCGCCATCAGCTATATCCATCTGCACGTTAAATTCTTCTGTTGCTGCATCGTAATCTGAGTTGTAGGCATCTATGACCTCGTTATATGCGGTAAAGATGATATCAAAATTAGATATTTGGTTTCGTAAGATTGATCTTCCCGCAATGTAAAACGTGGCTGCGACTACCGCGAGGACAATCGTGATGTCTATGAGCGAAGAGAATGCTCGTTTAAAAAAACCTGCGTTCATTCCGACTTCCTAACAACAAGCTTAACACCATCAATAGAAAGAACTTCAACTTTATCGTTTAAACTGATGTTTTCATGGGAGACTGCGGTCCAAATCTTGCCGTCGATTTTTACTTCGCCACGATCATCGGCCTTAAAAGCTTTGGTACAGATTGCAATTTTTCCTACTAATTTATCCGAGTTTGTCTTAATATCATTTTTTTGAAGATAACCTTTGAAAAGTGGTCGTATTTCAAGCAGAAGCAATGAAGAAACGACAATAAAAACAATGATTTGGACAGCAACTGATGTTGGCCAAATTAGAGCTATAATGAAACTTACTAGCGCTCCGGCAGAAAACCAAATGCTTGATAAGTCCATTGTGGATGCCTCAATCACTCCGGCAACAATGATAATTGAAAACCAAATGATTAGCATAGTGTTTCCAGTAGTTAATAGAAACATAATTTACACCTCTTTCTTATTAAGGTCAATAATCAAAGCGTTGTCTTTTTTGTTCCAATAAGCTTTGAATTTGAACGCTTGTGTGGACTTAAAGTCCAACCCGATTAAGTCGGCAACTTCTTTCAAAAATAATTTATTGCTAATTCTTGAGTAACTGGATTTGACGGTGATATTGTGCTGCTGCTCATCAGGAATATAACCGAGACCAATCTCTTCTTTGGTAACGGGTTTGATTGCAATAAGCAATTGATCCCTATCTAAACCCAAAAGTACAACGTATGCAGATTCAAAATAACTAGTTGCAGATTTATTTAAAGTAATATTTCCTTCGTACAACGTTGCGATGTCGTCGAGGGGTTTCTTTGAAACCCAAATAAAGTTTGTCATTCTCTCAACCTCCATTATAATACGGTTTTTGACTATAACCAATTATATCACATTATTTTTGGTATATCAAGGATTATTTTCAATTATTTTCAATTATTTTCAAAATGAATGCTATTTACAAACCGAGTTCCTTTGTGTATAATATCTTTATATTTTGAGGTGAATCCATGAGAGAATTTACATATATTCAAGCGGTTGAGCGCAGTTTAATGAAACGGTTTAAAGGACCCATTTATTCTAAATTCCTAAATGCAATTGATCAATACAAATTGATTAAACCGGGAGACAAGATTGCTGTTGCGTTGAGCGGAGGGAAAGACTCTCTTCTTTTAGCTAAACTCTTCCAAGTTTGGAAACAGCATTCGACTTTTGACTTTGAAGTTGTTTTCTTAACGATGGATCCAGGATTTCTTGAAGACCACATTTCTAAACATCTTTCAAATTGTGAGAAATTAGGAATTGACATCTTGGTAAAACCCTCAAAAATATTCGATATTGCTGAAGGTCTTTCTCCGGATTCACCTTGTTTTTTGTGTGCAAGAATGAGAAGAGGATTCCTCTATAGGGTAGCAAAAGAATTAGGGTGCAACAAACTCGCATTGGGTCATCATTTTGATGACGTGATTGAAACAACGCTTATGAACATGTTTTATGCGGGATCTTTTAAAACAATGTTACCGAAAGCAAAATCGGAGAATTATGAAGGGATGGAGTTAATTCGTCCGCTCTATTTAGTAAAAGAAAAAGATATTATACGATTTATGAATTATCATCACATTGAAACGATGTCATGCGGATGCAAGGTTGCAAGTTGTCAGGTTGACTCAAAACGCAGAGAAATGAAAGAACTAGTAGAAGTTATGAGGAAGAAATACGTTAATACCGATATCAATATTTTTAGAGCTGCGGAGAATGTCAATATTCAGAATGTGTTAGGGTATTTTGATGATAATCATAGAGTATCATTTATGGATGATTATGAATAGTATACGCCAATAGAGTGTTTATTTTGTGAAATAGAAAGCGCGAGTTTATCGACTCGCGCTCTTTCTTTTTCTTATGGTTTCACGTGAAACATTATTTACCTAAACAGAACTTAGAAAACAATGTATTAATCAAAGTGTCGCTCGCTATTTCTCCTGTAATTTCACCCAAATTATGCCAAGCATTTCTTAAATCAATCTCTATCATATCAACAGGAAGCAGTTTTGTTGTTGCAACTAAAGCATCCTCGAGGTTGGATTTAGCTTCATCCAATTTTGAAATATGTCTGGTGTTTGATAAAATGACTTCTTGGTTATCTATGAGTGTTGAGTCAATAAATCTTTTCTTGACTTCGTTCTCCAGCAAATCAAGGCCTAGTTTGTTTTTAGCTGAAATAGGAATGATAGTTTCGTTTTCTAAATCTATTTTATGCCCTAAATCCATCTTGTTTCCAACAAGAATTCTTGTCTTATTCTTTGTTATTTCAAGCAGTTCTTTATCCAGTTCTGTTAGTAATTCACTATGATCTAAGACGAGTAAAACCAGTTGGGCATTTTCAATTGCTTTTTTGGTTCTTTCAATCCCTATTTTTTCGACCACATCAACTGTCTCTCGAATTCCAGCAGTATCTATCAGTTTCAGCAGTATTCCATTCAAATTCAGGTCGGCTTCTATAAGATCCCTTGTTGTTCCGGATATTTCAGTGACAATAGCTTTTTCTTCTTTAAGTAACGAATTCAGCAGACTTGATTTTCCGACATTAGGCTTTCCAACGATGACGGTTTGGACTCCGTCTCTTACTATGATACCCGTGTTTGCTTCAATAAGTATTTTTTCCATCTTTTTGATCAAGTTTTGTACCTTGGGTTCAATCATTCTCTGAGTCAATTCAACCACATCGTCATACTCGGGATAATCGATATTGACTTCAATTTGAGCGATAATTTCTAATAGTTCATCTTGCAGCGCACGAACTAATGTTGCAATATCACCACGCAGTTGTTGGTTTGCCAATTGAAGTTGAGTCAATGTTTTCGCAGAAATCATATCCATTATACTTTCTGCTTTTGTTAAATCGATTCTCCCATTCAAGTAGGCTCGTTTTGTAAACTCTCCATTCATTGCCAACCTTGCGCCGTTTTTAAGCAAAAGTCTAATAATTTCATTGGCGATTAAAAAGCCTCCGTGACAACTGATTTCGACGGTATCTTCAGTCGTAAATGATTTCGGGCTTAAAAAAACCGAAATCATGACCTCGTCAATCATTTTATCTCCATCGAAAACATGTCCATAATGAATGGAGTGAGTACTTACTTTGGTCAAGTTGATTCCTTTTAATATTTTGTTTGTAATTAATAACGATTCATCACCAGAGATTCGAACCACGTTTATTGCGCTCTCACCGAGTTTGGTCGAAATTCCTACTATTGTATCAAACAACATAATATCACCATAAATATTTTACCATAAAGCGACTATTTTATTGTATAATACTTTGTAAGGTGATGAATATGAGACAGCATAAAAAACCAATAAAATTTTATATTACGATATTTATAGGAACTTCTATAATCATTATGGGTTATTCCATTTATTTATTTGTAGCTCAAGACGCACAATTGGCAGATCTTGTCAGCTTATGGATTCTCCCATTAATTTTTACCCTTCTATATTATGGCGGAGATTCATTGGTTCAAAAGATTGCTGACCGAAAGAAGAAGGTTGACTATGAAGGAATCTTTCTTCGTACCATAGGGGAAAGAATGAGCGAATCAAAGGAATTTTTGATTGAGGATTTTCGAAAACTTCAAAGAAGCGAAAAATTTCAATCACAAGTTCATAACGCATATCTAATCTCTCAAAACGGAGAATCCGAGTTAATGACTTTAGATAAAATTCAAAAGAAGTTTCGCCCTGACACTGTGGAGTGGAGAGCGATGCTTTATGTGTGTTCTTTTGTCAAGGAAAAATTAGAAGAGAAACAGAATTAAGCCTATGAAAAAAGGTCAAAATCGGTTATAATATTATCATAGGAGTGATGCTGATGCAGAAGTATTCTGGACTCATTGTAAACCCGGGAATTGCATATGGAAAAGCCTTGATTTTAAAATCCGAACAAGATTTTAGTTCTACCGAAATCAACGGATCCAATCAAATGGAAATTTTAAACAATGCTCTTTCCAAATCAGCAACGCGCTTGGAAGAACAAATCCAGTCTTCACACATGCTTTATAGTGATAGGATATCTACGATATTTGAAGCCCATAAATTAATGATTTCAGATCCAATGCTTTTGGATAAAGCAAAACAATATATTTTATCTGGTAACACAGCCTATGATGCTTATAAACAAGCTGCCCAAGAAGCCATAGACATTTTTAAACATCTTTCCAGTGAATATATGAGAAACAGAGCTATTGACATAGAAGACGCAACAGACCGAGTGCTTTATACAATACAAGAAGAAAACTACGAAATTTCATGTTCTTTTGATGACGCGAAAATCTTAATCTTAGAAAAGATGAAGCCAAGCGTTTTATATAATTTTAATAAAGAGTGTGTATTTGGTTTCATTTCCAAAACTGGGTCGTATAATCAACATTCCGCTTTAATTGCAAGAACCAAGAATATACCCGGAGTGATTTTGGATAAAATACTTGATTTAGGAATTCAAGATGGAGATATGATTTTACTGGATGCGTATCGAGGAGATATTTATATCAAACCCGATATCGAATTAGTTAACAAGATATTGGAAGAAAGGCGATAAGAATGAGCTACCGAGCATTGTATAGAACCTATCGTCCAAGCGATTTTCATGAAGTTGCTGGGCAAAAGCACATTACAACCACTTTGCAGAATGCTCTGAAAAGCGGTAAAGTTCAGCATGCATATTTATTTAGTGGGCCTAGAGGAACTGGGAAAACCTCGATCGCAAAAATATTTGCCAAAGCAGTAAATTGTGAAAAGGCACCTATCGATAACCCTTGTAATCATTGTGAGTCTTGTATGGGAATTCAAGATGGCTCCATCAGTGATGTAATTGAAATCGATGCTGCTAGCAACAATGGTGTAGACGAAATAAGAGAAATAAGAGACAAAGTAAAGTACCTTCCTGGATATGTTAAATATAAAGTATATATCATTGATGAGGTTCACATGCTTTCAACTGGAGCATTCAATGCTTTATTGAAAACACTGGAAGAACCACCGGCACATGTCATTTTTATATTATGTACAACCGAACCGCAAAAAATTCCATTAACCATCCATTCAAGATGTCAAAGGTTTGATTTCAAAGCAATAACGCCGATTGATATTGTAGGGAAGTTAAATGAAATTATTGAACAAGAAAAAATTCAGATTGAACATGAAGCCGTTGAACAAATCGCAATCTACGCCGAGGGCGGATTGAGAGATGCAATTGGTCTTCTTGATCAATCCAACGCATTTAGTCCGGAAGGAATTACTTTGGACGATGTCAATCAAATATGCGGAGCCATTTCATACGAAAAGCAAATGGATATCGTTGAAGCAATTATGGGGATGGATTCAACTTCGGCAATTGAAGCGATGAATAACCTCATTATCGAAGGGAAAGAAGTCCAAAAAATAGTTGCTAATCTCCTCACATTTTTCAGAGATATTCTCATGCTCAAAAATATAGGTGTGAGTGAAGCGTCAAGTAGCTTGTTTTCAAATGAACGATTTCTTGGTTTGTCCAAGACAATGAGTAATCAACGAATCTTTTATTACATGGATTTGTTAAATAAAACCATGACAGACATCAAGTGGAGCAATAACCCGAAACTATATTTGGAACTTGCTTTTATTAAAATGACAGATGTTGAAAGCAACAGTGAAGCAAAATGGATTGGAAAGATTGAACGTTTAGAACAGAGAATCGAAGAGCTTGAAAACAGAGAACCGGTCATTGTACAAAAAGAGACCATCATCGAAGTTCTTGATAATGATGAACCGGAACTTTCAAACGAAGAAGAGGCTTTAGAAAGTGTTAAAAGCGTTGAAGAAACGCCGGAAATAATTCCTGTTGAAAAAGACGAAGAACCTTGTGACAACATTGGGAATACCTATCAAATTCAGTTTGTTGAGGATGTCCTTAATAATGGAGATAGGGATGATAAAATTTATTTATTAGACCATTGGAACAATATTATCAAAAATAATCCATCAGGAATGATGAATCAACTTGCGATGATTTTAGAGAGTTCAACATTGGTCGCAAGTTCTAAAGATAAAATTATCATTACATTTGCAAGTGCCGCTCCATGCAATAGAGTAATGAAACCAAATAGTAAAAAAATCGTCTTAAATGTCTTGGAAAAAGCATTTAATAGAGAGATAGATTATATTGCTCTACCCGAGTCTGTATTTCAAGATATCGTCGATGAATTTACATCTCTTTGGAGACAAGGTAAGCGCAGAATTAAACTATCTCCTATTGTTTGTAAAGATTTAAAAGATGTGTCAAAAGAGGAACTTGAATCCACGTCTGTTGAAACTGAAAAAAAGGTATTAACTGATGCAATAGATCTCTTTGGTGACATCGTTTCTGTAAAAAAATAAAGAGGTGAATCGTAATGATTAATCCACAAATGATTAAGAAAATTCAAAAGATGCAAGAAGACCTTAAGAAAGCTCAAGCAGAAATAAACGCGTCCACTTTTTATGGTCAAGCCGGGGGTTCCGTTGTGAAAGTCGCAGTTAAAGGAACGAAGGAAGTAATCTCTATTGACATTAAAAAAGATGAGGTTGATATTGAAGATCTTGAGATGCTTCAGGATTTAATCGTTGTTGCTTTGAACGATGCTTTTAAACGAGTTGATAAAGAATTGGAAGAAACCATTGGGTCATTGACTCAAGGGATGAAAATGCCGGGGATGTTCTAATGCAATATCCAAAGGCCTTAGAAGATTTAATCAGCGAATTCATGAAGTATCCCGGAGTTGGAAGAAAAACCGCAGAACGTTATGCGATGTTTTCTGTCATTGATTTGAAGAATGAAAGCATCAATGATTTTTCTCAGGCTTTGATATCCGCTAAGGAAAAAATAAGACCATGCAATATTTGTCATCATTTGACCGATAAAGAAACTTGCGACATTTGTTCTGATGGCACTCGAGACAATTCAAAAATCATGGTCCTCGAAACAACGAAAGATGTCTTTTCGATTGAGAAGTCAGGAACGTATCGAGGATTGTATCATGTATTGAATGGAGCTCTTTCACCTTTAAATGGAATTGGTCCAAATGAATTGAATTTAGTATCATTATGGAAGCGTCTGGAAAAGGATGATGTTAAAGAAGTTATTCTTGCAACCTCTGCGACTCAAGAGGGGGAAGCGACCGCTCAGTATATTAAAAGAGTGTTGAGAGAGGTTGAAGTTCTTGTTACCCGAATTGGATATGGGGTTCCAGTTGGCTCAAACCTTGAATATGCCGACGACCAAACCTTGAATAAAGCAATTGAAAATAGAAGAGTTTTCTAAAATTTACAAAGAATTGTCTTTTTGTTTCAAATTAATGTGGTATAATATTTCATATATTATAAATACTATTGAGGGGTGAAATTTGATGTCAAGTATCTTAGATACAGTCGAAAACTTCGTCGGGCCTTATATCAGCCAGTTGTTTACGCTTCTTACGGGATTCGATCTTTGGATCCAAGCTTTGATAATATTAGCTATTGCAATCTTTGCTATTGTCGGAGTGTTCGTCTTCTTAAAGAAGTTTATTAAATTGTTTGTTGTAATTGCCATTTTAGGCGGAATTTTTTATGTTGTTTGGACCCAAACTGATATTATTCAAAATTTGATTGGATATACACAGTTCTTTGGCACCCATATGTCTATTTTTTAAAATGAGAGCATAGTACCTTCACCCAAAAGGTTGCTCTTTTTTTTTCGGTAGTCATCCATTGATAACATCCAGCATTACATTACAAAACTACGAATTATTGCATTGACAGATAGGAGAAACTTTATGGAAATTAAAATGCAAGGATTAACAAAAATCTTCACAAGCAAAAACAAAAAAGAAGTTCGTGCGGTTGACAATGTAGATTTAGTCATCCCGTCCGGAAAGTTAATTGGTCTTCTTGGCCCTTCCGGTTGTGGAAAATCCACGACTCTTTATTTGATTGCCGGACTTTTAAGGCAAAACGATGGAAAGATTTTCTTTGGAGAAGACGAAGTCACAGAAACTCCTCCCGAAAAAAGAGGAATTGGCTTAGTTTTCCAAAACTACGCATTATATCCTCACATGACGGTACGTGAAAACATTCTATTCCCGCTTCAAAACCTCAAGATTGAAAAGCAAGAAGCAATTCAAAGAACAGTTGAGATTGCAGAATTAGTCGGGTTACAGGAAATGTTAGATCGTAAACCAAAAGAATTGTCTGGCGGTCAGCAACAACGTGTTGCGATTGCTAGAGCGCTCGTTAAAAAACCGAGGGTATTACTTTTGGATGAACCACTTTCCAACCTTGATGCACGTCTTCGTCTTCAAACAAGAGAAGAAATCAAGAGAATTCAAAGAGAAACTAAAATTACAACCGTCTTCGTTACACATGACCAAGAAGAAGCAATGTCCATTTCTGATGAAATTGTGGTTATGAAAGATGGAGTGATTCAACAAATGGGTGAGCCTCAACAAGTATATGATGCTCCTCTAAACTTATTTGTTGCAAGATTTTTAGGTAATCCACAAATCAATGTATTTGATGGAGAAATCAAGAACAAAGAAGTTTTGATTGGTGGAATGAAAGTAGGAAACACAATTCTTCCTGACCAACAAGTAACCGTCGGAATTCGTCCGGAAGGATTCGCAGTGGACACTGAAAAGAAATCTCCGTTCAAGTTTGAAATCGACATGGTTGAGACGATTGGTAGAGATACGACTCTAATCATTGAAGTCGAAAGCGGCGAAGGCGGAATTTTGGATAAAAAGACGTTCAAAGCCATTGTTGACGTTGAACATCGCATTAATCCGGGAGATATGGTTCATTTCAAAGTTAAACCCGGAAAACTTCATTTATTTGATTTATCAGGAAGCATTCTTTAATCATTATGGAAAAGAAGAACAATCTGAGGGCGTGGATCTACCTCGCACCGCTACTCATCCTAATGACGGTCTTCACTTTTTATCCAATTGTGAATGCTTTTATCATTTCAATCTACAAAGATTATCAACCGCTTGCAAATAATGGAGCCGGTATCATTACAGGATATACTCTACAAAACTTTCTTTTCATCTTTAAAAACCAATTATTCTGGATTTCGGTAAAGAATACATTCGTTATCGCATTTGTTTCCGTTCCGATTTCTATCTTCTTATCTCTTTTCATTTCAGTAGCGTTAAAAAACATACCGAAATTAAAAGGATTTTTCCAAACGATTTACTTTTTGCCCTATGTAACCAACGCTATTGCAGTTGGTATGGCCTTCGCATTCATGTTCCATCAAAATTATGGATTGTTCAATGCAATCTTAGGTTGGTTCGGCATTGACGCCATCAACTGGATTGGCGGTACAGCAAGCTGGACCGCTCAGATGGGAGCATTGCTAATCTACACTATTTGGAGCGGTCTCGCATTCAAAATATTAGTGTTTACTAGCGGAATGCAAAACATTGATAAACAATACTATGATGCAGCAAAAATAGATTCGGCTTCAAAATGGACCGTGTTCAAAAGAATTACCGTTCCATTGTTGTCGCCTCTGATTCTTTATATCTCCATCACTTCGATGATTGGTGCGTTAAAGGCCTATAATTCAGTCGTGGGATTGTTTGGTATTCAAATGGGTGCTCAACCCTATTCAATGATGACGATCGTTGCGTTCGTTTATCGTTACGTTAGCGGATACACCGATGTTGGATATATCAGTTATGCATCTGCCGCAGCCATCATCTTATTCATTATAACCGTTGTCTTCTCGTTGATTCAAGGCGTAGTTAGCCGTAAACGAGTACATTACTAGGGGGTGGATGATATGTCAGAAATATTCGTACAGAACGAAAAAGCATATAAAAGAAAACGTATCGCCGGCAACATTACTATTTATATTTTTTTAGCACTAGTTGCAATATCAATTTTAATTCCATTCTACTGGATGATTCTTACTTCATTCAAGAACGAAACTCAAATTACTCAAATTCCTCCGATTTTGGCGCTCTCGCCATCGGATTGGAAATTATCAAACTATACTGATTTGTTCTTGACCGTTCCAAGTGGGCCTCGTGCAGGAGAACCGTTGTTCCCATTCTTTAGGTATATGGCGAACACTGTCTTAATTTCCTTACTCACGACCGTAGGAACAACCATCACAACGATTTTATCCGCATTTGCATTTTCAAGATTGAATTTCAAAGGACGAGATACATTGTTCGCGGTTTTATTGGCGACCATGATGGTTCCTGGAGAAATTTTCATATTAACAAACTTCTTGACCATCAACAAATTCGGATGGTACAACATTTTTACTCAAACCTATGGCCAAGCCATTTTGGCAATGACGATACCGTTCATGGTGAGCGTGTTCTACATCTTCTATTTGAGGCAGACATTCAAACAGATTCCGAATGAACTGTATTTTGCTGCAAAAGTGGATGGGACATCCGATTTCAAATACTTATTGAAGATTATGGTTCCAATCGCAATGCCTACAATTGTAACGATTATCATCTTAAATAGTATGGGTGCATGGAGCGCATACATCTGGCCGGCACTTGTTACCGCAAACGACAAATATCGACTAGTCAGTAACGGTCTCCGTGGAGCGTTTACAGATACATCCACAGGGCGTACCGATTATGGTCAACAAATGGCCGCATCTGTACTTGTAACATTACCACTGCTAATTGTATTTTTCACATTTAGAAAACAAATTATGCGTGGTGTATCACGAAGTGGTATCAAGGGATAAAACCTCAATTGGTTTCATCATATATTCGAAAATAATATATTTATATTTTGTATAGGAGGAAAAAAATGAAAAAGATTTTGTTTGCTTTACTCACTGTTTTATCTGTTTTTTTAGTGATTGGGTGCGTTCAAGTTCAATCAGAAACAACGACAACATCCATTACGACAACAACACAATTGGCAGAACTTCCCAACGAAGAAGTAGAAGTAACCTTCTGGCACATTTATGGAGAAGGAAAGTCAGCCTTACTCGATCAAATGATTGTTGAATTCGAAGCAATGTATCCGAATGTAACAATTACATCCACATCCCAAAGCGACTACGATACTTTGAGAACCAATATCAATACCGGTATTGGAGTAGGACAGGTTCCAACCATGGCGATTGGATATCCTGACCATTTTGCAGGATATATTACTACTGGTGCAGTTGAATCTCTTGATCAATACATCTACAGTACAACACAATATGAAGTAACCGATTCTACTTCTTCCATCTTTGGAGAAATCGTGGAAACAGGTTTGGAACTTTCAGACTTCATTCAATCTTACTTAGATGAAAACGATCAATATCAAGGCGGCTATTTCTATTCTGTTCCTTACTCTAAATCAACAGAGACAATGGCAGTCAACCGTTCTGTTTTGGCAGCTCACATTACGGAAATCCGCGCTGCTGGAATTACCATTAGCGACAATGGATTCTTATCACACGAAACTCCGCTTACATATGACCAACTTGTGATATTGAAGAACATCATCGTTGATCCAGCCGGAACAAATGCAACAACCATGAAATGTGAATATTTGTTAAACTATGACTCTTCCGGAAACTTATATATCAATATGAGCCGTCAATGGCATGCAGGATATACAAATTCTGATGGAGACATCTTAATCGATAACGCTACTACAAGAAACATGTTACAATTCCTTTATGAAAACTTTACAAGCAATACCATCGTATTGCCTGTTGCATGGAGCCAAAGCTACGGTTCTACAAACTTCATCTATGGTGACGTATGTATGAGCGTAGGCTCAACAGCCGGAGTTAATTACAACATTCCAAACAGCACCTATACACCATCTAGTTTGAAACTTGGAATTTTCAATGTTGACTTCTTACAAGTACCACAATATGTTACTACCGATGACAGCCAATTTACAGTTGAAATCGATGGAACAGACGTTACAATGACCGGATCTCGTTCCGCTGTTCAACAAGGACCAAACATCGGTATCTTCCACAGCGCAACAGCGGCTCAAAAATTGTATGCTTGGTTGTTCATCAAATATTTGATTAGCACCGACAACACTGCTAAATGGGCTATGAACACTGGATATCTTCCTGTTCGTCTATCCGCTTATTCTTCTGAAGAACAACTTCAGTTAAGTTCAACGTTTTCACTTACTTATTCAGAATTCCTTGGAATCGCTCAAGATTTCTGGGCAGCCGACGGAGAAGTCACTTGGGAACTCACAGACCAAAGATGGAATTATCTCTATTCTTCCATGGTTGCAAACATTGCGTTCAATCAAGCTGATTATTATCAATATGACCCAGCGTTTGCGGCAGGATCACACAGTGCCGGATCCGCTACAGCTCGTGTTGAAGCCGGATACTGCTTGCAAAACATTTATACAAACGTAGGTGTAACTAATTATTCACCTGACACAGCTTTAAACTTTATGATTAACCAATTGACTTGGTAAAAGGATTGAAACCGAATGTTTAAAAAAATTGGAATTTTAAGTCTGGCAGCGCTATTACTATTCATGCTTGGAGGATGTGTTCAAACCACAACCACCACGACAACTGAAGATCCGAATGTTGCGCTGCCGGATCTTTCCGGAATGTCCAGAGTTGAAATATCATCCGCTTTGGAAAGTCTGGATCTTACAGTCAGTTATTACTTTGATGTTTCCGAGGTATATACGAGCGAAGACCAATATGACAAGTTCGTTATGTATGGCTCTGACTTATCCTCAGGCGATATCGTCGCAAGAGGATCAACTGTCAAAGTCTACACTACTCCACTGAATTTAACTGTTCAGTACTTGTATGAAATCGGAAATTACACAGATTCTTATGGAAATTCTCTTCAACTTGAAGCAGAAGACTTTCAAGATAAAGAATTTATTGAAGACGGCATTGGAGAAGTCACCGTTTCTAAATTTGTGGACGGAGATACGACTTGGTTTAACAGTGGCTCTCAATCATTTTCTGTTCGTTATCTTGGAATCGATACCCCCGAATCTACCGCTTTATATGAACCGTGGGGTAAAGCTGCAGCTCATTTCACTCAAGAAGTTTTGAGCAGTGCAGAACAAATCGTACTTCAAGCAGAAGGAGAACGTACTGATGGCAACGGCAGATATTTAGCTTGGGTCTGGTACCTTCCTTCAGGAGAAGACACCTTCTTATTGCTCAATCTCCAGTTAGTAGAGTTGGCATATTCAAAAAACAAAGTATCATCAGGCAGTGTATTTAATGATATTTTGGGATTGGCGAATTTCAACGCTTCTTTAACAAAGAGAAGAGTTTGGGGAGAAGTTGATCCTAATTATGACTACTCTAAAGAAGGAACTCAAATGTCGATAGCATATCTGCTTGAGAATTTTGATGACTATGTTGGACTTAAAGTAGTTATATCTGCACAGATTACGAGAATCTATGAGAATAATATCTATCTTCAAGATGATTCCGGCAAAGGAATCAACATGTACATTGGGTATTCTACTCAAACAGCTCAGCTTCAACTTGGAGTCCATTTGACGGTTGGTGCTTTAGTGCCAACGTATTACAACGGGTCTCCTCAATTGTCAAACTTCAATGCGTTCAACGTTTCTATTAATACTGATACTTACGAAGTTGAACCGACTGTAGTGACTTCATCAGATTTTAATTTTGAATTACTTGGAACGCTTGTGACGATGGAACATTTGCATGTGACTTCTTCCAGTGTTTCACCAACAACCGGAATTACCAGTATCTATGTAATGGACGATTTAGGTAACACCTTTTCGATTCGTGCAGGTGCTTATTCCGGTGTAGATTTAGATGAATTAGGTATAACCGCCGGAGATTACATCACGGTTACAGGACCCCTATCATATTATGACTATAATTACAATAACGACCCCGAGACTTATGTTTATGATATGGCAAATGTGCAATTGATTCTAACATCCAGCGATGATATAGTGAAAGATTAAATAAAACTATAAATAAGGAGGAAATTATGAAGTTAATGATCAAAAAATTATCATTGTTTGCGTTCATCGGATTGTTATTCTTAGCAATCGCAGGATGTACGACAACAACGACAACAGTATCAGAACTAACTGATACAGAAAAAGTCGCAGCGGTACTAGATGGAATTGATCTTGGTAACCTAACTGCAGTCACAGCGAATTTGACATTGCCGACAACTGTCGACGGAGTCACTCTTTCCTGGTCTTCTGCAAATATCAACGTTCTTTCAAACGCCGGAGCGATTGTCGTTCCAACTTACACCACGGGGGATGTGACCGTCGTATTGACTGTTACAGCGACTCTCAATGATGTAACTGATTCAAAGACTTTCAGCGTAACAGTATCAAAAGAAACGGTTAGTGCTTTCCTTACCAGAGCCGGAAACTCCATCATTATCAATGGTGCAGATGCCGTCACAGGTAATCTTAATCTTCCAGCAACCGTTCTTGGAGCTACAGTTACATGGGAATCTTCCAACACTGAAATGGTATCCATCGCCGCAACAGCAGTAGACGGATTTTATGTCGCTACTGTAACTCGCCCACAAGCGGATGACGGCGGAGTTAATACCAGCGCTCAACTTACAGCGACAGTATCAATTGACGATCAAGAAATTGAAGTCGTCAAAACGATTCTTGTCTTAGCTGAAAGCGCATCAACACATGTTACTTCTATTGCAGAAGGATTGTCTTATGCTTTAGGAACTTACATTACTTGGGAAGGCATGACGATTCTTGGTGTCGGTACAGACGGATTCTACTTCACAGATGGAACAGACGTAATGTTTGTTTATAACACAGCAGTCGCAGCTACTGTTGAAGAAGGCGAAGTTTATGACGTTACCGGCGGTATTTCTCTATACAACAGTATTCCTGAAGTTCAAAATTTAGGAACAAACGTTGTTAAAGTGAAAGCATCAACAGTTGCAGCAAGAGATATTACTCCAGTTGTTGCTACCATCGATGAAATCATTGCAAACCATACAGGATATACAGCAGAAAACCCAATGGAATTCGGTGTATATTCAGTAACCGCAAAAGTATATTATGATCAAGCTCTTGGAAACTATGGAACTTACTTGGTATTGAATGACGCAACCGGACTAGACAAGGCGCATGCAATTCGTATTTATTACAAATCCAATATGACTGCTGTTTCTGCATTAGCAGGACAAACAGTTACACTAGATATCGTCATGTTCGGTTACAATAGTGGAGCAAGCTACCTCGACTGGTATGCATACTTCTTTGGAACCACAGAAGACATTGAAGTTACTTTCGCAAACGATCAAGACGCAGTTGATGCAGCATTTAATGCATTGACAATTCCAGCGGCTATCATCGAAGGAACTACTCTTGATTTGCCAGCATCCTTATTCGGAGTAACATTGAGTTATGCTTCCGATAATACTACTGTTGTTAATCCAACAACTGGCGTTGTCGATTTGTCAAGCTTGACCGGACAAGAAACAGTCACATTGACTGTAACTGGTACAAGAGGATCAGTAACAGATTCCACTACATTTGAAATCGTTGTAGGAGAAACTCCATTATCAACGATAGCTGAAGTATTGGCTATGAACACGACTACTGGATTAATCGCAAAAGTACAAGGTACAGTTTATGCAATTTATCAAACTGGATACTTTATCTTTGACGAAACAGGATTATTCCAAGTTTACACAACACCAACAGGATTATCTCTAGGTGATGAAGTTGTCGTTTCAGGAACCGTTGCAGCTTATAAAGGCGAAGTACAATTCACCAGCGCAACCGTTGAAGAAACAGTTTCTACTGGAAATGATTATGCTCAAACACCAGAATTATTCATTCCTGGAGTTACGCAATTAGTTGCAGGACAAACTTATAATACCGTTGGAACCGTATTCTGGGGCAAAGCTACAGAAACTGGTTATGACAACCTATATATTAAGAGTGCTGCAGACACATTCATGTTCCAAATTTATTACAAATCAGTTCAAACTGAATACGATGCATTGAAAGCAATGGCTGGACAAACAGTCAGCCTCAATTTCGTATATTATAACAACAAAGCAGCTTCGAACCCAGCAGACATTTCTACAATCTACTCCGGTGGAGCAGTTGCAGCTACAGACGCAGATAAAGTCGCAGCTGATAAAGAAGCTTTGGAAATTGAAACGGATCAAGTTTCCGGCGCAGAAGCAACATTGCCTCTTGTCGGTACATTCGGTTCAGTTGTTACTTGGGACGTTACAGCTCTTACTGGCGCTACATATGATTCAGTAACGGGTGTATTGACTTATCCTACAGTAACAGTCGATACTGATTTCACATTAACAGCTACAATTACGAGCGGATCAGCTTCGGATACACTAGCAATCACAGTATCTGTTAGAGCAGTCACAGACGAAGAAAAATTAGTTGAAGCACAAACTGCTTTGACAATCGCGTTAACTGCAAATGAATATGATACAGTCACACTACCAACCGAAGGATTAAACGGAGTTGCAATTGTTTGGACAATCAGTTCAGGCGATGCAGTTCTTACAGACGCTGATTTGTTCTTTAACATGACCGGCGCTGCTTATGATGTTACTATGTTAGCTACTTTGACATTAGGAACTGAAGCAGACTTGACAAAAGAATTTACAATCGCAGTTTCGCCAATCACAGTAATTACTGATTTATCACTTCTTACTGCAAAATCTGGTGATCCACTAGTTTGGACAATTGCGAATGGAACAAGCGTTTATGTTCAAGGTGTCGTAACCGGATTGGTTTACGATGGCGTGTTTATTCAAGACGCTAATGGCAACGGATTCTTCATGTATCGTCCAGTCGGAACCGTTGTTGTAGGTGATGAAATCGTAGCCAAAGGAACATTGGCAGATTATAGAAGTGCAAGACAGCTAGGAAATGGTGGAATTATTAAAACAATCCTTACTAGCGAAAATGTTGTTACTTCTGAAACTTTAACATTGGATCAAGTAATCGCATTGACTTATGCCGATGCAGGATCTGTCTTCACAGTTACAGGATTAGAAGTTTACTCATACACTTCTTCCACAGTTATTTTCAGAGTCAACGGTACTTCTTCAGTACAATACTTGAGACTTTACTACAACGATTGGGCTTCTTGGTTGGATGAAGTTTATCCAGTAGGATCATTCTTACCTGAAGTACAATTCAATATGTACAATATTTATACTACCAACATTGCAAATCCTGGAGATACATTCAATATCGACAACTTCTTAATCGAAGTTACGGACGAGCAATTGATTACTGTTGCATTGGCTTCATTGACATTGCCAACAGCTATCACAGAGGGAACTACTCTCACATTGCCAGCATCGTATGCAGGCGTTGCATTTACTTATGCATCAGACAATGAAGCAGTTATCAACTCCACAACAGGCGTTGTAGACTTATCAGGACTTACAACTCAAGTTACGGTTACATTGACTGTTACCGCTACTTATGGCGCAGGATCCGACACAGCTACATTCGCTATCAAAGTTGGTACGATTCCGCTTTCAACCGTTGCTGAAGCAATCGCTTTGGCTGATGATGCTGTATTTAGAATTCAAGGTATTCTTACCGCTCAAACAAAATCAACAGCTTTCTGGATTGAAGATGCAACTGGCGGATTGAATATCTATGCAGCTACTACAGACGTTCAAAACCAATTGATTCCATTGATTGGTCAAGAAGTGGAATTGATTGGTACAAAAGATTCTTATAACGGACTTCAAGAAATCGTCAATATCACTTCAGTAGTTGTAATCAATGCAACTCCTACCGCTATCGTTCCTGCGGATGTCAGTGCAGTCGCATTTGACTCAACCGGATTGTTACCATATCAAGGTGAACTTGTTAGTTTCCAAGGATTCATTTTGAAATATACGGTTACTGCAACTTCCGGATCTGTTAATTTCGTATTAGTTAACCCAGTTACGGGCGAAGAGATTACAGCTCGATTAGAATCTACATTGCCAACATACGCAGATACATTGGCTCAAATCAAAACATTTGTTGCCGGAGACGCAATTGATGTTGTCGGCGCAGTCATCGGATGGTACAACGGACCTCAAATCGCTGTTGTCGGTGCTAGCAACTTTGTTGCCGGAACAGAAATTACCGATCAAGTCATGGCTGATTACGAATTAACTAAAGTATCTCTTCCTACAACTCCAGTTACTGCTGATTTTACATTAGACGTAGCAGGTTTGTTTGGTGCTACCGTTGAATGGGCTTCTGACAATGCAGCTATCGCAGTCACAGGCTCAGCAGCGACAGTTACTCGTCCAGCAAATGGTGTAGGTGATGCGACAGTTACATTAACTTATACCGTTACTTATGGAACGGCTTCAGCAAGTGACACTGTTGTAATTACGGTTACTGAAGAAGCAGCTGGACCTGTAGAAACTGTTGCATACTCTACGGGATTTGAAGCAGCAGACGGATTTGTTGCTACAACGTCATACAACAATACTACAGTTTTGTTTACAGGCGAAGCAACTCACCAATGGGGAACTTATTATGGTACTCCATCAACAACGAGCCCAATTGCCGATTTGCAATCATTGCAAATGAGATATTACACAACTGCACCTGAAAATTACGGATACACTTACACAAACTTCACAGTTGCAGACGTTACGAAAGTTGTCTTCTCAGCTAAAAACTATGCGAACGTTGCAGATGTTACAGTATCATATTCAACTGATGGTGGTACTACTTGGACGGTAGCACAAGTTATCGACCTTACTACAACAGCTACAGAATATACTGTAAATATCAACTCCACCGGAAATACAATGATTAAATTTGAATTATCCGGAACAACAGTTGCTGAAAGATTGACAATCGATTCTGTTTCAATCTTCAACATACAATAATTTTTATAGCAATACAGTTTTATAAAAACCAGAAAAGGCATTGCGATAAGCATTGCCTTTTTTCTATGTTTGAAAAAAATATGCTTTCCTATAAAAAGATATGAAACAAATCTCCTAATATGATATAATTGAAATACCCATTATAAGGAGTGAAACATAATGACTAAAAAGATTTTTATAGCACTATTATTATTTTTATTTACCTTTTCATTAGTTGGTTGTGATTTATTTGGAAGCAAAACCACAACGACGACAGCAACTACCTTTGATACATCCGGAGTTACGACAACGACAACGACAACAACGACGGTATCAGAGTCTACTTCAACATCAAATTCTGATTTAGCTACATTAACTGGACTTGCAAATCTTGTCATTATTTCCGATCAAGACAACATGACCACAAGTTTTACCGTTCCGGCAGAAGTTGGAGATGCTACAGTAACTTGGGGGTCTAGCAATTCAGATTATGTTAGCGTTGCTTCCGCAACGATATTAAATGATCTTGGGAAATTTGTTTATCCTATTACCGTTACGAGACCGGATCAAACAACTGGTACAGTGACTGTTACATTAACCGGAACATTTGTTTTAGGTGATGCTACATACGAAAAAGCATTCGTCTTACGAGTTCAATTTGAAGAAGACACTTCATTAGTGACAACAATTTCGGCAGGATTGGCTCAACCACTAGGAACATTCTTAACATGGAAAGACATGACTATACTCGGCGTTGGAACAGATGGATTCTTCTTTACAGATGGAACGGATATCATGTTCGTATACAGCGCAGCTGTAGCCGCAACCGTACAAGCAGGAGAAGTATATGACATCAATGGTGGAATAGGTTTATACAATAACGTTCCTGAAGTACAAAATTTAGAAACGAACATCGTTAGTGTAACACCGTCAACAGCGGCAGCTAGAACAGTAGAACCTGTCGTTGCGACAATTGATGAAATTATCGCAAACCATGTAGGGTATGATGCAACAAACCCAATGCAGTTCGAAGTCTACACTGTTACAGGTAAAGTCTATTATGATTCAGCTTTATCTGCGAACTATACAACGTTTTTAATCCCAGAGGGTACATCAACTTTGGATAAGGCTCACGCAATTAGAATTTACTACAAAGCGAATATGGCAGCCGTTACCGCGTTGGCAGGACAAACAATTACACTTGATCTAGTTTTATTTGGATTCAACAACGCAGCTGGTTACGGTGACTGGTATGCATATTTCTTTGGAACTGCTGAAGACATCGTTGCTGAAACCATGACAGATGCAGATAAATTAGCGGTATCTGTAGGACAATTAGCTTCAAGTTATGATGTTACAAGTTCATTAACTCTTCCTACACTTTCTTTCGGATCCATTACAAATGTTACAGTCTCAACTGAAATCAGTGACTATCTAAGTTATAGTGGAGGAGTATTCTCTGTTGTAAGACCTTCTGCGGATACGACAGGATCCATTTCAGTGACAATATCCTATAATGCAGAAACAGAGACTGTTGTTATTCCGGTAACAATGAAAGCGGAAGTGGTGGTTGTTGAAGGTGACGATATCTTTATTTCTGAGTATATTGAAGGAAGTTCATACAATAAATTTATAGAATTGTATAACCCACTGGATGTAACTGTAGATTTAAGCGAATATACTCTCGAGTTATATTCTAATGGAGCAACAGCTCCTACAGGAACGATGACTCTTAGTGGAACTTTGGCACCAGGGGCAGTCATTGTATTGTCTCACGCTGACGCAACAATCTTTGCGGCAGCAATTGAAAACAGTTCAGTCATCAACTTCAATGGTGATGATGCCTTTGTTTTGAAACATAATGGAACAGTTGTTGACAGTATTGGTAAAATTGGAGAACGCCCAAGTGTTGGATATTGGGGTACTACTACTTTAGGAACAAAAGATAATACTCTAGTTCGACTTTCTTCCGTCACGGGTGGAGATACGGATCCGTATGATGATTATGATCCAAGCACACAATGGGTTGCTTATTCAGTAGATACAGCAACTTACTTAGGGTCTCATACAGTAGATTAAATTATAACAAACAAAAAAGCGGAAGTCCGATATGGGCTTCCGCTTTGTCATTAAAATTTAACCTTGAAGATTGTCCCAAACGAGATCTACAAATTCAGGATAATCAATATAAGGATTTCTATTGTTTTGATAAGTATAAATTTCATTGTTTCTAGCTCTTTCAAAATCATCTACAGGGTCTAAATCATTCCATGCAAGCAAGACGCTTAATAGTCCCATCTGATGAACGTTTGGATACTGGTCAACAAGTTCTAGTACGGAATACATTGTAACCATGTAGAACAGAATTCTAGCGACATCACCCTTGACTTCGTCTCTTGGTTCAAAAGTAGTTGAAGTCGTTGTTAAGTCATAATACTTATTTCCTCTTGATGAATTCCAGACGGGGTTTGCAGGTTTTAAATTGTGGATGTCGGAAGCCATATTAACTGTGCCGCCAGCATCTTCACCAAGTAAAGATTGTGGCCAAACGTGTTCTTTATTCCATGTGACTCCGCTGTCCCAGGTTCCACTAACGGATGCGCCTGTGTAAACCAGAATCACATTGCTTGAATTGTTTGGATCTCTGTCGGTATAAGCTAGTTCATAACTTGCGTCATAGTAAATATGTCCTTGATAACCGTTATTAACAATTGTTCTTAGGGCAAGAAGAAGTGTTTCTCCTACAAGTCCTTCTGCATTTTTGTAATAGAGCATATCGATTACTAAGTCCGTTGTAGGTTCTAAGACTGTAATATTGAATGTTGTTGTAAATGTAGAATAGGATACAGTTATCGTTTTTACGCCAGGAGTCGATGAGTCGAAACCTGAAAGGCTATATACGGAAGATGAAATGGGAATGGCTTGAGAATTAGCTTTAACAAGCACAACGATAATGGAATCATAATCAAAGGATGTTCCCAAATTATATTCTAGTTTCGTGTTTTCAATCACAGAAATAGCAACGAAGCCGTTTGTCGTTGTTGCAGTAGTCAAAGTTGTCGAAGTCGTCGACTCTGTAGTTTGGCTTGATGTTGTTTGTGAAGACGTAGTAGAAGGAGTGGTTGTTGTACTACCAAAAAATTCACAACCAACTAATAAAAAAGTGAAAATCAATAATAATGAAGCAACTAAAGTTTTTTTGAAAATGGGTCTCATATTTTCGTCCTTTTCTTGAAATGTCTAGGTCATATCATTATAACATAAAGGTTTTCTGAAATAAAGAATGATTTTGTTAGAACAACTCTTTAAATATGAAATTAGATAAATATATGTTATAATATTCTACTAAGCTGAAATTGGAGACTACGATGGAAAATAAGATTATTAATTTAGTTAAAGAGAACCAAATCATCATCATTTCAAGACACAAAAACCCGGATTTAGATGCTTATGGAGCACAATTCGGCCTTTACTATGCTTTAAAGGAGTATTTCCCAAACAAACAAATTTATGCAGTTGGCGATACCAATTCATTAAATAGTTTTCAAGATTTGGATGAAGTATCAGAAGAAATTCTTTCTAATTCGCTTTTATTCATTTTGGATACCGTTTCAAGTCAAATGTTGAAAGATGACAGTTATTCTCGCGCAAAAACCGTTGTATTAATTGATCATCATCAAAATGAACCCGATATTAGACATGATCTTTATTTAAGAAATGTCAAAGCATCTTCAACCTCTGAGATGGTCGCAAAAATGTTATCTCAAAACAGAATACCATATACAAAAGACTCCGCAAGAGCATTATTTATGGGGATCGTTGGCGATACTGGTAGATTTCTTTACTCTGGAACCACTTCTGAAACGATGAGAATAGCTGCGGACTTAATTGATGCCGGCGTAGATTTTTCAGATATCTACTCTAAAATGTACACCGAAACATTTCAATCGAAGAAAGTGAAATCAGATTTCTTTCATTCGATTCAACTGACTCAACATAAGGTAGCGTATCATAACAACAACATTGCGTTTCTACAGAAACATCATTTAGATCCCAACTATGCAAGCAGGGGTTTAGTCAATCAAATGTCGGGAATTGAAGAAGTCCCAATTTGGGTTAACTTTACCGAAGACTCTAAAAACAATGTCATATTGGTGGAAATCAGATCCAGGAGCATTCCTGTAGTAGAAGTCGCAAGAAATCATGGTGGTGGAGGGCATTTGCTTGCTTGTGGATGCCAATTGAAAACTTGGGATGAAACATTAATCATATTGAAAGAACTAGACCACTTATTGGAGGAATATAATGGATAAACAATTTATACTGGATAAAATTCTAGAATACAAAAAAATCATCATCCATATGCACGCAAGGCCAGACGGAGATTGTTATGGGGCTGGTTTCGGACTAAAAAACATTTTAAAGGAATCGTTTCCTGAAAAAGAAGTATATCTCGTTGGAGAAACGGCTGACTACGTTAGTTTTATCGGTGAGCCCGATATCATTCCGGATGAGACTTATCAAGGTGCTTTATCGATCGTTGTCGACACGGCAACTCATGAACGTGTAGCCGACCAAAGATATTCACTGGGAGAATATGTCATCAAAATCGATCATCATTTACCCGTAGACCAATATGGAGATTATCAGTACGTTGATACCTCAAGACCCGCAACAGCTCAGATTATACTGGAATTCTATATTGAATTCTCAAATATACTTAAGTTAAATATGGCAGCCGCAAGAGCTTTATATACTGGAATCATTACCGATACCGGAAGATTTAAATACAGAAGCGTAACTTCAGATACTTTTAAAGCCGTTGCTCATCTTCTCGATTTTGGACTGGACTTCACTTCAGTGCTCTCTATTTTAGATGTTAAAAGCGAGAATCAACTCAAACTTCAAGGATATGTGCTCCAAAACTTTGAAAAAACGTCTAATGGTGTTGCTTATATCAAAATGACGCCGGAGATTATAAAAAAATATGAAGTTACACTTGAAGAGGCAACTTCATTGGTCAATGAATTGTCTGTGTTACAAGATTGTCCGGTTTGGATGTTGTTTGCGGAATACGAAAACAATATCGTCCGTGCGAGGCTTCGTTCAAAAGGTCCTGCAATCGATAAACTCGCGAACAAATATGACGGCGGTGGACATCCGATGGCTTGCGGAGCGAATTTAGGGAATTGGGAATCGGTTGAAAAAATATTGATCGATGCTGATTTACTTGTGAAAGAGTACAAAGAAAATAAGAAAGTATAAATCTTATTTTTTGTTTTAAAAAAACAATTAAATTAAAAAAAAATAAAAATGAAAGTGTTTTCTTGTGTATGAATAACACTTTCTTTTTGTTATAATAAATCCGGTTCAAAATCTTAATTGGATTTTCGGAGGATTGAATGTACCCAATTATTTTAACAATCGATTGGAAAGTTACTATTTTTGAGATTCTTGGAGGGCTTGGTATCTTCTTGTTCGGTATCAATTTAATGAGTACTGCACTGAAGAAGCTAGCTGGGTCAAAATTGAAGTTGTTTTTAGAGAAGGCAACGAATACTCCTTTTAAGGGGATTCTTGTTGGTATTTTAATAACCGCAATCATTCAGTCATCTTCCGCTACTACGGCAATCGTCGTTGGGCTTGTACGTGCAGGACTCATGACTTTGCCACAAGCGGTAGGGGTTGTTTTTGGTGCGAATATAGGTACTACCGTTACCTCGTTGTTAATTTCGCTAAAAATTGGCGATTATGCAATGCCAATTATGTTTGTCGGAAGTGTTATGACATTTTTCTTTCAAGGCAGAAAAGTCAAGGAAGCAGGTCAAGCCATTTTGGGATTTGGAATGTTGTTCTTCGGTCTGGAAACGATGGGAGACTCCTTGAAACAATTAGTAGAGTTAGAAGCTTTCAGCAATATGCTCATAAGCGTGTCTGACATGCCAATCCTCGGCGTTTTAGTCGGAATGGTGACTACGGCTTTGATTCAATCATCATCGGCTACAATCGGTATTCTCCAACAGCTATATTCTACTGGAGGCGTACCTTTGATTGGTGCGATTGCAATTGTCCTAGGAGACAACATTGGCACGACTGTGACATCCGTTATGGCCGCCGCAGGAGGATCTTCAGCCGCAAAAAGAACCGCAGGAGTTCATGTTGTATTTAACTTAATCGGTTCGATCATTTTCCTAATATTGATTCATCCTTTTTTCTTACTTATATCATTCTTGGGAGAACATTTAATTCCAGATTTTCTTACGAATAAATTCACCATTTCATTGACCCACGTTCTATTCAACTTGATTAACGTGTTTATCATGTACTGGTTTATAAAACAACTTGTCTGGTTGGTGACCAAAATCGTTCCTTCGAAGAATGAAATAGCAATGAATGATGTAGTCCTTGAGGAACATTTGATCAAATCATCTCCTGATTTAGCTTTAGAGAACGCCCTTAAAGCCATTACAAATATGGGTAATGTTTGTAAAGTTATGTTTGAATATACATATGATTTTTCCATCAATAAAGATTTGAAAGTCAAAGAATTAGGAATTCAATGCGAAGAACTTCTTGATACAATGGACGATAAAATCCATAATTACTTAATCAAAATCAGCGCAAATGATTTGGGAGACAAACAAGTTCAACAAATCGCAAAAGACATGGACACGATTACAGATCTTGAACGTGTAGGGGATCATCTTACCAATTTAATTGAGTTTTTTGACGAAAGACATGTTCAAAAGATAGAGTTGTTCCCGGAAGCGAAAGCAGATTTGACAGAACTTTATGAACTTTTGAGAAAAACGCTTCATCAATCCTTAGAAGCCTACGCTACCAAAAACAAAGAATTGGCGATGGAAGTGAATGTTCGGGAAGACCTTTTGGACAAATTGGTCAAGAAATACCGGAAAAATCATGTGACTCGCGTCAATGACAATAAATGTGCTGAAACAGATGCCGGATTCTATGTGGATATTCTTTCTAACATGGAACGTATCGGAGATCACTGTAATAACATCGTTATAAACATTCTAAGCGAAAGTTATACTCACGACGACACTTATTTCTAAAAAAAACTTTACAAACATTCGAAAATATGATACTTGTATTTATTGTCGATATAATATATAATATGTAAAGCATTTAGAGGGTGGTTTCATCATGCGTGTTCAACTTGAATTCAAAATGGCGACGGATGGGGTTCAAACGTATCATTACCATGGGTTTGGAATCCTTTCAGAAAACACGCTTCGCTTCATCGATCGGGACAAAGATCATTACGAGTTTTGCTTTTCCGATTCGAAGAACATCACAATGAATCGCATTGGGCAGTCTCCTTTGAAAATGACTTTTGTGAAAGACACGAAATCTTCTGCTAGTATTTCGCAGGATGGGTACTCTCTTTTGCTTGAAGTTTTAACGACTGAGTTGATTGTCGAAAAGAATCGAATCGATATTATATATCAAATCACCGACGGTGAATCTATTTTTTCCAAACATCATCTCATGATGGATTGGAATCATCAATGGAAGGAATAATCATATGGCAGATTGGAATCAAATGTCTTTAATGGAAGTGGCCGAAAGTACGTTGAAGCAAAATAAGCAACCAATGTCTTTTTTGGAACTTTTCCAGGCAGTATGTGCAAACAAACAAATAAGCGAAGACGAGAAGAACGAAATCATTTCACAGGTCTACGCTGATTTTATCACGTCTGCTAAATTTGTTTATGTTGGAGACGATCTTTGGGACTTAAAGAGTCGCCAATCAATAGATCTCTGGGATAAAGACGGAGCCTTTTACCAAGAATTCCCTGATTTCGAAGAAGAAGTTGAAGAAGTCGAAGAAGAGGAAGAAGAGTTTGAAGACGACCTCGACGTTGACGAAGAAGATGAGGAAGAACTCGAAGAAGAGGAAGAGGAAGAAGACATTTACGAAGATGATATCGATTATGATGAATTTGATGAAGACGAAGAAGACTTCATTGAAGATACTGATGATATCGCACTTGAAGAGGAAGAAGATTTCGATGACGACAAGTACAATGAGTACATGGACGATTACGAAAAGATGTATGACGAATAATATCAAATTGAATTGATTTCAAATCATGAATTTGTTATAATCTTAAAGAGCTCACTAAAAATCGGTTCTCCATAACGGGGAACCTTTTCTTTTTTGAAATATATTGGAGGAACACATTTTGAAGACAACAAAATTTATCTTTGTGACAGGCGGTGTCGTATCAAGCCTTGGAAAAGGAATTACCGCCGCATCACTAGGACGTTTACTTAAGAACCGTGGATTGAAAGTCTTTATGCAAAAATTTGATCCTTATATTAACGTCGATCCCGGAACGATGTCTCCCTATCAACATGGAGAAGTTTTCGTGACCGATGATGGTGCCGAGACGGACCTTGATTTAGGACATTACGAACGCTTTATCGATGAAAACCTATCCATCAACTCCTCCATTACTACCGGCAAAATCTATTCCTCTGTTATCGAAAAAGAACGAAGAGGGGATTACCTTGGCGCCACAGTACAAGTCATTCCTCATATAACGAATGAAATTAAATCAAGACTTGAACTGGCCGCAAAGGAATCTCAAGCAGATGTTATCATCACTGAAATTGGCGGAACGGTTGGAGACATTGAATCTCTGCCATTTTTGGAAGCTATTCGTCAAGCGAGAAGAGATTTTGGTTATCAAAACACAATGTATATTCATAACACCTTGATTCCTTATCTTGAAACTACCGGAGAACTAAAAACAAAACCGACACAACATAGCGTCAAAGAATTAAGGTCGCTCGGAATTACCCCGGATGTCATTGTTTTAAGAACACAAAAAGAAATTACCAACTCTATGAGAGAAAAAATAGCTTTATTTTGTGACGTCAAAAAAGAAGCTGTCGTTCAAGCCATGGATGCGAAGATTCTTTATGAAGTAGCACTGGAACTAAAAAACCAAAATTTAGATGACTTGGTTTGCGAACACTTGATGCTTGAAACGAAAGAAAGCGATATGACTGAATGGGTTTCATTGATTGAAAGAATCAAACATCTTGAAAGTACAATCGATATTGCTTTAGTTGGCAAGTATGTTTCACTTCACGATGCTTATCTCTCTGTCTCCGAAGCATTGAAACATGCTGGCTATTTCCATAAGGTCAAAGTCAAAATCCATTGGATTAACTCAGGCGAAATTACTAAAGACAATGTTGAAACATTTCTTGGACAAATGAAAGGAATCTTGATTCCTGGTGGATTTGGGCAACGAGGAATCGATGGAAAAATCATCGCAATTCAATATGCGAGAGAAAAACAAATTCCTTTTCTGGGCTTATGTTTGGGAATGCAACTCTCAATCATTGAATTCGCAAACAATGTTTGTAATCTAGTTGGCGCTAATTCAACTGAATTCAATGCTCAAACACCTCATAACGTCATCGACTATTTACCCGAGCAATACGAAGGCATCGACATGGGAGGAACGATGAGACTGGGGCTATACGATTGTGTCATTGAAAAAAAATCACTTGCCTTTGCGGCTTACGGTCAAAACCTCATCCAGGAAAGACATCGTCATCGATACGAGTTTAATAACGCATACAAATCCATTCTTGAAAAATGCGGAATGCGATTCACTGGGTTGAATCCACAAACGGGATTATGTGAAATCATAGAACTCAAGAACCATCCATGGTTTGTGGCAACGCAGTTTCACCCCGAATTTCTTTCAAGACCACAAAGACCTCATCCTTTGTTTAGAGATTTTGTTGAAGCGGCACTTAAGCGTTAAAAAGGTCAGTTTCTACATTGGATTGAGCGATAAATATAAAGATTAGAAAATCATAAAGATTTTCTTCTTTTTTTTGTAAATTAGGTATTGTGTTCTACACAGTACTGTGCTACAATATATTCAGGAGGGATGTTATGAACTCACAATTTAAAAGAGGAATCATTGAATTATGTGTTTTATCCGAGTTATTGTCAGAGGACAAATATGGATATCTTATCATCAGTAGCATTTCAGAATACCTTGATGTGAACGATAATACGATTTATCCAATTTTAAGAAGACTGACGCAAGATGGATATTTTCTGACTTACTTGGAAGAGTCAAATCTTGGTGCACCAAGAAAGTACTATCAAATGACAGAAAAAGGTTTGAATTACTACATATCATTAAGAGATGAATGGGATGAATTCATCGGTGGCGTTTACCAGATATTAAATAAAGGAGGAAACAAAGGTGAAGAAGTTCTTAGAAGAACTAGAGAAAGAATTAACAAAAAACGGAATTAAGAAATCAGAAATTGAAGAGATATTGCATGACCACGAAGAGATGATTAAGGAGGCAAAAAAAGAAGGATTATCGGATGAAGAAATTGAAACGAAATTCGGAAGTCCAAAACACGTAGCCGACGAACTTGGATCATTCAGTCAAAATGAAGACGATGTAGAATCAGACATCGAAGGATTTGGTCTATTTAAATCCTTTTCGGTTCAGGAAGATTTCAATATCAACATCGGACTCGTTGATGAAGATTTTGAACTATCCGGAGAAGACTCAAGCGAAATCAAAGTCTACTACAAAGGAAAAATTGACTTAAACAAGTATCAAATTACATTTGAGGACAATGTATTTACATTGAAAGAGCCAAAGATGGGGTTTAGCTTATTTGGAATTAGAAGATCAGCCAGTGCTACTATTCTAATCAAAATTCCATACAGAATGATTCCGCAATGTATAATTTCAGCTGTCAATGCGGATGCCATCATCAACAAAATCAAATCCGGCACGTTCCAAATCAAATCGACCAATGGAGACATGTCTCTAGCTGATATCAGTTCGAAGCTATTTAAAACAGATACAGTCAATGGCGACATGAAAATCAAGAGACTGAAAACAGAAGCGATTGAATTTGTGACGATTAGTGGAGATGTAACTTTAGAACACATTGATTGCGAAAACAATTTTGCAGTAAATTCAGTCAGTGGCGACATGAATATTAACAATATGCACTGTGGCGAATGCAGTTTTCATACCGTCAGTGGAGATATCGAGGGTAATAATTTCTATCCAACAAGCATTTCGGTCAAATCAGTATCAGGTGATATAGATATCCGAAATGAGGATATGAGCCATCAAATCGAGATCAAAAGCAAAAAGTCTGTATCTGGCAGTATCAATATCGGTAAAAAATAGAAAACTTTTGGTATAATATTGACAAGAGGTGATGATTTTGGAAGCATTAAATGAATTTAGAGAACTTGTCAAAAAAGCAAAAGCGTATATTTACGCCTTACAACTCATCGGTTGGGATTCCAATACAGAAGCGCCGAGAGGATCTTTCCCTAGAAGAGCTGAAATGGTAGGAATATTAAGTTCCGAGCTATTTAAGCTACAAACCGGACAAAGGACTGTTGAAGTCATCAACGAGTTGTTTGAACAAAAGGATGCGCTTGAACCACTTGTGCAAAGAGAAATCAAAAAAGCAAAGAAGGATCTCGATAAAATTATCAAGATTCCTGAGAATGAGTTTGTGGAATATCAAAAATTGCTTCAACTGTCTCAATCTTCATGGGAAGAAGCGAAAGAAAAAAGCGACTTCAGTCTTTTCAAAGACGATTTGGTCAAGATTGTAGAGTACAACCGTAAGTTTGTTTCATATTATGGAATCGACGATGAACCATACAACATCCTTCTTGATGATTATGAAGAAGGAATGACAATGAAAGAATTCGATCAATTCTTTGATGTTTTAAGAACAGATCTTGTTCCATTTGTCAAAGAAGTTTTATCTGCCAAAAAGAAAGAAAACGACGACTTTATGACTGCTTTTTTCAACAAAGAAGGTCAACAAAAATTCTGCGATTATCTTATTGATGTCATGGCTTTCGATCGCTCACGAGGCGTAATGAAGAAATCCGTTCATCCGTTCACGTGGAACACTTCACCTGACGATGTACGTTTTACTACCAGATATCTTGAAAACTTGATGTTCTCATCCATTTTCGCAGCCATTCATGAACTTGGCCACGCGACATATGAACAACAAATATCAAGAGAATTTGACGATACGCTGTTAAATAGCGGTACCTCCATGGGCATTCATGAATCTCAATCAAGATTTTATGAAAACGTCATTGGAAGGTCAAAAGCTTTCTGGGAGACTCATTATCCAAAACTTCAAAGCATTTTCAAAGAAGAGCTTAAAGATGTGTCATTAGAAGACTTTTATAGAGCCGCAAACAAGGTAGAAGCTTCTTTCATCAGAGTAGAAGCAGACGAATTGACTTATGCTCTTCACATCATGATGAGATACACCATAGAAAAGAAATTATTTAGTGGCGAAATCGAAGTCGAGCAACTTCCACAACTTTGGAATAAAATGTCCGAAGAGTATCTTGGAATCACGCCGACGAATGACGCTGAAGGTGTATTGCAAGACGTTCACTGGAGTGCGGGATTACTCGGATATTTTCCAACCTATGCTTTAGGTAGCGCGTACGCAGCGCAATTCTATAATACAATGAAAAAAGAACTAGATATCGACAATCTGGTTCGAAATAACAAAATCAGTGAAATCAATGCGTGGTTAAAGGAGAAAATCCATAAATATGGAGCTTCCAAGTCGCCTAAAGAACTCCTTCTAGAAGTGACAAACGAAGAGTTCAACCCAAAGTACTACGTGGAATATCTTAAAGAGAAATATACTGAAATTTTCTTGAAATAATCTAGAAGGCAAATCTCCTGATTTGCCTTCTTTCATTTATTTTCACAAATTCGATAAATGATTATCATAAAAAAAACAACAATTAATGATATAATATAAAAAAACGGTAGGAGGAATATTATGTTACTAAAGAAAGAACTCATAGAATCGATTCTAGATACTGGACTAGCAACCGGAGCGGATTTTTCAGAAGTATTCATTGAAGAGAAAAATGCAGAATCTATTCAGATGATTGGCGGAAGAGTTGAAAAAGTCACCGGAACCAAGGTATTTGGCGTTGGAGTGAGACTTGCGCTTGGAAACCAAAGCGTTTATGGATATACGAACAATCAAAACCCTGAAGTCTTACTGAAACTCGCTAAAGATCTCAGCGCTTCATTTTCAAATGATACTCTGACAAAAAGGGTTTCTCTTTCTGAGTTGGAAGTTGGAAAAAAACATCAAGTAAAAATCAATCCAAAAGAAGTCAGTCTTGAGACGAAAGTTTCTATGATGAAGAAGGCAAATCAAGCAGCGAAGGAATACGATGAAGTTATTCAGCAAGTTTCGGTTCGTTTGACGGATAATGTTCAAGAAGTATTGATTGCGAACAGCGAAGGCCGGTTCGTTACAGAGAACAGAGTCAGAACAATTCTGTATGTTCAGGCGATTGCGGGTAAGGATGGAATCATGCAAACCGGAATGGAAAGTTTAGGATCCGGAAAAGGTTATGAATACTATAATGAGGATGTAGATGTGGTTGAAACCGCAAAAAGCGCCGCTAGAATTGCTAAAAAAATGCTTTTTGCTGAAGAATGTCCTAGTGGAAATTATCCGGTTATCATCAATAACAAATTCGGAGGCGTCATATTCCATGAAGCTTGCGGTCATAGTTTGGAAGCAACTTCAGTAGCGAAAAATGCATCAGTTTTCTGTGGAAAACTGAATACACAAGTTGCAACCCCGATAGTAACTGCCATTGACGATGGGACAATCGAAAACGGATGGGGAAGTGCCAATTTTGATGATGAAGGCTATCCTCAACAAAGAAGAGTGTTAATAGAAAAAGGAATTCTTAAATCTTATATGGTTGACAAACTCAATTCAAGAAGAATGGATCATCAACCAACCGGTTCTTCAAGAAGAGAGTCTTATAAATTTGCACCAACTTCAAGAATGAGTAACACATTCATAGACAACGGTGATTCCACGTTTGACGAAATCATTGAAGCAACTGAATACGGGTTGTACGCAGCGAAATTAGGCGGAGGATCTGTTAACCCTGGTAATGGTGATTTTAACTTTACTGTTATGGAAGGCTATATTGTCAGAGACGGAAAAATCTGTGAACCAGTTCGTGGAGCTTCACTTGTTGGGAATGGAGCAGAAATACTTCATAAAATAGACATGGTCGGAAATAACCTCGATAGAGGAAGAGGAATGTGCGGATCTGTTTCCGGTTCGATTCCTGCAGATGTCGGCCAACCGACGCTTCGAGTTTCTTCGATTACTGTCGGTGGAAAGAAAGGAGCGAAATAATCCATGAATATTGATAAACTATTTAAAGTCGCTCTAGAAAGAGGACTAAGTGATGTTCAGGTCTTTCTATCAAACTCCAATGAATTATCGATTGAAGTATTTGAAGGAGAACTAGACAAATATGAAATTTCAGACACTTCTAGTCTCGTTGTAAGAGGAGTCTATAATGGGAAAATGGGATCCTATGTAACTGAAATCATGGACGATTCCCTAATCGATGAAATTGTTGAACATTTGATTGCCAACGCCAAAGTAATTGACTCTTTGGATGATGCCATCATCTATGAAGGCGATAAAAATTATGTAACTGTAGAAGGATTATATAATGAAGAACTCGCAAATACAGAAGTATCCAAAAAAATCGAAATGGCGAAGAATCTTGACAAATTGTTTCATGAGGGTTCTCCATTAGTCTCCATTGCTCAGACAATGTACCAAGAATCCTCCAAAACCGTAATGATTCAAAATACTAAAGGGTTAAAACTCTTTAACAAAGTGAATTCTGCCTATTTTGGCGGAGATGTCATCGTGAAAGATGACAAAGATCAAAGAACCAATTTTGATATTATTATTGCCAACGAAATGAGTGATTTTGAATATGAAAAATTGGCAAAAGAAATCGTAGAAGATGCAGTGAAACAACTTGGCGCTACTCCGGTACCTTCTGGTGAATATGAAATCGTCTTTGGCCCTATTGCGTTAGCGACTTTGCTATCCGCCTTCCAAAACATTTTCTCTGCGGATGCAGTTCACAAAGGATTTTCACTATTAAAAGGGAAACTGAATGAAGAAGTAGGATCTGATAAAGTAACTTTAGTTGATGATCCATTTCTAAAAAAGAGTAGTAGTTCACGTTCTTTTGACGATGAAGGTGTAGCAACAAAATATAAAGAACTGATTTCTAAAGGCGTATTAAAGACTTATTTGCATAACCTTGTGACTGCTAAAAAGGATGGCGTAGAATCCACAGGTAACGGCTTTGGAACAGCAGTATCAGCCATCAACCTTGTTATGCTACCTGGGGAATCGACCAAACAAGAGTTGATTGATTCTGTAAAAAATGGCATATTCATTAAAGAAGTACAAGGCGCACATGCAGGCGCAAACCCAGTTAGCGGTGATTTTTCTTTACAGGCTAGCGGATTTGTCGTCAAAGACGGAATCATTGGTGCCCCTGTTGCGTTAATTACAGTTGCAGGCAATATTATTTCAATGCTGAAAGATGTTGTCATGGTATCCAATGAGTTGAAGATGACTTATTATGGAATTACTTGTCCATCGATAAAAGTCAAAAGCATGTCAGTATCTGGAAAATAACTATTGATGGAAGAATCCGAAAAATCGGATTCTTTTTTCTTTCTCCGAAAAGTGTTTAACCTTTACTTTTAGGCGCTATTTTTGTATAATATATCTGTTAAAATTAAATTTTTAGGAGGAACTGACAATGGGATTAGTTTCATTAGAACAAATGTGTAAAAAGGCATATGAAAATGGGTATGCGGTGGGTCAATTCAATATCAATAATTTAGAATGGACAAAAGCAGTATTATTAACCGCCGAAGAACAAAAATCTCCAGTAATACTAGGAGTTTCAGAAGGCGCAGCGAAATATATGACCGGATATAAAGTGGTAGTAGAAATGGTAAAAGCAATGCTTGAAAGTTTAAAAATTACCGTTCCTGTCGCAATTCATTTGGATCATGGAACTTATGAAGGAGCGAAACTTGCGATTGAAGCTGGTTTTTCTTCAATCATGTTTGACGGATCCCATTACCCAATTGCTGAAAACGTTGAAAAAACGAAAGAATTGGTTGCTTTAACAAGAAAACTCGGTCTTTCAATTGAGGCCGAAGTCGGATCCATCGGTGGAGAAGAAGATGGTGTTGTGGGAATGGGCGAAGTTGCGGATCCAAACGAATGCAAATCCATCAATGATCTTGGGGTTACGATTCTTGCAGCTGGAATTGGAAACATTCACGGCAAATATCCTGCGAACTGGCAAGGACTTAACTTCGATGTTCTTCAAAAAATTCATGACGTTACACTTGGAACTCCGCTTGTTTTACATGGTGGTACAGGTATCCCTGATGATATGGTTAAAAAAGCGATTTCAATGGGTGTTTCAAAAATCAATGTTAACACTGAATGCCAATTGGTTTTCGCGGAAGCTACTCGTAAATACATAGAAGCGGGAAAAGACTTGGAAGGCAAAGGCTTTGATCCACGTAAATTGCTTGCTCCTGGAGTAGAAGCAATCAAACAATCCGTTCGTGTAAAAATGGCTTTGTTTGGTTCTGTCAACAAAGCTTAATCACTAAAAAACCACAAATGAATTGTGGTTTTTCTTTCTTTGAAAGTGTATAATACTTTATAGGTGGTGAGTTGAATGGATATATATAACGAATACGCTTCCTGGGTAAAAGAAATTCAAGATTTATATATGGAATTAAAAGAACACCACTTGGCACTTTATGATCGTTTTATGCCTATTTATGAAGTTTTGAATCATATTTATCAAGGCAGACAAACCGGTGAGATAGAGAAAAGTGATGACATTGAAAAGATTTTCTCCGTTGGATATGAATATCTTCATGATCAAATCGATACATGCAAAATGTATTTAGAAGGTGTATTCAAGAACGATTTTCATGCGTTCGCCGATTATGATTCCGTCATGTCATCTTTGCTTTATATCGAAGATGTTCGTTATGAACTTTCCGAGAAGAAACATCAAATTGACGATAAAAAACTGAATGATTTGATTGAGGAACTAGAGTTGTTGATTAATCATCAAGCCGAAATTCCTGAAAACTTGATTTTGTATGTTGATGATGTGCTAAACACCATCATTAAGGATAAAAGTTTCGAATTTTATGGAATTATCGATATTTTCATCGATGTAGCAGAAACCTTGGGATTGTATTTATTTGAAGAAGAAGATTTTGTAATAGGAAAGGAAGTATAAACATGAATAAAAAACAGTATCTAGCAAGTCTAATCATACTCGGAGTCGTATCCATCGGATTGATTGTGACGAATGCGATTTGGGATTATATGAACTGGGTTTTGATTATTGCTCTCTTTTTTATCATCTACATGTTTATCAAGTATCGAATTGACGGAAGCGTTCAATATTTTTCAACCCGTTTCAACATGCTCCTCGACTATGATCTAGACATGGAAGGCGCATTGAAAATGGCCGAGGAAGCACTAAAAAAGGCCCCCACGGAAGCCATTAAATCAATGTATCGCATGTATCTTGGAATGGCTCAGTATTATAGCGGATATTATGACGATGCCGTCAAATCATTCAATCAAGTCGAACTCAATCGACTGAACAATGTTTTTCATGCATTGGTTTTCGCATTTACAGCATATGCCTCATTTGAACTTCATGACCAAGAAACATTTGATCAGTCATTGGAACGAATTAGACAATTAAAATCGAGAGTTCCTTTAAAATATCAAAATTTTGTTGGTGGTTACGAAGAGATTCTTGATGCCATCAAAAATATGGATGTTTCAATTGACCATTACAAAGAAATGGTTGAAAAACATTTCGGTAACGACGATGGATTTATTGCTAGAAAGATTAACTACAATTATAGACTTTCTTACTACTATAAAGCTATTGGAGATACCGTTGAGATGGATAAATGCCTTGCATTCGTCATTGCGAACGGCAAGAATCAACACGCTGCGCTTCGAGCTAAGGAAATGTTCAAAGGTTCCGTTAACATTGAAGACTTTGTATATGATCCTACAAAGAAACCTGAAGTAGTAGAAACGGTCGAACCTACTTATATTGAAACTGCAGAAATTATTGACGAGTCTCCTCTTGATGAGGTTGATGAAGTAGAAGAACTAGATGAGCCGGAAGATCAAGACGAAAAATAATAACCAAACAAATGAAAAGGTGTTGGAATATTCCAGCACCTTTTTTCTTATTTATCTTTACTGCGGCTTCTCATGTGAGGAAATAGCAAAACATCTCTGATTGAAGCGGAATTCGTCATCAACATAACTAAGCGGTCAATTCCGATTCCAATGCCTCCTGTTGGTGGCATGCCGTATTCCAAAGCCTCAACGAAGTCGTCATCCATCTCGTTGGCTTCATCGTTTCCAAGCGCTTTTTCCTTTAACTGACTTTCAAAACGTTCCAATTGATCTATTGGATCATTTAACTCAGTATAAGCATTTGCATACTCTCTTCCATCGATGAACAGCTCAAATCTCTGAGTGAAGCGTTCATCATCCGGATCTTTTTTTGTAAGGGGAGATACTTCAATTGGATAACCGTACACGAAGGTAGGTTGAATCAATTTCTCTTCACAATAAGCTTCAAAGAACAAATTAATGATGTGTCCGACACTATATGAATGCTTTTCAACTTTTAAATGGTGTTCAAGAGCAAGTTGTTTCGCAACTTCAAAATCAAAAATGGATTTAAAATCAATGCCTGTTTCTTCCTTGATTAAATCAGTCATTGATACTCTTCTCCAGCCTTTGGTCAAGACGATTTCTTTATCTCCATAAGGAATGACTGTTTTCCCGATGGTTTCGATTGCAATCGAGGAAATCAAATCTTCACTTAAGTCCATCATTCCTTCCAAATCTGAATAAGCAAGATATAACTCAATCGTTGTGAATTCAGGATTGTGTTTGACATCCATTCCTTCATTTCTGAAAAGTCTTCCGATTTCATATACACAATCAAATCCACCGACGATTAATCTCTTTAAATATAACTCAGGAGCAATTCTTAAATAGAAAGGCATGTCCAAAGTATTGTGATGAGTCACGAAAGGTCTTGCATTCGCTCCCCCTAAGATAGGATGTAGAATCGGTGTTTCTACCTCAAGATATCCTTTGTTATTTAAGTAATTCCTCATGGACGCAATAATTTTTGAGCGAAGAATCAAGGTAGTCTTGGAATCCTCATTGGTAATCAAATCGACATATCTTCTACGGTAACGTTCTTCAATATCGGTCAGTCCGTGATATTTTTCAGGAAGCGGACGAAGGGCTTTTACCAGATGAGTATAATTCGTGACTCTAATTGAAAGTTCTCCGGTATTGGTAATCATTGGAGAACCCTCTACACCGATGATGTCTCCAAGATCTGCTTTATCAAACAATTGATATTGGTCTTCTCCAACGACGTCTAAACGGATGTATAGTTGTAATTGACCGTATTGATCTTGAACGTGAGTGAATCCAGCTTTTCCTTTGATTCTTTTCGTCATGATTCTTCCGGCTATTTTGACTAAAGGAGGATTCTCCATATCATGGAGTTCCTCTTTCGTAAAATGAGAGAATTCTTCTTTGAAAGTAGCGGTATTATGAGTTCTGTCAAATCTGGAGCCAAACGGATCAATCCCTAGGCTTCTCAATTCTTCTGCTTTTTGACGACGAACGATTTCTTGTTCTGTAAGTTTTAGATTGTCCATATTTACCCCTCTATATAGCCTGTCGCAAGTTTAATTAATTCCAAGTTTTCATACATGACGGAGATATAATCCTTACCTGCGTCTTTGTCATCGTTTGTCAATGCTTGCAATACAATATATTCAAGTTTAATCGGTTCATAACCAAGATTCTGAAGTTCAGTGAATACCGCATTGGAAAGTGGAGAAGTTGCTGTACTTTCGTAGACGATGTATTGAATCTCGTGAAGAACGGCTTCATTCACAATATCTTCTTTTTCTTGAGTTGTAAATTGCTCTGTTTCTTCATGATAACCTGGAGAAATAGACAAGTAATTCAAACCATAATCATTTCGCAAATAACCATACAAATTAGTGGAAAACATCATATAAGTTACTTGGCCACTGATGACTGTTGAAAAATCATCATCAAGACTTTCTAATTTTGTGACGAGGTTTTGATAATTAGCATCAAGAATGACTTGCATAGAAGAATATTTTTCGGATAATTTATCGTAGATTAACTGCGAAACTTGAAGTACTTTTTTAGGTGAAATCCAAAAGTGTGGATCATACCCTAAAACATCATCATTGGTAGTTTCGTCTTCGCTATGATGGTCATCTACAACCCCCATAATAAATTCAATGTAATCAGTCTGATCTTGAATTCTAACTAATTCGACATCTTTGTTTGAAAAAATACTCTCAATCTGGAAATCGATATATTGATCATAATTCGCTCCTACATAGAATAAGAGAGAAGCTTGTGTCATTGCAATAATCTCTTTTGGAGACCAGTCAACCGAATCTTGGTGACTAGATACACCAGGTACGATTCCTACTGTTTTTGATGTTCCTTTTAGAATTTCTTCTGCAACGTATTGCATTGGATATACAGTGACATAAACATCATAAGATTCTGTTTGATAATCTTGGCATGCGGAAGAAAATCCGACTGAAATAAGCAAAATAAAGATGAGTATCATTTTTTTCATTGGAACATCTCCTTTCATGAATACTATTATACTTAATATTCATTTGAACTTCAATTCTAGATATTAGATATTTTTTTCTTCCATGACTTCAATCATATTTAAAGCGGCTTCTTTTGAAGCCTGATTTTGAATGGAAAGTATTTTGAAAGTAAATTCCTTACTGCCATAGGTCACTTTGACGACATCTGAAGGTTTGACTTCAGAAGAAGGTTTTGCAATTCTTCCATTCACATAAATACGGTCATGCAGCGCTATTTCTTTCGCTACAGTTCTTCTTTTGAACACTCTAGCTACTTTTAAGAATTTATCGAGTCTCATTGGAACCCTCCGATGAAGAAGGGATACGCTTCAAGTATCCCTAGTGTTTAACCTCATGATCGCCTTCGACTTTTGGCATCTCTGGCATTTTAATGGCATCGGAAGCCAAGACGTCATCGAATCTGCCAAGTTTTCCTGTAGCGACGATTTCATCGATGTCTTCTCTTGTTAATGTTTCAACTTCAAGCAAGTAATGAGAAATCTTTTTCAACAGGTCTAGATTTTCAGTAATGACTTTTCTTGCAAGCTCGTAGGACTCATGAATGATTCCGCGAACTTCTTTATCAATTTCAGTAGCTATTGCCTCTGAGAAGTTTTTATCTTTTCCGTAATCCCTTCCCAAAAATACAGCGCCAGTATTTTGTTCGTAAGTCACCGGTCCGAGGTTTTCGCTCATTCCATATTCCGTAATCATGGAACGCGCAATCGTCGTTGCCCTTAGTAAATCATTGTGGGCTCCGGTGGAAATCTCATTGAATGTAATCTCTTCCGCGACGCGTCCACCAAGTAGACCTGTAATCATTTCAAGCAAGTCTTTCTTGGTTTGAAGGAATGCATGTTCTTCCTCAGGAAGCATTAGGTTATATCCTCCGGCTTGTCCACGAGGAATGATCGTTACTTTATGAACGATATTCGCATGAGTAAGTTTAATACCGATAACTGCATGTCCTGCTTCATGGAACGCAATAAACTCTCGTTCCTTTTTTGAAAAGACACGGGATTTTTTTGCAGGGCCCATCATGACTCTGTCTACAGCCTCGTCAATATGTGCAAGTTCGATTTGTTTTTTGTTTTCTCTTGCGGCGAGCAATGCAGCTTCATTCATTAGGTTTTCTAAATCGGCTCCAGTAAATCCTGGTGTTCTTCTTGCTATTTCTTCAAATGTAATTTTAGGGTTGATTTTTTTCTTTCGAGAATGAACTTTCAGTATTTCAACTCTTCCCTTGATGTCTGGAGTGCCTACAAAGATTTGACGGTCGAAACGACCCGGTCTCATCAATGCTGGATCCAATATGTCAACACGGTTGGTTGCGGCTAAAACGATAACCCCTGAGTTGTGTCCAAAACCATCAAGTTCAACAAGCAATTGATTCAAAGTTTGTTCTCTTTCGTCATGTCCACCACCAAGACCGGTTCCTCTTTGTCTACCGACAGCATCAATTTCATCGATGAAGAGGATGCAAGGTGCGTTTTGTTTCGCTGTCTTGAACATGTCTCTTACTCGACTTGCGCCGACACCGACAAACATTTCAAGGAAGTCAGAACCACTAACGAAATAGAATGGGACATTCGCTTCGCCGGCAACGGCTCTTGCGATTAATGTTTTACCGGTTCCTGGAGGGCCAACAAGCAAAACGCCCTTTGGAATTCTCGCTCCAAGTTCGATGTATTTTTTGGGGTTCTTCAAGAAGTCAATAATTTCTTGAAGTTCTTGTTTTTCTTCTTCAGCGCCTGCGACATCATCAAAAGTCGTTTTTTGACCCTTGGATAGTTTTGCGCGGCTTTTTCCAAAATCAAATGCTTGTTTGTTGGCATTGTTACCGCCTCTCATCATGAAGATGAAGAATATGACGATTCCACCGATTAGCAAGATTGGGAATATAATATTAATGAAACTATAAGCCGGTGCTGGAATGTAGGTATAAATAACATCATTAGCTGAAATGCCGTCAGAATTAAATCCTGAAATAATGACAAACATATTGTCAAATTCTGTATCGTTTGCCAAATAAGTGATGTAGGTGCGTTCATCTACGAGAGTACCACTTACTTTGTATCCTCTATAGTTGGTGTCACCTAGAGGAGTAACCTCAACGGTTGCGACACCTTCTCCAGCTAAAACAGCTTCAAATTGGGAATTGTTGAGCTCGATGGGAGCGTTCAAATTCCCAAAATTGAAAACGATGATTAATAATATTGTCACCAATAGTGATATAAACAACAAATGCGATGTTCGATTACTGAAAGGTTTTTTGATTTGTGAATTTTTGTTTGTTGGCATGTGGGTTCTCCTTTACTTCTTGTAGACGGATTGTTTGAGGACGCCGACATAAGGCAAATTACGGTAATACTCGTCATAGTCCAGTCCGAATCCAACGACAAATTCTTTTGGAATCTTAACCCCGATGTATTTTGGTTCAAAAGGTGTTACTCTTCCTTCTGGTTTGTCGAGAAGAGTAGCCACTTCAACTGATTTTGCACCGCGGTGAATTAATAGTTTGCTAATGACCTCGATTGTTTTTGCAGTATCGACGATGTCTTCGGCAATAATGACGTCGCGTCCCGCGACGGAAGAATCAAGATCTTTTGTTATTTTAACATCTCCTGATGATGAAACACCTCCATGATAACTGGCAACACCCATCAATTGAATTTCACAATACAAATCGATGTGTTTAATCAGTTCGGACATGAAAGGAATGCACCCTTTAAGGAGACCTAAAATAATTGGTTTTTTTCCTTGATAATCTTGTGTGATTTGTTTTCCGAGACGTTTTGCTATCTCTTTGATTTCATCTTCACTAACAAGTACTTTTTCGATATCTTTTTCGAGCATAGTTTTATCCTTTCAAATAGGTGATGTATACCTTATTTAAATGTTCTTTGTCTTCAAATTTATATAAGTTAGGAATGTATACGATTTGCTTCTTTGAATCAAGAATCAAAGGAAGAGTATTTCTGGATTTCATTGGAATCTTTTTGTCAATTAGCAGATCTTTCAGTTTTTTCGATCCATAAGGGTAGATCAAAGTATCTTTCGTTTTACGATTTCTAATTGTAATTGGAAAGAATGAATCTAAATTATTATACCATAAATCTATAGATTTACCACTATTAATGTCTGGCATTTTTGAAATTATGACTTTGTCTCCACTAGGTAAATGAACCGTACCATAGTCCTCGAGAATGAATTCATAAGGAGAAAAATCTTCTTCATTGTTTTGAAAACGCAACAAATCATATGCTTTATATACATAAACCAAATTTGAAATTCTTTTTTGTAAGTTTGGCTTTTTTGAAGAAATCAAACCGATGATCTGATTCATGTTTTTTTCTGATAATTCAGTCTTGTTGTTGCTAATGGAATTCACCGTTTTAATGATGATTTCCTTTTGTACAATCATCGTTTCTTGGAGAAATTTGGTGATTGAAAAAGTATGAATACCGTCATTAATTAAAACATGATTTTTAAGAAAAAGATTCGCTTGTTGAAGCACCAATTCGTATGCAGATGAGAGATACTCAGAGAACTGGTTGATTTTTTCAAGAACAGCGGGATTTTCTTCTTTTAAAAGAGGAAGGACATTATGTCTAAAACGATTACGTGTATAATCGTTTGATTGATTCGATTCGTCTTCTTGAAAATCAATATGATGTTCTTTTGCGTATGCAATGATGTTCTCTTTTGTTTCATCTAGAAGGGGCCTTACCAAAGATAAATCTTTGTATAAAGTGGTGTCCTTCATTCCGGAGTATCCAATGAAACTCGAACCTCTTGTCAAACGCATTAAAATCGTTTCCGCTTGATCGTCAAGATGATGAGCAAGGGCGACCTTAGAGGCATTCACCTTTTTAGCATATTGATAGAATTTTTGATAACGCTCGTCACGAGCTACCATCTGAAAGTTTTCATTTGAATAGTTATCAAAATCATAGGACTGAAAAGGAAGATTATGTTCCTTTGAAAATTCCTCGACGAATCTCTGGTTCTGGTCACTTGTCAACCGTTTATGGTAGTTCATGTGAACGACATGAAGAACAAGGTTCATACTCTTTTTGAGAGAGATGAGTTGATTGAGAAGGACCATCGAATCGACTCCGCCACTGACTGCTACGACGACGATGTCAGAAGGAGTAAATAGCGCGGTATTAAATTTTAGTTTCAAACTCGTCACCTCACAGTTACTTTTTACAATACCATTGTATCATTTTTCACCGAAAAGTTCACTATATCTCGCAAAAGAGCAAGTAGAATTGTATCAAGTTTTTGTGATGGTTTTGTGGTTGAAACATTGGGATGCTCGCAGTTATAAAAAATATGATATAATTAATGATTGAAAGGTGGGATACTTTTGAAAAAACTAATACTTGCGAGCAACTCTCCAAGAAGAAAAGAATTATTGGATCTATTGAAATTGGATTATGAGATTATCACATCCGATGTGGAAGAAATCATCGATGAAAACATTCCTTTTGAAGATGTAGTCATGGATTTGGCTTTTCAAAAAGCCGCAGGTGTATTTCGGTCCAATAAAGATCGGGTTGTCCTGGGGTTTGATACTTTAGTTCTTCTTGAAGGTGAACTGCTTGGAAAACCTAAATCAGAAGAAGACGCGAAACAAATGCTAAGAAAACTATCAGGGAAAACCCACTTTGTGATTACCGGATGTGCTATCATTTCAAACCGCTTATCAAAATCTTTTTATGAAAAAACTCGTGTTACTTTTATTGAACTGTCAGATAAAGAAATCGAAGATTACGTTTCTTCAAAAGAGCCCATGGATAAAGCTGGAGCCTATGCTATTCAAGGGTTGGGATCCAAATTCATACAGAGTGTCAATGGTGATTTTTTCACCGTGATGGGATTGCCTGTATCGAAATTGTATCAAGAACTAAAACAACTTGAATTGCTTTAGAAAGTAGGTAAAATCATGTTCACAACTTACGGCATCATCGTATTGGTTTTATTTCTTGCCCCACTATTTTTTAACATATTCGTATCGTTGAAAAATTATCAAAACAGGAGTCAACCGATTCCCGAACATTTATCTGATATTTACCCTGAATCAAGATATCAAAAGTGGTTAAAATACTTCATGACGAATTTCAAATTTGAATTATTGAAACAGTTATTAAACGCTGTATTGATTCTTATTCTTCTATTTGCCGGTGTGTTTTCTTGGATTTATACACACATTGCGTTGCTCACGCAAAATCCAGATTTACAAGTCTTGTTTTTCGTCGGTGTGTATTTCTTTCTTTCATTTATATCAGAGACGATTTATGGATATTATCAAACTTTTAAAATCGAAGACAAATTTGGATTCAATACGACATCAAAGAAGACATTCTGGCTTGATCGCTTCAAAGGGTTGATTCTGTCTATCGTATTTGGTGGCGGGCTTCTTTATTTGGTCAGCGTGTTATTTTCTCATCTCAACTCGATTTTTTATCTTATAACCTTCTTTGTTCTCTCGTTTATTCTCGTGTTTGTCAATTTGATCTATGTTAAGTGGATTGTCCCAATCTTCAATAAAATAACACCTTTAGAAGACGGAGAATTAAAAAATGCGATTATGGACTTCTCGAAAAAAGTAGGATATGAAATCGGTAAAATCGGAATCCTTGACGCATCGAAGAGATCCACAAAACTGAATGCCTATTTCTCAGGCTTTGGAAAAACAAAGCAAATTGTATTATATGACACTTTAATTCAAAAAATGTCTATAGAAGAAATCGTTGCTGTTCTTGCTCACGAAGTCGGACATTATCATCATAAAGACATCATTACCGGAATGATGAGATCCTTGGTAATATTGGCGGGTTATCTCGGGTTGCTTTACGTTACCTTAAATATCCAAGGTTTTTATACAGCTTTTGGATTTGACAATTCTTTTCTTGGTTTTGGATTGATTCTTTTTATGGTTTTACTTTCTCCGCTTGAAATTCTTCTTGGATTCTTACTAAATTACATCTCGCGAAAACGAGAGTATCTAGCGGATGCTTATAGCGCAAAACATTATAAGCCCGAAGCGATGATATCTGCTTTGAAGCTTTTAGCTAAGAATAATTTTTCCAATTTAACGCCTCATCCACTGTATGTAAAATTGATGTATTCTCATCCATCGACCGGAGACCGAATTATCGCACTTGAAAAGTTTTTGTCCTAACGAACTTTTACTTGCATTTAAAACTATTGTTTGGTATAATACGTTTTGCGAAAATAACTTACTATGAAAAGTGATTTTCATGGCAGAAGGAGATAATGACGATGAAAAAAGGAATCCATCCTAAATATCAGACGATCACCGTAACATGTTCAACTTGTGGCAACACATTCGAAACCGGATCTACACAAAAAGAAATTCGTGTGGACACATGCTCGAATTGCCATCCATTCTATACCGGAAAACAAAAAACAGCTATGGCTGCCGGAAGAATTGACAAGTTCAACAAAAGATACGGAATTGACGAAACAGAAAATAAATAAACAAAAAAAAGCCATATCATATGGCTTTTTTAATTGCCATTTTGTATAATAATTTCGTGAACCAGGGGGGATAGTATGTATATAAAACAAAGAGACGGATGGATTGAAGTCATTACAGGGCCAATGTTCGCCGGAAAGACTGAAGAGTTGATTCGTCGTGTCAAACGCCTTGAGTATGCGAAACAAAATATCATTGTTTTTAAGCCCTTAATCGATAATCGATACGCGGAAAACGAAGTTGTATCACATAACAACAATCGGACCCGTTCCATTAACATCAATTCCGCAAAAGAGATTATGGATTATGTTGATGATTACACAGAAGTTGTCGCTATTGATGAAGTTCAGTTTTTGGACGAAGATGCCGTTGAGATTTGCGAATATCTCGCCAATCACGGGATCAGAGTCATCGTTAGTGGACTTGATCGTGATTTCCGTGGAGAGCCTTTTACTTTTATGCCTAAGCTTCTGGCTTTGGCAGAAGACGTTACCAAACTATCCGCCATTTGTGTTAAATGTCATACTCCTGCAACAAGAACTCAAAGAATCATTAACGGAAAACCTGCAAGTTATGATGACCCCATCATTTTGGTCGGAGCACAAGATTCCTATGAAGCAAGATGCAGACATTGTCATGACGTGCCTGGAAGACCACAAATCTATGAAAAGTTTATTGTAAAAAATGGATAAAGATTTATACTTCATGGAAGAAGCCCTCAAAGAAGCTTTACTTGCCGCTTCGAAGGGAGAAGTCCCTGTTGGATGTGTGATTGTAAAAGACGAAGAAATCATCGCTAGGGGTCATAATATGCGTGAGACAAGCAATCACGTATTCATGCATGCCGAGATGATTGCGATTGATATCGCCTGCAAGAAACTTGCTTCTTGGCGACTTGACGATTGCACAATCTATGTTACCCTAGAACCTTGCGCAATGTGTGCCGGCGCAATGATTCAAGCAAGAGTCAAACGTTTGATTTATTCGACAAAAGAACCAAAAAGCGGAGTTCATCAATCCATCACTAATTTATTTAGCCTTCCATTCAATCACGAAGTCATTGTTGAATCTGGTCTTTTGGAAGATAAATCAAGTGAAATGTTAAAGGAATTCTTTCGCTCATTGCGTAATCAAAAAAGTTGAAAATCAGTCGATTTATGATATAATAATGGTTGAATCTCTTATGAAGCATCTTCACTCAATAGGTATCCACGAATTAGGTCAGGTCTTGACGGAAGCAGCCTTAAGTAAGGTATTTATGTGGGTGGAGATGCTTCATCAGAGATTCTTTTTCACAGGAGGACACGAATGGCAATTGTTTTTTTAGATTTAGACGGAACTTTGCTTTACAAAGGCAAGCCTGCGCCAAGAGCATTGGAAGCCATCAAAAAGTTGAAGAAAAAAGGACACATTCCCGTGATTGCAACCGGAAGAGTTCCTTATCTCGTCACGGAAATTAAAGAAGAACTTGGAATTGATTCTTATATATGTGCAAACGGTACTTTTATCGTATATAAAAACGAACTTGTCTTAGAAAGACCTGTTCCTCTTGATATCGTAAAAAGGTTGTTTTACTATGCGGATCTTTGGCAGTTTGATATCGTAATGGAAGGAAAAGACGTATATCTAGCTTATCGAAAAGAAACGAAGGAAGTTGATGAATTTTCTGATATTTTTAATATCGAACATCCTCGAGTGGATAAAGAATACCATTTGACCAATCCACTGTTGTCATTCAACGTTTTCAATGACGAAGTTGCAGAGAAACTGAAACCTATGTTTCCTGAACTTGTGTTTAATAAAGCAAACCGAATCGGCTACGACATTAATCTTGCTGGAGACTTGAAGGCAGAAGGAATGATTTATCTCGTTAATCATTTGAAACTACATGATGAAGAAGTCTATGCCATCGGAGACGGATACAACGATCTTGCGATGATTAAGAAGGCTCATTTCGGAATTGCAATGGGAAATGCCTTTGATGAATTGAAACAAGTCGCCGATTATATTACCACGAATTGCGAGGACGGAGGAGTCTACGACGCTCTCAAACATTTTAAATTAATCTAACTACTATTTACTCGAAAGAAAGTGATTCTATGTACGACGTCATCGTTGTTGGCGGAGGACACGCAGGTAGCGAAGCTGCTCTTGCCTCAGCTAGAATGAATCAACGAACACTGCTCGTTACCGGAAATTTAAATATGATCTCATCGATGCCCTGCAATCCATCGATTGGCGGACCCGCCAAAGGTACTTTGGTCCGCGAAATCGATGCACTTGGTGGAGAGATGGGAAAAAACGCGGACAAAACGGCTTTACAGATGAAGATGCTCAATTCTTCAAAAGGCCCAGCGGTCCGTTCTTTGCGTGCACAATCAGATAAGGTTCTCTACCCAAAAGAGATGCTTAAGACACTTCTTCAACAAGACAATCTCACTTTGCTTGAAGGGTATGTTAAACATTTGCAAATTCATGAGCAAACCGTCACAGGCGTTGTCCTTGAAAACGGTGAACTATTTGAAGCCAAGGCCGTCATCATTACAACGGGTACCTACATGGAAGGTGCAGTTCTTGTTGGAAACTCAAAAACATCATCTGGACCTGATCAGCAAAAACCGTCAATTGGACTTAGTGCTCAATTGAGAAATTTAGGAATTCAGACCTATCGTTTGAAAACAGGAACGCCACCAAGAATTAAAAGAGATTCGGTAGATTTCTCAAAAATGGAGTTATCCCCCGGGGATGGATTTATTCATCAGTTCTCTTATGAAGACGGATATCTAAATAAAGAACAAGTCGAATGGCCTTGCTACTTAATTCATACTCAAAAACATACACACGAAATTATTTATGATAACATCAAGAAATCTGCGATGTATTCAGGCCTTGTCGAAGGTGTAGGGCCAAGGTATTGTCCTTCCATAGAGGATAAATTAGTTCGTTTTCACGACAAAGAACGTCATCAATTATTCATTGAGCCTGAAAGCCAATTTATCGATGAAGTCTATCTTCAAGGATTTTCGACTTCCATGCCTCATGATATTCAGGATGAAATGGTTCATTCGCTTCCAGGACTTGAAAATGCCGTCATCGCAAAGTATGCTTATGCGATTGAATATGATGCCATTGATTCTAAATTTTTATATCCTACGCTTGAATCAAAAATCATTACAGGACTATACTTTGCAGGCCAAGTCAATGGAACCAGCGGATACGAAGAAGCTGCATGCCAAGGCTTAATGGCAGGAATAAATTGTGTTTTGAAAATTGAAAACAAAGATCCATTGATTTTAAGAAGAGATGAAGCATATATCGGCGTATTAATCGACGATCTTGTGACGAAAGGAACAAGAGAACCTTATCGCATGCTGACAAGCAGAGCTGAATTCAGATTGCTGTTAAGACATGACAATGCAGATCTAAGGTTAACGGAGTATGGATATAAAATCGGTTTAATTTCAGAGAAGCGATATCGTGATTTTGAAAAGAAGATAAAAGAGATTGACCAACTGACGAATCTTTTAAAAAACGAATACATCACGCCAACGAAAGAAGTACAATCCTATTTTTTAGAAAACGGGAAATCAACCATCAATTCTAAAATATCACTCTATGAATTATTGAAACGACCCGAGATGAGCATCGAAGATGTTTTTCATTTCTTAGATCAAGGGTTCACTTTCAATAAGGATGTTTCTGAACAAGTCGAGATTACGTCCAAATACGAAGGATATATTATTAAAGCCGCAAAAGAAGCAGAGAAAATGAAGAAAGAAGACCTGATTTTAATTCCTGAGGATATTGACTATTCGCTTGTCACAAACCTCGCATTAGAAGCTAGAGGGAAACTCTCATTGATTCGACCGAGATCGATTGGACAAGCTTCACGAATCAGTGGTGTGAACCCGGCCGACATTCAGATGCTTATGATTTATTTGAAGAACAAAAAGGATGGATAAGCGAATTATCCATTTTTTCTTCTTGTTTAGGAAAGTTTCTCCACATTTGAAATGATTATGGTAAAATATTGATAAGGTGATGTCTATGGAATTTCGTGATTGGCTAGAAAAATTAGGTTTGAAACCTACAGAAAAACAAATGAAGCAATTTGAACAATACCACGATTTTTTGATTTCGAAGAATCAAGTCATGAATTTAACAACCATCACTATAAAAGAAGAAGTGTATTTGAAACATTTCGTTGATTCACTGCATTTATCAAAAGCAACCGATTTAAATCAGAAATCAATTCTTGATGTGGGAGCCGGAGCTGGGTTTCCGTCCATTCCGCTTAAAATAATGTTTCCTTCCATAAAAGTGACTATCATTGATGCGCTTTTGAAGCGGATTAATTTTTTGCATGAGTTGCTTGAAATACTTCAAATTGATGATGTAACATTAATTCACGGAAGAGCTGAAGAACTAACGCAAAAAGAATCTTTTGACATCGTGACCGCAAGAGCAATCGCAAAACTGAATATATTATCTGAACTCTGTATTCCTTTTGTAAAAAGAGAAGGATTGTTTATAGCAATGAAATCATTAAACTTCGAAGAAGAACTTCAAGAAGCCAGACACGCAATCAGAGTTCTTGGAGCGATTGACGAAAAAGTCGTTGTATATCCGCTTTCGGAAGAATTAAGTCATGTTCTTCTTATTTTCAAGAAAACCAAATCATCTCCGTCCGAATACCCAAGAAATTACGGTTTAATTAAGAAAAAGCCATTATAGGAGGTTTCTTTTGGCGAATAAAAAACCATTTATTTTCTCACAGATTGAGACCTACCGTAAACAATTAGAAATCAAACATTTACAAACCAATAATCGTTTTGTGGTTGGAATTGTTCTGTTCATGATGATTTCTTACCTTGTTTACATGCTCGTCTCTGGATATGCTTTTATAGAAACCATTCCTTTGATGGTTGGTTTTTTGGTTGTTCTCATTTTAAATATTGCCAATCGCGCCTATGGAAAAGAGCATAATGAGTTCTACCAGTTGAATCAGTACATTACAACTGTAGGTTTGTTTTCTCTATCCATTGCAATCATATTTTTATTTCAATCTCCAGCGATGGTTATTGGATTATTTCTAGCATATACGGTCAGCGCATTCTATCAAGATTTAAAGGTGCTTTTACTTAGTAATATCATTTTGCTGTTTACAGTCATAATGATTATTGTTCATTACCCTCAGTTTCTTGGTTTAGAAAGTGCAGCTTTGGACTCTCGAATCGGAATCAGTTTCTTCTTTGTTGCTTTTATGATTATTTTGTCTCTATCAAGTTATTTGATTATAAAACAAAAAAGTTTCTTCTTTAATCAAATCTCTTCTTCAAAAGAATCTGAATTCAGGAATTTAGATTTGATTATTGATTTAAAAGAACGGATAGGAGAAACCAAGGAATCAGACGATCTATACTTTGAATCGCTTTCTAATTTTTTGGCTGCATTCTGCAAAAAAATTAAGTCAGAAAACATCTTTGAAGAAAAAGTAGAAATTCTCAAGTTATTAAATAAAGATATCTCATTTGAAGAGATTCTAACGAAATATCCCGAGTATACTGCCGAAGACTTGTCAAGAATGGAAGATTTATTGATCTCTAAGCATCATAAACTTCGAAAAGCGGCAATGAAGATTAGTTATATGAAGGGCTTGGTTGTGGAAAAAAGAGAAATATTTTCCGAGACCCAGTTTAAGAGTTTCAATCATCAGTCCGACAGTATGGAAATAAAAATTATCGCATTTGTGTTATTCTATACCGCTTTAAAAAAAGGGTTTGCTCTATTGCCAGGGTTGGATGAAAAAAGTATCTTTGAGGCTCTAAACGATTCTGATTTTTATTATTATATGGATCCTAGAATCGTAAAGATCTATCATGACAACTCTGAAGTGTTCGACGCCATCGTAAAAGACGCCTTCAAAAAGAAGGTGAAAAAATGAGAGATTTTTTAAGAAGAGTATTAAATACTGAGTTTTTACCAATGAGTGAAGTTCGCAGAATCAAAGTTTCTCTTGTGATGATTTTCTTGTTGGTTATGACTGCCGTCACGATTCCGTTTTCCATCTTTCTCGACTACAAAGCTCAAACAAAAATTATTGTGATTGCACTCTTGTTGGTTTTCTTCCTCGTCATGGTTTTCTCCATTCGTTGGAATAAATCCATGCTTGCGATGCATCTAACGATTATCTATTCAGTGGCCTTGACAATGTTTTATACTTTAGGATCAGCAACCTTGTATGCGTATTTGTTTTTCTACATAACTTTGGTCATTATTATTTTTTACCAGGAAATTTTTGCGTATCTTGTCTATGGCGGTTTAGTCCTTCTGTTCGGTATATTTTATACTATTATTCACCAAGATGGATTGGTTTTGACAAACGACATTCCCGGAAGTGCTTATATATATATCGCTTTTCTCATCATTTTCTATTTTGTATTTTTCATTCAAATTTTCCTTAATGAAAAGTTCTATACCGACTTGAATTATGAGTGGGTTCAAATGAATCATGTCGTTGACAAATATCAAGATCATATCTTGTTTTACATGGATATTATCCGCAAGGAAATGAAAGACTCTGCTTTCTACGAAGATCTTGATTTTCAAAAAGCGGCCGACGAACTCAGTGCATTCATCTATGAACAGTTCAATCAGAGTGGAAAAGATATTATAAACGTTCTTGATTTGTATTTATATATTCATGAGCGGGGAATCGAGAAAATTCTTGAAAATGAAGAGTTTAGCATTTCCACGAAGAAAATTGCGAACCGTTTGAGTAAGTATTTGCTCGACCAGCGAACTGAAATGTTTTCTATGATCATCAACTTCCACACAAAGTTCAGACAGACATCTCCGTACAAGGAGAATAGATATTTGTACGATATTGAAAGCATTACAGCAGAAACCGATGAGCAAATCATCGCTATTGCACTGATTTATCTTTACTTGTCAAATGAAATCATTGGTTTAAACGAATGGGAAGAAATGAACAAAGTACTTACTAGTGAAGAATTAGATAACCTTTTCCTTTCACCGGAAATGGAAAGTTTTATGTCTTCCAATCATTTGGGATTCTTCAAAGACAATTACGAATTATTTAAGGAACACCTCTCAAAGAAAAAGAAGTAAGGGGAATCGATATGGGAATAGTATTATCAATTGCGAATCAAAAAGGTGGAGTCGGAAAAACAACGACAGCCATTAATCTTGCAAGCTCGTTGTCTTATCTAGGAAAGAAAGTTTTGCTGATTGATCTTGATTATCAAGCAAACGCAACAACCTGCATGGGCATCCATCGCGGAAGCTTTGAAAAAAGCGTATTCGATTGCCTTACTGAAGAAGCCTCTTTGAGAGAGGTTGCGTTAAAGACTGACAATCCTTTAATCGACGTTCTTCCAGCCAAAACCACGGTCGAAGCAATCGAAGAAAAAATCATTATGAACACCAACAGAGATTTTATTCTTCATACTCAATTAGATGAATTTAAAGATGAGTACGAGTATGTCTTAATTGACTGTCCTCCATCTTTAGGCTATGTTACGATCAATGCAATGATGGCTTCGGACGGGGTCATCGTACCTGTCCAATGCGAGTTTCTCGCAATGGACGGATTGACTCAATTATTGAATACAATCCGTCTTGTTCAATCAAAGAAAAAAATCAATAAAGAGACATTAACCATTTACGGTGTTCTTCTGACCATGCTAGATACTCGTGTTGCATCAGGATATCAAGTTGTGAATGAAGTGAAGACTTATTTTGGAGAAAAAGTGTTCCAAACCATCATACCACGAAACATTTCATGTTCGAATGCAACGTTTTACGGTGTTCCGGTTACTGAATTTTCTCCGAAAAGTAAGTCATCAGTCAGTTATCGGCAACTAGCAAAAGAGGTGATTACAAGAAATGAATAAAGAACCGTTTGTTAAAAGAGGGCTTACTGATTTATTGAAAGAAAACGAAATTCTTGATTTGGAAAAAGAAGAAGTCATCGATATTCCTTTGGAACAAATCCAACCGAATCCTTTTCAACCACGAAAACATTTCGATGAAGTTCAATTAAAAGAATTAGCGGAGTCGATTCGCATTAACGGCGTTTTACAGCCTGTTATTGTCAAAAAGGTAGTTGGCGGATATATGTTGGTTGCGGGAGAACGTCGAGTCAAAGCGTCTAAAATAGCAGGATTCAATACGGTGCCTGCCATCGCGAGAGATTATAACAATCAATATTTGGCAGAGCTTGCTCTTCTTGAAAATATTCAAAGAGAAGACTTGACGATTGTCGAAGAGGCCAATGCTTATCAAAATGCAATCGAATCTTTGAATTTAACTCATTTGGAACTTTCTCAAAAAATTGGTAAAAGTAGATCTTATGTTTCCAATACTTTGGGGATTTTGAATCTGCCTGGAAATGTACTTGATGAAATTAATAACGGTAATATATCGATGGGACACGCAAGAGCATTATCTAAGCTCAAAGACGTGCAAAGGATAAAGTCCATCGCTTTATTAATCGTAGACCACCAATTGACTGTTAGAGAAATCGAATCTTTAGTTAAAAAAGAAAAGAAAAGGAATCAAATCAATCGAAAAAAGACGGAACATCCTTTTCAGACCCAACTAAATGAACTAAAACAAAATACCACTGATCTATTTCATTTTGAAGAACCGGTGAAAGTCATGAATAACAAACTGATTATTTCTTTTTCATCCGAAAAAGAAATCGAAGAGTTCAAAAAAACGATATCTGAAATCAAGGAGACAAAGCATGGATCAAGACATTAGGCTTGGAAGCATCCTTGAGTTAAAGAAAGGGCACCCATGCGGAGCGAACCAATGGGAGATTGTTCGCTTTGGAGTTGATTGTAAAATCAAGTGTCTTGGATGTGGAAGAATCGTGTTAATCGACCGACCGACTTTAAAAAAAAGAATCAAGAAAATCTTGGGTGAAAACAATGAAAAATCTTCTGAATAAAATAGTGAAGTATCGTGATGAACGCGGTTGGAAAGAGCATGACACGCCATCTGCGTTAGCGAAGTCGATTATTATAGAAGCAGCGGAGCTGTTGGAAAACTATCAATGGTCTGACGAACAAGCCAATATGGAAAATGTGAAAGAAGAGCTTGCGGACGTTTTGTTATATAGCCTAGCAATGTGTGCTGATTTAGGGTTGGATCCAGAACAAATCATTGAAGAAAAAATGCTAAAAAACAACATAAAATACCCCGCAATTAAAGAATCGAAGTAATTTTTAAGAGAATAATGGAAGGCGTTTTAACTTTAACGCCTTCCATCACTACGTATTTTAGAATCTTCTTTTAAACTTTGGCAATTTTTAATTGACAAACAACACTTAAAATAGTAAAATATAACTCGCACTGCAAAGTGTTGGTTTGGGCCTATAGCTCAGGTGGTTAGAGCGCACGCCTGATAAGCGTGAGGTCGATGGTTCAAGTCCATTTAGGCCCACCATTTTTTTATCTGTGGGGTATTAGCTCAGCTGGGAGAGCGCCTGCCTTGCAAGCAGGAGGTCAGCGGTTCGATCCCGCTATACTCCACCAAACATAAAATCTTATACCTGGCGGTGTAGCTCAACTGGCTAGAGCGTACGGTTCATACCCGTGAGGTTGAGAGTTCAAGTCTCTCCGCCGCTACCAATTAAGGACCCATAGCTCAGTTGGTTAGAGCTATCGGCTCATAACCGATCGGTCGTAGGTTCGAGTCCTACTGGGTCCACCACGTAGTTCTCTATATAACAAACTAAATCCGGAGAAATACCCAAGCCCGGCTGAAGGGATCGGTCTTGAAAACCGACAGGGCGTGCGAGCGCCGCGGGGGTTCGAATCCCTCTTTCTCCGCCATTTTCTTGCCGAAATAGCTCAACCCGGTAGAGCAACTGAATCGTAATCAGTAGGTTGTAGGTTCGATTCCCGCTTTCGGCACCATTTATTAACAAAGCTCACCAAGAGCTTTTTTGACCCGCTAGCTCAGTTGGTAGAGCATTTGACTTTTAATCAAAGGGTCACGCGTTCGAGTCGCGTGCGGGTCACCATTTTTTTTGCCCGAGTGGCGGAATAGGTAGACGCGCTGGACTTAAAATCCAGTGTCAGCAATGACGTGCCGGTTCAAGTCCGGCCTCGGGTACCATCTTTATGGAATGTATGGGGTATTAGCTCAGCTGGGAGAGCGCCTGCCTTGCAAGCAGGAGGTCAGCGGTTCGATCCCGCTATACTCCACCATTTTTATTTAAAGATGCCATTCTTTTTTAAAGGATTCTTTGAACCGGAAAGAGTCTCGAATTTCACTTTTTTTTATTGACAATTTGGTTGCCGTTTGATATTATTAAATAGCGCTAAATCATATCGCGGGGTGGAGCAGTCTGGTAGCTCGTTGGGCTCATAACCCAAAGGTCGAAAGTTCAAATCTTTCCCCCGCAACCATTGGTCCGGTGGTGTAGTGGTTAACATGCCAGTCTGTCACACTGGAGATCGCGGGTTCAATTCCCGTCCGGACCGCCACTTTTTTTGGCTCGGTAGCTCAGTTGGTAGAGCAATGGACTGAAAATCCATGTGTCGCCGGTTCGATCCCGGCCTGAGCCACCATCAACAACGAAGTATAGCCCTTTCGAGGGCTTTTTTGTTGCAGTTTTGAGCAAACTACAATGCCCTCTATCGACACATGGACAATCATCAATTAATAATAAAATTCACAACATCAAATTTACTTGATTTATTACTTGTGGTATAATTGCTGTTGGTATGAATGCGACTTATAGATTATATATAGTTCAAGTGATTGGAGATGGCGAAATGAGGAATAGATTATTATTATGGTTTGTTGTTTCAATTACTATTTTTGTCGGTTTATTATTTTTTATTTTCAATCTAGGATATTTATATAATCTTTCAGGAGATTACATTACCCTGATTGAATATGACACTAGACTAGCAGCAAACACTATTTTAAGTGTATTCTTTGTTTTAGTAGTGTATGTTTTATTGTTAATCATTAAAGCAAGAAATGAAGAAATTCTAAAAAAGAGTATTATTCGATTTCTGCCAACATTACCTTTATATCCTATTTTTATTGGTCTGTTCTGGTTCTTGCTTGATGTATTTGCAACCGGAGATAGAGCTCATTATTTTGAGTTAGGAACTAAATTTATTACTGCTAATGTTGATGGTTACCCGAATTCAATGACTATAGCTCAAATAGAAAATATAGGAGAACATCTGAAATTTGGGATTGGTTCATATCTTCTACTATTGTTATTTATATTATTATTGATTAATCAATTAGTTTTAGTAATGAAATATACAAAAATATTTATCACTAAATGACAAATATGAGAAAGCTTGATTTTTGATTAGCATGGCAATTTAAATGCTTGAAGGAATAGACTGAAAATCCATGTGTCGCCGGTTCGATCCCGGCCTGAGCCACCATACGGTACGTAATTAAGCCCTTTTGAGGGCTTTTTTTGTTGCATCAATATGTGCTACATAATATAAAAAAGTAAAATATATAGCGCATTTTTTTGTGCTACAATCTTAAAAAATATTGATTATGTAGAACATAAATGATATAATTATAGTGGGTGATAATATGAGTATACTTAAGAGTGTTTTAGAAGAAGAATTAGAGAGAAATCTTAGAAATCAAAAAATATACAAAGAGATGCTGAGCAACCTACCCAAGGGAAGTATTTATATTTCTAGTAGAAACGGAAAACAGTATATCTACAGAAAAAACAGAGTAGGTAAAAAAATTATCAATGAGTACATATGTGCATTAAGTAACTCTGAGAAAGCGGAAGAAGAAATTAAAAGATCAGAGGATTATTCTCGTATATTTAAGAATCTAAACCTTGCTATAAAGGAAGAATTAAGACTTCGAAAGGCATTGAAGGCATATGAATAAAAATTATGAAGAAGAATTACGGGGTATCATAAAAGCTTTTGGTGAAAATGGGATTTTAGAGAATATTATCATTATAGGATCTTGGGCTACCTATTTTTATGTCAAGATATTTGATGGATTTATTCCAAGCATTAGAACTTTAGATGTTGATTGTTATGTTCCAATGAATAAAAATATTACTGTGAAAAAGAGTGTAAAGGAAGCGCTGAAACCACTCAATTATGAACAAATATTTGATACATCAACCGAAAAAAACAAATTCATTTCACCTGATGGGTTTGAAATTGAATTCTTAACTAAATTAAGAAGAAATCAAAGCGCAGTTGTAAGGATTGATTCTATGGGAGTAAATGCTGAAACACTAGGGAATCTCGATATTTTTGATAATGGGTTTATTGAAGTGGATTTTGAAGGTTTTAGTGTAAAAGTAGCCAGTCCATCTGTTTATGTTATGCAAAAGATTTTAATTTCAAAGAAGCGATCTGATGAGAAATTCAGAAAAGATCTCGAGTCACTTTTATTGGTATATGAAGAAATAAAGAAAAATGAGTTACACATGTCTCAATATATGACATTGGTAAATTCATTGGGAAAAGGTACTAAGAAAACATACAATGATTACATTAATAACAACAACTTAGCAATGTATAAATAATAAAGGTTTAAATTATCGCTAATTTAGGATAAGATAGTGAAGAAATTGACTTTAAATCAATGAATCTTAGGTCCTTTTTTATAGCAGGTGAATATTATGAAATTACAATCCAAAATATTAATAAAAGTATATATGATATGTGCTCTGGTAATATCCTTGATACTATCTTTGATTTTGATTTTTGGAACTCAATCTAGAGTTGATAAGCTTTACTTATTTATCTTTATGGGTTCGTTATCTTTGTTTTGTATTGTCAGTATGATAATGGAAATCAAACATTATGTCATCCTTGGCGAACAAAATGTAGTGATTAAGAATCGACTTAAATCTTATGTGATATTATTGAGAGATTTAAAGAAAATTGAGATATTTGAACCTCTTTGGGAAAACTCAAGGTATCTGTCAATGTATAGAAACAAACTAGTATTTATAATTGATAACATTAAAGTTAAATTCGTTTATTATTCATTTCACAAGACATTACTCAAGAATGATATTAGAAATTCACTTGGCAACAACTATATAGGCTTATTGATTTCCAAAAAAGAAGATGAAAATCATAAAATAATCTATGAGTTCGTTGGAAGCATCATTTTATCATTAATATCTATAGTTGGTATAGTTATGTTTGCATTTGATTATAGTTGGTATTTATATTTGTGTTTAGCTATTTTTGCTTTAGGTGTATATTTGTCGTGTATGTATTATTCAAAAATAAAAAAGTAGTGATAGTGAAAAGAAAAGCAGCTTAATACATTAAAATATTACATGAAACGACCGAAAATCCATTTGTCACCGGTTCGATCCCGGCCTGAGCCACCATCAACAACGAAGTATAGCCCTTTCGAGGGCTTTTTTTGTTCATAGACACGATATTTTTCGATATGTCACAGATAAACAGAGTTACTTTGAGGAACCTTCTTGCAATACAATCTTTCAAATGATATGATTTCTGTGTAAATGAGTTTGTTATTTGGTTTTCGTAAAACAAAAGAATCTAGGAGTAAATAAAATGTTTAGGTTAAAGACAATATTAAGCTTTTTAATAATAATAATTTTATCTTTTTCTAGTTTGTCATGTGGTGGACAAAGCAACTCAACAGTTTTATCAACATCACAAACTATATCAAATAGCATAGTTTTTTATTCTGGAAGATCTGGCAACAATGAAATATATAAGATTGATGATAATGGAAACAATCTTGTTAATCTGTCTAATAATCCAGCTGACGATAACTGTCCTGCAGTTTCTCCGGATGGTCAAAAAATTGCTTTTGTATCTAACCGAAATGGAGTAGAAAATATTTATGTCATGTCGATTACTGGAGAAGAACAAGAGCAAGTGTTTCATTCAAATCATAATGTCACACAACCTTCATGGTCGTCTGACGGAACAAAGTTAGCCTATATTGTTGATTACGGTGAATACACAGAAATATGGGTTTTTCATTTTGACGGAACCGATTCTCTAAAAATCACAGATAATCAGTATCGAGATGAAAGGCCATTTTTCTCTCCTGATATGACACAACTTTTATTTATGTCAAATAGAGAAGGAAAATATAAAATCTATTTAATGAACGCGGACGGAACCAACCAAACGAAAATTGGTATTCCATCAGTTGATGATGGGATTGGCCATTTTATATTTCCACAATGGCATCCAGATGGCAATAAAATTATTTATTCGTATAATAATCTATCAAATCACCAAGCAGCAATACATATTGTTAATAGGGATGGCACGAATGATATCACTATCACGGATGCTGAAGGAAGAAACGAAAATCCAGCATTTTCAGCAGATGGCGAATGGGTAGTTTTTCAGAGCGAACGAGATAATAACTTTGAAATATATAAAATTAGAGCAGATGGCACCGATTTACAAAGAATTACAAATAATAATTCGTGGGACGGTTGGGCTTCTTGGACTAATTAATCTAATAGTATTTTTACTGTATTTGTGATATTTATCACCTTAAGATAAATCATATTATTTTTTGAACTTCTTTCGAATTGTAACTGAAAATCCAGGTGTCGTCCGTTCAATTCCGGTCTTAGCCACCATCAACAACGAAGCATAGCCCTTTCGAGGGCTTTTTTTGTTCCCCTTTTAAGAAAAATACGAAACCCGCTGTCGACACATGGACAAATAAATATTAATAATAAAAAACAAAGTAGTATATTTACTTGCTGACTTTTTACTGATATAATAAGAATAGTAATATGAAATTAGTATTTGGGGGCTTTTATGAAAAGAGTGATTGCTTTTGTACTTGTTTTTATCATAGGGGTGTTCATGTTTCTCTTCACAAGAAACAAAACTTGGCTTACAAAAGCAAATTACGAAGATTTTTTGGTAATTGATGTTAGTCAACACACTTATAGTAGTATTGGCTCATATGTTCCAGGTTCTAGTTTGTTTGATAATAGATATAAGTTAACAGTTAGCGCCGAACCGGTTTCAAGTGATTATGAATTTCATAAAGCCGGTGTCATGGTAAGAGTATGTTTCATAACTGCAAATACGATTGGGGATCCAGAAACTCGGTGCGATCAAGTCTATGTTGAAATCAGCGAATTTGGCCAAGGCAGTACGGAACAAGCTGGGCGTTCTTTCCTTTCATATCATCGTATTGATTCTATTCGAGTAGTTGCGGTATATGGATATGTCAAACCCATCGAAGCGCAATGATGTATTTAATCTTTTTTAAATACTGTTTAAATAGCAATTAATCCACATCCCAATATATAGTATTTCTACTTAAATCCCAAACAGTCCTTGCATGAAACGACTGAAAATCCATGTGTCATAATATTAGTTAAATATAAATCTTTGGAGGATTACGAAATTTATGAAAAAGAAAAACGAAGTCGATGTTAACTTACTTGATTATATTGAGCGATTACAGAAAAAATGTAAAAATGGCAAAAAGATTAAGAAATTGAATCCTACAGAAAGAATAATATACCTGATTTCTGAATTTGAGGCAGAAGTTAACAATGGTGGATTTGATCAATTCTTTACTAATAGTACAGGAAATTATGCTTCAGAAACAATTGAATGCTTAAAGAAGATAGAGGCACTTCATACAGCAAGCTTATTAAGGGAAGCAATTGATACGATTGCATCAGCAAAATCAGAAGAAGACTTGGCTGAAATAGAAGAAAAGTTAGATAAATTAGATGACAAGTTTTATGAGTATGAAGATAATTTAGAAGAGTTACAGGTGAGGTACATTAAGGATAATATAATCAATTGAATGACATAGGTTTGCTAATGTAGAGTCATAAATATAGATTTTTGGTTGCATGAATCGACTGATAATCAATGTGTCGCCGGTTCGATTCTGGTCGAATCACCATCAATGACACAAATCCCTTTCGATGGTTTTTTTGTTTCCAATATTCATGTAATTACAAAAGTATTTTGATACACAGCAGATTTTTCGGAGAATTCAAATATAAAAGTAGATACACTTACAGTATTGTTGGTGTCATAATAATTTTTGCAAGACATATAAGGGAGTTGACGATATGAAAAAAATTATCATATTCACGATTATATTAATTGCATCATTTTGTTTACATGGATGTGTAGAATCTGAACCAGATTTGTTTTCAATTGCTAGTTCACTTAATAATGGAGAAAACGGAATTAGTGAAATAATTCATTATTATATTGAAAACGTGGAAAACTCATACATTCTTAAGTTTGAGAACGGAGATCTTGTTACTATAGGAGAAGATAATAGCATTGAATATCTTATGCCAATTGAAAGTGACTATACTTCTTCGGTGATATCTATTTATGGTTTTTATTCAGAAATGGATTCAGCAAGAGCACAGATCGTTCTAGCCATAGAGACAACCCCTTCGACGGGAATATTAAATGATTTTGATACCACACTAGAAAGAACATCGTTGGACGTAACATTTGATCAATACATTAATAGTGCAAACATTTCGCAATCAATTCCAACACAACTTTTTAATTTAAATGGCTTGGAACTTTTGGCTAGAATAAAGAATTTATTAGAGAATGTTCTTAATGTTGACTACAAATAACTTTCTTATTAATCCTTGAATGAAACAATTGAAAATCCATAATCCACGAGCCTATTAATCAATTCCTGGCTGAGCCATCACCAACAACGACACATAGCCCTTTCGAGGGCTTTTTTTAATCTGTAATCTTAATCGTTTTAAATCTGTTTACACAATGCAACTATAGGTTGATTGTTAATTGTATAGAACAAGAATACACTTAAGCTAATCAGAGGTGGCGGATTATGAAAACAAAATATACAGTTTGGGAAGTATTTAAGTTTCACATCAAAGGGATTAAAGAATCGAAAAAGAGTTTTATTTTTTACATTTTTATTCTCTATGCTTTTTCAACAGGGATATTGAACGTTGTTACTGTATTATTTCCGAGATATATTATCGATGCGATTGTGGTTAAAAACATTAATAACTTATTTTTGTGGGTTGTGATATATGGAAGTTCAATCTTAGTTTTAATGCTAGTATCTTCAATTGCACAGAATATTTTTAGTGGTAACGCTATGGCAATCAAATTTTTACAAGGCAGAGCATTTTTTAAAAAATATCGACATGTGTCGTATCGATATTTGGAGGACCCTACATTTCAGGCGAAAAGATCAACTGCGCTTTGGGCACTAGGAAATAATGATAGTGGTTATGAAGGAACATTGAGAAGTCTATTTAGATTGTTTCCTCTAATTTTAACAGTCATAGGCTTAACCGTATTGCTAGGTCTGTTCCGCCCCATTATTGTAGTGGTTGCCCTCTTGTTATCATTACTGCAGTATCAGTTAGATTTAAGAGGGAAAAAATACAAATTTGAGCACCGAGATGAATTGAATGAAAGCGAGAGAAAAGCGAATTACTTTTTTCGTACTGGACATGATTTTTCTTTTGGAAAAGACATAAGGATTAATCAGATTCAAAAACAGTTCCTTGTTAATCATAAAGATAAATCAAATGTATTTACATCACTCTATAAAAAGCTGAATGTAATGGGATTTCGATTTTCAATTCCAGGTATGTTTTTTATCACAATCACAAATGGATTAACATACTTTTTAACCGCAAACGCTTATATGAATGGCGAAATTTCAATTGGAGAAGTATCATCCATTATTTGGGCAACACTTGCTATTACATTAGGATTGCAAAGAATGTTTACAGAAATGGCTAAAATAAAAGAGGATACCAGCTATACAAGTGAATATATGGCATTTCTTGAAAATGACGATTTCTTTCCGAAACAAGATGGAATCGAGATTGATTTAGATACAATTGATATCGAGTTGAAAAATGTTAGTTTTAAATACCCAAATTCCGACAAGTATGCTCTTAAGAATGTTAACTTAAAGATAAATTCGGGAGATCGTTTAGCATTAGTTGGTATAAATGGCTCTGGGAAGTCAACTTTGGTTAAATTGCTTTGTGGGTTTTATGAACCAACGGAAGGAACCATTTTAATTAATGGTGTCGATATTCAAACAATTGATTTAGACTATTATCGCAAAAGGTTGGCTGTTATCTTTCAAGAAGTTTTGGTATATGCAGCAACAATTCTAGAGAACATTGTTGGATTAAGCCAAGACCCTATAGAACACGAAAAAGCAATGAGCGCATTAGAACTTGCAGGACTTTATGAGAAGATAAGATCTTTTCCTCAAGAAGAACATCAGGAATTACTAAAAGTAATTGATCCTAGCGGTACAGACTTCAGTGGGGGAGAGAAACAAAAATTATCTATCGCAAGGGCTTTATATAAAGAAAACACCTCACTCATTATTCTTGATGAACCAACCGCTTCATTGGATGCGATTGCAGAAAAAGAAATATATGATCATTTTAAAACGTTGGTAAACAACAGAACTGCATTGATAATATCTCATAGATTAGCTTCAACCAAATTCTGTGACCATATTGTTTTGTTAGAAAACGGAGAGATTATTGAGTATGGCACACATGAATCGCTTATGAAAAAAGAAAATGGAACCTATAAATCGATGTTTTTAACCCAAGGTAAATATTATCAAGAGGGAGCTAAACAACATGAAACAATTCAAAATAGCATATAATATTATCAAATTTACCAATAAGATATCAAAAACGTTCTATCTTATCATCTTTGCACAGGCCATCATCAGAACAGGAAAAATATTGATTGGTGTATACGGTTTAAAGTTGATCATTGACGGTTTAATTAGCAATGATTATAATACATCGATTCGAATGATATTAATCGTTTTAGGGTCTGAGTTTCTAATTAATTTCTTAGAACAAAAACTAGTTAGTTTGCTTGATATTAAAAAGCAAGAAATCATGCAAAAAATCTATCAAACCATCAATTATAAACTGATGAACATTGATTATCAACATTTAGAAGACCCGCATTACTTAGATCTATCAGAACGCTCAAAATACGCAATAAGTCAATTTGATGCATTAGGTAATCTCTTTACAAGCTTCGCAGATATTGCATATTATACCCTGGTCATTTCTTCAATGTTTGCCGTATTGATTACATTTAACCCATTGATATTGCTAATCATTTTTGGGACATTGTTGTTGTATACAATTAACTCAAGATTCTCAGCAAAACAGCAAGTAAAAATGTCCCAAAAATTAGGACCGATTAATCGAAAATTTAATTATTATCAAGTCATTGTATCAGATGTAACGAGTGCTAAAGATTTTAGTGTTTATCCTTTGTCAGATTTAATGTTTGATAAATATAGTCGTTTTTTAATGGAAACAGTTAAAGTAATGATAAATTTTTATCTGAAGAATGCCATTTATAAAAGTATATTTGTGATGATAGGTGTTGTGCAAATTATTGCTATATATAGTTTAGTAGGAGTACAATCAATAACTCTAAGCGTTGGCGTAAGCATGTTTGTATTCTTGATAGCTGCAGCAACTAAAACTTCAGAAGCATTAAGTAGCTTTATTACAAGTATATTCAATTTTCAGTCTTCATCTAATATGTTAGAACCGTTAGTAGATCTAATGAAAGTAAAAGAATCTGAAGAACTTTTCAAAGATGGACAAATAGCTAGTGAAATGCAGTCATTACGTTTTGAAAATGTTTCGTTTCATTATCCGAATCAAGAAAACATTGTTCTAAAGAATATATCATTTACAATTAATAAAGGTGAAAAGATTAGTATTGTTGGTTTGAATGGAGCGGGTAAAACAACACTGGTAAAATTAATTTGTCGCTTATACAATCCAACGTCAGGAAAAATATATTGGAATGGCATCGATATCAATGAATATCAATATGAATCATTTTTAAGTCAAATTGCAGCGGTATTTCAAGATTTTAAAATGTTTGCACTTACACTACATGAAAATGTTGATATGGAATCAAAAAATCGCGAGGATGTTTTGCGTTGTATTAAACAGGCTGGGTTAGGAGACAAAATCTCAAGTTTAGAACACGGTATTGACACCTATCTATCCAAAGAATATCATGAGAATGGAATCGAGATGTCGGGTGGTGAATTACAAAAGTTAGCAATTGCTAGAGCGTTCTACAAAAATTCTTCATTAATCATTCTAGATGAACCTACAAGTGCTCTAGATCCGCTTGCTGAAGCTGAAATATATGAGCACTTTAGTGAGTTGGTTGCAAATAGAACCTCAATATATATTTCACACCGGATGTCATCGTGTGTATTTAGTGACAGAATTATTATTCTAGATGAAAATAAAGTGCAAATGATTGATACTCATGAGAATTTGATAAAGAAAAAGAATTCAAGATATTACGATCTATTTAATTCTCAGGCAATATATTATCAAGCAAACACAGATTCTTTATAAATTAAAGAAGGAGAAAATAAAAATTGAATCCTTGGAGTGCTATTCTGTTTTGAACAGAATATACAAATAGAAGTAGCATTATATATGTTGAAATTATATGAGCGTAATCAAGGTGTGAAACATAAGGCTTAAAACTCAGCATCGCCGGTTCAATTCCAACCTGAGTAACCACCAATTCAGTAAGAAAAGGACTGTCCAGTCCATGAAGATATTTAAATCTTCATTTCCTTACAGTCCCATTTGCATCTTAATATGTAAGTATATTATTATACTAGATAATCAATAATGCGTTTTACAGCCACTTTTACTATATCAATTGATTCAAAAACGTCATCAACCATTAACGAATGTCCGGCATCTTCAATAATGAGCATGTTATCTTTCGGTCTTGATTTAAGCTCTTTAATAGTTGGTTCATCTAAGTACTCATCATTTGTGCTAGTAATTATTAACCCGGGATATTTAGAAATATATTCTAAACCCTCTATTGTAGGAGAAATATACGCGCTTTTAGCAACCATGTTAGGATATTCCATTTTAATTGCGTTTGAAACGATATTTCCAAAGCTTTCACAAATATAATAAGTTTTCTCGTAATCTTTTGACTCATGAACTTTCAAGATTGCTTCATTTATTGCATTTGTTATTTTTTTCATTGCCACATCATTTGGGTCATCTTCTAAATATGTATTAGTGTATGAGATGCATAAAACATCTGTTTGATGATCTAGATAATACTTTCTTAAAAAAGTTAAAACAGGACGATCACATGAATTGCCTCCACCAGGGAAGATAACAACTAATTTAGTTGCGTCATCAGTCTGATAGTGAATATGGTTTGATGTTAGGTCATATTTTGTAATCTTAACATAGGATGCTGAAATCATCATTATATCCCTCGATAGTAATTTATTTTTTTTATTTCGATAAGTAATTTCCTTCTCTTATAGTATCATTAGTATATTTTAAAAACAAGTTATTAATTCAAACTAATTAACGGGTACTAATGAGATATAGAATTCAAAAGATCACTTCATTGGCAGACATAGAAGTGATCTGATTTTTATGCACTGGAGTTTTTATTTATTGCTGTTTAAAAAGCATTTTTGTATAATAAACAATTTCTCATTATCTTAAGACGCTTACTATCCGGAAAGTGTAGGCATTATAGAATACAACGGATAGAAGTGAGATTATTTAAGGTGTTTGTACTTCATGAAGCGATTGAATTTAATTTATTCACAGTATTTTTATGATATAATTAATTTAACATCTTGTTATTTAGCATTAATAAATATAATAAATGTTGAATGAGCGAACTTTCTTCTAAAAAGTATTGAGGAGAGTATATAATATCTTGTGGACTTTCAAAAAGCAGTGAAATTCAGAAAACGAAATAAAAAGAGAAATCCTTTGTGTATAATAGAGTTTGCGTACACCACAAACACAGGAGGATTTCCCATGCTTGATTTTACCACAAAA
>JAHIVB010000013.1 GCA_018816905.1 Bacillota bacterium
CTCGAAGTGTAAGAGATTTTTACGAGGTCAAGCCTCAGGGTTTAAACATCCCTTCGGCCTCATTATATCACTACCCTAAAAAAAATAAAACAAAAAAGCTAAAAGCTTTAAAACTACTCTTAGCTTTAGTATACGAAAAAGAGCACTGAAATCAGTGCTCAAAGACGCTATGGCCGATAAACTCTCTTAATAAGGAGTTACAAGGTACTAAATAAGGATTGATTTCTTTGAAATACTTTAAGAACTTGATTAAACGATTCGCATGAATGAAATACTCTGAATCGTATGGAATCTGTTTCAATGCATTCAAAGCATATCTTTTTAATACACAGAGTTCATAAGTTAGTTCCGAATTGTATATATAGTTTGCACTTTCAATAAAAGGATAGATCCACTTATATTCTCCTCTTCTGACAGAAGGCCACATGGCAAGTGTTTTTTCAGCGGATGTATTCCTAAACTGTAAATCACGAACAATTCTTCGAAGAAGTCGCAAATCCGTCAAATTGATCGGATTGTTATAGTCGATGTTGATTTGAGAGAAAGGAGAAATATAAATTTTGAATTTTTGACTTGAAGGAATAAATTCCGTCAACAAATCATTTAAGGCATGAATTCCCTCGATGATGATTGGTGTTTTTCGGTTGATTTTGATTTTATCGGTAAATCTTCTTATCTTATCTTTGAAATCAAATAAAGGCAGCTGGACAGCATCGCCGTTGATTAAATCGGTGATGTTTTGATTAAACAAATCAAGGTCCAGTGCATTGACATGTTCCAAATCTGGCTCACCAAACTCGTCAATCGGTGCCTGATCAGGGGTAAGATAATAATTATCGATAGAAATCATCAGTGGCTTGACTCCTCTTGTCATCAACTCAATCTCAAGTCTGCGAGAAAAGGTCGTTTTTCCGGAAGAAGACGGGCCTGCGATTGCAATCAAACGAATGCTTTCGATGTCTCTTGAAATGATGTCACCCAGCTCGCATAATTGGTTATTGTGCTTGGTTTCACACATATTGACAAATTGAACTGATTTATTTTGTTCAATCAGATGATTCATCTTATAAATCATGTCCGCATTGCAATTAATCGCCCATTGTTCTGCTTTCGATAAGACTTTCAAGAAACTGGGTGAATCTGAAAACTCAGGAATCTGTCCTTTTTCTTCGATACGAGGATAGCGCACTAAGAAACCAGGGCTATAATAGAATAATTCGAATTCATTCAGATATTTTGTGGATGGAACCATGTACCCATACATATAGTTCAAATATCCGTCGCATTCGTATACGTTGACTCTTTCTTTACGGTATTCTAAAGTCTTGACCTTGTCGATATAATTCTTTGCGCCATAAATCTTCTTCATTTCTGCTAAAGAAGCGTTCTTTCTTACAATAGGCAGATCCTCTCGGATGATTTCATGCATTTCCCTAATGACTCTGTGAACCATTTCAGGAGAAAGAGAGCCCTCAACTGGCCTTCCATAGATGCCCATAGAAATGGAGTTCGAAAATTTAATCTGCATGTTCGGATAAATTCTATCAAAAGCCATGCAAATCAAATATCTCATGCTGGTCGCATAGATTCTCGTTGAATCGTAAAAAGAATAGTCAAGAAACTCGACTGTAGAATTTGTAGAGATGACAAAGGATAATTCTCTTAAACGATTATTGACTTTCGCCGCATAAAAGGTTCCTTCATAATGTTTTGTAAGTTTTTCAAGCCTTACGCCTGACTCGAATTGGTATTTATCATTTCCGATAGTAACTGTAAACACGATATAATTCCTCCAATGAAAACGTTTGTATTTCTATTTTACTCTTTTCTGAGAATTATGCAATAACTTTTTCATCATCAACATGTAATAAAATTGAGAACTTGATTTTTATAGAGACAAATATAGTGTATAATATTAAAAAAGAAACTTGTGAGGTACAAAATGTTCTTGATTTCATTTTTTTCAAGTTCCGGCATGGATGATGATCCTGGCAAATACTTGTTTCAAACAGAGCACTTCGTATATATAGCTGCTTGTTTTCTGCTGTTTTATTTGATGATGAAGTTGTTTGTTCATTCCAACGAACTCACCCGAAAAAACCTGATAAATAGCCTCTTGGTTCTGATGTTGGTTTTAAAGTACGGAGGAGAAATCATTTTTGTTTCCGAGTGGATTCAATATGGGAATACAGTCTCTTCTTTCTCACACCCATTCCTAGACTTTAGGACACTCATTTCATTCCAACTATGCGGTATTAACAACGTTTTATTACCCATTGTATATTGGTTTAAACTTCATAAAATGAAAGATTTCGTCTATACCACTTCAATTATCGGGGGGCTGGCAGTGATGCTCTATCCTGTCGGAATCCTGTATGGAGAGCCTCTAGCCATCACTTTTGTGATGTTACGAAGTTTGATTGTACATTTCCTTCTTGTCTTCATCCCGATCTTTTTGATTGCTTCCGGTGATTTTACTTTACGCAAGAAAAATTGGATTCATACCTTCATCGGGGCGATTTTAATGACCATTTGGGCATTGTTTGGAAATATATTCATTGACACAACCGCGAATAATATGTATTTGATGGAAAATCCATTTTTTGGAGGACCTGTTCCTCTTTTGAATATTCTTCCAGACGGTTTTCATATGTTCATTCTAGTTCCGCTTGTATTCCTTGCTTTTGTTTTCGTCTACTTCATTATAGGAAAAATCCAAAAGCATCGAGATCAATGGTTTACAACTCAAAAAAATGCGATTCCGTAGAGTCGCATTTTTTATTTTTCTAACTATTTTTAAGGAATAGCATTGTATAAAGGAATCAATGTCTGCAGGCTCATTTCTGAAAGAGTAACGATCCCACTTTGAATTTGATATTGAGGATAATAAAAGAAAATGGAAAGAACCAATTGCAATTTCGCTTCAGAAATATCCAGGCTTTGCGCCAAATCAGTGAAATCCTCACTGCTCATGGCTTCGAACTCAGCGATTTTTGATGCGTAATATTCACTATCGTACGCTGGAGTGTCTGTCGCGTCAGGAATTTGATCAATCATCGTTGTCGTAGACAAAATATCATCTTGTGCAAATATGCTTTCATAATTCGAGCCTTCTGCTCTAGAATCATCGACGAATCCAGAATAATATACATATTCAACTGCTGAATGTTTGCTGAGGGAAAGCATTTGAATCGGGTATTCTATGTAAATCGAATCTATTTTGTCTGAAATTGATAATTCAGATTCATAGGATTTAGAATCAATTCCAAGTAATAGGAACGTATTGTCTGAAGACGTATATCCAAGTTCGATGCTCGATTCGTAAATATCGATTAGTATTGTCCCTAAATCCCCTTTTTGGTGATCTAGTTGAGATACTAGTTCAATTGCATCCTGATTTTGGGGAACCACGGATACAACCCTTCCAAATGGATTGATATTGATTTCTACAGAAGGGTTTAAATCAATCGTTACGATATCGACAACCCGTAATGAAGTTAAATATCCAAAGAATGCTACTAAAATAACGACAAAGGAAGAAAAACTCAATACAATCTTTCTTAAATAGGGAGTATAAGATGCCTTTTCAGTCACATCCATCTCAAAAAGAGACATTTTTTCGACAAATTCCTGGTGGTAGGGAACTTGTAGGGAAGCTTGGTCTTTCATTATTGACTTAAATTCTCGGAATTTCATCGTAGTCCTCCTTTAAGGTAAGACGTATTTTTCTAATTGCTTTTTGATATACCCAAGTAATGGTCCCGATTGGTTTGTCCAATACGACTGATATCTCTCGATGTGTCATATTTTCTAAAGTATGAAGTAGAAAGACGTCTTTTTCTAAGATGTCGAGAACGGATAAAGCTTTTTCAATCAGTTCTCTATTTTCTGCATCAATCTCTAATGAACTAGATATCGAGTCACTGCGGAAGGAATCTAGATCTTCATCCACAAGAATCACTCGTTTTCGGCGATTATATTCATTGAATGCCAAATTTTTGGCTATGGTCAATAAATATGCGAGGAAATTTCGTTCCTTGTAATGTTTGATTGAATCCATCAATTTCAAATACGTATCTTGGATGATATCTTCTGTAAGGCTTTTGTCATGGAGAATGTTAATCACGACAAAATAGACCTTGCGGTAGGTTTGTTCGTAGATTTGTCCAAACACAGACGAATCACCATTTTTCAACTCTTCAACGAGTTGATTCAAGGTCTTTCCCATAAATTCACCTCACATCATCTATTGTACCTTATATGGGAAACCTTGACAACCGAAACCGCTTCATTAATATAAACAAAGATAGGCCCGGTTTTATTGGAAAAAAAAGACTCCGAAGAGTCCTTTTGGATGATTAGTAGTTTTGTTTTCTAATTTTACCGTCACGTTTGTGAATGACATAAGTTGTTTTTTGTTTAATTGACTTAATCGTAGCGTAGGCAATTGCTTCATTCTGAGTATGTAATGTTTTAATGACCTTGTGTGATCCTTCTCGTTTGATAATCCACATTTTATCCGTTTTTCTGAATATAATATGGTACTTTCCGAGTTCTTTTTTTTCAGTGGTAATCTCTCCTGAAAAATCTTCGACTCCTTCTTCATCTTCATAAGAATCTACTTGAGATTCAAAAGAATCATCTTCATTTTCTACTGCTTGGTTCCCCATGACTTCTTTTTCAAGTTGAGAGAGTGATGCTTTTAAATCAATGGATACTTCTGTTCTTTCTTCTGGTTTGGGTTGCTCTAATTCATCGATTGAACCATTGGCTTTGTCAGACTCCTCAACGAGTGAGACATCGGTTTCTGATTCATTCGTTTCTTCCATTGTTTCAGCCACACTTTTTGTTTCGTCTTGTAAGGGAACTTCATCCTCTGTGCTAGGTTCTTCTTCGGGTTTTTCCACTAAGTCATCAGGCAAATGATCAAACGTTTTTTCGCTGACCTCAGGTTTTGCTTCTACGATATTACGAAGGCTATTGGACTTGCTTTTCCGAGTATAGAGAAGATAAGCTATAACGATAACAAGAAGTGTGCCAAAAACAACCGCAAGAAATATTGCATTTTGTTTCATAAAATCTAGCATTGTTTAGCACTCCTTTCTTTAGTAAAACCTAAAATAATCGAAACTGCTCCGTATTGTTTGGCTTATACAATCCGGTGATTTCCTTCATTCCGAAGGCAATCTTTTTCTTTTTGCATGCAAATACAAATTCCTTTTTTAACGTAGCCAGTTTCGCTGAAGTCCAAGTCCTTTTTGATCCGAACTTATCAGAAAACACGTTTTTTAGACCAGGAAAGTATTGATCAAGAAGTTGGTAGAAAGCTGTTCTTTGAGGTTGATCAAGAGATAGAACAAAACTAGGGTAAATGAAGTCACCCGATGCCATAGATACATCTTCAACGATTTGTAAGATATTTTCCATCGTATCGTTAACGAAAGGAATCACGGGTTTTAAAATCACGCCTGCAGTTAAACCAGCTTCTTTTAGTTTGTGAAGCAATTTGATTCTATTATGATAATTGACATAGCCTTTACCTTCAAAACGCTCCTGAATGGTGTCAATCGTATTTCCAATCGGAATGGAGATGACTACAGAAGAAACCTGATTGATTTCTTGAAGAATTGACAAATCACGTAGAATTAAGTCAGAAGTGGTTTCAATGAAGACACCTAGTCCGGTTACACGAATGACCTCGAGTGCGCGTTTCATCGATAGTGATTCTTTTTCGATTTCATTATATGGATCTGGATTTTGGTAGAAACCGATAAGATTTTTGGAAGAAACAAACAATAATTCTTTTTGAATGACTTCAAGTCCTTTATCCTTCTCAACGACTTCACTTGAATCAAATGTTTGGTACGGATCTGAGAAGGAGGCGTAATATTGGTATGTAGGATGAGACCCCTCGTATAAATTCGCAAAAAAATCAATCGCAAAAAAACGATTCGGATACTTATTCGGAATCAAAATTTGCTTTGTAGTTTTATTTTCGAGATTAGCCATAGGAATTCCTCCTTAAAATCTCCAAATAACGATGATTAACAACAGGCTTCCCAAAAATGTAAGGTAGTGCCAAGTGGTAAACCTTTTTGGTAATTTATGGAACACCTTGTCAAATTCTGTCATCATTTTTCTAACCAATTTTGTTTCTAGTCCTTCAAAAACAATCAAGAAAGGTTTTTGAGGGCGATAACACATTTTTGAAGAGTCAAGTTGATTCTCCTCCAGTGCGTTATTAAAATACTCTTTTGTAATAATGTAGTCTTTCTTCCAAACATTTAGCAGAACATATCCTTTGGTTTTTCTTTTTGTTCCTATAAAATCTAACACGACTTTTAGAACGGCAATCAGAACAAACGCATAAATGCCTTCAAATAATGTTAAATCTTCAATCATCAACAGGAGTGTAGCGATAATCAACACGACAGAAATTGCATTCGTACGGTGCAAACTGACATGAAAATGGAAATAGGAGTTTAGTGCGAGATAAACAATGAAGCTCGTCAATAATGCTTCCACAACGATTAATACTGTCAAATCCATCGAATCACCCCTTCTTGGTATGATGTATGACTATGAAAGACGAATAAGAGGTTCCACGCGTTCAATCAAAGCCTCTATCGAAAGTACTTCTGTAATCATCAAAATCGGTTTATTAACATCTTGTAGCCATTTTTGGTGCTGCTTCTGGCTTCTGGTTGACTCATCAAGTTCTTCGTACTGACTAACCCAATCCAAAAAATCCAAATGTTGCAAGTAGAGGTCTCCTCCAGGAAGGATTCTTTCTTTGAATCGGTTTTCTTCTCTTTTTTGAATTCTTTCAAGACGTACATCCAGAGGAAGGTGCATGTAGATAAACAAATCAACGTTTGATTTGAAGACATCACCCCAACCGACGAAAGCACCTGATATGACATTGTATTCGAACTTTTTCAATTGTTTTTCAACATACTCTCTAGATTCTTCATGGGGTTTTCTTTTCGCAAAAGGCGGATCAGTGTTTTCCCATATCGCTTCATCAGTGTCGATAAAATGGTATCCAAATCGTGAAGCTATGGCTTTAGCCAGTGTAGTCGTTCCTGAACCTGAAGCACCGAATATATGAATTGTTTTTGGCTTATGCATAATTTCACCTATTTAGAAAACATAATTTTTTCGCTTTGGAACATTTTTTCCAAGAAATAGACAAATAATCCCAAGTATACGAGGTTCGAACAAATAGTAATAACAAGATATAAAACGACTCTAGGATTAAAAGTCATGATAGCGGATAACGTTTGAACTGTATTGTAGATGGGAAGAATGTACATGAATGGATTTTCTGTTATGCTGGAGTTAAATAGTGATGTAATCCCGACCAAAATAGTTAAAATATATAATGGAATTACCATTGTTGACGCTTCTTTCACGCTTTTTGAAAAAGCACTTATGATAGAAATTGCACCAACAATGACAAACACGGTAGAGAATAGCAAAGCAAGAATCATCAAATAATCTAGAACTGAATAGATTGCATAACTTGATCCTTGAATATCCAATAGTTTTGGAAGAGAAAACAGAATTCCGATAAAACTCGATACAGCCGACAATAAACTCAGCATTGACAAACTAAAGATTTTACCAATCGCTATCTCACTTCTTTTAACTGGTGTAATCAATAGTGTGGATATCGTATTTCGTTCTTTTTCACCTGCTATGGATTCCGGGCCAATGGACATCGCTCCACTGAACAAGAACATCACGACCAGCATTGGCATGATGGAAGAAATCATGGTTCCAATTTGGAGGTTTTGATCGACTTCAGTTCCATCAAACTGCAAGGTAAAAAACGTTGTGTCTCCATACAAATCATAACTTAAAGTAGCTTGAAATTGCGATAAATACCGAACAAAACGAGAGTATACGGCGCTTGAGTTCATATTGTTCTGATTCGAATAAATCCAAATGACAGGTTTATCGCCAGTTCCATCGTACGTCAATATAGAGTCATCAAAATATAACAACAATTCCCATTCCTCGTCGTCAATTCTCGCTTGATATTCGTCGACATCATCTTCTGAAATGGAAATAACATTCAGTATATAATCAGTTTCGTTGGGTTCATAAATATCCATAAACTCCACGACTGGATTGACAATTGCAACATGATATGGTGTTTTTGTTGTCGCGTTTTCAAGAGCACTTCCAATGAATGAGTAGACCAAAAACAGCATCAATCCTGGTAAAAACATGATTGTGAATATCAATCTTTTATCTTTCATGACACGGTCGAATTCTTTTTTAAAAATCGTTTTTATGTTTTTCATCATAGTTCACCATTTGCCTTTTCATAAAGGTCAAAAAACAATGGTTCAAGATTCCCATGATTCATCATAACGTTTGCCATTAAGTCGGAAAATATCATTTTTCCATTAATAATGATGCCAACTCTGTCACATAATTTTTCAACCAATGAAAATATATGAGTTGATACAATGATGGTCTTCCCTTCTTTTTTCAATTCAAGCAAGTAATCAGTGACCACTTTTGCGGTGATCACGTCAAGTCCGTTGGTCGGTTCATCAAATACGATGACTGAAGGGTCATGAACAAGTGAAATCGCAAGTTGTACTTTCTGTTTCATTCCGGAAGACAACTCTCCAATTTTGACTTCTTTGAAATTATCAATCCCGAATTTATCGAAAAGCATTTCTTTTCTAATTTTGATCTTTGCTTCATCGATTCCATGAAGCTTAGAAAAGTAATCAAATAAATAATTTGGAGTAAAAAAATCTTCTAATCGGAAGTCGCTTGTTAAAAAACCAACCGTTCTTCTAACGCCATCCGGATTTGAATGGATGCTATGTCCATTCACTGTGACTTCACCGGTATCTGGCTTAATCAATGTCGAAATGCAACGTAATGTCGTTGTTTTTCCTGCACCGTTCGGTCCTAGAAGACCATAGATTTCACCACTATAAGCTTGAAAAGAAAGCCCATCGACAGCCACTTTGATTTTCTCATGAGTTTTCTCGATTTTCTGTTGTTTTTTAGACAGATTAAATCTTTTCGTTATATTAGTGACATTGACCATTGGTTCCATTGATAATCCCCCGTTTGTCAGATATTATTAGTTTAACAGAAAATGAATCATTTTACAATGGATTACCGGATGAAACAAAGAAAAAAAGTCTATAAATAGACTTTTACTTTGCGGCTTTTTCAACAGCTTTTTTTGCTTGAACACAAATTGCAGCAAAACCTGCAGCGTCGTTGACAGCGATGTCAGCCAACATTTTGCGGTTCACTTCGATGCCAGCTTTGTTTAAACCGTCAATGAGTCTTGAATAAGACAAATCGTTTAGTCTAGCAGCGGCATTGATTCTGGTAATCCATAGTTTACGGAAATCTCTTTTTTTCCTACGGCGATCTCTATAAGCATACGCAAGCGAGTTCATTACTTGCTCTTTGGCTGTCTTATAAAGCAAATGTTTCGCGCCATAATAACCTTTGGCAAGTTTTAATATTTTTTTACGTCTATTTCTGGTGGTTGGGCCACCTTTTACTCTTGGCATTTTATCGAATCCTCCTCAATCTTACAAGTACGGTACTTGGTGTTTAATTCTTTTGACATCGGAAGCTGACACGATTTCAGTATTCCGCCCTTGTCTGTTTTGTTTTGGTGATTTATGGCTCATCAAATGCCCGTGAAACGTGCTGCTTCTTTTCAATTTGCCTGAAGCAGTTCTTTTAAGTCTTTTCTTTGTTCCCGAATGGGATTTCATTTTTGGCATGATAGTACTCCTTCTGTTATTTTTTCTTCGGTGATAAGTTCATGTTGATATAGCGTCCTTCATGAGAGACTGCATTGTCTAAATCTCCGACTTCTGCACATCCGTCCTTGAAACGATTCAAGACTTCTTTGCCTTGATCAATCAGGATTTTTCCAGCACGATACGGTAGACGAACACTGACTTTCAGTTTGTCTCCTTTTTCCAAAAACTTCACTCCGTTTCGAAGTTTAGTTTCGAAGTCGTGCGTGTCAATGACAGCGGTCAATCTGATTTCTTTCAGTTCGACGACCTTTTGATTTTTGCGGGCTTCTCTGGCTTTTCGTTGCTGTTCATACCTGAATTTTGAATAATCCATCAATTTGCATACCGGTGGCTTTGCATTGGGGGCAACCAACACCAAATCCATACCCTCTTGGCTGGCAATTGCCAACGCCTCACGGATGGGTTTGACGCCATATTGAAATCCCTCAGAGCCAATGAGCAATACTTCCCTTGCACGAATTTCGTCATTAATCGGGGTTGTATCCTTTTTGACCGGTTTTGCATTGTTATATAAAATAGTGAACACCTCCATTTGGTAAAAAAAAGTGGATACCGAATCGGCACCCACATTTGTCACTTTTCTAGTAAAGTTGGCAGTAGCAAGGACCTATTGATTCGTCAATCAGGTGAGAAGTGGGTACTTCTTCTTTCTACGGTTTTTCAACCTACTATATTATAGTCTATTCTACTACATTTGTCAACGATTAATTCTCGTTTATTTCTTCTTGGTCTTTTTTGTCTTTGATGTAGTTTTCTTTATTGACTTGATAGGCTCTAGCGATAGCCAAAGATCCTTTAGGCACGTTCTTGTTTAGTGTTGAACCTGCAGCAATCAAGGAATTGTCGTCCACATGTATCGGAGCAATCAAATTGACGTTACAACCAATAAATACATCATCGCCAATGGTTGTTTGATATTTATTTTTTCCATCATAGTTGACCGTGATAGAGCCACAACCAAAGTTAACATTTTTCCCGACTGTTGCATCACCAATGTAAGCAAGATGAGAAGCCTTGGTATTTTCTTGAGTGGAAGATTTTTTTACTTCTACGAAATTTCCAATACGATTGTGTGGGCCAATGTGAGCTCCATCTCTTAAGTGAGCAAATGGGCCTACTGTCGTGCTTTCATCGACAATTGAGTTGTATACGAGAGAGTGTCTGCATACTACTTTTTCACCAATAATACTGTCATGAATTTCGGTATTCGGTCCAATCGAAGCACCTTTTCGAATGACTGAATTTCCTGTAATGTATGTATTCGGGTGGATGATAACATTCTCTTCAATCACAACGTTTTGACCGATCGTAATGGTTTCCGGGTTAATCATTGCGACGCCTTTGAGCATCATTTGTTTGTTGATATCCAAACGAAGTTTCGCTTCGGCAATGCTTAAAGCGTATAAATCATTCACACCCATGGACTTGTAGGCTTCTCTTAAAAAATAAGTACCGATGACTTCTTTGCTTTGTTGCATGATTCCAACGATATCCGTCAAGTAATATTCGTTTTTGAGATTATGATTATCAATTTTGTTTAGAGTTGAGAATAAAAGTTTAGTATTAACCACATAAATCCCTGTATTGATTTCTGAAATCGTCCTTTGAGACATCGAAGCTTCATGATGTTCAATGATTGAATCCAAATAACCAGATTCGTTTCTAATGATTCGTCCATAACCTTCAGGTTCTTCGACCTTTGTCGTTACGATAGTCAAATCATGCCTACGATCTTGATGTTCAATAATTGTTTTTTCAATCACAGAAGTATCAACGAGTGGCATATCCCCAGGAAGAATCATCGTGAAACCATCCAAATCAGTTACATGTGGTTCACAAACCATGACTGCATGACCTGTGCCGAGTTGTTCGCTTTGAACGGCATAGGTTACTTTATCACCTAAAATATCCTGAATGATTTCTCTTTTATGTCCTACAACAACGATAATTTCATCAAATTGTCCAGAATTTTGAATATTCTCTACTATATAGGCAATCATCGGCTTTTTTAGAAGAGGATAAGCACATTTTGGCAATTCCGTTTTCATTCTAGTGCCTTTTCCGGCAGCTAATACAATTGCATACTTTCTCATGACTGATCACTTCTTTCTTCTTCACGATTGAGTTTTTCCAAAGTTGAAACAATCATATCGATGCACATTTCGACGGTATCGATTGATTTTGCGGAAACACTGACCCTTATCATAGGTTCTGTTCCACTGGGTCTAACGATGACAAATCCATCATCTTGAAGATGCCCCTTCACTTCTTCTATCACTTTGAGTACTTCAGGATGTTTTACTAATGATTTGTCAATGTTTCTTAAATTGACCATTCTATCCGGATAGAATGTGATGTCCTTGCATATCTCTTCAATCGTCGTATTCCATTCCCTGAAAATATTGACAAGGAATACAGCATTCAAGACTCCATCACCGGTTTCAAGTATCGTCCGGTTGATGATATGTCCGGAATTTTCACCACCGATGACATAATGATGTTGGTTCATTTCTTCAAGGACGTACTTGTCGCCAACATCGGTTTGAACAACGTGAATTCCTTTGTTTTTCAGTGCCTTAATAATGCCTAGATTGCTCATTTTAGTTAGCACAACAGTATTGTTCTCTAAATGACCACGTTCTTTTAAATAGAGAGCGGTAGCGTAGATTAGCATGTCTCCGTCATATAATCTTCCGTCCTTGCCAACCATCAACACACGATCTCCATCTCCATCAAAAGCAAAACCGAAGTCTAGTTTTCTATTGGTTACTTCCCAAGAAAGTTGACCAGGATGGGTTGAACCGCAGAGTACGTTGATGTTTTTCCCATCAGGAGTATCGCCCATAGTGAATAAATTATTTGTAATATGATTGAAAATCAACTTCGCCGTTTCGAAGGTAGCTCCATTCGCCATATCGAGGCCGATACGGTAATCGGTAGGTGTTAACAAACCCTCATACAGATTTTCGTAGATCTTCTGATGAGAAATCATTGGTAAATCCTGGCCAACTTTGTTCGGCATTTTTGGACAAATCAGTCCATCAATAGTTTGTTCAATCAAATGTTCTTTCTCAAGAAAAATCTTGATCCCAGAGTCAAAAATTTTGATTCCGTTGTCTTGATATGGGTTATGACTAGCCGTGACAATGACGCCTAAAGCTTTCATTTCTTCTGATATATAAGAAAGTTTTGGTGTCGGAACAATTCCAATATCAAGCACATCAATTCCACTGACTTTCGCGCCTTGTTTGATCGCGTCAACAAGCATTTCTCCAGATTCTCTAGTGTCTCGTCCAATAATTAATATATCATTTTCTAAAATCGATAAAGCTTTTCCGAGTGAGAAGGCAAGTTCAAATGTTAAAAAATCGTAGGCTTTACCCCTAATGCCATCGGTTCCAAAATATTTCCCCATGCGTTTCCCCCCTATTCTACAGTCACTGATTTAGCTAGATTCCTTGGTTTATCAATATCTTTTCCCAAATCAAGCGCTGAGTAAAAAGCGATTAATTGTGTTGGTATAACGGTAACGAGAGGGCTTAGAATCTCATGGACATCCATTAATATTATCTCATCACTGACTTCTGAAACGTCATTAATCGAAATGATAATCACTTCAGCTCCACGAGAAAGGACCTCTCTAACATTTGCTCTTGTGTTATTATTGATGTTTCGTTGTGAAATGATAGCAATGACTGGAACACCATCTTCTATCAAAGCAATCGTTCCGTGTTTGAGTTCTCCAGCCGCAAATCCTTCCGTCTGAATGTAAGAAATCTCCTTCAACTTTAAAGCTGCTTCCAAACAAGTATAATAATCAAGGCCTCTTCCAATATAGAAACAATTTCTTTTTGTGATTTTGTCTCTTACCAAACTGTGAATGTATTCTCTTTTATCAATGATTGCTTCCATCGCTACGGCTACTTTTGAAAGTTCAACGTGAAGATCAAACGGTTTCTTTTTAGCAATCACATAGGCTAATATCGATAGAATAGCTACTTGACCAACATAGGCTTTCGTAGACGCAACGGCGATTTCTGGGCCTGCATATATTTCTAAAAAGGCATCAGATTCTCTTGCCAAAGTCGAAGTTGGAACATTTGTAATCGTTAAAGTCGGATGACCTAACTGTTTAACATTCAATAAGCATGCTCGTAAATCTGCGGTTTCTCCAGATTGAGATATGAAAATAAACACAGGGTTTGAGTCGAGTAAAGGCATGTTATATGCAAATTCAGAAGCAATAAACACTTCGGTATGCTTCTTGGAAATATTTTCAAAATAATATTTTCCTACATAACCAGCGTGCATACTCGTTCCGGCAGCGATGATATAAATCCGCTCCGCTTTGTCAATCATATTGATGACTTTTGGTTTGATCTTGAATAACTCGTCAGAATAGTATTGTGACACGATTTTTCTGATGACGTTCGGTTGTTCACATATTTCTTTAAGCATGTAGTGAGAAAAACCGGCTTTTCCGATTTCATCGAGAACCATATCCATTTTAATCAATTCAATTTTAACTGGAGTCCCAATGATGTCATACATGTGATAAAGGTAATCATTACCAATCTTTTCGACAACGGTAAATGTCTTGTCGTCAATTGGATAATAACACTCTGCATTTCCAACCAAAGCCATGACATCGGATGCCAAAGCAATTCCGTTTTTGCCAGTGCCGATTAATAGTGGTGATTTATTTTTAGCTGCATAGATTTTATCTGGCGTTGAAGTATCTATAATCAGTAAAGCATAAGAACCCTCAATGAGTGACAATGTTTTTCTAATTGATTCTTCCACAGTCAGTGTAGCTGAAAAATGCTCTATGAGGTTTGCGACTACTTCCGTATCTGTTTCCGATACAAACTCAGCGTTTGGAATGAATTTAGCAATCAATTCTTTATAGTTCTCAATCACACCATTATGAACGAGAGAGAAACGTTTTGTTGAAGAAAAATGCGGGTGACTGTTTGTCATATTTGGCTTGCCATGGGTTGCCCATCTCGTATGTCCGATCGCAAGGTGATTCATGCTATCATAGTTGAAATCCTCAATTAAGTGAGCGACTCGACCCTTGTCCTTATACATGACAAAATCGTGGTTTTCTTGATCGAAAAAGAAGATTCCACAAGAATCATAACCACGATATTCTAGTTTTTCTAACCCTGACAAAATAATGTCGGAAGCTTTGTTTTCACCAAGATATCCTACGATGCCACACATATACATTCCCCCATATTCCACTCACGCTGAAAAAGATACATAGATTATACCACTACTGTATCATTATTTCAATCACATTTGTTTGATAAAATTGAATAGTTTATGGAAGTCTAATAGACAAAACCGAAGGGAATTCACTGAATCTCCGATTTTACCGAGGCTACAAACCAAAGTAAAAATATCGCTATGAGAATGATTACATATTCATAGGTTTCGGCAACAAAACGGTATTTGCCATCAATAAACATGACAATAGGAAACACGCTTTGGAGTTCATTTCCAAGTGAAGAACCCTCAAGTGTGTTTGATGTACTCAAAAATTCAATGGACCAGTATATAAAAATCGAAAATATCATGGAGAGTGAATGATTGAATATCCTTAGAATCAATAAGGATAGAAAACCATAGAAAACCGCCTGAAGACCTAGTTTCACGAACAGTTGAATAATCTCATAAATCGACATTTCAATCATTAAAACAGTCTTCCCAATCACTCCAAATAGCAACAAAATTCCTATCAAAAACAGACAAAAAACAACAAAATACACAGCTGAATTAAAAAATTGATATTGTGCCCTCCCATGAGTCCCATCCATCCAATAAACAACGTATTTTTGATGGCTTTCATTCCCCATTTCACCAAAAAGAAATATGGAATATATGGTTAAAATCATTTTTGAATATATCACAGAATTCGATATATACATCGATGAATAGGATTCTCTCAAGCCATCAATTGACAAGATTCCTTCGAATATATTTGATTGATAAAGAAATATGATTCCTGAAATTACTAGTATAATAGTCGTAATAATTCTAATTTTTTTCGAAAGAACCAATAGAAAATGATATTTCCATTTGTGCATCTAGTTGATTCTCCCATTCATGATTTTCACTGTCTTCTTCTGTTTGACTTTGATAGATTGAGGTTGATGAGTAGAGATGATAATCAAGGTATCGGGGATTCTTTGCTTAATCATTTCGACAAGTTCTATTTTAGATGCTTCATCAATTGCTCGAAAAGGCTCATCCAACAATAGTACCTTCGGTTGATGGATGAAGGCTTGAATCAGATTGACTTTTTGCTTCATTCCATTTGACAGTGTCCTGATGCTTTGATTCGATGCCTCCAACATATGAAACGCTTCCAATAATGGAATCAATCGATGATTGATTGAATGAACCTCTTTCGATTTTACTCTTCCAAGATTGACCAAGAACTCCTCAACAGTCAGATGCTCTGGCAAGATGTACTGTTCAGGAGCGTATCCAATGGAGACGTGCTTCATATCGATTTGGCCATCATATCTCAACAGACCCATGATACACTTTAATATGGTTGACTTACCACTGCCGTTCGGGCCTGTAATAACGTATAGCTTCCCAGTATGAAACGTGTAATTAATCTCCTCAATCGCTGTTCTCAATCTATATTTTTTGGATACATTAGTCATAGTAATAACGGGTAATAAAGAGTTCATCTTCATAAACCTCCAATTGAGTGACTTGATTGGAAAAGTAGATAAAATCATCGATATAGTCAACGAGTGTCATCCCATTTTGGATGGATACGATTCGAATTGGAAAACGATTGAAATACAGAGGGTCTGAACTAAAGTCAAATGAAAGAAACAAAATTATTTTCTCGTCTTGATCAAGGTTGATCTCTAAAACATTATATTCTCCAATCACTAGTTCTTCTATATCTTCGTAAGAATGAATGCCCTCAGAACTTGAAAGCTCAAGAATCTGCATATTATCGATTTCTACGGAATCCATCATTGCATCAAATTCACTGAAGTTGATTCTATAATTTTGATGGTTTTCAAGTTCAATTAACAATCCATTTATCCCGCCATAGGGGGAAGTTCGATCGACTATGCCAAATAATCGTTTTAAATACAACATCGATTCACAGGGTTCATCCATAAATATAAGATGGAGATTACCAATGTCAAAGGTGATTTCTTCAAGGTTTGTATAGATGATGTGAATCATCGCGTTACTGGTAGAAATTTCTGTTCCAGAATGAAAAAGAAATTGCTCAAAATGAATTCCCAAACGAACGAGAGAATATTCATTTTGCCTATAGGTAACCACATCTTCTTCAATGACGATTTCATCCATTTCGATTTGAAGACTAAAATCATCGCTTTCGATAAAAACAGCTTCCATCTGAAAGATATCAAAAAGAAAAGACGACGGTTGATCTGAATACAGTTTTACTTCGAACTTCTCTTGACGATATACCACTCTAGATAATTCTTCTTTTACTGTGATGACAGTAACGTATTTTGAATCATTACTTCGAATCAAAAAATACGCTGATACCAAAAGCGCATAGAAACCAAAAAGAACGAACATGAATCGTTTCACTAAAGTTTCTCCTTGATAATTTCGTAGTACTCCGTCGTTACATTAAACGTTTCCCAACCACCTCTTTTGGTTTCTATCCAAAAGAAAAAGTACTTGCCTACACCGTTTGACAATTCGCCTGTTCCTCTTGTCATGATTGAAACATACGTGAGAGGATCTACGATAATGATGAATTCATAAGTTTCACTTGTTGTCAAATTCGACGCATACGAAATCGATGCCTTGATATCCGCATCAATGCTTCCCTTGAATTTCTTGATATCTCCCTTTCCACTGACCGCAATCGATCCGGAAGCGCTGATTTGATACTTTGTCTCTTCTTTTGTCGAAAGAGTGATATTGTGTTTAATCGTTGAAAAGCCATTATTGACGATTTTTAGTTTTGTTTCTGAAACAAATTCCAAAACCTGGTTTTTATTGACGATTCCTAGTTGCCAACCAATGAACTTGGGCTTATCAAGCAAATCATAATAATCGTCATATAGTTCTTCTGAAAATTCTTTTAAAAGCATGGCTTCATCATCGTCAAAGACGATTTCTTGATAGGTAAGGTATTCTTCTGCATTAACTCGAGGTATCAAAGCCCCTATCATCAAAGACAACATCATTAAAACAAGTATTTTTTTCATAAAAAAAACCCTCCAATTCGTATTAATGATACGCATTGAAAGGTTCAATTCTTTTTATCTAATCACAAAGGATGGTTACTAAAGTATTGTAATGTATCATCATAACCGTATTGATAGATTTTCTTAGATTTTTCAGGATCAAAATTCAAATGTCCACCGAGGTGCTGTTTCGTCTTGATTTCATGAATCTTTACATCAGGATATTTGGATGCATTTAAGAAATGAATTTTTTCCAAGTGAATGACGATAATCGTATCGCAACCTTCATCAATCAATGGTTTGATAGGCGCATTGTCGTATAATCCACCATCGTAATATTGTTTGTCGTTCACTTGAAGTGGAGCGAAAATGATTGGAATCGAACAAGACGCTAATATTTGCTTATAGACGATTTCGTCGTCCTCACATGAAGATATTTTAGAATAGACTACGTGTGACTCATCTCTTTTGACATAATGATGATAACTGGATTTGAATAATCCAAAGATTCCTTCATTCACCTCGCCACCTTCGGAAATGGTCACATAGACTTGCTTCTGTCTTAATATATCAAGATTCAAATGATTCTTAAGCATTTCCTCTAATGATGAAATTTCATAGACGCCCGTGGATTTGAACTCGAGTCTTTCCTTGATGATTCTTTTAAAAATATTTTCTGTTCTTTTTAACAAATCGTTTGATACTGAAAACCAGAGTTCTCTGGCTTGATCAACAGACATTGTCGATAACATACTTGCATTGACAGAACCAATGCTCGTTCCTGAAAAAACTTCCACTTTTTGAAGTATACCTAGTTCTTCCAAGGCTTTTGCTACACCGATTTGATATGCCCCTCTGGCTCCTCCGCCAGTCAAACAGAGACCTAGTTTCAACGATATCACCTCTAATACATCCTTTTTTGGTTTTCAAATGAAACGACGGATATTGTCCCTCCGCCCAAGCAAACTTCTCCATCATAAAATACAGCAGCTTGGCCAGGGGTAACTGCCCTGACAAGTTCTTTAAAACGAACCGAAATGGTAGATGAATTCAAAAATTCAATTTCAACAGGTACATCCATTTGTCTGTATCTAAATTTAGCTGTCAGATTTCTTTTCCCTATGAAATGTTCATTCGATATCCAATTCACATCTTCTACCAAGCATGAATCAGAATACAAGTTTGGATGGTCGATACCTTGACCAACATACAAAATATTTTTCTCCAGGTCTTTACCAACCACAAACCAAGGTTCTTGACCATAGATTTTACTTCCACCGATTCGTAATCCTTTTCTTTGGCCAATCGTGTAATACATCAACCCTTCGTGCTCTCCGATGATATCACCATCTAATGTAGATATTTTCCCAGACTTGCTCGGAAGATAATTAGATAGAAATTGGCTGAAATGTCGTTCTCCTATGAAGCAGATTCCAGTGGAATCTTTCTTTTTTGCAGTAATCAAACCGGCATTTTCAGCGACTCTACGAACTTCTTTCTTCTGCATTTCTCCGATAGGAAAAAGCGTTTTTGAAAGTTGTTCCTGAGTAAGCTGGCACAAAAAATACGTTTGATCTTTGTTGCTGTCAAGTCCCCTTAATAATTTTGTTTGATTTCCATCATGGATGACCCTTGCGTAATGACCCATCGCAATATAATCAGCTCCAAGAGAAATCGCAACGTTTAAAAAAGCCTTGAATTTGATGTATTTATTACAAAGAATGTCTGGATTCGGTGTTCTTCCTCTTCTATACTCTTCAAGAAAATATGTGAAAACATCATCCCAGTATTCTTTGATAAAATCGTGCCTATGCAACTTGATATGAAGTTTGTTGGCTACTTCAAGCGCATCCTGATAATCTTCTTCCTGAGGGCATATTTCGTTGTTGTAGTCAGGATTACCTAGCAGATCTTGATTCATCGCACTGTCCCAGTTGCGCATGAATAAGGCTTCCACCTCGTAACCCTGTTCAATTAAAAGCAAAGCGGCAACGCTTGAATCAACGCCACCACTAAGTCCGACGATTACTTTCGCCATATAATCACCTATCTTTTTACGTCTGAGGGCATCCTGAAATCACTTCTTGGAGATAGTGCGTATTCCAATACTTTCGGTGAATCCGGACTCGCCTGTCTTTTATACTGTTGTGAAAAGAAACGACTCATGAAATGATCCACATAAGAGTCTATTTCTTCATCATTTAACTGAAACGCTTTTCGAAGAAGGAATTTGATTCGATTCGATTCATCTCCGCAAACTAAAAAGCGATAAAGGATATAATCATTGATTTCGTATTTTCCAATCAGTTTCTCAGTTGATTGTCCTTTTTTTAACTCTGGAGTGATTGGGGTATCCAAAATGTCATAAAGACAAGGCTTTACTTCATTTGAAAACAAATGATCCGCATACATCTTAATCATAAAACGAACCAAAGTTTTAGGAACGCCTCCATTGACGTTATACATGCTCATTTGGTCTCCGTTGTAAGTAGACCATCCAAGTGCAATTTCCGATAAGTCCCCAGTTCCAAGTACGATTCCATTCACTTTGTTCGCCATATCCATTAAAATCATCGTTCTCGCCCTTGCTTGAGCGTTTTCATATGTAATGTCCTCTGTTACCCCATCGTGTTTCAAAAGATGCAGATGGTCAGTAACGTGCGCTTGAATGTCAATCTCTTGATAATCAACTGAAAGAAGCTTCATTAATTTTTTGGCGTTTTCCAAAGTTCTTTCAGAGGTTGCCATTCCTGGCATCGTAATCGCAATAATCCCTTTTCGATCCAATTGCAAAGAATCAAAAGCTCTACAAGCAACCAATAGCGCCAAAGAGGAATCGAGCCCTCCAGAAACGCCGATGACGATGTTTTTGATTCCTATGTGGTTGATTCTTTTCGCAAGACCATATTCTTGAATCGATGCGATTTTATGAAAATCCTTCAATTCATTCGTTTCGGGAACGAAAGGAAGGGTATTAATCTTTTTTGTGAAATGATAATCGTCGGATTCATCCATTTGAAAAGCAACCGTTTGGTACTTATATCGATATTTTAGGATCGAATCTCTAAAACTGGAGTTGTTTCTTCTCTCGTGCGCAAGCTTGAGAATGTCAAGATCTGCATACATAATCTCTGTTTCCAAAGAAAACTTTTCAGATTCCGTGATCAACGTTCCATTACTTGAAACGATATTATGTCCAGAAAAAACTGTTTCACTTGTCGATTCTGACGCGCCTGCACTGCAATAAACGTAGATTCCACAATTCTTTCTCGAGTGTTCTAACACAGCATTTCTTCGAATACTTTCTTTCCCGAGCGTTTCATTGGATGCGGAAATGTTGATGATAACGTTCGCTCCGTTGACGCTTAATAGATTGCCAGGGGTAATCGTCGCCCACATGTCTTCACAGATTTCAACGCCAAAGTTGAAATCACCTTTTGAAAAAATAAGATTCCCAAACGGAACAGTTTGATCAAGATATTTAATTTCAGTGAAATGATCCACAACATCAAACCCTGATTTAAACCAACGCTTTTCGTAATATTCTTTCGTGTTAGGTAAATAGAACTTGGGAATCACACCCAAAATGAGGTTCTTTTGAATCACCATAGCAACATTCAATACCATCTCTTCAACAATCAAAGGAAGTCCGCATAGGACTACGCCAGGATAGTGGTTGTGTTCTAAAAAGTAAGCAACTGCCTTGTTGACATCTTCAAAAAGAGATTTGTGAAAAAACAAATCATTACAGGTATACGCACTAATCCCAAGCTCTGGAAAAACGGCAATCGCGCTTTGGTTGTTCTCAAGTGAAGACAACATCTCTTTGACATTGAACAAAGGATTACCGACTTGGAGTTTTGGGGAGATTAAACTGAGTTTGACAAAACCGTGTTTTACCATGACCTAACCTCGATATAATTCATTTTGCATAACGTAATCATAGATTTCAGGAGTAACATATTCAGGGTCGAAAGTTTCCCTGAACGCAGTTGAAGAAATACTTTGATTGAAATGAGGCAAAATGATAAATTGACTCAAATACTCTTTGAGAAAAGAATCATTCTTCAAAAAAGAATGGATATCTGTATTTGCACGATTAATGACAATAAACTTAAATTCAGATAAAAGGCTTTTGGCATTAATCCATTTATGAAGTTTGTAAAGATTATCTGCACCTATGACAAATGCAAGTTCTTCATCTGGATATTTCTCTTGAAGTCGTAGCAGGGATTGATAAGTTCCTTTATAGTCAGAATCATCAAATTCAAGCGAAGAGACGAGTGCTTTTGGTAAATCCTTGATTAATAACTCAAGCATTTGCAACCGATGATAATTTGATGATAGGCTTCTTTTTGTGTAAAGATTGCTGACGGGAAGGTAAATGAACTTAGAAAAATGTATCTCTTTTTCAATATGAAAATAGATCTCTTTATGCGCTATCGTAGGCGGATTGAAAGCTCCACCGAATACAATCACCATTTGGCCAACTCCTTCTCTACAACTCTACTTCTATTCTATCATAACACACAACGTTTGAAAAGAACATACTCGCATTCATCCAATTATGGTATAATCTTTTTGGGTGATGAATATGGAAAAACAAATAATGGATATTTTAGTATTCGCAAAGGATTTACTGGCAATTCCTTCTCCAAGTGGATATAGCGAGTTAGTCATTCCTTTTATCAAAAAGGAAGCTGAAAAATTGGGTTTCCCAATCGAATTTTCAAAGAAAGGGAATGCCATCATTACCGTTCAAGGAAAATCGACCAAGGTATTAGGACTTTCTGGTCATGTGGATACCTTAGGGGCAATGGTAAAAAGCATTTCTTCTGATGGCACTCTCCGTTTCACAACCGTAGGAGGGCCCATTTGGCCGACCATGGATGGAGAATATTGCACAGTACACACAAGGGACAATAAAGAATTCAGTGCTACATTTCTATCGACTTCTCCATCATCGCATGTCTATAAGGATGCGACTTCGAAGGAAAGAACCCCTTCTGACATGATGATTCGAATCGACGAAGTCGTTCATTCAAAGGATGATGTTCTAAAATTAGGCATCCGAGCAGGAGACTTTGTCTTCTTTGATCCGAAAACGGTCATTACGGGTTCCGGGTATATCAAAAGTAGATTTTTAGACGATAAAATCAGTGTCGCTATTTTATTCGGATTATTAAAACAGATTAAGGAAGAGAATATCATTCCTGAATCCACACTCAAAATTATCATTTCAACGTATGAAGAGGTCGGACATGGTGCAGCCTCGGTTCCCGAACTTGATGAATTCATCGCTGTTGACATGGGATGTATCGGAGATGACCTTACCTGTACGGAAGAAATGGTCTCCATTTGTGCCAAAGATTCTAGTGGACCTTATGACTATGAAATCATTTCAAAACTTGTTGATTTGGCTAAAAAGGAAAAACTTGACTTTGCGACCGATATCTACCCCTATTATGGATCTGATGTATCCGCAGCTTACCGTGGTGGAAATGATTTCAAGGGCGGATTGATTGGACCTGGTGTTCATGCTTCTCACGGGATGGAAAGAACACACGCAAGTGCCGTCAATAACACTTTAAAACTTCTTCTATCGTATATTCAAAAAAAATAACATACCCTATTGAAATATTCCGTTTTCTAAAATATAATGGAATAAAATATAATCAAGGGGGAAAACATGAAAAAAGTTTACAATGGCCTCGGCCAGCTATTCGGTTTCTTAACGATTTTGCTTTATGCATTTCTGTTTGCGAACACCATTTTTAATTTCGGCGTAGATAATCAAATTCTTGGTATCCTAGAAACAGTCAAAATATATGCAATCTTTGCGGTATGTGGACTTGCAGGACTTGAGTTTGTAACTGGAAAGAAAATCATCGCATTGATTTACTTCCTTCTACTCGCATTTGTCGTGATCTTCAGTTTCTTTCCAGAGATTCAAGATCAAATTATGCAATACATTCCTACAGAATAAATCAAATAAAGACACCAGCAACTGAAGCGTTGCTGGTGTTTTTTTTATGATAGTATCCTTTTTAAAAACGCTTTTGTCCGTTCTTCTCTCGGGTTTGTAAAAATCGATTGAGGGTCGTTTTCTTCAAGTACAATTCCTTGATCCATAAAAATCACTCTCGTTGATACTTCTTTAGCAAAGCTCATCTCATGAGTTACAACAATCATCGTCATCCCTTTTTCAGCCAATTGTTTCATCACTTCCAACACTTCTCCGACCATTTCAGGGTCGAGAGCTGATGTCGGTTCGTCAAACAATAGAATCTCGGGATTCATACAGAGCGCTCGTGCAATCGCGACACGCTGTTTCTGTCCACCGGATAATTTTTTAGGGTTTTGATATGCGAAATCTTTCATTCCAACCGCTTCTAAATTCTTTAGTCCGTTGCGGATGGCATCTTCTTTCGATACGCCGAGTACTTTCATCGGTGCGAGCATGCAATTTTGTAAAACATTCAGGTTATTGAACAGATTGAAAGACTGAAAAACCATTCCCATCTTCGCTCTCAAACGATTCAGATTGATTTTATTATCAGTAAGTCTTTCGTTTTCAAACCATATTTCTCCGGAATTGCTTATTTCAAGTAAGTTTATACACCTTAAAAGCGTACTCTTACCGGATCCGCTTGAGCCGATGACAGACAAAACTTCACCTTGATGAATTTCAAGATTGATTCCTTTGAGAACTTCATTGTTCGAAAAGGATTTCTTTAAATTGACTATTTTAATAATAGGTTCCATCTCAGCCTCCTAATTCGAACTTTTTAATTCTTGAATCGGCATATCAAGTTTTTTCTCAGCTGCCTGCAATAATTTCGTCACGGTATACGTCAAAAACAAATAAATCAATGCGACAACGAAATAAGCTTCTAATTGTCTATAGTGCATTCCAGCAATCTTTCTCGTTTGGTTAAATAATTCGAAGATACCGATGATGGATAGTACGGAAGTATCTTTTATGTTAATGACGAACTCGTTTCCAATCGCCGGCATAGAGTTTTTGATGGCTTGAGGAAATATAACGTAGCGCATCGTTTGTAATCCTGACATCCCTAAACTTCTGGAAGCTTCTGTTTGCCCTGAATCCACCGACTGAATTCCACCTCTTAGAATTTCCGCGATATAGGCTGTTGTATTGATGCTTACGACGAATAACCCACATAGAAGCGCATTTCCAAACAGTCCGAGACCATACCAGAAAAAAGCGGCTTGGACAATCATCGGAGTACCTCGAAAAACAGTAACGTAGACTTTAGAAAAGGTGGATAAGCCAACTTTTGCATAACGGATGAATCTAGAATCCATTTCACTCGGTTTTAATAGCCTTAACATAACTAGAATCATCGCTAGAAAGAATCCAATGATCGTTCCTGCCAAAGACAATAATAAAGTTGTCACAACGCCTTCCACAAAAAGCGATAAATACCTGAAGAAAGTAAAGAATGCGCCTTCCCAAAACCCATCCGGCATGACTGGAACCAGTTGTCCAGTATAAACCGCGGACGCACTTTCCTCTCCAAAAAAGAGCGTCGCGGTTAGTACAAATGGATCATTGCCCGCAAAGGCATTTGGTAATGACACAATCCGTCCTTCTATGACGTCAATGACGACATCACCAGTTACACTGCTAACAGTAATCGACTGAACATTCTCATCGAGGACAATTCTTTGGTTGTCTACTTCCCAAGTCAGTTCTACTTCTCCATACGTCAAAGGCAAATAGAATCCTGTGGACAATTGGTTCAATTTGGTATCATTTAAAGTTTGGTAATTATAGGTGCTATATATTCGTATGTTCTCGATTGCATCCAACAAAATCGGGTTTGTACTTTCTTCTTCCATTGCATAGACCACTTCCGGAGACGTAAATATAGAAAATGTTCCCGGAAAAATGGTGTTTGCAATTCCAAGCAAACAGATGAACAATAATAGTTTTAATCCCAATTTTCGAATCTTAAACATATGAAATCCTTTCAATGCGAGTTTTATGGTTGTCTGTCAATCGCTGCAATCATCCATTCTTCTCTACTTTGAGAAGAAATCGATTCCAGAATGGTGTTGATATTTGCAAGTAAAGTGACATCACTTTGTCTGACTGCAATCGCTACGGCACTGTCTTCGTAGGAAACATCAAAACCATCGCCCTCTTCAAAGGTAATGTATGTCAAATCCGGATTCGATTCACAGATTGCGATGGCGACCGGTAACTCTAAAATGGTCGCATCATAAGTGCCTGAATTGATTGAGGTCACGATGGTAGGAACGTCTCCAAGCGGATTTTCATGGGTTGCGCCTGTCATTTGCACAATTAGATCGTCATAAATCGTCGACATCTGTCCAACAACGCTTGCTCCTGCAAAATCATCAATAGAAGTTGCGGATGCATACGTAGAATCGCTTCTTAGGACAACGACATGTGTAGAATGATAATATTCCTCTGAGAAACTGACCGTTAATGCACGTTCAGCCGTAGGACTCATACCAGCGATAATCATGTCGATTTGCGCAGATTCTGCTAGAGAAGGAATTAATCCGTCCCATTCAACTGCTTTAACCACTAAATTGACCCCAAGACCATCCGCAATCGCCAAAGCGACTTGAACATCATAGCCGTCGCAATAATTGCTAGTTGAATCAATCATCACTGCGATGTCGGAAGCATTTGCTTCTTCGACAGTCCAGTTAAAAGGTGCATAGGCACATTCCATTCCAACGACAATTGTTCCGCGTTCCTGAATCGCTTCATAATTGTCTTGGTCAACGGAAATGTTTCCGCCTGAAGTACATCCTGCAAGAAGCAGGAAGAGTAAACTTGTAAAACCAATCATTAATACTTTTTTCATTTGAATTCTCCTTTAGAATTTGATTTTTTGCGAAAAAAAAGCGTCATATCAGACGCTTTCAAATCAAATTCAGGAATTTGTTTCGTTTTAGCGCCTCTATCTTTCGATAGGAGTGTCCTAAGTATTCCCTAAGACCCCATGAAGCAACATGTCTGTTGATTCATTCGGCGATGGTTACCTTTCAACAGGATCATAGACTACCGTCTCCCCAGTTTACTCTTTTGCATCGCTACCTCTAAACTAATATGAAGTTGTTTCGCATGAAGTAATTATACAGGACATCACTCAGATGTCAATCAAATAAGCAAATTAATTTATAAATCGTTCAATGAAAACGTTTTAGTCCGATTCAAGTTCTAGAAATGCGAGTACATTTTCTCTTTTTGTATTGAAGTACCATTCACTGTTCCTAAGGCTAAACACTTGGTTTCCCAGATGATTTTCATTAATCAGGACGTCTTGATATAGTGACTTCACGATTAAGAACTCTTCGTTGAATGCCTCGAATGTAAAAAGATTAGTCGCAAAGTCCTCTAAATACATGTGATAAAGTGTGATATTTTCATCATTTTCAAAGATTCGGTTCACTAAGACAGCGAACTGGTCGGTCGAAGCTTGAAGAGGATAGTTGACTCCATACATGAAAGTTAAATCCTGATGTTTGCCAAACCCAAGTGAATTATCTAAATCAAAAGGAATGAACACGGCTTTATTCGTATAGACATTGAAGTAAAGATAAAAGTTATTGTAATTGTACCGATAGTCATCGGTATTTCCAATCAGAAAACCAATTGCGAGTGCACGAATAAAGTGATCGACATCGATGATTTCATCTTGATGAAGGCTAAAGTAGGACGAATTATCAAGGACTTCAATCAAATTGGTTAAAGAATCAAAATGAGTTCTTGAACCACCTAAGGTATTGTTTTTAAGAGAATAGGAATATCTCTCATTGAGCTCGTTTTCGTTGATACCGATGAGACCTTCATATGCCATGCCAAGATCAGCGGGACCTGAAGTGTCTGTGCATTTATAAAGATCACCGTAATCTCCCAGCAAATCACTTGAGAAATTCTTTTTCAAGAATTCATTGTCAATGGGTTCAATGATGGTATAAAACCCAAACCCGATGAGTGTTTCTTCGATTTTAAAATAGACCACGCCGTAGGATGCATTTGATACCATTACACCTGCTTGCTCGTATAAATAGTAAGAATAAGCTTCTGATATCATTGCTTCATCAAATTCACTGTCGAAAGTCTTACAAAATTCAAAATTGAGCTGACTCAAATTAAAAGCTTCTCTTGACTTTAATATTTCATATTCATTCGAATTGTTTGGATAGTCAAAAGTAGCGTCAAATTGAAGTTGAAAAGAAGTTTGATGATAGACTTCTCTATCTCTCCAATCATAGGTCAAAGGAAGGTTTCTCGAGGTGTTGCTCTTTGTTCTAAAACCGACTTCTTCAATGCTGAAAGAATTGTCTTCACCATCGTTATAAGTTAAAGTTACTTTATGCATCGTATTGTCTTGATACGTTCCATAAAGGTCAAAATAGGCTTGCATCGAGTCCAGTAAGGATTGAAACTCCACTTCTGAAAACTCAATCGTAAAGGACTTGTACAGATGGTCATCGAAGAGATTGTCGTAATCTCTTTTTTGTTTTCGATTATTCATCAGTCTTTCAATCGAGGGTTCATCGTCATTCGCATAGACAAATTGGTAATAAGAAAGAGTGGCAATACTTGCCACAAGCAGAAAGATTAAGATGATTCGTTTCATCACCAGACCGCTCATAGGTTCTCTCCTAATCATTGATGTAATAGATTGCTCTTTCTCTTGCCCATTCAGACTTTTGTTCGTAGTAATCAGAAATATCCATGTTACGTGATGTTGTAGAAAAATAAGTGATTCCCAAATGATTTTCCGCATTCAACTCTGTTTCATACAACTGTTTGATCAAATTGAATTTCTCAATATATTTTGTGATGTCAAAAACAGGATTGGTGGGATTCGTAAATTCAATCAAATATGTCAAATAGGTTTCTTCAAACTCAGAAATTTCAAGTACATTGTATGCCATCGGCAAATTGCTTTGATCTCCGATGTAACTTTGTGCCGGAGGATAGTTCAGTACGTCTAGATTCAGGCCATGATTGCCATAGGGATCCCAACCATAACCCATGGATTGATCCATGTCAAACGGAATATAGACAGCTTTTCCTTCGTAAAAATATAGATAGTAGTTATTGGCGTCGCTTCGATAATCATCCGGACTTCCAATTAAAAATCCCATTGCGTACGCTCTGAGCAAAGAATCAATATCAATGTATTGTTCCAATATATTCTGATAGTTGATTACGGAGGTATCGTTTAATCGATCCACAAAAGTAATGAAACTAGAGAAATTAGAAGTATCTTTATTGGTCTTCAACTGGTAGGTCTTTCGATACCCATCATTATAATCAGAAACGCCAAGTGCGATAGGCATATAATCGTCTTTTAAATTCGCAGGACCGAAATTCTGCCATACACACTTATATAGATCGCCCACAGTTCCATCCTGGTCTCTTCCGAAGTATCGTTTAACGAATACGTCGTCAATCGGTTCTTGAAGTAAAAATAGACCATAAGGAACTTCAGTGCCTTCGATATCAAAGTAAATGATTGCATAAGAAGTCGCTGAAGTCAAAACACCAGCTTCTCTATACAAATCATAGGCAATCGATTCGGTTACGATTCCAGAATCTCCTGGATTAACATATTTGAAATTAAGCTGTTCTAAGTCAAAAGCTCTTCTTTCTTTCAATTCTTTATATTGAGTCGAGTTTTCAAGATAATCAAAGGTATCGTTGAACTCCAATTGAAACGATACTTGTTGATATCCGATAATATTTCCACTATTGTCTTTGATAACCGGAAGATCTCTTGAAAAAATGTTTCCTTTGGTTCTAAATCCAACTTCATTCAGGACAATGATATTTCCTAAAGAGTCGGTGTATTCAATATCGACTTCTTGAATCGTATTGTCTCGATACGTTCCAAACTCGTCGTAGTAATTCTCCATGTCATTAATCAATTTCAAAAAATTAGATTCCGAGAAATGAATCACAAACTTTTTATACACTTGATCGTCAAATAGATTAATGTAACTTTGATCTACTTCTTCAAGGGTGGTAGAATCAGTCAGTTCACCAGATGTTGTTGCTGAAGTTGTTGTCGTGGATGTTAATGTCGATGTTTCAGTAGTATTTGTTGATTGGCTTAAGAAATCACAGCCAGTAATAAAAAACAGGACGAGAAACATCGATAACAAGAAAGCTTTTTTAGCCATGAATTATGCTCCATTTTCTTTCATGAATTTTTTGAAAGCTTCAGGAAGTTCCAATTCAACATTGATTTCCTGATCCAAGATTGGATGAACAAAACGGATAAGACTACTAAATAGCAACATTTGGTTGATTGTATATCGGTTTTTGTTGTAGAGTTCGTCTCCAACGATTGGAAATGAAAAGTGCGAAAAATGGACTCTGACTTGATGAGTTCTTCCAGTTTCTGATAGAACTTTAACAAGTGAAAATCTCTTGAATTCTTTCACAACTTGATAGGTTGTAGAACATTCTTCTCCTTGTAACTGAACTTCTCTTTTAATCGAATTTTCAACTCGACCAATAGGCAATTCAATACAATTCTTTTTGACGTCAAGAATTCCATCGATGATGGCATGATATTCTCTTACGATGTCTGTTTCCGATTTTCCACTAAGCAAATATTTGATGAAACGGTTTTTCGCAAGCATAATCAATCCGGAACTTTCTTTGTCGAGGCGATTAACAAAATGGATTTCGCTCTTGATTCCGTGATCTTTGTAATAGCCTTGTAATCCATTGGCCAAAGTGCCCGTTGGATGTGCTTTTGTGACCATGATTTGTTGATCGGCTGGTTTGTTGACAATGATGACATAATCGTCTTCATACGCGATGTCCAGTGTCATTCGTTCTGGTCTGATTTTGGAATCCAATTCTTCATCATTGATAAAAACATGAAGATGTTCGCCTTTTTTGACGGTATCCTTCAATGATTTCAGTGCTTGATTTACAAAAATCTGATGTTTTCCGTCTTTCACTTCGATGATTTTGAACGGAACGTTGCTTTCTTTTAAAAATCTTTGAATCGCTTCTGGCTTTTTAATACGATAAATTAGTTCCAAAATGACCACATCCTTCATAGAGTATTATACCATAAAAATGAAAAAAGATTAATGTCAGAATTAATCTTTTCCCTGAGTAGATTGAATGCTATTTTCCCATCTCGAGAAAGATGTCATACCATTTCAAAATGCAACCTGGAAGAAAAGGGATTTCTTTGTTTTCAATTCTTTTTTGAAGGTCTTCAATCTCGTTTTCCAAGATGTTGCATATGCTTTCAGGATAATTCATGATTCTCTGGTGTTTCTTGTATTCGTTCCGGTCTAGAATAGAAATGGTTCCGTCTACGACGACCTTCACATCCAAATCGTAATCGATATATTTAATTGCTTCTTCATCGACAAGCGTTGGAGAACTCATATTGCAATAATAAGAGACTCCTGACGGTTTAATAATACCGATGACGTTATACCAATGGTTTTTGAAGAAGAACGATACGGATGGTTCTTTCGTATACCAGAAGCGTCCATTCGATTCAATTACCTTTGTTCTTTTATTTGCGACGATGATGTACTCTTCAGTATCTTCAAGAACGGTAGCCTGTTCCCATATACGATGAAGAGAATGGTCATGTTTATAACTTTGTAAAACGATCTTGGTACCAACTGATAATCTCATAAACATCATTCCTTTATGGGTTCTTACATCTATTATAACAGATTGGGTGTTGAAATGCTTGTCTTTTTTATAGAGAAAAGAAAAACCCTCGCAGTGGAGGGTTACTCTGTTAAATCGTCTTCTAACAACCAATCTGCGCCTTTCAAAGAATCAGGCTCAGATTTGGAAAGATTTTCATAATCACGTTGTCGTAAGGCTTCATATAAGACAGTACAAACAACATTGCTTAAATTCAAACTTCTTATGTTTTCATTCATTGGCAGACGAATGCAATCCTCTAAATGTTCTCGTAGAATTTCTTTGGGAATACCAGTAGACTCCTTACCAAAAATCAGATAATATTCAGTTTCTTTGGATTTAAAGTCAAATTGATCCGGAGATTTTTTTCCATATCTTGTCAAGAAAGCATATCTCCCTGGGTTTTTCGATGTAAATTCTTCCCAGTTTTTATAGGTTGCAAAATGAACATGTTCAAGATAATTGACGCCCGATCTTTTCAAATACTTCATATCCAGTTTAAACCCGAAAGGCTCAATCAAATGTAAAAAAGTATTTGTCCCAGCACATGTTCTCATGATATTACCTGTGTTTTGAGGTATTTCAGGGCCATATAAAACAACGTTTAATGCCATTTATAACCCTCCTTCATAAGAAAACAGAACCTCTTCTTTTAGATTTGGATTAAACTTCTTGGATTGAATCATTTCAATCTCATGAAGATAAGGAGGATAGGAGAATTTATCGTTTTTCATCGAAGGAATATAGGGAGTTTCTAGTATTTTTGGAAGATGAGCCAGTAATGGATGGTAGATTATTTTTATTAGTGATTCAAAACCAATAAATCCAAACCCAATGTTTTCATGGCGATCTTTATGAGAGTCGAATATATTCTTAGAATCATTGACGTGAATTACTTTGAGGAAAGACAGTCCGATAGTCTGATCAAATAAATCAAGAACACCATCAAAATCGTTGATGACATCATATCCAGCATCATGGGAATGGCAAGTATCAAGACATACCCCTATTCTGGATTGGTTATGGACAAGACGAATGATTTCAGCCAACTCGTTGAAGTTTCTGCCAACTTCAGTTCCTTTTCCTGCCATCCCTTCAAGTGCAATGACGACATCAAGTTCAGCCGTCATGGACAAAATTCGATTCACTCCTCTTGCGATTCTTTCGACTCCTTTTTCTGGGCCGTCTTTCATATGCGCACCAGGGTGAAGAACTAATGTTTTCGAACCGAGGGCTGCAGTTCTTCTGACTTCTTCCGCCAGAAATTCAACAGCAAATTCTTGTTTTTCTGGATCAGGGTTTGCGAGATTGACGATATATGGAGCATGTACAATCACGTGTTCTTGTAAGATGTTTTCCGATTTCATCAATTGATGTGCCTCATTGATTTGAAGTTCGGAAATCGGCTTTCTAGCAGTATTTTGAGGTGCACCCGTATATACCATAAATGCATTCGCATGATAAGATATCGCTTCTTTTACACTGCCTAGAAATTGCTCTGCACCGCCTAAAGATACATGTGATCCAATCAATATCATCGATTCCCTCTCCTTTTCGCTTTTTTCAACAGCGAGATCATTTCTCTTTTGTATTTTTTCTTATATCCCGGTTTGACCGTATTTGATTTAGGATTCTTAATTTTAATTTGAGTCAATTCCTTTGAATCAACCCGAACTCTTTTACTTCTTTCATTTCTCGTTCTTGCTGGAACGATTTCTTTATTTTTAATCTCGATATAACTACAAGATAACCCTAAACCCTCCAACACATCAAGATAGGTTTCATCTTTGAAATCATACAATGAAATCGCAATCCCGTCGTATGCCATCCGACCGGTTCTTCCAGTACGATGAACATAAAATGAAGTATCTTTTGGCAACTCGAAATTAATGATATGACTGACACCGTCGATATCGATTCCTCTAGAAAGAAGATCAGTTGCGACTAGATATTGAAATTCAAGGTTTTCAAGTCTTTTCAATAATTGTTTTCTTTTTCTAAAATCAATGTCCCCATGTAAGAGTGTTGCATTCACTTTTAAGTTTTTCAAATATTCATATACTGCATTCGCAGATTCTTTTGTGTTACAGAAGATGATACCTAAGTAGGGGTTTATCGTTGATAAAATCGACGATAAAACTTCAAAACGATCTCTTTCCTTCGTCTTCAAGAAAAAATGCTTGATGTTCAGATTTGAGACATCTTCTTTGTGAACTTGAATAAACTGTGGTGATGGTAAATACTTCTTTAAAAACGGTTGAAGCCGCTCAGGTATCGTTGCAGATAGAACGACCATCTGAGTTTTTTCTTTGAATACAGAAGCTATTCCGTCTATTTCTTCTAAAAATGCATTTTCAAGTGCCATGTCAGCTTCGTCGATGACAAAAGACTGAGCAGTATAAGCTTTCAAGACATTTTCTTTTCGAATCAAGTCATTTAATCTTCCAGGTGTCCCGATGATAATCTGAGGCTGTGATTTTTCTAACTTGGCCATCTCGTTATCACGATCTGAACCGCCTACATACAACCTGACGTCAATTGGCTTGGGAGACTTTTGTGTCATTTGTTTTGCGAACGAGAAAATTTGACTCGCCAACTCCCTCGTGGGCGCACAAATGACAGATTGAATTTCAGGAAGTTCTTCATTTAAAAGCTCCAAAATAGGAATTAAATAGCTGTGTGTTTTCCCGGAACCTGTTTTCGCCTCGATAATCAGGCTTTCTTTTTTCATTAAATGAGGAATCACTGCTTCTTGTACTTCAGTATATTGGGTAAAAGAAATCTCTTTTAATGCTTCTTCGATGTATTTCTTGTTTAAATTCATTCATATCACGCTTTCTTTTTGAAAATCAACTCAACTTATTATATAATAATCATAGACATAAGTAAATCAATAAGCGAGGAACCTATGAAAGTCATCCCTATCCGTCCAAGAGGTTTTTGTCCTGGTGTTGTCAAAGCAGTTAAAATAGTTGAAGACGTTCTGAATAATCCGGCTTACCCAAGACCCATTCAGATTTTAGGTATGATTGTTCATAATCGACATGTCGTCGATGATTTCACTTCAAAAGGTGTTATCACCTTGGAAGGAGCTCATGAATCTAGGCATGAGATGATTTCTAAAGTGGTTCCTGGAACCGTGATAATCACCGCGCATGGAATCAGTGATTTAGTGTATCATATGTTGAAAGATCTTCCTGTGGTCATTGTAGACGCTACATGCAAAGATGTTTCTAGAACTCAGAAATTGGTCAAAGAACATCTGAGTAAAAACCATGAGATCATCTACATTGGTAAACGCAACCATCCCGAAACCGAAAGCGTATCGGAATTAAGCTCAAAAGTTCATGTCATTGAGACCCTAGATGATTTCAATGAATCCGAGTTCCGTGACAAACAGCTGTTTGTGACCAACCAGACTACTTTCTCGATTCGAGATATCCAGACAATTCTTTCAGGAATCCAAAAAATCTATCCAAACGCGATTATCTCTGATGAAATCTGTGATTCTACCCGAATTCGCCAAGAGGCGATTCTAGAAGCGAACAAAGATGTCGACCTATGTTTCATCGTTGGAGATCCCAAAAGCAACAATACGCAAAATCTAGTGAAGTTGTCGTTTGAAGAGACAAATACATTAACCTACTTGATCGAATCAGAAAAAGACATCAAAAAGGAAATGCTTTTCGGAGTAAAAACCGTTACGGTATCGAGTGGAGCCTCTACACCCAATTCGATTACGAAACGAGTGATTGATTATTTAAATTCAATCAATATTGATGAATAGAGATTTTTTTTATTCTTTCGCCAAAAAATCCTTTATTTTTTTGTCAAATTGTTTTATAATATACGAAGTAGCGAATTAAGAGGTGATAACATGGCAAATACAAAAGCAAAACCCAAGTTTAATGATACTGAAAAAGAAATCAAGACTTATAACCCAACAAAAAGCAAAGTAGGGCGAGTCATTATCGTATTATTGATTTTAGGAATGACTTTGGGTCTCATTATTTCCGCAATATTCTCAATCATTAATGTGTTATCTTAATCGGTTCACCCTATATGAAAACAAAGACCTCTCAAAGGTCTTTTTTTTCGCCTTGATAGAACGACTTATCACAAAAAAAGCCTTACTTGTAAATGAACTTCACAGGTAAGGCTACAATTATGAATTGATTAAAAGCTCTTTTGCACTTTGAATTGTAGATTCAGATATTTTATCTCCAGAAATCATTTGAGCAATGTCGGTCACCCGTTCATTGAATTCAAGGTAAGTCGCTTTCGCAATGGTCCGATTCTTTTCAATCTGTTTTGACACTTTTAGATGATGTTCTCCAACTGCGACCACTTGCGGAATATGAGTAATTGAAATCACTTGACAGAAATGGGATATCTCTTGAATCTTTTTCGCGATTTGTTTTGCGACGAAACCGCTAATTCCAGTATCGATTTCATCGAAAATGATAGTAGACAGATTTTGAGAACGAATGAAAATGGTTTTAAACGCAAGCATCACACGACTCATTTCACCGCCAGAAGCCGTTTTGGACAATGGTTTCATCGGCTCTCCGAGATTGGTTGAAATCATTAATTCGATTTCATCAAATCCATGTCCCATAAAAGCATCCGAATCGAGGTTGTGTGTTGGCAACTTTTGAGTAACGAGAATCTCGAATTCAGTATTAGGAAGCACTAGATCTTTCAGAACTACCTTAATTTCCGTCGAAATTTTGAGTGCAATCTGTTTCCTTAAAGTCGTTAATGTTTTTCCTTTTTCAATCGTCTTTTCATAGGAATCATTTAATTCCTTCTTTGCTTTTTCTAAGTATTCATCAAAATTTTGAACTTTGTCAATCTCAAGTTCAAGTGTCTTAATGAAGTCAATCAATTCCTGTATCGTCATCTTGTACTTCTTCTGTAAAGAATCCAAATCATGAAGTCTTTCTTGAATTGATTTCAACTCATCCGGATCGAAATTAAGTTGATCGAATTTATCTTTGATTTGATGAGTGATATCATCCATCTCATAGTACAAATTTTGCGACGATTGATGAAGCTGAGTGAATTCTTGGCCAAATTTAGACAATTTGTCGAGTCCATTAACGATTTCATAGAAATGGTTCATAAATTCTAGTTCATCCGATATTTGATTGATTTCTCCTAAAGTAGAATAGATCTTATCAAAGTTCGATAACAAGCTTTCTTCTTCTGTCAACCGCTCCAATTCTCCCTCTTCCAAGTGAAAATCGGTCAATTCATTCAATTGAAACAGATTCATTTCCAACTTGCCTTCAGCTTCTTTTTGCTTTTTGGTTAAATCGATATATGCTTTTCTTTTCATCAGATACGACTCAAGGGCAACGGAATATTCTTCAAGATAATTGTCCATCTTTTTTCGGTTGAATCCGTCAATCAATTGAATATAATTTGCCGGATGGATGAGTCTTTGGGTATCGAACTGCGAATGAACGTCCGCCAATTCTTTTGAAATGTCCTTTAAGTCTTGCAAGGACACATTCATTTGATTTATTTTCAGAGTATTCTTGTTTTGAGTACTTATTTCTCTTGTAATTACAATCTGATCGTCTATGGTAGAAATGCCTAATTTGGATAGTTTACCTCGAATTGCTTCGTTTTGAAAAGAAAAAGTAGCTTCGATAACAGCTTTGTCTGAATTGCTGCGAACCATGTCTTGACTAGCACGGTCTCCTAAAAGTAATGAAATCGCATCGATAAGAATACTTTTACCTGCGCCGGTTTCACCGGTCAGTACCGTTAAGCCATCATAAAAATCAAGTTCAATATGGTCTATAATTGCAAAATTTGTAATCGATAGATGTTTCAGCATATTCATTCCCCGCTTTTATTTTTTTAGATAATTCAAGAGAACCTGATTGACGCTTTCATCGTCAAGTCCATATTTTTGATAGAGCTCATCGACTTTCCCTTGTTGAATGAATTCGTCAGGCAAACCAAGAATTTGTACTGAAGAAGTCATTTTGGACGAGGATGACATATATTCCAATACGGAGCTTCCTAATGAAGATATTTTCGAAGAATCTTCCAACACAACAATGGGATGCCCATTTTCTAGAATGAGATCCAACGTCTTCGTGTCAAGTGGCTTAATGAAACGCGCATTGATGAGATTGACATTTAATTGACGAGACTCAATCATTTTTTTCATTCGATTGACATTATCACCGTATGTAATCAAGTTCACGGAACCACCAGAGGTCATCGTCTGCCATGATGGAGACAATATGGTTTCTATTTTTCCTAATTGATTAGGGGAGAATTCAGTTTTATGTCTTGAATACCGAATCGCGATGGGATGTTTGGATATATTGAATGCATAATCAAGTAATGCATAGGCTTCACTAGCATCTTTTGGTTGAACGATTTCCATGTTTGGGATGTGTTTTAGGTAAGCAATATCATAGATTCCTTGATGGGTCTCACCGTCGTCTCCGACAAGTCCGCTACGATCAACACCAAAGATGACGTGTATGTCCTGCCTTGCAATATCATGTGAAATTTGATCATATGCTCTTTGCAAGAAAGAGGAATAAATCGGTACAAATACTGTTTGCTTATTCATAGCCAACGCACCCGAAAAACAGACCGCAAAAGATTCACAGATACCGACATCAATAATTTGATTTGGATGGAGTTCTTGGAATTGGTTCAACCCCGAACCGTTGATCATTGCTGGAACAACCACTTGAAACTGAGGATGATTGTTCGCATACTGGGTGAGATAACTACTTACAATGTTACTCCATGAAGAATGATTTTCTGGATTTTTTTGAAGAGGAATTCCAGTAGAAACATCAAAAGGCCCCACTCCGTGCCAGATTCCATCTCCATCGGATTCTGCCGGGAAATAGCCTTTCCCCTTCTTAGTGATGACATGAAGAACCGTTGGACGGTTTACTTTTTTCGCAAGTTCAAAATATTTTTGAAGTTGCTTAAAATCATGTCCGTTAATTGGGCCATAATAAGTAAAACCAAGCTCATCAAAAATAGTCATGTTCTTCGCAAATCCTCTTAGCATGAACCCGATTCGATCTTTAAAATCGATCAAAAATTTCGGGAACTTTCTTGTTCTGCGAGAAGCTTTTACATAGGTTTTTGAAGATCTCAAAGAGTTCAAAATTTTCGATAACGTACCGACGTTTTTGGATATACTCATCTCATTGTCGTTTAAAATGATAATCGGTCTCATTTCGGTCTGATGTCCCAAATAATTCAAGGCTTCAAAACTGAGCCCACTGTTTAAAGATCCGTCACCTACGACTGCAATATTGAAATTCTTTTCTCCACTGAATAGTCTAGCTTTTTCAAAACCGGCAAGAGCCGCAATTGCCGTTGAAGAATGCCCAGCTTCCCAAACATCATGAAGAGACTCTTCACGTTTTATGTAGCCTGAAAGTCCCTTGTATTGTCTCAGTTGATCGAAATTTTTTGCTCTGCCAGTCAATATCTTGTGGGTATACGCTTGATGACCAACGTCAAAGATAATCTTGTCTGTTGGTGAATTGAAAACCTTATGGAGGGCAATCGTCAATTCGACGGTTCCAAGGTTGGAAGATAAATGTCCTCCTGTTTTTGATACTTTATCAATAATAAAAGCGCGAATTTCTTTTGAAAGTTCGACTAGTTCATCATGGTTCAATTCTTTTAAGAACTTAGGGTCCTGTATTTTTAGTAAATCTATCATCGCATCACCTAATCAATATTATTCCTCGTCTACGACATTAAAATCCGTCAACGTGTTTTGATTCATCAATTTTACGACGACGTCTTCTGCTCTTTTCAGTTCTTTTGAGCAAAACGCAGCCAATTCAGTGCCTTTATGGTATTTTTTTACGGAGTCTTCTAAAGACAGAGAACCGGATTCCAATTCTTTCACAATTTTTTCGAGTTCTTCTAGTGCGTGTTCAAAAGTTTTCTTTTCTTCCATTAGATTTCACCTTTTTCAATGTCTTTTACGACGGAGTAGAATCTTCCGTCTTTTAATTTTGTTGTTAATAAGTCGCCGACTTTAATCTGATCTACAGAAGTCAAAATTTGATCGTCTTTCGATATCAGACTGAAACCTTTCTTCATCATTGAGAGCGGATTTGACAATTCGAGTTTATCGACTTGTCGAAAGAATTGTGATTCATATGCCCTGATTGAGTTCACAAATGCATATTTCATCCTTCGTTGAAATTCAACCAAATGCTCGTCATTTTTTTTCAAAACTTGGATAGGGCTCTGCTGAATCAGTCGTTCAATGAAATGATCTGTTTTCAACTCTTTTGTTTGAAACATCCTCGAGGGATCTGTAAATACAATCGATTTTGTGCTATTTTCTGTTCGCTTTTTCAAAGAAGATATTTTTTGTTCAAATAGGATCGTAGATTTATGAGTCAAATCAACTACAGTAGAAAGTAATGCTCGTTTGTCCGGAACAGCCAATTCCGCTGCTTGAGAAGGAGTAGCTGCTCGTTTGTCCGCCACGAAGTCTGCAATTGTAAAATCCGTTTCATGACCGACCGCAGATATAATAGGTATTTTGGAGTTATAAACTGCTCTTGCGACGCTTTCCTCATTGAAAGACCATAAATCTTCGATTGAGCCTCCACCTCTGCCAACAATCAAGGTGTCTACTAATTGATCTGAATTCGCTTTCTCGATTTGTTTCACAATCGACGATGTGGCACCTGTACCTTGAACCAAAGCAGGATAAACAATGATTTTAGTTAACGGATATCGGTGCCCTATCACATGAATGACATCCCTTACAGCCGCACCAGTCGGCGATGTAATCACGCCAACCGCCTTGGGATATAAAGGAATGGGTTTCTTATGTAAATCGGTAAAAAGTCCTTGTTGCTCTAAATCGGATTTCAGTTTTTCATAGGCAACGTATAAATCCCCAACTCCGTCGGTGACCATTCTTGTGACATAGACTTGATATGTCCCATAAGGTTCATATATGCTCACATATCCTTCGATGATGACCTTCGAACCGTCGGTTGGATTAAATTTAAGCGACTGTGTCTCTCTCGCAAACATGACAGCTGATATTTGAGAGGATTGGTCTTTTAAAGTGAAATATAAGTGTCCTCTGCTATGTCGTTTGAAGTTTGAAATTTCAGCTTTCAACAAGACATTCTTCAATTCGCTGTCATTGTCGAATTTAAATTTCAAATACCGATTCAGGGCAGTGACTGTCAAATATGTTCTTTCCAATGTATCGCCCCTTTACTTGAATAGACTTGTTTTTATGTTATCAAGCAACCGATTATTAAAACTTTTGGCCGCATCATCATCTAAATTGGAATATTTTTTTGTTAAGTTGATGGCTTCGTTTATCGCTATTTCATAAGGGGTATCTGTATAAGTCATCTCATAAACCGCATATCTAATGATTGCTAAGTCGACATAATTCAAACGATCGATTGTCCAGTTCTGAAGGTTTTTAGAAATAACCTGGTCTAGGTCTACTAAATGTAAAAAAACATCGTTCACGATGTCCAATACTTCTTCTTCGTACTCTTCGGTTGAGTACATGCCACCCATATCTTTTAAATAGATGAGGTGAATAATTTTCTCTCTTAATTCTGTTCTGGTCATAATAGGCTCCCCGCGAATAAATACGTTATTATTTTATCATAATGAATGAGAAAATGAAAGCCGTTATTCTCGTTCAATCTCTAGTGAAACAAAAAAAATGCACCAACTGGTGCATTTTATAATATTCATTGAAATGTTCATGTGAAAATTTCAATGAAGAGACATCGTTTATTCAAGAAATGCTAGTAAAGACTCATCGATTTTTATCTCTGATATAAACATAGGCTGAATATCCATCCAATAATACTTCTTTCGAGAGTAACATGCCTTTTGATTCATTGGTGTAGAGCAGATTATATCCTTCTAAAGAAATCATTGAAAGATTGACAGAAACAGGAAACTCTCTGAAATTAGTAAGAATTAAATGATCCTTTCTTTCTCCTATGTTTTCGTAACAATAATGGTTTTCGTCATCCAGCTCAATGAATCTTACTTTTCCATTCATGATGTCCGAGTTTTCAACTCGATATTTTAAAATCATCCGATAAACATTGAGCACAGAATCAGGATCATCGTTTTGTGAAACGACATTGATGCTTGTATAATCAGAATGAACATCAATCCAAGGCAAATGCTTGGAAAAACCTGCAAATTCTTCAGAATTCCATTGCATTGGAGTTCTAGCATTGTCGCGGCATCTCGATTGAATGATTTCCAAGGCTTCTTGTTTGGAGAAACCTCTATCCAAAAAATTTTGATATTCAGTAAAAACTTCAACGTCACGAAATTGCGAAATCTGATTGTATTTCACATTTGTCATTCCGATTTCTTCACCTTGGTAACAAATGGCTGTTCCACTCATGAAATAAAGACTTGTAGCCAACATCTTCGCAGATTTGTCATGATATTCAGAATCATTTCCATAGTGAGATACGACTCTAGGTTGGTCATGATTATGCCAGTAAATGATATTCCAACCTTTTCCCTCAAGCATTTCATACCAATGTTGGTAGCTTCTTTTGATCGAGGCTACTCGTAAATTACCCTGACTCCATTTTCCCATCAATCGGGGATCATGATTGTCAACGTCTGCCCAGCAATGGCCAAAATGGATGAGCATATTGAATTCGTTGGAACCATAACCGGCATATTTCAAGGCTTCTTCTTTCGAGGCCCCTCCAGATTCTCCGATTGTTAGAACGTCATAGGGCACAAAAATTTCTTTTCCCAGTTCTTGTAAATAGTCGTGATGTCTTGGGATGCTCGAAAAGTTTTCATAACCCGGAAATCCATCAGGAAAGTCCCAGTTCTTTTCCAAATGGTTGCTAGCATCCACTCGGAAACCATTGATTCCTTGGTCAAGCCACCACCGAATCATCTTCTTCATGTCTTCTCGAAGCGACTCGTTTCGCCAATTGAGATCAGGCATTTTCTTACTAAAGATATGGAGGTAATACTCATCGGTTGGCGGATTGTATTCCCATGTTGAATCACCAAACCAACCAATCCATCTCGTCGGCTTGATTTTGTTTCCATTTGAATCAAATTTAGGTTTTTGCCAAATGTAATAATCATGGTATTTGATATGATTTGGATGTTGCGGGTCTTTTGCAGCTATGAACCATTCATGTTCATCCGAGGTATGATTTAACACCAAATCGGTAATGATTCTAATTCCTAACTCATGAGCTTTATGAAGAAGGTCTCTAAAATCTTCGAGTGTGCCATAGTCTTCTGAAACCTTGTAATAGTTTCGAACGTCATATCCGTTATCGTCCATTGGAGAGTCATAATGGGGAGAAATCCATAATATTCCTATCCCTAATGATTTGAAGTATTCCAGTTTTTGTGTGACTCCTTGAATATCGCCTATTCCATCGTTATTGGAATCATAAAAACTTCTGAGATAAATTTGATAGATATTCTCTTTTTGCCACCATTTTTGTTCCATAATGACCTCCGTATGATTACATTCTCTATTATATCCAATTATGAATCAATATTTTCATGAATGCTTCGTAAATCGGTTACGGGTTTGTCAATCGGTGGAAAAACCATGCCTTTGACGAGACGAATTCCATATTTGTTCAGTATCGACTTCTTTAACGTCTCATCCGTATGATTGTAAATCAACTTAAAATCATATAAACTTTGAATTTCTTTTCCATGGAGAAAATCATCGTGACTAACAATTAAGAAATCAGACATTGATAGAATATTCAAATCATTCATTTTCAAATTGAAAAGATGATCGAAAGCAATCAAGAATCCTTTGTTTTTCAAATATTCGACATCTTCGTGAAAATGGAAATTCTGTTTTAGTGGGAACTCGAGTACAAACACACATTGAGAAATATTCAATGATTCGACTCGTTTTATTCTTCTAACGATATCATCGATCACGGAATGGTTTTTAATCGTTTCATGATGAATTTTAAACAGATAGTATGTTTTTAACTTCGAGACATTGCTCTTTAAGAAAGACTTAATGAGCAAAATGTCCATTTTCAAAGAATACCCGCCTGTAATAATGGCTTCTTCCATCAGTTTCTTTTCTCCAAGTAAGACACTTGAATGCAAGTCAATTTGATACCCAAAAGCCTCATATGTTGTCCAATCTCCAATCGGATGATATTCTACTGGGATTTCTTTGCTTGAAAGAAGCTGTTCAAGGTTCAAATGTATTGTTTTCAAAAGATGTTGCTCGTTGACTTGTTTTCGATCACTATATCGTAACTCTGATATTTTATTATGTCGATAGAACTGTTCGTAAAGTTCATCAATCAGTTCCTCAAAGACTCTCTTCTTTTGATTAATGGCACAAATTCCAGAAAAAGTTACGTCTTCAAGAATCAAATCAGTTTGATTGGTTTCTTTTGTCAACTCATTCCATACTCGACCAATCACTCGTTTGTCAACCGTATCCAAAAACAAAAACCAACCGCTTTCATTTGCCCTATAAGCACCAATGAATGAAGTTCTTGATATTTTTTTCAGAATGCTAGGTAAAAACGAATTCAATTTTTTCTTAAAAGAGAAATGATATTTTTGGAACAGTTCTTCCCTTTCATCCAAGTCAAAATAGATTAAAGAAGTCGCTTTCTCCAACTGCTCGAAACGAGTTTTCAATGATTGTATCGTTTCAAAAGAAGAATCGATGTCTTGTTTCATCAAATGATCTACCAATGCCGTTTGATTTACTTCATCTGTTACATCGGTAATGTGTAAATATAAGGCAAAACGAATCTCTTTTACAAGAATCTTCAAGAACCTTCGTTTGTTCGGAGAAACATTCATTTCAACAACCCATTCATCTTTATGTAAAAAATCGTCCAAATAAGGTTTTGGATTAATGAATTTATCTCTCAATCGCTCATAAGGGAAATGTTCTTCTTCCATCCCTAGCAGTCTTTTCGCAATCGGGTTAAGAAGAGTCACAACACCATGTTCAATCCGAATAAAACCGATTTCAAGTTTGTCTTCAAACGCTTCTCGAATCATGGAAAATTCCTCTTCTTTCCGTTCGAAAAAGAAGTTGATAAGTTGAGATTCAAGAATTCTAGACAAAATCATCAGCAATTTATGGATATAATCATAATGGGTTGTTTGATCGATGCCAATCATGATATACATGTTTCCATAAACTTCCGAATACGTCTTGGAAGCGATGACCATTTCTGAAGAAATGGGGTTAGGAGACATAAAATCAGTCATGTTTTCAAGATCAGATTTATGATAAACGTGTAGTGACAATGGATCTGCGAATATCTCTTCTATGATGCTTCCTTGAATTTGAACATAAGAGAAGATTTTTTCCATCAAAAGTTTTTTGTGATAAGTCAACACATGATACCCATCATCTTGCAAGTAGATGAAATGGAAACGATCGACATGCACCAAATCAAAGAAAGCTCTAGAGCCGTGGAGTAGCACCTCTCGAGGTGAATGGATGTCCTGTTTCATTAACAACTTTGAAATCAAGGAGTAAAGACCGTCAAACTGATTCAATATCTCAATCGTTTCATTTCTAAGCTCATTTAATCGGTCTCTGCAGTATTCATAGTCACTAGGGGCATAAACGTGCTCGAAAAGGCTTAAACCAGCTTCATAGAAAAGTTTTTGATAATTTTTCGAAAGGGTTGTTCTGATTTTCGGCTCATAGTCATGATAAAATTTCAGTGCTTCATCATATCGTTCCAGTTGAACGCATAACAATAAATATCGATCCAAATACCTGTTCTTAATCTTTGATTTGATAAAGTACTCTTGATACTTCTCCAGTGCCTTGAGATAATCCTTTTCTGCATAATACAAATCAGATTCGACCAAAGCAAATAACGGATTCTTTTGAAATCGATCAAACAAGGTCGCTTTATCGAAATATTGTCTTGCTTTGTCAAGATTCGATGTTTGCATTGAAAGCATCGACAATTTTAAATACTTCGAAATGATATTATTTGAAGACATATTGTCCGGTATGTTTTCTAATACTTCGATGGCACTTGAATACTTCTTCAAACCTTCCAAACCAACGGATAAATAAAAACTTTGCATCATCTGTTGGTGCTTATCTCCGGTAATAAAACGTTCTCTCATCTTCAATAAGGCTTCAAGTTCGTGGAAATCTTCGATTCTGATTAATTGTCCTATCAATTTGTCAATCATTGGAAGGATTACCTTGTAATCTTCCGTATACTCACTATTGATTGCGGTTTTCAAAGTAGCGATTGCGCTGTCATAATCTTGAAGACTTACATAAGTATCAAAGAGCTGAGAAGCAACCAAAAAATATCCATCGAAATCCTGTTGCTCGATGGATTGCGTCAGCAATTCCAGTAATTTGCCAATCAGTTCCTCAGAAACCGGTTCGGTCAAAAGTCTTTCCAGTGTTTCTTTAATAATCATGCGACCTCCTTGTTTTAAAAAGAGACAGTAGCGTTTTGTGTGTTTTCAAGTCTCGAATCTCAAGAGAAATCTTATTTGCTTTCGTTTCGATGATTGCATAGGTGGGAAGAAAGGTTCCTTTTGGGAATGTGAGAGATCCCGGGTTCATACAAATCAAATCATCTATTTCTTCTAAAATTGCCCTGTGAGTATGTCCGAAACAAACGACATCGATGTCATGAGCGTTCGATACTTCAACCAACCTGTAAAGACCCATCTTAACCCCGTATTTGTGGCCGTGGGTGAACAGAAATTTCCAATCGTCGAAAATAAAGATCAAATCATCGGGGAAATTTGGTTCAAAAGGATAGTTTCCTTTGACGCCAATGACATTCCTCTCGCTTAACTCCTCTTCACGCATTTCCGAATCTCCCAAAGAAATGATTCGGTCCATCTCTTGACATTCTTTTAGTAATAAATCTAGAGATTCTCTGTCCCTATGATTATCGCTAAAGACGAGAAGCTTCATTTTGATTCTCCTTCAGCGCAGTCATGCACTTGTGTAAAGCGATGGCTCGATGAGATATTCGGTTTTTGACAAAGAGATCCAGTTCAGCCATCGTTTTCTTTTCAGACGGGATATAGAAAATCGGATCGTAGCCGAAGCCGTTTGTTCCTCTCATCTCATCCAAAATGACTCCTTCGATCTCTCCATGAAAATTCGAGTATCCGGCCAACGGGTCAAAATACACGATTTCACAAACGAATTTAGCTTTTCTATTCTGTTTTCCTTGTAAATTCTTTAATAACTTCAGGTTATTGGTTTGATCTTTTGCTTCCTTTGAATACCTTTTTGAATAAATTCCAGGAGCGTTGTCCAACACTTCTACCATCAAACCTGAGTCGTCCGCAATCGTAGGAATTCCATATTTTATTGCTGAAGCTTCGGCCTTAATCATCGCGTTTTCAAGAAAAGTGGACCCCACTTCTTTTACATCATCTATATCGTTCAAATCAAGTAAAGAAACCACTTCGTATCCGAGTGGGGAAAGTAAAAAACGATATTCTTTTATTTTGCCTGGATTATTTGAAGCAATCAGGATTTTATTCATAGAATTCACCACTTTAAGTATATCATAACATCGACTATCTCGGAATTGAGTATAAAAAAAAGTTAAGAAAAATCTTAACTTTTAATCTCTTTATTTCTTTAACCAGGAAGTGAATTTTAAGATATTGTCATTATGTCCTACAAGAATGATTTCATCGTCCGGTTCAAAAGGAGTAGTCGAGTTTGGAATAATGATTTTTTCATCTCTCCTGATGGCTACAATGTTCACTCCGAAACGAGTACGAATCTCTAGTTCAAGCAAGTGCTTGCCGATAATCTTTTTGGTTGAAATCGTAGAAACGAAACTATATTGTTGGTCTAGTTCCAAATATTCAAGCAGATTACCGGAAACCAGGATCTTCGCGAGTCTTTTACCCATCGCTTGTTCCGGCCAAATCAAGTGGTCTTGATCAACACCAAGTTTTTCTACGACACGGGCATGATATTCGCTTTGGACTTTTACATAGACATTCTTTACTCCAATGTCTTTTAATATCAAGGTAGTCAAAATAGAGTTATCAACATTGATTCCTGTTGCGACGATGACGGTGTCATAACTGGTAATCCCTATTTCTTTTAAAGCTTCAACGTCGGTAGAGTCTAGGCAAATCGCATTGGTCACCATCTTTGCTACTTTTTCTATTTTTTCATAATTTTTATCAATGACTAAAACATCGGCTTCCAAGTCGACGAGCTCTTCAATCAAAGCCAGCCCAAATCGGCCAACACCAATTACCGCAAAGTTTTTCTTAATCATATCGTTCATCCTTTCAGATAAATACTAACTATTATTATACATTATTTACATTGTTTGTCAATCAATCTGGGGGCAGAGGGTGTATTTTCAGTGATTTATAAAACTAATTCTATGAAAAAATCTGATTATTTTGTATAATAAATATAATGCGAGGTGATATCTTATGAATGAGTTTGACGACTTGTTTAAACAAAATGAAGAACTACCGAAATCCCCTGAGTCTATTCCCACGGATCCTAACCATGATTTTTTTGAAATGGAAAGGGAAAATAAAATTAATCGTCATTTGATTATCATCTATGTTGCCATTTCTTTGCTAATAACATTATTTTCGATGGTATATGGGACAATTCGTTTTTCTGATTCAGATGTAATCATTTCTAATGTCATTATCACAAGAACGATTTCAATCGAAGTGGAAGATTCCATCGATAATCCTGATTATCCTTATTTAGTCACAATTTCTGGATGGGTTAAAAACACCAATGATTTTGAAATCCCTTCGGTCTATTTAGAACTTGATTTTCTCACTTCTTCCAACGAAGAAATAGGAACTTACTCCTTGTCCGAAGATCATCTAGGCCCTTATGAAATATGGTACATCAACGAACAATTTTACTCCAGTGACTATCCTGATACGTTCACCATTGTCAAAGGCATAGATGAAACATCGATGTTTTATCTGCTACTTAACTTTGCTCAGGTTTTCATCACAGCGATATTCTTTGTTCTCATCGATAAATCGAATTTCAGGAAAGACTGGAAGGGATTCAAAAAAAGCCCCGGCATCTTCATAGGTCAAATTATCGTAGGGTACCTTCTGGTTTTTATAGCGCTCTATGCATCACAGATTCTTCTTCAATATTTAGGGGTCACCGGCACTTCAGAAAATGAAGATGCCATCGCTTCAATGTTTTCAGATAATTTGCTGAATCTTGGACTTTTATTTCTTCTACTCTGTGTATTAACCCCAATCGTTGAAGAATTGGTGTTTCGCAAGGCAACTTACGGATTAATTGAAAAAAGATTCGGACCCATACCTGCCATCATCGGTAGCGGACTTATTTTTGGATTCATGCATGTGCTAGCTTATATGGATTTCATTCAAGCGATACCATATGTTGCAATGGGACTTGTATTCGGATATGTCTATTATCGATCAAAGAAGAATATTTACGTTACGATTGGTGTTCACTTCATCAATAATTTCATTGCATGGGGTAGTTACGTGTTATTGATATACGCCATGAGTTAATCATTACCCATTTAGAAAAAAAAGCCACTCAATCGAGTGGCTTTTTTAAATTATTCAATTGAAAAATAGAAAGTAGGTGTCAGTATCAACAGGTAGAACCAAATAACGATTAGGAATGCCATTAACCCGCCCACTGTCAGAGCTAAGAATAAAGAATAGACAAGCGGAACCAAGATTAAGATGTTGATCAAAAAAGTCAAGGAATAGATGGCTATTTCAACCACTCTATTTTTAACGAAATGTCTCGTCGTTAAGCTAATGACTCCGAAAAGTGCAGGGATAAAGAATAAGAATGAAGCTCCACTTAGAATGAATCCTGTCGCTAATGCGAACAAAATCAATAAAAAGATTCCTGCAAGCATAAACTCGTTTTCTTCTTTCATTCGGTTGACCACAAGCTTCTTGTAAGCCCAAACAAGACCGATAACAACCAATCCGATAATAATGTAAGCAGGGAGTTCTGAACCATCCATTCTTACATAGGTCAAGCTCCATGAAGTATGTCCTAGGAAGGCGAACAATTTACTGACAAAGATTCCAAAAATCGCCAGCAAGATGATGACTCCGAAAATGATTCCAAGCTGTTTCAATACCTTTAAAGGTTTTACATCCTTTTTTAATACTAGGAAAACAAACAACAAAATGAATAGCACGAGTGTCAAGAAATGAAGAATCGTCGCGAAAGTATCTGTGTATGCAATAAAAACGTTCGAGAACAGATTAAAAAATACTTGATCTTCCGTCCCTTCAAAGTAATGTACGTCACTGTAAACTGAACTGGTCACAAACTCATCCACAAGCGGTGTTATTTGCGCACCATAATGTTGAATGCTACTTTGATTGATGGACGTATAATTGTCTCTAGGCGTATGATAATAATAAAGACTATCCAAAACCGCAAAATTGATCCCTTGTTTATCAATGGCTAAAAACTCGGTAAAATCAGTGCTGTTTGGCATAACCGTATAAACGGCAGTCGCAATGCTATAGGATATTGGAAAATCTGCATTTTTATAAAAATCAATCACCTTGGAATTGTTTTTGCTTGTTTCAAACATATAAGCTGGGCCTTCAATCCCTCTAGCTTCAATGTTGATGACAAACCCGACATTGTCCATTAAATCAGTTTCACCTGCAGCCATTTCTGCGCCATACAGTCCAGTTTCTTCTCCATCAGTCATGAGAATATAGATTGTATTTTCTAAATCAGTACGTCCTCCATAGAGTCTTGCGATTTCAAGTAGAGTCGCGAGTCCGTATCCATCATCAGCAGCTCCGAAGGACCCTCCTAATTCACCCATTCGGCCAATATGGCCTCTGGAGTCATAATGGGCTACAAGCAAGATAGCCGTATCTGAATTTCCAGGAATCGTAGCGAGTAGGTTTTTGATGTCGTAGTCACTTCCAACTTCCAATCCAGTGTAATTGTATTCTGTGACGTTCTCAGTTCCTACAAATTCTTCTAGCATGCCCTTTAAATATAAACGGACCTCTTCATGAGCAACAGGATCAAAAACACTGTGAGGCTCCAAAGAAATCTCTTTAATGTACCCTGCAGCTTTAATTGCTGAAAAATCGGTATCAGTGATTTCAGGAATCGGAGTCCATAAAACAAACAAGCTCAGTAAAAAGCTAATACTCAATACAACGATTGTGATCAAACGACGTGTAATTCTCATAAATTCCTCCAAATTTCGTAGTTTAAAATTGTTTTGACATTCAAAATAATATCATAATCAGACGTCTTTCTCAACGAGTTTTGTGAGGAAACATTGTAAAAGAAAAAAACCGAGAGTCCAATGACTTTCGGTTTTCCTAAATATGAAATTATCTTACTGAATCTTTTAAAACTTTTCCAGCTTTGAAAGTTGGAGCTTTTAATGCAGGAATAGAAATAAGTTCACCAGTTCTTGGGTCATGTCCGGAACGAGCTTTACGTTCTTTCACTTCGAATGTTCCAAAGCCTGTCAATACAACTTTTTCACCCTTTACCAAAGCTTCTTGTACTGCAAGGACTGTAGAGTTGAGAGCTTTTTCAGCGTCTTTTTTCGTTAGATCGGCAAGTTCAGCGATGCGTGCTACCAATTCAGATTTGTTCATGTTTTATTTCCTCCTTTTATTTGTTATCTTCATTATAGAAAGTTTCATTTTAAAAAGCAAGTGTTTAGATAAAAAAAGTTGTGTTTTTTTTGTAAATTTAGCCATTAAGTCCGTTTTCGGAGCACAATTTTGAGTGGAGTACCCTCGAAATCGAATCTTTCACGTAGTCGATTCTCCAAATAACGGTGGTAACTAAAGTGCATACAGTCACTGTCATTAACGAATAATACGAGAGTTGGCGGTTTGATACCTACTTGAGTGGCATAGAATACTTTTACGATTGAATGATTGTGTTCCTTGGGAGGATTTAACATCATTGCATCACTAATAATCTCATTTAACAAGGAAGTAGATACTCTTCTTTGATAGTTTTCAAAGACTTGGGTGATAACCGGAAACAGGGTATGAATTCTGGAACGGTTTTTCGCTGATACAAACACAATTGGAATATAAGAAAGAAATTGAAATTCGTTTCTGATCTTGTTAGACCATTCAACCATTGTTTTATCGTTTTTCTCGATGGCATCCCATTTATTGACAACAATAATCATTGCTTTTCCGTTGTCGAGTGCGTATCCACCGATATGTTTATCTTGTTCTTGAATCCCCGACTCAGCGTCGATGACCAATAATGAAAGGTCACTTCTCTCAATCGCTTGCATTGCTCGTAAAGCACTGTATTTATCAAGAGACTCGAAAATCTTTCCTCTTTTCTTTAATCCAGCCGTATCAATCGCCACATATTTTCTGCCATCACGCTTGAATTCAGTGTCGATGGAGTCTGTTGTCGTTCCAACGATATCGCTAACGATGACTCTGTCGTTTCCTAAGAGGGCATTGGTAAGTGAGGACTTCCCTACGTTCGGTCTACCAATGATTGATAGTTTTATCGTATCTTCCTCATACTCTTCCGTCGAATGGATTGGAAGGTGTTCAACAACGGCATCTAGTAAGTCGCCCATTCCAATTCCATGAAGTCCTGAAACGTTAATCACTTTGGTAGCGCCAAGTTCATAGAACTCATAGATGTTGTCAACCAATGAGGAGTTGTCTACTTTGTTTACGGCGATAATGACTGGCTTGCTAGATTGATATAGAAGTTCCATGACGACTCTATCATCCGGAGTTAAACCTGTTCTCCCGTCGGTAATGAATATAATGACTTGGCTTTCTTCTATCGCGATTTCAGCTTGTGCTTTAATTTCAGTCAAAAAAGGTGCATCGCTAATTTCGATGCCCCCTGTATCTATGAGATTAAATGAGTGCCCAAGCCATGATGCTTTCCCGTAGATACGGTCTCTAGTCACGCCTGGTGTATCATCGGTAATAGATACCCTATCACCGAGAATACGATTGAATATTGTCGATTTTCCGACATTCGGACGACCGACAATCGCAACAACCGATCGCATAATGATCACCTTTTTTGATTTTTATTTTTTGAATTTCGAGAATAGATCCGCTAATGATTGGTTTGCAGATACGTTTTCCTTTAATTGTTCTTCATATTCTTTTCGAGATGCTTTTTCAGTAATCTTTCTTTTTGAAACGACAAGTTTCCATTCTTTCGGGAAGAAAGTGGTTACTTCAACAGATAAGATATCTCCTACTTTCAACACGTCTTCGACGCGATTGATTCTGTCTTCGGATATTTCACTGATGGGAATGAAACCATCGACGCCTTCGATTTCAAGAACAGCACCTTTTTCCATAATCGTTTTGACGGTTGCGGATACGATATCTCCAAGTTTGAACTTGACATCTGCCCAAGGGTTATAGGATAAATGTTTTTTTGATAATCCAACTTGTTTCTTCTCTGGATTAATTGAAATGATTTCAAGTTCCAACTGATTTCCTACTTCAACTCTTCCAGCTAGATTGTCTTGAGGGTCCCATGAATAGTCGTACCTGTTTAGTAGCCCAATGACATCCCTTTGGATTTCAACAAGCATTCCAAACTGCATTTTCTTAACGATGGTTCCTGTTACTTTATCTCCCACTTTGGCTGATTCAATAAACAGGTCCCAAGGTTTCTTTTGCATCGAACGTAGCGAGAGATTAATCTTTCTTCCAGCGATTTTAATAATCTGAACATCGATTTCATCGTCTACTTTGACGACTTCTTCAACGGATTTAATATGGAAATGTGAACACTCGGAGATATGAAGCAATCCTTCCAAATGATCGCTTAAAGAAACAACGGCACCAAAAGGAAGAACTTTCGTCACTTTCCCTTTAACAATCGAATGGATCTCAAGTTTCGCCATCTCGTTTTTTTCTTGCAAACGAAGTTGTTCTGCAATCAATAGTTTGCGATTGGCAATGAATACTTTTTTAGCGCGATTTTCTTTGACGTCCACGATTCTGACATCGACGTTTTTACCTATAAGACTATTTTTTAAATCATCATCTGCATTCGCAACATCAATCATCGATCCTGGCATAAATAGTTCAATGCCATGATAATCTAGTTCTAATCCGCCTGGGTTTGATCTTTTTACTTTTGCGGTAATGTCTTTCCCAATTTGAAGTTCATTGATATGTCCTTCACGAATTTGGTTCTTTTCTATTTGTAAGCGAGAAAGCAACATGATATTGTTTTCATCTCCGTGAGAGATTTTTGTCACTTTTGCTTCAAGTTCGTCTCCGACTTTTACAAATTCTCTTGCATCTGTTACTTTGGTTGCAGATAAATGGTCTTTATATATTGTACCTTCGAACATGTACCCTACATCAACCAATACTTCCTCTTGATTGACGCTTACGACCGTTCCTTTGATAATGTCACCAACTTGTGGGATTTTAATTTCCATGCTACTCACTCCTCTTAGTCTTTAGGATGTCCATAAACATCTCATAAATTTTATCTGCAACTTCATTGATATCCATCTTTGAAGTGTCTAGAAACACTGCATCCTCCGCTTTTCGAAGCGGATTGTAATTTCTCGAAGAATCAAATAAATCTCTTCTCTTGATTTCTTCGATTAACGCTTGGTAATCGCTTTTGATTCCCAAAGTTCTATTTTCTTCATGTCTTCTTCGCGCCCGTTCTTCAACCGTTGCACTCATATATATTTTTAAGTCCGCATCAGGTAGGACGATGGTGCCGATGTCTCTGCCATCCATAACGACATTTGAGTTTTTCGCAATCATTTGTTGAAGCGATACCAGCTTGTTTCTTACAGGAACATGGCTAGCCACAACGGAAACGTTATTGTTAACTTCATTCGAGCGAATCGGTACTGTAATGTTTTTTCCATCCAAATATAAAATGCCATCAATGAACTTCATTTCAGTTTCGTCAAGAAAACCAAATTGATTTGGATCGGCCAAATCAAGATTTAATTTCATGGCTTTATATGTGATGGCACGATACATCGCACCGGTATCAATGTAAGTATAATGCAACCTGCGAGCGACCATTTTTGCTACTGATGATTTCCCTGCGCCGGCGGGCCCGTCGATGGCTAATTTATAATATTTCATATTATCACCCCTCAACCTTAAACATTATATCATAAATCACAAAAATTCGTGCAACCTTTTTACTTACTTTCCATATCTTGACATATTCCACAATTGTTTGATTTCATGCGGTTTCAACAACCTGAAATCTCCTTGAGCCAAGCCTTCGGTTGTGACAACACCAAATCGATGTCTTCTTAACTTAATGACAGGGTGACCAATCTGTTCAAACATTCTTTTCACTTGATGATATTTACCTTCAGTGATGATCACTTTAACGTAGGAATTTTCTTTAGGATCATCATACTCAACATCGAATATTTTTGCAGGTGCTGTTTTGAAATCACCTAAATCCATGCCTTTTTGCAATCGAGAAGACTCCTCTTTACGAATCAAACCTTTCACTTTCACATGATATTCTTTCTCTACTTTGAATTTAGGATGAATCAAAGAATTCATGAAGTCTCCGTCATTTGTAAGCAATAGAACACCCGAAGTATCATAATCGAGTCTTCCAATCGGAAATACCCTTTCTTTGACATGCATCAAATCCATGATTGTTCTTCTACCTAGATTATCAGAGGTGGTAGAAACATATCCAGTTGGTTTATTTAATACATAGTATACAAGTTCTTCGTTCATCAAAAGCTTTCCATCAACTCTGATTTCGTCTTGAGATTCGACTTGTACACCCATTTCAGTGACAACCTTGTCATTGACCATGACTTTGCCTTCTTTAATCAGTTCTTCCGCTTTTCTTCTCGAACAGATTCCGGCCTTTTGTATCATTTTTTGAAGTCTTTCCATAATCAAACCTCTTTCCAAAAAAATGAGGATAGATGGGACTACCCTCATGAATGCTAGCTATTTTCTACTTCGAGGTTTTCGTTATGAACGTCAACTGTCAGTAATACGCTCTTGATTCTTCTCTTGTGAACTTGGAGAACTTCAAAAGTCAGTATTTCGATATCTTCACTGATCAATTCGCTCAAATCATCGTAAACCTGATGAATCTTAATTTCATATTCAATCTTTTCCCCTACTTCGGGGATGTCTTGGAACTTCTCGAAAAGCCAGCCACCTACAGACGTCGATTCAGAAACAGGCGCATCGCCTAAATCCAAATCCTCAAACAAATCCGTTAGATCATAATCTGCATTAATGACGTAACTGGAATCACCTTTTTTAATGATATTTTCGGTAACATCGTCATGTTCATCATAGATTTCGCCAACGAGTTCTTCCAATGCATCTTCCATGGTCACAAGGCCATCCACACCGCCATATTCGTCAACGACGATAGCCAAATGAGAATTTTCCTGTTGGAGAAGTTCAATCAACGCATCGACTTTTGTCGTCGCCGGAATGAAAATCGGCTTCCGAAGCATCTTCTTTAGATTGATGTTTTGCCTCTTAATCAGCTTTGTATAGTAATCGCGTTCAGACAATACACCGATGATGTTGTCTTTGTTATCGTCATAAACTGGAATTCTGGAAAACTTGCTTTTGAAAAATACTTCAGTCACCTTTTGTAAATCATCCGTCACTTCTATTGCGACCATATCAACTCTTGGAGTCATAATCGATTCAACCGTGATTTCTGACAAATCGAGTACCTTTTGAAGCATATCGGCTTCCTCTTCATCAATCGAGCCTTCTTCTTCCATGGTATCAATGATAGTTTCAAGTTCGGATTCGGTAACGGTTAGTTTGCTTTCAGAATTAATCTTACCGACGACTTTATTATTTAAAATTCGAAATAAAAACGTCATTGGGGTCATGACTTTAATTAAAAAGTACAATATTGAACTGACACCAAGACATATCTTGTCCGGATGTGTTTTTGCCAGGCTTTTAGGCAAAATCTCACCGAAGATCAAAATCAATGTCGTCATAACGAGTGTGTTCAACAAAGTAATGATGGTATCCGCATTTGGAAGCGCACTAAAAAACCCTGTGAACAACAGAACGCTAACACTAGCAAGCCCGATGTTTGCAAGATTATTGCCGACAAGTAATGTCGTTAGTGCCTTGTCGAAATTTTCGATAATCCAAAACGCTTTTTTTGACCCACGAATTTTCTGCTCTACCAGGTTTTTTAGTCTGACTTTACCTACTGCTGAATAAGCCATCTCCGTCATTGAAAAAAATGCGGAGACAATCAGTAAGACGATAATCAAAATTAAAAACACCGGATTAAATTGAACGCTAAGCAGTAAACTCCACGTGTGACTTATTTCCAAGAAAAATCACTCCCTAAAACTTGATTGCTACTTTGCTCTTGTATCATATTTCCCAGTAGCAGTTGAAACGATTACTTTTTCACCTTGTTCAATGAACAATGGAACCAGAAGGCGAAGACCTGTATTTGTCAACGCTTCTTTTGTCGCGTTAGAGGCTGTATTTCCTCTTGCACCACCAGCAGTTTCGACAATTTCCAATGTCACTTTGTCCGGAAGTTCAACACCTAGGATTTCATGTTCATAAGTGATTACACTAATGGTCATACCTTCAGTCAAGTAATTCAGTTCATATTTAATTTGTTCGGTTGGAATTTCGATTTGTTCGTATGTTTCCATGTTCATGAAGACATTCATATCTCCATTCACATATAAATACTGCATCGAAGTTTTGTCAATCTGAGCTTGATTCATATTGACTCCGGCGTTAAAAGTCTTATCCAAGACAGAACCGGTTCTTAAATTACGTAATTTGGTTCTAACAAAAGCACTGCCTTTGCCTGGCTTCACATGTTGAAACTCGATGACCGAATAGATGTTTCCCTCATATTCGATTGTGAGCCCTGTTTTAAAATCATTGGTACTTACCATGAATTTCCTCCTGTTGGTGCAAAATCCTTGTTTATATATCATTACTATTATAATACATTCATCGCCAGTTGACAATATATTTCATCTCTACTATAATATAACATAGCTTATAAAAGGACGTGGTATGATGTTTTTAGCGGTATGGGATTGGTTATTACCGATTTCAGTTGGCTTGTTCGCAGGTTTACTGATTTCAACCAGAAAAAAAGTAGACTTAACGCAACTAGTGACATTGGATGCTGAAGAATTCAGACTGAACATGAGAAAGGGTCAACTAATAGACATTCGTAAAGAAGACGATTTTAAGAAAACGAAGGTGAATGGATCCCGAAACTTTCCGAAGCGTTCGATTTTCTCATCACTTCACAAGGTGAGAAAAGATCAAGCCGTATTCATTATCTATTCAGTTCATGGGACCAACCCTAAATCGGTTGCCAAAAAGCTGATTAAAAAAGGATTCCGCCCCATTTATGTACTCAAGGGCGGAATTGAAAATTGGCCGTTTAATTTAAAAGAAGAGTAGAGTGGAGATCACTCTACTTTTTTTATGAACTGGATGACATCTTCTACGGTTTGATGAAAAAGAATAGGATTGACTTCAAACCAAGGAATATCGAGCTTATTGTGAAACCAAGTCAATTGTCTTTTCGCGTAGTTTCTGGAATGCTGCTTAATCAAATCCTTCGCTTCATCCAGTGATATCTTACCATCTAAGTACTGATAGACTTCTTTATATCCAATTCCTAGCATACTTTGTGAATGGAGCCCTTGATTGTAAAATGTTCTGACTTCTTCAATCAATCCCTCTTCAAACATATGATCGACTCGTTGATTGATTGAATCATATAGTTTTGCTCGTTCCATTTGAATCCCAATCAAAATCATCTCAGGATAGATGGGTTGTTTTCCTTTATCCAGAAAATCAGGGCTTTTCGCTTCAGCGATTTCAAGGCTTCGAAGTAATCTACGCCTGTTGTTGGGATGGACGGAGGTAGCAAGCTCTTTGTTTAAAATGAGCAATTTATCGTAAAGTTCAGAGTTTGAAAAGTCTTTATAAATGTCTTTCGTTTCTTCGCTTCTTTTTTGGCCTTGAAAATCATAATCGAATAACGCGGCCTGAAGATAAAGACCTGATCCACCAACGACGACGACGTTTTTTCCAGATTCCATTAATTCGTCAATTTTATTTCTGACAATTTTTTGGAAATCCGCAACGCTGAAAGAGTCTTGAGGTTCCAAAAAATCGATCAAATGATGTTTGATTCCTTTCATTTCTGAGTATTTAATCTTTGCGGTACCAATGTCTAGTCCTTTGTAAAACTGCATTGCATCCGCAGAAACGATTTCCCCATCGAATTGTTGAGCAATCTCCAGAGATAATGAAGTTTTACCAACTGCCGTCGGTCCGACGATGACAATCAACTTACTCATTAGACAATCCTTTTGAATAGTCTTTCAATTTCATTTTCACTCAAATGAAGAAAAATCGGTCTACCATGAGGGCAAGTATAGGGATTCTTGCATTTCGACAAGTCTGTCAAAATGGCTACAGCTTCCATTTTTGTGATAAATGCATTTGCTTTTAAGGAATGCTTGCAACTGAGTAGTTTTGCAAGTTCGTCTCGAATACTTGAAATATGGAGATCTTTGTTTTCAATGAAAGTCATTAATACGGATTCCGTATATTGGACTTCATATCCTCTTGGAAACCATGCGGGAATGTTCAATATCTTAAACGTACTTTCATTTTCTTGCTTCAACTGTATTCCAAATTCTTCTACCTCTTCAAGATGAGGCAAAAGCATAGAGACATAGGATGCAGTGAGTTCTATCTTCATTGGGACAAGCAACTGGTAATCGTTTCGTTCAGGGGAAGACATTTTGTTTAAGTATCGTTCGTATCGAATTCTCTCAGCAGCTGCATGTTGGTCAAGCATATACAAGCCTGTATTATTTTGAAACAATAAAAAGGTTCCGTGATATTGTCCGATATAATCGAGAGAAGGAAGCCTTTTTTCTGTCTTTTCTTCTTCCTCAACCGAAAACGAATCCACGCCTTTCAATTCGAATGCATATTCATTTTCGTCTTTTAAATCTTGAATCGTTCTTGTTTCGTCTCCTCTGAAATCCATCTCAGTCTGGACTTCTTGTTTTAAAGGCGTGCTTTTTTCAATCGGCTGAATAACCTCAACCAACTCAAGTTTAGAACGAATGATATGATGAATCAAATCCACAAGTGCATCTTCTTCGGAAAACTTCACCTGTTGTTTGGTTGGATGAATATTGACATCGATTAAGCTTGGATCAACCGAAATGTTGATTAATACAATCGGATATCTGTTTAAAGGTATTAATTGACCATAGGCCTCCAAGATAGCTTTTGTCAGTCTCGACGATTTAATGTAACGATGATTGACAAAAACAGAAACATAATTTCTACTTGAACGATTTTGAATCGGGTTGGAGATGAAACCACTAATTTCATAATCTCTGTTACGTCCTGAGAAACGACGCATGCTTTTCGCAACTTCTATTCCATAAATTTTTGCAAGGACGTCGAGTGTATTTCCATTCCCTGCTGTTTGAAACAATAATTTGCCTTGATTCGATAAAAAGAAACTGACCTCAGGATGACTTAATGAAAACTTTGAAACCAGATCCACAACATTTGATAACTCGGTTTGAGGACTCTTCAAATATTTAAACCTTGCCGGCGTATGATAAAACAGATGAGTCACAGTAACTGAAGTACCTTTTCTGTAGGTACCAACACCGGATTCAACCAATACACCATCTTCAAAGATAACCTTGCATCCGACCTCGTCGTTGGCCTGAGAAGTCAAAAGTTCAATTCTAGAAACACTCGCGATGGATGGCAATGCTTCCCCTCTAAATCCAAGGGATCGGATATGAAACAAATCATATTCATTCTTAATTTTAGAGGTCGCGTGCCGTTCAAAAGCAAGAAGCGCGTCTTGTTCGTCCATGCCTGTTCCGTTATCAACGACTTGTATTCTTTTTAAACCGGATTCTTCAAGAAAGATATCGATTCTCGTTGCTTTGGCATCAAGAGAGTTTTCGACCAACTCTTTGACAACATTAGAGATTCTTTCTACAACTTCTCCAGCTGCAATCATATTGGATAATACTGTATCTAGCAAAATGATTTTTCCCATTTAAAATTCCCCTTTCTTAGCGGTAAATGGTTATTTGTTATGTTTGATTCTCTTTATTTCTTCAATGACGTCCGAAAGCAAATTCATTGCTTTCAATGGTGTGATTTCTTCAATTGCAACATTGCTTAACTGATCAATCACAGAATGATATTCCTGTTCAATCGACTCTTCTTCCACCATGGCTTCTTCAAAATTGAATAGATCGATTGTCTGAGGTTTGATAATGTTGTATCCATGGTTTTTTTCAAGTTCTTCTAGGATCATTTTAGCTCTTCTAATTAAAGCCGAAGGCAAATGAGCCAGTTTAGCTACATGGATTCCATATGATTTATCGGTAGGTCCATTTTGTACTTTATGAAGAAAAACGATGTTGCCTTTGTCTTCTTTGGCTACGACATGAACATTCCTTAAACTTTTGAGTTCATCTTCTAAATACGTCAATTCATGGTAATGAGTAGAGAAAAGAATTTTGCACTGAATCGTCTGATGTGCATACTCAATGATGGCTTGCGCCAAAGCCATGCCGTCATAGGTTGCCGTTCCTCTTCCGATTTCATCAAAGAGAATCAGACTGCTTGCTGTCGCATTTTGCAAGGCATAATGGACTTCCAACATTTCTACCATGAAAGTAGATTTCCCACTTGTCAAATCATCACTTGCGCCGATGCGGGTGAATATTTGATCAAACAAAGGAAGAGATGCTTTTTCAGCAGGGACAAAACAGCCCATTTGAGCTAAAATGATTGTGAGTGCCAATTGTCTCATATAAGTTGATTTACCGGACATGTTGGGCCCTGTAATTAATAAAATGTTCGTTGATTCATCCATTGATACATCGTTGGCAACGTAGACTTCATTTTCTAGTAGCCTTTCTACGACCGGATGTCTGCCACTCACGATGTTGATATGTTTTTCTTGAACTAGGGAAGGCATGACATAACGATGCTTCATTGAAACGGTCGAAAAAGCATTCAACATGTCTGTTTCAGACAAGGCTTTTGCCAATTCTTGAAGTTGTGGTATTTCATGATTTGCCATGTCTCTTAATTCCAAGAATAATTCATATTCTAGTTTGATTGATTCATCAAGAGAACCAATGATTTGTTGTTCTTTCTCCTTTAACTGCGGAGTTACAAATCGCTCAGAGTTCGATAGAGTTTGTTTTCTGATATATCCAAACTCATCCTTGACTTGGTCCATTTGTCCTTTGGACACTTCAATGTAGTAGCCAAATACTCTGTTATACCCAATTTTTAGTTTCTTGATGCCGGTTCTTTCTCTTTCTTGCGCTTCAAAAGAATCCAACCAGTTTTTTCCGGTTGTACTATCCGCCTTAATCGAATCCAATTCCTTGGAATATCCTGCTTTAATGAATCCACCTTCAGTGATTGATAGTGGTGGGTTCTCAACAATCGCAGAATAAATCCGCTCTTTGAGGTCAGCGACCTCGTTCATACGCAGAGAGAGACTGAGCGCGTACTGGTTATCAAGACTATTCAAGACGGACTTGATATCCGGAACGGCGGACAGGGACCTTGCAAGATGGGTTAAGTCTTTTGCATTTGCATTACCAAATGAAAGTCTTCCAATGATTCTTTCAAGATCATACACGGCTTTTAAATGGTTTTTCAGTTCTTCTTGAAGAATAAAATGGTCATTCATTGACGCAACAAAATGATATCTGTTTTCAATCATTTCTTTGTCAACCAAAGGTCTGAGAATATTTTGTTTTAAATATCTCGACCCCATGGCAGTAACGCACTCATCTAACATCCAAAAAAGCGTACCTTTTCGGTTCTGTGCTCTTAAAGTCTCAGTTAATTCAAGATTTCTTTTTGAGTTGTTATCAATTCGAAGATAGGTAGATGATTCAAATAGCTGAACCTTTTGTAAGTGAAGAAGTTCCCTTTTTTGAGTTAATAACAAGTAACTGATTAAACGACCAAAAGACTTGATTAAATCTTTATCATAGACATCGAGAATCAAATTTCTGTAAAAGAACGGGATAGTTGTATCATCATGAACTGAAATGGTCAACTCGTAAGTATCCAGATAGGGCTTCAATATCGATTGATGAAATTCACTTCCGATGATAAGTTCTCTGGCATTTAAATTCATGATTTCACTAAATAGTAATTCTACTTCTTTTGGCATAGTTACAATGAAATTTTGTCCAGTAGAAAGATCAGAATAAGCCAAAAGATAGCGATCAACCGACTCTGATACTGAACAGATGAAATTATTGGACTTTTCGTCAATTGTACCCTCTTCCATTAAAGTCCCAGGTGTAATTATCTTAATAACTTCTCTCTTAACGATACCTTTAGCAAGCGATGGATCTTCGACTTGTTCAACGATGGCGACTTTATAACCCTTGTCAATCAGCTTTTCAGTGTATAAATTAACCGCATGATAAGGCACACCGCACATAGGGACACGTTCTTCCTGTCCAGCATCTCTACCAGTCAAAACGATTTCGAGTTCTTTTGAGGCCAAAATGGCATCGGAGAAGAACATTTCATAAAAGTCCCCAAGTCGAAAAAAGACTATAAAGTCAGTATAGTCTTTTTTGATTTCAAGATATTGTTGCATCATTGGTGTATAGGACATTATGTCGATATCTTTCAAAGCAATCACCTACAAAGAATTATTATTTTACCAGAATACGGGGATCCCAAATGGAAGATTGCCCGGGTTCAAGCTTGTATAATATAGGTAAGAATAACCGAGGAATCCTAATACTGCGACAGAAACCACGATGATGACGATGGTCAACCATCTTCTGTTTCTTCTGCGTTTCTTATATTTTTTGATTATTTGGTTGATTTTTTCATCTAGAAGTTCTTTTTCTTCAGAAGTAACGTCAACCAATTCTTTATGCAGAACTTCAGGTTTCTTTTCTTCTACAGGTTCAGGTTGAGGTTCTTTCACTTCTTCAACGACTTTTTGCTCAGCCTTTTTCATAACAACGGGCTCTGGCTTAGGTTGTTTTTTAACAACAGGCTCTGGCTGAACTTCTTCTTCCTGTACATCTTCTTTAAAAGCGGAAACAGGTTTTTCTTCTTCAGGTTCAACCTTTTCGGGTGTAGGTTCCACTTTTTCAACAATCGGTTCAACGACGGGTTGAACAGGAACAAACTCTTCTTCCTCTTGTAAAGCGTTTGGTACTTCGATTTCTGGCTCATTCACCAATGTATCTTCCGTAACTGGTATGTCTTGATCTGTACCTTCAAAGAGAATGGTATCGATTTTAACGGCATCCAGGTCACTTGCTAGTGGAATCGAGTAATTATGAGTGTCCTTCAAGATTTCTTTATGATAGAGGTGCAAATCGAAAATGATATATTCGACCATATCGCTCTTTTTCAAATCGATCGATATGTTAAATCCTTTTTCTTTTGCATATATTTCAAGCTCAAGAACACTTTTTTCGTTCAACAATTCAGCTTCTTCAGGCGAAAGTCGAAATCTTGCGGCCAAGATTGCAATCAGTTTTCCTTTGTTCACACGACGAGGAACCTTCACTCCATATTTTTCACCAAGGCCTCTTAAATCTCCCAAGGTGCAAGTATGAACAAGAACTTCTTTCAAAATCTTCAAGCTCACGCCATCCAAGTATCCGGAGGGTTCGTAGAATACACTTTCAAATAAAGTTTTGAAGTCTTCATATTTGATGACTTCAAAATCAACGGTGTACTTATATTTCAGTTTTTCAAGTTCGTCAAAAAAGTTATTTTTGATTTTATACAGATCACGATTCAAAAACAAGAAATTAAAGAAGATTTCTTTATACTTTGCTGCATCGAAATCAAGATTGAACTCACTAATCAACTTTTCAAGCAAATACACGGAATATTCATTATATCCGCGTAAACGATATTTTAATTCATCAGAGTATGTATCATAGAGTTTTGTCTGAAAAACTTTAGGATAGATTGTCTCTCTTAATACAAACCGATGAACGTAAATTGGAATGGTGATTTTGAACTGTTGAAATAGCAGAGCCATGTCCTCGGCAGGAATCACAGATAGTGTTTTCGAGTAAGCAAAATAATCTTCTTGAGTTTTGAATTTACTCATAGTCTCACCCTTTTCTTTGTTTATATTATAATAGTACTATAAATAAAATTATATTTCAATAGATTCAAACGAATATTTAGCGATTTCCACAGTTTTTTTACATTCTAAAAATATCAAGGTCAGTGAGACGAATTATCTCGAAAAAAGAAAAGAAAAAAGAATTACCTAAATGTGGGGAATTTTAGGTAATTCTTGTACTGAATTAAGTGATTCATTGAATACTTCTTCTAGCTCATGAATTGTTTTGCTGAATTCCTCAAGGTCATTTAAGTATTCATGAATGAGAACATCACTTGTAAGTTCGGCCAATTTCCATTCATATTCTTTTCTTAAGGAGTCCGCTTTTAATTGATCACCTCGGTGTTCTAGGTTAACCAGTTTCTTCTGTGTAGCTAATATATCTTGGTACTTATGGAGGTAATCGGTTGAGTTTTCAATCTTTGTCTTCATCTGAACCAATCGAACATACAAGTCAGATTCTTTTAGATGTTTCATCAAACCAGACAGTCTATCCATGGTATTCCTCACCAGTGAGAGACCATGTTTTTGCTTCTACAATTTGAAGCGAAGTCAGACTGCCAATCAATTTAGAATCGCCTTTGAAATGAACGAGTTTATTGTGTTTCGTATATCCACTCAACATATTGGGATTGGTTTTAGAAGGTCCTTCAACCAATACTTCAACCATTTGGTCTAAAAACCTTAGATTTCCGTTTTTAAAACCTTCATTCACAATCTTATTTAAGCGATATAATCGTTTCTTCTTTTCTTCATTTGGTGTAGAATCATCAAAGTTTGCCGCTGGGGTACCACTTCTCGGTGAGAAAACAAATGTGTATGCACCCTCGAAACCAGCCTTTTCCACCAAATCTAAGGTCTCAATAAAATCTTCTTCAGTCTCTCCGGGAAAACCTACGATAATGTCTGTAGTTAGCGAAATAGAAGGGATTTTATCTCTGATTTCCTGGACAGTTTTCAAGTAGCTTTCTTTGGTATATTTGCGATTCATTGCTTTTAAGATCTTGTTTGACCCCGATTGCACTGGCAGATGAATATAAGGCATCAAATTACCGCCAAGACTTAAAACGTCAATGATTTCTGTAGAAAAATCCTTCGGATGAGATGTCGTGAACCGGATTCTTGGAATGTCCATTTTGTGCAAATCATTCAGTAAATCAGAAAATCGGTATTCTCGCGACTCAAAATCAAGTCCGTATGAATTAACATTTTGTCCTAACAAAGTAATCTCTTTATACCCTTGATCAATCAACGATTGTACTTCAGATAAAATATGTTCAGGATGTCTAGAACGCTCTTTTCCCCTTGTATAAGGGACAATGCAATAAGTACAAAACTCATCACAGCCAAACATGATGTTAACCCATGCTTTAAAACGACTATCCCTGGCGGATGGTAAGTCTTCAACAATCTCACCTTCAACAGACAGCACTTCGACAACCCGTCTTTTTTCTTTGATTGCAACTTGGAGGTAATCGAGTAATTTATGAAGATTGTGAGTTCCGAATATGATATCCACTTGTTTGTAAGTCTTCAGCAACTTTTCAACAACGACTTCTTCTTGTGGCATGCATCCACCGACAGCTACAATCAATTCAGGCTTTTTAAGCTTCATTGATTTGTATCTACCCAGTTCTCCGAAAACCTTTTTTTCAGCGTTTTCTCTAATCGCACATGTATTGATGATGATTAAGTCCGCAATTTCCTCAATATTGGTTTCAACGAAGCCTTGGCTTTCAAGCAAACCCTTGATTTTCTCGCTGTCAGCGACGTTTGCTTGACATCCATGTGTTTGAATGCAGTAGAGTTTTCCCTCTCCTAGAAGCGAATCAAAAGCGGTAGGAACATAATCAAGTACCGATGTTTCGTTTTTCGTTCTTTTTCTTGCATTTTTCAGTATTGGTTTGTTGTAATTTTGATTATCCATATCCATCACCTTGCTTTAGTATAATTTATTTGCTCCCATATTTCAAATCATTCGTTAAAAAAGCGTTTATGGAGGACCATAAACACTTTTCTCTATTCAAAGATATTGATTCTTTCAATTTTGTTTTGATTTAGATCCAGCAAAACTGCATTGAATTGTAGTGGACCGTCGTTTTCAGGATTCACTCTTTCGGGAACACCGCTTAGAAACTTACGGATTCCTTGTTTGATCTCTCCGCCGATGATCCCATATTTGACCCCAGTCATACCAACATCAGTAATGTATTGCATTCCTTTGGGGAAAATGACGTTATCAGCGGTAGGAACGTGTGTATGAGTTCCGATTAATGCAGAGACTCTTCCATCCAAGTAATTTGCCAAAGCATATTTTTCACTGGTTGCCTCGGCATGAAAGTCGACAATAAAATAATCACTCTTCACGGTTTGGAGTAATTCATCCATTTTCTTAAAAGGACTGTCGATTTGATCTCGCATGAATACTCTGCCAAGTAGATTGACAATCGTGACAATCTTACCGTTATAGTTTAAACTGACGTATTCATTTCCAGGAGTTCCTTCTCCATAATTGGCTGGTCTGCATACATTTGGATAGTCCAGAACATTCATTGAATCTTTCTTTGAAAATGCATGATTACCCAGTGTAATGGCGTGTACGCCCTTTGTCATTAAATCCTTATAAATGGCATCGGTCAGCCCGTTCCCTTTGGCAATGTTTTCACCGTTTACGATGACTATGTTTGGTTTGTATTGTTGTTTTACAGACGGATAGTATTTGTCAAAGGCTTCTCTTCCCTTATCCATGTATACGTCTCCAATGAATAATATTCTCATAAAGTCTCCTAAAAATCATAGCCTCCCATAATGGAAGGCTAGTCTTTATTTTGCAATGTCCTGTGCACGCGTTTCACGAATGACTGTGACTTTGATCGTGCCTGGATAACTTAATTTCTCTTCTATTTGTTGTTTGATTTCTCTAGCAACGAGATGTGTTTTTTGATCATCTATCTCATTTGGCCTGACGATTACTCTGACTTCACGACCGGCTTGAATTGCAAATGCTTGTTCAACGCCTGATACGGATAAGGAGATCTCTTCAAGTTGTGTTAAGCGTTTGATGTAATTTTCAAGTGATTCACTTCTCGCGCCTGGTCTAGCTGCCGATAATGCATCTGCTGCTGCGACCAATACTCCGATGACTGTTTTAGCTTCTACATCTCCATGATGTGAGCTAATCGCGTCGATGACGGCTTCATGTTCATGGTACTTGTTCGCAAGTTGAATTCCAATATCGATGTGAGAACCTTCCATTTCATGGTCGACTGCTTTACCGATGTCATGTAATAACCCGGCACGTTTGGCAATCACTTCGTTTTCACCGAGTTCAACTGCTAATTTTCCACTAAGGAATGAAGTTTCAATCGAGTGACGGAGTGCGTTTTGTCCATAAGAAGTTCTAAAGTGCATTCTACCTAGTAATTTAACCAAATCAGGATGCATTTTGCCAACACCCGTTTCGAAGATGGCTTTATCACCCATGTCGCGGATGAATTGGTCTACTTCAACTCTGGTTTTTTCAACGATTTCTTCAATTCTTGCAGGATGAATTCGTCCATCCGTTATTAATGTTTCAATAGTTTTCTTTGCGATTTCTCTCCGCACTGGATCAAAACCTGATAATACAACGGCTTCCGGGGTATCATCGATAATGAGGTCTACTCCGGTGAGTGCTTCAATGGTACGGATATTTCTTCCTTCTCTACCAATGATTCTACCCTTCATCTCATCGTTAGGCAAATTGACAACACTAACAGTTGTCTCTGCAGTCACGTCCTGAGCATATTTTTGAATGGCTTGTGAAATAATTTCTTTTGCGATTTTACCTGCATCTTGTTTTGCTTGGTCTTCACGATCACGAATGTACTTGTCAATTTCGACAGCCATTTCTTCTTCAACTCTGACCATAATTACTTTTCTTGCTTGTTCTTCTGTAAAATTGGCGATTTCTAATAACTTTGTATTTTGTTCTTGAATGATGCTTTCCAGTTTGCTGGCCTTTTCCTCAATAGCGTTTTTCTTTTGATCCAAAACTTCTTCTTTACGATCTATATTTAGTTCACGTTTGTCTAAATTGACTGAACGGCGTTCAATCAATTCTTCGCGTTGTGTCATTTTTTTCTCTAAATCAGACACAATCGCTTTCTTTTCTTTAATTATTTTATCGTTTTCTAAATTAAGATTATAAATTTCTTGTCTTGCTTCTAACAGTTTTTCTTTTTTAATTTTTTCCGCTTGTGAGTTTGCTTCGTCAATAATGTTTTGAGACTTATTCCGTGCGGTTTGAAATCCTTTTTCAACGACAATCACACGTGCAATAAATCCAATTAATCCACCGACAACTAAGGCTAACAAAATGAAAATAATAATTTCAAATGTACCCATAATTATTACCTCCGTTTTGATTTAGTTGTTTTATATCAGTGTATCGAAAGAATTCGATACTAAAAATATACACCATTTAATACGTAGTCTATTATACAATAAATAGCCATCTTAGTCAAAGAGAATTTCTTGCGAATTGGGTTTCAATATAGGTTTGAACCGATTGTGGCGGTTTTCATAAAAAAAAAGAAAAACGCTCAATGCGTCTTTCTATTTTTTTAGTAATTTTTCACGCAACTGAAGTTCTAAAGAATTGGCCAATTCTTTGTTTTCTTCTAAATATTTCTTCACGTTTTCACGGCCTTGTCCGATTTTTTGATCATTATAGGAAAACCAAGATCCGCTTTTCTTGACTAACTCGTTTTCGACAGCTAAATCAACAATCTCTCCAAGTCTGGAAATACCAAAGCCGAAGACAAGATCGACAACACAAGTTTTAAATGGAGAAGCTACTTTGTTCTTAACGACTTTGACTTTCGCTTGATTTCCGACAATGTCATTTCCATCCTTAATTTGCTCGCCTCTTCTGATTTCTAGACGAACTGAAGAATAAAACTTCAATGCACGTCCGCCAGGAGTAGTTTCAGGATTTCCAAACATGACGCCGACTTTCTCACGAATTTGATTGATGAATATTGCGATACAATGTGATTTTGAAAGTACACCGGATAGTTTTCGCATTGCCTGAGACATGAGTCTCGCTTGCAATCCAACATGCGAATCTCCCATCTCTCCACGGATTTCCGCTTCTGGAACCAATGCGGCGACCGAATCGATGACGACGATATCAACAGCACCGCTACGAATGAGAGCTTCAGCGATTTCCAAGCCTTGTTCTCCGGTATCTGGTTGCGATAAAATCAATGAATCGACATCGACTCCTAGTGCTCTTGCATAAACTGGGTCCAATGCATGCTCTGCATCTATAAATGCTGCATAACCTCCACCTTTTTGAACTTCAGCGATGGCATGAAGAGCAAAGGTTGTTTTTCCGGAAGATTCCGGTCCATAGATTTCGATGATTCTGCCTCTAGGATAACCACCTACTCCAAGTGCAACGTCAAGTGCAATCGATCCCGTGGAAATGGATTCAACGTTAAAGTTCGTCTCCGTTTCTCCTAAAATCATGACTGCGCCTTTTCCGTATTCTTTTTCGATTTCTTTCAAAGCAATGTCTAGACTCTTTCTTCTTTTCTCATCTGCCATGGTGGCCTCCTCAAATACAATCTTCTTCTTATAATGTTACGAATATAATATTGAATTTCTTTAAATCGATTCTAAAATGATACTTTTGTTTTTCATGAAATAATCTAATCCTGAAATTAAAGTCATCCCTACACTCATAATGACGAGTACAATCCCAATGATGTCAAACGCCTTGATAGTGACGAAAGGAAGTACAAACAAGTAATAAGTAATGGTAACCATTGTTAAAGCCGTTTTATATTTCCCTAGATTGGATGCTGCAATGATTTTTCCGCCACCAACAGCTACGAGACGAATCGAAGTCACAATGAACTCCCTAGCTAAAATGATAATAGGAACCCAAAAAGGCATCCACATCGACGGTTCTACTCTAAAATTATCTGCTAAAATAAGCAAGGCTGCCATGACAAGCAGTTTGTCTGCCAGCGGATCAATGAATTTTCCAAATGTAGTCACAATATTTCTCTGTCTGGCAATTTTACCGTCGAGATAATCAGTAAATGAAGCTATGACAAAGATGATTCCCATGATTAGGTAAGTCACATTTCCGATTGAATCTTTGAAAAGATAGATGATCATCATCACTGGAACCAAAATGATTCTAATCATGGTTAGTTTATTAGGTAAGTTCATAAATTCACCTCTTTCAATATTATAACATATTTCACATAAATTTAAATAATTTTAGATGATAAAAAAGCAACGTTCCCGTTGCTTTTGATGTTATTCTTCTTCGCTTGGCATCAAAACGTTGTGAAAGACTTCTTGGACGTCATCGAGTTCGTTTGTCATATCGATGAATCGTTGTAACTTTGCACGATCTTCATCACTGAGTTCGATATATTCTTGAGGAAGATAGGTGACACTGTCTTCCAAAAACTCAAGTTCTTTTCCCGTTTCAGTCAATGCGTCTTTCATATGATCAAGTTCATGTGGTGCGCCTGTTATCATAACGACGCCATCTTCGAATTGAAGGTCAGTGACTTCACATTCCGCATTCATCAGTGCTTCCAAGGCTTCATCTTCATCAATTCCTTCAACGCTGATTTTTGCGCAATAGGTATACATGTACGTGACACTACCTGCAACCCCAAGTTTACTGCCAGTTTTTGTAAAGCATGAACGAACTTCTCCAAAAGTTCTATTCACATTGTCAGTCATACATTCTACAATTAAAGTACATCCGCCCGGTCCAAATCCTTCATAGCGAATTGGATAGTAATCTTCACCAGTGCCGCCTTTTGCTTTCTCGATGTTTCTTTTGATGACATCGGCTGGAACTTGATTTTGTTTTGCTCTAATGATAACGCGTTTTAAAGCTAAATTGGAGTCTGGATCTGGATCTCCATTTTTAGCCGCCATATAAATTTCTTTTCCAAATTTGGCATACAGTTTGCTTTTCATCGCACTCGTTTTTGCCATTGATGCTGCTCTTACTTCATGGGCTCTTCCCATTTTGATTACCTCGCTTATTTTATTTTTTTAGGATGGTTTTATCAGGAAGAAGGGTAACTCTTCCTGATTTGAATAGTCCGCCCAATGCTCTTTTAAAAGCAGATTTGCTCATTTGAAAAGCAAATTTGATGTCTTCTGGGCTAGATTTGTCGGTGAAACGCATCTCACCGTGGTGACGATTTAAATATTCAAGGATGATTTCACCATCAGGATCCATCATTTTTTCTTTCTGGTCGATTAAACTACCTGTATACTCCATATTTGGATTTTGTTTTAAGATTTTAGGTTCGACTAATTCTCCCAATCGGTATGGTTTTCTCATGTTATTGATATGAACGAAAATTTCGTCTCCTCGATTTGAAAAACATACAATCCCATCCTCAAGCAAGAAAGAAACTCTGGCCATAACCGTATCTCCCACTTCGAGAGGTCTATTCGGTTCTTCAAAATAATGACTTACTTGTTTTCTTCCAATGATTTTCGCAAACAAATGAGACTTTTTTTCTTTGATGGAAACAAATAGTTGATCTCCTACTTGTGGCCATAAATCAAGTTCAAACGGTAAATCGTCTTTGGATAACAATAAATCTTTGACTAACCCATAGTGAAGAAATACTCCATATTTGGGATTCGCCGACACAACCGTAAGAAAATCAGGTTTTTCAATTGTAATCAATGGTTCTTTTGTTGAAGCCGTAGGTCTCCCGAGATTATCAACATAGAGAAATACTCTCACTTGTTCGCCAGGTTCGTAGGCTTTTTCTGCTTCCTTTTTGTGAAGAAAAATTTCTTCAACGCCATCGGTTAGAATATATGCAATATCACTTTCTCTTACAACGCTAAGTAGATTGAAATCACCTAATAACATGATTTTGCACCTCTTCCCAAGGGAACATAAATTTGTAAAAATTTTCGAGACAAACTGAAATTATTCGCTCTGATGCCTGTAATCGATTCAAACGAAAAAAACACAAATCGATTAGATTTGCGTAAGTTCTTTGGCCTCTTGAATGAATGATCTTTCATATTCTCATAACCTGCTTCCAATTTCAAAATCTATTATACCAAATAGAGCCGTGTTTGTCTATCAAAATAGAGTAACTGAAAAGAATTCAATAATATATTGAGCGTGGTTCTTTCATCGATTTCCCAAATCAAAGAAATCGGCAATTCTCCTTCTGTTATTAACGGATAAAAAGGTTTTGATACAGGGTGGAGTATATGCCAATCAAGGTCTCCCAATAAGGATTTATCACCGAACTAAAATAGTATAAATCATTATGTGGCTGATATTGAAATAGCATTTCTTCCGTTGCTTCTTCTTTCTCTTTTTCAAATTCAATCCTCGAAATCATTTCAGAACCAAATCCAATGTGATGAAAATGAATTTTGAATTCCATATTTCCACTCCTCTGTAAATAACTAGTTTTTTAACCATTTGAGTTTGACAAATAGAACTCAAATTATACACAAAAAGCGTAACCAAATGATTACGCTTTCCATTTTTATTCGTGGTGTCTACCTTCAAATTTGCGAATGTACTCGCGTAATGATACGTTATCATATAACCATCCCTTTTCCAGGGCCGGCAAAATGAAATTTGAAAATAAGTCTAGAAGCTCTTTCTCTTCTTTTGCCTGTGTAACAAAAACGACATTGAATCTTTTATTGATTACGATGTATTGTTTGAGCCAACCTGCAGCTCTGTAATCTCCGAAATCATTCATCCAAAATTGATATCCATATCCGTATTGGTCTCTAGGATTATCCCAATTCTTAGTAGAAATATGACTTTTTCCAGCCTCATCCAAATAAGCTTTAGATACGACTTGGGTATCTTTCCATAAACCGTCATTAACCAATAACAACCCGAATTTAGCCATATCAATGGTGTTAAGTTTCATTCCGAAAGCACCCATTGAAATGCCGTCAAAACTATCCCAAACAGGTTTTTCAATTTCCAGAATCGGATAAAGTACTTCTGCTAGAAAATCGTTGGTCGATTTTCTAGTGACTTTTGTTACAATTGCGGAAAGAATGAAAGTAGCACTATTATTATACATGAAGACGGTTCCTGGCTCATGAACAAGATTGACATGGAAAAATTTATCGATTGCGTCGTCTTTAGGAGAAAGATCTTGAAGGATGTCTTTTTCTTGTCCAACACTCATTGTAAGCAAGTGTTTGATTGTAATTTTTTCGTATCCTGGTGTTGGTTCTTTGACAGAATCCTTGAAAAAACTAAGAATGAAATCATCCACCTTCAACAAGCCTTTGTCTTGACATATGCCAATCGCAACCGATGTGAAAGATTTCGATATGGAGTATATTTCCTCGTTATGATATCTGTAATACCCGGGAGCATAAGCATCAAATACTTTTGCGCCGTCTTTCAGGAGAATCATCGAATGAATGTCCAATTTTTCCTTCTCGATGAAGTCAAACATGTCAGCCAGTAAACCCTTTTCGATATTTGCGTCTCTACAGGACGCCTTTTCAAATTCTTTGTGTGGAAAAACCATAGAGTACCTCCCGTGTTTTATTTAACTAAAGTATAACATATTCAAATCAAAAAAAAATCAGTTTGATTAATTTCACTTGAAAAAATCATGTATTCATCACAAAAAGAAAAAGATTCCATCGTAAACCGATGATGGAATCCTACGTTCTCTCTATTCTAACCTTTTTTAAGTATCTTTCTTCTTCACTAAAAATACATCCGCAGTATTTTTGCATGTAAAGAGGAAACTCTCTTGCAATCTTTTGACCTTCTCTAAAGTACGGTCTTAAGTCAACATAATGAAAAGCAATCTTTTCTTCCTTAGATATCCTTTCACATGTTTGAACCAATTTATCGTGAAGTTGATATGGGCTAATCAAGAGCGTTGTTGAGAATGCGTCAAATCCCTTCTCTCTCGCTTCGATTGCGACTTTTCTAATTCGCACTTCATAACAGAAATCACATCTATTTGAAAGATCTGATATCACGTTTTTCGTAAACATCTCAAGTCCATACTCATCATTTTCAATCAATTCCAAATCTACGCTTTTTGCGTATTCGCGCAATGCGTGAAGACGAGCTTTATATTCGGTCACAGGATGAATATTGGGATTATACCAGTATCCTGTGAGTTCATGCCTTTGTTCTCTCATGACCTTTATAGACATCACGCTACAAGGAGCACAACAAATATGCAATAAAATTTTCATAGAACACCTCCTAAATCATCATCAATTTTTCAACGGCTTTTGCATTGTTCATCTTCGCAGAGGTTTCAAGATAACTTCGTCCTTTTTTCTCGTCTTTTGCAAAACCATGACTACCTTCATAATATAGCAACCCAAGTTCATAGTAAGCTTCACTAGAATCATTTTGCTTTATTGCTTTTTCTAACCACTGATATGCATTATCAAATTCCTTGTCTTTCAAAAGCAAATACATCAATACCATATGACTGGAAAGGCCAGCACTCGCAGCACGTTCGGTCCAGTATCTCGCGGCTCTTTCTGATTTTTTGACACCCAGTCCCGAAGAGAATGCTTCGGCAATGTATGCCATAGAAAATAATCTGTTTGACGAAGAACTATCGGAATCTTTTAAATATTCCAAAAACATCGATAGTGATTTTTTTATCGATTGAAGTTGTTTTTTACTAGGTTTTTTGGCATTCTTCACTTCTTCATAAAGTAAAGATGCGAATTTAAACTTCGCTCCAACGTTGCCAAAATGAATGGCTTTTTCAAATGACTTTTCAGCCAATCCAAGATTCTGTTTTGTTCCAATCCCTTTTTCATGGAATATGCCTAGCCAGTAATACGCCTGATTGTTTCCTTTTGCTGCTGATTGTTCCATATACTGGAATGCAAGATCGTTCGTTGAAGATGATATTTGTTTTCGATAATGTAGCAACCCTAAATTCATCAAGGCTTCACTATCGTTTTGTTTTGCGGCTTCGAAGTAATAATCCTTCGCTTTTTCATAATCTGCGGGATGCAATGCATCTGATCGCTCAATGTCTCCTAATTTGGTTAAGGCATTTGGATAATTCTTCATTGCGGCGTATTTTAATAATTCAGACGCTTTTTCGACGTTCTGCGGAGTTCCTTTCGCATATAGATAACAAAGTCCCATGCCATAGGCTCCTACTTCATCGTTAAGTTTTTCCAAGATTTGAAAATAGTGAAACGCTTTTTCAACATTCGTTTTCGTGATTTGAGAACCATAATAATAAGTCAATGCTACTTTTCTAAGACTCTCGATGTTATTCGTTCTTGCATAGAGTTCCTCGTAGTAAAAAGACATCTCTTGTCGATGAGAAGATGATTTTTTTGAAAAATAGGAATGAGAAGTGTCATATAGTTTTTTTATTTCTTGAATAGCCAATGGATGAAGATTTGTCGCAGATTTATCTAGCCAATGCAAGGCAGATTCCATGTTTTTTTGATTCTGCTTTTGGGAAAGATAAAGCATTCCAAGCTGATACATCCCTTCTGAATTCCCCAAATCAGCGGACTTTTGAAAATATTCCCAAGCTTTCTTACTATCTTTTTTTGTTCCAAGTCCATTTAAATGATAGTTGGCAAGAATATTGTATCCATCGATGTCATTAAGAGAAGTTGCTTCAAGAACGTACTTAAAGGCCTTGGATTTGCTTTTGTGCATACCTGTGCCTTCTAATGCCATTTCTGCTAATTTTAAAGCTGCTTTTGAGTATCCTAATGCCAGTGATTTCTGTAAATTGAGAATCGCTTGTTTATAATCCCCTTTTTCAGCAAAATAGCGACTGACGTTATAATAACCGATTGGATTTTGCTGGTCGGCAGCTTGTTTAAAATAAGAATAGGCTATTTCGATGTTTTTATCGGTTTTTAACCCTACGAAATAGGCTTCACCGATTTCATTTAATTTCTTTGGGTTTTGATCATCACGCAAGGATATCACCCCTCAGTTCTTTTAATTCGTTTTCGGCTAGAGGATGCCCTTTTTCTTTTGCTCGAATGTAAAAGGATTCCGCTTTCAAAAAACTGGAAGCGCATCCTTCCCCGCTTTCATAACGTTTTCCAAGTATAAAGAAGGCTTCAGGGTCGTTTTTTTCTGCTGCCTTAATCAAATACTCAAAACCTTTTTGAAAAGAGGGTTCAACACCTTCACCTAGATCATGCATTTTCGATAACTGATGATAGGCTTCTATCATTCCTTCTTTTGCAGCTATTTCAAAATAGATGAATGAGTCAGTATAACGGTGTTGTTGATACAACTCTTTTCCAATACGATAAATATCGTTAGTAGTTCTCACATCGGTGGCTGATTTAGAGCCTAGAAGTCTGAACTGATTCATCGCATCTGAAGAGCCGAACATTAAAGCTTTGTTCAACCATAAATGAGCAGATTCAATGCTCTTTTTGATTCCTAGTCCTTGAAGATATGCCATTCCAATTTTATATAAGGCAAGAGGATGGTCCTTTTTTGCACATTCAACATAGGCTTCCAATGCTTTTTGCGGACTTTTCTCTTCTAAAATTCCTTCTTCATAATAAGATGCGACTTTGATTCCGGATTCGATATGCCCGTCATGAAAAGCAGCACTAAAGAACTCGAATGCTTTTTCGAGGTCTTTATCAAGGTAACGACCTTGTTCATACATGACGCCAAGCATATAAGTCGCTTCTGGATGGCGCTCCGCCCTTGCTCTCATGAAATATTGATAGGCTTCTTTGTCGTTTTGTTTCAGAGAATACCCGTGATAATTCATCATTCCCATGTAATACAAGGCAACGGGATTGGAAAGTCTTGAGAATTTTTTAAATGTTGAAACGGCACGATCGTATTGCTTAACAAGATATTGATTGACTGCTTCCTGTAGTTCTGGATGAAGTTCCAAAATATCGCCCCCTTGTAATCTAATTATATCACACTTGAATCAAAAGAAATTCAATGATTTCTTTCAAAGAAATAAGTCTTGATAAACTCTGTTCTAACCCGCCTTTTCGATTCCTCTGAAGCCAGAGAATCTGATGCTTTGAAATGATATGGTTTATGGCATACAAATCTTGATCATCCAACTTAATTTGATGGATCATCTTATGTTGAAAACGAACAGAAAATTCAATCATCCTTATACAATTAAGTATTTCTTCTGGGATCAATCCATTTTTTTGATTCAAGAACTTCTTTTCTTGCTCACATAGATTCAAAATATCTTGAATGGCTTTGTCTGTCATCGGTCTTGCTAAGATTTGATTTTTAAGAAAATCACTCCTTAGTTTAATCGGAGTCTTCAAATCAGGGTCAGTAAACATGACGGTTTGAAATGTCAGGGTCGAATTGTACACGTATTGATTTTCTAGTTCTGAGTAAGTCGAAAGATGATGTAGTGTGGAAGCCAAGCCCTGTTCATTCATTAAATAAACATCAAGCCAATCGTTTAATTCATCATCTGATAGGTTCTCTCCCCAGCTGAGTGCAGCACAATATAAGAATCCTCGAAGACTAAATGGATAATACTGAAGATGACCAAAATCGCCCCAATCAGTCGTCATTACACCAAGACCATCGGATTGCTTCGCTGAAATGCATGCCTGGAAAGTTGTTTCTTTCATATCTTTGTTTCTAGAAGCAAAGCTATTCCATGAGGAGGTCCCAGGAGCCAGAAGGAAGGGTACTTGATTTCTATGAAGAGCCAATCCATGATCTTTGAAAGGATAATCAAAATCATATCCCCAATCACATAAAATGACATTTTTCGGAATGCTTTGAAATGCTTCAGGATGATTGACGACGACATCCCCCCACATCATCGGTTCTTTGTCATATTTTTTTACAAAATCTGATAGTTTTGTGACATAGTCTAAGTATACTTTGACTTTTGAAGTTCGATCACATTCTTCTTTGCTTTTTCCTTGTCCTAATTCGAAAGGTTCATCTAGATTCATATTAAAATACTCTGATTGTGATCGACTCAGTAATTCGCGATACATCGTTTTAACGAGTTTCAAACTACTGGGGTCTAGTGGATTCAATGTAGATGCCTTAAAATGATGCCCCCATGCGATAAAACCATCTTCTTTTTCCGCAAGGTGCTTATATTCGTCAAGAGAAAGCCAGTCCGTCATGTGACCGAGTCCATTCATGTTCGGGACTAAGTCAATCCCTAACTTTGCAGCGTAATCTTGTAGATAACAAAACTCTTCTATCGTCATAGGCGTAAGGTATTCCCCTGCCGGCAATGATTTGATGTAAAAAGAGAATCCTTCAACGTAAAATTGAAGATGATTTATTTTCATGAATGAGAATTCGGAGATCATTTCCATCATTTGATCCATGGTAGGAATCTTATTGCGAGAAATGTCAATCATGATTCCTCTTATTTTCAAATCAGGAAAATCTTCAATTTCCATTTCATAGATATCATCTTGATTCAGTAGTTGATAGAGTGTGTATAGTCCATAAAGTGAGCCTGAAGCAGATGAACTCGCTATTTGAATCCCTTGATCTGTTACTTCTAAAATGTAAGCTTCGTGTTCTAGATTCATATCATGAATAAAATGGATCACCCCAGAAGAGTCGGTAAGTTGGAATAGATTCTTACAAGGCGAAAAAATCGCTTCAAAATCAAAAGGACATTCCTCTTTTTGAATCTTTAAAGGGATGTTAAAATGTATTTTGTTTCCTTTTTTAGTTATTTTTTTCACTTTTGGGATTATATTCAACTTAACTCATCTCCTTGATTTCTCCGGTTAAGAGAGAATACAAATAAGCATGAACTGGTTTTTGGGTTACTTTTTCCAGATACTTTCTATACCCTGAGACTTGGTGCTCGTATTCAGGGTCTTCTATCGATTTAAGCTTATAGTCAATCAATAGTACCTCTTTTTCCAGAATAGCAAAGAAATCGATAAATCCATGAACTTCTTTTTGATCTTGCATATCATAAAATTCAGTTTCTTGATAAATCTCTTTCGATAGCTTAATCCTATCGCCAAATTGTTGAAGGAACAATTGAATGTATTTCTTATATTCATCACTCAATAGATGATATGACTTTTCAATATCGAAGAAATCAAAACATTCGAACACTTGATGAATCAATTTTCCTGCCTTCAATTTTTGGGAGGTATCATTATCCAGTCTTTTCATTTCATGTTTTGACAATCTTGTGAATTTTGGTTCTTGGATTGGGAAGTCAAATGACTTGTACTCATACTTTTCAATACTATTTAGTTGATTTACGACCTTATCTACCATTTTGAGACTTACGACTCCCTCTTTAAACCAAGAACGAGCGAACGCGACATTTCGTAGGAATCCAGTAAAACTTTGTACAGATAATCTTTCTGATTTTAAGACGACACCTTTTTGATCGACCATAGGCGTAGAGTCTTCAAATTCATCTTTATTCGCAACCAGAATCAGATGTTCTTTTGATCTGGTCAGAGCAACGTAAAATAGCCGTAATCGTTCAGAACGGTCTTTGATTTTACTATTCTCTTTTGCGAGATAATGGAGTGCTGTTTCATAGAATTCACCGTTGAAAGGTTTCAATATCAAACCGTAATCGGGTTTGAAAATAAAGGGAGACATTTGTTCTTTGAAATTGAATTTTTTTGATAGACCAGTATAGTATGTAATCGGGAACTCAAGCCCTTTTGATTTGTGCATGGTCATCAATTTGACTTTATTTTCTGAAAAATCAATGTTTCTAGCATATTCGATGTCTGTGTCTTTGGAATCATAAACGAACTCTAAATACTCTTTCAAATCATCAAAATCAAAGAAATCTGCGGTCTTGATTTTTTCCATTAAAAAGTCTAGTCTCATCTCAGAAAATCTTGGATTGGCGAGCAAGGATATTTTTCTATAATAGTCTAGGACATGGAGTACTCTTAAAAGCCATTGATAAATGGGTTCGTTTCCCAACTCTAAGAACGTTTTATATCCATGTTCATGAATTACTGACAATACTGGATGGTTTTTCAGAAGTTCCATGTCCGTTTTGTAATTTCCACTCAACGACAATGTAAAATCGATGATCGTTTCATCTTCAAATTGATATAAGAAAGATCTTGCTAGACCGAAGACGGCGCTTCTAAAATACTGATTGAATGAGGATTCATCTCTAAAGCAAGAAACCAGTCGAATGAACAAATGAAGAACTTGTATTTCCATACTCATTGAAAAGACGTCATCACTGACTTTCAAGATTGGAATGTCGTTCTTCATGAATTCTTTTTCTATCATGTCAAAAGAACTCTGACGATCACATAGGATTGCGAAATCTCCGTAAGAAGCTTTTCTTTTTGTTTCCCCCTTTAAATCGACAATTTCAAGACCGGAAGAGATTTTTTTTACGATGTCGGAAAGTATTAATTTTGTTTCATGAAGTCCCGAATGAAAAGCTGGATTTTCTTCGATTTCCTTTGACTTGGAATAAGTCAATATTTCGATTTCACCTGTGATTGAATCAAACAAATCATATGTCTTATTACCATATCTTAGAGATTGATTATTTTGATAATCGATTCCTCCGATGTCCTGATCCATCAAAGGTAAAAACAATTGATTGATTCCGGATAAAATTTCTTTACGAGATCTGAAGTTTTCGACAAGCTCGATTAATACACCGGAGGTACCCTTTTGATATTCTAAATATTTACGATAAAAATTATCTGGGTTTGCATTTCTAAATCCATAAATGGACTGTTTCAAATCTCCGACCATGAAAAGATTGTCATTTTCTAGAATCATCAGAAGTCGTTCTTGGACATCTGAGGTATCTTGGTACTCATCTACCATAATCTCATCAATTTTTGATATAAACTCATCTCTGATTTCTGGATGTTTCTCAAATAACTCAATTGCAAGATTCATCATTTCCGAAAAACCGAATAGTCTTTGATCTTTCATCATCAATTCTTTGTGAATTAAATAGTCTTTCGCGATTTGAATGATGACTGATGCTGGCTCCGATACGCTTGATATAGAGGAAAGTATCTCGTCTGAAGTCTTGCTTTTTAAGCAATCAATCGATGATTGGATGGACTTAACATCTTTTTTTAGACGTTCATGATATGCGGAAAATTGCTGATGATCAATTCCATCATCAGCTTTGGATCTCGGTTTCGTAGGATAACTAAATTGAAGCCAAAGAATCAACATTTCATCTAGATTTTTAGCCTGCAGGATATTTACAAAAGCGGAGTCAATAGAAGTAAAATAGGGATCCGTTTTTTCTGGGTTTGAATTTTCAAATTGGGATTTAAAGTAGGACAAATAGATCGAAAGGTCTTTCGTTTTTTGACGAATCGATTGAACAAGGTCCGAAAGCACTTCTGTAAAAAATTCTTGAGAATAATAGGTTTGTTCATATCGGTCTAGATACTTCATCGGTTCAGGAATCAACTCGATTCCTGCGATCAACGTTTTTACCGCTTCAATAAACAATTGATCTCCTTTATCAAAATATAGATCAATGGTATTTGAAAATGCTTTGGAAGGATTTGAATAGGCTTTTTCAATTGCGTGATTCAGTGCCAAATCTTTGGCTTGGTTTAGTAATACGGAATCTGAAATGGTAACTTGTGAATGAACATTCAGAAGATATCCATAGGTTTTCACAATCCTTAACGCAAAACTGTCAAATGTGGATATGATTGCATTATCAAGGCGAGATATTTGACTCACAAGTTCGGAATGCTTTTGAATCCTTTCCTTGATTCTGTGTTTCATTTCTGCCGCAGCCGCGTTTGTGAAAGTTAAGATGATAAGTTGGTCAATGTCCACTCCTTGAAGTAGTTTACGGATGACTCTTTCAGTCAATACTGCAGTTTTTCCCGAACCAGCGCCGGCACTAACTAAAACATTCGTGTTTTCAACTTCGATTGCCCTTAATTGTGACGTTGTAAACTCCGGATTATTCTTCATCTTCTACTACCTCCTCTTCTATAGAGGTATCTTTAAACACAAGATGATTTGCCATAAAACAAATGTTTTGGAAACTGCAGTATTCGCAACTTGGGGATTCTTTCTTTCCGGGAGCGACTACTTCAGGCTCAATTTCAAAAGAGCCATTCTTTATTTTTTGAATGACTTGGTCCAATTTCCGATTCATATTTTCTATTAGTTCATTCAATTCTAAAGAATCCATCAGTCTAGAAGATTCTTTGAGCGTATTATCAGATTTCAAGGATACTTTTTTAAGATAGGAATACGGTGCGAACTTTTCAATCATTTGTTTGTTTTTTAGACTAATCCCATCATAAGAAAAATATTCAGAGATTTTTTCGGGAAGAGTGGACTTTGGAAGTCCTGCTTTTTGAAAATACAAGCCAGATATTTGATGGCGTATATCGGATAAAGATTGATTGAACAAATAAGCATACATCAACAGTTGAACTTGTTTTTGAGTCTTGATTTTTTCTATATCGAATTGGATACTTCCTGTCTTATAGTCGACAATCGCATAATAGTCCAAGTCTTCTGTCTCATATTTGAAAACCTGGTCAATTTTGCCGGTAATCTCAAAACGAGGATCCTGCGGATATTTCTTCGATATCGAAAGTTCTGAAGCAATTGGGTAGAAATCTGATTGAGATCTAATATCCTTCAAAGCTTTTAGAGTTTGTTCCATTCGATGGACAAGGATTGGAAAATATACTTCTTTTTTAATCGGATCGGGAAAATCCTTCATAAAAGAACTGATGATATCTGATATGTTAAAATCGTTAGATTTTGATTGAGTTTCAATCAGTTTGTGCGCAAGATTTCCATAGAACAATGGGAAACTTTCTTCAAATGAGTCCATTTTGAGAAGGTATTGAAGCAAATACTTGAATGGACATGATAAATAGGACTCCATTGATGTAGCAGATATTCTTACTTTATGATCAATCAATCGATTGATCAAACGATCCGAAATCGGCTTAAATGATGGATTGTATCCTGATTCAAGATCCTGGAAGCCATGATTTTGAACTTTATTGTAGATTTCAGCTTTCGATGGAAAATAGCTGTAGTCAACTGGAATTCGCCCCTGATTTCGATAGCCACGCTTCAATTGAATATTAGGCATTTGATAAATTGAACCACCTTCGCGCTCTTGAAAAAATACAGTACAATTCGTCATTTGCTCTAACAATGATTTGATTCTTCTTTCTTCAAGCAAATTGATTTCCCGAGAAGGTCGCAAACCGATGATTTCTTTTTCCCTGTCGAAGAAATAATCCTGGTCAGTCATTACTTTTGGAAGGAAAGAATCATTATAATTCATAATGAGATGTACGTCGGATTTATCAAGATATAGGTTCATGGAACGTTCTAGTGTAATTCCTTTTCGTTCTTTGATTTTTACAGAGACGTTGCGAAGTTCATATTCAATCAAGTCAACCAATGAATCTAGTTCTTTATCAGAATAACGATTCAAGACGGAGAAGATTGAAGAAACGGCTTTTTCATTCCATAAAGAGGTTTCGTATTCTGTTAAGTTCAAGAATTCTATTGCTTTCTCTATTCCATCCGTTTTATATCGTTTTAAAAATGAAATACATAAAGGAATCCGAGTTAAAGGAGTCATAGACATATTGTCTATTGGAATATTCGCTTCATCAAACCATCTTGTAAGATAGAATTCATCTTTATCCGTCACGTTCATCAAATGAATACTCTCTGGTTTGACTTTATTTTTCAAAAGCTCCGTCACCTTTGAAATGACCGATTCGATTTGCGATTCATAGTCCTTGGAAGTAAAACATTCAATCAAAGTTTCAACAACTGGTAAAAATTGAAAAGTATGAATCTCAGACACATGAGTTGAAAATGCCTTGGGAAGATCAAGTCCTTCACTGACCCAAACCGTTTTTCCATGGACAAAATCGAAAGAAGGGAGTGTCAATAATCCCTGGTTTAACAATTCATTTTTCCATACTTGGAGTTGTTTGGCTTTTTCAAAATGATACGTTTTTTCGGTCTCAATGGGATCAAAATAGTTTACTAATCGGGAAGAAAACTCCGGAGATAGATGATGTTTATCAAACATATAAGATATGAAATCATCCTTTGTCGTAACAAATAAAGAAGCGTTATCAACCAATTTAGCTTTTGCCAAAATCCCATTACTTCCAAGCCATCTTAAAAGAAGTTCCTTTTCGGAACGAGATAAAATGATTACGTTATCGCGGTTTGACAATAGTTCCAAAAATATTGCTTCGCTCAAGAATCATCCGCCCTTTCAAAACTGTGTTTATTATAACAGAATTGTGTAGTTCAGAAAAGAGCAGTTTGGAACTTTAGCCTAAATATAAAAGAAATCCTCGCCATAGGTGGCGAGGATTGACTTGGTTATTCGATATCGATATATTGTTTAGCTTTTACGTTGGTGCCTTGTTTCGGAACGAAGAGTTTTAAGATACCTTTGTCATAAGATGCCTTTATGTCTGCTTGTGCAATGTCTTCGCCTACATAGAAACTTCTTGCGGCGGTTCCTAGGAATCTTTCCCTTCTAAGGTAATGTCCGGTTTTCTCTTCTTTGTTTTCTTCTTGAGATGCTTCAACCGTTAAATATCCGTTGTCAAGACTGATCTTTATATCGTCTTTGCCATAGCCTGGCACATCGATATCCAAAGAATAACCGTTTTCTACTTCTTGAATGTCCGTACGCATGCAATTCATTCCATTTTTGGATAATGGTCTTTGAAAGAAGTCATCAAAGAAATCATCAAAGATTGGAAATGTGTGAGTCCTTTTAACTAAATTGTTCATACATAGCCTCCTATATATTATAATCTATTTTGGCACTCCGTTATCTCGAGTGCTAATTATATTATAGCATACTTGTTAGCAGTGTCAAGTGTTGAGTGCTAATTTTAAGATATGAAAACGTTTTCTTTTTTATACAAGAAAAAATCGTAAAAATTTACGATTTATTCTTTAAATAAAGTTGTGGATAAGTACCGTTCACCGGTGTCCGGAAACACAACAACAATATTATGATTGGTATACTCATTACGTTTAGCGAGTATCACTGCTGCTGCTAAAGCCGCTCCAGCGGATATTCCGGTAAAGATACCTTCGAATTTAGGCAACTCTTTTGCATATTTGAACGCATCTTCATTGTTTATCGTGATGATTTCATCATAGATCAACGTATTTAAGGTAATTGGTACGAATCCAGCTCCAATTCCCTGAATTTTATGAGGTCCGGGCAATCCTCCTGAAAGAATGTTGGAATCAGCGGGTTCCACTGCAACAATTTTTATGAGTGGATTTTTTTCTTTCAGACACTCACCGACACCACTAATGGTTCCTCCTGTACCGACACCCGCAACGAAGGCGGATATCTCTCCTTGGAGATCATTCCATATTTCTGGTCCCGTCGTCAAGTAGTGAATTTTCGGATTTGCAGGGTTTTGAAATTGATATGGTATAAAACTGTTTTTAGTCTCTCTTGCCAATTCTTCTGCTTTTTCGATTGCGCCTTTCATCCCTTTGGATCCGTCAGTCAAAACTAGTTTTGCTCCAAAAGCAGACATAATTTGACGTCGTTCTACCGATAAGGTGTCAGGCATGACCAATATCACTTTGTAACCTTTTGCAGCACCGACCATCGCAAGTCCGATTCCAGTATTTCCACTTGTAGGCTCAATAATAGTCGATTCTTTATTCAATATCCCCTTGTTCTCTGCATCATTGATCATTGCGTAAGCAATTCTGTCTTTCACTGAACTTCCAGGATTAAAAAACTCGATTTTAGCATATAATCTTGCTTTTAAATCGTATATTTTTTCTATATGTTTGAGTCTAACGAGAGGCGTATTTCCTATCGTATCTAAGATATTTTCATATATTGCCATCATGAACCTCCTAATTAGATTGTGTTTTGATGACGAGTTCCGGTATTTTTATTGAAACTCTTGAATTATCAGGTAAAGACCCTGTAATAAAGACATTACTACCGACTGTGGAGTTCGATCCAATCACAGTTTCTCCACCAAGTATGGAAGCTCCTGAGTAGATTGTGACATAATCTTTGATAGTCGGATGTCTCTTTTTCCCCTTTAAAGTTTGACCACCCTTCGTTGTTAATGCGCCGAGAGTGACTCCTTGATATATTTTTACATGATTACCAATTTCACATGTTTCACCGATGACCACGCCTGTTCCGTGATCAATAAAGAAATATTCTCCGATTTTAGCGCCGGGATTGATATCAATGCCAGTTTCTCGATGCGCAAACTCCGACATGATTCGAGGAAGTAAAGGTACATTGAGCTTATGCAATTCATGAGCCATTCTATGAATAGCAATGGCGTAGAATCCAGGATAACTTACCACGATTTGATCTCGATTGAAAGCGGAGGGATCTCCCTCAAAATGAGCATCAAGATCTTTTTGTAATAGAGCTCTCACTTCAGGTAGTTTCTTAATGTATTCCACACAGAGTGTACAAGATTTCTTTCTGATTTGTTTATCTTTATCTTCATCTGCCAAATATAAGAGAGCAAACGTAATTTGATCTCTCAATTTTCTATGCAGTTTTTTCAAGGTTCTTTTCGTGTGAAAAAAACTCCCAGTCTCACTCATATTTTTCTTTGTGAAATAGCCTGGAAACATTAATTCTTTTGAAAGCATGATGACTTCTTTCATGACAATGTTCGAAGGCAATCTGCAAGAGCAATGATCTTTCTTAATTGGATGGGCGGAATAATCATCATAGATTTGTTTTGTAATAGGTTTATATTTCATTGAATTCACTTCCTTACATCCACTATTATAACATGAACCAATGGAATCCTCTTTTTTGAACGCTCGTAAAAAAGACCCGATTAACGGGTCTAGAAACGAAACATGATGATATTTGGGAAGAAGATAAGCAAGAAACCAATCACAAGCATAATGAAACCTCCAATTAAAGTTGAAAGCTTCGAATACTTGTTCGATATCCCACTAACCTGGAATGTGATCATTGCAATTGCAAATATGACAAGATCATCAATTAAAAAGAAAAAGATATAAATTCCAATGTATCCATAATATGTAGCCATCGGCAATTGATTGTAGGCTAGGATCTGTGTATATAGAAGTGGTAATCCAGCTGAACAAGCCAGTTCGACCAAATTAACTGAAAAAGCAAGCAATACAATTCCGATTAAAGCAACGATCATCTTTTTTTCCAAAACGATTCGTTTGACCCGATCAAATATTTTTCTTTTTTGGACTTCGTCTGTTACTTCACATCCAATGTCTTTCTTTCTTGAATCACGAATGAATTTAAAGACATGATAGCCTCCAAAACTAAGCGCAAAAGCTCCGATTAAGAAACGAATCCAACCAATCGTGGTGATTTGAACGGCAATATTGAGCCAAGCAGCCATAAAGAAGAAATACATTAATGCGGATGCGAACAAGAAAGTAACTCCTAAAATCCACATCTTCTTCTTATCCTTTTGTTGAACCAACAAGGTAATCAGAAACAACAAAACCCACATTGCACAGGGATTGAATCCATCGACGAACCCAATGACGATGGCCGCAAGGGAAAGTGATAATTGATCAATCCGTACCTCTCCGATGATCGGAAGATTCACGGTGTCTCCTTCCTCGAAAGAAAGAGAATCAAAGTCATCCTGGTTGATGGTTTCCCCGTTTTGCATTTTCAAAAATACGTCCACATATTCTTGATTTGAATACCTGACTATGAGCTTCTCAATGTCCGATTCCGTCTGTGAATTGAACCCAGTGAGCGCTATACCACCAATCACAGTATAGGGTGTTAAAGAGGTCTGGTCTGAAAAAACAGACTTGATATCTTCAAAAAGCTGGTTGTTATCCACGTTTGATGTAATTTCATACCTTGAAACGGTAAGATTTGTATACTTGGCTTCCATAGAATCCAAAAACAGGCCTTCTTCATAACAGTGAGTACATGCAACGTCATAGAAAAAATAGATGTTCACTTGATTTTCTGCTTTAACAGCGACATGTTGAAATGAAGCGGCAAGAATTGTTAGTAAAAAAATCAATATTATCTTCAGTCGTTTCATGTGAGATACTTCCTAACGGAAGAAACAATTTCTTGAACGGACTTTTCGCCGACCATACGCTCTAGTTCAATCAATGAATCATCTACGAATAAAACGACCGGCAACGTACTTCCAATATTATACGCTTGAATATGATCTGTGTCCTCATCAAAGTCATAATCGATAATCTCTAAAGAATTGAATTCTGAAAAAGCCTTGTTCCAACGCTTTTTCATCAACAGACAGCTCGTACACCACATGGCGGTCACGCGAATCAATTTCATTTCAACAACTCCCCTCTCAAGCAATCGACGAATTCAATGATTTCATCAAGAGTAGTTTTATATGAAATTGAGATTCGAAATCCTGATTTAGCTCTTTTTTCATCTCCGGTCACTCGGTATATCACATGAGAGTACCCTTGGTTGGCTACGCAAGCCGACTGAGTAGATACATAAATTTCATGATTATTCAATATTCTTTGAACTTCTACTGAACTATAATCGAATATAGAAACATTGACGATGTGCGGAATGGAATTTGAGTTCGAATTGAAATATACATTTTCAAATCGAGACAACTCTCCAACCAAATAGTTTTTCAATTGAAGGACATGCTCGTATTTTTGTTCAATGTTTGAGTAGGCTAGTTCTAATGATTTAGATAAAGATAAAATCAACGACGTTGCAGGTGTCCCAGATCGTTCATTTGAAAGGCTGGATCCTCCAGAAATAATGGGGTCTAATTTGATCTTAGGATTTTTGACTAAAGCTCCAATTCCCTTTAAGCCATAGAATTTATGCGCTGCAAAAGAAAACATATCGATTAAATCGTAATCCAAGACAATCTTTCCAACGGCTTGTGTTGCATCCACATGGAATGCAATCTTTGGATATTTTGTTAAAAACTCTCCAATCGACTTCAAATCTTGAAGAATTCCTAGTTCGCTGTTCAAAGCGCCGATTGAAACAAGAATAGTATCTTCTTGAATCATCTCTTCCAAATCTTTCAAAGAAACAAGTCCATCCGGCCTGCTTGGCAATACATCGACTAAAAATCCTTCTTTTTCAAGCGCGCTAAAACAAGCAACGACAGAAGAATGTTCATAGGGAGATACAATGAGATGTTTCCCTGAACTTTGATTCTTATGCGCATAACCTTTAATCGCGAGGTTATTCGCTTCCGTTGCCCCACTGGTATAGATAATCTCTTGGTCTTTTAAATTCAGGGTAGCTTTCACCAGCCTGGTTGACTCTTTGATTGCATGTAAACTAGCTTGTCCAAGACGATGCTTGGAATTTGGATTTCCATAATACTCTTTACTGACAAGGCTAAAATAGTCAAACAATCGTTCATCAACGGGTGTTGTTGCACTATAATCAAGGTATATCATTAAATCACTTCCTGTAAAATGACATATTGTATGTAAGTAACAAATGGAATCTAGTTCAATTGATTGAATTAATCCACAAAATGAATCGCTTCTTTCAAAACACCGAGAGCTCCCTCGTGAATCAATTCTGAGGTCGTTGGGTGAGAAAAGACAGTCTCTTTAATTTCTTCAAAGGTCAGATGATTCTTCATCATAATAGTCAATTGTGATACAAGGTGTTCTGCATCCCCGCCAAAAACAGTTGCACCAAGTAGTTTATTGGACTGATTGTCAATCAGCATTTTTATGAATCCAAAACTTTGATTCATTAATACGGCTCTTCCATTCGCGGAAAAAGGAACCTTGAACACTCGATACGATGCTTCTTCATCCTTCAAGACGCTTTCCATTTTGCCGACCGATGCAATTTGAGGCGATGTAAAAACAACACTCGGAATATAATCATATTCCATTTTTGCCTGATTCCCCATCATATTGTCAACCGCAATGATTGCTTGATGGCTCGCCACATGGGCAAGCTGCATAATCCCGGTTACATCTCCAATCGCATATACATTTTCTAGATTGGTTTTCATTGAGGAATCGACAACGATTCCTTTCTTTTCAAAAACGATATCTGTATTTTCCAGTCCGATTCCTTCAATGACCGGAACTCTACCAACGGCTTCTAGCACTAAATCAGAATCCACATAGTTTTGATTTCCTTTGAGGATGAAATGAGTTCGTAAGGTTCCGTCATCAAGTTTTTCAATTTTAGTTACCTGAGAAGAGGTTTGGATAGAAATATTATTCTGTTTTGCAAAACGAATCAATCTTAAAGATACGTCTCTATCAATCAGTGGAAGAATGTTTGGTAGAAATTCAACAACATTGACATTGACTCCCATCATTCCATACATGAATGCAAATTCCATCCCGATGATTCCACCGCCGATAACCGTAAGACTCCTTGGAAGTTTCTTGTTATCAAGCAGTGCTTCTGAGTCCATGACTCCTGGCAAATCAAACCCTTCCAAAGGGAGGTGTTTCGTCTTTGATCCAGTTGAAATAATGATGTTGCTTGCCTCTATCTCAAGATTCTTTGTTTCCGTTGTAATCGATGCAGTATGGTTTCCTGTTAGTTTTGCGGTTCCGAAGATGATTTCAACATTATATTTATTCAAAAGAAAAACGATTCCGTCAATCAAAGTTTTCCTGATTTCTTCTTTTTTACTGACCGCTTTTTCTAAATCTATTCTTGCATCTGAAACATTCAGTCCGAATTCTTCATTGGATATGGCCTCATGATACAACGACGCAGAATGAATTAAGGATTTTGTAGGGATGCATCCGATGTTCAAACAAGTTCCGCCAATGTAGGATTTATCGACTAACGTGACCTTGTATCCTTTCTTTGCGGCATATATTGCAGCAACGTACCCTCCGGGTCCGGCTCCAATGATTAACAGATCTCTTTTTTCAGACATTTTATATTCTCCTTAAAACGAATACTCACTAAAAAAATTATATCACGGTTCGACCATAGTTTCAATTGATTATACTGTTTGTGCGTTTGACTTGTGAAAGTAACTTAAGTTTGATATGATTTAGGTATAAGGAGGTACCATCAATGGACTATTTAAATATTTTACTTCCCGCAAGTGACGGGAGAAGTTATACCCTAAAAGATTTTCAAGGGAAAAAGATTGTATTATATTTTTATCCGAAAGACAATACATCAGGATGCACTTTAGAGGCAATTGAATTTACGAGATTAAAAGAAGAATATAAACGCCTTGGTTATCTAGTCATCGGCGTCAGTCGTGACTCGGTCAAATCTCATCAAAAATTCATCGCTGATCATAACCTTGATCTTCTTCTACTAAGTGACGAGAATGAAGAGTTTGTAAAAGCTTTTGATGTTTTAAAAGAAAAATCCATGTATGGAAGAAAATACGTCGGAATCGAACGTTCGACTTTTATACTCGATGAATCCGGAAAAATATCGAAAGAATACCGGTCCGTCAATGCGAAAGAACATCCAAGCGAATTATTGTGTCAATTATAAAGAGATGAATCCATCTCTTTTCTTTTTTTACTAAAAATTAGCACTCGAAAGCGATGATAGCTTCACAGATGATACCTTCAGAATCTTATACCATTGATTACATTAACGAATTTATCATCCAAAAGAATTAAAAAAACGCACCCGCAGGTGCGTTTTTCAATTAATCTAGTGTGAGACTTGGTGCAGTATATGCTCTTGTCAGTAATTCTTTGTCAAGAAGAAAAAGATTTTCTTTCGCCCAATCGTATTTCATAATCAGCTCAGTAGCATTTTTTTCCTCTTCTCCTTGTTCTTTAATGAACCATTGGAGAAATTGTTGAGTACGGTAGTCGGATACTTCGGTTGCCTGTTTAAAGATTTGATTGATGGAATCTGTTACAAAACGTTCATGCTTGAGCGCTTCTTGAAGTGGCTCCTTGAAATTCATATAGTCAATGGTTGGTTTTTCAATTTTCTCGAGAACGACTTCAAATTCATTGTTTTGTAAATACGCTACAAAGAACAATGCATGATCCATCTCTTCTCTTGCTTGAACGTTATACCAATTTTGGAATCCGGTCAAACCTTTGTTTGCAAAATAGTTTGCAATATCTAAATACAAGTAAGCAGAAAACATTTCTTTGTTAATCTGTTCATTCAACAGTTTTGATACTTTTTCGTGTAACATGTGATACCTCCTATGTTTTATAGTTCACTATTATTATATCATATTTCATTTGAATTACAAAAGACTTCACTTGTTATTCCCTGCTCTTTTTTTTACTCTCATACATCTTAATTTCAGCTTTTCTTAATGAAGCGTAAATAGATTCATCTGGTGTCGTTTTCATTCCAAAACCAAACGAAACCGATACGTTGAATTCAAAAGAATGAATTTTTTCTAGTTTTCTTAATAATGATTCTATCGCCTTCTCCTGTTGTTCAACTGAAGAGTTTTTAGTGATAATCACAAATTCATCTCCACCGACTCTGCAAACATAATCTTGGGGGTGGTTTTTTTCAAGTGTTTGTGACACTGCAATTAAAAGTTGATCTCCTTTTTCGTGTCCATATTGATCATTGACAGCTTTCAGTCCGTTGACATCCCCCATGATAATGCCTATAGGTAATAATGCGGAGTCATTCATTTGAACAATATAATTTTCGAATGCTCTTCTATTCCATATTCCAGTTAGAAAATCATGGTTTGAAACATACTCAAGTTCTAATTCTTTTTCTTTTTTTTCTGAAATATCTTGATGCGTGCCAAACATCATCAATGGTTTTCCCGATTCGTCCCATTTGGACACTTTGCCTTTGTCATAAATCCAGATGTAATGTCCGTCTTTATGTCTCATTCTGATTTCAACGGAGTAATCAGGCGTCTGATTTTCAAAATGAGCGGTTAGAGCATTCTTTGCGATAGAAACATCATCGGGGTGAACAAGGTTTATCCAATCTATAAGAGATGATGGATGAAGTTCTGCAGCAGTATATCCAATCATTTCACACCAACGATCATTTACTTTAATTTTTTCAGTTTGAACGTTATATTCCCAAGTTCCTGCACTGGTACCATAAATAATCATTTCAAGAGTAGAAGCTTGATCCTTGATTTTTTCATGAGCTTCTACTTTTTCAGTAATATCATGAATAAAAACGAAAAGAAGCGATTTTCCATTTTCAAGATAAGGTGCAGAAGAAACTTCTACATGGGCAATGGTACCATCCAGTCTGATAATATCATATTCAATGGATTGATTTGGCAGATGGGAAGTTTCAACTCTCTTCACTCGATCATTTAAGATGTTTTTAAATTTATCCGTAACGAAATCGGAAACGTTCTTTCCGATTAACTCATCAATAATCTTCGCGCGGAATAAATTCATTGCAGGAGGATTTACATAGGTAATGATTCGATCTTCTACTATAAGAATCGAATCCTGAGAGTTTTCAATTAAATTTTTGTATTTTTCTTGATTTCTAATCTCCGCGAACGATAGATTTCTCGACGCTGTTACATCATGAATGAAGCCCTCAATGTAAACAACTTTTCCTGCTGAATCAAAAACACCATGGCCGGTTTCATGAACCCATTTTTTTTCTCCAGTCTTGGTTTTAATGATATACTCATCAGAAAAGTCTTCATGCTGAGCCAAGACTTTTTGCCACTTTTCGCGCAGATGCCCTCGATATTGAGCGTCAATTACTTCTTCAAATGAAATGACCTTATTATCAATTATTTCAGATTCATGATAACCAATTAATTCAAAGGTCTTCTTGCTGACAAATTTCATCGTCCAAAATTCGTCATTCAGACATCGATAAGCCATACCATTGAAGTTCTCAATCAAACTTAAATAACTTTTGTTAGTCTTAAGAGGCGTTCTTTTTGCATTGTGATTATTGGTCAATGAAACGACAAGAGCGGTTATAATCGCAGAGATGGAAATAATTCCAACGATTAACAGAATAAAAAAAGCGATAGAAAGCTCTATTAATCCAATCAATAAAAAATGGGATTCAATCATCTATAATCATCTTCTCTCACATACCTATACCTATGTTTTAATTATACACATCATAGCAATGAAATACAACCGAATCAAAAAAAACAAGGGAAACGATTTTTCCCTTGTTTATGTCATTGTCTCATTTCAGATGTTAATTGTGTAAATAGTTTTTTGAGCGGAAGATACAATATTGCAACTGTGACAAAATTAGATACAGCCATGATGACTTCAAATAAAATGTCAGAAGCCAAATAGGGCCACAACTTGAAATACTCAAACATAATCATCTTCGAGGGAATGAAACTCCATCCATATATGAAACCAAATGCGGTTGCAATAACCAATAAAACCCATAAAGGTTTGTCTTTGAATTTTCTTGTCACCAACCCTAGCAGAATCCAAGAAAAGAACATCGGAATCATATAAACAGGGTTCAAACTCCCCATCAAAAGGCTGTCGAGGAACACGTATCCAGCCGTTAAACTTATGAACAAACTGAGTGGCAAAATGCTTGCGTATACCATGATTAATAACGTTGTCAGTTGAACGTTTGGAAGGATACTGAGCATTTCTTCCTGAACAACAAGAATGGCGAGAAGCATCGCCGTTAAGGTGATGCTTCCCAAATTGAGTTTCAACTCATTAGTACGTTTCATACTTGAACTGATAAACATAGCCATCCACTATGTCTGTCGAGTCAATTCCGGTCATTGCATACTCATCATTGATGTAAAATGCAATGTATGTCCCCGTTTCATATGCATGAACATCATCGATGCCCATGACATAGACTCCATAAAGTCCGACGTAATCGCAACTTTCGCTTGGGAGGCCGTCACTGTCTGCACAGTGAACCGAAAATTCTTGTTGAAGAAGTCCCAAAAGAGTATCGCCTTGGTAATACGTGACTTCCTTTGATTCGACCATGTTTCCTTCGCTGTCATACAACTCAAATGTGATATTGCCAATGCCGGATGCAGTTGTAGCCGCGAACGCACAACCGAAAAGGATTGGAAAAGTCACCAAGAATAGCATGATGCCCAGTACTGTTCTTTTCATACTTTTTCCTCTTATTCTTATATTTAATCAATAGGTAGGTCTCCCGACTTGGTATCACTTCCCACCAATCCCTTCTCGCTATTCGCAATGGGTTATTATTGGCAAGATCCACTCCACGGTTGCTGGCACAGTTGAAGAATTGAACTTCATTCCCTTGTCACCTATTCATTAGCTTAATGTCCATTTTCTATTATAACAAAAAAACGCTTATATACAAGCGTTTTATGTTTGATTAATTCGATTCATCAAATCAAAAATCTCTTCGATTTTTTTCGTTCCTTCTTCTGTTAAAGCTTCACGAACGCAACTCTCAAGATGCGCCTTTAAAACTTTGTCGTTAATTTTCTTCAGTATGGCTATCGAAGCGAGCAGTTGATGGCTAATATCAATGCAATAACGATCATCGTCAACCATTCTTGTGATTCCTTCAATTTGACCTTTCACCATGGCTAGATACTTCTTAACTTCATCATGATTTGCTTTCATATACTATTCCACCGTCACGACATGATATCCCGCTTGCATAACTACTTCACGGATGATATCTTCTGCAATGTCAAATTTGACGTCGATGATGCAAGTTTTTTCAATGAAACTAGCTTTTGCATTTTTGACTCCTCTGACTGCTTTTAATGCTTTTTCAACTCTCATTTCGCAGTGATGACACGTCATCCCTTCAATACGAATAATTTTTTTCATATTTTCACCCCTTTAAATAATTGAACAAATTTTAATCGTAAAGCGTTTAAAACAACTGTAACGCTACTCAAGCTCATAGCCAAACTTCCAAATACCGGTGTCAGCAACAATCCGAAAGGACGGTAGAGTATTCCAAAAGCAACAGGTATTAATATTATATTATAAAAGAAGGCCCAAAACAAATTCATTCTTACAATATTCATTGTTTTTTTACTTAATGTCAATGTTTTGATGACATCTCTCAAATCATTTTTGATTAAAATAATTTCTGCAGAGTCAAGCGCAATGTCAGAACCCGCGCCAATCGCGATCCCAATATCGCTTCTTACCAAGGCAATCGAATCATTGATTCCATCTCCGACCATAGCGACTTTCTTTCCGCGTTCCATATATTCAATCACGATCTTTTCTTTTTCGGCTGGCAGAACTCCTGAATATACCGTAGAAATGCCCAGTTCTTCTTTCCAAGATAAAGCGCTTAATTCATGATCACCCGTCAACATCACGACTTCATATCCCATTTGATTTAACCAATCGATGGCTTCTATGCTTCCTTCTTTGACTTCGTCTCTTAATGCGATCATTCCAATCAATTCAGTATTATTGGAAAAATAGACGACTGTCTTCCCTTCTTTTGAAAGAGATTTCAGTTTTTCTTCGTAAATCGATACATCAATTCCGTTTTCATTCATCAAGGATGTATTACCTACGAGATAAAGTGCTTCATCCACGATGCCTGACACCCCTTTCCCAGGGATGTCAAGTGGGCTCTTGACTTTGATTTTCTTCGAAACAGATGATTCCAAATACGAAGCTATCGATCTTGCCAATGGGTGATTAGAGTAAGATTCCAATCCATATAAGATGTTGTTAAAATCAGATTCGTTGATACTGTTAAATTTGATGACCTCCGATACTGTCGGCTTTCCTTTGGTAATCGTTCCGGTTTTATCCAGAATGATTGTGTCTATTTTTTCTGCCTTTTGTAAAGCATTTGCGGATTTGATCAATATTCCGTTTTCGGCTCCCTTTCCGGTTCCAACCATCATTGCGACGGGAGTTGCCAGTCCTAAAGCACAGGGACAAGATATCACCAGTATTGTAATCATGATTGAAAGAGAAAATGAAAAACTTTCTCCGAGCAACATCCATAAAATAAATCCTATTATTGATATTCCAATGACTACCGGTACAAAATAACCTGAAATGGTATCCGCTAGTTTTTGAATCGGAGCTTTGGACATCGATGCTTCTTCAACCAACTTGATGATTTGGTTGAGAGACGTTTCTTTTCCGACTTTCGTCGCTTTAAAATGAAATGAACCTGATTGATTCAGTGTTGCACACATCACGGCATCACCCGGTTTTTTATCAACCGGAATCGGTTCTCCTGAAATCATCGATTCATCAATGGTAGTGAATCCATCCACAATCAGCCCGTCAACAGGAACGCTCATCCCAGGTTTGACAAGCAATAAATCTCCAGTTTGAATTTGGTCGGGATGAATCTCAATCGTTTCTTGGTCTTTAACCAAAAAAGCAATCTTCGGCGCAAGTCCCAATAACTTTTTCAATTCTGATTTTGTTTTTCCTTTACTTGCACTTTCAAGATATTTTCCTAAAGTAACCAAAGTTAAAATAGCACCTGAAGCTTCAAAGTAAAGATTCATTGATGCCATATGGATCATTTCATGATTCGAGATGGATGCACCATAGAACATGATGAACATTTGTAGAATGCTGTAACTGATTGCCGCAAATGAACCAATCGCTATCAGTGAATCCATGTTAGGACGGAAATGAAATAGATTCCTAAAACCGACCGTGAAATATTTGAAATTGACGAAAAGAATAGGCAACACCAGTAAAAATAGAGTAAAGCCGTAGATTAGACTATTCGCAGTTCCTGTAAATATGGAAGGAACCCAAAGTCCAATCATCGGTCCCATTGACAAATAAATGAGCGGAATAAAAAAAACGATGGAGATGCTTAATCGATTTCTAAGTTCTTTTATTTCGTCGTTTTGTGATAATTTTTCTTCTGAATCTTCAACTTTTGCTCTATACCCCGCCCATTTGACAGTTTTAACAATGGTATTTAGATTAGATAAGGATTCATCAAAATCCACTACCATCTTATTCGTGAGTAAACTGATACTTACATCGTTGATTCCAGGTAAGTTCTTAACATCTTTTTCAATGGTCCTTTGACATGCAGAACAAGTCATTCCGGAGACTTCAAATTTTTGCTTCATATACACCCCTCCCCCCGTGTGCTAATTATATCATGCTCCATCAAATCTGTCAAAAGAAAAGAACCACGATTCGTGGTTCTAAATGAATTGATTAATCGATTCTTGAAGCTTCATGAAATACATTCCCACATGGTATCCATCACATAACGCATGATGAACCGTGACAGAGAGTGGCATCGTCACAACGCCAGACTGTTCAGTATATTTCCCCCATGCAATTCGAGGAATGGAGTCTGGATGTAATGTATCATAAGGATGCTTCATGTCTGTGAAGCTTACCCATGGAATGGTTGTAATGTAGATGGTATCGTCTCTACCATATTCTTCAACCAATTCTTTCCCGGATCTAGCTTTTTCAATGTTATCCTGTGTTTCCTTCACAAATTCATTCATGTTTTCTTTGAAAACGGAAGGTACAAACATCACAAGATTCGTATTGGAGAGCACCGTGAAGGAAGGATGAACAACGTCGTGTAATACGACCTCATCTCCTCTAATTCTAGTTCTAAACTCATCAATCTCCATGACGATTTTAAATACATGATATAGCATCAGCGCAAAGAAAGACATTTGATGATTTTTAGAATACTGAAGTAGTTTTGTGACATCGATATTCGCTGTTAAACTAAAATGAGGCATGTCGTAATTTTTATAAAAATCGTAATGAGTCCTTCTAGGCCAAACGGCTAAATCAATCTTTCTCATAAATCCATCTCCTAACAAAACATTATGATTGTCTTCGTTTTAACAAATAAATCAAAGTGAATCCGGTTGCCAAACTTAATCCAATTCCTATGAAAGAAAAGATATACACGGAATCGATAGTTTCTTCTTCATCAATGACATCTTCTTCATCTTCAGCAAGCTCATAGAGGTTTTCAAACCAAGACAAGGTATCGTCATAACAACTTGCGACGATGACATCAAGATATCCGTCATTGTTTAAATCTCCCACCACTGCATTTTTTGCACCATTCGACGTATGAGATATCTTGGGCATTTCAACAAATGAACCATTTCCTTCATTATGAAACCACCAAATAGAATCATCCAAATATCCAGCGACAAGAACATCCTCGAACCCATCTTTGTCAAAATCTCCGGTTTTAACAGAGTTTGGTCCTCGGATATCAGTCGATATCGGAGGGTGCTCCGTAAAAGTAAGGTCCTTGTTATTTTCGTACCATAGGACTGAATTATCGGCTAAACCGGTTGCCAGCACATCATCCCAACCGTCATTGTTTAAATCACTTGCATAAACGGTTATCGCTCCGTTCAAAGTTGTAGATATCGGGGTTTGCGCTGAAAATGTCCTGTCGTTGTTATTGATATATAAACGAATGGAATCGTCTCCATAGCTAGAAGTCAAGATATCTAAATCACCATCATGATCCAAATCACTTACAGTAACACCATTGGCTTCAATGACGGATGAATCAACAATCAGGGGTTCCTCAAAAGACCCTGCCAAGTCATTATAAAACACACGAATGGAATCGTCTTCTTGCGAAGCTGACAAGATGTCATTAAACCCATCTCCATCTATATCTGCCGCATAAACACAGAATACACTATCTGATGAAACTGAAACAGGGTCTTGAGCTGTGAAAGTACCATCGCCGTTGTTTAGAAACCAACCAATCGTATCATTGAATGAACTCAATGAAAGAATATCTTTCCATCCATCGTTATCTAGATCACTTGCATATACAGAGACGGCTCCAGGAAATGTATCGGATATGATGATCGTGTCTGAGAAACTAGAATCACCAAGATTTCGATGCCAAGCAATAACCCCGCTATTCGTTCCTGTAGTCAAAACATCCTCGAAACCGTCGTTATCGAGGTCCGCGATGAAGACGGACCAAGCCCCATCAATCGTAGAAGAAATCACTTTTTTTTCAGAAAAAGTGACGGTTGGTTCTTCATCAATTGTCTCTACAGTAAGTTCAACTCCAAAAACAAATAAGATTCCAAATAGTGCAATCCACTTCATAGAGTAACCCTCTACTATTTATCGTTTAAAAGATAATTTATCAATTCTCATCATATCTTCATCTGTGATCTCAAAATCAAAAACATTCAAATTTTCCGCTATTCTATGCTTGTGTACCGATTTTGGGAGTGGAAGGTGACCGTGTTGCAAACTCCAACGAAGTGCAATCTGACCGGCGTTTTTATGATATTTTTCCGCAATTTCATGGATTTCTTTCGATTCGAATAACCTTCCAGTCGCAAATGGTGAATAAGCTTCAATTAAGATATGATGTTCTCTTGCAAACAAAACGGTTTCTTCTTGCAAAACACCAGGATTCAAATATATTTGATTGACGTGTGGTACAAATCCCGTTGCGTCAATCAAAGGTTTGATGTGTTCCGGTCCAAAATTAGATACGCCAATCGAACGAATGTATCCATCATGATAAAGTTTGACAAAAGCTTTCCAACTTTCAATGTTTAAATCGGTATATTCCAAAGCGTCTTTCGAAGAGCCCCAAGGCTTTGGCGCATGGATTAAGTATAAATCAAGATACTTTACTCCAAGCCGGTCAAGCGTCTTATGAAACTCATCCATTGTAATCTGGTACCCTTTCAATTCAGCCTTGAGTTTGGATGTAATAAAAACTTCTGCTCTCTTCAAGCCCGAATCTTTAATCGCCTTTCCTACGGATTCTTCATTTCCATATGCCGCAGCAGTATCAATATGCCTATACCCCGCTTCTAGCGCATCTTTTGTGGATTGATAAGCGACTTCTCCGTTAGGAATCTGCCAAGTTCCAAATGCAATGGATGGAATGATGACTCCATTGCTCAAAATATATTCTTTTTCTATTTTCATTTTAAAATACCTCCAACTTCATTATAACAATAAACAGACAAATTTTTGTCTGAAACACTTTATTCAATCAAACGGATTACTGTTTTTCCGCTGGAGTAATGATGGCTTCTTTTAACTGTTCTAATTTTTTTTGCATTCCCACAACGACTTTTAATGCGAGGAAAATCGCAAATGCGATGATTAGAAAATCTAATATTGTTTGAATAAACGCACCATATTTCAATAAAACGGCATCTTCAGACAAAATCAACGTTCCTAAGACTGAATCATACGTAGCGGAACCTCTTAAAACCAAATAAAGTTTCGTAATGTCAGACTTCACAATCAAACTCAGAAGCGGCATAATGATGTCGCCGACGAAACTTTTGATGATTGCATTAAAAGCACTACCGACCACAATACCGACAGCCATATCTATTGCATTTCCTTTTGAAATAAACGCTTTAAACTCACTGAACCATTTTTTCATAATTTTCACCTCAAAAATATTGTACTAGATTCAATGAATTCATTCAAGCCTCGCACTGAATATTGTATTAATAATCAAATCAGTGTATAATGAGACTAGACAATTTATGAGGAGGAAACTATGAAAAAAGTAATTTATTCCACCCTTGCTCCAAAAGCCATCGGCCCTTATTCACAAGCTATTATGGCTGATAACACCCTTTATGTCTCCGGACAACTTCCAATTCTGACAGAATCCGGAAATCTGATTGAAGAGAAAATCGAACTTCAGACTGAAAAAGTGCTTTCTCACATCAAATCAATCATTTTGGAAGCTGGATTTCAACTGACCGATGTTGTAAAAACCACAGTCTACTTATCGAGCATGACTAATTTTCCAGCAATGAATTTGGTATATGCATCCTTTTTTGGAGATCATAAACCCGCGAGAGTAACGATCGAAGTTGCCAGATTGCCTAAAAATGCTTTGATAGAGATTGACTGCATCTGTGTTAAATAAGAAAAAAAACGATGAGATTCATCGTTTTTTTTAATCTAATAAACTAAAATTGTCTTTCGTAACTCCGCATTCTGGGCAAACCCAGTCCTCAGGAATATCTTCGAATGCCGTTCCTGGAGCGATTCCTCCATCTGGGTCTCCGAGTTCAGGGTCATAAACCCATCCACAAATATCACAAATCCATTTTTGCATATTGTTCCCTCCAATGGTATTTTTTCTTGCTTTAAATGTATCATACGCCCCCTAGGTTGTCAAGGCTTATGAAAAAAAGGGTAAACTGTTTTTGAAACATTTGGACAGACGATTGCATTCAAAAATCAATAATGATAAAATATAGCCTAGATACGTTTAGAATGGAGTGAAATAAATGTCATTACTTTTTGCAATACTTTTCAGCATTTTCATCTCTTTACTCGCTTTTGGTTTTGCCGGATGGCTTTATCTTTGGGTTAAAAAACAAGACAGCTCAAACCCTAAAATTCACTCAATCAGTGAACTGATTCGCAGTGGCGCTAATACTTTTCTGAGGAAAGAGTATATTATCCTAGCAAAGTTCGCAGGTGTTGTCGCAATCCTTATCTTATTATTCTTGCCCGCACCCATATGGCACGGGAACTGGGTAGAGAATGTCACCATGACTATCGCATACCTCAGTGGTACCGTATTTAGTGCTTTTGCTGGTAAAATAGGAATATTCGTCGCGACGATTGCGAATAAAAAAACCGCCGAAGCAGCACAAAAAGGAATCAGGCCTAGTTTTCTATCGGGGTTCCGAGGTGGTGCAGTCATGGGTATGGCCGTTGTCGGATCCAGTTTATTAGGCGTTGCTTTAGTATTCTATATTACAAATAACCCTACCATGATTCTAGGATTTAGTTTCGGTGCTTCTTCTTTAGCTTTGTTCGCAAAAGCAGGCGGTGGAATTTTCACTAAAACTGCAGACATCAGTGCCGACTTAGTCGGAAAAGTCGAACTTGGAATTGCAGAAGACGATCCAAGAAATCCAGCAGTCATTGCGGATAATGTGGGCGACAACGTAGGTGACGTCGCAGGAATGGGTGCCGATTTGTTTGACTCTCACGTCGCAAGTATGGCTGCCGCTTTGGTCATCGGATCTGCCGTTGACATGATTGTAGGAGATTCTAGATTCACCGTCATGGTTTTTGCATATGCAGCCATTGGTCTTCTGGCTTCTATCATTGGTGTCGCAAATGCCAGAATGGGCAAAAAAGGCAACCCAACCAAAGCGCTCAATTCTAGTACTTATATTACGACAGCCTTATTTACCGCACTTACGGCTCTTGCTACATGGATTTTCAATTTTGAATGGAGAATCTATTTTGCATCCATCGTCGGATTATTGGTTGGCGTCATCGTAGGTATTGCAACCGACTATTTCACCGACGATTCCAAAAAGCCAGTTCAGAACACGGCTCGTGCAAGCGAAAGCGGGCCAGCTCTTACCATCATTTCAGGCGTTTCATACGGATTTTTATCGGTACTACCTGCCATGGTTGGAATTGCATTTTCTGCTTTCATTGCCTATAAAATAGCAGCTCCTTTAGGAACTGCCACAGGAAACGAAGTCGAATTCGCACTATTTGGTATCTCTATGGCAGCAGTTGGAATGCTTTCCATCGTAGGAATGATTATTTCAAACGATGCTTATGGCCCGATTGTCGATAATGCAAGAGGACTCGCGGAGATGGGCAATCTTGGCGAGGAAGTCATTGCGATTACCGACGCTCTTGACTCCGCTGGTAATACCGTTAAAGCCGTAACGAAAGGTTTTGCGATTGGCGCAGCTGGTTTAACAGTTATTTCACTTCTAGGTGCTTTCATCACTGAAGTCAACTCCGCAATCATAGAACGAGGTCTATCCGATCCTTTAATTCAAGGATTTGATATCATGAATCCTGCCGTCTTCTTCGGATTATTGATAGGTGCAGCCGTTCCAGCCGTATTCAGTGCATTATTGATGTTAGGTGTCAATCGAAACGCTGAAAGAATGGTCGCAGAAATCCATCGTCAGTTTGAAACCATTCCTGGTTTGAAAGAAGGAAAAGAAGGCGTAATGCCCGAATCTGATAAATGTATTGAAATCGCTACGAACGGTGCTTTAAAAGAATTGATCCCTGCTGGACTTTTCGCAATCATCATCACCATTGTAGTAGGTTTTGTAGGTGGCGTATACGCCATTGGTGGATTCTTGGCCGGAAACATCGTCAGTGGTCTTCTCCTCGCTTTATTCATGTCCAACAGCGGTGGACTATGGGATAACTCGAAAAAATATGTCGAGTCTGGACATAATGGAGGCAAAGGTAGCGAAACTCACAAAGCGGCTGTTGTTGGAGATACTGTCGGTGATCCATTTAAAGATACAGCTGGTCCATCAATCAACACTCAAATTACAGTGGTAAGTTTGATTGCGAGCCTTTTATCTGTCATTTTCTTGATGTATCACATTTTCTAATCTAAAACAGGTGAACCAATTGAATATATCGACCCCACGTTTGGAACTTCTTCCACTCTCGCTTCGTCAACTAGAATCACTTCTAGAAAATATTGAATCGTTTGAACGAAAAACAGGATATGTCTATCTTGGGGAACCCCTGGTTCCACCCATCTCTACCATCTTTCAAAACCAAGCCGATTTATTGATTAAAGATCCTAACAATATGATTTATCATACGGTTTGGATGATTGCAAGAAAAAAAGATAGAACCATTCTTGGAAGCATTCTTGCGAAAAACCATCCTAATTCCCTTCAACAAATCGAAATTGGATACGGTCTCTCTCCTGCTTTTTCGGGAAAAGGTTATATGACTGAAGCTGTCATCGCCTTTACCTCTTACCTTCGAAGTTTGCCTGATGTCCTTGAAGTTCTTGCGCAAACTTTGAAAACGAACATTGCTTCACATCGTGTTCTTGAAAAAAGCAGATTTTATGTATACAAAAAGACGAAGCTTTACTTTTGGTGGAAACAATACAATGAATAAAAACGGCGAGCCAAGTGGCTCACCGTTTTTTTATTGATAGAAATAAGTAATTAGAATACGGCGTTCAATACAAAGTAAAGCAAGAATAATCCAGAACTAACCCAAAGAATTGGATGTACTTCTTTCGCTTGTTTACGTACAACTTTAACTAAAATGTATAAGATAAATCCAAAAGCGATTCCGTAAGAAATATTGTAAGCGAGCGCCATCAACACTGCAGAGAAGAATGCTGGTAAAGCAATTCCGAAATCATTCCAATCGATTTCTTTGAAAGAACCGACCATCATTACACCTACAACGATGAGTGCTGGTGCGGTTGCGGCTGCTGGTACAACCCCTACGACAGGTGCAAGAACCACGCAAAGCGCAAAGAAGATTGCAGTAAATACGCTAGTCAATCCAGTTCTTCCTCCCGCTTCGATTCCAGCTGCGGATTCGATGTAAGTTGTCGTGTTTGAAGTTCCAAATATGGCGCCAATGGAAGTCGCAACGGAGTCAGCAATTAACGCTTTTTCCATTTTCGTTTTGAATCCTTTACCGTTTTCGATTGCGGCCATGTCTTCATCAGAGAAAATACCTGTTCTTCTACCGGTACCGATGAATGTACCGATGGTGTCGAAAGTATCCGTTAAACTAAAAGCGAAAATGGCTAGTAATGCAGCAGGAAGTTTTGCAACATTAGAGAAGATGCCCCCAATTCCTACGAAAGCTTGTCCGAAAGTTTCTCCAAGTTGTGTGAATGGCAGTTTTAACGCTTCAGCGGAAAAACTGATGTTCGCAACATTTGTGACTCCTAAAGGAATCCCTACCAAAGTAGCTGCGACGATACCAATCAGAATCGCACCTTTTACTTTTAGTAGCAACAAAATAACCGTTAGGATGACGCCAAACAATGCAAGTACAGGAACGACTGAGCTGAAATCAGTCAATCCAGGGATGATGCTTGAATCAGCAAAGATGGTCCCAAAAGACTCTGTCCATGTACCTGGATCAGCCGTGAACGTTAAAAATCCAGCGTTCTTTAAACCAATGTAAGCGATAAAAATACCAATACCGCCGCCAATGGCGTGTTGAAGAGATTCTGGAATCGCACGAATGATTTGCTTTCTGATTTTCGTTACAGTGATAAGGACATTAATCAGACCGCAGATAAAAACCATACCCAAAGCTTCTTGCCAGCTAAAACCTAGATTGAATACGACGGTGTAAGTAAAAAATGCATTCAATCCCATTCCCGGTGCAAGTGCATAGGGAACATTTGCGAACAACCCCATAATGAGCGTTCCGATGACGATAGCGATGATTGTCGCTAAAAAGACGGCACCGTAAGGCATCCCGGTTTGGCTAAGCATCCCAGGGTTGACGAAAATAATGTAGACCATTGCGAAGAACGTTGTCAGTCCGGCTGTCAGTTCTCTGGAAATGGTTGTCTTATTTTCTTTTAACTTGAAAAAATTTTCCATGATTGAATCCTCCTGTTAGATTTTTTTGTCTCGTTCAAGCAAATAAAAAAGCAAGTATATTTCTATACTCGCCAACAAATGAGCGCACGTAAAAAAAACCATGCGTAGATTGTTACCAATAGTTAAACGATTAGGGTCGTTTAGTAGAGACTACGGAACCATATTTTCCATATTATATTGGCGATTGCTATGAAATTCACTGTAACAAAACAGAATCTATTCTATCATAGTATTTCGCTTTTGGGAAGACATGGAAAACCCTTTCAGTGTAAAAATATTGTAAATATTTACTTCATTAATTTCTTTAGTAAATTTAACTTTTTATTAGTATATGGATGATATCTGACGTTGATATCTACTAGGTTGCTTCGATGAACAATCGATCTCTTATTCGAGAATGTATCGAAACTGTATTGACCGTGATATCTGCCATTCCCTGAAGCGCCGACTCCGCCAAATCCCATTTCAGACGAAGCGAAGTGCATGACAGTATCATTAATCGTCGCCCCTCCAAAACTTAATCTTTGAAAAGTATTTTGAATCATCACAGAATCATTTGAAAACAAGTAAAGTGCCAAAGGCTTTGGACGAGTTGAGATAAAGGAATAAACCTCTTCAATGTCCTTGTAGAACAAGACAGGAAGAATCGGTCCGAAGATCTCTTCATTCATTACTGCAGAATCGGTTTTCACATTTTTTAAGATGGTCGGTTCCAAAGAAGTCTCGTTATATTTGCCACCAAGTACTATTTCTTCACCCTTCAGCAAGCCAATCAGCCTCGACAAATGCCTTTCGTTGATGATTTTGGGGTAATCAGGGTAATCCAGAGGCTTCTCTTTGAAAAACTCGTGAATCGCCTTTTTTAAGCCTTCAACGAAAGAATTAAACTGATTCTCTCGAATGAAGACATAATCAGGTGCCACGCATGTTTGTCCTGCATTGAGGAATTTGCCAAACACGATTCTTTTTGCGGTTAAACTTAAATTGACGTCTTGATCAATGATGCAAGGTGATTTACCACCCAGTTCCAATGTCACAGGAGTCAAATTTTTGCTTGCCTTCTCAAGTACGGTTTTTCCAACATTGCTCGAACCTGTAAAAAAGATGTAATCAAATGGTTGGTCGAGTAACTTAGTATTTTCTTCTCTCCCGCCAAGGATGGTCTTAACGTAATGGTCTTCAAAAGTAGCGTCCAATATTTTCTTAATGACGTTAGAGGTATGAACAGCATAGGATGCAGGTTTGACGACTGCGGTATTTCCAGCAGCCAAAGCACCTATTAAAGGTACCATTGCGAGTTGAAAGGGATAATTCCAAGGGCTCATGATTAACACGACCCCAAGAGGTTCTGAAAGTTCATAACTTTTAGCCAAAAACAAGGGTAGAGGTGTTCTTTTTTTTCTCGGTTTCATCCACTTCTTAACATGTTTGATGGCATATTCTATTTCAGATAAGACAATCCCGATTTCTGATAGATAGGATTCAAATGCACTCTTATTCAAATCCAGCTTCAACGCAAGACTAATCTCCTCCGTTGAAGACTCTATGGCGTTTTTCAAATTGATGAGTGCTTTTAAACGAAATGGGGCAGGCTTTGTGTGTCCTAATTGATAAAAATCCTTTTGCTTATTGATGGTCTCGTTAATCATGATTTTCCTCCAAATTCATCAATTTTCATTATTATATCACAGATATTTGAATTTTTGATATAATGGAAACATAAATGTTTCTCAGGAGAGTACTCATGATTGTGATTACAGGTTCAACTGGCCATATTGGGAATAACTTTGCTAGATTGTGTTTGAAAAAAAACATCCCTTTCAAACTCCTTGCACGAAGAGACAGTGAAGCTATTTCAGACATGTTAGATTATTTGGTCCAGGGAGATATCTTCGACCCAGTTTTTTTAAAGAACGAAGTTCATCAAGGCGATATATTGGTTCATTTTGCGGCGTTCATTGATATCTATGACAAGAATTTTGATGAATCGATGTATGTCAATGACTTTGGCACGAGAATCATCTTTGACTTTTGTAAAGAATTCAATATTCGCCTGCTCTACGCGAGTAGCGTTGATGTCATCACGAGAACAGCGACGCAAATGCATATTTGCGAACCGGTGTCCATTCACCCAGAGCTACAGAGTTCGAACTATGCTTTTACGAAAGCTTCTTCTACCAAAGTACTCATGGATCTGATTGAACGAGGAGAAATTCAAGCCTCGATTGTATATCCGACAGCAGTGATTGGGACGCACGACTATAAACCGTCCAGAGCCGGAGAAGAGATACTTACCTGCCTCAACCGACATGTTTTCTTTTATGTCGACGGAGGCTATAATTTCATCGATGTCGAAGATGTATCCGCATTTTGCCTTGAAATCGTCCAAAAGTCATTATTCAATTCCTATATCCTCGGTGGTCATAACATCAAAGTTCTTGATTTCTACCGCTTGATCAATAAAATCCGAAATAAAAAGGGAATTTACATTAAAATCCCCAAGTGGCTTGCTTTTCTTGTCGGAACCCTGTCTAAAAAGTATTCTAAAGTCATGATGCAAGCGGTATACGATAATTATCATTACGATCTATCAAAGATGGAAAAGACGTTTACACATCAATTAACACCCTTTGAAGACACCGTTTCTAATACCATCGATTGGTTCAAAAGAACTCCAATAAAGAAAAAATGAGAATTTAAACATTCTCATTTTTTAATGCATTAAATTTGTTTTCGATTGTTTTTACGATCCGAGCGAACTCGACTTCGTCTTCCATATCTTCAATTGGTAACCATAATATTTTTGATTCTGGCACTTTATATGTCTTAAAAATTCTTCTTAAGACATCATAATAGTTCGCATAATGAAATGTCAGGTAATCATGTTGGTCTTGTTCAATTTCACGACCTCTTCTTCTAACATTTTCGAATAGTTGTTCTGTCCTTCTCATGATGACGATATGGATGTCAACATCAGGAATTCTTTTCAAATGCTCATCCGCTATCGCATAAGTCAGGGCGACTTCCATCGCCGTCATGATCCCTTCAAGCCTCAAAAGTTCAGTGAAGACCAAGTTAGAAAATAAAGTAGAATCGCATACGACGTTCTCTAGTTCTTTCGTTCTCCACATCAGAAGAAACAATGAAGAATAAAAAGCATTTTGAGACAGGAGTGCAAAGGTTTCTTTATCCTTGTAAAACAAGGGCAAGTACTCGTTTTTTGCGACAGGCTCTTCGACGAGCGTCGATTTGTAGTAATCCGCTAGTTTTTGTGACAGTGTCGATTTCCCACATCCGATGGGTCCGATGATTCCGATTCTCATTTAGTTCCCCCTCTGAAACAATTATGTATATTATAAAATAGATATAGTTCAATGTCAAAGCTTTTAAAGAACAAATCCCGTGTTTTTGACAAGTGAATCTTCAATCCAATCAATGCATTCCATCATAGATAAATGGCTTTAGTTTCCCTTGATTGATTGAACCAATTCATGAGTGATGCCATGAAGTAAATGCAATGCTTCTTCGAGTGAGAGAATCGATCCATCCAAATATGGAAAATGAATCAATTGACAAAAGCCATTTCTCTTACTTTGAAAGACATGATTCAACCCTAGATAGTAGACAAGATTACATACATAAGTTCCTGCATGATAGGTTACTTCAAGCTTGGGAGAACGAAGATTTGATACGATCCCTTCTAAATCAAACTTAGAAGCGTATGCCAATTCTTCATTTTCAAGGATCGACTCTCCAGACATCATCAGACCAGAATTATCAGGTATTTTAGCACTCATGATATTTAAAGCCACTTTTTCCAAAGAAACCTTCGTTCGATTTCCAGCCTCTCCCATGATTACGATTAAATCAACCTCTTGATGTTTTTCAAATATTCTTAAATAAACGCTTCGATTATATACAACAGGAAGGACTTCCTTTTCTATTTCATATTCTTTCGAAACGAAATTGTGAAGCAATTCCAAAGAAGCATTTGTCGTTCTTCCACCAAAAGGTTCAAATCCGGTTAAAAGAATTCTCATTATTTCACCTCTTTAAAATGAAGGATGTATTCATATAAGTCTTCCATTGAACCATGTTTATATTGTAAGGTGTCTATCGAAAACTCATTGTTAAGACAATCGGTCAAAAGAAAAGTATCGAATCCCAAAGATCCTGAAATCATGTCTTCAAAAGCATCGTTTCCTACCATCAATACTTCTTCCGCCAATAAATTTGTCTTTTGAAGCAACGATTGATAGTAGTCTGGATTAGGTTTTGAGTAACAATGAGATTCATACGTTGTGATGATTTCAAAATCATCCGGGTTCAATCCTGCCCAACCCATTCGCTTGAGAGTCGCTATTCTTGGAAACAGAGGATTCGTCGCTAACACTAGCCGGTACCCCATTTTCTTCAAATGAGAGATGATCTTCGCTGGTATTTTGGAAGGCATCGTCGAATGGATGACCTGGTCAAAATCTACCGTATAAAAATCTAAAAATGTCGATTCGAAAAAAGCATGGTCTCCATCAACCAATTGCTCGAAGACCGGCCAAAAAGCTTCTTCATTTGTTTTTGAACCGTCATTCTCACGCATTGCTTTGGTTCCAGCCCAAACCGCTTTTATGATTTGATCGGGATGGTATCCAAATCCAGAAAATTTCTTTCCTAAGTTCCCAAAATAATATTGTAAAAATTCTTTCTCCCTCAGTGGCAACAATGTACCATCAAGGTCAAAAAACACTGCTCGAATCATCTGTACCTCCTATGAACGCAAGTCTCTATGATATAAGGAAAAGGCGCAAATTAAATTGTGCCTTTCTTCTTTGTTGAATCTCGAAGTACCAGTTCGACCGGTATTTTCTTGACGATGTCTCTTCGGTTTGTTTTCCGTTCAATCGATGCAATCAATATTTTTGCGGCTCGAATCGCGATTTCTTCTTTGTTCTGACGAATCGTGGTCAAAGACGGCGTATAACGCTCCGCAAAATGAATGTCGTCAAACCCAATCACTGAAATGTCTTCTGGAACTTTGAATCCCTTCGATTCGATGGCTCGAATCACTCCAAAAGCCAAATCGTCTGAAAAAGCCAAGATGCATTGTGGAATCTCCTTCACTCGTTCTAATAGGCGAATCGTCGAATTGAATCCACCGTTATAACCAAAGGATTCGGATTCCTGAAAGTAATGTTCTCTTAAAGTAAGCCCCAGCTTGCGATGTATTTGATCGTATGCCATCAAACGTTCCGAAAACGCTCTGGTTGTCAAAGGACCGGTGATACATGCAATTCTCTCTAATCCTACGGAAAGTGAATAATTGATTGCGAGTTCAATCCCCATATAGTCATCGGATAAGACCGAATTTAAATGAGGCATGATGATGTCGGTCGAAACCGATGGGATGTCACTTTCAACCAATTCAATGATATTCTTTCTGGTCACGTTTCCTGATACAATCAAGACGCCGTCGACTTTCTTATTTTTGCACCAACCGAGATAAGTCATCTCATTTTGCCCTAGTTTGTTGACAATGAAAATGATTTCGTACCCTTGTGCTTCAACGTAATTTTTGAACTGCTGAATAACGCTAGCAAAAAATGGATGCTCTAAACCGATTAAGGAGATATCCGCAAAGATGACTCCAATAATCCAACTTTTCTTTGATTTTAAAATTCTCGCATTCGTATCAGCAACGTATCCAACTTCCTTGATGTATTCAAGTACTCGTTGTTTCGTTTTTTCAGAGACATTTCCGTTATTATGGATGATCTTTGAAATTGTTCCTGGAGAAAGACACATTGCACGTGCAACATCATAGATTGTCGTTTTCATCCATACTCACCTCTTTAATACTAAATTGAATTATACACTACCTGGTTCTGCTTTTCAACAGTATCTAGAGTAATCAAGGCGAGCGTTGTCGCTCGCCTTGAAGTCTAGATGAAATCAACCCAATTGTTAACTAACGGTTACGGTCCGAACAATAACAACTACATTACCGGATTGATCTGTCAAAGTATAAGTAATGGTGAAGATTCCTGTAGCGGAAGAGTCAAATGTATAAACGCCTTCTACTAATGTAATTTGGTCTCCTGTAAGAACGATGTCGCTTACAAATAATTGTCCATCGTAAACATCATAAACAAGAATTCCAGCCAAAGGATCTAGTACGGCGCTCTGTGCAATTGACACATCGTTTGCGCCAACGATAAACGGTTCTGAATCGTCTACGACATTGCCAATAGCTTCAATCGTAACGTCATCTAGGTAGACTGTAGTTGCAACGGATGTGGTGCCTACAAGTCCCATGAAGAACGCAAATTTACCATTGACGAAGGTTGCAGATTTAGGTAAGCATACATAAGTCGTATAAGTTTCCCAGTCTGTAGAAACATTAAATATTTGATCCCAAAGACGGGTTGTTGTAGAAGCTCCACCTTCCACAGCGAGCTGAATCGGTCTTGCGATGTCTGCTTTTGCCATGAAAGTAATCTTGTACATTGTACCGGATTCAAGCGTTCTACTTTGTTGATAGAATTGAACACCCCATGCGACGGTTCCTAGAGCGGTCACATCAATGGCTGCGACACCATCAGAAATGTCAACCGTAAAGGTACCTGCTCCATGCCATCCCCAACCGTCGATTGCAGGTTGAGCGTATGGTACGGATTGGTCTACTTCAAAGTCACCGTTGACGATGGTGAATGAAGAATCAAGCACTGAAGCGACAACTTCAACATTTCTAGTATAAGTTCCGACATTGCCGGATGCATCCCTAACGGAATAAGTTAAGACATAAGTTCCTAATGTCGATGTATCGACTTCTCCTGAAACAGAAATATGAGTCGATAGTAAAGTCTTGTCTAGTGCGTCCCAAACACTAACGCCTAACATTGGGTTGAATGTTTCGTTTTGTGTAAATACTGCATCAGCGATTCCATAAATAACTGGTGCTTGATTATCAACGACAGCCGAAACGATTTCACAAGTAATATCGTCAATGAAAATCTGTGTTGGTACGGAATCGTTCAGAACGGCACCCATGAAGAATGCAAATTTAGCATTGGTAATCGATGGACCAGTGTACTCTACATAAGCCGTGTACGTTGTCCATTCTGTAGTCAAATAAACGTCAACGTCTAATAATCTAACGTAAGATGCGTTTTCAATAACCATTTTGATTGGTCTTGGATCATTTGCTTTTGCAGCAAAAGTAATCTTATAGATTGTTCCTGAAACCATGGAACGGTTGAGTAGATTGAACTGCACTCCGTGAGGAACTAGTCCAACGTTTGTAACGTCTACTTCTACTTGACCATTGACGATGGCTAATGTAAACGCACCGCCTGTGGAAGTCTTCCATGTCCATTCGCCGTCAATGCCTGTTACAGCTTGATCGACTGCGAAATCAGAGTTTGGTATCACGAATGTATTGACTGGTGCAGCGTCTTGAACCGTGATGGTTCTGACAATGACCGTTTCGTTTCCTGATTGATCAGTCAACGTATAGGTGACATCATAAACGCCAGCAACGGTTGTATCAAGTGTATAAACGCCTAAAGTATCAATGACTTGTGCGCCAGTAATGGCGATATCAGCAACGGTAAGTTCTTTGTCATAAATATCGAACATTGAGATTCCGGTCATCAAATCTAGAACGTCATTTGTTAATACTGTCGTGTTAGTTGCACCTAAGATGGTTGGAGCTTCAGTATCGTTAACATATCCTATCATTTCGATGACTACATCATCTAGATAGATGGTCGTTGCGACAGAAGTTGTTCCCACTAGTCCCATAAAGAATGCAAATTTACCATTTGTGAATCCAAATACTTGTGGGAACGTAACCGTTGTGGTATAAGTTTCCCAATCAGTAGTTAGATCAAAGATTTCATCATATAGTCTTGTTGTAGAAGATGCACTTCCTTCGATAGCCATTTGAATTGGACGAGCGATGTCAGCTTTGGCTTTAAATGAAATCTTATAGATTGCTCCAGATTCTAAAGTTCTGTTTTGTTGGAAGAATTGTACTCCATAAGTGGCTGTTCCAAGGCTTGTAACATTTACTGTTGCAACTCCGCCTGAAACGGATGCTGTGAATGCACCTGTTCCACTAGTTTTCCAATACCATCCATTTTCAGTTACGCTTGCAAGTTGTTCAGTTTCAAAATCTGCATTTACTAAAACAAATGAAGATCCAAATTCTGTAGCAGCGACAACTGTGATAGTTCTTGTAACTTCCAAAACATTTCCGGAAGCGTCTGTTAATGAATACGTTAATACATAGTCTCCAGGTGTAGCCGTGTCCACTGTACCTGTAACGACAACGTCAGTTGTTGATAATACTTTGTCGTTGAAGTCCCAAACTTTGACTCCGAACATTGGATCAAATGTATTGTTTTGAACGATAACTGTATCATCGACTCCGATTAACATCGGTGCTAATGTATCATTCACAGCTGCTGCTGTAACGATTTGTAGATCGTCAATATAAATCGTCGTTGGTACACTTGTGCCTAGTACGGCTCCTAAGAAGAATCCGAACTTCGCATTGGTGATACCATCAAGAGTATAATTGTATTCGATTGTATAAGTAACCCATTCGTCAGTAATGAATACGTCATAATCTAATAATCTAGCATAAGTAGAACCGTTTTCCATGATCAATTTGATTGGTCTTGGTGTATCTGCTTTTGCTTTGAATGAAATGATATAAATCGTATCCTTCACTGTAACTCTGTTCGTTTGATAGAATTGAACACCATGAGGAACAAGTCCAGGATTGGTTACGTTGATTTGTGCAACACCATTGTCGATGGTAGCTGTAAATGCGCCACCGGTGCTTGTCTTCCAATACCATCCGTCTGAAGTAACAGGAACGAATTGGTCTTTATTGAAATCGGCATTGGCAAGAATAAGTGTTGATGGAGCAAGTCCTGATGTAACGGTAACGACTCTGGTTACTGTTACACTGTTTCCGGATGCATCGGTAATGGAATAAGTAATCGTGTATTCACCTACGGTATCAACATCGATTAACTCTTCTCCCGTAATTTCGATATCTACGACTCTAAGTGAGGAGTCTCTGTTGTCAGTTACATCGATTCCGAATAAAGGATCGAAACTGTCGCCAAGACTAATCGTGATATCATCTGCACCGGTAATCATTGGTGCTTCTGTATCAACAGCTGTTGGAATAGCTTCTACTACGATATTGTCTAAATACATGGTAGTTGGTACACTTGTCGTTCCGACGAGTCCCATGAAGAAAGCAAATTTTCCTGCTGTTAAAGTGGATGCTGAATGATAATAATCAAATGTAAATGTGGTCCATCCTGTTGTTACATCAAAATCATGATCAAATTGACGTACATAAGATGCATTTTCTAAGACAACTTTTATAGGTCTAGCTAAATCAGCTTTCGCATCAAATGAAATTCGGTAAGTTCTACCTTGTTCCAAAACGCGTCCCAATAGATAGAATTGAACACCATGAGCTACTGTTCCGATTGCGGTAATGTTAAATACTGCTTCTCCGCCTACGATTTCAGCCGTGAATGCTCCGGTGTTTCCTCCGTCAGTCTTCCAAATCCAATCTCCGTCACCTGTTCCAGTTACATTAGATGTTGTTTGAACAACTGAGAAATCAGCATTCGATACAACAAATGTAGATGGTGGTGGAGTCGTAGAAACGGTAATGACTCTATTGACGTAAGCCGTATTTCCAGACTCATCCGTAATTGTGTAAGTCAGTGTATAGTCTCCTGCTGTAGTAATATCTACAGTTCCTGTAATGATAATGTCATTGACTGAAATAGTCAAATCATAGTCATCCGTAACTGCAACACCTTGTAAAGGATTAAACGGAATGCCTAGTTCAGAGATATAAGCGCCAACTCCAGTCATTACAGGAGCGGTGTGATCTCCAGGAAGTTCTTCGAGTTCTGTCACAACTACATCGTCAAGATATACTTTCGTTGCGACGGAAGTCGTTCCAATGTTTCCTAAGAAGAATCCAAGTTTTCCGGTCGTAATCGAAGCTAGTGTAACTTCGAAAGCAAACTCATAAGTAACCCAATCAGTAGTTAAGTCAACTGTTGTACCCCAATACTTCACATAATTGGTTCTGTTTTCAAGTTGAACAATCATCGGTCTCGCAAGATCGGCTTTTGCTCTAAAGCTAACTTGATAAATTTTGCCAGATTCAACGATTCTATCAACTTGAGAAAATTGATTAGAGTAAGTTAAATTTCCTACTGAAGTAACATTGTATTCAAGAACGCCATCTACGATTGTTGCCGTACTGGCTCCGCCTTCACCGGCCCAATGTCCCCAAGGTTCTTCTAGTACATCCGAGAAATCTCCGTTAACGATATAGAATGTATTAAGAACGGCTTCTCTGACGCGTAATTCGCGAACCTCATAATAGGAGTTTCCTGCAGTATCGGTAATCGTATACGTAATGTAATACGTTCCCGGTGTTGTAATGTCGTATTCTCCTGAAACGACAATATTAGCAGTAATATTACCGTCAACGTTATCTTGAGCAGTAATTCCTGCATTTACGTCGAATGAATCACCGACAAAGATAACAACATCAGTTACACCTAAAAGTAAAGGTGCAGTTACATCTGGAGCAGTCGTCGTTGTCGTTGTTGTTTGAGTCGAAGTAGTCGTCGTTGTGGTTGTTGACGTGGTTGATGTGGATGTGGTTGCGGTCGTCGTTGTCGTTGTGGTAGCTGAAGTGTCAGTAACACAGGCAATGACTCCGAAAGCGACAAACGCCATCAAACCTAATAAGAAAAGTTTTTTCATAATTCCTCCTTTTAATCTTCTATAATTATATTTTTGGTTTCCTAAAGAAACGTAAGCCCAAGAATATTGCTCCGGAAAGGAAAGCGACTCCGCCGGTAATTCCACCAATAATCCTTCCTACTACCGAGGTGGGTTCATCAGGATCGTCGATTGGGTCGACAATTGGATCGTCGTCTGGATCATCGTCAGGATCATCGTCCGGATCATCGATTGGATCGACAATTGGATCATCTGGTGTTGTATCAACGATTGACACATGAATCAGTTCGGAAAACATGGTGTATGATTGTCCGTTTGGTAAAATGGTATTAAATGATGCTAATAAATACTCATCCCCCACAGACTCATAGGAAGTGATATTGCTCAGTTCATCTAATGTCAAGTTTGTACTTCCGTCACCAATTCTCATGATTTCAGGAACAATGTCATAAGTTAAACCAAGTTGAGTTTCAATTTGACCCCTGATAGAGAAAGACTGAGGTTGATATATATCAAGTTCAATTTCTGTTGTATTCGCTGTCAATCTGTTAAATGTATTTTTTAAGAAATCGCTGTAATTCGTCGTTAGTCCACCAACTCCATACATATAATACTCGTAGAAATCAGCGCTTGAATTCATTGTCCAAGGCCAAACAGAAAGTCCTCTATAGTTCATTTGAAGAATAAATTCGTCTGTGAGTTGAGAGAATTCTGGATTGATGGTTGTTTGCATTGGTACAACGGCATTCAGTGTGGCACGAATGCTCGCTTCCAAATTGTCCGCACTCAATAATGCGGTTGATAAATATCCAGCTGATATTTCAGGTAATACCAAATTCATCTCAGCAATTTGATTAGCGATAAAAGTAATTACAACGATCTGGCTTGAGACTTCATATTCATCAATCAGTTCTTTCAAACGCGTTACAATCGCTGTTTGAGAACTTTTGATTTCAATGAACAAAATCGTGTTTGTACCTTGAATGTTTTCAAAATACTCATTCAAAGTCGGAATTCTCATCGTTTCTTCAATCTCATAATTGTCCAGTAATTCAAGTGCCCTCAACTGAGCCAAAGTAGATTCTTCTACTATCAAAGAACCATTGGCAGTTCTTGTTGTTGAAGAGTCATGAATAACAACAATTTCATTATCGGTTGTTAAGTGAATGTCAAGTTCTACGACATCTGCATTGGCTTCCATCGCAAACTGCATGCTTGGTAAAGAGTTTTCCGGTGCAAGGTAAGGCAACCCACGGTGTCCTATTGACAAAGGTCTTCTAAGTAGAGTGTTTTCCGGGAACATCATCAACAAATCATAATAACTTGTCAAATCATCCAATACCATCCCGTTTACCCCTGAAACCAATGCTTGAACGACACTTGAATATTCTTCGTTTGCAACATCAGACCAAACACTGACAAGTCTTTTTTGAAGATAAAATACATTTGTTTTATTTGTATATTCAATTGGTAACATCGCCACAATAGCACCTGAAGCGTTGGTTTCATCACGAATCAAGAGTAAGTCTTCCTCAGTTAATACTGGTTTTGAAGAATCATAAGTAATTTCATAGACGCCACGAATCATATTGTATTCACTTCTTGCATCACGAATCGCATTGTCGTTAGGTGAAATCATAAAAGAGTCACGAACACCATATCCTTTTAGTAAAGTCGCAACCGCGACTGCCGTATCCGTAAACTTTGTATAGAAAGCAGGAATGACTCTCGCACCAACATATTCAAAGATATCTTGGATTTCCATGAAAGGTAATCCGCTAGAATCGGTTACTTGAAGGTTTGCATTGATTCTAAAGACGGCGGTTTGAGGTCTTATTTCTTCTGCCAATGCTTCAAGGTCCTCTAAAGAGTTCATCATTTTGACTGCGCCTGCAGGCATGATGACGTTAGACTCAGGTACATAAAGACTTGGAATTGCAGAATAATCTGTCGTCGTGTTATCAATATAAGATTCAGGCATCGTCACAACGATGTTGTTGAAGATGGCTTTTGAACCACTGGATTGAAATCCGATTAATCCATTGGAATAATCATTCGCATTCTCGTAAGTAATTAATAATTCGTCGTTGATATATTCATTGACGACGGAACCGAAAAGATCGATTTTTAATCTATAAATCGATGCAGGATTGATGGATTCGCTGTAAGCTGTTGTGACTGGAACATTCCAGTTGCCGTTGATTGCTTTTGCAAATTCAACGCCGTTTGTCGCAGTCGCGCCTTGTCTAATAGCCATTTGGAAATAATTGTTTGGGCTGAATCGATACATGACGGAAGCCCATCTTGTCGATTCAACGGTAGAAAGAATCGTAAAGTCTGTTTCTATGATATAGTTTTTGAAACCTTGAAGATAGTTTGGCAAAGTGACTTGAGTAGGCGATCCCGTCGCAGGTGAATCCAAATAGAGGTATCCACTCTCAATCCCCGCTGAACCTTTGACAAGATTATAATCAGCAGGAATGTCTCCGTCAGCTACAGATGTAAAACTAGCCTCATATATAATGTAATCCGTTTCCAAAGAATCTTTTGCAAAAACGTAAATGACTACAGTTTCAGTACCTAATGTCAATCTAAAAGTATGAATTCCTTTTTGACTAACCAAAAGAATTCCTTCTGTAATCGTTAAAAAAGCAGAAGGGTCAGAAAACGTTCCTTCTGTCAATGCGACTTTTCCCATCAAGGAATTGTACTGTATTTCACTTAGATCAACAGACTCCCCTTGATTAACGAAAAGATAAGGCCTTAGCTCGTATAGTAGAGTCACTTCCTCTTCTCCTTCCGCATATACTATGACGTTTGTATTTTGAATGAATGAAAATGCTGAAAAAGCTAATAGTGCAAATATGAAAATCAATTGAATCCTTTTCATATAAACCTCCAATGAAATTAATTTAGGAAACCGATTTCCTAATTACATTATAATTAAAACACCAGTAAAATGTCAAGTGGTTTCTTCAAAAATCTGAAAACGTTTTCCACTTTTCAATAATAATAAAAATTGCTCACATAAGATGCAAGCAATTGTATTACTCTTTCATTAATCAATGATGGCTAGAACTGGGTAATGATCGGACAAACAGATAGGATCTGTGGTGCTTTGGTCTATGAATACTTGATGAAAACGAATTTTTTTTCTACCGTAGATGAAATCAATCGGTGATCCTGTCGTATTTTTGGTGAATGCATGAAAAGAGGCTTGTTTATTGATTGTCTCATCGTAAGGAAGAATCCATCCATTTTCTCTAAGAAATAAATCCACAATACTATGAGGAGGACAGTTGAAATCACCCATCAATACAGATGAATCCGATAGGTTGTTTAATTCATTCACTAAGACTTTCATTTGCTTGAATGCAACCTCTACTGATAGATAGTCTAAATGAGTATTGATGAAATCATATGTTTTTCCCTGAATTTCAAAACGACCCATGGTGGCAATTCTAGGAAAGGCAGATTCTTGAAATTTAGATGTTCTTCTTGGAGTATCCGATAGCCAAATCGTATCGGTTTTCAAGCATTTAGCTTTTGTCTTCAAATATAAAATGGCCGAATACTCTGTCCCTTCTTCTCTAGGCAGTCCGATGAATTGATACATTGGCAAAAAAGACATCAACTCATCTAACATGTGTTGATTCGCTTCTTGAATACCTAAAACGACGGGCAATTCTTTCTTGATGTATTCTGATATTGCCTGTTTTCGATAAGGCCACCCGTTTTCTTTGTCGACGGGAACATCGATTCTTACATTAAAAGTCATAATTTTAAACATAGGCTCTCCTCTTCTTTTTTTGAAAGAAAAACCTCAAAAATGAGGTTTTAATAGACTTGAAGTTTTTCTTGTTTTTGTAGAACCGAAAGAGTTCCTTCAGCCAAAGCACGCATTTCATCTTCACCGGGATAAACGGTAATCGGTTTGATTGGATCGATGGCATCTTTTAAATACTGAATGAACCTTTTACTATATGCAAGACCTCCGGTAATTAGAATTCCATCAATTTTACCCTCAGCCGCAAAATAAAGGCTTCCGATTTCCTTGATGACATTATAAGCCATCGCATGAAAATAGAATTCTGCTTTTTCGTCTCCGTTTTTAATTCTATTTTCAATCTCTTGACCATTCGAAGTATCAAGATAGGATACAAGTCCACCTTTTCCAACTAACATTTTTTGAATTTCTGATTTGTTGAAATCGTTTGAAAAACATAAATCGATGAGTGGATAGGTTGGAAGCTGGCCGCATCTCTCAGGTGAGAAAGGACCATCGCCACCTAAAGCATTGTTGACATCGACGACTTTTCCTTTTTTATGGAGTCCGACACTGATTCCGCCACCGAGGTGACAAACAATCAAATTCAAGTCTTCATAATTTTTGTTCAATACCTTTGCATGCCTTCTGGCAATCGCTTTTTGGTTGAGAACGTGGAAAATGCTTACTCGATCAATACCACCCAGTCCAGACACTTTGGCAATGTCTTCCATTTCGTCAACACATACCGGATTAACGATATAAGCGGGTCGGTTCAGCGGAGAAGCAAGTTCATGGGCAATCAATGCGCCTAAATTTGATGCATGTTCTCCATACCTAGCACTTCGAAGATCATCCAACATTTCCTTGTTGACAAGATACGTTCCTCCTTGTTTTAAAGAACGCAACATTCCGCCTCTGCCGATGAATACATCAATGTTTTCCGGAACGTAGTGATGAAGTTCTAGAAATTCAATGATGATTCTTTTTCTGAATTCAAGTTGGTCAGCGACCGATTTATATTTACTTAATTCTTTCACACTATGTTTTAAGACTGAATCCTGAATCAATTTGTCGTTGATAAAGACTGCAACTTTTGTTGAAGTCGATCCGGGATTAATGACTAGAAGCAAGTAATCCATCTTGATTCACCACCGCTAATAGAATTGAGTTGAGTTTTGCTTCCATGTTGTCCGCTCTTGAAGTAACAACGATTGGAACTTTTGCACCGATGATGAGTCCAGCTGATTTTCCTTGAGCAAGAAACACACAGGTTTTATAAAATATGTTGCCTCCGTCCAGGTTAGGAAATACCAGAATGTCGGCCTTCCCAGCGACTGGACTATGAATTCCTTTATGAATCACTGATTCCATGGATACTAAATTATCGACTGCAAAGGGACCATCAATTTCAAAGTCGATTTCTTGATTTTTGAAGTGTTCAAGAATCGCTTCAGCATCCAAGGTTGACGCAATCTTTGGATTCACTTTTTCAACACTCGAGACAATTCCGACCAAAGGTCTTTGATAACCAAGTGTATGAGAAAGACCTACTGCATTTTCGACAATCGCTATTTTTTCTTCAACAGAAGGTTGGATCATCATCGCACCGTCTGTCGCAAATAATATTCGATCAAATCCAGGGATTTCTACGATTCCGACATGTGTCAGATATTTTTTGCTTTTAATTCCATATTCATTGTTAACGACGCCTTTCAAAAGATATTTAGTGTCAATCAAACCTTTCATGACAATATCTGCTTTTCCAGCATTAACTAGATCCATCGCAATTTTGGTCGCTTTTGTCGGATCCAATTCGTCGATTACTTTAAAGTTTTTTAAATTGTATTCTTGACACATCTGCTCAATCAATGGACCGTCACCAATCAAAATCGGGTCAATGCATTTCCATGACTCAGTTTGAGAAATGGCATCGATGACGACATTGTCATGGGCAAAAACGACAACCATTTTGAAGGTCTTACCTTTTTGCAGCAATTGCCTTAAGTCACTGATTTTTTTAAGCATAGGTCACTCCTGCTTCTAAGACATACTCCCTACCTTTACGCAAGGCTTCCATATTGATGTCAAGCATATGAGCTTTCTTCTCACCTAAATACTTGATGAGGACTTTTTCAATTGTCGATTCCACAAATAGATTCGTCAATTCAAGATAGGCCCCCATCATGACAATATTGGAGACTTGAATAGAACCAAGGTCGGTTGCGATATCATTGATAGGTATGCCAATGCAAATTGCTTTGTCCGATGTTACTTGGTCCTTAATGAGTGAAGAATTGTATAAGATAAGCCCTCCATCTTTCATTTTGTCATGGAACTTTTGTAAAGAAGGCAGATTGAATGCAATTAAATGATTTGCACTCTGAAAAACTGGTGAATTGATCTGTTTTTTTGAAACGATGACACTACAATTCGCTGTTCCACCGCGAGTCTCTGGGCCATAAGAAGGAAACCAAAGACCGAATAGTTCTTCATATGCAGCACTATATGCGATTAGCTGACCAAACATCATCACGCCTTGTCCGCCAAATCCAGCTACTTTAATATTCACATGATCAAACATTTTTTTCACCTGCATCTTTGAAGACGCCAAGCGGAAATACTGGAACCATGTTAGACTCTACCCATTTCAAAGCATCCACTGGAGTCATTCCCCAGTTTACAGGACAAGTCGATAATACTTCGATTAGTGTAAATCCTCGTTTTTCCTTTTGATAGGTAAATGCTTTTTTGATTGCTTTCTTTGCTTTTATCAATTGTTTTGGGTTGGTAACACTAACTCTTTCAAGATAAGCTACACCGTCAATTTGAGAGAATATTTCACTGATTTTTATCGGGCTTCCAGTTAAAACTTGGTTTCTGCCATCTTGAGAAGTCGTTGTTCTTTGTCCAATCAAAGTCGTAGGTGCCATTTGGCCACCGGTCATTCCATAAATTGCATTATTGATAAATATGACGGTAATGTTTTCGCCACGGTTTGCCGCGTGAATTGTTTCCGCAATCCCTATTGAGGCCAAATCCCCATCTCCTTGGTATGTGAAAACAATGTTATCCGGACGCACTCTTTTAATTCCAGTTGCTTCTGCACAGGCACGACCATGAGGCGCTTGTTGCATGTCACAATTAAAGAATTCATAGGAGAATACAGAACATCCAACGCTTGCAACTCCAATTGCATCTCCAATCATTCCAAGTTCTTCTAAAGTTTCTCCGACAAGTTTATGTACGATACCGTGTGTACATCCTGGACAATAAGAAAGTTTTTTGTCTGTCAAGCCTTTTGTTTTTTGGTATTTGACTTCCATATTACTTCACCACCTTGTCTTTGAAATTTTTGATTGCGTCAACGATTTCCTCTGGTTCTGGAACCATTCCGCCGACACGACCGTAAAATCCAATTTCATGGCGACCTTTATCGGATATCATGACGTCATCGAGCATTTGTCCCATGCTCATTTCTGCACATAGAATTCCTTTGACACCACTAGGTATTTCATTGAAAGCTGCTTTTGGATAGGGCCATAAGGAGATTGGACGAATCATACCGACTTCGATGCCTTCTTCTTTTAGCGATTCAATTGCTGATCTACAAATTCGAGACATGGTTCCATAAGCAACAATCACATATTCCGGGTTTTCCATGTTAATCATTTCATATTTTGTTTCATTATTTTTTATTTGTTGATACTTCTTTTGAAGTTGTAAGTTGTGTTGTTCAAGCTCAACTGGATCTAAAAATAATGAATTGACGATATTTCTTCCAGGGTGGTTCGCTGTACCTGTCGTCGCATAATCTTTTGCAGGAATGAATCTCTTTTTTACAGGTTTTTCAAAATCAACGGTTTCCATCATTTGGCCAATCAGTCCATCAACCAAAACAAGGACTGGATTTCTATAATAATCTGCAATGTCAAAAGACTCTTTCATGATGTCAATCGTCTCTTGAATGGTTTCAGGGGCATACACAATTAATTGATAATCCCCGTTTCCTCCACCTCTAGTTGCTTGATAGTAATCAGCTTGAGATGGTTGAATTCCTCCAAGTCCCGGGCCTCCACGCATAACCGAAACGATGACACACGGAAGTTCAGCTCCAGCAATATAAGAAATTCCTTCTTGTTTTAGTGCAATACCAGGTGAAGATGAAGAGGTCATGACTCTTGCCCCAGCACCAGCAGCTCCATACACCATGTTGATTGCCGCGACTTCAGACTCCGCTTGAACGAAGACTTTCCCTGCCGCAAGTAGATGTTTCGATAAATACTCAGGTATTTCGTTTTGTGGTGTAATTGGATATCCGAAGAATGCGTCGACTCCCCCTTTGAGAGCAGCTACTGCTATTGCTTCGTTTCCTTTCATCAATACTTTAGCCATTATTTGTCCACCTCCACTTTGATGACTGAATCAGGACACATCATTGCACAGAAAGCGCATCCGATGCACTTTTCCGGTTCGCTCACTCTAATGATGTTATATCCAGATTTGTTAATCGTAGTCTTGTCCTGATATAAAATGTGTTGTGGACAAAACGAAACGCAAAGAGAACATCCTTTGCACATGTCTTCTTCAAAATAAACTTTACCTTTTGGCATGTCTTCCTCCTTAAAACCATTTTTTTCTTAAATAGATTTGAAGAGGTAGTAACTCCCCTTCAAATCCATGCTGCTCGCCTACAAGTCTTTGTGAAATGCAGGTATATACGATCGGAAGATTCAATTCATTTGAAACTTCCTTGAGAATTAATTCGCCTTCATAAACGTATTGAATCGTCGTTTCTTTGAGAAGATTAGAATTATTGATTAATCCGGTGACATCTCTTCCACTCGAAACTTGAATCTTTTTTATCAAAGAAATGATTTCTTCTTTGGTCTGTGTTTCTGGTCGAAACACGTTGACCACAAGATATAAATCAATCTCATTCTCGTATTCTTCAAACTGTCTTAATAATTTGGCTCCTAGATCGTTTCCTCCAAGATCGTAAATTGCCCTGACGTCTTCCTTTTGAAAAGGTAGAAAGACGCGGCCGGATATGTAGGGAAGATCTGTGAATTTACTATGCTCTTTATCGCTTGAAATGACGTCAATGTTGTTTGTTTTCAGAAGCTCCTCTGATTCTCTGCTTCTAAAATAAGGATTGATCACATCCAAGTCGACGACATAGTCCACTTTTTCTTTGATTGCCAGATTAAGAGCAATCTCAGTTTTCCCCGATCCGTAGTATCCTGTCAAAAACAATAATCTTTTCATCATTACCTTTTGATGTAGTTTGAATGGAGCTTGTTGATGGTTTCGATTCTGTTCTTTGCGAATACTTTTGCAGCGGCGTGGGTCGAGATGTTTTCTTCTTTGGCAATTCGGTAGATATCTAGTAAACGATCATAGATTTTTTCAATGTCTCTGACGGCTTTATCTTTGATGTATGTCTGCAATTCATGATATACATTGATAAGTCCACCAGCATTGATGACAAAGTCAGGCGCGTATAAAATACCTTTTTCTTTAATCATCATTCCGTGTTTCTCTTCATCCATTAAAACGTTATTTGCGGATCCTGCGATGATTTTAGCTCTGATTTGAGGGATGGTTTCATCATTTAACTGTGCCCCGAGTGCACAAGGACTGAATACATCAACATTTAATCCAAAGATTTGATCAGGTTCCACGTACTCAACCATCGGCAGTTCTTTTTGCATTCTCTTGATGTGAGAAGGGTTGATTTCAGTAAAATATACTTTTTTTGCTTTTGCTTCTATTAAATATTTAACAAGATAATACCCCGTTTGACCAGCACCTTGAACAGCGAAACTGTATTTAGAAATATCGTCGTCTCCAAATGTCTCATGTAGAGAGGCACGAATACCATGAAATACGCCAAGTGCGGTTAATGGAGAAGGATTTCCACTCTTCCCTTCCAAACCCACAACATAATCTGTTTCCATATGGACATAATCCATGTCTTTCGTTGAGGTGTTGACGTCTTCCGCTGTGATGTATCTTCCGTTTAAACTTTGAACGTAACGACCTAGTGCTCTAAAATAGGCTTCACTTTTCACTTTTGAAGCGTCGCCGATTAATACTGTTTTCCCGCCTCCTAAATTCAATCCTGCTGCTGCTGCTTTGTATGTCATGCCACGAGCTAATCGGAGTGCATCTAGAACTGCGTCGTCTTCAGAATCATAATTCCAAAGTCTTGTTCCGCCAAGCGCAGGTCCCAGTGTAGTATTGTGTATGCAAGTTACTCCTTTCAGTCCAGTTGTTTTGTCATAAAAATAAACAATTTGTTCATAGCCATGCTTTTCCATGTAGTCAAACTTATTCATTTATTTTCCTCCGTTTTCTTCGGTTTCCGATTTTATTTTCGAAAACGCTTACACAAATATTATAACACCTGACGCTTGAAAATAAAAGAAAAATCTCTTGATAATTGATAAAATAAAAAAGGTCATCCATCTTGAGATTTAGACCTTTTTACGCTTTATCACATTAAAATGATATCTACCAAAAAGTTAGGCTTTCTTTTTGTATGAAATACCCTTCAAAGGAATTCTGAATCGACAGAGCTTGCCACCTTCCAAAACGTTTTCGAGGGATTCTACTTTTAGTTTTTGATCGAGAATGACTTCAAATGGAAATTTAGCAAACCCACCTGAACAGTAACACCAAATCGGTGAAATGTCATGACTTTCTTGTAATACCGCTTCTCTTGCAAATGCACAGTGACATGCGTAGTAATGCATTTCTTTATCAGTGGTTGCTGATAAATATTTTTCTGTGTCATAAGGTATTTTAGTAATGTAAAGGAAATCGTCACGAATGACTCCGGATAAAACTTCTGGATTCTTTGATACAAAATCAATGACTTCATCAGTAATCGCTTGTTCAAACCAGACTTTACCTGCTTCTTTGTATTTAATCAATTCTTCCACTTTTCTACGGTGTAGACCTTCTAAATATTCTTCAAAAGAATTTGAGTTTTCGTATTCAACTTTCTCCGGTAGCATCGCTTCTTTCGACATTCCATGATTGTTTCCGGCTAATACTTTTTTCACTTCTTCTTCAGGTAAGGCAGCATGCAGTCTTCTCATAAATTCTGCTGTAAACAAAGGAATTTGTTTCGGGCTCATTCCTAGACTTGGGATATCAAGATCTTTTGTGACCAATTCTAAAATCTCTTGTCCATGCAGTTGTTTGAGTTTTAATAGAATATTATCGACGACATCGAGTATTCCGGTATATTTTGTTAGTTCAATGAAGCAGTCGTTCTTTTTCAGTATCCTCATATATCGCATTAAAACGATGAATTCATCCAAAGAAGATCTTTTTTCGCTGTAGAGAAAAGCAATGAAATCATTGATGTCATCGGTCGTCATTTCGGATACAGAAGGCACTTTGTGCTTCAGACCCATAAAATTCCAAAATTCAATAATCAGTGCTTTTGCGAACTGAAATTCTTTTGTTCCTAAATTGTTTGATAAATATAAATGTTCTAGCTTTTCTAGAACCATTAAATCTTCTTTCATAATTTATAAGGCTTCACTGACGGATTTGCCTTGCATATGAAGAACTAAGTAATCGGGTCCTCCCGCCTTTGAATCGGTTCCACTCATGTTGAATCCGCCAAAGGGTTGATAACCTACGATTGCGCCAGTGCACTTTCTATTAAGATAGAGGTTCCCAACATGAAAGTCTTCTCTAGCTTTTTCAAGGTGGAAACGGTCATTTGAAATGATTGCTCCTGTAAGTCCGAATTGGGTATTATTAACAACGTCCAATCCCTCTTCAAATGAAGTTACTTTTGTGACTGAAAGCACAGGTCCAAAGATTTCTTCCTGCATCATTCTTGAAGATGGATCTAAATCAGTAAATACGGTTGGCTCGATGAACCATCCGGTTTCATCATGGGCGTTGCCACCGACTAAAAGCTTCCCTTCTTGCTTTCCAATTTCAATATATCCAAGTATGGACCGATAGGCTAAATGATCGTTGACAGGTCCCATGTTATTGATGAAAGAACGAGGGTCACCCATAGAAATCTTTTCCGTTAGCTCTTTGATGTATTTTATCACATCGTCGTAAACATTCTCATGAATGATTGCTCTGGAACAAGCACTGCATTTTTGACCACTGAACCCAAAAGCACTTTTCACGATTGCATCAGCTGCCATAAATGGATCTATTCCATCATCAACCAAGATTGCGTCTTTACCGCCCATTTCAGCTATGACTCTTTTGAGCCATATTTGACCAGGCTGCACTTTTGCTGCATTCTCGTAGATTGCCTGCCCAACTTCTTTTGATCCAGTGAAAGAGACAAATCTGGTCTTTGGATGTTTGACGACGTAATCACCTATTTCAGAACCTCTTCCAGGCATGAAATTGACGACCCCATTGGGAAGCCCCGCTTCCTGCAGAAGTTCAACAAATTTATATGCAATGACTTGTGTTGTCATCGCCGGTTTTAATAATACTGTATTTCCACAGACAATGGCGGCTGATGTCATTCCCGTCAAAATAGCCAGAGGAAAATTCCATGGAGTGATTATCGCCCCTACTCCAAGCGGGATATAAAAGTATTCATTTCTTTCAAGGTTTGGTCTGCTTAGAACAACATCGTCAATCCGGGATAAAGATAGCATTTGTCTTCCATAGTATTCCAAAAAGTCAATTGCTTCTGCTGTATCCGCATCCGCTTCTGCCCATGGCTTCCCAGCTTCAATCGTCATCAGAGCACTGAATTCAAATTTCCTTCTCCTTAGAATATTAGCCGCTTTGAATAAAACGTCGCTACGAATTTTGGGATTCACTTTCTTCCAAGTCTTGAAAGCTTCCAAGGCAGAATTCATCGCGAGGTTTGCCTCATCTAATCCTGCTTGAGAAATTCTTCCAACGATTTGATCTTTCTTGGCAGGGTTCACTGAAGTATACATTTTGTCAGTAAAAATCAACTTTCCGTTGATAATCAAAGGATAATCTTTTCCTAGAGATGCTTCTACTTTGTTTAGTGCTTCAGTGTATAACTTTCTGTTGTGTTCTAGTCCAAAATCTGTTAATGGTTCTGTTACGTAAGGATAAATTGCCATAATAAATCATTCCTTTCATTTATTAATTTATACGACCGATTGCTCGACTGCATTTAATTCTTTTTCACTGAATCGATTCAGTTTAAATAGATCTGGAGAAATCTCATTCTTCCGATTTAAAATCATATTGGAAATGATTTCACCTGTCATTGGTGAAAACATGAATCCATGTCCAGAAAAACCACAAGCAATGTAAAATCCCTTTAAATTCTCAGCCTCGGCAATAATCGGTTGCTTATCAGGAGAAACATTATAAGACCCACCCCATTGACGTATGACTCGCAATTCTCCGATTTTAGGTGCGATGTGACAAATCGTTTTTGCCATTTCATCAAGAAAAGACCAACTGGATGAAATGTCATGCGAATGCACTTGGTTAGGGGTAGACCTACCCATCAAAAAACTACCATGAGGTACTTGCTGGCAATAAAAATTTTGTGTGAAAGACATCAGCATCGGTCCTTGGATTTTCTCAATCGGTTCGGTCACGAGAATCTCATGATTTTCAGAGAAAACCGGAATGTCGATTCCAACCATATCACCTATTTCTTTCGCAAATCCGCCGGCTGCATTAACGACCACCGAAGTATCGATTTCATGTTTATCAGTGATTACTTTTGTGATTTTGTTGTTTTCAACTATAATCTCTTTCACTTCTTCGAAAAAGAAGAATTGAACACCTAATCGCTTCGCTGCCAAATAGAATGCTTCTGTCATTTTGAAAGGATTTAAATGTCCGTCGGTTTGGCAGAAAGTGGCACCTACAAAAGCGGATGTATTTAAATAAGGTACGATTTTCAATGATTCTTCAACCGAAAGAAGTTTTGCAGGTATTCCAAGACTGTTCTGTAATTTAACATTCTTTGAAAAACGATCCAATTCCGGTTTGTCTGTAGCTAGAATCAAATATCCTTCTTGTTTAAATTCAATATCTCCTTCATACTCGAGTTCTTCTTTTGCGGTTTCAAAAAACTCGATGCTTTTCTTAGCCAATATACAATTGGCTTCTGTTCCCCATTGTTGACGTATTCCTGCGCCACATCGTCCCGTTGCACCGCTTGTCAAATAAGACTTGTCCACAACAACGATGTTTTTCATTCCTTTTTTTGCCAAATGATATGCAATGCTACAACCTGAGATGCCTGCTCCGATGATGACTTGATTAGCTTTCATCTATTGCACCATCCTTGATTGCTCTTAATTCAACCCCAATAATCAGAGGTCTTGTTTTCTGAATCGGAACATCTTTCATTGCTTTGTGAGTGAATTTCGCTATTTCTCTTTGAATCAAGGCAGAACATGTTTGCCCTTGGCATGGCCCCATTCCAACTCTTAATTGCCTTTTCAAATCTTCAAAATTAGTATATCCTTCTTCAAGACATCGCTTGACATCTGCGAGTGTGACGTCTTCACATCTGCAAATGATGATTTTGTCATCTCTCATCTGGGCACCCTATCGTAATGAAATCATAAAGATATTCTTTACTTACTTCTACTGTAATCAGTTTCGTTTTTTCCTGTTTTCGACTATCAAGAACAGAAAGAATCTTTCCTTTAGAAATGATGTTTCCTTCACGGTTCAGTGCGTTCCAATTTTCATCTTTTTTTGGTGACGGTAAGAACTCATAAGGAATTTTGAAAATTGCTTTGTCATTCAAGATACTAGCAACAATAATTGCTAGACCAGGACACTTTGTAACACATATTCCACACCCCGTACATAATGAAGTATCGACGATGGGTCTCGTATTGATGTCTACACCAATCTTGATTGCATCAAAAGGGCAAGATGTTTCACATGGGTTGCATGGGATTTCTTGGTAACACTCAATGATGGCTTTTGGCTTCACTAATATCGAAGATTCAGGAAAACAAGAGATTACTTGTTCCTTCGAAGGAACACCGTTTTTTTCTAACATTGTCCTTCCTCCTTCATTTGAAGAAGACCTTCTCTGGTTTTCTTACCAAAAGGACCGCTTCTTAATCCTTCTAGTTGAGATATCAAATCTTGATGAATGGATTCGTCATTATCAATCGTTCCTAACAATCTTCTTGCGGCAAAAAGACCTGTCAGTCGTCCTTCAACCATGGCTGAACTCGCCTCTTCCACACCGGAGAGATCTCCACAAGCAAAGATGTTATCTACGGATGTTTCATGACATTCAGAAACCTTAGGAACCCATCCTCCTAGTTCAGGAATAAACAGGATTCTAGCTCCAACCATCGACAGTAATTGATGCATTGGAGAAAGTCCAACTGAAACGCATACAGCATCGACTTCAACGGTTTCTTCCGTTCCAGGAATAGGATTCCAGGAATCATCTAAATCTGCGATGACGATACTCTCTACACAAGCACTGCCGTTCGCTTTTAATATGGATTTTGATGTATGGATTGGAACACCAAGTCTTCTCAATTTAGAGGCATGAACCAAATACCCGCCAATCAGAGGGGCCGCTTCAAGTACGCTCACGACTTTCACGCCTGCTTGCATCAACTGGTATGATACAATCAGTCCAATGTTTCCAGATCCAACCATAACTATTTTATTTCCTGGCAAAACACCATATTGATTCATCAGTGTTTGAACTGCCCCTGCACCATAGATGCCAGGTAAATCATTGTTTTCAAAAGCGATGAATTTTTCGCTTGCGCCTGTAGCAACCACGATGACTTCTGATTTAATTTTATAATATCGACCGTTTTGAACGATCGTGCATACTTTGTCAGGATATAATCCTGTGACAGTAGCATCGAGAACGACCTCGATCAAATCTTTATATTTTTCATATTCTTGAATTAGTAATTCCGCTATCTTGAATCCACGAACACTTGCATATTGTTTTTCAGAACCAAAAAACTTATGGGTTTGTTTTACGAGTTGTCCGCCAAGTGAATGACTACGCTCGACGATCGTAACGGATTGTCCGAGACTAGCAGCTTGAATCGCACAGGAAAGCCCTGCAGGACCTCCCCCAATGATGAGCATAGGTGTCTTTTTCATATAAGTTCACCTTTTCCGGGTTGACTAAACACTCTCATTCCTTGTTCAATTTTTGTCATGCAAGTTCTGACATTTGGAACATCATTGACGGTCATATTACATGAACCGCAGTTCCCAATTGCACAATAAAATCCTCGACTCCTTTTATAGTGAATGCTTTTGCTTAACTCCTTGATTCCAAGTGCATGCAATGCGCTTGCAATCGTGTCGCCTTCTCTACCAAGGACTTCTTTTCCGTTATAGAAGAAAGCAATTTCTTGATGATTCGAAAACTCTAGTATTGGATGTTTTTCAATCCTCATGTTCTCACCACTTTCACAACTACTATGATATCATAAAGCGCTTACACAATAAACCCCCAATTTATGAAAAAAGGACCGAAGTCCTTTCATTCATTTTCATTCAATTATCTTTTAAACAGTAAATTCTCTTTTTTGAAAACGCCAGTACGCTGCGACAGTTAACAAAATTGATAATCCAGTAAAAACTACAAAACTAATCCACTCAAAATCGGCACCCAGTTTCAAGATGTCAACTGGATTAGCAAAAGTGAAAGGTGTCACATGTTTTAATAACTCTAGTGTTTCGTTATTGGTTACAGAAGAGATAACGCTAATGATGTAAAACACAAACGGGAAGGCGATAGCCCCCATACTTTTCTGAGTTGGTTTCATGAAAACAACTAAAACAAACCCAAGAATCGCAAGCATTAAAAACATGATTGTGTTATAGACATTGAACAGTAAAAAGTCTCCTCCGTCATAACTTTCTCCAATGACTAAAAACGACAGTATGCTCATGAAGTAGACAACGATAGAAAATACTAAGACATTGACGATAACTTTAACAAGTTTGGTCGTTAAAATCGCTGTTCTTGAATAAGGAAGCTGATAGATACATTCAACTGTTTTTTCCTTGTCATCTCGGTTCAGGGCATTATATCCTTCCAGTGCTGCAAATATCCCACCAAACAATTGAAGCATCATGACGCCTTCCGTTGCATAGTACTCAACAACATTATGAGGAACACCGCCAAAAGCGTCCAAGAATGCTTGATATTCCGCAGGTATTGCACTATAGATGTCAATGACCATTGGATAGAGAACAATAACGAAAACCATCGTCAGTCCAATGCTCAAGGACCAAGTGATTAGGCTCTTTAAACTACGAGTAAACTCAAGTTTGAACAATCGGCTAGAGAACATCATTGGTTGCACCTTCTTTCTGATAATATTGAATAAAGATTTCTTCTAAAGAAGCATCTCTAATATTACATTTTTCAAAGGTTTGACCTGACAGACGTTTGAGAAGAGAATTAATGTCTCCGATATATGAATAGTGTGATAACCCGTCTTCTTCTTTCAAAAAGGTCATCCCATCCGGAAGTTCTCCTTCTAAACTTGGGAACAGGGATACTTTCTTGTTTTCGAGTTGAGCGATGTCATTCATCTCGAAAACTTGGTAGATGATGCCGTCTCGTATTAACGCGACTCGATCACAGACTTTTTCAACTTCCGATAAAATGTGACTGGATAAAAATACTGTGACTCCCTTTTTTTTCTCCTCGACTAGTAAATCAAGGAATATTTGTTGCATCAAAGGATCTAGTCCGGTTGTGGGTTCATCCAAAATCAATAATTTTGGGTTATGTAAAAGCGCGACGACAATTCCGACTTTCTTCTTGTTTCCAAAAGAAAGTTGGTCCATCGTTTTGTTCATATCGATATCAAATCTTTTTACAAGTTCAACTATTCTTGAATCATCTACTTTTCTCATCTCTTGAAAGAATCGAAAAACGTCTTTTACCTTCATCTCCGGAAAGAAAAAAGCTTCACTTGGAAGATACCCAATCTGACGGTTTAGTAGGACGCTTGCTTTTGTCACATCCTGGTCGAATATTTTGGCTTCTCCTGAGGTAGAATGAATCAATCCAAGTAATATTCTAGTGAGTGTCGTTTTTCCAGAACCGTTGGGACCAACAAATCCATAAATTTCTCCCTCTTTGACGTCCAATGATGCATTTTCCAGCCCTCTGGTCTTTCCGTAATATTTTTTTAGTGAGGTAATTGAAATTGCGTACAATAGTCTCACTCCTTCCTTCGGTGTCTAAATTCATTATATCATTAAATCCGTTTGTTGTTTCAGCGTTTTTTTTACAGTTCGATCCAATACCTTAAAACATAGTGGTCAATGTCGTATATTTTATTTTCCAGTCTTCCTCCACAAGCCTCAATCGATCTTTTACTTCCAAGGTTATCTTCATTACAAGTCATCAATACTGCAGCAAATCCCATTTCTTTCGCTATTTCGAGTGCTTTGGATAGCATTAAATTCGAATATCCTTTTTTTCGTTCACTTGGTCTTATGCCTCCGCCAATGTGACCACCAAGTGCAAAAAGTCGATCATTCAGCCTATGACGGATGTTCACACATCCAAGAACTCTCTCCCCTTCGATAAGAAAATAAGTGGAAGAAGGAACGTAGTTTTCCGGTCGAGTTTCTTCAAATTCGTCTCTTCGTTTTTCTTCCATCCATTCTTCATATGTCTTGTCAAACATTCTTCCTGCGTACGGAATTATTTTTTCGTCATTCCATTCCTCACAAAAATCTAAATAAGCATTTTTTAGTTCAATGGATGGTTTAATTAATTTTATTTCTTGCATTTTTCCAAGCCCTTTCGAATCGTTTTACAATCTCTTTGAATTCTTCGATTTTTACACTTCCATATCCAATTACGAATGTGGTTACAGGACGATCTTCAGAAACAAATCTGAATTCTTCCATTCCATAGATTTTCAAATCTTGCTTTTTTGCATAATCAATCATTTGCAATTCATCGGTTTCATCTAGAAAACTGAGGGTAAAATGCAGACCCGCTTCTTCGCCTTCGATTTTGATGACGGATCCGAATGCGGATCTTTTCAGGAGTTCGATGAACAAATCCCGTTTTTCCTTGTATATGAGTTTCATTCGATTCAAATGTCTTTCAAACCCTTTGGATTTCAAAAACAATGAAAGGGCGACTTGATCGTGGATTGGAACTGGGTTAGCATAAAAAGAATACCGATCCAAAAGTATCGTTGCGAGTGGTTTGGGTAAAACCATATAGCTGATTCTTAAAGTTGGAGACAAACTTTTGGAAAAACTGTTAAGATAAATGACTTTATCAAACGAATCAAGACCCTTGAGTGCTGGAATTGGATTCCCTGAAAATCTGAATTCACTGTCATAATCATCTTCTATGATATATCTTGTTTTGGATTCGTTCGCCCAACTCAAAAGTTCCATTCTCCTTTTGATTGGCATTACAATTCCTGTCGGAAATTGATGACTTGGAGAGATATGCAGAATATTGCTCGTTGTTTTATTGATTTCTTCGATATCCATCCCTGATTCATCCAACGAGATGAAATCAAGTTTTACGCCAAAAGCCTCATATAGTTTCTTGCTTTTGGGATAGCCCGGAGTCTCAATTGCGTATCTTTGGTTCTTACCTAGTAAAAACAAAATCATCTGAATCATATGCTCACTTCCTGAACATATGAGTATTTGATCTATATTTGTTTTGATTCCTCGATAAGCTAGTAGATAAGTTTGAATCTCTTCTCTCAATTCTTTGAATCCAAGTAGTTCAGAATCGTTAATTCGTTGATTAAAGCCATCTAGATAAGAATCACGATTGAATTTAGCCATTAATTCATAAGGAAAAGACAGTTCGTCGACTTTGCTTGTTTTCAAATCGTAGTGGTACGTTTTTACTTTCGCTTTTATGGTTTGGTTTTCCATTTCTTCAGTTCTCTGAGGGATGGTTAGTTTTGTAAATGGCTCAACAAAATATCCGGATTTTTCAACACTTCGAATATATCCTTCCGCTTTTAATTGAGCATAAGCTGTTTCAACTGTAATTTGAGATATTTCAAGATGATGAGCTAATCGTCTTTTCGAAGGTAGTTTTTCATTCGCAATCAATTTATTATCCTGAATCATATCCTTGATTTGCGTGTATAGTTGCTCATATTTTGGAATTCCTGACTCTATATCAAAAAAGATTGTAATCATCGTATCACCATCTGACCTTATGTATTTTTACTAATCTGATTATTTAATTAATACCAGAATCAGTTATAATATATATTGGAAATCAGTATTTGTCAATATAAAGGAGAAAACAGATGGATAAAACAAGATATGAACTCAATAAAGAGTTAGCACAAATGTTAAAAGGTGGCGTTATTATGGACGTTACCAATGCAGAACAAGCGAAAATCGCTGAAGCTGCAGGGGCTTGTGCCGTTATGGCATTGGAAAGGATTCCTGCAGACATACGTAAAGTAGGCGGAGTTTCAAGAATGAGTGATCCAAGACTCATTAAAGAAATTCAAGCTGCCGTAACAATTCCCGTGATGGCTAAAGTCAGAATCGGACATTTTGTCGAAGCAGAGATTCTAGAAGCACTTGAAATTGATTATATCGACGAATCTGAGGTCTTATCTCCTGCAGATGATATCTACCATATCGATAAGGCGAACTTCAAAGTTCCTTTTGTATGTGGAGCTAAAAACCTAGGAGAAGCTTTGAGAAGAATTGCTGAGGGTGCATCGATGATTCGAACCAAAGGTGAGCCTGGAACCGGAGATATCATTCAAGCAGTCAGACATATGAGACTGATTCAATCCGAAATCAGAAGAGTGTCTTCGATGAGGGAAGATGAACTTTACGAAGCCGCAAAACAATTCCAAGTACCTTTAGATTTATTAAAACAAGTTCATGAACTAGGAAAACTTCCAGTCGTGAATTTCGCAGCCGGAGGAGTCGCAACACCTGCCGATGCCGCATTAATGATGAAACTTGGCGCAGAAGGTGTATTTGTTGGATCTGGAATATTTAAATCTGGAGACCCTGCAAAACGTGCCGCTGCGATTGTACAAGCCGTCACCAATTTCAATGATTCAGCCTTACTAGCCAAAATTTCTGAAAACCTAGGTGAGGCAATGGTCGGTATCAATGAAGAGGAAATAAACTTATTAATGGCACAACGTGGAGAATAATTTCATGACAATCGGTTTACTTGCATTACAAGGCGCATTCATAGAACATGAAAAAGTATTGCAAAGTCTTGGCGTCGACTACTTTGAAATTAGACAATTAAGTGACTTATCAAAAAAAATGGATGGCTTGATTCTCCCTGGAGGGGAATCCACAGCCATGGGTAAATTACTGAAAGATTTAGAGTTGTTTTCCCCACTTAGAAAAATGATTGAAGATGGATTACCCGTTTTCGGGACTTGTGCAGGATTGATACTTCTCGCAAAAACCCTTGAAAATGATTCAAGAATCTTTTTTCAAACGATGGACATAACCGTTAAAAGAAATGCTTTTGGTAGACAACTTGCGAGTTTTATGAAACTTGATTTCTTTGGAGACAAGGAAATCCCAATGATATTCATCCGTGCTCCCTACATCCATTCCGTCGGAGCGAATGTTCAAGTGTTATCTTCTTTTGACGGTCTGATTCTTGCGGCTAGAGAAAAAAATATGCTCGTAACTGCATACCATCCTGAACTGACAAAAGATACGACGGTACATCAATATTTTCTAGAAATGATTAAGAACAGATAAACAAAAAAAGACTAAAGCCAATGCTTCAGTCTTTTTTTCTTTTTTTGAAAACAATGATTCTCAAATGATCAGTAAATTCAATTTCTAATCCGAACTTATCGGCAATCCATTCAAAGGTACGTTCTGAGAAAAATATCACATGGGTGCGATCTCTGATATACCACCAATCAAAGAATTCTTGATTAGAGGACGGATGAAACAAGGTCATAATCGATATGATTCCATTCTCTTTCAACAAGGTAAGCCATTCTTTGAATATCTCCATAGGGTTGGCGATGTGCTCAAGAACTTCCGTACATGAAATCACGTCGTAACAATGTTCAAGGTATTGCTTGTCTTTTTCAAAATGCTTATCGAATTTTTCAACTTCGAACTGATATCGATGTTTTAATATATGTGATAAAACAGGGGTTGGCCCAGATCCAAATTCAAGAAGCTTATATCCTCGATGATATGGAAGAATCGCTTTATGAATGAAATCAACGAGATAATCAACATAGTCTTTTTGACCAAGTGAGTTTTGATGTTTTGAATAGACATCAAGCTCCGTTTCGTTGGAAGGAAACATCGATTCGTCTTTCACGTAGCAATCACAATTCTGACAATAATGAAACAAGTTATTTGTTTTAGGATGGATGAGTTCGGTCGATTCTTCCCCACAGATGATACATTGCATCAACGGTTCCTCCTTTTTTAAAAAATCAAATATCAAAAAAGAATAGGCGTATCACCGATACGCCCATTCATCATTTCTTAGTCTCTCAGAGGCTTTCCTTCGCCATCTTCGGCAATCGAGCCAGTTAAAATCATGATACCCTCAATGAGAGCCCATATTCCTGAGATGATGGGTCCAACAATAATGACCCAACCTACCACGGTTAAAAGCAATTGAACCCAAGCTTTGGTAGTGTAACCCAAATAGAAATTATGAATTCCTAACGATCCAACAAAGATTGCAAGTAAACCAGCAGCCAGTTTGGATTTTAAAGTCATATCTTGGGTATTGACGTTTTTATAATGATTGGTCGGAACTCCGCAATGAATGCAGATAGCCGCTTTATCGTCGATTTCTTTTCCACAGTTCGAGCAATACATGATCTAGTCTCCTATTTATTCAAACCTATTTGGTTTGTTTTTCAACCGTTTTTGAAACGGGTTCTTTTTTTTCTACTTCAATCTCAACATTACTGCTTGGTGCAGAAGTTTTACCTAAATAACTTGGTAAATCCATTCCAGCCATATTGAATAATTCATTCATCGGAGGAACGCTCTTCATCAATGAAGAAAGAAAATTAGCTGTGGATGTCGTTCCGTCTTTGCTACTTCCGCTATCCCAAACCGTTACTTTATCAATCTTCAAGTTCTTAATCGCTTCAACTTGAATTTGGACCAATGTCTCAAGTTTATCTGCAATTAACATCTTAATGGCTTCATTTGGTTCTCCGCCTGCAGCTTCAACCATTTTGAGGAAACCTTCCGCTTGTTTGGAAAGAATCTGGAAGGTACCACGAGCTTCTGCTTCCATCTTTGCATAGATGGCATCGGCTTCACCTTGTGCTTTTTCACGGGTTTGTTCTGCGATTGCCTGAGCTTCGATGACCAAACGTTGTTTTTCAATTTGAGTTTTGACGATAACGTCAGCTTCTAGCGTTGCTTGTTCTCTTGCGGCACGTGCCAACTCGGCTGCTTGTTCTGCTTTATAAGAATCCTCTAAAGCTTTCGCTTCAGCGATTTTTTCAGCTGCAGTTGCTCTTCTTAACGATTCAGCTTGAATTTCACGTCTTGTCGCATCAGATTGAGAAATTTTACCTAAAGAATCATTTTCACCGGCAACCGCTGTTTGGTTTGCGACTGCAACCTGGATTCTTTGGTCTCTCACGGCATTGGCTTCACCAATCGATCCGTCTCTGTTCTTTTCCGCTACCGTTTTCTTCGCGTCATTGATTGCTTTAGATGCTGCTTCTTTTCCTAAAGCTTGAATATATCCGCTTTCGTCATTGATGTCAGTAACGTTAACGTTGATGAGTCTTAATCCGATTTTTTTTAGTTCACTTTCAACGTTTCCAGATACTGCTTCAAGGAATTTGTCTCTATCGGTATTGATCTCTTCAATGTCCATCGTAGCGACGACCAAGCGAAGTTGACCAAAAATGATGTCTTTTGCTAATTCTTGGATTTCTGTTAATTTGAGTCCAAGTAATCTTTCAGCGGCATTTTGCATGACGCCTGCTTCTGTAGAAATACCAACTGTAAATCTTGAAGGAACATCAATACGAATGTTCTGTCTTGAAAGAGCACTTGTCAAATCTACACTAATCGAGAGTGGTGTTAAATCAAGAAATTGATAAGATTGTATAAATGGGTAGATGAATTTTGCTCCACCATGAATACAATTCGCAGATCTTTGTGTTCCGTCTGCATTGTCTTTCACTTTACCATAAATGACCAAAATCTTGTCGGATGGACATTTTTTGATTCTGGATACTACAAAAACCAAAAACGTAAATACGATTACAACGATTGTAATAATCAACCCTAGTGCGGTTGATGGTGTTGCCAGAAATACATTGTTCATAGTTGTTCTCCTTTATAGTTAATTTAATGAATTACTGAATAATTGATATTATAAGATAAAAATGTGTTTGTTTCGTTAAGAAAGTGATTACAAGTATTAAAATGTAAAACTATATCCTTACGAATCTTTCTTGACAATTAAAGTTGTTTCGTCTTTTAGACCAGTCACAATGACTGAAGTCCCAGGTTTCAAATCGGATTCATCATTTGTCATAGCATCCACTTCAACAAAACGTTCTTGAAGTGTCAAATTGATTTTCCCTTTTCCAGCAAAATTAGCTGGTATTTTGATGTAAACGGAGCCTTTTTTTCCAATCGCGTTGACATATTGAACATTCCCGACACTTTCCAGTCTCATTGCCTGTTTAAATGCTAAAGCAAGTAGAAAACTTGCGGTTGCACCTGAAAGAATACCAACAAAAATCGACCAAAAGATGCCTGCGCTTGTATTCATCAATAAAGCAACCCATCCACCAACACTTAGAAATGCGAGGATTCCTCGAAGCGTAAGTAACCTTAATCCTGAAAAAGCAGACAAAGGTTCGTCATTAAAGAGGTCGCCTTGACCACTAGCATCTAAATCATCACCACTGAGGTCATGATCAAAACTGGAGACATCGGCACCATCAAATTCTTCTCCATGAATTCCGAAAAGCATCAAAATCAAAAAGATAATCATAATGATTGTCGCCGTTGAGGCGATAATAAACATCACTTGCTGGAAAGCAGTATAACTTCCCCACCATTCTGCCATATAGTTTCCTCCTTGTACATATAACTTTATTGTATCATTTTTTTCATAAAATACAATCATATTTTCAATGAATTCATTATAGAAAAACGAGAAGGATTCTCCCTCTCGTTACAATAATTAAAATAAATTGAGATCAAGTTTCTCCAAAAATACTTTCAACACTTCGTCAAGAGAATAATCAATCGCAGATATTTTTTTCATGGACGTTGCCCGCTCGGTTTGAAAAACGACCTGATTGACATTCAAACCGATTCCTAATATGAGTGACGTTCTTCTCTCCATCTCATATTTCGTTTCAATCAGCATTCCAGCGATTTTATCTTTTCCAACCAAAATATCGTTTGGTAGTTTAAATGAAGCCTCAATTTCAAAATGATGAAGTGTTTCGATTAAGGACAAAACAGCGATATGACTAATCGTCTGAGAAGGAATCTCCTCTTTGAACAATATAGAGAACAATAGATTTTTTCCTGTATCAGATTCCCAGGTCCTTTCATACTGTCCTCTTCCTTTTCTTTGATGTTTTGCGACGACAACCGCATGATTTTCTAATTCATCGAGATGATCCCTTGCAAAATCATTGGTCGAATCAAGTTCATCAAATTGAATCAGACTTTTAAAGGCATTCATTTTATGAATTTAGAACGAAAGAGAATTCTGCTTCACAAGCGGTTTCGTTTCCAACATAGGCTATCCCTTTTCCAATTCCAAATTTAGCTTTGAATTTAGTGATTTCAACTTCGATTCTCAGTACGTCCCCCGGAATGACTTTTCGTCTGAATTTCGCATAATTAACACCAGCGAAATAGACGATTTTCCCTGCGTATTCTTCTTTGGATAACAATGTAACTGCGCCAACTTGGGCGATGGCTTCAATGATTAACACACCGGGCATCACATGTTCTTGCGGAAAATGGCCTTGAAAGAATGGTTCATTGACAGTGACACACTTTTCGCCTGTCGCACTTACACCTGGATTGATTTCCAATATTTTGTCAATCATCAAAAATGGATAACGATGGGGAATAATCTCTTGAATTTGATTACTTGTCAACATTTTACTTTCCCTCCCATTTTTTAAATATAATCGACGCGTTTTGACCGCCAAATCCTAGTCCATTCGACATCGCATAACGAACCACTCTTTTGACTGCGTGATTCGGTGTATAATTCAAATCGCATTCTGGATCCTTTTCCACGTAATTGATGGTTGGTGGAATGATATCTTCTTCAACTGCTTTCACAGTAATCACTGCTTCAATTCCACCGACAGCTCCTAAGGAATGAGCATGCATTGATTTCGTTGCGCCGATATTAATTTGATAAGCATAGTCACCAAAACATTTTTTGATTCCCAATGTTTCCAATTTGTCATTATAGAAGGTTGAAGTTCCATGAGGATTGATGTAATCGATCCAAGTCGGGTCCACATTTCCGTCATCTAGTGCATTTTCCATACACTTTGTAATTCCTTCCGCCGTTTCATCCGGTTGAGTGATGTGATAGGCATCGCAAGTCGTTGAGTATCCGACGATTTCTGCATATATTTTTGCGTTTCTTTTTAATGCGTGCTCTAGTTCTTCCAGTATCAATACACCTGCGCCTTCACCCATAACAAACCCTGATCTTCTCGCATCGAAGGGAATAGAGGCTTCATTTACATTATTAGAAAAATTCAATGCTTTCATGCTAGTAAATCCCGCGACACCCAATTCGTTCAGTGGTGCTTCCGCTCCCCCTGAAAAAGCAATATCCGTATATCCATCTCTGATGTAACGGAAGGCTTCTCCAATTGAATTGGTTGCGGAGGAACAAGCTGTCACTACCGGAAGCGCAGGTCCTTTTGCTTGAAAACGGATGGCAATGTTTCCACCTACCAAATTAATAATCGCATTGGGAATAAAGAAAGGAGAGACTCTATCCGGTCCTTTTTCATGGCATTTCCTCGCTTCTTCATTAATGGTCCATAATCCACCGATACCGCTTGATACAAAGGTTCCAAAACGGTCATGATCGATCTTTTCCAAGTCCAATTTAGAATCATTGAAGGCCTGAATGGCTGCGACAAGACCTAATGCAATGGTTCTGTCCAATCTTTTTGCTTCTCTCGGTTCCAAATACTCCAAGAAGTCTATATTTTTGACTTCTGCGGCGATTTGTACCTTCATATGTGATGCGTCAAATAGTGTGATAGGCGCAATTCCATTCACACCGGCAATAATGTTTTTCCAAGTTGTTTCGACATCGTTTCCTACTGGAGATACGACACCCATTCCTGTGACTACGACTCTTCTTTTCATGTTTACCCCATAACCAATCCGCCATCGACACGGATGACTTGTCCTGTAATATATTTTGAATAATCTGAAACCAAGAATAAAACGGTTGAAGCAATGTCTTTCACTTCTCCAAGTCTTGAAAGCGGGATGTTTTCAAGGTATTTAGAGACAACCTCTTCAGGAAGTTTTCCTGTCATTGCAGTTTCAATGAATCCTGGGGCAATGGCATTGACATTGATGTTTCTTTTCGCGAGTTCTTTCGCTAGTGACATGGTTAAGCCCACCAAACCAGCTTTCGATGCAGAATAGTTCGTTTGACCAGCATTTCCAACGAGACCCGATACGGAGGTAATGTTGACAATTTTACCAGAGCGTTGTTTTGTCATATATCGACTGACAAGTTTTGACATGTTCCAAGCACCTTTTAAATTCGTCTCAATGACCTGATCAAAATCATCTTCTGTCATTCTCATGATGAGATTGTCTTTCGTAATCCCTGCATTATTCACCAAAATATCAACGTGGCCGAAATGCGAAATGGCAGCTTCTACCAAAGAGTTACATTGTTCCAAAGAACCAATATTTGCTTGAACAATCAAACATTCATTTCCTAATTCTTTAATTTCATCTTGTAAGGAAACCGCCAAATTCTCGCTTGAATTGTAATTTACTACGACTTTTGCGCCATGCTCAGACAAGGCAAGACTAATCGCTCTTCCAATTCCATTTGCGCCACCTGTGACAATCGCTACTTTTCCTTCTAAATTCATAAAATTCCCTCCAATTTGTACAAATCTTCGTATTCATTAATTGAAATCGTTTGGACATCAGGATTGATTTTTTTAACGAGACCCGTCAATACTTTTCCTGGTCCGATTTCTATAAACAAATCAATCCCTGAGTCAATTAAGAACCGGATTGATTCTTCAAAATGGACCGGAGATTCCATCTGCTCTCTGATGTTTTCAATTGCGGATGCATCTTCCAAATAGGTTGCCTTCGCATTTGAAACAATTGGAATCTTAGGCATTTTGTGTTTCATTGTTCTAAAATATTCCCTCATTCTAATTGCGGCTTCATGCATAAACGGTGTATGAAAAGCCCCACTAACATTTAGTCTTACAAACCGCTTTGCGCCAGTTTGAGAATAATGATTTTCTAAGTAATCAATGGCTTCTACACTTCCGGATAGCACTTTTTGAACTGGAGAATTGTAATTTGCAATTTGAAGATAGCCAATCTTTTCAGTCACTTCTTTTGTGAACTTCTCAATGTCAGGAAGTTCACCACCAACAATTGCAGCCATGCCTCCTGGATGAGCAATCGTAGCTTCTTCCATCCATTTTGATCTTGCATCGATTAACTTAAGCATATTTTCAAAGCAAATCATTCCGCTTGCATACATCGCAGTATACTCGCCCAAACTAAAACCAATCAAGGCAGATGGAAGAATTCCAACTTTATTTCGAAAGGCTTCATAGATAGCTGCAGACGTGACAAAAATGGCCTTTTGGGCATATTCTGTCCGATTCATAAGGTCATTTTCTTCAAAGCATAATTGTTTCATGTCACTACCAAGGTTTTTAGTTGCCTTTAAATAAATTTGATTGGAATCTAGATCGTTATCAGCAAAAGACTGACCCATTCCAACAAATTGTGCTCCCTGTCCGGGAAACATTAATGCGTATTTTTTCATAACACCTTTAGTTGATCTTTATAGTCTGCGACAGGTTCAAACAAGGATTCTATGACATCTTTCACACTTCTCATTTCATGAACCATTCCGCTGACTTGACCAGCCATGAATGAGCCTCTTTCAATGTCACCGTCAAAGACGGCCCTTCTTAAAGAACCTAGAGTCAATTTCTCCAATTCTTCCAGTGAAACGTTTTGTTTCGTCAATGCCATATATTCTCTTGCCATTGGGTTTTTAAGCACTCGAACCGGAGCACCGGTTTGTCTTCCGGTTACGATGGTATCGATGTCTCTTGCTTTTATGACCATATCTTTATAATTTTGATGGATTGGACACTCAAATGTCGCAAGTAAAACAGTGCCGACCTGTACTCCTTTCGCTCCTAAAGCGAAAGCAGCAAGGACTTGTCTGTAATCCGCAATTCCTCCGGCAGCAATGACTGGAATGCTGACGTGATCTGCGACTTGAGGCACCAAAGCCATCGTTGTCAGTTCACCGATATGTCCTCCAGACTCCGTTCCTTCAGCAATCACTGCGTCTGCACCAGCTCGTTCCATTCTTTGTGCAAGTGCAACACTAGGCACAACAGGAACAACCTTAATTCCCGCATTTTTCCAGGCTTCCATGTATTTTCCAGGATTGCCTGCGCCTGTTGTCACGACATCTACTTTTTCTTCAATAACCATTTGTGCAATGGCATCGACATGGGGATTCATCAGCATGATATTCACACCAAATGGTTTATCAGTCAACCCTTTGCATAAGCGGATCTTTTCTCTAATGATTTCTGCATTGTCTCCACCGGAAGCAATTAAACCGAGACCTCCAGCGTTACTGACTGCGGAGGCAAGTAAGTGGTTGGCAACGTTGGCCATTCCACCTTGGATGATTGGATACTTGATTCCAAATAACTCTGCTATGTTTTTCATGGGCTCTCCTAAAGTGTAATTCGAGCGGCTCCCCAGGTCAACCCGGCGCCGAATCCGACTAATATCAATGTTCTTTCTTCTTCACTTTTGTACAAATCCAAGTACTCATCTAGCGCAATCGCAATCGACGCTGCCGAGGTATTTCCGTATTTATGTAAATCAACAAAGAAATGATCGATTGGCAATCCGAGTGATTTCGAAGCACTTTGGATAATTCTTATATTGGCTTGATGAGGAATGATTGCCGCAAGGTCTTGGGGCTTCATTCCATCGAAATCAAGCAAGAGTCGAATGCTGGAATCTATGGCTTTGGATGCAAACTGATATACTTTTTGTCCATCCATATGAACATATTCGTCGACATAGAGAATCAAGTCTTGATCTCCTCTGGAAGCGGTAAAGAACAACCATGGTTTTGCATTTTTTGTTGGTTCTAAAATAACGGCACCTGCGCCGTCTCCGAAGAGTACGCAAGTGTTTCTATCTGTATAATCCGTGACTTTTGATATTTTTTCGCTTCCAATGACCAAAGCACTTTGATAATTTCCGGAAGAAAGCATCTGTGCAGCCACGTTTAAAGCATAGATGAATCCCGTACAAGCAGCATTGATGTCGAAAGCTGTTATCGGACGATCGTTCAGTCCTAGTTTTGCTTGAACGAAATTAGCCACATTTGGAGATTTATAATCGGGTGTAAACGTTGCGACAATGATCAAATCTATTTTTTTAATGTCATAATTCGCTTTTTCAATCGCGGCTAAAGCCGCTTTGGTTGCCAAATCTGAATTAGCTTCATTTTCTGCAATTCTTCTTTCTTTGATTCCCGTTCTAGTCGTGATCCACTCATCCGAGGTATCGACGATTTTTTCAAGATCTGCATTGGTCAAGATTTTTGGTGGAGCATAATGCCCTGTAGAGACCAAACGGATCTGATTTTGTTTAACGTCCATATGAACCTTCCTTTTCGTAGTTGAATTTTACCCCTGATATTGGCCGAATTTACGATATCTTTGATACCTTTTTTCCAATAATTCTTCGATTTGTATTTGCCGAAGTTTCTCGATTTCAGTCGACAATTCCGTTTTAAGCAATTCAAAAGTAGCAAGATAGCTTGTGTGAAGTCCTTCTTCAGGTTCTTCAATGATTTTATCAATCATTCCAAATTTCAAAAGATCTTTTGAAGTCAGTTTCATGTCTTCAGCAGCTTCTTTGGCAAGCGATGCGTTTTTATATAATATCGACGCAAACCCTTCTGGAGATAAAATCGAGTAGGTTGCATTTTCAAACATCCATACTTGATCAGCAATTCCAATCGCCAGTGCTCCTCCTGATCCGCCTTCACTCAAAATGACGCTGATAATCGGCGTTTTGAGGTCAAAGTAAGATTGAATGGATTTTGCAATGGCATTTGCTTGTCCTCGTTCTTCCGCTCCGATTCCGGGATAAGCTCCTGGGGTATCGATGAAGAATAAAACTGGGCGATGAAATTTCTCCGCTTGTTTTGCCAGTCTTAATGCTTTATGATAACCTTCGGGATGGGGCATCCCGAAGTTATGTTTTATTTTTTCTTCCGTCGTTCTTCCTTTTTCTTGATAGATGACCGTGACTGGTATCGAATTGAGAGAGGCAATTCCTCCCACAATCGATGGGTCGTCCTTAAAATGCTGATCACCATGAAGTTCAAGAAAATCCGGGAAAACGGATTGAACCAGGAGTTGACAGGTCGGTCTTTTAGGATGCCTTGCAAGTTGAACCTGTTCCCATGCCGTTCTTGTCTTCATCGCTAGCTCCTTGAATGGAAATGAAGAAGCTTCACAATTGTTTTTTTCATTTCTTTTCTTTTCACTACTAAATCAAGCATTCCTTTTTCTAGTTGAAATTCTGCCGTTTGAAAGCCAGCGGGTAAGTCTTGGCCTATCGTTTGTTTAATGACTCTCTGCCCTGCAAAACCAATCAAAGCGCCTTCTTCTGCGATGTTGATATCTCCTAACGTCGCAAAGCTAGCCGCAACACCACCCGTTGTAGGATGGGTCAAAACACTAATGTATAATAGTCCTGCTTGATTGTGTCTGCTCAATGCAGCACTCGTTTTCGCCATTTGCATCAAAGAAAATATTCCTTCTTGCATCCGGGCTCCGCCTGAAGCGCTATAGATGATTAAGGGTAGTTTGTATTTGGTCGCAAACTCGACAAGTCTCGTTACTTTTTCGCCAACGACGCTTCCCATCGAGCCCATCATGAAATGACTGTTCAGAGCACCGATTGCGACTTTATGGTTGTAAATCGTCGCAGTTCCAGACACAAAAGCTTCCAACTCGTTGCTTTCATCTTGATACTTCTTGATCTTCTCGTTGTATCCATCAAAAGAAAGCGGATTGGAAGTCATCAAGAAAGCGTCTAATTCTTGAAAAGTACCTTCATCGATTGTCATCTCAATTCTCTTTCGAGCGGTCAATGTGAAATAATGTCCACATTGCGGACATACATAATATGAAGATTCTAAATCTTTTGTATATATCAACTCATTACATCCATCACACTTGACAAACAAGTGATCGGGAATGCTTATTTTAATTGATAAATCCGATTTGTTTCTGTACGTTTCCTTGAAGGATTCTCTTTTCAGTCGATGTTGTTCAAAAAAATTATCCATTTTGTTCCTCCTCTACGACTTTCTGAATAAATTTGGTGTCATAGATCCCTTTGACAAATTCTGCGTTATGCATTAGGACGTATAAAAAATCTATGTTTGTCACAATTCCGTCGATGATGAACTGTTCTAGAGCTACTCTCATTTTCCTGATGGCTTCTTTTCTCGTTGGTGCATGTACAATCAACTTCGCAAGCATCGAATCATAGAACGGAGGTACAATGTATCCCCCATAAATATGAGTGTCAAGACGAACGCCGTTTCCACCCGGGAATACGATGTTTTTGATTTTGCCTGGAGAGGGTCTGAAGTTTGCGGTTGGGTCTTCCGCGTTGATTCTACATTCGATCGTATGTCCCTCGAAAACAACTTCTCTTTGTTTAAAAGATAGTTCGTTTCCATAAGCCACTTTTATTTGTTCCTTGACAAGATCGATTCCGGTTTGAAGTTCCGTTACCGGGTGTTCCACTTGTATTCTGGTATTCATTTCAATGAAATAGAACTTTCCTTCAGGATCAACCACAAATTCAACGGTTCCCGCATTGGTGTAGCCTACCCCTTTTGCAAGGCGAATTGCGGCTTGACCCATTGCTCTACGAAGCAAAGGAGTCATCACAGGTGATGGCGATTCTTCAATCACTTTCTGGTTTCTTCTTTGCATCGAGCAATCTCTTTCACCAAGATGTACGACGTTTCCGAAAGAATCTCCGATCACTTGTATTTCAATATGTCTTGCACTTTCGATAAACCGTTCCAAATAAACGGAATCATCCCCAAAGTTTGCCTTCGCTTCCATTTGGGTCTGATGATAGGCTTTTGCAAAGTCTTCGGACTTCTTGACAATCATCATTCCCTTACCGCCACCGCCACTCATCGCTTTAATCAACACGGGGTATCCGATTTTATCCGCAATCCTTTGACCTTCATCGACCGACTGGATAATTCCTTCAGAGCCTTCGATGATTGGGATATGAAATTGTTTTGCCATTTTTCTTGCGGTTGATTTGTTTCCAAGAAGGGCGATAACATCACTTTTCGGTCCAATGAAATGGATGTTACATTCTTCAATGATTTTTGCAAATTTCTCATTTTCTGACAAAAAACCGTATCCTGGATGAATCGCATTGCATCCCGTGGAGATAGCCGCGCTCAGAATTCGGTTGATATTTAAGTATGATTCATAGCTCCGGTCTCCACCTATGCAAATCGACTCATCTGCAAATTTGACTTGCAGACTGTCAGTGTCTGCTTTTGAATAGACCGCGACTGTTTTAATTCCGAGTTCCTTGCAAGCCCTGATGATTCTTAATGCAATTTCGCCGCGGTTGGCGATTAATACTTTATTCTGCATCGTCGATGGTTACCAATACCTGATCAAATCCAATCGCGTCTCCATTTTTGGCTTTAATTGCCAAAATCGTACCTGAAACGGGAGCGGTAATCTCATTCATGATTTTCATCGCTTCGATGATACAAAGTGTATCTCCTTTTTTCACTGCGTCACCCACTCTGATAAATGGTTCTGCGTCGGGACTGGATGCGGAGAAAAAAGTGCCTACCAAAGGACTTTTGACGTCATGACCTTTAATCGGTTCAACCTTTTGAGTTTCCATAAATGGATCTTGAATGTATTCGGGCTTGGAATAGACTGGTGTCTGTTTGTGTGGAACTTCTTTTGACATTTTGACTTTGATGTCTTCAATTTCAAGTTCCAGAGACGTCAGTGAAGATGCTTCAAAGTCTTTGATGATTTGAAGTACGTCTTGATATTTCATCTGAGTTCTCCTATTCTATGTGTGGATTTATAAAAAATAGACGACTGCATCGTCTATTTTTAGGTGCAATTAAAGATTGTTTTCTAAGAAATTCATAATGTCGCCAACTGTTCTCAAGTTCGATGCGACATCTTCAGGAATGGTTACGCTGAATTCTTCTTCAATCGTCATTACTAATTCTACAGCGTCAAGGGAATCAGCTCCCAAATCGTCTTGTAGGTGTGTTTCTCTTTTGATAGCTGCTTTTGATACACTGAGTTCATTCGCGATTAAATCTTGTAATTTTTCAAACATTGTTGCCTCCTATGAGTTCTTAAGCTGAATATTTGATTATTTTGGATGTTTCATTTCTCCTATTCTTTTGAATAGTTTGAAGTTCAAATAATCTATCAACTAGTTTATCACACACTACCTATTTGTCAATCATCTACCCATGATTTTTACAGAAATTTCACGTGATAGCGGTTTCAAAAATGATTATTTAAGTATTAACCGTTTAGTGAATGAACGTTCATTTTTATTACTTTAGTAATATCTACAAATGTTAATTGTTTGTTCTGTTATAAAATCGATTTTTTAATTAGCGGATATCACTTAATAATGCTTGATTGAATCGTATTCTTGTTTTTTAAAATCATTGTAAAAAAAAGACAAAATATCTCATTGACATTTCGTCTTCCATAAACTTATACTTTCCAATGTTTCTTTAGAAAATGAGCAATCATTTTTGGTTGACGTTCTCTTGTAAAAACGCCTTTCTTATTTCCTATAAAACGTGTCAATCCTTGTTTCGTCATAAAATCCGCAAAGTTCCACACATGTTCTCCTATCACAAAATCAAGACTGGATACGACTTTTGTGTATTCTTCGATGAAATCAACCTGGAATTCTTCTGAAAAAGCGAGGCTTGGTAAAGTATGAACACCCGCAATCGTGTCAGCGCCAAATTCACTTAATAGAATCGGCTTATGAAAGCGATCATGGTAATCTGTAAGCACTTTTTTTAGTTGTGAAGATATGACGGACAAATCTGCGAAATCCGTATACCATCCAATATATCGATTCACTCCGATGACATCGACAAGAGATGCCACTAAATTATCATTTGCGCCTACCCATTCAACGATGGTTAGCGGTAATTTTGTTAGAAGTCGTGTATACTCAACCAAGGACTTAAAATAGGGATAAGCGCCTTCTTCGTGTGTATTGGCTTCATTTGCAAGTGAAATCATGATGACCGATGGATGAAAACGATCTCGTTCAATTAAAGCTTTCACTTCTCTTTTATGCTCTTCCAAAGTCAGATCATTAGCGACATCAATTGAATATACTTTTCTAGAACTCCAAAAATTGAAACCAACCGCAGGGACTTCATCGATAATCAAAACCCCATATCGATCCGCCAAATCATAAATTTCTTCCGCATAGGGATAGTGACTTGTCCTGAATGAATTAGCGTTAATCCACTTCATTAATTCAAAGTCACGAAGATTGACGGATGATTGATTCGCTTTTCCTGATAGAAAGAAATCTTCGTGTTTTCCAAACCCTTTCAAGAATATCCTTTCGCCGTTCAAAAGGAAATGATCCTCTTTTACTTCAACTGTTCGAAGCCCAATCGAGACGGTATATTCATCTGTCTGAGTCTGTATTTTCAAGCGATACATTTGTCCTTTGCCAATCCCCCAAAGAAGTGGATTTTCAACGTATAATATTTCGTTTAATACCGTTGATTCAGACACGATTTGACCGAAAGGATCGGTTAAAGTCGCGTTTACAAAAACACCTTGAGTTTGTAATGTATACTGGATTTGAGCTCTATCATGAAAGATTTGATAGTCTACGAAGATATCCTCAATCGGATTGATTGGAAGCGTATAGAGTAGTACATCTCTATGGATACCCGCATAATTGTAAAAGTCGTAATTGATGATTTGCTTATCCACTCCATTATGCTTGATGATTTCACCCATTGGTAAGGATTGAAAATCAAGTCGGTTGTCAACCAAAATCGTTATTCGAATTTGTTTTTCCAATTTTAAATTCTCAGGAACCAGAAAATCCATCGGAAGAAAACCGCCCTTGTGCGTTCCAATCCATTGGCCATTGCAAAATACCCTTGTTTGATGGCTCGCACTTCCAATCCGTAGACGGATGGTTTCGTTCTTGATCATATCAGGAACGTTGATTATTTTTTCATAAGCGACAACGCCCACATAGTCTCTAAAATCAGTGGTAACTCCAATATCGTTATAACTTGAAGGAACTGCCATCAATAGCGGTTCTTTGAGCGGTTCTGTCGGTTGATATTCCTCATGGACAAATGCGAAATTCCATATTCCGTTTAACGATATGACCGTTCTGAATTGATTCATCATCGGATATAGCAAAGTAATCACTCCTTATGAAGATTCATGATAATACAAGTATACCTTAAATTGAGTTTATAGTAAACAAACTGATTGGAAAGAAAAAAGCACTGAACGAGTCAGTGCTTGATTACTAAATGACAAAATTACCGTTTTCAAATACTTTAACGAGTGTTCCGTCTTTCATTTTTCCTACAATCGTCATGTCAGAACTTCCAAACATAAAATCCGTATGTGACATGGAATAATTGTATCCAAGTGCTTTAAGTTCATCGAGCGACAAATCATTTCCGTTTTTAACATTCATTGGAAACGCCATTCCGAGCGCTAGATGGCAAGATGCATTTTCATCAAAAAGCGTATTCAAAAACAATATATTCATATTCGAAATCGGAGATTGATGCGAAATCAAGGCAACTTCACCGAGGTAACAACTTCCTTCATCAAAATCGATCAGACTTTTCAGTGCGTCTTCTTCTTTTTTTGCGCCATATTCAACGACTTTTCCGTCTTTGAATATCATCCAGAAATCATCAATCAATTTTCCTTGGTAATTCAAGGGTTTCGTAGAAACGACTTTCCCTTGTGTACCGAATTTATAAGGCATTGTGAATGTTTCTTCGGTCGGGATGTTTGGATTGAAATAAACACCAGAAGGTGTGGTTTCTCCCCCGCCTGCCCAAACATGGTTTTCAACGAGTTGAACAATCAAATCCGTCCCGAGACTGTTTGTAAAATGAAGCGACTCAAATTGCATTTCGTTCAGTATCTTATTATGCGTAGTGAAGGTTTTATTATGATTGTTCCACTCTTCAAGAGGATCTGTGTCTTCATTCACTCTACACGCCATAAAGATTGCGTCCCACATTTTTTTTATCGCATCTGCTTCATCCAAATCTGGAAAGACTTGTTTTGCCCAATAAGCATTCGGATAAGCGATGATGGTCCATTGAGCTTTGTTTCCCATCATGTAATTACGGTAGAAAACAAGTTCTTTTTGAACTGCGATTTGTGCCCTTTGCATTTTCGATGCGTCGATGTCTTTATTTAACCCTGGAATGGGTGAAGAGATATTGATAAAACAAGCCCCTTGATCGACGAACATATGATACTCTTCGATAAACCATGAAGGAACGGTTTCAAGTGTTTCTAAGCTCATGTGTTTATACCCCGATTTAGATACGAAGTCATCACTCCACTCCACTTGAACTCTTTTCGCGCCAGCAAGATAGGCCTCTTCGACAATCAGTCTCACAAGTTCCTTCGTTTCAGTCGAGGCTCTAACGACAACCAATTGGTCTTTTTGAACGTTCGCTCCACTGACGACAGCCAATTTTGCATATTTCTGTAATAAGTTTAGATTCATTCCATTCACTCTCCTTAAAATCAATTCTAACATAGGGTTGTTTATTCCGCAATTGCCAAATTCTTAACCCAATGCTCTTTTTTGTATCTTGATACAGCGAAAAACATCTTGGGAATGTCCATCAGCTGTACAATCAGGAATAATAATGTAATCGGAAGACTGGTCAGTCGAGATAACAAGATTGCGATTGGGACGGAGACAACCCACATATATCCTGCATCCATCATTAAAGTGCTTCTGGTATCTCCTCCAGAACGAAGGGTAAAATACATCGCAACGTTAAAAGAATACACGGGTATGAAAATACCGTTGATTCGAATCACGAACTTCGCTATTTGTTTTGTTTCTTCGGTGACATCATAAATTCCCAGAATGAAGAAACTTAAGACGATTAAAATAATCCCGGTTAAAAATGCAAATATAACTGCAAACGTGACGAGTTTCATCGCATTCTCTTTTGCTTCTTTTAATTCATTTCGACCGAGAGTGTTACCAACCATGACGGCGACGGCGGTTCCGATTCCTCCAAAGGTAATGAATACAAGTTGAGAAATCGCACCGGCTATGTTCATTGCGGCCAGTGCATTTTCGCCTCTTGTTGAATAAGCTTGTAAAAACATGGCTTGTCCGGTAGACCACAAGGTTTCATTTAATGTAAGGGGAATGGCCATTAATACAATGGCCCATAACACAGTTTTATCTATTTTGAACAAGGATGTTATTTTTGTCGAAAAATGTTGACCTCTTTTCAGTAATAACAAAAACATTAATCCAAATTCAACAAATCGTGAAATCAAAGTCGCAATCGCCGCTCCAGTAATTCCAAGTTCTGGTGCGCCAAATTTACCAAAAATCAAAATGTAGTTAAGGACTGTATTTGTAATAATCGCAACGATTGAAATAGTAAGCAAAGGCTTGGTGATTCCTGTCTCGCGGAATGAGTTTGAAATGGCGACCGAGATTGCCCAAGGAAACATACTCCACTTGATGATACTATAGTAATCGACACCATATGAAATAATTTGAGGGTTGGTGGTAAACTGAGCCATAAGTAATTTACCTAAGAATGTAAAAACAAGAAAACTGAACAATGCAATTGAAAGTCCAATCAATAATTTGAAACGAAAAGTTTGTTTTAATTTTGGATAATCTTTCGATCCGAAGTATTGAGCGGTATAAACACCTGCACCACCCATTGCACCAAAGGTAATCAATATCACCACAAAAAACAGTTGATTGACAACTGATACACTTCCGATTGCCAACTCACCTAGTTTACCTACCATCACATTGTCTACCAGTTGTACTGATGATGTAATGAGTTGTTGGACAACGATTGGAGCGGCGACGATAAAAAGATTCTTATAAAATGCTTTGTCTCCGAATAGTCTTTTCATGAAGAATGTCCTCTTAAAAAAAATACCGGGTTCAGTGATGCAACTCGGCATTTACTCTTTAATGATATTGTACTCTAAAGTGGGGATAAACTCAACCAAAATCGCTTATAATCTAATAAAGTATATACTCAAGTTTTTTTATGCAAAATGAACAAAAAATGTTCGAATTGTGTCTATTTTATTGATAATTTAAGGATTTTTCATGAATTGTCTTTTCTTCATAAAGAAAATATGCTATTTTATTTTTATATATTACAAATTTTGGAGGATAATAAAATTGAAAAAACTACTTGATCAAGCGATGTTGCTTAAGAAAGAACAACCCCTATTCTTTTTCCTGACAGCTACAAAATATGCGGTAAGTTTCTTGTTTTTCATTTCACTCTTAATTCCGTTTTACAGCGCTAGCGGCCTTGGAATCACCGTCAGATTCACACTCTTCAATATGAACGCGTGGTTCATCTACTTCATCATTTTTTTAGGAATTGGAATTGCTTATCTTTTTTTGGTTTTAACCAATAAAAGAGGCTTGGCGAACAAGATATTTCTTGTCAACTTCATCTTGGCAGTTTTACTTATCTTGCTTTTCTTGCTTGCATTAGCATCAGACAAATCTCAAACACCAAGTTACGTTACTTTTAGCATCGGTCTTGGATTCTTCCTCGATTTAATCTTTATTGCAGCTATGGCAATTCTTCAATTCAAACCTTCGATTGCGGAGAAAGTACTTGTGAAATTGTTCAAGATTAACCCAGTGGTTGCTGAAACAGTTGAAGTTCCGGCAGAACCTGTTGTTGAGCCTGTTGTTGAAGAACTTCCTAAAGAAGAACCCGCTCCTGCAGTAGAACCCGAAAAAGCACCTGAAGTTGAAGAACCTGTTCCTGCAGTTGAATTAGAAAAAGCTCCCGAGGTTGAAGTTGCTACGGAACCAGAACCTGAAGCTGAAGTTGCTACGGAACCAGAACCTGAAGCTGAAGTTGCTGTCGAAGAGACTCCAGAAGAGAAAAAAACAGAATAACAAATGAAAAATAAAACTGTGTTCTCAGTCTTCGAACACAGTTTTTTTTATGATATTATACTCTTCTAGCAACGTATGCAAACAATTCAGGCCCTGTGTGAACTCCAAGCACAGGCGTGAGTTGCTGTAAGCAAACATTCCTGATGTTTAGAACGGTTTTTAGCTTGTTGCCTAAATCTTCTGCTGAAACTGGATCGTCTCCATAATGAACGATTAAATCAATCAAATCGTTTCCAAACTTTTCAATGAGGATGTTTTTCATCGAAATCAATGATCTTTGCAATCCAAACGCTTTTGATAAAGTGACGTAGACACCGTCCTCATTGACAGTGATGACCGGCTTGATGTGAAGAATGTTTCCGATGGTTCCTTCTACTTTTCCAATTCTTCCACCTTTTTTAAGATATTTAAGTGTATTAATGGTGTAAAAAGCAAACGAATCGTTGAATCTCATTTGATCAAGCAATGGAACAAATGTTTCAAAGTCAGTTCCCTTCTCAATCAATTCCAAAGCGTATTCAACAAGAAAGCCAAGACCTCCTCCAAGAGTTTTAGAATCGTAATGGATTACAGTCAGGTCCTTGACGTTTTGGAGCGCAAGTCTAAATGAATTGAATGTTCCACTAAGTCCTGATGAAATGTTGATAACGATTAAATGAGTAAATCCTTTTTTCTTGATGTTTTTCAAAACATCTTCAATGTCGCTAGCGATTGGTAGACTTGTCAAAATCGTATGTGTGTCTAATTTCTCATAAACTTCTTGAGCCGAAATCTCAACTTGATCACGGAAACTGTCGTCATCGATATTGATGACAAGGGGAACCGAAAACAAATTTGGATGTTTTGCGATAAACTCTTTGCTGATGTTTGATGCTGAATCAGTCAATACTGCTATTTTCATAATTTTAATCTCCTATTTCTTTTCTTTTTTTAATTTTCATGGTTTTTCAAAAGTACTCTGCCACATATAGTAGTTTACCAAAAAGTACTATGTCTGTCAATGTAATTGAAATGATTTTTTTGTGATGTTTTGTTTTAATGAAATTTAGGCCATTAAATCTATTTTTTGATTCTATCAGTAATCAAATATGTCGAATGGTCTCTTAATGTAGAATCCATTGAAATTCAATTAAAAAAACCGGAATTTTCCGGTTTTTATCGACTATATCAATTATCATTTGATGTTCTTCTTATTCTACTATTCGTTTGTTACTTTGGATCTTCCGGAATGACTTCCTCCCAGAGAGCAATAAACACCATGACGTTTCTTTCTCCGCACCAGTAATGTCCTGATACAATCACATCAAATTCTACAGGGTTCGTTTCAATGGTTTGTTCACTCCACCCTAAAAATGCAAATCCTTCTTTCGATGGATTGGCTACTTCATCTTGGGTAATCATCTCTCCGTTTTTTTTAGATAATACAAGATAAGGATTATTTGAATCCAATCCTGGCGTTGCCGTATCTTCATCTAGGTAGAAGTAACAAAATACTGTGGGATTTTGAACACAAGAGGTAGGGAAAGCAACGACGTCGAGAATGACAAAAAAGAATAAAAAAATCTTTAGTCCTATAAGTTTCATCCGTATTCTCCTTCATATTGAATCTATAATAATGGATTTCTAAACAGAATCCTTCACAAAACTAGGATTATTTCACCAAATAGATACCTATAATCGTTGAAAGAATAATCGCAACATAATAATACACGGGTCTCTTTTTGACATAAACATAACATAACGCCAATATTGGAAGTAAATAGGAAAGGAATACGCCTTGAAAATGTGGGTAATTTTCCATCCCGATTTGAGAACTTCCTGCAATCCAGATGACTATCGAAGGAATCAAGATTCCGGCTTTTAGTGGCGTGAGAATCTTTTTTCTTTCATTGACTAAAAACAAAAATGTGATCATCAAAGAGTATGTTAGGGAAATGATCCAGTCAGGAACCGGAGAATGGATCTCTCTTAGTAACAAATCAATCAGTGCAAAGAAAACATATGCTAACCCAAAAAAGACTAAACCTGAAAATACGACAACAATCATATTTCCAACTGCTGAATCAAAGAATTTTTTGGAAGATGATTTTGAGTCGATTGAATCCGTGATTTCTTTCTTTTCTTTGGCTGGAACGACGCTGTCGATAGTACTCCTTTTTCTTGCATACATGAACTCGAAAGCCAGAGAATATAAAGTCAAAATGACTGCGATTGCAACTGCAAATACCATCATAGGAGTTAAATAGTCTTCACAAAAACCATCTTCAGGACAAGGTAAATAACCTTTTTGAATAATCCATATGACAAACAAAAATATCGATATTGCAATAAATGGAAAGGAAGGGATGAAACTAATCCAGGTTCCTCTTTTTTTTACCTGTAATCTACCCCCAAAACAGATGCCAATGAAAACAAAATAACCAAGAATGTAAAGGCTGAAAGAATCAAATGCCATCCGATATCCGAATATTGATCTAAAAAAAACTAAAAATGTAAGAAACAGAATGATACCGGTAATTAAAATAAAGGTTCTTCTACTGTTCATTTCATCCTCCATCACTCATTATTTGCATGTCTCTAATCTCTGGATGCTTATTCACATAAGCAAAAAGAACACTTTAAGAAACCCAAACGGTGTTCGTGGATATAACCCAGGCTCCATTTGAATAAACGGCAGTGAAAGTTGACCCGAATGCAGAGAGATTTCCTTTCCACATCGACAATTCGGTTACCAATCTGTTTTCCTCGACAGAAACCGGAGTGATCTCGAATAACACGCCATTTGAAAATCCTAAAGGCATTGGTATTTCGTTCATCGAGTCAGAAAATTCAATATACCCTAGTTCTATCAAATCAGCCATTGTCGCTTCTAAGTACGTATACCCTTCTTCTTCCGTAAATTCCTTCACAAGATCTTTAAGGGTATCAAGTCCTTCAAAATCAAGATTCGAGAAATCGAAGGCAAGGATCGTGCTACTTGAGGTTATCGAAGGATAAGATAGATATAAAGATTTAATTGATTCAAAATAGCCAGAAGAAACCGCATCCGGCTCCGTGGTAATCTTATGGTTGGTACATCCGACTAGAAAAGCTAATGAAATAAGAGAAAAAAGAATCAACGAACGTTTCAACATAAATTACTCCTAAAATATGTGTATACTCAAATTTACTAATCATATTTTATCACATTATTTTGACAAAGGTGTGACAATTTCTTAAAAAAAAGTTTATTCCGTGATGAAATAAACTTTTAGAATCATGAAATCTACTTGAATCAATTAATCGATCTTAATCTGGTTCGTTGCCACTTGCAAAGGATCCCATACCGTTGAAAACGGTGGTGAATATGCCAAATCAAGCTGCGAAAACTCTTTTGCGGTCAAACCTTGAGTAATGGCTAAAGCGATGATGTTGATACGATCGGAAACCCCTTTTTCCCCAACCATTTGAGCCCCTCGTAAAATTCCTGTCAGTGGTTCGTAAACCACCCTAATGAAAATCTCTTTCGCACCGGGATAATAGCCGGATTGATTCTTTGAAGTCACATCGACGAATTCGTATCCCAAATCAAGTTTTCTTGCTTCATCCATACCAATTCCAGTTTTTGCAAATGTTAAATTGACGACTTTTAAAACATTTGAACCGATGACACCTGCGAATGAAGTGGGGTTTCCAGCGATGTTTTCCGCCACAATCTTTCCAGATTTATTCGCATGAGTTCCCAAAGGCAAAAACACATTTTCTTTTTTTAAGAGATGATAATAGGCGGCACAATCGCCTGCAGCATAAATATCTTTAATTGACGTTTCCATATAATCGTTGACGACGATGGCCCCATTACGTAACATATTCAACCCTGTGTTTTGTAAAAACTCCGTATTGGGTTTGACACCGATGCTTTCAATTACTAGATCCACATCAACCTCTAGATTCTCAGTTAGAACTTTCGTTGAAAGTCCGTTTAACTCGTAATATTTCACTCTTTCATTAACCAAAACCTGAACTCCGACTTCTTTCAAAGCTTCTTCTGCCTTTTTAGCGACATCCAAATCAAATGTTGGTAACAGCTGAGGCATTTGTTCAATCAAAACTACTTTTAAACCCCGATGAGCCAAGTTTTCAGCTACTTCAACACCAATATAACCCCCACCTACAATACAAACGCTTTGAACGTCTTCTAGCGCGTATTTAAGTTCTCTTGCATCACTTAATTGGTTGAGAACATAGACCTTGACGATATCGCTTCCTGGAACATTGGTTCTAATCGCTTTCGTCCCTGTTGCGATGACTAATTTATCATAAGTATCCGAAACGGTTTCATTGGTGGTTTTATTGATAGCTCTGATGGTTTTCCGATCAGGAATCACTTCAATGACTTCATGATGAACAAATACTTGAATGTTCTCTCGTTCGAAATCATCTTTTGTTCTTGCGACTAATCTATCGATATCCGTGATGACATCTCCGAGGTAATAAGGCATTCCGCAACCGCCATAACTAAGATCCATGCCTTTTTCATAGACATGGATGGTTGCTTCTCTATCTAAACGTCTTAATTTCGCAGCCGCAGACATTCCAGCTGCAACTCCTCCGATGATGATGGTTTTCATGTTTTATATCCTCCTAAAAATAGTACTTTGAAAATCGCATAAAATCTATGATTCTTCAAATATTATTATAACACCTCAAAGAACAAACCAAAAGGTGAATGCTGAATGAAAATACAAATGGCGCTCTTTCTCATAGAAAAAGAACGCCCTGATTGAAGTATGTGAAAAGATTATGAATATGTTTTTTTGTTTTTTGAATTGCTTGTGGTTGGTGTTGCGGTCGGACTACCAGCAATTTGAGGAGTCTTAATTTTCGGGTTATTTTTGTCAGCTTTTTTCTTTTTATTGCTCTTGTCGTTGTGCTTCTTGTCGTTTTTATCCACTTCGGTTCCTCCTCTTAATTGATTGAATGGGTGATGGAAAATGAGTAGCGATTTCAGTGTGACCTCACTACAAGTTATATTATATATCGTTTTGGATTAAGTGGTATTGAAATTGAGAAAATAATTCATAAATCTGTTCAAAAGAGGATATTATTCATTAAACCTAATAAGTTGGGTTAATCGTGATAATGGAGATACTACTATACTATTATATCAAAAGAAAAAAGGATAACAGTAGAATACCTAAGCAGGATTTACAGAAATTTTGCTTGCATATGAACTCCAAATATACGCGATATCGTATGCATTCTTTGTTTCTAAATCAGGCACATAAATGGCTAAATATGATTTGGTATTGGTAAACATAAATAATCCACCAGTGATAACGCCTTGCGAACTGGTCTTATCAATGATGATTGTACTCAAACTAGTACAATCATAAAACGCTCCATATCCTATATACTCGATATTAGAAGGAATCGTAATCGTTTGAAGACTACTACATTGATTAAATACATAGGCATCTATTCCAGTCAATCCTGAACCGATTGTCACCTCAAGAAGACCAACACAATTACGAAACGCATAGAGCTCAATCGTAGTGACTTGGTCAGGAATTATGATACTTGTTAATTCCCAACAATTATAAAATGCATGGGTTTTAATGATTGTAACCTGATTTCCAATTGTTACATTTGTCAGATACATACTTTTCGTAAACGCGTATGGTTCAATAGATAAAACGTTGTTGTTGATGATATAGCTTGTATCTGATTTTGCAGAGGGATAAGTTATCAATAACTCTTCTGAAATACTAAAAAGAACACCCTCGATGGACTTATAAAAAAGATTATTAGAATCCACATTGATGGCTTCTAGTTTTGAACATCCCATGAATAGTGCAGTCCCAACTTCTGTAATATACTGTGAAATCGTATACTCTGTTAATTCTTCACATCCCATAAATGCATAAATTCCGATTGAATTGATATTGGGTGAATATACAATTTCTGTTACACTGTAGCAACCACCGAATCCATAATCAGCAATTTTCGTTACTGGCTTACCTTCATGATATTTTGGAATTTGAATGGATAACAAATCTTCCGCATCCTGAAGGCTAACTTCATATTCCAAATCATCATTGATTAGAGTAAATACAAGATCTTCGGTTGCCCAATCTGCATATAATACCATGTCATTTGATGGCATCAGATCAAACTCATAAAGGTCGACTGATTCAATATCCAGATACCAACCAGAAAACACATATCCTTCTCTTGTTGGACTAGCTGGTTCTACAATTACCGTAGATTCTGCTTGCACAATTGGTTCAACTTGAGTTCCACCATTTGACTCAAAAGATATCGTATGGATTGCACTTGTAGTTGTAGTAGTCGTAGCTGGTAATGTAGTAATCGGTTGAGTCGTTGTTGTATCCGTCGTGTTTGTTATTGAAGTTGTGGATATCGATGTTGTATCAGTAACAGTGGTAGGTTGTGTCGTTTCGGTCGTTTCTAAAGTCGTAACTGATTCTGATGTTGTTTTTGAAAATAAATCGCATCCGTTGAGAAACAATACAAAACATGAAATAATTATCAAAAATAATGCTTTTTTCATAACAAAATCCTCCAATTAAGTAGTATTAAATAATATCAAATCGATTTTTATAAAACGAAATCACTCAATCATTAAAAATATTGAAAAAACCGAACTTACTGCTCTGTTACGAAATAGCAGGAAACAACCCCCCTTTATGCAAAACAAAGAGGATACTTACATTATCATAATTAAATATATTATATCAAATGTTTATCTTGTTGTATAGGAGCTATTAAGTATTTATTTGATACTGTTTATTATTCTATATTCGACAAAACTTAAGCAACCTAAATTCCAAGACATTGTATTTGTATTAAAGTAATTAACGTATACTTCAATAGCTGCCCAAGGGTCTTTGAAGTCATGAATTCTTAAATTCTCATTTTTATAATCTGCTTTTATCCCCCGTAAGTCTCTGATGCATGACTACTTGATTTTCCTTTATTACCTGCTCTTCACAAATCTTCATTTTCTGATTTAGGGTTAATCTCACAATTAAAAATAGCTCCCTTTATCAGAGAGGTATTTTGTGTATACCATTTCTCCAACTTATGAGAGCAATTTCATTGTGATATGTCTTGTCATTACCAAGTTTATCTTGTTTTGCATCATAAAAATAGCTTGTTTTACTCTGGCGTTGTACCAAGTTTTCTTTCTGTGCAATAGAAGCTTTCAACTTGAAGCACAATCGCACAAAATGCAAAAATTCTTCATGACAAGTTATTATCAATATATTTATTTAAATCTGTTTTTATAACCCTTTTCTATTCATACTAACAACAAGTACTCACTATTAAAATTCCATACCAATCCAATAGATATTAATCCATTTTTTGACATAAAAACATCAATATATCATTTTTCGTGAAATCCTTATTACCTACCGTATCTGAATAATAATCCACTATTCTAAATCCCTGTTTATTCATATAAGTTTGCATTTCTTTATAATTATAATGTTGATCCCAGTTATAAAGTTCTATCGTTCTTATACCTACTGCTTTATCATATGAAAGAGAAATTTTTCTATCAGTAAATTTAATCAATCGTGATTCAACAACTGCATTTCCGGGCAAAAAAAAGCCGTCTTTATCTTCATATCTAACTGATGACTCTTCTAATGAATCAAAACGTTTATCGGAAAAGACATCAAAGATGAAAAAACCATTTGGATTTAACACTTTTTTAAGATTATTTAGAAACTGTTTTCTATCGTTAGGTGATAATGCTCCAAAATCACAATAAATCATCATGGCATTATCTATTTTCTGCGGAAGAGTTTCAGATACATAGTTCATATTTAAATAAATTACATTAGAATTTTGTTTTCTAGCATATTCTAACGAATTCTCAGATATATCCACACCGATAACTTGATATCCCATTTGCTGTAAATAATTTCCATACAAGCCAGGTCCGCACCCAAAATCGCAGATTGTAGACCCTCTCGTAAATGTATTTAGGAGAAATTTGCAACTCTCTTTTATTGTATCTAATTTCCTTGATGCAATATCACTTTCGAAATTAAGATGATATTTTAACATCTGCTTGGAAATATATGGATCAGTCCACATATCAATTGTTGTAATTTTTCCATAGGGTTTCATTAAGATATCTCCTTATGCATCATGCGGTGAATTTTTATTGTTTTTGTGCCCAATTCTCATCAATAGTAATTTGAAACTCAGATGCAAGAAGTGTCCTGCTATTACAAAGTTTATCATATTTTTCACTAAATAAATAGTGTATTTTCTCTGGAGTTATTTCAAGTTTACTTTCTGTGTACTAGAAGATTACATCTATTAGAATAATCGTTTCAAAATGTGATTTACCTCTTAACAGAAATTATTGTGTTTCATCCCCTATTTTGATGCAATTACGTACCCCTGATATGATTTCACAAACCACTGCTAAAAGTTGCGAACCTCTGCTATTTCTTTGCATATGATATCACAACCCACTGTTCAAAAACCATACCAAGCCAATATAAGGTATGCATTTATTAAATGTGCATACTTTTTTTGTAATCTTGTTTTTTAACTTAATCGTCTAATTCTCTTAATATTAAAGATGATTCCAAATATTGTGGCAGCAATTGTTAAGATAAGTAAGAGTATATAGGCAGCAATGTTGTTTGGATTATCAGTGTTCATTATATTGATTATTTGTTTAACGCACAAAATTAAACCAATTGGAATCCAAACAAATAGTATAACGTATGATATCCTTATTTCTAAAAGACCTCTATCTGTTACCTTTCTTGATTTTTCTTTGAATAGTGATTCCAAATCCAACTTTACTTCAGTTTCAAATTCACTTATTTCTTTTTTATCTTCTATCATCCTTTTACCTCCATAATTAGATATTATTTATACTACTTTTTTTCAAGAATATAATTATACTAAATTTATAGTTTGTTCAAACTCTTATTGATGTTATCCATTGCAGATAATAGTCCAATTAAAAATAAAACAGCTCCAAATACTACTAAGACTCTTTGATTAAGACAGATTAACATTATTATACCTTCACTCTAACTTTTTGGAGTCACTTCATTCTTCTATGTGTAAACCACCTTGTTTTGATACAAATAGGCACAATACGATTACCTTTCGGCCCACCATAATAAGGATTATACTCAATCTCCTTTCAATGAACCTATTCCAATCGTATAGGATTCTTGATAATATAATACCCAAAAATGATAGCTAAACGACTAATTTGATGAATATTGGAAGTTTTTCATCTGGATCGATTAAGTGACTATCAATGAATCCTACAGATTCCCAAAAAGGAAGTCCAGTGACTTCGTCTGGAGTCAAATAAATATGGTTTGCACCATCAGCTTTTAAGACATTTTCGATATGTTGGAAAAACATCCTCCCATATCCTAGTCTTCGTCTATCTTTCGCAATATATAATCCCATGATATAACCATATCCTTTGTCGATAAGTCCCTTGATTCCTCCTAAATCGATTGCAAAGTTACATATTCCAATACATTCGTCATTAACATACATAAGTTCAAAATGCATCGTATCGCGTAATCTTTGTATTCCAATTCTTTTCATCAAGTTATCAGTAACTTGGGTGACATCGTAGTGTTCGTCTCTGTGCTCCTTCATTTCGGCTGTAAATGGCAACCAAAGAGATTTAGCATCTTGGATATGCTTTTCGTTTTCCTTTTGAATTTGAATATAGTATATTGTATTCATTTTCCCTTCTTTCGTTTCCTCAATAAAATGTGTTATGGCAATATTATAGCATTTTTATGAAAAAAACTATGACTCAATGGTATTTATTTTTAGTAATCGTGTTTTTATTTAGACTTAATGGTTACAATTGACAAATATGACCAACTTACTCTTTTAGTTTACGTAACTATGATGGTGAAAAGACTTTATTAAGGCGCAAAAAAAAGGACTGATAAATAGTATCAATCCTGGTCTTGTTATATGTCTTGTCATTCGCAAGTTTATCATGAAAATAGGGCAATCCACTCAAGTTGCTCTATATGACATTATCAAGTTGCTTTTTTTGAAGAAACTCGTATGCATATGATATCACAACCCACTGTTCAAAAACCATACCAATCCAATTCTTGTACTTCGTTCAGCTGCGATGATCTCCGGATTGAATTTCTTTGGATTGAGCGAAATCTTCCTGGAAGAGGTACGCCACTCCCTGGTAAAAAAATCCTGGGTCCGTTCAGATGTCCGTTCATTCAAATCAAGATCATCAAAGAACTTCAGATATTTCTCGACAGTAGATTCCGGGATATCAGTTTTAGCAGAGATGTCTTTATTTGATACTGTTACATGATAGTTATTTACACATTCGTTGTAGATCCAAGATATTAGCTTCAGTTGATTTCGATTGAGTTGAGACAAAATATCATTCGTTAACACGTTTTCACCTCCAAAACGCAAAAAAAGGCGTGATTTCTCACACCTTTGAATGTAGTTATACTTATATTTTGCCGTCTTTTATTATATCAAAGATATAATAAATTGTCAATATTTCTATTAAATATTCATTGGTAGGCCAAATACTCGTATTTGGTACATTTACTTTAATTTATTTACTTTTTTCATTACGTCGATTAAATCCATTGAAGTAACTCGTCTTTGAAAATCTGATCCATAAATTTTGTTCATTCGAAGATTGTAGTTTTTATATAGCATGATTAATTGATTATATAAACGCATCCACAGATAAAAAGTTGTCTCTTTTCCATCATTATGAATATATTCATTTGCAGGTAAAACTGGTTGAGGGAAGTTGCTCAAATAATGCAGCTTTGTTGGGTAATTTTTTTTGATTTTCCATATTGCAATCCTATAGATTGGAAGATATCCAAATTCATCTGTAGGATAGTACTTCGTTTCTTTCTCTTTCAATTGTTCAACAATACTTTTTCTTCCATCAAACGGAAATAATCTTTCGTCATAAAAATTACTGAATACTTGAATATACTCAAGTTTATTATATTCCTCAATCGTCGTAGGTATGCTGGAAGAATCACATATTTTTGAATATACAACCGGTAATATATCATTAAGAAATGGAAACTCATCCACTTTTTGAAAAAGAATCCACTTTCCATAATATTGCTCATCATCTACAAGTTCTTGATCCAATTCAATACAATATACATCCCACTTGTTCCAAGAGTTATTCGTTAACACGAATGGTTTAAGTTTTGAAGGATTGGAATTCGATTCAGATAAAATATACTTAATCTCATTCTTTATTTCATCAACACAGTCAGATAAGTCTAGAGATTCAGTAACTATACACTTATGCATATCAAAGTGAAGAACTTGATCTTTTAGAACAGAAAGAAAGGACTCAAATTGAATGTTATATTTCCATAGAGTATAAGAGATACCTATCCAAGATAGATACCATAGACACTCATTTGATTTTGCATTCATATCAATCTTTGTAGAAACCAAATTGAATAATTCCTTTTGATTCATACCCCTGTTGTAATCGTGCAAACACACTTCACAAATATCAGTTATTACAGGAATTTTGGTAATCATTTGAAGATTTTTCAGTTTCATATTTTACATCTCCGATTTCTATCTTCTTGTTAACTAATATGGAATTCCGGCCATATCTAGTAAGAGTAAACAATCGCTCTCCATCGCATTCATTAATAGTTCAGAATTATATCTTATATTTGATATGCTTAAAATTCTATTCTCTAAAGGTGGCAGACCCAATATCAATATATATTCAGTCTCATATACTCTCGCTTCAGCTAGAGATATGTTTCCAATAATAATACTGTCGGCAGTTATCCTCTCACCATACCTTTTTCGATGGGCAGCCAATCTCCTAGGGTAGTTATTTGTGATTCCAACGTAGAAGACCCCGTCTTTATCAAATAATGCATAAACACAGTATCCACTCGAATGCGCTTGGGTGTATGCGGTTGCTGTAGCGATTGCTATTGCTATTACAGAAAATTTAAATTCTGTGCTTACTTTATCGGCTAAATTAATCAGTTTGTCTACTAGATTATTAATTCCTCCTAAAAGTCCATTATATAATGAATCCGCACCGGGAATACCAATTTCCGTGGCAACGTATAGTATGAGTAATACAAATAAAGCAGCCAGAATTCCAATTGAAACAAGGGTAAATGTGGTTGGCTCGTAGCCGTTGTAATCAATGTAACTGGATGGATTATTTAAGCAATACGCGTACATATTTGTTGAAGTAATATCCCCCGCTTTTCCGAGTAACCCATCAGAATTAATAAATCTACCAATTTCAGGATAATAATATCTACTATTTAAGTAATAGAGTCCTGTTTCTTGATCAAATCTATATCCTCGATATCTATATGAGTTTTTCACTGCGAGACCGATTCCTGAATTGTCGGTTACCTCAGTAATATTCCCCCAGGCGTCATACTCGTATTCAACAACGATCACACTGGATTAAGTGCTTTTTAAACAGTATTTAATAATAAACTCATATACATACAAATCATATCATTTAAGAGGCTGATATGCAAGCCTGATTTTGAATTCTGTAACTAATTGGTGTCATGTAATTCAGAGTAGAATGCATTCTCTTTCTGTTGTAGAATATTTCAATATATTGAAATAAATCGTTTTCGACTTCAGAGGAATTTTCATAAGATCTTCGGTAGATGCATTCTTTTTGAAGACAAGCAAAAAAGCTCTCCATACAAGAGTTGTCGTAAGGGCATCCTCCGCGACTCATACTTTGAACCTTCCCATAGTCATCAAGGATATTCTTGAATCCTGCACTTGCGTACTGGCTACCTCTATCACTGTGAAAAACGGTTCCTTGAACTTCAGGATACCTGGCTATTGCATTAGAGATAGCTTGTTTCACTAATTCCGTGTCGATATTCTTACTAGTTGAATAACCAATGACCTCACGGTTATAAAGATCCATAACAGCAGCTAAGTAATACCAACCTAGACCGGTTTTAATATAAGTAATATCACTTACCCATATTTTGTTTGGTTCTTCTACACTAAACTTTCTATCAACGATATTGTCTGCATATCTTGATAGAATCTTTTTATATGAATAGGGTCTGAATTTCTTTTGGGTGATAGAATATAATCCGTTTTCCCGCATGATTCTGCGGACTTTCCATTCACTTAATCGTGTTCCTTCTGTTTCTAATTGTCTTTGTATTTTCCGGACTCCGTAGATTTCTTTACTGTCTGAAAACACTTTATTCACGGATTGAACCAGCGATCGTTCTGATTCCTTCCTTATATTTCTTCTCTTTTCTTGTTTTTTCCATTGGTAAAATGCTCGCTCTGGGATTTCAAGGACTCTGCACATCTTCCTCACGCTGTGTTGCGAGCATAGCCTATACATGGCTTCACATTTCATGCGCGCTGTTCCATGAAGATGTGCAGGGATTATTTTAGGATCTCTACCTTTTCTCTTTCTTCTTCCAATAATCTGTTTTTTTGTTTTAGTTCTTTTTCTAATTCCTTCACTTTGATCCAATTTTCATCTTTACTCACTCTTGGACCTTTTACAATTCCCTTTTCGTCTGAGTAAGTTGGCATTTTATTCTTTCTTCTAAAATCTCTTACCCACCGACATACTGTGTTAATGTCAATTCCTAATTCTTCTGCGACTGAAGTAGCTGATCTTCCTGAATCGATGATGAACTTTGAGGTTCTTTCTCTCATTTCATCTGAGTATTTACTATTATTGCTTGGCATGGGGTTTATACCTTTCATTTTTCTATGCATATGATATCACAACCCACTGTTCTAAAACCATACCAGTCCAAATTGAATTTAACAACATGTCTTCCCTTGCGCATTTGCATTATTTACGATTACATTCTTTGCTTCAACTTGGATTTAAGAAGGATTCAGAAATTGAAGCTGCCAAATGTATTGCTAGTGCAATAGCAAAAGGGAACACAGAAGAAAAAAAGTTTTTTTAAAAGAGCTTGAATTCGATCATAAGATTAATCCAATTGATTTATTGAAGCGTCATCAAGACTCGATATAGAAAGTAAAAATGCAGGCAACATTAAGTTGTCTGCATTTTTTTGGGTTTTCACATAGAAAGAATTGCCTTTTTCGGTAACGAATATTTAAACTGACTGTCTTCATCGTCAGTGCAGTTTTCATTTATAGTGTCTTGTCATTACTAAGTTTATCGCGTTTTTTAACAGAAAAATAGCGTGTTTCACTCTCTTACCATACCAAGTTTACTGTTTTTGCACTAGAAGCTTATAGCTTTAAGCACAATCGTCATAAAAAGTGTTTTATCTCTTGACATATATTTGATATGATTTCAATCAATTCATTTATTTTTTAATCTTACATATATACCATATGTCATTTCCTTCAAATCCACAATCAGTATATAATTTTATTGGATTAGATATATTTTCCAATCTACCTGAAACTGTGATAAAATCAGCTATTTTTGACAGTCTATTTATTAATGCATTTACAATTAACTTC
>JAHIVB010000014.1 GCA_018816905.1 Bacillota bacterium
CGATGTGAACATCACTTGATTTCTTCCTATTTTATTCTTCTTTGACATCATAATGATCACCTACCTCTATTTTATTATCTTCAGATAACGATTCATAGGTGTCAGATTAAAAAAAATCGCCTTTTTTGGCCACTTTGTGGATAACTCAAAAAAAAGTACCCAAATTGGGTACTTTGTCTACAGTCTGAAGGTGTTCAAACCCTCAGTTTGAACACCTTTTATTTATATTCGTGCTGGTTCTAAAGCAAGATTATTTCTAATCTTTTTCATTTCCAAGAAGAATAGAATCATCGAGAGAAGTCCTGCTAGGATGTCAGATGCCGCAAAGCTAATCCAGATCCCTTCGATTCCGAGTAGATAAGTAAAAAGGTACACAAGTGGTATGAAGAAGAATACTTGTCGAGACAAAGCAATCATGGTGGCTCGCAAAGGGAATCCTTCCGACTGATAAATGGAACTGACAATCACCTGGAATCCTACGAGCAAGAATCCGATAGAAAGGATTCTAAATGCCTGGGAACCAATCGTGATGAATTCTAGATTGGAGTTTGGACTGAACATCGTAAAAATCGAAGTCGCGAGTAATTGAATGAACAAGAATCCGAAGAAGAAGTAAATGATGATGATTTTCATCGCATACACAATGACGTCGAGTAATCTTTGTTCTTTCTTTGCGCCATAATTGAATCCTACAATCGGTGCGAGTCCTTGTACTATGCCGAATGCGGGCATAAAGACAAAGGTAAGAACTCGGTTAATGACCCCATATATGGAGATATATATCGCGGGGTCTCCTGTGGAATAGTAGTTGATGAGCCGATAGATGATAATCGATAGAAAAGCACCGGTAGCATTCCTCAGAAAGGTGGGTGCGCCAATCAAAATGATTTCCTTCATCATTTTGAAATCAAGCAAGATACCGTCTTTTAAAGTAATGTTTAAAGAAGAGTGCTTCCCATTGGCTTGAATGAAAATATAAATAAAGGCAATGATTTGAGAGATGACAGTCGCAATCGCTGCACCTTGTACACCAAGACCAAAACCAAAATCGAAAATGAAGATGGGGTCCAAAATGACATTCAGCCCAGTTCCGATGAGCATCGAAATCATCGCAACCTTGGCTCTGCCCTCAGCTCTTGTCAAGTTATTGAGTACCATCGACAAAGACAAAGGAACCAATCCAATCAAAATGATGGAAAGGTAATCTTTGGCAAAAATGATATTAGAAGAAGTGGCTCCGAAAAAAACGAGGAGTTTGTCAATAAAAAGAAATCCTAAAACCGTGAATAGAATCGCAAGAAATACATCAAGAACCAATGCGGTATTGACTGCCGCATGCATTCTCAACGTGTCTTTTTCACCAAAAGCTCTAGAAAAGATCGAAGCACTACCCATTCCGACCATCAGACCGACAGCCATGACAATCATTTGAACCGGAAATGCAAGCGCGAGTCCGCCAATCGCAATTTCACCGGCACCGCGTCCTACAAATAAAGTGTCTACGAAATTATATAGGGCATTCATTGCCATCCCCGCAATTGCAGGAAGGCTTAGTTTGATTAACAGTCCTTTGACATTATGATTTCCAAGCATGTCAGCGTTCTTGTTCAACCAGATCACATCCAATCCATTAAATTATATAGTAAAATGACACATATTACAAAAGAAAAGCTGTTTTCACAGCTTTTTTTCTTCAAAAGGATTGATATTATGTTCAATAGATGTAAATTTACGGCTTTTATAGGATAAGTGATTGATGCTGCAATTGAATAAGAAACTAGCGTAATCAAACCCTTCAACCAAATTGACAAGCATTGCTTTAATCACATGAGAGTGAGTGACTATCAACAATTTCTTATTGGGGTATTGCCTGCAAATATCTTTTAAAGCAGAGACAATTCTTTTTTCAAGGACAGGGTTTAACTCCATATTAGGAATCTTGCCATGACGGATGAGGTCCGCATATTCGTCATTGATCTTTTGACCGTCATAATCTCCGAAATTGCGTTCAATCAAATCTTGATGAACGATAATCGGCTTATTGGTCATCATCGCTTGGTTGATAATTCTGGCCGTCTCAAACGCTCGTTTGAGCGGAGAAGAAATCACCAAATCAAACTTCATATTATGCTTTGCAAAATATTTTCCGGTTTCAAAAGCTTGGGATTTACCAAAAGCATTGAGCGGGTTGTCCATTCTTCCTTGGACGACATAGTTCCGGTTTGCATCCGTCTCTCCATGTCTTACTAAATAGATTTCATTCAATTCAATCACCTTTAACAATTATACTACAAAATGAGTAAAATGTGTTATAATTTTTTTGAGGTGAACATTTATGAGAATGGTAGATATCATAGAAAAAAAGAGGGAAGGACATTTTTTGAGCGTCGAAGAAATCAACTTTGTGATTCAAGGTTACGTTCAAGGAAAAATTCCTGATTATCAAGTATCCGCATGGCTGATGGCAATCTTCTTTCAAGGGATGACCGATCAAGAATCTGCAGCCCTGACCAAAGCAATGCTTGAAAGCGGAGACAAGATTGACCTTTCAAAAATATCTGGTATCAAGGTAGATAAACATTCAACCGGTGGAGTTGGAGACAAGACCACATTGATTCTAGGACCTTTAGTTGCGGCCTGTGGAGCGAAAGTTGCCAAACTCTCCGGAAGAGGGCTTGGACATACCGGCGGAACACTCGATAAACTAGAATCCATTGATGGATGCAGAATCAATTTGACAGAAGAAGAATTTATCAACCAAGTCAATCAAATTGGAATCGCCGTCGCCGGACAAACCGGAGAAATCGTTCCAGCAGATAAACTATTATATGCATTAAGAGATGTGACAGGGACCGTACCTTCGATCCCTTTGATTGCTTCTTCAATCATGAGTAAAAAACTAGCAAGTGGCGCAGACGTCATCTGTCTTGATGTTAAAATCGGAGACGGAGCTTTCATGAAAACGATTGAAGATGCAAGGGAACTTTCCAGAATCATGGTTTCCATCGGAGAATCCTTTGGAAAGAACGTTACAGCATTTATTACTGATATGGATCAACCTTTGGGACATGCGATCGGAAACCGACTTGAAGTCAAAGAAGCGATTGAAACCTTGTCTGGAAATGGGCCTGAAGATCTCGTTGAATTATGCACAGATATCGCATCCCATATGATTTATTATGCAAAGCAAGCGCCCACACTCGAAGCCGCCAAAGCAATGGCTTTGGAAAAACTAAACAATGGCGAAGCCCTTGCGAAGTTCAACGAATTCATTACGGCACAAGGTGGCGCTTTACCTGAATTGAGTCATTTCATTGAAGTGAAGGAAATCTATCCTTTTAAAGCAAAAAAAGCTGGATTCGTCAAACAAATCAAAGCCCTCAACATTGGACTGACTTCGATGAAACTTGGTGGCGGTCGTGAAACCAAGGAAGACGTGATTGATCCAATGGTCGGTGTCCTTCTCCAAAAGAAAATCGGCGAGAAAGTTTCCATTGGTGATACCCTAGCTTTCGTATATGCAAATCATCCAGTCGATTCAGACATTCTAAGTACTTTAGAAGATGCCTTCTTCATTGTTGAATATCAAGTTGATAAACCAAAGATTATTTTGGAAGTCATATCTTAAAATAAGGGAGTGATTTCTTTGAAAGAAAAACTGTATGTAGATAGCGTCATTCAATACGTCAAGAAATACTACTCTGATGACATTGACATGATTGTAGCTTATGGTTCTTTTGTCAGAGGAGATATGCATGAAAAGTCTGACATCGACCTTTTTTTCATTCCAGCAACTGAAAAAGGATATCTGGCATCTTTTCAAGTAATCATCGAAGATGTTGGGTATGACTTTTTCCCGATTTCATGGGAGCGATTGAAACAAATCGCAAGGTACGAAGACCCTCTGACTTCACTCTTGATTGAAGGTCAAATCATCTATCATCGAAACGACAAAGTATTCAATCAATTTGAAGAGTTAAGAACCTATTGCGTTCATTTCGATCATTTTGAAGAAAAATTAAAAAAACTCATCTTTGACGCAAAGTATCTTTATTTCGATTACCCCAAAACATTGCCCGACATTTTAACCAAATGTACGATGGCCGTAGCCTATTTCAACCACGTTCCTTTAAGGAGAGGAATGATGGATTTTGAAAACGAACTAGCTTCACTTCAAAAACCATCATTATTTACAGAAAACATAAAACTCTTAATCGAAAGTCCTTCCAAAAGGGGATTAAGAAAATTCATCGAAGATACTGAAAGTTTTGTTCTACCGAAAGAAGAAGTAGAACAAGTATCAAGCGGATTTTATGAAGAAATGAAATCCATTTACCAAAAGGGACTTCATACGACATCTCCTTACAAACAATTCTTCATTCAATACATTATTGAATCAGAAACCGCCAATGCTTTTAGTCATGATGCAGTTTTTCCGAAAGTGTCGAAAAACTATATGGAGTGGATTCAAAGTCATGAAGCTAGAATGATTGAGTTTTTAAAGGAAAAAGAAATCCCGATTCACGATTATTCAACCGTAGAAGATTTTCTGACATTCTTCCTAAAAATATAACATTATGTATCGTCTTGTGTTATAATAGATTTGCACAAATGAGGGGAGCTCGGAGTACCGGGCTGAGAGTATAACTAATCTGTTATTGACCTTACCTGATCTGGATAATGCCAGCGTAGGAATATCTTTTTATTCATCAGGCAACCACTTATTTTGTGGTTGCTTTTATTTTATTTTATTTTATTTTATGGAGGTTCATTATGAACAAACGATATCAAATTCAAATTATCGCAGAAATCAGTATTCTTGTCGCAATCGCGGTCGTATTCGATGCGATTGCAGGCTTGTTTTCCCCCTTTAAATACGGAGGGTCTATCTCTCCTGCAATGTTACCGATTTTTATTATTGCCTATAGAAGAGGGGTTAAAAACGGCTTGATTGCTGGACTCGCTTTTGGAATCATTCAATCGCTAGTCGCGGCTGGAATGGGTAATTTTTGGTTTTTAAGCATCCCTCAATATCTACTTGATTATATTGTTCCTTTTGTCTTATTGGGATTTGCAGGTTTATTTAATCAAGCTTTAACGAAACGTTCACATTTTATCCTAGGAATGAGTATAGGAAGCTTATTGAGGTATTTGTCTCATGGATTTGCAGGTATTGTCTTTTGGAAAGATTACGCCCCTGAAGGAATGAACTATTGGTTTTACTCTTTCATTGCCTATAATCTTCCATACATGGCCGCATCCTTCGCATTTTGTCTCCTTGTAGGACTCATTCTATTTGAACGTGATATCCTGAAAACCAATTTGAACGTCCAATCATAAGCATAAGCCTCATAAATCGACTGAAAGTCAACTTTCAGTCTTTTTTTATTCAAAGTTGCACTGGTTTTATGAATCAAATGTGACGAATTGAATCAAGAATCAATTTAAAAATATGATTGACAAAGCCGTAGAAGCAACGAAACAGGTTTCAAATTGTTATCCCAATCTCAAGGTTGACGGAGAATTGCATCTGGATGTCGCAATTGTCGAATACGACAAAATGGGAACCTCCTTCAAAGACATTTATGCGGCTGGCGGCAGTGTTGACAACCGCCATCTTATGACCAACTTGCCAACCTCTGTGGGTTGGAATTTTTAATAAATAAATCATTTTCTTATTGAATTCTCTTTGTGTCAAATTTGCGGATGTGCTATAATGAATTTATCGTCAAGGTTACTATTTATTTTTTTGGAGGGATGATTAGTGAAAAAAGCATTGATTTCTGTTTTATCGATTCTGTCCTTGTTCTTATTATTGGGATGCGATTTTGGCAAAACGACGACGACAACGACAATGACATCGACAACGACAGAAGACGAATATTCTGAAGTTGATATATCAGTTCCTGACTATTTTTCATACCAGTTAACAACGATTCCATATGTGGATGATGGATATGATAAGCTATTTAATGTTGAGTTTCTTTCACTTAGTTTTACTCCAATCAAAAATCAAGTTTGTTTTACGTATAATTTAGAAGATTCAGATTATGCTCATGCGACCTACTATATGATTCTCCAGAAGAAGAATGTCATGTTGCCTCTTCAGCAACAAAGCTTTGCCATGTCTTCAAAAGATGGGTCCAACGGAGGCTGTTTTACTGCGATGTCTGAAGAAACCGCCTATGAAATCATCATCGGCAAAGTTGACCGAGACGATTTGAATCCGAGTACTTATATTGAGGGTGTCGCAAGCATTGAATTCACTGACACCTTCTATGATGAACGTTTGAAACTGGGCACTATGTCATTAACTCATGACGGTGTGGAAGAATATACTTTTGATTCGGCTCCCTTTTTCAATTATGACTTCTCAGTCATGGATTCTGGAGAAAGTATCGATGTAGTTACAGTAATGCTTTATGAAAACATTTTTGACACGCTTGTAGAATCAAAAACCTTTGAAATCACCATTTCTCAGAGAAGTGGAGATTATGTTATGCTGAACGACATCTTGTTTGATGATCTATCTCCCAATATTGACTATAAAATCAAAGTCTATATCTCAGGCAATGACGGGTTTGACGACTACTCCAATATCTATTTCGCCGGTCAAACCATTACTTCAAGCCGTATTACAAATAATGGAGGAGTTTCCTTTGACGGATTATACGCTGAAATCTTGGATGTTTCGCTAGATGAAAATCAAGCCATTGTGACGTATATTGCGAAAAATGACGGTTCTATTGTATCTTCATTAACAAACCAGCCCTATACCTTGATTTTAAAAATATTTGATTCTCAAGACAATGAGAAGTATTCTACGCTAGTAGACGCTCTAGAAGATTCTATAACAGTTCCAATTGAATATGTTGATTATGGAGACTACGCAAAGATAATTTCGAATACAGGAGACATGATGTTTACTAGTTGGGATGTTTTAGAGCCGGCTCCTGAAATAAAGTTATCGAGCATTAGTTCGGGTATGTTTTCAATTCAGGTTTTAAGCGGTATAGAACGAGTTAACTTTATCTCTCTTGATATCTGTACTTCTCAAAATCTGGAAAACTATATCACGGGCGTTGGGGCAGAAGAATTCATAAGTGGATTTGCCTATTTTGATTTCAGATCAAATTATGACATTATAAATCGATCAAGCGTGTATATGTTTTATAACATTTCCTATGAAACGACGAACGGAACCATGTTTGCTCAAGGGTGGTTACGAGTATATGTATTTTAAAACAATAAGTTCAAAATATATAAATGTTGAAGATAGGATTGGTATGGAATTTAAACTGTGGGTACTTGTGATATCATATGCGTAGAAAATAGGATTTTGATAGCATATTTTAGTAACTAATAGCGATTTAACTTGTCAATAAAATTTTCATAATTTATGACGATTGTGCTCAAAGCTGTAAGCTTCTAGTGCACAAAAAGTAAACTTGAGATAACTCCAGATAAAAACACGCTAATTTTTAGTGAAAATCATGATAAACTTAGTAATGACAAGACACATTTGTAGCCGGAGTTGAAGCTACACTCATTCTTGACCCAACTCATTATAACAAAAAGAAAGGACACATAAAAATGGAAAGTTATAGTAGAAAATTCAATTTTAGGTATTATGTGTTGCCCTTATGTGCATTAAGTGTATATTGTTTTGTTGCTAGTTTACTACAATCTTTAGATACCCTTTCTTATCTCGTTTTAGCATTAATTTATTTCACGCTTTCAAGTTTCTTCCTCTTTGTCTTTCTTTCAAGGTGTCTCAATCTTGACTATTATCAAATATCCAAAGAAAAGATCATCGTTAGAACGATATTTGTTAAACGAGAATTCCCTTTTTCAAGATATTCATTATTTCACATATCAAGGCGTTCTTTTATAACCTCCAGAGGGATTTATGCAAAAAATAACCTAACAGGAAAGGACTCCTTTGTTATTCCTCAGTTTGGAACTCCAGATAATCTCGAAAGAATCCTCGAAATTATATCTAAGCTCAATCACTAGCCAAATATCATTTATAGCCCCTTTTGGCGCGTATCTATCCTATTTTATAGATTCTGAATATACTGAAGAAACTTCCGGATACTATTGTTGGGACAATATGGACATTTATGTCGAAATAAGCTATATTCGCTACAGCACTTCTGTATATGACATCGAGACTTCTACCGTTGAGGTCAAAGAAGTCTATCATGATCATTCCAAGTATCTCTATGTTACAACGGATAATAAGGTGTATCTGGAAATGATTGGCACAACCTATATCGGATATTCATTTCAAGATATTACAAACTCCATTCCTTTCAATGAAGGCTTAACCATCCGGGAAGTTGAATTTGAATACAACAACATATTTTTTGTTATAACTGAGGATCGATTGTTCGCGATTTCGTACAACATTTTCATCAATAATTATCTGAAGGTATTCAGGAAATCCTTACTTCCTCATGGATTTGCTGGTATTGTCTTCTTGAAAGACTACGCGCCTGAAGGAATGAACTATTGGTTTTATTCTTTTATTGCCGATAATTTACCTTACATGGACGCCTCCTTTGGATTCTGTTTGATCATTGTGCTATTTTAATTTCAAAGAGATATTTCAAAGACGAATTTTATTATGAAATAAAAAGTTATAACAAAAGAAAAGAAGAAGAGACATTTTGTGTTTTTATCCAAAGTTGTTAGAAAAGAAAAGTAATTCTTTCTTATTTGGAGTAAGAAGTCCAATTCCTTTATGATATCTTATAGTGTTATAATAGTTCATGTACTCATCAACCATTTTAATATAATCTTGAATTGTTCTAAAAGGCTGTCTGTTGTGGATGGCCTCTTTTTTATAACTTGAAAAAAAGGATTCCATAACTGAATTGTCATAAGGATAACCTGGGGCACTGAATGATTGAGTCACTTCATGTTTTCTGAGATGACTCTGAAAGATTTCTGAAGTGTATTGAACTCCTCTGTCACTGTGGAACATATGAGGTTTTGTCTTTCTTAAGAGTAGTGCTTGATTGAATGTATATAGGCTAAGTCTAGTGTTGTTTTTTCTTGATACTTGATAGGAAATTATTTTTCTGGAGAACAAATCAAGAATGGCACATAAATAAACTGGTTTTTGATTGATTTTGATTTCAGTAATATCGCTTACCCATACAATGTTTGGATACTTCTGAGTAAATTGTTGGTTTAAGAGATTTTTGCAGTTTTCATTTGTTCTTTTCGGAGGACGAATGAAAACTGCTTTCTTTTTGATTTGTGGTTTGATACCAATGTCTTGCATCAAATTATAGATTTTTTTATAACCAACCTGAATACCTTTATCCATCAGTGATTTTCTGATTTTAGCTCCACCTATTCTCTTCTTATGTTTTAAGAACACTTCCATTATTTCCTTTTTTAATATTTGATCTCTTTTTTCATAATAGGATAATCCAGTTCTCTGATGGTAGTAGTAGGTAGAACGGTTGTAATCAAGTGCTTCACATAACATTTTTATTGAATACTGATCTCTCAAAGAATGAATGACTTCATGTTTCTCATATTTCGTCATGTCATTTGTGGTTGAGACGGATTTTAATATAGTAATCATTTTGTGTAAATTGGAAATGATTTCTCTTGAATATCTTCTTGGTTTGGATTGAGATGAAAGAACACATTTCTTGTATTTTTTTATCCATAGGTATACAGTACTCGGCCTTAATTGATACTCATCACAAATCGATTTTACCTTCATCCCTGAAATGGCCTTCAATGCGATGATGTCTCTTTCTTTGTTTGTATAAATAATCGTGATGTCTTTGACCTGGGCTTCTCTTGAAGATAACCAAGAGTAGATAGAACTTTTTTTAATGTTGTACTTAAAGCAAATCTGATTAACAGACATTTTTGAATCATAATCTTCAAACACTTGGGTTTTTACTTCATTTCTATGTTCTTGGTTCATTTGAAACCTCCGCTATTTAATACAGTGCTCCACTATAACACAAATATATTGAATTTGCGAAAAATACTATGAAAATTAATAATTTTTATCTAACATGTTTAATTTCAACTATCATAATTCAAGGCTGAAAATGGGGATTTTTATATTGAAATGCAAATACTTGTTATAGGTAAATTCCAAGTTTTACATAATTTAAATTTCATTATTCGTTAATCACGAGCCAATTAGTAGCATAATACAGGAAAAGATCTATTTTTCATACATGTTATTCACAAAAGAAGGTCAATAAATCAGACAGTAGTTTAATAGAATATTTAACAGAAGAATTTCATTTATTCTATTTACTAAGAGTCATATTAGTGCTATAATCAGTAATGGATAGTCAATTTAACAAAAGATATAATTGCTTAAAATGGCTAGATTTCCATATTTTTAGGTGTTCAAATCCCATCAACCGCACCACTGTCGCTCAATTGTACCCTACTACAGACATTTTGGGAAATAGTTTCGGATTACCGTTGCTACCTATTGCATCGTATTTTCACAAATTATTGATTCAGAATTTTAATAATACAAAGTATGTAAAAAGCATAACATATTATAACCTGCAGCTTGAAAAACTCGTGCCAGGATCATTGGAGTTAGTATATGATGAGAATGGAAATGTAGAATTTGAAGACTTAGTGACTTTCACGTTTAACTTTGGAGTAGATTTGTCAGATCCTGAAGTTGAGGTTGTTTCAGATGCTCACTATATAAGAGATGTTTACCCATACTTGTTTTGGGGGAATTCTTTATATGATTATTTCTCTCACACTGCATTCGAAAGATTTGTATGGGATAAAGCATCAAACATTCTAGATGATTTTGCATATTCCATAATAAGATCATTTTCTGGTTCTCAATTAACATCTCAATATCCAACCAATGTAGAAGATTTTGGTGGAACAGAGATTCCTGATGATATTATCAATAATCCATATGGATGGTCAATGTATTTTGATTATATTCCAGATCAAGAAATTCATGAAGACAATTTTTCAAACATTAATTGGAGTACTTTCATAATCAATGTATATTCTGAGGTTCCAGGCATAATAACGAAATTTGAAGATGAAGATAATGTAGATTATAACAATCCTGGAACATATCTAGTTACAGTGGGAATTAGGGATGAAGAAGAACGTGAACTGACTCAAACCTTTCAAGTAATTGTATTGCCAAAAGTAGTAATTCCAAGTTGTTAAGATGGGAGTGAGAAAATGGATAAATCAAAATACAAATTCTTCTGGTATAAAGTGAGTGGTGGACTAGCTCTAATAATATCTTTATTATTTTCTGCACACTATATAATTATGGGTTATTTTTCTATCGGAAGTCTTATAGTGTCTATAATAATTCCGCTTGTCTACATTTATATTTGGGCAAACTCTCTTAGATATGCGAAAACACAATTGAATTATATAAGATATGAGAACATTATTTTACTTTTGTTGCCTTTGGGGATTATATCCACCTTTACAATTTTCGTAATAACATCTTTATCTACGACACTTCAAAATGATGCGTTTATACGTTTTTTTATTTCGCCAATAGTTACTTTTTTCATAATCATCATTTGGTGTTTTCTTAGTAAGCTTGAGTCAAAACGAAAAACCGTTGTATTGATTATATATACGACAATCTTAATATTATACTATTGTTTTCTGTTTTTTATGGTTAGGTACATATAATGTGTTGTATGCGGTATTTACACACTATTTTCGACCACTTACACTTGGATTCTGGACTGTATAGGGTAAATACAACAGTCATTTTCGACAGTTGACCCTTTTAAAGAGAAGTACCATCAAAACTGATGGTCTTTTTTTTCGCTTTATGTGGACGTAAACTCATACTCAGCGGGTGTCGAATATTTAAGAGAAGCATGTGGACGTTTTTCATTGTAGAAGATGACGTACTCGTCAATACAATTTCTTAAGTGATCATAGCTGTTGTAGATATGTCTATATATTTCTTCTTTCTTGATACTTGCAAAAAAACTCTCAGCAACTGAATTATCATATGGACATCCTTTCTTAGAAAATGACTGTGAAATCTTATTTTGCCTGAGATAGGATTTGAACACTTTTGCAGTATATTGCTTACTGGATTGGTATGGTTTTCGAACAGAGAATAAATTCATCATATGCATACGAATTGTTTTCAAAAGAAACAACGAGGTTATCTAGAGACTGTACCGACAATGCGATATGAAGTTAAAAGGCATTGATTTTGTGATTAAATATGTTGCTTCGCAACAATTAACCACTCAAAAGTCTCGTGTGTGTAAACATAAATAGGGCTAAAAATATGTTACTTCGGGAAAGTCGAGGCACTTTTGTATAGCACTTGGCACCACTCGACACAGTTTGTCTGTGTAAACATATTATCAAAAAAACTGAAATAACATATGAAAAGAGAACTCAAAAATCCTTTATATGAGTTCTTTTTTGATGATCATCTTCTCAATATAATTCTAATCAGAATAAAATTATCATGTAATGGACACGAATTAATGGAATTTCTAATATTCCATTTATCAAAGATTATGTCAAGTATATTTTTCGATTTCTTTGTCGATTGTGATAATAGCCGTGAGCTTCTATTGCACAAAAAGAAAACTCGGTATAACTCCAGTAAAAAACACAATAAACTGAGTCATGATAAGACAAAATAAGTAAATGTATCAAAAAAATGACCCACTTAATAAAGTGAGTCATTTTTCATCTAAACTGGATTTATGATAAATCTAAGAATTCATTACTTTTGTTTTTTTAGTGTGTATAACCAAAAACCTAAAATAGAAAAGGTATAGACGTATTGAATAACAAACTGAATGATTTCAGGCTTGGAATACCATCCGAAGCCTACATATAGTGGAACACCGAGTATCCCTGTTTTATGATCAAAGATAGTAGAAGATAAATCAAAGAATTTTGTAAATACAGGATGTGAGGATTCAATCAATGAAAGATCTTTGAAAGCAGACAAGCCTTCGTGTATTCCATATCCAAGCAGGAAACCGGCTTGGAGAATCAAGTAAACCAAGGTAATATTGAAGATCATCTTTAAATTAACTTTTACAAGAGAATAGAAAATCATTACGACAAATACGAGCGATAGAAGGACGCCAGCGAAAATTCCTAATATAGAGTAACTCCCTGCAAAACTGAAGATGGCGATTTCAACACCTTCTCTGGCTATCATCGCAAAAGCAAGAACAAATATTCCTGTTTTAGAAATGTCTTGATGAAGTTTTGCTTGAATGTCACCTGTCATGCTTGAACCATTCTTAATCATCCATATAATGAAAGTAGTCACGAGAACAAGTGCAAAAAGGCTCGCAGAGGTTTCCCAAAGCTTGGAAACGGGACCTACACTGTCAAAAGAATTAGATATTGCATATAATACACCACCTAATATCAACGATAGGATGACTCCGACAAATGCTCCCCTCCAAACATATTTGGTTGATTCTTCACGATTTGTTTTCTTAAGATAACGCAAAATTACAGCCACGATTAAAAAAGCTTCCATGCCTTCTCTAAAGCCTATGATCAGTCCGGGTAAAAAATCTTGCATATTATGACCTCCAATAAAAGTTAGCTACAACTAACATTATACCTTTATCTAATTTTTAGTCAAATCATTCGATAGTCATTCTTGATTGAAAACGGTAACCAAATTAAAAAAACCTATTTCAGTTAGCACTCAACACTTGACAGTGCTAATGGATGTGGTATAATAGATTCGATAACTATTTATGGAGGTGCAATATGAAGCAACAAATGGAATTTAAAACAGAATCAAAACGATTGTTAGACTTGATGATTCACTCGATTTACACAAATAAGGAAATCTTTTTACGAGAATTGATTTCCAATGCATCCGATGCGATTGACAAGTATCATTTATTAAGTCTCACCGACGAAACATTAGAGAAGACCAATGACTACGAGATTCACATCGAAGTCGATAAAAAACACCGCAAGATTAAAATAACAGACAATGGAATCGGTATGACTTATGATGAACTTGTCAATAATCTTGGGACCATAGCGAAAAGCGGAACCCTCGAGTTCTTACAAAAAATCAAAGAAAAATCCATGAAAGAAACCGACTTAATCGGCCAGTTCGGTGTCGGGTTCTACTCCTCTTTCATGGTCAGCAAGAAAGTACAAGTAGTGACGAAATCTCCATTCTCCGATACTGCATACAAATGGGTATCTGAAGGAGAAGAATCTTTCACAATCGAAGAAACCAAACGGGAAGAAAGAGGCACAGAAATCACGCTTTATCTTCGTAAAAACGAAGACGACGAAAACTATGATATTTTCCTGGAAACATACAAAATCAAAAGCCTTGTCAAAAAATACTCTGATTATGTCAAATACCCCATCACTTTAGAAAACGAAGTCGAAAAACCAAAACTCGATGACGAAGGAAAAGAGATCGAAGGAGAGTTTGACAAAGTTTTCGAGAACGAGACCATCAATACCAGAACCCCGATTTGGAATAAACCCAAATCCGATGTAACAGACGATCAACTGAATGAATTTTACAAATCGACTTACTATGATTATGACAATCCTCAATACACTTTCTGGAACAACATTGAAGGGGCATTAACCTACAAATCATTGATTTTCATTCCAGGAAAAGCACCTTATAATCTTTATTCAGAAAAGTATGAAAAAGGTCTTCAACTCTATGCCAAAGACGTATTTGTCATGGATAAATGCAAAGAACTTGTGCCAGACTACTTACGGTTTGTCAAAGGGCTTGTCGTCAGTCAAGATTTATCCTTAAACATCAGTCGTGAAATTCTGCAAAAGAATTCTCAACTTGTAAAAATTGCGGGAAACTTAGAAAAGAAAATCTTGAATGAACTTGAAAAATCTTTGAAAAACGAACGAGAAAAATATGAAGAATTCTTTAAAGAATTCGGAGTCAATCTCAAATATGGAGTCTATGACAACTTTGGAGAAAAGAAAGAATCATTAAAAGATTTGCTACTATTCAAAACCGTCAATCAAGACAAAATGGTTTCTTTAAAAGAGTACGTTGAAGCTATGCCTAAAGAACAAGATGCCATCTATTATGGAAGTGCGCCCTCTAAAGATGCCATAAAAATATCTCCACAAATGGACATCATCAAATCCAAAGGATATGATGTACTAGTGTTAACCGACGAAGTAGACGAATTCATGATAAGCATTCTTCATGAATATGACAAAAAACAATTCAAGTCGATTAATCAAGGTGATTTAAACATCTTGGATGAAAAAGAAAAGGAAACGATCAAGGAACTAGAAACTGAAAATAAAGATCTTCTTGAAACTTTAAAAGAAATCTTAAAAGAGGAAGTTACAGACGTTAAACTTTCCACTCGACTCACAGATTCACCCGTTTGCCTAGTCAGTGGAGAAGGGTTATCCTTTGAAATGGAAAAAGTAATCAATCAGATGCCTGGAGATAAGAAAATGAAAGCGGATAAGATTCTTGAAATCAATCCGAAACACGAACTCTTCAAAGCCATCGAAAATGTATTTCTAGAATCGAAAGAATCTCTCAATGACTTTGCAAGTGTTTTGTATCATCAAGCCTTGTTGATTGAAGGATTACCCATCAAGGATCCAGTTGCTTTTTCAAACAAAATGATTAAATTGATGATCAAAGCTGCTAAATCATCGAATACTTCAGAAAAAGATCCAGCATAACCAAGGATCATATACACACAAGCGCCATCAGTACTTTTTTAATAGTGTTGATGGCGTTTTATTTTTAATTTTGATAAAGTGTATATTTTATCGTTCTTTTTTGATAAAATGAATTAGTCATTCATCATAACACTTTATAAAACATTCATTATCTTAGTAATAAAAAAATGCTTCAATTTCCCAAGCATTTATTTATTCTATTGAAATATAGTTTCATCATCCTAATCATAAATATCTACAAATAAATTTCTAAGATAGACTTTTTAGTGTGTTTTGAAGAAGATCTTTTGTTATAATATGATCGTTTTTATTAAAGACATATTCACTAGACATAATCGTAGTGTAGTTCTTTAGGTACCAGTCAAGCAATTTTGAAATGCATGCTTTGACCAAGATTACGTTTTCTTCCTCTATATACTTCCTTAAAGATTTTAAGTAGCCAACCACGTAAGGATTCCTAGTATAGCTAGTTATAGTGAAGGTTATTCCATCTAATTCGATTTGTAAATCTGTTAAATTCATTCAAACATCTCCGGCTAAAAATTAATAAATTCAGGAATATCATCGTCATCGAAACCCAATTGAACATGAATTGGATTTTGTACTGACGTTTTCATAGAAAAGGGCTTAACATTTGCAAAGATACAAGTAAGCAATAAAAAAAGTATTAAAATTGTTTTTTTCATAATATTTCCTCCTTTTATCTAAATGATAACTAGAAGGAGAGTTATTCACCACAGCACATATGTCATATATTTAGGAGAAATCATGGATATTGTAAAACTCATCAACTATATGGAAAATTTGAGATATGAAAGAAAACTAAGTCAAGAAGAATACCTTTATAACATAATTTCTCAAAGGCAATATTATAGATATAGGTATGGTGAATCTGAAGCACCTTTTGAGGTGGTTTCAAAACTGGCTGAAAGATTACAGATTCCATTATTAAAGATTATTACTCAATACAGTGATGATTCAGAGAAAGGAAAAAAACTGGTTCAGCAATATTTCAATCTTGTCATATCAAAAAAAAGCGCTGAAGCTGAAAGTATTTTTTTAAAAATAAATGACAATAATATGATTGACGAAGATAGCAGAACTTTAGCAAAACTAGGGAAGATATTAAGTGATTATAATAGGAGGTATTTCTCTAAAATTGAATTATGTGCATTATTAAAAGAAAACATGCATTTTAAAGAGATAATGCAGAGAAACTCGCTTCATGACTTTGAGCTATATCTGTTAGGACTACTAATGGAGTATAGCCAACCTGATCGAGATATCATCTTAGAGAAGCTAATTTATCTTTTTGACAATAAAAAAGTATTACTCGGCGGAAACATATTATATATTACCCAAGCCTATTTTTGGATAATTAAAAACCTTGGTAGAACTAACAGGTTTAAAGAAGTAATTTTGTTTGCTCAAAATGCAATTGACTACTGTAGAGATGAATTTTCATACTATTGTCTTGAGTATTTTCATTACTACAAGTCGTTAGCACATCAAAATTTAGAAGAAATAGAATGTTTTAGAGATGAGCTATATAATGCAATTACGATATGTATGTATTATTTGCCAGAGAAAAGAGAAAAATTCTTTTCGCAAATTCAAATAGATTTAGAAATAAATCCAAGAGAATTTTATCAACAATTTAATCATAGAATAAATGAAAAATTAAATTGTTGAGATAATCTAAGACGATCAAATCAAATTTAAATTTAATAATTAATAATGTCTATTTTGTTCATTCAGAATAGACATTTTTATTATAAATACGAAGATTTTTCAATGAATTTCAATGTAGTTTACTTTGAATTGAAATGATGATGTATTTAACCAGTATAGGAGTAGTTGATTTCTTAACAATGAAAGTATGACAGATATGCTGTACTCATATTACTGTATTTCTGGTATAAAATGAATGTATTTAATATTTTACAGTTTCTTTTTATTTTTTCTTGAAAAATATTTATCTCATAATGTAGATAATCGAGGATATCACTAGTTATTATAGTACTAATTTGTTTATACAAAAATCAGATATCAATACAAGACAGAGTAGAAATATCGAAAATAAATCATCATCATTAATTTGATTTTATAAAAATATATGCGAAAAAAAATATACAGGAACTATAAGGAGATGAAAAAAAATATGAAAGGAAGGAACAGAAAATGAATAAAAAATTATTAGTTGTAATTTTATTGTCTTTATTTGCTTTTTTAAGCTTTACGAATTATAATGTTGATGCATCCGCATTTGCTACACAGTATGGATTTACTTATGACACAGAAATTTATAACAATGTAGGCTGGGTTACCAACAGTACAAATTTCAGCAAGTATAATGATAGAATCATTGGAGCAACTACCACTACGGCTGGATATTATTTAATTAATCAAGAGTACAATGAGAATCCTCTTATTGACTTGTATACTGTTATGGCAAGATACACTATGACTCCGATGAAGACAGCGGTATATTCATGCGGGCTGTTCAATTGGTTCACGTGTCAAGATTATGGATATTCAGACAAGTTGACAGTACAATCACAACTTGATTATTATGTTTCTGGCGCTAATAACTATTTGGCTTACTATAGCCCAACAACGATGTATAATTCTACAACTTATACTGTAGGTGGAGGAATTTCATATACTGAAAGTGATGGATTAGGAATAGCTGTTAATGCATCGGCCACATTTAATGTAAATGATATGTACATCACGAATTTGTCACAAAGTCCATTAAGATACTACGGAACACTGTTTGACTACAATATGAGAAGCTTTGTAGTGAAGGATTCATTCTATACAGAGACATTCAATTACAGCATGTATATTATTGAAAATCCACATTCAGCTTCATATTTTTCAAATATGCTACAAGTTATTGGTGTATTCAATGTATCATCTGGATGGGGAAGATATGATACGTATTATACGAATCATCCCTGCTCAAATCAGACAAATATATATTTTGTAGATTATAAATAGAAACTAGATAATAGAAGGGGGTTCTCATGAATTTCAAACGAAGAATACTGTATATAATTATTTCGCTTATCTTTTTTCTTTTACAAGCGTGCAATCACGCAAACTCATCATACTACGACTTTGTAAGTTATATCAATGAAACCCCTAATATTTCTGTCATCGTATATGGTGATCCTATTGTATTTGAATATGATGTAACTTGTACTTATGTAAATAGTTTAGACATTTCAGTTAATGAAGACGTGACTCAATATCTGATTTTAAATTTGAATGAGGATATTAAAGAATTGACTGAATCGTTTATGGAAGAACTAAATAACCTCGCAGAGAAGGGCGTTGTTATTGTTTATGTCCATTTATATAATTACTATGATTCAATAATTGAATCTCCCTATGATTTGAGTTATGTTGACATCGGAGAAAACGTGCCAAACATTTATTTATTTGATGTTTTAAATCAATTTACTAGCTCTTCCGATGAAACAGAAGAAGGCTTTGCAATAGCTTATATAGTCTATTCACACATAAAATATGTTGATTCAAAATAAATACCATCAAATGTATCAATAGAGGTGAACCCGTGCATAATTTCATTGAAGTCAACTCATTAAATAAGGTATTTCAAAATCCAAATGGAAACATTCAAGCATTAAAGAACATCAATATAAATTTCCCAAAAACAGGTATGTTTTCCATTGTTGGAAAAAGCGGGTGCGGAAAATCAACATTGCTTAATATTTTGGGAGGACTCCATACAGAGTATGATGGATCTATTACAATAGACGGTGTACTACTTTCGAAACTTGTAAATGAAAATCAATCAAACCTCTACAAGAATAAGATTGACTTTTTGTTTCAAAGCAACAATTTGATTCCAAAAATGAGCTCGCTGGATAACATCCTTTTAGGCTTGCCTTCTGCATTTAAAGATATAGACAAAATCAATCATTTGTTCAATCAATTTGACTTGCCAGCTCAATGTATTCATCAAAAAACAGAAGAGATGTCTGGTGGGCAAGTATCAAGAGTTGCTCTCGTGCGAACAATACTTCGAGATTCCGATATTATTTTGGCGGATGAACCAACTGGAAATCTTGATAAAGAAAATGCAAGTGAATTAATGCGTTGTTTGTCCATAGCATCACAGTCTCGCCTTGTTATCGTCGTTACCCACGATATTGATTTGGCACAAAGATTTAGCAATTCTATCATTTTTCTAAATTACGGCATTATTGAAAAGATTCAAGAACTAAAACCAGTCGAAATTCTTGAAACAGTAGAAAAAACAAAGTCTGAAGTACTAATTTTCGACTCCAAAAAAGATATAAAACTAGGCCTGTTCTATTTCAAAAGAAATCTAAAACAGGGAATCCTATCTTTATTGTTGATGGTCGTATCGCTGTTTTGTATTCTTTCTCTAAGTTACCTCTTTCGGTTCGACCAAAATGAAGCGATTAATCAGTATCTAGAGACACATTACTATCCGTATCTACTTGTGCAACAGGCAATTGAGTCCGAGGATTTATCAGGAGTAGGAAACCCAATCTATCTAACTAATGGACAAAGTTTAGTTACTCTTTTGGAAAACAAACATTTTGATCTAATGCGTTTAATCATGTATGATCAGGTTTCAGCCTATGATATGGATTCACCCTTGGGAGAAAGTGAATCAATTCAAACAAATCTAGTTATATATCACGATATAAGCATGACAGTCACAGGAGAAATTCCTGTAGACGAGACCGAAGTCGTTATAAGCAGTGAGTTATATTATGCATTATTTCCTCAAATTGAAATTGTTTTTCCTCAGATACTTTATACAAGATTTGGTTCTAAAACAGTAGTAGGGATTATTGACACATCCCAATCTTCACTCGTGAGCTCTGATTTCTACGATATGTATTATAAATACGTAGTATTTTCAATCGATTCTTCCTTGACTTCGACTAATTTTTTTTCGACCGATGAAGAGGATAGTATGATTGTGTTTCATGCGAATCAAACCTCCGAGTTAATTTCAGGTACCGATCCACTCAATGCAAACGAAGTTGTCATCTCGCTTCAACTATCGACTTCAAGTGGCTTGACAATTGGTGATACATTTCTATTTTCATCCCAAAGTAATTTTGGTAAATTTGATTTAAATAATTATTATCCAAATGGAGTCACTATTGTTGGAATATCAAATAGCATGGAAATCTCAATGATTCATGAAAATGGAATCTTTGAAGACATTCTATCAGATTACAATCAATACTTCAATTTTGATTATCTGCTGATTCAAACTCCTCAATCTTTTGAAGCATCAGCCCTATATCCTGAAACTCAAATCTTAGAGCCTGGGATTTTCGAAATTGAAACTCAGTCATCTTTTATAAACAAAGTTAACAATTTAATGATTCCCATTCTCTTCATTATGTGTGCACTAATTTTCCTTTCTAGTTATATAATGGTTTTCGGATTAATTGACAAGCGAAATAGGGAAATAGGCATATTGAGACTTATGTCTGCGGGAATAAAGGACATTTTAATTATTTTGAATGTACAAATTCTATTACTCTATTTCATTTCGGTGGCGATTTCACTTGGCACTAGTTATATTTGGATTCAATTCTTAAACAAATCGATTAACCTTAATTTGGATAACGGATTTATTTTTTTCAAATTTGATGCCTTTTTATTTCTTTTAATTACGTTATCGACAGCTATAATAATGTTATTATCAGCTGTGACGTTTGCACGTCGTAAACTTAAACACAATATATTTCAGAATATTTCATCTTAATTGATTGAAGGATTCCTCCTCAATAATTACATCACTTTCTCTAAAGTAATCGTTATAATGATGATCAAACTACAAAGTCAACAAATATAACTGAAGAAGAACCATCCTAAAAAAAATCATATCCTTATTTAAGAGACGCAACAGCGCCTCTTTTTTCTTTTCATTGTTTCAATTGAGCCTTGTTTTTGCTATAATGAATTCAGCGTGTTTCAATGAAATCATGATGAACGATGCATCACGGGAGGGAAAATGAAGGACTATTCCAAAATGAATTTCAAGGGGTTATTTCGAAACTACCAACAACGAGTCCTGGACCACTACCAGGACTATCTTGATGATGGTCGTATTCACATCGTCGCATCCCCTGGAAGTGGAAAGACAACACTCGGAATTGAACTGATTCGACTCCTGAATCAGCCTTCTTTGGTGCTGTCCCCATCGATTACGATCAGGAATCAGTGGGTCAAAAGAATCAAGGATGGATTTTTATCTGAAGAAGAAAAAATTCAAGACTATACTTCCTACTCTCTCAAAGAACCCAAACTCGTGACTTCAGTAACCTATCAAGGGCTACATGCAGCATATAATCAATTGATTGACAAGGACGAAAGCGAAGACCCCTTGGTAGATGAGCTTGTTGAAATCGACTACACGAATTTCGATTTGGTGAAGGCCATCAAAAAAAGCGGAATCAAAACCATTTGTCTTGATGAAGCACATCATCTTCGAACAGAATGGCATAAAAGCCTTGTTTCTTTTATTAACCTCTTTGAACATGATTTTACCATCATTGCACTGACAGCGACACCTCCATATGATTCCTCTCCTTTTGAATGGGACAAATACATCGAATTATGCGGTGAAATCGATGAAGAGATTTTTGTTCCTGAATTGGTTAGCGAACACAACCTTTGTCCTCACCAGGACTATATCTATTTCAATTATCCGACCGAAGATGAAAAAAAAGAACTCCTCGAATACAGACGAATTGGACTTGAAGTCATCGATGAGATCTTTAACCACCGTTATTTAAGAGACTTTGCATCTAGCTTTATGGAAGACTATGACAATCCAAAATACCTTCTCTATGATCATATCGATGAATATATTACGATGTGTCGGATTTTAGAGGCAAACAACGTCTCCATCCCCAAAAGACTAAAAAGACTATTTGGGAAAGAGCACTTTAATAAGAAGTTCAAGAACGTAACCATCGAATGTCTATTTGATGAAATCATATCTAGTCCTGAAGTCTTCACAGAATCTCTTTCTGAATACGTTAAAGAGACCTTGAAGAGAAACGGTCTTCTTGAGAGAGGGAAAGCCCAACTTCAATACAATTCAAAACTGAAGAAGAACATTGTGACTTCAATCGGAAAAATCAAGAGCATCGGAGAAATCGCCAAGTTCGAAAGCACACGGTTGGGACATGATCTTCAAATGCTCGTGTTGACTGACTTCATTAAACAGGAAATGCTCGATTTGATCGGCTCCGAGAAGCCAGTTCAAGTTATTGGAGCGGTCCCTATATTTGAAGTCATCCGAAGAAATGTCGCGCCTGACATCAACATTGCAATCCTGACGGGATCGCTCGTCATCATTCCAAATTCGGTTCTTCCAATTCTTCAAAAAAATACAGAATTAAACGATTTTAAATATACCAAAACGCCACTGAATCAAACAGATTATTCAATCATTTCTTTTCGAGGAAACACGAAAGAAAGTGTCCATGCGATAACGGAACTCTTTGAGAATCGAGACATCGATATCCTGATTGGAACCAAATCACTTCTTGGTGAAGGTTGGGACTCCCAATGCATCAATACGTTGATTCTAGCTAGTTTCGTGGGTAGTTACATGTTATCCAATCAAATGCGCGGCAGAGCCATCAGAGTCGACAGGAGAGATCCTGACAAAGTATCTTCGATTTGGCATCTCGCCACGATTGAGCCCTATCAAGTTATTACTGACAATCTCATCAAGTACAACCGTCTCGAAGCACAGTATCAAAATCAAAACATTGTTAGTCATGATTTTGACATGTTGAAAAGAAGGTTTCAGGCTTTCTTGGGGCCGAGATACAGTGATGGAGAAATCCAAAACGGAATCGAACGTCTAGATACCATCAAACCTCCTTTTGGAGAGAATGAGTTCGAGGAATTCAACCGTCTAACATTTGAACTAGCTAGCGACAGGGAACTAGTACGTTTGCAGTGGGATAACGCAACAGAAAACCAACAATATAGCCAAATTGTCGATGTAGGTCAAATTCCAAATGAAAAATGGCAATCAGGTCTTCTCATATTCGATTCACTTGAATATCTACTTTACACCTCCGTCCTTTCTGTCTTTGGTCAATCCTTACTACGTTCAGGAGAACTTGACTTCTTCAAGATGATTCTATTCATTGCGATAATCTTTGCTTTTCTATACGTCTCCTTTCAATTCTTGCCCAAAATCATCACAAACATTACACCACTGAAAACCATCAGATCAATCTCAAAAGCGATACTCGATACTTTGTTAGACTTAAGACTAGTCAAATCTTCTGGCGCAAAGGTTGAAGTTAAAAAAGACATTAAAACAATGTTAATTCATACATCGCTCCTCAACGGGACTCGTCATGAAAAAACACTATTTACAAAGTGTATTGTTGAAATGCTCTCACCCATCGACAATCCAAGATATCTGATTGTCCAAAAAAGAAAATTCTTCACAAAAGAAATTCTTGTGTTCTCAAACGCCTATTCCGTTCCATCCGCAATCTCTTCAAATATGGACTGCGCAAACGCATTTTCCGCTAACTTAAACCAACGCACTGGAAATTTCAAAGTCATTTATACCAGAAGTGAAGAAGGAAGAAAAACATTATTAAAAGCTAAAAAGAAGTCTAATCTATCGAGATATCAAATGTTTGTACAAACAGTTAAAACGCTTAGGAAATAAACATTTACTCTTGTATTCAATGGACCCTATTGTGTAAAGATGCCGATAATGATAAGATGTAACAATATGAGTATTGTTTAACGTGACATGTGAATATGACAAAATAAATTGTATTAAGGTCCCCTGCGATTCGATTATTTGTTATTGCTGGTGTTTCTCTAATAAATTAGTATAAACGAGGGAGGAGAATATGGAAAAATATAAAATCATAAAATCAACCATACTGATAGTTCCTTTGGTTGTATTATGTATGTGGATAATGGTATTATCCTCCTTTTTGTATATTCGAAACATCTCCTATGAATATTCCTTGAACATTGAAAGTATTCGTATCAGCCACACAATGGAAGACAATGTCCACTTCTTAACACAAAAGAGTTTTGGAATCGAATACTTCATCCGCTCTACATTGGATGAAGATGATTTTTACAATCAACTGGATCAATACTCAACAGTTCTGGTTTCATTGAATGAAGGGGTGGAAAATATTTCATATGCCCCTGATGGAATCATTTCCTACATCTACCATGACGGACAAACAACCGCGATTGGGAGGAATTTGTATACTGACCTCGACGATGAGGTACGCAGTGATGTATTCAACGCTCAGAGCACGGGACTAATTACGATTTCAGGAAGAATTGAAGGAACACAACATAGTTGCACAGGGTTCATCGTTCGAAATCCAATCTATGAAGATGAAATATTTTTGGGATTTGTCAATATGTGCTTTTCAAAAGAATATGTAGAGGATTTATTAGGTCAATTATCGAGTGATATTTTTGATTTTGATTTATTCAATCAATTCGATGAGTCTATGATTGGCGATCTTGCTTATGTATCTGAAGAAATGTATTACTATCAGCCATTGTGTGTAAAAATATATGACACTCAAGTAGGGCTAATTATAAAAAGTGATTATCAAAAAGCATATCAAACAACCAATATTCTATTCAGTTCTCTTACTTTTATAGCTTTTTTTGGGGCAGGAACAGGAATAACATACTTTTATTCAAAGAGTAAAAAGTATTTAAAGAGAACTCAAGAACTAATATTTGAAGATCACCTTACTTTGTTATCGAACAGATTTAAACTTGAGAGCGATACCGATGTCTTAATAAAAAATAGAACTCCGTTTTATCTTATTTATGGTGATTTGAATAATTTTAAGAATTTAAATGATTCCTATGGACATACGATTGGAGATATTGTACTAAAAACAATCGCAAACAACTTACTAATTGTGTGTAAAAAAAACACCTCCATTTACCGATGGGGTGGAGATGAATTTGTTTTCTTGTCACAAGAAGAAGACGATTCAAAAATTCTTCAACTAATCACAGAAATTAATCAAATTATGGATTTACCCGTTGTCATTTCTAACCAAACCTATCACGTCACTATTTCCATGGGAATAGTGAAGTACCCTCAAAACGGCGATACACTCAATGAACTATTAATGTACGCTGATATTGCTATGTATAATATGAAACAAAGTACGACGAACAATTATTCGTTCTTTACTGCTGAAATAGGCTCCAAATATCAAGAGGAGAAAGCAATTGAACTGTTAATTGCCAAATTAGACCTCAATACGATAGAGGTATTCTTACAACCGGTAGTCAATATGAAAAATAATCATATTATTGGTGCGGAATCATTACTTCGAATTCAAAATAATGGAATTTATTACAACACACAAGCTGTGGTAAATCAAGCTGAAAGAACAAGAGATATTAATAATATTGACTTGAAAGTGTTTGAAATATCGTGTGAATATTTAACAAAATTACACGAAATTAACCCAGATTTCATATTGGAGGTTAATTTTTCAGTTGATAGTCTTAACCACGAGACTGTGAATAAAATAAAGAATATCATGAATCAATCTAGTATTAACGCAAATCACATCGTGATTGAAGCTACAGAAACATCTAAAATATTCAATTACAAAGATGTGATTGAAGTTCTAAATGAACTTCGAGATTATGGATTCAAAATTGCAATTGACGACTTTGGAAGCGGATATGCATCGCTAAATCATTTGGCTAGACTGCCGATAACCCATTTGAAAGTAGATAAGGGACTAGTTCAAAACTGTTTCGACCAAAAGAACGCGATGCTAATGAAATCAATAAAAACTTTGGAAGAAAGTTTGGGAGTCATTATTGTCTTGGAAGGAATTGAAACTCAAAATCAACTAGATTATTTTAGAACTTTGAACTATGATTTTTATCAAGGATATTATTTCAGTAAACCGAAACCTTTTGATGAAATCTTTGATTTGATTAAAAAATCATATAGTAAATAGTATATTTTAAAACAATAAAAAAGCCACGCAAGTGGCTTTTTGTACTCTCTATAACGTATATACCTGATCTATGACTTTCAAATAGTCGAGACGTTTGACATAACCTTCTTTAATTTCATGACCGTGTTCAACGAATTCATCCAGTGTAATTGATTTTCTCCCGGATTCTTTCCGGTCATAATATTCACTCACGAATTGTTCATCGAGCAAAAAAGTTTTTCCCAGTTTTGAGAAATGGACGATGATGAATCCAATTCCTCCATGTTTGACGATGTTTCTTAAATGAGATACTTGATGCTCATGGATGTTTTTCATTGGAAAAGACGTCTTACTATTGGTTTCCTTTGCCTCAAAGTCAATGTATCTACCTTTATATATTCCATTATAATCCGTGGTTGAAGGGACTTTATAATAGGCTTCACTGATCTTAGCTGCACTTCGCTTTAGATAATCAACTTTCACAACTTGAATTGGAATTGGCTTTTTATAGATAAAGGCAATGTCATTTGAAATGTAATAATCGTTTGTTTGATTGATTGCCGCTTCTAAATCCATCCCTCTATTCGATGCAGAGGAACGAACTGTATTTGTAGAAGATTTTTTGATTGGATAGTTTACCATATGATCACCAACATCATTATATCATATAAACAGCCAAATTATCACGAATCCATTTGAAAAAAATGGTAGAATAAGATAACCGACTATTTTAAGTAAATCATTTCAAAAAGTGTCCATTTTATTGTATAATAGATGAGAAGAACTACCATAGAAAGGAGTTCACATGAGCCAAATAAAATTTTTTGCATTAGGCGGACTTGGCGAAAACGGAAAGAATCTCTATTGTCTAGATATCGATAAAGAGTTAATCATTCTGGATGCTGGATTAAAACATCCATCCGGAGAGTTGCTCGGTGTTGATGCCATCGTTCCAGATCTGACTTACTTGGAAACAAGAAAGAAGGACATCAAAGCGATATTTCTATCTCACGCACATGATAAAAACATCGGCGCAATCCCTTTGTTGCTATCGACAGTGAAAGCGCCCATATATTCTACCAACTTCACCTTAGCGGTTGTTAAAGACCTACTAAGTGAAAATAATCTAAATCCGGAGCAATACTCTCTCAATGTCATCAAATATACACAAAGAGTCAAATTCAAGAACTTCGAAGTGTCACTTTTTCCGACGACACATTCTGTTCCTGAATCGGCCGGAATCTGTGTCTATACCGAAGATGGAGTCATTGTTTATGCGACGGATTACACCTTCGATCAAAATGTCGGTGTATATTACAAAACCGATTTTCATCAACTGACTAAAATCCAAGAAGAGGGTGTTTTAGCTCTTTTAAGTGAGTCGAGCGGAGCTTCCCAAATCGGTCACGCATCCAGTGATTATAAACTCACACACCTCATTAGAAATACTTTTCAGAAAGCAACCAATCGAATCATAGTCGCAATGTATTCAACCGAACTATCCAATATTCAAATGATTATCAATGAAGCATTGAAACTTGGAAAAAACATCTCCATCATCGGGAGAAAAGCACAGAGAATGGTTGATATTGGCGAATCGATGGGCTATATTCAAATTCCACCGGAGCGTCTAGTCAATTTAAAATTCATCGATGAAACCAATAAAAATGAGTTTAATGATACCGTCTTCTTAGTCACTGGTGAAAGACATGAGCCTTTCTTCATGCTCCAAAGAATGGCGAAAGGATATGACAGACTGATTCAATTGATTCCTTCAGATACGATCTTTTTCCTTGCCCCACCGATTGTTGGAACGGAAAAGATTGCAGCGAAGACATATGATGTCATTTATCGTCTTGGCGCAAAACTGATTAAAGTAAGCAAAACGATGATGGCCCCTTTCCATGCCGCAACTGAAGATTTAAAACTGATGTATGGCCTATTAAGGCCAAAATACATCGTCCCAGTCAGTGGAGAGTACCGCTATCAATTAGCCCATTATAATCTTGCATTAGAATATGGTTATGACGAAGAACATACGGTTCTCATCGATAACGGAGAAGTCATCACTTTTTCAAACGGTGAGATTGACAATTCTCACGACACCGTCATGAATGGAAACGTCCTAGTGGATGGCAACTTTGAAAGTGACGTCAATGATGTGGTTTTAAAAGAGCGTGAATTATTAAGTCAAGATGGCTTTCTAATGATTATCGCGAACATTGACGCAAGAGAACGAATCATTCTAAATAAGCCTGAAATCGTCTCGAGAGGCTTCATTTATATGAAAGACAACGAAGAAGTTGTCAAACAAATAGAAGCCATATATGAAACGATTACAAACAAGCAGTTCGATCAAAAGTATATCGATTGGAAGACTTATAAAGAATCCATTCGGTTTGAAGTCCAAAGATACCTCTATAAAGAAACAAAAAGAAAACCTATTGTCATTCCTGTACTCATCGATACACAAAGCGACAAGGTTTGTAAAGTCCTATAAAAAAAGACGGATGAACCCATCCGTCTATTTCTTATCATCTTTTAACTTCGATTTGATAAATTCATATTGTTGCTTGAACAATTCTTCAAGTTTCGTGTGATCTTGTGGATGGTAATATTCTTTTCCTAATAGTTCATTCGGAAGGTATTGCTGAGAGACAATGTGGTCTTCATAGTCATGAGCGTATTTATAAGGAATCTTGTTATCATAGGTAGGGTTATTAATCAAATGCGTCGGTATTTTGAAAGTCTTTCCGTCTCTCACATCAGAAATCGCTTCACTAACCGCAAGATGCGCACTATTCGATTTAGGAGAAAGACACATTTCAATTGTAATTAATCCTAAGGCATTAATCGATTCTGGAAAACCGATGAAACGACATATATCTAGAACTGCCGCAACTTTTGGACCCATGGAAGGGTTGGCGAGACCGATGTCTTCATATACAATTGCCGCAATCCGACGTAACAAAGACTCTAAATCTTCCGCAACAATCAAACGTGCAAGGTAATGCAAAGCAGCATTGACATCAGAACCTCTGACGGATTTGTGAAAAGCACTTAAAATATCGTAATAATCATTACCAAATTTATCAGTTGAAATCGCCGGTCTCCCAATGATTTCCTTTGCTTGTTCAATTGAAATTTCTTCTGAGTCTTTTGAAACGATGACCAACATTTCAAGCATATTGATGGCGGTTCTTAATTCGCCATTCGCCGCAAAAGAGATGTATTCGAAGATTTCATCACTGATGATCACTTTTTTTCCTAAAATCGATAAATCTATATTTTTAATAAATTCAAGGATATCTTGATGACTTGGCCTGTCCATACGATAGATCGTCGCTCTTGATCTTATCGCAGGGTTACATGCGATATACGGGTTTTCAGTCGTTAATCCCAGCATCGTTACGGAACCTTTTTCAACATATGGCAGCAAGTAATCTTGAATATCTTTGTTCATTCGATGGATTTCATCGATGATTAACAAAACATTGCCATAATGCTTCGAAGCTTCAATAATTTGTTTTAGACTAGCTTTTGAATCAGTAGATGCATTAAACTTAAAATGATTTAATGGAAAGTGCTCCGCAATCAATAAAGCCAGTGTTGTTTTACCAACACCTGTCGGCCCATATAAAATCAAAGACATCAAATGTTTTTCTTCCAACATCCTTTTGATGATGGATTTCAGTGATTGATGACCAATCACTTCATCAAAAGTCTTTGGACGCATTAAACTGGCTAGTGGTTCCACAATCTCACCTCGCTTCATAACAAACTAATTATATCATAAACTTGTGAAACGAGTGAAAAAAGCATATAATATTAATGTACTCTAATCTAGTTTGAAAAGAGATGAATTTATGATACAAGACGAGATATTAAAACTAAAAAAAGAAAAGAATGCCGTGATTTTAGCGCATTATTATCAAGATAAGGAAGTCCAAGACATTGCGGATTACGTCGGAGATTCTCTTGCTTTATCAAAAATAGCCGCAACGACCGACGCTGATTTGATCGTTTTTTGTGGTGTAAACTTCATGGCAGAAACCGCAAAAATCCTTTCACCGGAAAAGAAAGTCATACTACCAGTCAAAGAAGCACTTTGTCCGATGGCGATGATGATTACAAAAAAGAAACTAAAACGATATAAAGAAGCCAATCCGGATCGGGTTGTTATATGCTACGTCAACTCGTATGCAGATGTCAAAGCACTCTCAGATGTATGTGTAACATCATCTAACGCCGAAAAGATCATTATGTCCTATAAAGACAGAAAAATGCTTTATATCCCCGATAAAAATTTAGGAACCTACCTTGCGGATAAGTATAACCTTGACATCGACGTATGGCCAGGTTTTTGTTGTATCCATAACAACTTAACGGTGGACGATGTCCTCGCCCTGAAAGAACAACATCCGAGCGCTTTGTTGCTAATCCATCCTGAATCTCCTCTGGCAGTCTTGAAAATGGCTGATTATGTAGGTTCAACGAAAGGGATTCTAGACTATGCAACCGCTTCAGAACATGAAGAATTTATCATCGGAACCGAAGATGGAATTCTTCATCCCTTACAGAAAAACAATCCAAATAAGAAGTTCTATATTCTTTCATCCGGACTTCGTTGTTACGACATGAAACTAACAAAAATCGAAGATGTATTATATGCATTACAAAACGAAACCTATGAAATAACCGTAGATCCAAAAACCTTGGAAGGAGCCAAAAAAGCTCTCGATAAAATGATGGAGATGAGTTAATGGAAAGATACACGGATGTATTAGTGATTGGTTCCGGCCTCGCCGGTCTTTTTACTGCGCTCAACATCGACCCGAAGTATAAAGTGATTATGATAGCGAAAGAACACCTTCAAAACTCCAATTCAATGTTGGCACAAGGAGGAATTGCAGCTGAATTAAATAACGATCCCATCCTTCATGAATCTCATTTTGAAGACACCTTGAAAGCAGGGTCGTTTATTAATGACAAACAAGCTGTCAAGTACTTAGTAGACAATGCCTTGGTTGCAATTGAAACACTCGTAAAGTTTGGTGCTCACTTCGATAAAGACGAAAAAAACCAATATCTTCTAACAAAAGAAGGCGGTCATTCTCATAAGAGAATCCTCCATAGCGGAGGAGATGCCTCTGGGTATAACACGACGAAAAGTCTGACAGACGATCTCCTTGCGAGGGAAAACATTCAAGTCATCGAAAATACCATCGCTCTGGATTTGATTCGGTCAAAAGATGGAAAATGTGCAGGGGCTTTTGTCCTTGAAAATGATGAACTTCATTATTCAATACATGCAAAAATGACGGTTCTTGCCACAGGTGGAATTGGGTCAGTCTATGGCTCAACTACCAACGATCTCAGTGCAACCGGAGACGGTATTGGAATGGCTCATCGGATTGGTGCACGGATTCGGGATATGGAATTTGTTCAGTTTCATCCGACGGCTTTGTACTTAGAAGATTCGAAATCCAGAAGACGTTTTTTGATAACGGAAGCACTTCGTGGAGAAGGGGCAACTCTTGTCAATGTCGAGGAGCAAAGGTTCATGCAAAAATACGATCCTGAACGGATGGAACTTGCGCCTAGAGACGTCGTCTCACAAGCCATATATAGAGAAATGTATGATACATGGACAGACCATGTATATATTGATACAAGACATTTAGATCCCAAGTTTTTAGAGAAACGTTTTCCGACCGTATTTAAACGTGTGAAAGAAGAAGGCTACATCATGGGAATCGACTTGATTCCGGTTGCCCCTTGTGAGCATTTCATGTGTGGCGGAGTCTATACCGATCTTCAAGGCAAAACAACGGTAGAAAATCTATATGCCGTAGGAGAAGTAGCTTCCAGTGGCGTTCATGGCGCAAATCGTCTCGCTTCCAATTCTTTACTGGAATGCATTGTTTTTGCACTGTCCGCATCGAAACAGATGAATGAGCTTCTGGAAACTTCAAAACTTCAGTCTGATCCAAAGATGGAAGTTCTTCCACAGTATAATTATAACTACAAACCGATTCGGAAGAAAATCGGAGATTACATGGACGAGCATGTTGGCATCGTCAGAAACACCAAAGGTTTGACTCTCACAAAATCAGTACTTGATCAAATCTCTAAGAACCTACTCAAAAGTCCGAACCTGACCCGTCATTACTATGAAACACTAAATATCGTCACGACAGCACAACTCATAACGGAAGCTGCTTTAAGAAGAGAGGAAAGTATCGGATGTCACCTAAGAATAGAATAATGAACAACAACTACCATACACACATGTATTTATGCCGACATGCGATCGGAGACGTTCAAGACTACGTAGAAGAAGCCATTCGTCTTGGATTCAAAACTCTTGGCATGAGTGACCACGCTCCCTTCAAAGAATTGAAAGATCGAAGCGTCAGAATGGTTCCATCAGATTTTCCACTCTATTTACAAAAATGCTTGGACGCAAGAGAAAAATACAAAAATCAAATTCAACTTCATATCGGACTAGAAATTGAATATTTTGAAGATCACGATGAAATTTACAAAGATTGGTTAACCAAGGTCGATTACCTTGTCCTTGGTCAACATTACATTTCAGATCCAAACGGAAGAAACAACTTAAGAAGTTCTTATGACCTTGCGAAGAAAAATTTGACGAAGTATGTCGACATGGTCATAGAAGCGATGAAGACAAAATATTTCTTATTTCTTGCTCACCCTGACTTGATGTTATATAGCGTATCCAAATTTGATTCCTTCATCGAAGAAGAATCCAGACGATTGATTCAAGCTGCAGTCGACACAAACACTCCACTTGAAATCAATGCCAATGGAATTCGAAGAGGAACCTACATGATGCATGAAGGACAAAGATACATTTATCCAAGACTTGAATTTTGGAAGTTGGTTAAAGAGATGGGTGGTAAGGTGATTATCTCATCCGATGCACATCGACCAGAAAACTTGTATGATGACGTTGTAGAAGAGGCTTACAAATTTGCCTCACAGATTGGAATCGAAGTAGAAGAAGAGTTAATGATTTGAAGCATTGATTGAATTCAATGCTTTTTTTATTGGAAATCGAATTTAAAACCTAAGGAATTTATTCGTTTATTGGGGCATAAGTATACACTTCACAGAAAAAACGATTAAATTCGGGCAATTTTCGAAGAGAATTACATAGATGTGTATTTATGAACAAAAGGAGAAAATTATTATGCTCATCAATATTATTTGAATATGTTTAAGTGAGAAGAAGCGCTCGCCAATCACGGAAAGAATTCGTCATTGCTTCACAAATATTCAGTTTCGGGGATAAAAACCCCGTTTTTAAATACACCCATTAACTTCCTATAATATATATTATGTTAACTTATATACAATCGCTAGCTTTCGCTATTGAATAAACATTTGTTGAAAGTGTTGATTTGACGCATAGCACTTATCTTGCGAAAACACGCCCTTGTTTTTGACCCCTTCAAAAAACGACTTGAAATGTTTAGTACAAATCACCCTAAATCCATATTTCTATCTGGCCCTTTTTCAATTGATTATGATATAATTGAGTTATGTTATGAAAGGATGGGTTTTATGGGCAAAGTATGTTTGATTTTTACAGGTGGTACAATATCAATGAAGATAGACGATGTAAACCATTCAGTGATCCCTGCGTTCTCTGCGGATGAAATAATGGCAAGTCTTCTCCACTCTGATATATACAATGATCTTGAAATAGTTGAATTTTCAAAAGTCCCTTCACCATCGATTACTCCCTTGATGATGTTGAACATTTCCAAATTAATCCAATCTTATCTTGATAGAGATGATGTATTAGGAGTTGTAGTCGTCCATGGTACAGATACTTTAGAAGAGACCGCATTTTTCCTTGACGTCATTTTGAACTCCAAAAAACCTGTCATTGTGACCGGGTCCATGAAGTCCAGTTCCGAACTTGGTTTTGATGGAATCAATAATTTAGTCTCCTCAATTTTAGTCGCTCGCTCTTCTCGTTCCATTGACAAGGGTGTACTCGTCGTCATGAACGATCAAATCAATGCAGCTTCTGAAGTGACAAAATCCAATACCTTATCCCTTGATACTTTTAAATCACTTGATTATGGTCCTTTAGGAATTGTTGATAACAAACAAGTCATCTTCCATAGAAACGTCTCTTATCAACGAACTCATGTCATTACAGACGAGATCGTATCCAACGTTCATTTAGTGAAAGCCTATGCAGGAATGGATTCTTCCTTCTTTGAATACCTCGCTAAGGATCCTGATACCAAAGGCGTTGTCATTGAAGCACTTGGACGTGGAAACATGCCTCCAATGTCTTTAAGAGGCATACAAGTCTTATTAGACCAATCAATCCCTGTCGTATTGGTTTCTCGTTGCCCATCGGGTCGAGTTCTGGATACTTACGGGTATGTCGGAGGCGGTAAGAACCTAACCGATATGGGATGCATTCTCGCTCCTAATTTGAATGGTCAGAAAGCAAGAATCCTCTTGATGCTTGCTTTATCAAAAATAAACGATAAAAATAAACTGAAAGAAATATTTGATTTGAATAAATAAAAAATCGCCGTTATCATCGGCGATTTCTTTTTGCTTATTCTTCTTTGTTTTTCTCTTTGTTCAAGAGTTCATTCATTTCTTTAACCTCTGCTCTTGCTTTCTTTGTCGCAAAGAACACGAGGATGCTATAAACGATTGCCATGAAGATGACGAATAGATAAATCACAAATGAGAACCTGAAGATGATGATTCCGAATAGAAACTTAATCACAAACAAACTAGGTAATATTACGATGAATCCGAGTATTAAATTCAACCAAGACGCACCTTTCTCTCGTTTGAAGATGATGGACCCCAGTCCTAGAAATATTGCAATAATCATCGCTCCAATGATGATTGGGAGATAGTCATAACGAATGTTGAGTCTTCTAACGATTCCAGCCTGTAATAGAATGAGAAACAGATTTGTTATAAAAAAAGCTTTTACATAGGTCAGAAAATATCGTTTCATTTTTTCAACCCTCCCAGCATCATCTTTAATCCTGATACGTATGTTCTGGATATGACAATGACTTCTTTATTCTTTAACGTCGCTTCCATTCTACCATTCATTGTCGATTTGAAATGATGAATTTTAGAAGCGTTTAAAACGGTGTTTTTATTGACTCTCAAGAACGTTGAATTCTTTAGAAATTCTTCTAACTCATAAAGTTTGTTTGTGACTTCATATACCTCTTTTTGTAAGTATGCAAAAACCTTATTGTCAATGCTCTCAAAATAATAGATTTCAGAAGGGATCAGAGCAAAGCTCCGATCCTCTTTTTTCGCTAAAATCTTTGTGTCCATCAGTTTGAATTGTGCTTCCAGTTTTTTGACTTCATCGTCAATCTCTTTACATTTTATGATGACTTCAGTCTCGTCGATGTTTCGAATCTCTTCAATGACAATCTTCATAGATTATGGCTCCAAGTAGGTTAACAATAAATCATTTGCGGCTGCCAAAATTTCATGGGTTCTTTGAATCTTTTCAAGTCTTAGATTCAGGACATCGAGTACGTCTTGATGAGTTGAAAGGATGTGATCTAGATTTTCCAGTGTATAAGTTCCTCTTAAATCTCTCATTTGAGCATAGGCCAACCCGATTGTAGCTTGAAGTTCAGTTCGAATTTCTTTGAGTTCCGTTACCCACTGTTCAACCTGAACCTTGTCTTCATCGGAGAGTATAATCGAGTTTTCCCTCGCGGATGCAATCGAGGTTCTAAGCGTTTCAAAAGCGATTCTAGTTTGATCTCTTTCATCAACGATATCAAAGTGAATTTCAACGATTAAAGTGTGTAAACGTCTAATCTCAACGATTTTTTCATAAGGGGTTAAGTCTTCATTCAATGATAGGTTCATTATTGAACTTGATGATAATTCGACTCCAAGGTCGTCTATCGCCGCATCCGATAAATCGGAATCATCTACTTCATCTAATGAGTCTGAAACTTCAATGCTTTGAGAAGCAGCGCGTTCCAATAGAATCAATCCATTGGTTTCTGAGCAAGCCATTAAGGCAAAAGAAAATAAGAACATGATTGAAAATAATAAAATGGTTTTTAATGATTTTGACATAATATATTCTCCTTAATTTTATCTGAATTTCTCCCCGGGAAAGATGATATCATTATAGCTTACGCCTCTTTATAAGTCATTAAAATCATGGTTAAGATGCATATATTCATTGGTAAGTGGCACTTATTGCCATGGTAGTAAAAAGAAGAAAGTTTCCCTTCTTCTTATTTTAACATGAATTTCAGAGCGTCCTTAATCAGTTCGGCTGTCTCTTTGGAAGAATCGAGTTTTGATATGACTTTCGTGATTTCCTTATGGTTATATCCGAGGGCTTGTAAAGCCTCTTCAACTTCCGCAATCGAACCTGTTCTTTCACTGAGATTCTCAAAATCGATTTTGCCTTGTAAATCCAAAATGATTTGTTGAGAAGCTTTCGGGCCGATTCCGGGAAACTTTTGAAGATATTTCGCATTTCCCGATTCAATTGCACTTGATATCGATGCTACACTCCCCGCAGCGAGAATTGCATTTGCCGATTTCGGACCAATGCCGTTTACACTAATCAATTTCAAGAACAACTCTTTTTCATCCGGAGTCTTAAAACCGTAAAGAGAGATTTCGTCTTCACTGACTTTTTGATAGGTATACATCGTCACTTCTTGATGATGACTAAAAGCATATGGATTAGGCGTCAAGATATGGTAACCCACTTGATTGACTTCCAAAGTAACGTAATTCGCTTTTATTTCCGAAATGATTCCTTTTAAGTAGCTGTACATGAGCTCACCTCTTCCACATTATATCATGAGTATTTTGACCGACGCAATGACAAGTCAGGATTTATTCGACAAATTCGAATTCGAAATCGATGATTTTAACCATGTCAGTATCTTTCGCTCCGGCTTTTCTTAATGCATTGTCAACGCCGAGTTTTCTTAGTTGACTGATAAACTTCATGACCGCTTCATCTGTCATGAAATTCGATCTTTGATACAATCTTGAAATAGCTTCTCCAACAACTTCATACGTATGTTCATCAATCTGGATGACTTCAAAGGAAGGGACCTCTTTTTCAAACTCGACAATGAGTTCGGAAGGTATCTCAGTTTCTTCATATAAGGAAAACTGTTTTGTTTGTTCAAGCAACAGGGATGCTTTTTGCATCAATGTCGTCAAGCCTTTTTTTGTCAGCGCGGAGATTTCTACAATCTCAAAATCGTCATGGTATTGTTTCTTGAATTCAGCAAGCCTTTCATCAGCGCCTTCTGTATCCATCTTGTTCGCAACCACGATTTGAGGACGCTTCGACAGTTGGAATTTATAGGTAGAAAGTTCGTTATTAATGGTTATGTAGTCCTGATAAGGATCTCTCGTGGAATCTAAAGACATGTCAATCACATGTAAAAGAACTCTGGTTCTTTCAATGTGTTTCAAAAATTGAATTCCAAGTCCTAAGCCTTGAGAAGCACCTTCAATTAAACCGGGCATGTCTGCTAAGACAAAGCTTTTGACGTTGTCAAGACTGACGACACCTAGGTTTGGAATAATGGTCGTGAATGGGTAATCCGCAATCTTTGGACGCGATCCACTGACACTGGATATAATCGTCGATTTTCCAACGCTTGGGAATCCGATGATACCTACATCCGCTAGTAACTTCAGTTCAACTCTAATATCCACGATTTGGCTAGGATCACCATTTTCTTGAATTCTAGGCGCCTTATTTCTTGAAGACGCAAATGCAGAGTTGCCTCTTCCACCTTTTCCACCTTTTGCGATAATCGCTTGTTCTCCATGCTGAACCAAATCGCAAATGACACGATTATCATCTAGATTAAATACGGTCGTGCCGACCGGGACTTTGACAATAACGTCTTCTGCGTCTGCACCACGCATGTCTTTAATCTTTCCATTTTCGCCGGCTTTCGCACGGACATGCTTCATATATTTCAAATCATAGAGTGTTGACAATCCTTCGTCCGCTTCGAAAATGACGCTTCCGCCTTTTCCACCGTCTCCACCGGAAGGTCCTCCAAGGGGCACGTGCTTTTCACGACGAAAAGCGATGATACCATCGCCGCCTTTGCCAGACTTAACTTGTAATACTACTTCATCTAAAAACATATATTCACCCGCTAAAAAATCTTTCTTTATTATATCACAGATTTGCCTAAAAAGAAAAAAAGAGTGATGAAATCACATCTTTTTTCAAAGAACCAGCTCATACCCGATCCGGTTCATCCTCGTCATGTATCCAATCCTAGTATAACCACAGGAAAGGATGAGTTTTTGCATTCTAATATTATCGGGATGTGTATCGACTTTAATCGATTCATAACCCTCATTGATGGCCTTCAAACGAGCAAAGTCCATCATCAAACTACCAATATGCTGTTTCATGTAATCAGGATGAACCATTAAACGATGAACGACCAAAGACTTTTCTTTCAGCCAAGTGAGTTCTGTATAGAACGGATCGTTTTCCGGAAGAATCGAGATTGATGAAATCAGTTTGCCACTAGACTTAAAAACATATAAACCTGAGGCATTCATATCTTTTTCGAAGTGCTCATAAAGGGGGTAAGAGTCAGACCATTGGTCAATGCCTAAATCATGAATGTTTTTGGTAATGATTCGAGCGAGACTAGCAATCTCTTCTAAATCTTCAATTTGAGCTTTAAGAATCACTTTCCACACCTCTCAGTACGACAGTGGATTCGGTTTGGTAAATCTGATAGGATTCAGGTTGATCCGTCGCAGATCCGTTTAAATGTTCAAATGTATCGTTGTTCAGATGGACAATGATTGTTGTTGCATAAACTTCTCTGAGTTCAAGAAAAGAATCGCTTGAATGAATCGTCAAGTCATCGACATCAACATTGTATAAATAAAGTTGCGATTCATTCATGACTTCAATCGATAAATCATTATATATCTCACCTAGCGTAAGGGTTGCTTCAGAGTCATTCAATTCGATAGTGGCAACATTAAGAGATCTAGTTTGAATCCTGACTTTCGAGGATTCAACATCGACTGAAAGATTTTCGATGACATAATTGAGTGCAGAAACGTAAATCTCGGAATCGTGGGCGACAATGTCAAGTGTATTCATACCTGCATAATCAACCACGATGTCTCCTGAAACTTCGATCGACAAGTGCACATCATTCAAAATCAAACCTTCGGGTAAATATAACTCCATCTGCGGTCGTAAAGTGTCTGAATACTCATTGTAAGAATAAACGCTTTGATTAAAAACGATTGTGATCGTCTTGCCTATTTCATCGACGATGAATGAATAACTTGCCAACTGATCAGTTTCATCATACAAATAGACAAAATTGGCTTGAGTTTGGTCTTTCATCTGATAAAGATGAATATTTCCAACACTCGAGGATATCTGTAAAGTATATTCATCCATCGATTCAATCGCGTTGGTAAAATCATAGTCATCTGTTTGGGTATACAAATGCTTATTCTCATATACTCTGTAAATAAAGAAATCACTGGCCTTCATAATCTGTTCGGAAACAAACTTAAATCCAAATATAACGACAATCAGTACAATATAAGTAATGATCGCTCTTTTCGTAGAATTGATTCTCATCCACTTAAATAGTGTAATCAACGAGACTTTCTTGACAACCAAGTCCGCTTTGTCCGTCGATTTCAAGCTTAGGTATCGATAGGTGGATAAAACGCTCTTCACCATCGTTCTAAGAATGAAAAGCACTAATTCGATGACGATCAAACTAATGAATATCATAAATAAGGCGTTACATCCCAGATAGATGGACATCAGTACTTTTTCCCAGCCTACACTATAACTCAATACCGAGAAATCGGTAAACAGGAACAAGTTTGCCTGAAAGTAACTGACACCAAAAATGACGATAAAGAAAGCGACAAAGAATAATACGGTTTCAATCAAAGCAAGTAACATTACCTTGCTGATACGTGAAATTGTCATAAATTTTTACCTTTTAACTCTCTAGCCGAGCCTGATGCATCCATGATGTAGAACTCGGCAATTTTATGGAATTTTGTTTCATATTCAATTTGCACATGTTCGATTAAATCTGAAACCAAATCTTTTTTTACGATATTGATGGTACATCCACCAAAACCAGCGCCAGTCATTCTAGATCCTACGGATCCTTTTTCGAGTGCAAGTCTGACAAGTTCATCGAGTTCAGGAATCGAGACTTCATAATCGTTTGATAAGGAGTCATGAGACTGTGTCACATATTTTCCAAAGGACAATATGTCATTATTCTCTAAAGAGTCGAAAGCCTTCATCGTTCTTGCCTGTTCAAATACAGCATGTTTCGCTCTTTTGAATAATAAAGGACCTAACTCTTTTTCATAAGGTAAGAATTCATCAACTTTCAACTCGCAAAGCGTGGACACTGGAGTTGTTTTTTGAATGATTTCTAAGGCTTGACTACATTCTTTGCGTCTTTCATTGTATTTTGAACCGACAAGACCTCTTGCAACTTTGGAATCAATCACTACCAGTTGATAATCCCCTAGATTGAACTCAACGTTTCGATAGTCAAGCGAATGCGTATTTAGAAGCATCGCTTTTTTGTCTTCAGCATTTAAGACAATGAATTGGTCCATGATTCCACAGTTCAAGCCGATGTATTTATTTTCTACCTTCTGAGATAATAGTGCGAGTTCTTGATTTGATATATTCAAAGAGAATACTTCTTTCATCATGATAGAAAACAATGCTTCAATCGAAGCACTACTCGATAAACCTGCGCCGATAGGAAGGTTGCTATCAACCGTGACATCCATTCCTTGGTTGATGATATGGCCAAGGCTTTTTAAGTATTGAATGACACCCTTGGCAAAATTTGCCCATCCGTGTTCTTCATTGTATTCTAGATGCTCTAAGTCACAAGTTACAATTCCTAAATCTTTAAAATTCTCAGAATAAAGATGAATGATATTGTCAGAACGTAGTTGAATACATCCATAATTTCCAAGAGAAATGGCGATAGGCAATACATTACCACCATTGTAGTCGATGTGTTCGCCTATTAAATTCACTCTCCCAGGAGAGAAAAACAGACGAAGTTTTTCGGTGTTTGAATAGATCTTTTTATGTATTTGGATACACTCTTGAATCATCGTATCACCCTCTAGGTATTATTATACTTTATTTTGGTTTTATTCGCAATTTACAAGTCAAGAAAAAAGGACATTGCTGTCCTTTATTCAAGCGTAATGACGATTTCTTGATATTGATGGTTTCGAATGTCTTCTGCAAGTTTTCCTTCTATGATGTTTCCTTTGACAAGGACATCATCACTTCCGTTTTTCTTAAGCAGATAGGATGTCGGTTCTAATAGCCAACCATCTTTTCCAGAGTGGTTCATATATACTATTTTGATTTGATGGAAGGTAGTCTCTATCTTTTGATGATTAAAATATTCTTTTGGAAGCAAAGGTTTCAATTTTAAAGAGAGTACGCCATTGTGTAAGTGATACATGTCATGGCCATACATTAGTAAGCTCCAAATGCTAATCATCTCAGCGGTAGATCCAGAAAGTCTGCTCACAAATCCTTGTCCATAAAGATGAGGATTCGGATTGTTTGAAGTGGCGATGAATGAAGAATTTTCCAAAGTGGATCGTCCATACACTTCTGGATTAAGTTCATAAACTAAGTTCGTTTTGGCTTCGATAAAGAATTCTTCGTAGTGATGACTCTTCAATATTCCAAGCAAATACTTGTAGGTCATATGAAGGAAATTGGATTCTCTTTCAAGCCAACCCTTTGTAAAAGCTCTGATTCTACCGATGTCATAGCCCCAATGTTCTAAATCTGAACTTGTTTTATACATTCCAAGGACTTCATCATATAAATCAGTCTTTTTAACCTTTTCAATCAATGCTTTCGTAATCGTTGGATTTTTTTCGACCTTTAAGTACCGAGCGGGTGCTTCTAAGAAATAAGGTAGTGCCTTCACTTTGAATGCATGTACTTTTGCCTTTGGCATTCCATAGTGAGACAATATTTCTTTTCCGGTTGAATCGATGACTTTTGAAAAATCAGTCGCTTCATAGATTAAGTATGTCGGGACAATGCCATTTCCTAATTGGATCGCTTTTTGAACCGCAAGCTCCAATTTGCTTTCCATTGAGGAAAGCGCATTTTTCAATTCGTTTGCCGGCATGAACCTCGTTTTCGCAATTGGTTTTCGAATAATCTCGCGATATGCTTCAGTATATGTACGTATCTCATTCCAATAAATAAAATCATCGCTTGAATCAACATCTTGTGTTTGATCCACGAGATTCAATAGAGCAACAGGGAGTTCAATCATTTTATCTTGATCGATGTGTTTGATTAAATATCTGACCAATCTCAATAATTCTAAGGTCTCACTGACTCCACTTCCAAACAGTCCTGGAAGACCATTCATCGCGTCATTCCAACCCGGTTTGTTTCCTTCCATTTCAATTCCTATTCCATAGGGATCTAGCAAAGTAAACTTATTGTAAGCTAGAACAAACAGTTTGGAGAAAAGATTCGTCTTGACAACGGGTCCAGTTTCAAATGTCAACCAGTTTGTGCCATGCTCTTTCATATTGAAAGCGGCTATTTTCTCTTTATCAGGATGACGAAGTGCGCCGTATTGTCGAACGAAACCTTTACCGTCAACCACAGTTTTTTCACTTCTTGGGTACACTGAAACAGGTGAATTATAGTACATATAATCCATATTGTCATAGAGAACAGAATTCATTTTGTCAGGAAATATGTGTTCGTAATTTTCAGCTAAATCAAGAATGTAGGTCCAGTGATCACTCCAAAAGCCTTCGCCAAAACTAGCTTCAATGTTTTGTGTTGCGTGGCCTAAAAGATCACTAAGCAATTCATCATCTGAAAAAGCGGTATCTAAATGTTTATGATAAGCCAGGTTGATGATACTTCCTGGTGTGAATTTACCTTGGATGTGAGACACCAAGTCAGGTTGTTCTGTACCATAGTATTTTTTAATTAAACTACCGGCAACGGTCTTGTCTTTTAATTCAAAAGTCGAGCCGTTGATTCCAAGAGGATTGTATCCATCTGCTTGAATCAGCGAGGCGAATAAGAAAAGATTCGTTTCTCCGATTTCAGGGTGAAATAAAACGTCATTTCTCCGGTTCTGACAAACGTCTCTAAAATTACCGTTACCCTGTGAATAAAATTCAGGTGCGATTGTGAAGAAATTGTAGTCTCTTTCCAAATCACCGTGTTTACGACTATAGAGGTAATAGACGAAAGACTTGTCCTTTGTTGGAATTGTCATTGGATATCCTCCTCTTAAGAGGTTATCCAAATAATTTTGTCTGATGTATTCATCAAATAAAGGGACACTTGTCTTTGTGGTCACATCTTCTAATAAAACATCAATCACTTTTGCAGCTTCGATTTCTTTCGAATCAAAATAGCCAGGTTTGGATAAGTAGTCGACTTTTCGGTTAATGGTTTCAACATCAATCGTATATCCAATCAAAGTATCAATTTGAATGGTTTGATTTGGATTGATCTCCTTTGAAAGTGGTGTAAATCCGCAAGCAACCTTATTTTCGGTTATTTGTGGCTGAGAGTTGATCTCTTCGATGGAGTGACGCTCAAAGTATCTTGGAGCTTTGAATAAAGTATCATAATCAAATACCAAATCCCAATCAGTAATCGGTGTTGTCAGTTGATGATCAACGAAGGAAAGATAGAAATTTCCGTCTTTTGATACTTTTGTTTCTGCTTCATCGCCAGTGGAAGAACGTAGTTTAAAAAAGGCTACTTGGTTCTCCAAATTTTCAACATTCATCCAGCTTCTCAGTAAATTGGATATCGCTTTATACCCACCATAGTCAACTCCGGATGGCAAAATTTGAGTAATGCCGTCCATGACTTCGATTTTTCTTTTGTTTTCTGAAAGACTCGTAATCTCAACTCTTCTAGTCATTGCCGCAAAGTCCTCGTTTGGCAAGCCAAAATAAGTCACCTTCACTCTTATCTGCAACTCTAGGTTGGTTTCTTCAATCGAAACGGCTGACTGAGTAATTCTCATGACTCTTTTTGGCGTTTCGTTCAAAGCATCAAAAATCTCAAAAGTCTTTCCATCCAACTTCACGAAAGTTCTGAATCCAATCGTAGAAACATACATGTATGCTAGGTTAGCTGGATAAAATTCCATAATCGAGCCATTTTTATCTCTTAAGCCAAAAGAAGAAATTACCTGACCTCTATTAACATAAAAAGCCCATAACGGAATACCTTTTTTTCCTGCTAGTCCAGGTAAAAAACTCGAAAATGTCTTTACTTTGTCATAATCATAGATTTCAAATGCTTTTTGATTGAACTTATATTTTTCCATAGGAACCTCACTTTATGTAACCAGTTTCACAGAGTTATTATATCTCATGTTTATGATTTTTTCAATATAAAAAGCACTCAAACGAGTGCTTTTGAAGAATGTAGCTCATAAAGACAATATTATTTGGTTGAGCTAGAAGTATCCGTCCCGTGATACTTAAAGTTTATCGGGCAGTTTAGTAGTCTTAAATACCATTTTTTCTTTAAGTTTTGATTTCTTGATTTGAAGAAGAATAAGGAAAAGGATTCCCAAATGAAGACCCATCCACCGATGAATAATCCTTGAGATACTATTTCCAAAGTGACGCCGTTTGTCAGTTTTTCAAGGTAGTATGACATCAATAGAAATGAAAATCCAAATAGGATATAAGTTAGAGACTGTTTCAGAAATTTTTGAAGTTCACGGTTGATTAAGTGAACCAAAAAATTGAAATAGTTGATGAATACCTTCCTAGATGTACTTTCAATATCTAAATCATATTCAATTTTTGGCAAAATGAACACAATCTCGATTTCATCTTTAAGTGGAATATCTTCGGACGCATCTTCCAAAAAATTCACAAGTTCTGGATCCATTGATTTTTTTTTCATCGGAGCCGCATCCCAGGGATTAAACAATTCCAAGTATTCGTCAAGCGCCAATTCCAGAACATAGCGTTGATGTTCCTCATCAAAGTTATATAGTTGTTTTAGATATACTTTTTTCATTATGGAGTTCCTTCTGTTCAAAAATCACTTGAACACTTTATGCTTAAATCGTAATGGCAAGAATATAGGTAATGGCTAGAAATGATAAACCCAATAGGTATGAGAGCAATAATATGCCTAGCCGAATTTTACCCTTTAATTTGGATAAAATAATGTAAAGTAAGATTAAGACGATTTCAAATATCATCATGACGAAATATTCGTCATAAATCTCAGAGCCAAAACCGTGATGCGTATAAATAATCATCGGAAAATTGACAGCCATCATCACAATGATGAAAAGAATAGGGAAGTTTTCCGAAGTCTGTTGAAACCTGCTTTGAATGTTCTTTTTCACTTTGAATTGAATGTTTCTGCCTATTTGCGCAAACAATTCGGCAAATGGAATTGCAAACATTAAAATCAAATAAATGGTATCGTTTCGAAATGAGAAAAAATGCATGATTGATAATACAACGGTTCCAATCAAAGACCAAACGCCATAATATAGGATTTTGTCTTCGATAAAGACATCACGCATCCACTGAGGGAAGTGTTTGATTGCGAGAAACAGTTTTGTAAACACAATGATTCCTCCAAAATGAAAAAAACAGGTATCAACCTGTTTTTAAACTTGTGGATAAACAGATGCTTGTTTTCTGTCTTTTCCTAATCTTTCAAATTTGACTACGCCATCAATCAATGCGAACAAAGTATGGTCTTTACCCAAACCGACATTTTCACCGGGATGGATGTTCGTTCCTCTTTGACGATAAATGATTGATCCGGCGGTACAAACTTGTCCATCAGACAACTTGGCACCAAGGCGACGTCCGGCAGAGTCACGACCGTTTTTGGTCGACCCAACACCTTTTTTCGAAGCCATGAGCTCGAGAACTTGCATTTCAAGTATCATAAAAAACACCTCCAAAATAGATTTAAAATCAAATTACAGTTGAATATCGGTAATCGTTAGCTTTGTATATGGTTGACGATGACCATTTTTACGGTGATAATGCTTCTTGGGTTCATATTTGAAAATAATCACTTTTGGACCCTTGCCATGTTTGCTCACCGTAGCAGTGACAGTGGCACCTTTGACGTATGGCTTTCCAAGTTTAACCTTGTCGCCACCCACCATAAGCACTTTGTCGAACGTATAAGTTTCATTTACTTCAACGTCCAACTTCTCAACGAAAATCTCTTGTCCGACTTCAACTCGAAGTTGTTTTCCACCTGTTTCAATTACTGCGTACATTACAGCACCTCCTCATATTTATTTAAGACTCGCCAGGATGGTACGGAATGAACCGTTTCATGAACCATTTATGTGCGGTATGCGTTTCACATACGGGAGATATTATACAGTATCCCCTTCAATAAGTCAAATAATATTTACCCTAATTCTTGCGGATATTTGAAATTCCATGATTTTCGGATTTCATCCATTTGTCTCAGTATTTCAATCGAAGCTTCATGCGTCATGATTGGGCTTTCCAATAGCTTCTTTTTAATGCATTTAACAGTTTCGAAAATCTCATATTCCATCCCGTTCACGATGTGTTTATGCTCAATTACTTTGATGACTTTATGACTATTATTAAAGACTGTAGCGACTTCAGCACTATGAAAATTCGGGAAATAGATATAGCCTTTGGTTCCATAGATTGTTGCTTCCGTACCTAAATCCTCCATAAAAGACACATTGAGGACAGCCTGTGCCTCAGGATAAAAATAGGTAATTTTTTCAGAAGTATCTACGCCACTCTGATGAAAAAAGACATTGCTATCAAAACTGTCTGGGACTCCTAAAAACAGATTGGCGAATGTAATCGGATAAATTCCAATATCTAGAAGTGCGCCTCCGCCAAGAAGAGGATTAAAAAGTCGATCGCTGGGTTTCTTTTCAGAAGAGAATCCAAAATTGGCTTCAATTTGGAAGATATCTCCAATGATGTCTTCTTCAACCAGCTTTTGTACTTCAAGAATCGTAGGTAAAAATCTTGTCCAAAAGGCTTCCATCACAAACAACTTCTTTTGTTCTGCGAGCTTATATATTTCCTTTGCCTGTTCGGAATTTAAAGTAAAACTTTTTTCACATAGAATGTTTTTACCCATTTCGATGCACATCTTCATTTGCTCATAATGAAAAGAATGAGGGGTGGCAATGTAAACACAGTTCACTTCAGGGTCTTCTAAAAGAGCTTCATAACTACCATATGCTTTTTCATATTTGAAATCTTTCGCAAATTTCTCTGCTTTCTCCAAATCCCTTGAAGCGATGGCATATAGATTTTCATGAATTCCATTTGCCGCATTTGAGAAAGTAGTTGCGATTCTTCCAGCGCCAAATACTCCAAATTTTACCATGGGATCACCTTCCTAAATAGTATTATACCCTTTTTCAAAGAAAAGAAAACACAGAACGAATAAATAATCGTGTGAAAGCCATCTCATATTTTTGGATAATATGGTAAAATGAAATCAAGAGGTGATTCTATGGGCGATTTATGGATCTATATCCTTATCGTTATTCTTGTAGCTTATTTATCCTTATCCTATGTTTTATACTTACGTGTTTTTAAAATGGATCCAGATAAAGATTATAGAGTTGTGGATCAAAACAGTGAGTTCTTCAAGGCCTCCTATGAATGGTACCAAAAAGTGCCCAAAGAGGAGATTTCCATTAAGTCTTACGACAATGTGACCTTGAAAGGAAAGTTCATTCCTTCTCTGGACAACGAATCTACTAATCTTGCGATAATTGTCCATGGGTATCATGCGAATCTTGAAGATATGATCATAATAGGTAAATTCTACAGTGATTTAGGATTTAAAGTCATGCTTCTCGATATGAGAGGGCACGGTCAATCGGAAGGCGCATTTACGACACTCGGTCACTTTGAAAAATATGATTTAAAGAAATGGATTCACTTTGCACTCAGAACCTATGGCGCAACCGACCAGATTCTTCTCCACGGTGTTTCAATGGGCGCATCGACCATCTTTCTTTCCACAACCTTAAACCTTCCACAGAACGTTAAATTCATCGTCGCCGATTCTGGTTTTGATAGCATATGGAATATGCTTTGGAATAATCTAAAGCCCAAAGCACTTCGTATAATCCTTCCTGGCGCATCGATTATATCATTTCTGTCCAGACGATTCTTTTTTGGAAGTGTCAGTGTATCTCAAGCGGTTCGCAAAAATAGAATTCCTCTGATGATCATCCATGGTGAGAAAGACGAAAAAGTGCCTTTTGCGGTCGGAAAAGCGTTGCATGAAATTTCAAAGGCACCAACGAAAGACTTTTTCCAAGTTCCGAATTGTAAACATGGTGAAGGATATATTGTAGACAAGAATGGCTACGAACAAAGATTGATTCTGCATTTGAAAGACTACTTCAATATCAAAAATACATATCTAAAACAAAAAAAGTGAGTTCAAAACTCACTTTTTTAAATACACTCGTGCTTCATAGGGTAACAATTTATCCATGTGATCGTAGGCAGGATAGTTATGAAGAATACATTCATATTTCGAAAGATCTTCCATTTGCTTGATTGAACATTGACCTTTTGAAAAATTACATAGTACAATCAGTTTTGATTCTCCCAAAGATCTAGAATAGGCATATAGAGTTTGGTTTTTAAAATCAATGTCTTGATAATCTCCATAGACGATAATAGGATGGTTTTTTCTCAAACGAATGATTTCTTTGTAATATTTTAGAATGGACCGTTCCTTTTTTAAACTATTTTCAACATTGACTTCTTGGTAATTTGGATTGACTTTCAACCAAGGCGTATGAGTGGTAAAGCCAGCAAAAGCCGATTTATCCCATTGCATCGGAGTTCTTGCGTTGTCTCTTGACATCATTTTAATCTTTTTCATCATTCTCTGATGAGAGAGTCCTAACTTGCGCCCGGTCTTATAGATGTTTTTGGTTTCAATGTCTTGATAATCGTCTAGATTATCATAACTGACATTCGACATACCGATTTCTTGACCTTGAAATATAAATGGGGTTCCTTGTTGAAAATAAATCATCGTCGCTAACATCGTGGCTGATTCATATCTGTTTTCAAGACTTCCAAACCGAGACAAACTTCGTGGTTGATCATGATTCTCAAGATATAGTGAATTCCATCCTCTACCCATCAAACCGACTTGCCATTTCGATAAAGGCTTTTTCAGATTCATCGGTCTAAATTTTTTCATAAACCATTTCACATAATAATTATCCGCTGCCATGTGTTCAAATTGAAAGACCATATCCAGTTCTCGAATATCTTCGTCTATGTAGGAAAGGGCTGTTTCTGGAGTAATAAATGCAGTTTCGCCTACTGTAAAGCAATCATATTTTGAAATCACTTCATCTCGAAGTTCCTTCAGATAAGGATGGATTTTGGGATGATTCATATAATGTTCATGACCACAAAGTATGGGGGTAGGTTTCCCGTTGGGAAGTCCATCCGCTTTCGCAATCAGATTAATCACATCACACCGAAAACCATCTACTCCATGATCCAACCAAAATCTCATAATGTTTTTAACTTCTTCACGTACGAGGGGATTATTCCAATTCAAATCGGGTTGTTTTTTCGAAAACAAGTGAAGGTAATACTCTTTTCTTTCTTCATCATATGTCCAAGCTGGGCCTCCGAAAAATGAAGTCCAATTTCTTTTCTTCTTTTTCCAATAATAGAAATCTTCGTAAGGAGCTACCCTTTTTCTCGATTTCTGAAACCAAGGATGCTCATCTGAGGAATGATTGACAACCAAATCCATGACTAATTTAATGCCGTTTTCATGAAGTTTCTTGATTAATTCAAACATTTCATCCAAAGTACCGAAGTCTTTTAGAATATCTTGATAATTTGAAATATCATAACCGTTATCATCATTTGGAGAGTCATAGACAGGAGACATCCAAACAATAGATATTCCCAAATCCTTCAAGTAGGGGATTCTTTTGATAATTCCATTCAAGTCGCCAATCCCGTCTCCGTTTGAATCTTGGAAACTTCGTGGATAGATTTGATATACGACGCCTTCACGGTACCATGCATGTTTCATAATAATAAATACCCCCCAAACAACTACTTAATTTTATTATATCATGATAAATTGCGAATGATAAGAAAAAAAAGAAAACCACTCAAATGAGTGGTAAATCGTCAATGGCGACCCGAAAGGGATTCGAACCCCCGACCGACGGCTCCGGAAGCCGTTGCTCTATCCAGCTGAGCTATCGGGCCATTTGACATGGCGACCCGGAAGGGATTCGAACCCCCGACCGACGGCTTAGGAAGCCGCTGCTCTGTCCTGCTGAGCTACCGGGTCATGATAGTAATATTATATCATTAATTGGTGAAATTTCATTCACGAATATGTATGAATTACATCTCTTTCTTTAAAAAATATTGGCTATATTCCTTGAAACATGGACTTAATTGTCCAAAAACGAGATATCCATTTTTTAAATAGAAGTCCAATGACTGAAATTCATAAGTATTTAGCATAATGCGTTTAACATGAAGTTCGACAGCTTTCTTTTCTATCGATTGGAGGAGGAAAGTTCCATAGCCCATTCCACGAAAACTTTCTTCGACAAACAGAAATTCAATATCTATTCCGTCATGTGTTCTAGAAGCAACAATTCCACCAATCCATTGGTCGTCATCATCCGATAGGTATAAAGACAAATCTTCAGTATCGCTAAAGAATTGCCGATTGTATTCCCTGATTTTTTGGTGAATTAGGTCTTCAATCTCAAGACTACATTGTTTGATTTTCATATAATAGCCTCCATGTAAATGATGATTCTACTGAATTATAGCATAATCCAGCGTGATAAGAAAAGAAGATTATGCTTGGGGGCATAATCTTCTTGATTTATAAGTGGCGACTCGGAAGGGATTCGAACCCCCGACCGACGGCTTAGAAGGCCGTTGCTCTATCCAACTGAGCTACCGAGTCATTTTCTCGTAACGCATTAATTATTATAATATGTTAACCCCCTTTTGTAAAGCAATATTTATCCTTAAAAAAGAAAAACACAAGGAATCATCCCTGTGCATTTCTTACTTGTCTAAATTCTTTTGAGGCTGAGGGTTAAAACCAACTCTGTTCATTTGTCCCCAAGCCTGATTTTCTCTTAATGATGCGATGAATCCTTTTACTCTGTAAACACTAATGAATTGTCTCCAACCGAAATTTTCAACGAATCCAATGAATATCAACAATAAAATTTCTTTAAAAGAGAAGGTCTCATGTTCGGATTCCGAAATGAATAAAGATAACATTGAAAGAACAATCCCCATCAAAATCGACACAACCATCAATCCTAATAAAATCGGGGCATTCAACAATCCGAAAACGATGCCTAAGATGATTGCCGCATATGCTTGAACTTCAAATAAAGGGCCAACCATTTCAAAGATGAAAAAATAAGGCATAGCGATTAATCCAACCTGTTTATACTTGGGATTAAATATCAAATGTCGATGATAAGACAGAATGTCCACAAGTCCTCTTTGCCAGTGATTTCTTTGTTTGAAAAGTGATTTTGTATTTTCTGGGACTTCAGTATAGCATTTCGATTTCGAAATGAAATCCACTCTGTAATTCAAATCGGTTTCAAGAGCTCTTCTCGTGACTCTAACGACGAGCTCCATATCTTCTCCAACGGTATCTTTTTTTAATGAACTGACGGTTAAATAGCCACCCGATTCAATTAATATCCGTTTTTCAAACAACCCGAAAGCGCCTGAAATGATGAGTAATGAGTGTAGTTCTGAAAAACCAAGTCTGCTAATATTGAAAGCTCTAAGGTATTCAATGGTTTGAAAACGTGCGAGACGATTTTTTGGTAAGCCATAATGTTCAACGTGTCCTCGATCGATAACGGATCCGTTGACAGGTACAATCGTCCCACCAAGAGCAATCGTAATTTTATCGTGATCTAGAATCGAAGACATTACCCGTAAAAGAGCATCAGAATCTAGAATAGAATCGGCATCGATGCCACAAACGTATTCGTTTTTAGCATAGTTGATTCCAACATTAAGCGCATCGGCTTTACCACCGTTTTCTTTATCAATCACGGTTAGATTTGGGAAAGACTTGTTTTTATAGACAGCACGAATTGATTTTGTATTTATATTTGAATAAGAGTCTATATCTTTTCGTATCAAATCAAAATGATGAATCACCGTTTCCAGTGTTCTGTCTTTTGAACCATCATTGACGACTATGACTTCATATTCAGGATAATCGAGATTCAAAAGCGAATGAATGTTTTCTACAATCGAAAGTTCTTCGTTATAGGCAGGGGCAATGATGGAAACGCTTGGAATCATTCCGGACTCATACAAGTATGGATGACTCTTCAGTTTCCAAAGCGTAGACTGTTTCTTGTTTGAGAAATACGACAATATCGCTAGTCCGAAGTAAACAAAATTAACGGTCAAATAGTAGAAAATAAATACCAAATTAACGAAAACCACATATTTTTTAAGAGTTTCAATCAAAGGAGAAGTCACTGTAAAACCTAAATGAGTCAAGAAAAAAATCACTGGAAGAATGAAGATTGAAAAGAATAGAATTTTAAGAAGCCATCTTGTTTTCTTCACTTCATTCAGAGAGTGTTTTACCTTCGGTTTTTCTACTGAGAAGTGATGAAATCCCATTCTTTTGTAGATATCCTTCGACAAATAAGTATTTAAATCAAGAAGTAAAGGTTCATTCAGTACCGAAATAGGTTGAATGATGCTCATGACGACGTTTTCAATCGAAGAATCTTTATTTTGGTTCAAAAAATTGATGATGTCGATGAAAGATCCGTTTTCAATCATCAAAGAAACAATCAGAGAAAGGTCTTTAGAACGTTTCTTTTGAAGTTTCATGATAATGTATTCAATTCTATGGCTGAACACATGAGATAACACCGCTTGGATTCTTAAGTTATCAGTCGTTTTGGCATACTCAATCAAATAATCATAGTAGGACTGGCGATGTTCCAAAATAACAAGAATCGCGTGAGCATAGATATCAGGACTGATCGCAAATTCAGACGCTTTCAGTAATTCTTCAATGGAATGAAGCGTCTTCTCTTTTGCAAGAGACATTGCTGCGATTTTCGCGATTTCTTCGTCGGAATGAAGCAAATACTTCGGTTCCCTAAAGAAATACCCGTACTGGGTAGACAAAGCACTTAGAATTCGATACTGTAGTCTTTGTACTCGAAACTCTGACACATTCTGATATTCAATTTCGATACCACCCGAAAGAACATGTTCAATTTTATCTCTTTCACTCAATAATATTTTTTCAAAAGAAGGGTGGTACATTGCATTTGCTAAATCGACCAATACTTCTTTGATTTCTATTTCTTTCCGATGAAAGAAAATTTCGATATTTGAAATATTCTTAGGCATGTGTTGTTGTAATAGATGAATCACTCGATATTGATAGAACCTTTTACTGCCTACCAAACTGTCCAATATCACAGGAAGTGTAATCTCGTCAATTCTGTTTTTCAGCGAATAGGCAATGAGCGTTTTTGCTCGTTCATTGGATTCGATTCCGAGATGGGTTAACATCGTATTGATAATATATTTCTCTTGGAAGGTCGAGAGAAAAGTGATGGCACGCATTCTTTTAATATCATTCTTGGAATTCAGCGCTTTCAAATACTTTTGTACTAAGCCCATAGAAACCATGTCTTTATATACGTCATATTTGATTTCAGTAGATAATTCGATGGTGTTGGAAAAATCTATATAGGCTTCCAAAAACAGATTCTTAGGGTATTTTTTTTCGATTTTTTCCTTGGATACATATCTTCTAGTAATGTAATCCTGAATTTGAGCCATTTTTTTGGCTTTTCTTTTGACGTTCCGATAATGATCAAAAATATGAAGGACAAAGAAAATACTAATGAGGCCTAATATGATTGAGATGATAAGTATCGAATTTACTGTCATAGTCTCGTTCCTCTTTTTTTAATCTCACGTTGGATGAAACCTAATATCTCTTCAAACATGAGAGGACGTTGAACGACATAATCAATTCTTAACTCATTTGCTCTTTGGACAACCTCGGTTGTCTTGCGGTGAGTCATTAATACAAATAAAGTATTCATTGTGAAAGAAGATTCATTCAGTTTGCTTTTCATTGTGAAAGCATCCATTTTTGGTAAGGTTTTCTCAACAATGATCGCATCAAACGGAACGTTTTTTGCAATGGAAAGGGCATCGACACAGTCCGGAGATGAAACAACCTCCACGGCATTTCTTAAAAAGAATTGTTTCAATATTTTTTGGGTGATAGTATCAGAATCAACAACTAATATCTTTCCGATTGAAGTATACAAGGTTGGAATGTCTTTATCAAGAAATGCGTTTGGCCCCATACTAGGCACAATATTGATTCTTTTTCCACCGATCGTTAGAAGTCGATAGCATTGTTCAGCGGGATCGAGTTCTGATCCAATCTCTTTTGAACACACAGAAGCAATGGATACCGTTGTCGGTTCGATGAAAATGTCAGATTTTTTGATTTCTTGCTGGATCTTTGAAGCATAATCAGAAATGTTGAATTTGGCAGAACGATGGATAAACAAAATAAAGCCAGGACCATTTCTTTTAATGAGCAAATCCGATTCGCTTTTCATCTGTTTGATGATATATCCAATACTTGAAATAGTTTCATCCCCTGCTTCGGGAGAATATTTCGCATTGATTTCCATTAAATTGTCGATGTTGAAGTATAACAAAAATAAGGCTTCGTCAGAAATCCCCAAATTTTTAAGTTGAGTTAGCTCGTAGATAACATATTCTTTCAAAAATAGCTCATTATAACTATTGGTGTGAGCATCTATAATATATTCATCCACTTTTGTCCGTATTAACTCTTTTACAATTTCAATCTTCGACAATTTGTCTGGTTCCATAGGAATCTCCTTTGAGTTATTGAGAATTTCAGTAAGATTGTTTGACTATACCATCGTAATTCGCTATACTTGTTGTAGGTGATAATGTGAAGAAATTAATTATACTGATTGTTGTATTGCTTTCGTTTTCTCTGGTTTCTTGTCAAAATGGCGCAAAACTTACGATGACGACAGATTCGTCCATCATTCAACCAATGGACATTTCATATCAAGATTTGTCAGACATGATTGAGCAAAACGATACATTTATTCTCTATGTTTCGAGCGAAACTTGTTCTTCGTGTCAAGAATTTGAGCCCATTCTAATCGAATTTGTGGAAATTCATCATATTATGGTGTACAAAATAGAATCGAGTTTAGAGTACCCAACGAACAATGATGTACTAGCCTATCAGTTCACGCCAACGATCTTCTATGTATTGGACGGAAAAGTGATTCATAGTGCAGATCCGCTCTCAGATGAAGCTGCATTTGCAGATGCAGAAGGCTTTGCGGAATTTTTCGACAATTGGGTATCATTGATACAATCAGAATCTTAAAAAATCAAAGGCCACATAGGTGACCTTATTTTTTTGCAAATTTTTCGGATACCACTTTTGCAATCGCTGCAGGAACAAAAGGCGTCACATCGCCACCAAACCGAGCCAATTCACGAACGGACGAAGAGGATAAGAAAGAATATTGGCCTTCGGTCATTAAGAAAACAGTGTCAATCTGATCACAGATTTTACGGTTGAAATTTGTCATTTGAAATTCATAGTCATAATCAGTGACCGCACGAAGCCCTCTTAATATATGGGAAGCACCTAATATTTTGCAATGCTCTACGGTTAATATATTCGATTCGACAACTTCAACGTTTGACCAGTCTTTTAAGACTTCTTTCACCATTTTGACTCGTTCTTCCGTTGAAAACATCGTCTGTTTGCTTGGATTCACCGATACTGAAACATAGAGCTTATCAAACAATTTTGCTCCTCTTGAAACGATATCGACGTGACCATTTGTAATGGGGTCAAAACTTCCTGGATAATAGCCAATTTTCATATTATTCTACCCTTTCGTAAATAAAGAATTTAGTGTTTCCTGAACTTTTTTCTCGAATCAAATTCAAATGCTTATCATCATAAGTAATGTTTCTCGACTTATCTGCTTCTAAAACCAAGATGCCACCCACATTGAGGATTTCCCTTTTGTTTATGACATCAAGAATGGAATCATAAATATCTAGGTCGTAAGGAGGATCAGCAAGAATTAAATCATATTTTATATTCTCAGAAGACTTTAGAAAGTCAAGTGCGTCTTTTTTAAGTATTTGGAATGAATGGCTTTCAATTTCTTTGATTTTGGCAATATTCTTTTTGATTGTCGATAGTGAGACTGAGTTTGAATCAACAAACGTGACGTGATCGATTCCGCGACTTAATGCTTCGATTCCAAGCGCCCCGCTTCCTGAAAACAAATCGAGGCATACCCCGCCCTCGAAAAATTGTCCTAGGATATTGAAAAGCATTTCCTTGTTTTTGTCAGTGGTTGGTCTCGTTGAATCGTTCATGACTTCATCGAGCTTGATTCCTCGGTATTTTCCAGCTATGATTCTTAACACATTATCACCATTTCAATTGTATCACGCAAGGTAAGAACTTGCAACAAACAGAGAAAAAAAAGACCCGAAGGTCTTTAATTGTATGTAATCGTGTTAACAGTATCTCTATCGAGCCTTTTCACCATTTCGGTTACCAATTTAACTGCGTTGTCATAATCGTCTTGATGAATGATTGAAGTATGAGAATGCAAGTATCTACAAGGTAGGCAAACCGCGATACTAGGGCAACCATTCTTAGTCACATGGATTTTCCCTGCATCCGTTCCACCGGCCTTTAAATAAGACAATTGGTAAGGGATCTTAAGTTCGGTAGCCAAGTCTTGAGCGAATTCTCTCAAACCGACATGACCTACCATCGATGAATCATAGATCATTAGACAGGGACCACTACCAAGCTTAGTCTCTTGAGTTCCACCAGGATAGTCGTGCGCAATCGTCACATCAAGAGCGATACCAATGTCAGGACTCACTTTATAAGCCGAGGTCGTTGCGCCTCTAAGACCGACTTCTTCTTGTACGGTTCCAACGCCAAAATAGTTATTTTCATGTTTTTGATTCTTTAAATTTTCCAATACTTCAATCGCTAATGCGATTCCAATACGGTTATCAAACGCTTTTGACAACAAGAATTTTGGATTTCCAAGGGTTTGATATTCAATGAAAGGTGTAATCATATCTCCAACTTGAATTCCTAATGCTAGAGCCTCTTCTTGAGAAGAAACACCCAAATCAAGATACATGTCCTTCAAATCAACGACCTTCTTGCGTTCTTCAGCTTCTAGGATGTGTGGAGGTTTTGAACCTACGACACCCCTGACTTCCATTCCTTTTCTAGTGGTAATCATGAATTGTTGACTGAGTACAACATGACCCCACCATCCACCTGCTGGAATGAACTTCACATATCCTTCCTTGGTGATTTCGCTTAGAATGAACCCGATTTCATCCATATGTCCAGCGACCATGATGTTAGGGCCTTCGGGATTTCCAACCTTCTTCGCAATAATCGATCCAAGATTATCATAGCTGATTTCCGCTAAGTCTTTTACTTTTTGTTCCATGTACTTCCTGACTTGTTTCTCATTGGCAGGAATACCATTTAACATAGTTAACTCTTTTAATAGATTGCTCATAAGTACCTCTTTCTAAAATTGGCATAAAAAAAACGCACTTGAGTTCTTGGAAATCACTCTGGCAGACTAGCATCCACCCTGTAAGTGGGTGTCTCTTGCTGATTCATTAGGATTCCTAAACAAATAGGCGTTCAACACAGAATAAGCCTTGACTCCCGTTTCAATCTTGTGCGTCGCAAATGAGTGATTTCCAACAACCCAAGTACAATTTCATTATAATGAAGGATAAGTTGTTTGTCAAGGGAGTAGCAAAAAAAAGACATCCTTTGAAAGGATGTCTTAATGAAAGCATTATTTATCTTGGGTTCTTAATGTTTGCGTGAGCTGCAGCCAGTCTTGCGATTGGTACACGGAATGGCGAACAAGAAACATAAGATAGTCCGATTGCATGACAGAACTCTACAGATTCTGGGTCTCCACCATGTTCTCCACAAATACCTAATTTGATGTCAGGTCTGACTTTTTGTCCTAATTCCACTGCCATCTTCATCAACTTGCCAACACCCTTGGTATCGACATGAGCAAATGGATCGTTTGCGAAGATTTTCTTAGCATAGTAATCAGCAAGGAATTTTCCTGCGTCATCTCTACTGAATCCAAATGTCATTTGAGTCAAGTCATTCGTTCCAAAACTGAAGAATTCAGCTTCTGTAGCAATCTCATCTGCCAATAAAGCAGCACGAGGGATTTCAATCATTGTACCTACATGATAAGTAAGTTCAACTTTGTTGTCCTTGATGATTTTATCTGCCGTTTCAACAACGATGTCTTTAATCATCTTGAGTTCTTTGATTTCTCCTACGAGTGGAATCATGATTTCAGGAACCACTTTTCCTCCGCGTCTGTTTACTTCAATAGCAGCCTCAATCACAGCTCTTGTTTGCATAACAGCAATTTCTGGATAAGTGATTGATAGACGAACACCACGGTGTCCTAACATAGGGTTGGTTTCATGAAGTGAATTGACAGTGGAATTGAGTTCATCAAATGTGATTCCCATTTCTTTTGCCAAAGCTTCAATATCATCTTTTTCTGTCGGTAAGAACTCATGTAGAGGTGGATCCAGGTAACGAATTGTTACTGGATATCCATGCATTTCTTCGTAAAGACCGATAAAGTCTTGACGTTGCATTGGCAATAATTTATTCAATGCATGTTGACGCTCTTCAAGTGTCTTCGATACAATCATTTCACGCATTGCAGGAATACGATCTGCTTCAAAGAACATGTGTTCCGTACGGCATAATCCAATTCCTTCTGCACCAAATCCATAAGCCACTTTCGCATCTCTAGGATTATCGGCATTTGTACGAACCTTAAGTGAACGATATTTATCTGCCCAAGCCATTAATGTAGCGAAATCGCCTGATACGGTAGCATCTACTGTTTTTACTTTTTCTCCATAGATTTTTCCTGTGGATCCATCGAGAGAAATGAAGTCACCTTCATTATAACGTTTGCCTTCAACGGTGAAGAATTTTCCTTCTTCGTTGACTTTGACAGTTCCAGCACCTGCGACGCAGCAAGTACCCATTCCTCTGGCAACGACTGCAGCATGGCTAGTCATACCGCCTCTTGCGGTAAGAACACCTTTTGCGACAACCATTCCTTCAATGTCTTCTGGAGAAGTTTCTTGTCTAACTAAAATAACAGGCTTACCAGTTTTAGCAAGTTCAGCTGCTCTTTCAGCGGTAAAGACTGCCACACCGGTTGCTGCTCCAGGAGATGCATTTAATCCTGTAGCGATCACTTTAGCGTTTTTCAATGATTCAGCATCGAATTGTGGATGCAATAATTGGTCAAGTTGTTTGGGTTCAACTTTCAATAAAGCTTGTTTCTCCGTTAACTTTCCTTCTTTGACAAGGTCAATGGCAATCTTCAAAGCAGCTTGAGCAGTTCTCTTACCATTTCTGGTTTGCAACATGTACAGTTTGCCTTTTTCAATTGTAAATTCCATGTCTTGCATGTCTTTGTAGTGTTCTTCAAGTCTATTGGCGATGTCTACGAATTGATCGTATAAAGCCTTATTGTCTTTTTCCAAATCAGAAATTGGTTTTGGAGTACGAATTCCGGCAACAACGTCTTCACCTTGTGCATTAAACAAGTATTCTCCATATAATTTTCTTTCTCCGGTTGAAGGGTCTCTCGTGAAAGCAACACCCGTACCTGAATCTTCACCCATGTTTCCAAAGACCATGGCTTGAATATTCACTGCAGTACCCCACTCGTAAGGAATGTTATTGAGTCTTCTGTAAGTATTTGCACGTGGGTTGTCCCAAGATCTAAATACGGCTTTAACGGACTCAATTAATTGAACGGTTGGATCTTGAGGGAATTCTTCGCCTTTGATTTTCTTGTATTTTGCAAGGTATCCTGCAACAACGGCTTTCAAATCATCTGCATCAAGATCGGTGTCAAGTTCAACACCTTTTTCTTCTTTTTTGTGTTCTAGAATCGCTTCAAAATTGCTTTTTTCAACTTCCATAACAACGTCAGAAAACATTTGAATGAAACGACGATAGGAGTCATAAGCGAATCTAGGGTTGTTTGTTAACTTTGCCAATCCTTCGACAGCCACATCATTGAGACCTAGATTCAAGATGGTGTCCATCATTCCAGGCATCGAAGCACGTGCTCCGGATCTTACAGAGACCAAGAAAGGATTCTTGTTATCTCCAAATTTCTTTCCTACAATTTTTTCGGTTTCAGCAAGTGCGTTGTGGATTTGACTTTCAATTTCTTCATTAATGCGTCTTCCGTCCTCGTAATACTTCGAGCAAGCTTCGGTAGAAACCGTAAAGCCTTGCGGAACAGGCATTCCAAGTTTAGTCATTTCGCAAAGGTTCGCGCCTTTACCACCGAGAAGGTTACGCATTGAAGCGTCTCCATCTTTAAATAAATAGACATATTTTGCCATAGTAATTTCCTTTCTATATTAGTTTTCACTTAACATGAAAATTATAACATTTCAAACATGAAATTACAAATAAAAACAGCCGTAAATTTTCAGTTTCAAGGATTTATCCTGACATTTTCTGAAATAAAGCGCTTGCAATTTTTCGAATCACTTCAACGAATACAAAGAACAGGATAAAATTCACCAAAGAGGCTATAATGACAAGCAACTGCCACGACATTGCATCTGATAAGAAATATACAATCAGACCACTGATCAGAATAAATGAAAAGTTTCCAAATATACCTAAAAGCGCTCCAAGACTTTGCTTCACTACTTCAGTCTCGTTCATGTAATCAAATTTCGGGAAATATAAGTTGATGATTGAATCTGCCGCGGAAGTCACGAGTGAAAAACTGATAATATATAATCCAGCAACAAGTATTCCAACAAAAGTCATCTGAAACGAAAACGCAAGTAACCCAAGTGACAATAGTGCGACTGGCAATCCAAGCAATATATTGAAAATAATTTTTGAAAACATAATCTTATTAGGTGATATCGGCAAACTCTTTATAATCCAAAAATTCTTTCCTTCAAGTGAGAGACTAATTGCAGGGGTATAAAGCATCGACAGTAAGAAAGAAATCACGATCAAAACGATTAATTCTGAAGGCACATTCAAACCAATCATCTGCGAAAGATACAGTTCTATCTCTGATTTAAAGAACAAACTCGCAACCCCTAAAATTAAAAGCATGATCGGACCAAAGCCTGTATTTAAAGCATAGATGGGTACATTCAAATATTTATTAAACTCTTTTTGAATCAAAGAACTGACGGTCGAACGAGTAATACTTTTAGCCGGTTTAGCGTTTTTTCTCGTTCTGACGGATAATCCTTTTTGATTTGTGACAACAATCATCTTCTGAATTCCAATGAAGAACAAGAAGAAAGGAACCGTACTTGTCACAACGAGTAGAAACAATGAAAGAACATTACGTTGATAGACTGCTTCTGCGAACCATTGAATCAACAGATAAACGCTACCAAAACTCTCAATAAAAGACTGTTGGCCTTCAAAAGGATTCAACACTTCAGGATTGAATGAAAATGATAAATACATGATTCCCAAAAATACAACGAAAAGCATAATCGTCGTTAAAATCTTCGATTCTCTAAATCTTGATGTAATCCGTGCGATTCCAAGACTTAAAAATGAGAAAATTACTGTTGGAATAAACGGAATCACAATGATGCCAATCAAGAAAAACAAGAAGGATATCAAATGAAATCCTGCATGATAAAAAAAAGCAAAGGTAAGTGGTAACAAGAATATAAACAAAGTAAAATAGACTACAATCATCATGACCGAAAGTTTTGCAAATAAAACTGTTCGAGGTTTGATCGGAAGCGGAGAAAGTATCTCATAATCTTTATAGTGGAACAAATATCCGTTGGATCGAAACAATGTGAAGATGATGACTAGTCCTGTTGCATAGACAAAGGCGAACATCAACAGGAGTTCAATCATATTTAACTGAGCGAGTGATTTTCCAAACTCAAAAAACAGAAATCCAAACGATCCGATATAAGTTCCTAATGCATACAAAATGGCTATAGATAGAGCGATAGCTTTTCCTTTACTCTTCTTGAAATTGATCCCTAACAGTCGCTTTAAGGAGAAATTCTCTTTCAAAAAAAGTCTGAGCAATTTCAAATACATTATGCTTCGTTTGTAATTTCTAAAAAGATTTCTTCAAGCGACTGATCTTTAATAATTATATCAGTATTACCGGAAGCCACAATCTTCCCTTGTTTGATGATTGCAACCTTATTGCAGAGTTTTTCGACAACCTCAAGAACATGGGTGCTAAAGAATATGGCAGTGCCTCTTGAACACATGTCTTTAAAGACTTCTTTCAGAAGATGGCTAGCTTTAGGATCAAGCCCAACAAAAGGTTCATCCAGCAAAAAAACTTTTGGTTCATGAATCAAAGCACTCATTATCACGGTTTTTTGTTTCATTCCGTGAGAATAAGACGAAATAGGATTTGACAAAGCATCTTCCATTTCAAACATTTTTGCATATTTTTCGATTCTGATTTGTCTCGTATTTTCATCGACTTCAAAAACATCTGAAATGAAATCGAGATATTGGATTCCTGTCAGTGACTGATAAATATCAGGATTATCTGGAATATAAGCAATAATCTTCTTAACATCCAGGGGTTCTTTCTTAATTGAAAAACCACCTACCTGAATCTCTCCGTCTTCAAAATCGATAATCCCTGCAATTGATTTTAACAATGTCGTTTTTCCAGCACCATTATGGCCAATAAAACCGTAAATGTCTCCACTCTGAATTTCCAGGTTGATATTGTCGCATGCTTTCTTTTTTCCATCATAGGATTTTGAAAAATTCATAATATTTAACATCGTATCGCCTCCATAATAAATTGTATAATATAATTGAATAATTGTCAATAATCAAAAATAATTAAAAATAACTAATATAATTTATCATGATTCGTCATTGGTATTCACCAACAAGTGAATCTGTAAAAAAGGCTTGATTTTTAGAGTAAAGTTGATTATAATAATTTAAGCAATCGCTCCTATAGTTTAGTGGCAAAACGCAGCAATGGTAATGCTGAAATTCAAGTTCGATTCTTGGTAGGAGCACCATTTCACTAACATTATACACCATTTTTCTACTCGATTAATGGTGTTTTCTTTTTTTAATTCTTAATCTAAACCCGTTTTACATTCATTTTCAATGTAAAGTCTTCATTTTCGATTCTTTTTTGGTTCTTCTTATGTTAAAATGATGTATTATGCACCATAGCGAGGTGAAATGGATGTTAAAACTCGAACGCGTCAGCAAATACTACTTTTCTGGGAACAACGTTGTTCAAGCTTTAAGACGGATTAATCTAGAATGTAAAATAGGAGAGTTTATTGCTATAACCGGCGAAAGTGGCAGCGGGAAAAGCACTCTTTTAAATGTGCTTAGTGGTCTTGATACCTATGAGGAAGGAAAACTATTCTTTAATAATCAAGACATATCACACTATACCATTGAAGAGTTGGAACATTACCGTAAAGACTATATAGGCTATGTATTTCAAGAATATAACATCATTGATAGTTATACAGTCTATCAAAACATTGAACTTGCGTTAACAATTCAAGGTTATGGAAAAGAGGATAAACATCAAAGAGTTTTAGAATTGATTAAACAAGTGGGATTATCTCATGTCGCTAAGCAAAAGGCCAGCAAGCTAAGTGGAGGAGAGAAACAACGTACAGTCATCGCTAGAACATTGGCGAAGGATTATCAAGTTCTTGTATGCGATGAGCCGACTGGAAATTTGAATGAAGAAGCCAGTCGTGGTATCTTTGAGCTCTTGAGGGCCATCAGTAAAGATAAATTAGTCATCGTAATTACCCATGACATCACACTTCTTCAAGAATATGCGACTAGAAAAGTACGGTTATACGATGGCGAAATCGTTGAAGATTCAGTCATTCAATACCCTAAAGAAAGTATCATTCAGGAAATCCAACCAAAACTTTCGAACACTAGCTTTGGTGGTTCTTTAAAATTGGCACTGAGCAATATCACATCCGTTCCAAAGAAATCTTTATTTTCACTGCTTACAGTGATTTTTATGCTTGCGACCATCTTCTTTGTGTACAGTGCAGGCGTATTAGAAATGAATAAGCCTTATTCTACGACCAATCCTTACTTCACCAATGCAGATCCTAGCAGGATCATTCTAGTGAAAGAGGATGGGACACAGTTTACACCTGCCGAGCTGTTAGAACTATCTGAACTTAAATATGTTAGAGATGTGTTTGGTTACGATATGGTATTTGACACAGTGTTAATGTCAAAAAAATTTAATACAGAAGAACTCTGGAATGAATTTTACTACTTCAAACCACTTCCTGCCGTAGCTCTTGACGAGAGTGATTTACTTGAAGGGTCGCTGCCACAATCAAGTTATGAGGTTGTCATCGGAGATCATGGTATCTATCAAATCGGAGACGAAATCTCTCTTGCGAACAGTTATCTTTTGTCGCCTATGCAGAATCTTCTCACTGATCAATTTGAGTTCGTCGTTGTTGGAATTGTAGATGAACCAACGGAACTTGATGATGAAATCCACTACTTCTACCTTACTAATTCTGGGCTTGAAAGAATTTCTGGAACCAGCATCTATGAAAATTCTGAGATTGAAATCAAAATTAGTGGCACAAAAAAATATGATATGGCAACAGACACTTGGATTACTCCAGAAGAGGATGAAACGGTTTCTGTTGGAAATGGAAGCTATCTATTACCTTATACAACCTGGGTTGAAATTGATTATGACCTTGAAAACGGAACCATCCTTACTTTCGACATGATGTTTTATGATATTTGTCGGGACTTTGATTTTAGAAAAGAAATTAGGGACGATATGGATGCGGGTCTTTGTAATGCCAACGACTTTATTCAAAGTCATGAAATTACTTATCGTGCAATCACTCCTTTCGAAAACAACAAAGAGTTTCAATCGATAACTTTCATCTCGACGCCTTATACTTCAGATGACCAGTCGATGAAGCTTTATATGAATCAAAATACCTTTGACCAATATTTCTCCGAGAAAAATTATCAAATTACCCTTATTGTGAAAGATACATTCGAAGGCAATCAAGTCGTCAAAGAAGTGGAAAATCTTGGGTACAACGTATTCTATCCTTCACAAATCATCGATAGCAGTCAAGCATTCAATGTCGTAATCCGGAACGTCTTGATTACCGTTATCGTATCTGTCATTATCGGCGCAATCTTCTTTGTTGGTTATTTTGTATTAAAAAATGTCGTTTTCAGTAAATTGAAAGACTATTTAATCATCCGTTCGATAGGTACTTCCAAAAAAACAGTAAAACGAATTTTAAGTGCGGAAGTCTTTTATGTTACAATCCTCTCCATCATCTTAATTCTTGGGTTTTTACTGATTTCTGAATTTTACATCCATCAAATCCCTAAAATTCTACGATATTACCGCTGGTATGATTATCTTGTTTTACTTGGACTTGTTTTCTTTGTCATGGAAGCCATGGTTCTTCAGTTTACCTCCAAGATATTTAAAGTCAGTGTAGTAACGGCTTTGAAGGGGGTGGAACGATGATTCGTTTAGAGCATGTGACTAAATACTTCAATAAAAATAAAATCAATCAATTCATCGTCTGTAGAGATATCAATCTTACATTCGAAGAAACTGGCCTTGTCGTGATTCTTGGAGCGAGTGGAAGCGGAAAGACAACTTTATTAAACGTCATCAGCGGAATGGATAAATTCGATCAAGGCAAATTGATTTTCGATGATGTTGTTTTTGAACGCTACAATCACCGGAAGTGGGATAACATCAGAAAACATAAAATCGGGTTTGTCTATCAACATTATCACCTGTTAAAAGAACAAACCGTATACAGAAACATCGAGCCCGTATTGAAAATGCAAGGCATCACTGAGGCAAATGACATTCGGGAACATGTTTTAAGGTTGTTGAAGACGGTTGGAATGGCTAGTTACGCAGACCGTCTTGTCAAACAATTATCAGGGGGGCAGCAACAAAGGATCGCTTTTGCTAGAGCCCTAGCGAATAATCCGGAAGTGATATTAGCAGATGAGCCAACAGGAAATCTGGATGGAAAAACAACAATCGAATTGATGAGAGTCATCAAAGAAATTTCAAAAACCAGACTCGTGATCATGGTTACTCACGAACAGGTATTGTGTGATAATTACGCTGATCGAGTCATAGAAATAGAAAACGGGTCGATCGTCAAGGATTTTCTGAACGATTCAGAACATAAAATGGATTTTATCCAAGAACATATCATCAATCTCAGCGATTTTAAAAAAACCACAATCGAAGCCGATCAATTAAACGTCAGAAGATTTACCAACAATGAGAAAAACGAATCTCTAGATATCGATTTGATTGAAAGAAACCAGACTTTGTATGTAAAAATCAATTCTGGTAATTTAAAACGAACGAAATATGTAGATTCTGACAGTGAAATTCTAATTCAAGAAAATCCATCGGTTAGTCAAACTTCTACAAATCCTTTTGTCATGGACGACTTGATCCCTAAAAATCTTCCGAAGTCTGAAAGAAATGTATTTAGTTGGAAAGATACCTTACTCTATGCATTCCGAAAAATCAAGGTATTTCATGGCGGAGGGAAAATGCTTTTCTTCGTGCTCATCTTAGTCGGACTAATCGTCAGTATCAGTGTGGGGCTAGTGGGAGAGATTTATCATGTTGAAGAGCCTTATTCTGTCATTGATTCCAATTACATCACCGTAACGATGGACCGCACTACATATGATCAGGTACTTGAGATTGAGAGTGTGGAAGGCGTCGACCAATTAGTCCTCGTTAGTGAACCATATCAATTTGTCATATCGACAGGGAAATACTATGAAGTCCGTAATAGTATCCATATTGATGCACAACCGATTGATATCAAATTCTTTGATGAAAACGACCTCATCTATGGGGTCATGCCAACAGGATATGAAATCATCGTTGATAAGACGGTAGCCGACGCAATCATCAATAACAATGCGTATCGAGCCATCCAAAACTATGAGGATGTCCTGAATTGTCAATTTAAGCTTCAAGTCAGTGGACTTGATACTAATTTATCCGCAGAAAGTGCTTTATACTTCAATATCAGTGGAATTGCAGATGCAAACTCATTAAGTGTTTGGATGAAAGAAGAGTTGATGTACAGTTTCGTTGCGCCTTCATTGGTGGATTATCGGATTTTCGAAGACCATTTTGAAATTATTTCTGGTGAGCTGCCAGAATCTGATAACTACATTTTATTAAATGACCAATACCCTAGTGTTCTTGAAGGTAACATCCCTTATAACATTGGGATGACATCAGGGACTTACTACATTTCAGGTATTTATCAAGTCAAAGTGGATGACATTATATTCGACACTCACAATGCGATGGTCACCACCGTTGATTTTATCAAATCTAAATACTTCACCTATGAATTTAGTAGAGACTTTAGTTTTTCTATACTGGTATATTCTACCGATGTAGAATCAACGCTTCTCGCACTGAATGAAGCAGGCTACTCTGCTTCAGCGAATACATATGAACCAACGATTGCTCAACAAATCAAATTAGACGCAAACCAAAACTTCTATTTACTTGGACTGGGTGGAATCGTAATGTCCGCTTTTAGCATATTTTTGATTATGCGTTCTAGTCTTATTTCTAGAATGTACGAAGTCAGTGTCTACCGAAGCATTGGAATTTCAAGAAAAGAGATTAGAAGAATTTTCTTTGTTGAAATCATTCTTACAACCACATTTAGCAGTATCATTGGTTTTGTTTTTATGCTTCTTCTCTTGAATCAAGCCCAATCTTCACTTCAACAAATCTCAGTCACTCATTATACTACAGCGTCAATTCTCTTTGGAGTTCTTGGTTTATACTTGATTAATGTCGTCTTTGGTTTGATTCCAATCAACATGTTGTTAAGGAAAACACCATCAAATATCATTAAACAATCTGACTTATAATATTAAAAAAGTAGACTTTCGAAGTCTACTTTTTTTCTTAGAATCAATTATCTGATGGTGGAGCCTGATCTGATGATATTGTCAGGGACGTGTTCCAAATCAGCAGTTCTAAATATTCTGCAGTTTCGTCCAATGACCATATTCTTAGGAACATGGATACCTTTTCCTAAAACAGTAATTCCACTGGAAAGAAGTCCAGGGTTTTCTTGGTTCGGTGTATTGTCGGTTCCAAATCCTACCATTGCATTTTCTCCCACAACGGTATTCTTATCGATAATACAGTTCTCGACAATCGCTCCCGCTTTGATTTGAACGTTGTTGAGAAGGACGGAGTTACTGACTTTGGCCAGTGGGTGAACGATGACACCGGGGCTTAATACGCTTCTTTCAACGTGTCCTGCAACAATCGAACCATTGGATAATAATGCTTGACGAATCAAAGCCTTCGAACCGACTTTTACAGCTGGAAGTTCTTCTGATTTCGTATAGATTTTCCAGTTGTGATCATACATGTCTAGTGGAATCTTATCCACCGTTTCTATTAGTTCCAAATTGGTTTGAAGATAGGAATCATAAGTTCCGACATCCTGCCAATAGTCATAGAATTTATAAGCGAAAACGCTCATATTTTCAATCATTCCAGGAATGATATGTTTTCCAAAATCTAAATCCTGAATCGTGTTATTTCTTAGTTGGTCCAAAAGAACTTCGGTATTGAATACGTAAATCCCCATTGAAGCCAGATTTGACTTGGGATCTTTTGGTTTTTCAACGAAATTGAAAATTTTGTTTTTATCGTCAGCCTCCAATACTCCGAAGCGATGAGCATCTTTGATGTCAACGACCTTGCAGGCAATCGTCAAATCGGCTTTTGATTCAATGTGTTGATCAATCATCTTTCGATAATCCATTTTGTATATATGGTCACCCGAAAGAATCAAAACATATTTTGAATTGCTTTGTTCGATGTAATGAATATTCTTTCTCACTGCATCTGCGGTTCCATTATACCAATCACTGTGTGGTTGTAACAAGGTTACTTTGGAATCTCTTCGGTCTAAATCCCACGGCTTACCGCTTCCGATGTGATCATTCAATGAAAATGGCAAATACTGAGTTAAAATCGCAATATTAAAAATTCCTGAGTTCGAGCAATTACTTAACGTAAAATCGATGATTCTGTACTTTCCTGCAAAAGGCACACTTGGTTTCACCCTGTTTTCAGAAAGAATGTCCAATCTGGAACCTCTTCCCCCAGCTAATATCAATGCTAATGTTTCCATATTTCCTCCTTATTCCTTCAACATTTTTGTGTATAGTTTTTTATATGTTTTTGCTGATATTTTCCAACTGAAATCCGAAGTCATGGCGCGTTGTATCAAGCCATCCCATTCAGATTTGAATTCATGAAATATGTTTAATGCGTACCGAATGACATGCATCATATCGTGAGCGTTATAATTAGTGAAACTGAATCCGTTTCCTGTATGGAGAAATTCATTGTATGCCTCTACGGTGTCGGACAAACCACCTGTTTCTCTGACAACCGGAATGGTACCATATTTGAGTGCAATGATTTGACCCAATCCGCAAGGTTCAAATCTGGAAGGCATTAAGAACATATCCGAAGCACTGTATATCAAATGGGCTAGTTCGTTAGAGTACCCGAAGGTGGCTTTCATTTTCTTTGGATATTTGGACTGAAGTTGATGAAAGAAATCCACATATTCCTTCTCACCGTCTCCAAGAACAACGAAAATGAAGTCATCTCTGTCAAGCATTTCATCAAAGACGTGCTTAATTAAATCGAGTCCTTTTTGTCCAACAAGTCTCGATATTAAACCAATGACAGGCTTCGTCAAATCAAAATCGACACCAAGTTTTGAAAACAATGCTTTTTTATTTTCCTTTTTTCCTTCTTTAACGTTGGAAATACTGTATTTATAAGGAATAAACTTGTCTGTTTCAGGAGAAAAATCAGAATAGGAGATTCCATTTAGAATTCCTATGAGGCGATCTTTTCTTTGTTTTAAGAGGTTTTGCATGCCACATCCGAAATAAGGTGTCATAATCTCCTTGGCGTAGGTTTTTGAAACAGTAGATAGGTAATCACTACTGACAATTCCTGCTTTTAGAAAATTTAGCATTCCATCAAATTCAAACCGAGAGTCGTAGGGTATATTGAAGTAACGATAATCATCAATATGAAAAACGCCTTGGTAAGCCAAATTGTGAATGGAAAGAAGAGTTCTTATGTTGGAGTACTGTGGAAACGTTTTTTTTAGCAACAAAGGAATCATTGAAGTATGCCAGTCATGAACGTGAATCACATTTGGAAGGAAATCTATATTCTGGATAGCCGCAAGAGTAGCTTTCTGGAAATATGCAAATCTTTCAGATTCGTCACCGTAACCATAAACATGGTCTCTTGACCCAAAATAAAATTGATTATCAATAAAATAATAGATGATATTTCCTAGTTTTAGTGTTTCAATACCGACATATACATTGGACTTTGACCCGACGTTGATTGAAAAATGTACAAGATGGGTCATCTTTTGAATATATTTATGTGGAATGCTCTTGTATTTTGGTAACATTACACGTACTTCTGCATTCCTGATTTTCTTAATTTCACCAGGCAAACTGCCAACAACATCAGCTAATCCACCTATTTTTACGAATGGATAACATTCAGCGGAGATATGCAAAACATTCATCATGATTCCTCCTATCTACATACACTTTGATTATATCATAAATCATGAAGAGTAAAGAAAGAACCCCTAAAATTCCACAACTTTTTTTGATAATAAAAAATTAGATAATTAAAGTCAAGAGAATATTTGTAATATTTTATTCAATTAGTTTTGAATGACAAAAAAACTGAAGGTATTCAGCTTTTTCTAAGATTATGATATAATACAAGTGTTATCGGAACACAGTACCCGA
>JAHIVB010000015.1 GCA_018816905.1 Bacillota bacterium
CGGGTACTGTGTTCCGATAACACTTGTATTATATCATAATCTTAGAAAAAGCTGAATACCTTCAGTTTTTTTGTCATTCAAAACTAATTGAATAAAATATTACAAATATTCTCTTGACTTTAATTATCTAATTTTTTATCTCTAAAATATAGCTTTTGTGATAAAATAGTTTCAGGTGATGATATGGCAGACTATGTATATGGATTATTACATGGAGTAGACGAAAAAAAGAGAATCATAGCGATTAAAGTGAACAAAAAAGTCACTTTTTATTATATGGCGAAAGGGATGTTTCAAAGTTTCATGCAGTACTTTAAATCCGGAATTTACGTCTTCATGGATGTGCAAGAAACTTCGAGAAGATATAGAGGATATACGGTTAAGAATGTCTTGAATATTGAAAAGGTAATGTCTCCACACCGTCAGAACCCAACGATTTATTACGACGTTTCAATCATCAAATCAGGAATCTCTCATATCATGAATACAAAAAAACCCAAACTATTTCTTGATTTTGAGATGTCGATGCCCCCTTATAGAAATTACGAGGATTTTGTCTCTGAAATCATTCAAGTTGGGTTTATATTAACCGACGCTACAGGTGAAATCATTGATAAACAATCCTATTTTATAAAAACATTTCTTTTCAAAGAGATCAGCGACCGAACGAAGAAATTTCTTCGTGTTGAGCAAGAACAAATCGATTCAGGACTGGAATATAGAGAGTTTTATGATTTGTTCACGAAACTTCTCCAAACCTATAAACCGATGGTGTTGGTTTGGGGACAAAATGATCGAATTGAACTTAAGAAAATGAATTTCAGACATCAGTTGGCTGATTTCACTCCCAACACTCAATTTGTTGATTTATTGAAATTACATAAAACTTATTTTAATCTCAAGAATGATTTGGGGCTTTTTAATGCCTATTTCTTATACTATGAAAATGACATAGACAAACAAAAACATGATGCTCTTGAAGACGCTAGAGTAACAAAAGCGGTATTTGATGGTTTCTTAGAAGTGTGTAATAACCTTAGAATGTTATCACTGAATACGACTAATGAATTACTTGGCAGGAGGGAAAATCAGAATGAGACAGAAGAATAAAATCGGGCTTCTATCAAAAGTATCCTATGGAATGGGGGATGCTACTTTCACATTCGGAACTGCCATCACCGGATTTTATCTTTTAATTTTTTTGACGAATGTCGTTGGATTGAAAGGGTATCTTGCATCACTGATTATCTTTGCTGGATTTCTATGGGATGCAGTTACTGATCCAATCGTAGGACATTTTTCAGATAAGATTCGTTCTAAGTTTGGAAAAAGAAGAAAGCTGATGCTAGTCTCGATCGTTCCACTTGCTCTATCCTTTTTTGGGGTGTTTGGACTTTCAACTTTGGTAGCGAATTTAACCCCAGAACTTCTTGGATTAACAAGTCAGTATCTAGGTCTCGTCATGTATATCAAAGCTTTCATTGTCCTGATCATCTATTTAATCTTCTATCTTTGTTACACTTTGGCCTATATCCCTTACATTTCTTTAATCAACGACATGACGAGTGATTATCACGAAAGAACTTCATTGACAGGTTCTCGAATGATAGCGACAATCATAGCGACAATCGTTGCTGTTGCGGTTCCTGATTTGATTATGGGAGATGTGACCATTACTCATTCAGGAGAAAAGTTTATTCTGATTAGTGCCATTTTCGGTGTTTTGATGGTCATCATTATGTTAATTACAATTTTTGGAACCTATGAGCTTGTCGACCAAGAAAAAGCAAGTACAACCAAATTTTCGTTTTATAAGAATTTTGTCGAATGTTTTAAAGAGAAAAACTTCCGAAGAGCTTCTTTTGCTTTTATGTTCAGTCTATCAGCGATATTTGTTTTGCAAGATACCATTCAATATTATGTAAACTACTGGTTACTCAGTCCAGAACTGTTTTTACCTTTAGCTGGTGGGGTTTTAGTTTTAGGATTTCTTTCTGTTCCGTTATGGATGGTAATTGCTTCCAAAATCGGAAAAAGAAATACACTTTACATAGGTAGTTTGTTTTGGATAGTTGCGTTTTTAATGTTATTCTTTTTGCCTCAACAAAGTTTTAATGGCGTCATGATTGACTTTCAAAACGAGATTTATGTACTTCCACAAACAATGACAGAATCGATTCGGTTATTTCCATGGTATGGATGGTTGGCAGTCATCATCTTGGGATTTGGAATGGGAAACATTCATCTCACAGCCTATGGAATGTACCCTGATGCCATCAGCCATATGAAAGAAGAAGCGAAAACAAAAGAAGGAAGTTTCTTTGGAGCGGTTTCTTTTCTTCAAAAAGTCGGGATTGGGTTTGCCACTTTGATTATTGGACCGATTTTGGATTTAAGTGGATATCTAGCAAAGCCTTCTCAAGTTTGGCTCGATGCATTTGCCGCTACTGAGCAAACGATTGATCCAACTTGGCTATACATCCAACCTACTAGTTCTGCACCATTCGCAATCAAAATCGTATTTTGTGCACTTCCAATATTTTTAATGATCCTTGCATCTCTGTCGGTAAAAAGATACGACATTGATACACATTACATCGAACCAAGAGGATAAGATATTTAATAAAAAGGTGACTACTCGAAAGTAGTCACTTTTTTTTATAAGACCATGATGACAGGCATAATCATTGGTTGCCTGTTCGTTTTTTTCAAAATGTACTTGGCAAATGTTTTGATCAAGTCATTTTTCATTCCATTGATATTTAGTTTCTTCGAAGGAAGCAGGTATCTATCGGTCACATCCAGAGCCAACTCCATCAAATCTTTCATCATCAGCTCGTTATCTTTCATAAAGATAAATCCTTTTGAGATGATCTTGGGGGTACAGATGACTTCCTTTCTGACTTGATTGATTGTCATGACGACACTAATCATTCCATCTTCAGAAAGATCTCTTCGATCTTTGATCACTTGAGAACCGATTTCGCCAATCGCTGACCCGTCGACATAAACGTCAGAGGTCTTGACTTGGCCAGCTACTCTGGCTCCATCTTTTGAAACCGCCAGAACTTGACCATTGTCCAACACAAAAGTGTTTTCCGGTTTTACGCCGGTATCTACGCCAAGTTTTGCATGCATTTTTAGCATTCTGAACTCACCATGTATTGGCATAAAGAATCTGGGTTTCATCAGTTTTAGCATTAACTTAAGTTCATTTTGACCACCGTGACCGGAAGCGTGAACGTCCGCAAACGGAGACTGAGTGATGACCGATGCTCCACTTTTGTAAAGAAGGTTAATCGTTTTGTTTACACTCTCTTGATTCCCTGGAATCGGAGAAGAAGATAAAATAACGGTATCTCCGGGAATCAAATTGATTTGTTTATGAGTACCTGACGCGATTCTTGTTAAAGCGGCCATCGGTTCGCCTTGGGAACCGGTGCTTAGAATCGTCAGATTTCGTTTGTTCATTCCAATTAAATTCTTGGAATACAAAAAAGTACCTTCGGGTGCACGAATGTAGCCCAGTTTCATCCCAACTTCGATGTTCTTTTCCATGCTTCTGCCGAAAACCGCAATTTTACGGTTCGTCGAAACGGAAGCTTCAACGATTTGTTGAATACGATGAACGTTTGAAGCGAATGTCGCAATGATGATTCTACCTTCAATCGATGAAAACAAGTCTTTAATGGTCTCAGCGACGACCATTTCTGATGTCGTAAAATCCTCGAGTTCTGAGTTGGTGGAATCAGATAATAAACATAAAACCCCATCTTCTCCAGTTCTTGCCATTTTTTGGTAATTGGCATCCGTACCGGTCGGAGAGAAGTCAAACTTAAAATCTCCGGTGTGGACGATGACACCTTCCGGTGTTTTCATCCTAATACCGAAAGAATCAGGGATGGAATGATTGGTTCTGAAAAAAGTGATTTCGAACAATCCTAAATGTAGAACTGTATCTTCTTTGTATTCTTGTAGATTTGGTGAAAGACTGGGATGATCTTCAAGCTTATTTTTTATCAGACCGAGGCTTAATCCTGCTGCGTAAATGACAGGAATTTTAACCTGTCTTAGCAAAAACGGGATCGCTCCGATGTGATCCTCGTGACCGTGACTGATAATGACGGCCCTGATTTTTTCTTGATTTTCAATTAAATATGTATAGTCTGGAATCACGTAATCGATGCCCATAAGATATTCATCAGGAAATAATAATCCTGAATCAATCACAATGAGGTCGTCACGGTACTCGACACAATACATGTTTTTTCCAACTTCACCTAATCCACCAAGTGCAAAAATCCCGACTTCACTAGAATTTAAAAATTGATTTTGCATGGTGAATAATCCTTTCTATTCAGTTGTGAAAAGTGTTAATTCGTTAGGTACATTATACATAATTTATGTCTTTATTGCAATGGAATAACCTTGAAACCTTGCAATTTGAATATATATTCAGTATTATTGTATTGATACATCGAAAAAGACACTGTAAATGATTGGATGTGGTTTTCTTGAAGGTGAAATGGAAGAACATATTTCTATGCTCCGGTATATACCTTGTATCTAGTATCATTATCGGAATCGTAACGAATGAAGTGCTTTCTATCTATTTAGCTTGGAACATGGTATTAAGTACATTTGTTTTGCTTTTTGGATATTTGATGAATTCGAAAAAGGTACTCGAATTAAAAAAGATTTGGTATCTTTTGATTTCAGTTCTATGGCTTATGATGTTTCCAAACGCATTTTATTTCATTACGGACTTGATTCACCTAAGTCGATACGATTTTTATTTACAAGTAGGATACTTAAGCTATTACTATGTCGAAGACATCTCGTTGTATCTAATGCTAGCTCTTATATTCATCGGAGTGATAATTAGTCTGGGATATGGATACTTCTCACTCAGATTGATGAAAAAGTCGTTTGAAGCCAAATTTGGAGTTCAAACAAAGGAATATCTCGTACTTGTCGTCTTGTTTTTATCAAGTATAGGTATCGGTATCGGAAGATTTTTAAGATTCAACTCTTGGGATCTTTTTAGACCTGCTATATTGGTTCAAAGCGTGATTGATAACTTAAGTTGGTTTTTTATGGGTTTTGTCATGATTTTCTTTGCCATGCAAGTGTTTGTATATTATGGTTTCTATTTTCTCAGAAAAGCGAAATAAAAAGGCTCTCGAAAGAGCCTTTGTTTTTACCAAAGTGAATGTACTGGCACTTTGATGTATTTGTCATATATTTCTTTCACCTGATTCATTTGAGTTTGAGTAAGCGGAGGAAGATTAGTCGCCAAAACATTATTGATGACATGAGCTTCTTTGCTTGCACCTGGAATGACGGTGCTTACCGCATCAAACATTAGAATCCATCTTAAAGCTATTGGAGCCAAATCACTGGTGTTAAACAGTTTTTTTAACTCTTCAACTGCTTTCAATCCGGTTTCGTAATCCACTCCACTAAAAGTTTCTCCCTTGTCGAATGATTCTCCGTGTCTGTTAAAAGTGCGATGATCTCCAGGTGAAAAAGAGGTGCTTGTACTGAATTTTCCCGTTAAAAGACCACTGGCAAGCGGTACTCGTACTATGACAGCGACATCTCGTTTCTTGGCTTCTTCAAAAAAGAGTTCCATCGGTCTTAATCTAAACATGTTAAATATAATCTCAACGGCTTCAACGCCATCGTATTCAATGGCCTTCAAAGCTTCTTCGACGCGTTCGACGCTGACTCCGAAGTGTTTTATCAACCCGTCTTTTTTAAATTTTTCTAATGCTTTGAAAACATCAGGTTGATAATAGACATCTGTTGGAGGACAGTGAAGTAGAACCATATCCAACGAATCCACATCGAGTCGTTTCAGACTGTCGTTAATGAAGCCTCTTAAGTTTTCTTCGTTATAACCTTTTGCGACGTGAGGATTCAGCTTTCGACCTGCTTTTGTAATGACGAAAGGTTTTTCCTTCAGTGTCTTGATATACTTTCCGATTGCTTTTTCACTGGCACCGCCTTGATAAACGTCGGCAGTGTCATAACAGTTAATGCCTTCTCTTGAAGCTGCCATTAGCGTATTCACCGCAACTTCTTCATTGAATGGATCTCCCCATTTTGAACCTAGTTGCCACGTTCCAAGAGAAATTTCCGATACCATGACATTTGTTTTTCCAAATCTTCTGTATTTCATTTTTTCAACTCCTATTTAATGATTATCCTTATATTGATAAATCATCATTATTTAATCACATCTTTATTATACAACAGTTCTTCCTTCAACAACCGAGCAACACATTATTTATCTAGAAAGGAATTTTATTATGGATATATGGATTGTAATTGTACTCATTGCGCTTTGTATTGCATTGCTTGCGATATTTGCGGCGATTTCATTAATGATTTTCAATAGAAAAAGGCGAAGATACATCGAAACTCATCAAGAAAAAGCAGTAGTGATTGAAAAAATCGCTAGAAGAAGATCGGAGTTCAAAACGAAAATGGACAACGCATCTCGTTTTCACGATGTCCGGTTTTTCATTGTGCTCAGATTAAGAGATGGACATACTTTAGAAGTAGAAATAAATTATGATCGCTTTTGTACAATTAAAACCGGAGAAATCGCAACGGTAGCGATGAAGAACGAAAAACTTCTTTTCTATCAATCAGAACATAAATTATCCACTGATATCATCAACCAATGGAGTGAATCACTACCCCTCTATCATCGAAAAAAAGAAGGAAATGTTTGTGAGTTCTACTGTGAAATTCCTTCGATGGACCTGATTATTTATTCTTATGAGACCATCACTTTGGATTTGGACGAGATTCTATCAATCTATCACAAGATGAGTAGAACGGTGGAAGAGTTTTTCTGCCTAGAAAAAAGTATTGATTATCGCTTAGAAGTCATCACCGTTGAAAAAGGAACTGACATTCTTTTTTATCAAAACGACCAAGTCTATCAGTACTTTTCAAAAGATGAATCGATCACTGAATCTATCATCAAAAAATGGGTGAATGAGGATATCATCCTAAATGATTATCCGTTTGAAGTCGTGTAATCCAAGAGCCCAAGCTTGATTTTTCTGCCTAAAAACAACTTATTCAAACCCAAGCTGTTATGGTATAATTAGATGTGAGGTGAGGAACTTTGATTGCCCGTGTTCTGGTCGATGTTAAAGCAAAAGCTGTAAATAAATATTTCGACTATACCATTCCCCAAAGTCTAAGTGAAATCTTGGAAATTGGAATGCGAGTCGTTGTTCCATTCGGTCCCAGAGAAGTCATGGGATTTGTTTTGTCGATTGTGGAAGAATCAGAATACTCACAACCTTTAAAGCCAATTACTAGAATATTGGATTTAGAGCCCTCATTAACAGAAGAACTAATAGAACTAGCCACTCTTCTAGAAGAAGATACTGCCAGCCCTTTGATTCAAGTGATTGAAACGATGTTGCCATCGGCATTGAAAGCTGTTTATAAAACATCGATTGAGTTGGTCGATGATAAAGCTTTAAGCAAGCCACTTCAAGAACTATTCAATCATCGAGACAAGGTCACCTTGCAAGAAAATCTTTTGCCATATTTGAAGGAAATCAAGTTGGCTGTTCAAAAGAAATATTTGAAGCAAAATTATGAGATCAAATCCAAAAGCAATCCAAGAACCACTAAATGGGTTTCTTTGATTAATGATGCCATTCCTGTTAAGAACGAAAAACAGAAATCGGTTATTTCTTTCTTACGTGAATTGCCTTCGAAAGAAATCCAATTTCAAGAAATCCAAAAAGAGTTGAATCTGACTCCGAGTGTATTTAATACACTTCAAAAGTATGGAATTCTTAAGATAGAAGATAGAGAAGAATATCGTGAAATCCATTCCATCCTCGAAACACTAAAAAAAGACGTCATTTTAAATGAAGAACAACAAGTAGCATATCAGTCCATCAAATCATCTTTTGATACCTATAAAACATTCTTGCTTCATGGTGTCACCGGTTCGGGTAAGACCGAAATATACATGAAAATTATCGATGACACACTCCAAAGAGGTAAGCAAGTATTATTTCTTGTTCCTGAAATTGCCTTGACACCCATGATGGTCAATCGATTCAAAAGTCATTTCGAAAGTCAAGTTGCAGTTCTACATTCTGCACTCTCCATCGGAGAGAAATATGATGAATGGAGACGGATTATCCGTGGAGAGATTTCAATCGTCATAGGAGCGAGAAGTGCCTGTTTTGCGCCACTTTCCAATATTGGCGTTATTATTGTGGACGAGTGCCACGAGTCCACTTACAAGCAAGATGAGATGCCTTCCTATTATGCTGTTGACGTCTTAAACCATCGAGCACTGCATTATCAAGCACCTTTGATTTTAGGATCTGCGACTCCTAACATAGAATCATATGCCAGGTATAAGAGAGGTTATTATACACTGCTAAACCTCACTCATCGTGCACTCAATTCATTCGAGCCCGATATTGAAATCATTGACATGAAAAACGAATTCAAAAGAGGAAATCAAGGATTGTTTTCTCTAAGGCTTGAAGACGAAATTAATCTTCGTCTTCAGAAGAAAGAACAAGTCATTCTTTTGATTAATCGAAGAGGGTACTCCAATTTTGTAATCTGTAGAACTTGTGGTCATGTGTCGAGTTGCCCGGATTGTGATATCTCATTAACCTATCATGATACCGATCATTCGATGAAATGCCATTATTGCGGACATAAAGAGAATGTTCCTAATGAATGTCCGAAATGTAAATCCACGGATTTAAGTTTCATTGGGTCCGGCACACAAAAAATCGAATCTGAAATTTCAAAATTATTTCCAAGTGCAAATGTAGTTCGAATGGATAACGACACGACAAGAACAAAGAACGCCCATGAGAAATTACTTTACGAGTTTGAACAACAAGGAGATATTCTTCTAGGGACTCAGATGATTGCAAAAGGTCTTGATTTTCCTAGAGTGACACTGGTGGGGATTTTACAAGCTGACGGAAACCTTTATTCCCCAGATTTTAGAGCTCCGGAAAAAACATTTCAGTTAATCATGCAGGTGTCAGGTAGATCAGGAAGACACGATTTAAAAGGAAAGGTCATAGTTCAGGCATTTAACCCAGATCATTATGCCATTGCATATGCAATCAGAAATGACTATTTAGGATTTTATGAATATGAAATGAATCTTCGAAAAATAGCAAAATATAGTCCGTTTTACTTCATCAACCAGATTATGCTTTCGGGTGAACTTGTCAGAGACTTGTTCTTGGCAGGAAGAGAAATAGTAAAATACCTTAGACATACCTTGTCTACTGAATCGATTATTTTAGGACCTACTCTTCCAATTGTATCCAGAATCAAAAACAAATACAGATGTCAAATAATCCTCAAATATAGGAATGAGCCCAACCTCGTTGAAGCTTTATCCTACATCAAATCAACATATGATACTGATAATATTTACACAAGTATAGACAAATTTCCAACGATATAGAAACGAGTGATGCAGATGAAAATAGTGTTTATGGGAACCATGAATTTTGCAGTTCCAATCCTTGAAGGATTAATTCAAACCGAAGAAGTCTTGATGGTTGTGACTCAACCCGACCGACCCTTTGGTAGAAAAAAAGTATTAAAACCTTCATCGGTTAAACTGAAAGCATTGGAACATGGAATCACCGTGTTTCAACCAGAAAGAATCAAGATTGAATATGAACCCATTCTAAGGTTGAATCCGGATGTCATCATCGTAGCAGCCTATGGTCAAATGATTCCTCAAATCATATTGGATACACCTCTTTATAAATGCATAAATGTTCATGCATCGCTTTTGCCCAAATACAGAGGTGGAGCACCAATGCACAAGGCGATTCAAAATGGAGAAACCACAACCGGAGTTACCATAATGCAAATGGCAATGAAAATGGATTCCGGACCTATTTATGCCCAAAGAGAAATTTCCATTTTGGATAAGGACGATGTCGGAACCCTTGAGGAAAAATTATCCATAGTAGGGAGAGACTTATTACTTGATACTTTGCCCAATATTACGGATGGTTCTTTATTACCCAAACCTCAAGATGAAGCCAAAATTACTTACGCATATAATATTAAACGGGAAGAAGAGCATCTTGACTTCAATTTGTCTGCAAAAAGCGTTGAAAACCATGTAAGAGGATATCATCCTTCGCCCCTTACATATGCAATGCTTGATGGAGATATCATCAAGATATATGAAGTAAAAGTGGTAGATGAAACCAAAGTACTTTCAAATCAATTCGGGGAAATTCTTGAAGTAACAAAGAATTCATGCTTCGTTCAAGCAAACCCGGGGATTATATCATTAGAAAAAATTCAGTTGGCAGGTAAAAATCCAATGTCGATCCAAGCATTCCTTGCAGGAAACAACAAATCTATTCTGTCCAAAGGAAAGATATTGAAATAGCTTTGAAAATATGTTTAATATTATGTTATAATATTTAGTTAGATAATCATGAGAAAGGTGATGATTTTTACATGAATCGTCAAAAAAATCTCTTTTCAAGAGATGAAATGTTTAAAATGAATGTCGAGAAACTAATCGAACGTGGAGTGACTATCGATGATATAGCACACGTTGCTTTTCGTCAGCAATCTAAGTGGAAACCAGAAATTTCTTTTCAAGAATGCAAAGAATCAGTTGAAAAAATACTCTCTTTGCGAGATGTATTCCATTTGTTACAACTAGGAGCAGAAATTGATCGATTAACAGAAGCCAAATTATTTCAAGGACCGATTCAATCCATCTTGGAAAGTGATTTAGGAATGTTTGGAATCGATGAACTGTTTGGCCTTGAACTTGCTGGCCTTTATGGAACCATCGGAAAAACCAATTTTGGAGACATCGATGTCAATAAACCAGGAATCGTCAATAAACTGAATGAACTTGGTAAATCCGAAAATCCTGCTTGCCATACTTTTTTAGATGATATCGTCGGCGCAATTGCTGCCGCAGCATCCACTAGAGTTGCACAAATCGAAAATGAGATAGAAGCAAGAAAAGACCCCACTGTCGTCGAAGAACCTAAATTGTTCTAGAGAAGAATCATCCATTTTATGAAGGAGGTGAGCTGATTGGACAGAAGAGAAAAAGAGCTTGACGATTTTTTCAAGAAGAATGATGCCGCAAAAAAAAGAATGTCAAAAGAATCAAAAAAAGACGAATCCGACAAAATCGATGCCTATTTCGAAACTGTAGCTGTTCAAAAAGCGCCTAAAAAGAAATCGGGTATTGACAAGATCGTTGATTTCTTTAGAATCACCTCATTCAAGAATAAATTTGATGAGAAAAAAGTAAGTGCCAATCGAAAACAACTCGAAGTTGAAGGGACAAACCGGACTTCGAATTTATGGAGAAAAGTGACTCAAGTCATTTTCAATATGTTCTCATTTGAAGCCGGTGTCGACATTTTAGATGATACTTCAGTTTTATACCGTCGAAACCTTGTGATGAAAAACATCATCAAGATAACCAACTTTGTGTTTGTTATTTTTATCTTTGTTGGATCAAAAAGCATCGGCATCAGCGTAAACATCATTGTATCTTTTGTATTTTTCCTTGTGATGTTTTTTTCCAATCTTTCCATCAAAAAAGTCATTTTTGGAGAACCTCGAACCTTTCAAAAACAAGTCATGGGAGAATATGCTTCTGCACTGTATATTTTAATGATGGCTGTTGCGGTTTATTCTAAACTGAAGTTCAGTCTCAGCGGTCTTGAGGGTGAAGGTTATCTCTCTATCACATTAGCTGGATATTCTTTGATTTACTTTGCGCTTGTCGTATTAGCTTTATATCAAGATTCCAAGTTGCTTAAATTCGTTTTTAAGATTGCCATTATCTTAATGACTTTGGTCCATGTACTTGTCTTGTATCCGGTTGTTACCTATGCCGGAGACATCGCAACGCTATGGAATTATATATCGGGACCGATTTTATCAGACATTGTCCTAAGAACCATCGTCTTAGCCGTATTCATGATTGCTTTATATTCGACAGCGAAAATATCGGAAGACATGAATGCGAAGAGAAAAGAAGAATTAATCAAAAGAAGATCCATGGAAAAAGATTTCAAATCAGTCGTCAATGACGTTTTCGATGTCATCAGTGTTTACAAACAAAGAAGTGAAGACAATGAAGAAAAACGTCAAATCATGGCTTCTAAAAGAGTTGCGGAACTTTCTGGCAAGCTAGGTAACTTCCTTGGCTACTCTCCCAAACTATGCAAGGAAATCTTTGATTTTTCTACCATTCACATTGACAAAAAATCTTTTCTTTCACTTGCCGATTACGACGACAAAGAAGTACTTGACGAAGAGGATTTTAAGAAAATTCGCGATAAGACCATTATCGGTAGTGTCATCATCAAGCGACTTCAATTAGAAAAAAAAGGCGAAGACATCGTCAGAGCCCATTTTGAAAAAACCGCTAATCAAGATTTTATAAAAGAAATGAACTCGATTCAAAACAATAGAGAGTCCCAAGTCATTTTGCTTTGCGAAATCTATGATATCTTAAGACAACCCAAAAATTACAAAAAAGAAGTAAAACATGCTAGGGCAATGGATTTAATTCAATTAGAATTCTATCCCTATTTTGACCCACAGATCATTGATCGATTTGTTAAGTATACAGATGATTTCGAATCGATTTATTACAAACTAACCGTAGAATAGGAGATTTTATTATGTATCGTTTTTTTACTTCAGAATCTGTCACAGAAGGACATCCAGACAAAATATGCGACCAAATATCGGATGCTATTCTTGACCAGCTTCTCTCTTTAGATAAACACGCAAGAGTTGCTTGTGAAACTGTCGTTACCACAGGACTTGTTCTTGTTGCTGGAGAGATCACTACTGACAGTTATGTAGACATTCAACAAATCGTCAGAGATACTGTGAAGGAAATCGGATATGATCGAGGAAAATATGGTTTTGATGCTGACAATTTGGCCGTATTGGTTTCAATTAATAATCAGTCTCATGACATTGCAATCGGTGTTGATGAAACTATAAACCATGAGCAAGGCGCAGGGGATCAGGGTATGATGTTTGGATATGCAACCTCTGAAACGAAAGCATTCATGCCGATTACGCATTATTACTCTAATTTGCTTGCTAAGAGACTGGCTCAAGTCCGAAAAGAAGGAATCCTAGATTATCTTCGTCCGGATGGAAAAACACAAATCACCGCTGAATTCAATGATGATGGTTCATTTAAACGATTTGACAAAATATTAATCTCTACGCAACATTCACCAAATGTAACTCAAGAGTTGATTCGTAAAGACTTGATTGAACATGTCATTCATTATGTGATTGAGCCTGGAATGATGGATGATCAAACTGAAATTCTAGTCAATCCTACAGGTAGATTCGTGATTGGGGGTCCTGCAGGAGATTCCGGTCTTACAGGTAGAAAAATCATTGTCGACACCTATGGCGGAAGAGCACATCATGGTGGAGGAGCTTTTTCTGGGAAAGATCCATCCAAAGTGGATAGAAGTGCAGCATATGCATTAAGATATGTTGCAAAGAACCTTGTAGCTAGTGGTCTGGCAAAAGAGATTGAAGTTCAAGTTTCTTATGCAATTGGGATTGCAAAACCAACAAGCATCGGGGTCAATACCTTTGGCACAGGAGCATTGACAGATGATGAAATCGTCGACATTATCAAAAAACATTTCGATTTAAGACCAAGAGCTATTATAGAATCCTTTGATTTATTGCGTCCTATTTATCGTCAAACTGCAGCTTATGGGCATTTTGGAAGAGACGACCTTGATTTACCCTGGGAAAAACTCGACATGGTGGAAACCTTGTCCAAATATTTGAAATAAGGTGAGCCTATGTTTTTAGTCAATTGGAAAATCATCATAGAAATCTCATTACTCGTCCTATTCTTTATAGGCGCAATTGCAGTTTCTTCGGTTTTCCTGATTCGATCTGTTGTGAGTTCGTATAAGGAAGTATTTAAGTTGCAATCCAAACTGGATATTGAACTTCGCAAAATTCTAAACTTGATATCAAAAATATCCGATGACGAAATCATTGATATGGCATCCAGTCAAACCGTGAAAGAATTGCCCCTTGAAGAAAAGAAAAAATTAATTATTCATGTTGACGAGATTTTTAATACCATTGATTTAAAAAACCCGGATTTCAGTTATCTAAAAGAAACTTATGAAAATCTCCATGAAGTTAGAAGAACTAGAGATGGGCGAGCATTGATGTACAATCAAAAGATAGCGATGTTTCCTTTTAACCTCTATGCAAAGATTCTTAAACTTCCACAATGGGAAATTTATACTGACATTTTATAAAACAAATTCGGACCTTATGAGTCCGAATTCTTTTTTTTCTGTATTTTAATGATATAAGGAGATAACTCCTTGTTGAGGACGCTCAATTTCAAAACGTCATATTCTTTAGAAGGCAGGTTGCTACAGTAATGTTTCACCGCCATAGCCTCATTTCCGTCATGCTTTTGGTAAACGACGATGACGCAGATTCCACCATCCATAAGAAGGGGTAAAGTATCTTCCAAACTTTTGATAGTCGTTTCTGGATGTGTCATAATCTCTTTTGAACCGTGAGGAAGATAACCCAGGGTATAAATAACGGCTCCAATTTGCTTTGGAAGATAGGATAAAGACTCTGAATGGCTCGATAAAACGAGTTCGACATTGTCTCTTTGATGTTCCTGAAGAAGAGCCCTTGTAGAATCAATTGCATCTTTTTGAATATCAAAGGCAATGACTTTTTTTGAAATTCTTGATAAGAATAAAGTATCGTTTCCTCTTCCGCAAGTCATGTCTACAGTGACTGAATTCAATAAATCAATCTCTGCTAATATTTCATGTGCCAAGGTAGCGACGATGATCATAATAAACCCCCTGATACGTTTGTCTTGAACGTAAAAGTTTGTCAATTTCATTGGTTACTACAAATTTTTTTAAAGACCATTTCGGTTCAATCAAATCCTCTTTGGAAGCATCCCCCGTTAGCCGATGAAGAACAATATCCGGACGTAGGTTTTCGATTTGATTCGCAACGATTTCCGTGTATTCCTCAAGAGTCAGGACGTGGAATGAGTTGTGACTGTAATATCTTTCAAGTGGAGTATTTTTGATGATGTAAAGCATATGTATTTTTAAACCTTGAATATCATAAGTATTGATTTTTTCAATCGTCTGCATCATCATCTCTTTTGTTTCGTGAGGAAGGCCATTGATGATATGGACAACTACATGGATATTTCTTTTTCTAAGTCGATTAACCGCATTTTCGAAGGACAATAAATCATGTCCACGATTGATTAGTTTTGAAGTAGTCTCATGAATGGTCTGAAGACCTAATTCGACAATCAGAAATGTCCTTTTATTCAAATCCTCTAGGTAATCAAGGACTTCTTCAGGTAGGCAATCAGGTCGAGTCGCAATTGAAATTCCGATGATGTCAGGGTCTAAGCTCAAAGCCTCTTCGAAAAGTTGCTTTAATTTCTTGATGGGGGCATAAGTGTTCGTATTTGCTTGAAAATAAGCGATATATTTACCTTGGCTCCATTTAGAAGCCATGCGTTTTTTAACTTCTTCAAATTGACTTCTTAAGTCGTGTGATTTATTGCCTCCGAATTCACCGCTTCCGGGCTCTGAACAGTATATGCATCCAGCAGATGAAAGTGATCCGTCACGGTTGGGACAAGTGAAATTTCCGTTTAAAGCAATTTTATATACTTTGGTTCCAAACCGCTCTAAGTAATAATCATTGATGGTATAGTAGGGCCTTTCTTTTCCTTTAAAAATCACAGTTATCACCCAACCATCATTATAACATAATATTATCTTTATGGTTTTTTAAAATATTTGATTGTGATATAATAGAAAAAGCGGTGATGAAATGTATACAGTAATGAAGGATTCGTTATTCGAACCGAAGAAGATTTTAAACCATCGAAACAAATCATTATTCTATGTTTTTACATATTTGGTACTTTTGGCTATATTAATGAGCCTTGGCACCATTGTTTTCTATTTGGGATATGGTGAGAATTCGACCATCACTTCCGTGTCAACGGGGTGTAGCATTGAACAGGGCATGCTGGTTTGTGAAGGCGATAATGATCTTGGTCCAGAAGAGTTTAATTTATACGCCATTTCGATCTTCTTTCTTGCGGAAGGAGAAGAATCCAGTAATTTATCTGCACTGTCTAGTAACTATATGATCATTCAAGGGAATTCTCTCAGCGTCTATTCTGCTCAGAAGCTATATTTTTCAGGTTCGATAGGACCTTTGATGGAACGAGCCGGGACATTTGATTCATTTATTGATAGCTTTCAAAGCATATTTCTGATTGGTTTTATTTTAGTAGGTATTTTTTCGAATATCATTATTTTAATTATATTCGTTTTGATTTCAACCCTTCCGTTTATCGGCCTTATAAAGCATATTAAATTCAAAAAAATATTTACACTGACTGTGTTTGCGACGACGCCTGTCGCTTTCGTCATGACGTTTTATGGACTGTTGGGGTTGCCGGACGTACTGTTCTTGATTTTATTGTTTGTCAGCTACCGTTCTTTATTCGTTTTGAGAAGAGAACTCTCTTATCAACTTTACCTGAACTCTTCTGCGAAAATTTATCCCAAGAATACAACAGATGAAGCTGAGCAATCAGATGAACTTGTCGATGAAGAGAACAATTCCTCTTCAAATGATGAGGAAGAAGAAATCGACAAGGAAGATTAATCTTGTCCTTGAATTTATATGCATTATGTGATACTATGTCTATAACAGTGAAGATCTGGAAATAGTAATGAACATAACCTTGAAAAAGAGACCCGGAATCAGGTGAAATTCGGGAAGGGGATTCATGAATTAGCCCAGGTAGCTTTTGAAGTGAAACACGTGAGCTTCAGACGTTTTCCGCGTTAAGGAGTCGAGTGCCAGAGCAATCTGGAACAAAGGTGGTACCGCGCAATGTCGTCCTTTTATTTTAGGACGATTTTTTTATGAAAGGGGATAACAGATTATGAGTGCATTTGTGCCAAGTTTCAATCATCAAGAAATCGAAGTCAAGTGGCAAAAAAAATGGTATGAGAACAAAGTCTTTGCCGCAAAAGATTTCGACGAAAAGAATAAGTTTTACGGATTAGTGGAATTCCCTTATCCTTCCGGACATGGAATGCATGTCGGTCACATTCGTGCATATGCTTCCTTGGAAGTAGTTTCAAGAAAGAGAAGAATGGAAGGATACAATGTATTATTTCCAATCGGATTCGATGCATTTGGACTCCCGACTGAGAACTATGCAATTCAGAACAAAATTCATCCTCGAATCGTAACGGATGAAAACATCGACCTATTTCTTCGTCAGTTAAAATCGACAGGTTTTTCGTTTGACTATGACCGAATGGTTGATACGACAGACGATGAGTATTATAAATGGACTCAATGGATATTCCTAAAACTCTATGAGCATGGGCTGGTATACAAAAGCAAGACATACGTGAACTTTTGCCCTGACTGTAAAGTCGTTCTATCGAATGAAGAAAGCCAAGGGGGAGAATGCGACCGTTGTGGAACTCAAGTCGTTCAAATGGAAAAGGACGTTTGGTTTCTAAAAATCACTGCTTATGCTGATAAACTCCTTGAAGGACTTGATGTATTAGAATCCTCCAATCGAATTCGGACAGAACAAGAAAAGTGGATTGGGAAATCCAAAGGAGCATTCATCCAATTCTCAATCAAAGATTCTAATGAAGTTCTAAAAGTGTTTACGACAAGACCCGATACGATTTATGGTGCGACATTTATGGTCATTTCTCCGGAACATCCACTTCTTGAAACGATGCATAATCGATTGAAGAACCATGATGAAGTTCATGAATATCAAGAAAAAGCAAAAATGAAATCAGAATTTGAAAGAACTCAACTGATTAAAGACAAAACAGGTGTTCTTCTTCAAGGAATCGAAGCCATCAATCCTTTAACCAACAAAACGATTCCTGTATTTATATCTGATTATGTCATGATTACTTATGGAACAGGAGCCATCATGGCTGTTCCAGGACATGATGACAGAGATTATGAATTTGCGAAAAAGTATAATCTTGAGATTATCGAGGTAATCAAAGGCGGAGACATAAGTCAAGCAGCATTTACAGATACTGAAACTGGAGTTCTGGTCAATAGTGGAATCATCGACGGATTGTCGGTTGAGAAAGCAAAAGAAAAGATAATTCGTTATCTTATGGATCAAAACATAGGAGAAGAAACAGAAACATATAAAATGAAAGACTGGGCCTTCAATCGCCAAAGATATTGGGGAGAACCGATTCCTCTTGTTTATTGTGATGATTGCGGAATTGTGCCAATTCCTTATGAAGAGCTTCCGGTTAGACTTCCAATGGTTGAAGAGTTTGTTCCCACAGAAACCGGTGAATCTCCGCTAGCAAATATCAGTGAATATGTCAATACGGTATGCCCTGTTTGTGGAAAACCTGCTAGAAGAGAAACAGATACTATGCCACAATGGGCTGGATCAAGTTGGTATTTTCTAAGATATATGGATCCCTTAAATAAAGAAGAACTAGCCTCAATGGAAAAAATGAAATACTGGGGTCAAGTTGATTGGTACAATGGTGGCATGGAGCATGTCACGAGACATCTTATTTACTCAAGATTTTGGAATTTATTTCTTCATGACATCGGAGTCGTCCCTCATGGAGAACCGTACAAGAAAAGAACTGCCCAAGGATTGATTTTAGGACCTGATGGAGACAAAATGTCTAAATCCAAAGGAAATGTCATCAATCCACTCGATATCATAGAAGAATACGGCGCTGATACTTTAAGAACCTATATTCTCTTTATTGGAGATTATGAAATGCCTACACCTTGGAATGAAAATGGTGTAAAGGGATGTAGAAGATTTTTGGATAAAGTGTATCGAATGTTTGAGTCTGTCAATGATAAGAACACCTATTCGGATGAATTGGAAACCATCATTCACAAAACCATCAAGGGTGTTGGAGAAGATATCGAGAACATGAAATTCAATACTGCCATCGCCAAGCTAATGACTCTGTCAAATGAAATGAGTAGTATTAACGAGGTAACTAAAAAAGATTATGAAACACTGTTGACCTTGATGAATCCAATCGCACCTCATCTAGCTGAAGAAATGTGGGAAAGATTGGGACACTCTGAAGGATTGGTGTTTGAACCTTGGCCAAGTTACAATCCGGAGAAACTCATTTCTGATGAGGTTGAAATCGTATTGAACATCAACGGAAAAGTTCGTGATAAGCTGACGGTGCCTTTTAATTCCAGTAAGGAATATTTAGAGGAAGTTGCTCTAAAGAGCGAACGAATCATACAATTTATTGGCAATTCCCCAATTAAAAAAATTATTGTTGTGCCCAATAAAATTGTCAATATAGTGATATAATTACAGAAATTCACCGCTTTATTCGTAAGATTAATGCGGTGATTTTTTTATGAAAGAAACCTTATATCCAACGCATCATAAGTCTGAAATTCAGTTAGAATGTCTTCATAACAGTATTTGTGAACGATGTCAGTCGAATAAAAGCAAGCACTATATTGACGAGTATGGTAGAACGGTTTGTCTAGATTGTTTTCAATCTGGCTTATGTACGACTGGAGAATTGTTGTACCGACACGAAAGAATCGTATTCAATCTGATTCACACACTAGATTTGAAATACTCTTTGTCGGAAGATCAATTCATTGGAAGTCAATTTTTCATGAGCTGTATTATAGAAAAGAAATACGGTTTTTTGGAAGCGGTGTGTGGAGCGGGGAAAACAGAAATGCTGTATCAAGGTTTTTTGAACGGATTGAATTCGGGGATGAAAATCTGCTTTGCAATTCCTAGAAAACAGATAGTAATTCAAATCAAGAATCGATTGCAAAGCGTATTTCCCAAGACAATAGTCAAAGCCATTCATGGAGATTCAAAAGATGACGATGGGGCTCATATCATCGTCTCAACGATTCAGCAATTGATACATTATTATCACGAATTCGATATTTTGGTTATAGATGAGGTTGATGCCTTCCCTCTGGAAGGAAACGTAATGTATCATCGTTTTATTCGAAAAGCTATCAAAGAAGATGGGATTCTATTTTTAATGAGTGCAACAAAAATAAAGTCTTTGAATCTTTACCTTGAAGAATACAGTATGAGAGTATGTTCTTTATACAGAAAATTTCATAATGTTGCTCAAGACTTGCCAATCAATAAACATGTTCGAGGATTATATCGAAAGTTCTATCAAGGAATCATCCCGAAATCAGTACTCACTATTCTAAGAGAATGGATTGAAAACGGATCCAGGATTTTTGTTTTTGTGCCAACAATCAAATTAGCGGATGTTGTATTTCAAGCCTTGCACAAAGTCTTTCCCGAGTCTGGAAAGATTACATCTTTGACAGAATATAAAGAACAACTAATCAATCAATTTGACAAGAATCAAATTAAAATATTAGTTACAACATCCGTGCTTGAAAGAGGGGTCACTTTTTCTAAACTAAATGTCATGGTTCTTTATGCTGATCATCGAATTTATACAGAAGAAATGTTAATCCAAATAGCAGGAAGAGTAGGAAGAAAAAAAGAGTCACCTTCAGGAGAAATTCTTTTTATTTCTGAGAACATATCAGAAGAAATTGTTCGTTCAATTGAATCAATTAACTTCAAAAATAGGATGGCAGGATTCTGACATGAATTGTAGAATATGTAATACAATGGAGCTAAGAGAAACTAATTTTTCAAACCTATTCAGGCAGAATGATCTATGTTCTACTTGTCAGAAATTGATGGAACTCACTCCATTAGAAATTGAAGTTCCAACCGACCATGGAATCATAGACTTGATTGTGATGTTCCCGGGTCATTCACTTTCTCCTAATCATCTTAACAGCTTTGCACAAAAATATGAAGTAGGTCTTAAAATAGCGATTACCTCAAACCCAAGATATGATATTGTCCTATTTTTTGAAGAGGCAGAACTCGTATATTTCGAACGATGGTTTCCCTATTTCCAACCCTACTCTAGGATCTTACTGCTGGCGCTTTCAGATTTGAATTTTGAGACCTCTGTGATGTTTCGATGAAATTTCGGCCAAAATCAAGCCATCCGGTTTACACTACCTTCAAACGGTGCTATAATGAAGTTGGTTTTAAAAAGAAAAGGAGTGATTTATATGAAACTCGATGTGAGAGGTAAAAACGGTTTTGAGATTACTGATTCAATTAGAAATTACTTCGAAAAGAAACTCAAGAAAATCGAAAAAGTCTTTTCAGAAGAACTCGAAGCATTTGTTGTTTGCAAGATTTACAAAGATTTAACGAAAGTTGAAATCACCATTCCGATTAAGTTTATTACCATCCGAGCTGAAGTAGAGGACAAAGACCTCTACGCAGGAATCGACAGAGCAGTCGATAAACTGGAGGCTCAAATCAGAAAAAACAAACACAAAATGAATCGTAGTTTACAAGAAAGAACAGGGTTGAAAGATGCATTTATGGCGGAAGAGTTCAGTTTGGAGGAACTGGAAAAGGAACTCATTAGCCCAATCAAGAAAAAAAGAATTAAATTGGATATATTGTCTGTCGATGAAGCTATCACACAAATGGAGCTTCTCGGGCATGATTTCTTCATCTATCGTGACGAAGATAAAGAAGTATGTGTCCTCTATCTGAGAGATGATGGGAAATATGGTTTGATTGAAACGGAGTAATAAATCAAGTGACCTATAAGGTCACTTTTTTTTGAACAGCAGGGAAAATAGGTTGTATTTTAGGCCATAATTGTGATATTATTATAGGTGTTTATGAAGAGGTGTTTACAATGATAAAATTATTTGATCCAAACAAAAAAATACTTAAAAAATTAGAAAAAAAAGCGGACCTTGTTCTTGCCCTTCAAGAAGAGTACAAGCAATTATCTGATGAGACTTTGGTTGGAAAAACATCAGAATTTAAAGAGCGATTTGCAAACGGAGAAACACTTGACAGCTTGCTAGTTGAAGCTTTCGCTACTGTAAGAGAAGCCTCCACTCGCGTTACTAAAATGACGCCTTTTAGAGTGCAAGTTATGGGAGCGATTGCCATTCATGAAGGAAATATCGCGGAAATGAAGACTGGTGAAGGAAAGACATTAACCGCCGTCATGCCCGCATATTTAAACGCACTTTCAGGTGATGGAGTTCACATCGTTACAGTCAATGAATATTTGGCTTCTCGTGAAGCCAACGGCGAAATTGGAGATTTATTCCGTTTTCTCGGTTTATCTGTAGGACTAAACATCCGTGATTTGACACCGGAAGAGAAAAGAGCGGTTTATAATTGTGACATATTATATTCGACCAACAACGAGTTAGGATTCGATTATTTAAGAGACCATATGGTTATCTACAAAGAAAATGTCGTTCAACGTACTCTTAATTTTGCAATCATAGATGAAGTTGACTCGATTTTAGTCGATGAAGCAAGAACACCGTTAATCATCTCCGGAGGAGAAAAAAACTCCGCTGACCTCTATAAAGCTGCAAACTATTTCGTGATTCGTCTTCAACAAGAAGTCGATTATATGATTGATGTTAAAGATAAATCGATTAGTTTGACTGAAGAAGGAATCAAAAAGGCCGAACAAAATTTCAATCTTGAAAACCTATATGATGTTAGCAATGTTACTTTGCTGCATCACATCAACAATGCCCTCAGAGCAAATTTCATTATGTCAAGGGACGTTGACTATGTCGTTCAAGATGGAAAAGTCATCATCGTAGATGGATTTACAGGCCGTTTGATGCATGGACGACAATTCTCTGAAGGATTGCATCAAGCATTGGAAGCCAAAGAGGCCGTGGAAATAAAGAAAGAAACAACGACACTTGCGACGATTACTTTCCAGAATTTCTTCCGTATGTACAAGAAACTATCCGGTATGACCGGTACTGCAAAAACCGAGGAAGAAGAATTCAGGAACATCTACAACATGTATGTCATTGAAATACCAACAAACATGCCAATTGTTCGAATTGATGACAATGATCTCATTTTCGCTACAATGGAAGCCAAATATAAAGCATTAGCAGAAGAAATCGCCAGAAGACATCAACTAGGACAACCGATGTTGATTGGTACAATCTCAATCGAGAGTTCTGAACTCCTGTCATCTCTTTTAAAACGTAAAGGGGTCAAGCATGATGTTCTTAATGCAAAGCAACACGAAAGAGAAGCAGAAATCGTCGCAAAAGCCGGACAAAAAGGTGCCGTGACGATTGCCACCAACATGGCTGGACGTGGTACCGACATTAAACTTGGAGAAGGTGTCGTTGCCCTCGGAGGACTTGCTGTCATAGGAACAGAACGTCATGAATCGCGTCGTATCGATAATCAGTTGCGTGGACGAAGCGGTCGTCAAGGCGATCCTGGATACTCAAGATTTTACTTATCCGCTGATGATGATTTGATGAGACGATTCGGTGGAGATCGATTTAAACGAATGATTTCGATGATTACCATGACAAAGGGTTCTACAACCGAAGAACCATTGGATTATGGAATGTTTTCCAAACTTGTAATGAGAGCACAACATCAAATTGAAGGAAACAACTTCGACCGTCGTAAAACTGTTTTGCAATATGATGAAGTATTAAGAAAACAAAGAGAAATTATCTATCAACAAAGAACCGACGTCTTGTATCATGAATTGATTGAAGATTCAGTCAATCAAATGATTGAAGCTACATTAAGGAGAGTTGTTACGACTCATCAAGATTCTTATTCTGATTTGGTCAAACAACTGAACCGATATTTTCCAAAGGATGCCATTGATCCAGCCATCCTCGAAAATCCAGAGAATGATAAAATCGAATATGTGATGGATGTATATAAAAGGGATGTCGAAGCAAAGAAATCACTGGCGACTGAAAAAATATACAATGATTTCTTAAAAGCGATTACGCTTCGAGTCGTCGATACCTTCTGGGTTCAACATATCGACGCCATGTCAGAATTGAGACAATCAGTATCCTTACAAAGTTATGGACAAATCAATCCATTCAGAGAATATCAAGAACTTGGGTTCCAGATGTTTGAGTCGATGGTAATCAATATTCAAAATGACGTAACAAGATATGTACTAAAGGCACAAGTTCGTCAAAATACTGAACGGGTTCAAGTAGCGAAACCCATCTCTACTTCTTCAGGAAAAGAAGATGACACAAAGAAGAAACAACCTAAGAAAGTAGCACAAAAAGTAGGAAGAAACGATCCTTGTCCATGCGGTAGCGGAAAGAAATACAAATACTGTCATGGAAAAAATGAATAAGGTTGTGAGCCGATGACCTATCTAGAATTAAAAATCAAACTTGGAGAATTGAAAGAACGATTTGATGAACTCAACCAAGCGTTCGATTTTGACTCTCTTCTAGAAAAATACACCCTATTGAATCAGGAGACACAAACTCTTGATTTTTGGTCTGACCCTAAAAAGGCCCAGGGAATCATACAGGAACAAAACGATATTTCTTCCAGATTGGAAGAATATAATTTGATTAAAGACCTGTTGGAAACAATCGAACTTTCTTATGAACTTGCGTTGGTAGATGATTCATTCGATTTGTCAGGTGTTGAAAAAGACATCCATAAGTTCATCAAAAAAGCGGATGAACTTAGAGTTGCAACCCTTCTCGACAAACCTTATGACAAATTCAATGCCGTACTTGAATTTCATCCCGGTGCTGGTGGAACCGAGAGTCAAGACTGGGCTGAAATGCTATATCGAATGTATTTAAGATACGCTGAACAAAAAAAATACAAAATCAGTGTTTTAGACTACTTAGATGGAGAAGAAGCCGGACTAAAGTCCGCAACGATATTAATCGAAGGCGCTTATGCCTATGGGTATCTGAAGGCAGAATCCGGGGTGCATAGACTTGTTAGGTTATCACCTTTCGATTCTTCTGGAAGAAGACATACGTCGTTTGCGAGCGTCTCGGTTACACCTGAACTCGACGACTCGATTCATGTCGATATCGATGAACTGGATTTAAAGATCGATACTTATCGTTCCAGTGGAAATGGTGGCCAAGGGGTCAATACAACAGACTCTGCGGTTAGGATTACCCATCTTCCAACCAAGATTGTCGTCACCTGTCAAAATCAACGAAGTCAAATTCAAAACAGAGAGACGGCTTTGAAAGTATTAAAAGGAAAACTGTACCAACTGGAATTAGAAAGAAAGCAAAAAGAACTGGATGCATTTTCGACAACCAATGTCCAAAATGCTTTTGGAAGTCAAATTCGTTCTTATGTTTTCCATCCCTATTCGATGGTCAAGGACCATAGAACAAATTATGAGACAGGAAATACAGATAAAGTCATGAATGGTGATCTAGATGATTTCATTTTGGCTTATTTGTTGATGAAATAATCATCGAAGGAGCTTCAATGAAAGAAAAAATCGAACGTCAAACATTGAAAAAAATCAAACAATATCTATTTTTAACACTTGGCGTATTCATTATGGCATTTGCATTTTATTTTTTTGTGATTCCTTCCGAGATTGTCATCGGAGGAACGACCGGACTTGCAATGGTCGTCAATCGATATTTACCCAATTTGCCGATTTCAATCATTGCTCTCTTTTTTAATGTTCTCTTCTTGATTTCCGCTTTGATTTTAATCGGGAAAAGGGAGTTTGTCAGAAGTATCTATGGATCTCTTTTGTTTCCAGCATTTCTTGCTTTGTTTGAACTCACCATTCCGGTTCCTCAATTTGGAGGAAATGATTTACTGATGATTTCTCTATACAGTGGTGGACTGATAGGCATTGGTTTTGCAATCGTCATTCACAATGGCGGAACGACAGGCGGTACGGATATTGGAGTTCAAATTGTTCAAAAATACACGAGATTGACTATAGCGAGCGCGATATATGTGGTTGAAGCAAGTATCATCATTCTTGGCGCAGTTACTTCCCCAAGCGGTATATCTTCAGGCTTTATTGCGGCGTTATATGCCATTGTAATCGTCTTCATTTCAGGAAAAGTGTCGGACTCATTTTTACTCGGTGTTGAAAGTAAAAAAGCTCTAAATATCGTCACATCGGTTCCAAAAGAATTGAAGGCTGCTATTTTCTCCTCATTTAACCGAGGAATGACTGAAATTCCTAGTCAAGGAGCATATACAGAGCACCCGAAAACAATCCTTATCATGGTCATTCATAATTCTGAATATCATTTTGTAAAAAAAATTATACATGATGTCGATCCCAAGGCGTTCGTATATGTAACGCCTGCAACAGAAGTACAAGGAGAATGGTCCGCAAAAGACGAGGTGTATTTCTATAATGCCAAAGGTCAAAGAGTTAAAAAAACGCCATAAAGAAGAGTATTTGCTTCAAATTGAACTTGATGACGGCTCGATAAACGATTACGTTGTATCGACCGATCTTGTCGTCGAATACAGATTATTAAAAGGCAAAGACTTAACAACTTCAATGTATCAGTCTTTTGAACGAGATCAAAACATTGACAAGGTATACCAAACCACATTAAGGTATGTATTAAAATATCAAAAAAGCGAATATGAAACAAAAGAGTACCTAAGAAAAAAAGAAGTACAAGATGAGTTCATCGAATTGGTCATTTCAAAACTTAAAAAAATGAGGGCTATCGATGACCAGGTATTAATCCGTTCATTCGTCGAGTACCAGTTTGAAAGACAATTAAACGGACCAGAAAAAATCAAATTCGGTTTAAAACAAAAAGGTTTTGAAGATAGTCTGATTTCTCAAAATCTTTCTTTCATAGGATATCGGGAGATTGAAAATAATCTAGAAGCCCTTCTTTCAAAGCGTCTATCACTTTACAAGAACAAATCGGTGTCATCTGCAATGAGAATGATGACTTCCTATCTAGTTCAAAAAGGGTATGATCTCAACCGTGTACAAGCATTCATCATCAATCACAAAACAGATTTCACAGATTTTCTCCAAGATGGATTATCCATTCTTGCTGAATATGATAAAGCAAAGAAAAAATACTCAAAAACGACTGAAAACCAATACGAGCTTCAACAGAAAATCATCGCATCATTGCTTTCGAAAGGTTATGCATACGCAGATATCAAAAAAGTACTCGAAAGGAGATAAATCATGTCTTTAGCGCTAAGTGAACTCGACTTGTATTTATTCAATGAAGGAAAACTGAAAGAAGGATTCAAGCAATTTGGCTCCCATCTAATCAAAGATGATTTGAATCAAGTGATAGGTGTAAGATTCACCGTCTATGCACCTCATGCGAAAATTGTCTCAGTCGTTGGAGATTTCAATCAATGGGACTCAAGATCGCACGTCATGGAAAAAGTAGATCCAGTCGGTATATTTCGCCTTTCAATCGAAGGAATCGGTGAATGGACCAGGTATAAGTACTGCATTGTCACTAGTTATGGACAGACGATTTTCAAAGCAGACCCCTATGCCTATTTCTCTGACAATCGACCAGAAACATCATCAAAAGTATATGACATTGACGGCTATGTTTGGAGAGATAATGACTATATTTTATCTCGCAAACAAAAGAACCCGTTTGAGAGTGAAATGAGTATCTATGAAGTTCATTTAGGCTCTTGGATGACCAAACCTGACGGTTCATTCCATAAGTACAATGAACTCGTCGATTACTTGATACCTTATGTGAAAGCCCATGGCTTTTCACATATTGAATTAATGCCGATTGTTGAACATCCACTCGATGAATCTTGGGGATATCAAGGTACGGGTTATTATAGCGCAACTTCGAGATATGGTGTTCCGAAGGACTTAATGTATCTGATAGATAGATGCCATCAAGAGCAAATCGGAGTTATTCTTGACTGGGTACCCGGACATATCTGTAAAGATGCACATGGTTTATACATGTTTGATGGTGAACCATTATATGAATATTCAGATTTCAACATTCGTGAAAATGTAGTTTGGGGAACCGTCAATCTTGATTTGGGAAAAGGTGTTACCAAAAGTTTCTTGATTTCGAATGCAATATTCTGGATGGACTATTTTCATGTGGACGGCTTTCGAATTGATGCTGTCAGCAATATTCTGTATTATCTCGGAAATTCAAGTGTAGGGACGAATGAAGGAGCTATCGAGTTCTTGAAGAACTTATCGTATGCGATTAAAGAGAGAGACCATTCGGTATTGTTATTTGCTGAAGATTCCACCACTTATCCAAATTTGACAACCCCCGTCCAAGACGGTGGAATCGGATTTGACTTTAAATGGAACATGGGCTGGATGAATGATACATTAAAATATTTCGAGAAAGACCCGATTTACCGAAAATTTCATCATGATTTGATTACTTTCGGGATGGTCTACACCTATTCTGAACGATTCATCTTACCTTTATCGCATGATGAAGTCGTACATGGTAAAAATGCTTTGGTCGCAAAGATGCCTGGAGATTATTGGCAGAAATTTGCAAACTACAGAGTTTTATTGGGATTACAGTTTACACATCCTGGAAAAAAACTATTGTTCATGGGTGGCGAGTTCGCTCAAATGCATGAATGGAAGGACAAAGAAGAACTAGATTGGTTCTTGCTTGAATATCCTCTTCATGAGCGGAGTAATCGCTATGTAAGAGACTTAATTCATGTCTATCAATATCACAAGCCTTTCTATGAAATGGACCATCATCCTGAAGGATTCCGTTGGATTGATCAAACCAATCGAGAACAGTCCATTTTCGTTTTTGCTCGATATGCTAAAAACAAAAATGATTTCTGTATCGTTATTTTGAATATGACTCCGCTGGCTTATGATAAATACAGAGTCGGAGTTCCAGAAAAAGGGTTTTATGAAGAAATACTCAATAGTGACAAAGATATCTATGGTGGATCGAATATTTTTAATGGATTACCAGTAGAATCCGTAGAAGAATCGATGCATGACTTTCCTCAATCTATCGAGGTCAAAGTCGCTCCACTATCAATTACAATATTCCAATACATGAGAGAAGATAACTTATTCTCGGGAGAGTAGGAATAAAATTTGAAAAAAACGATTGTTTCAATGATATTGGTCGGAGGCAAAGGCTCCCGACTCAAAGAAATCACGAAAGACACGGCAAAACCTGCCGTTTCTTTTGGAGCGAAATATCGTTTAATTGATTTCACACTTTCAAATTTAACCAACAGCAACATTGATGTTGTTGGTGTTGTGACTCAATATGAACCCTATGATTTAATGAGTTATATAGGTTCTGGTGCCTCCTGGGATCTTGACGTTGTGGATGGAGGAATCCATTTCCTAACTCCTTATGCGAAAAACGGAGACGTTCTTTGGCAACAGGGAACGGCACATGCAATACGCCAGTATTTTAATTTTGTCAAAGAGTACCAATCAAATTACGTATTGATTCTTTCTGGTGATCAAATTTACAAAATGGATTACCAAAAGATGTTAGAACACCACCTGAATCATAATGCTGATATCACAATTGCTTGTACAAATGTAGAGAAGGAAGAAGCTTCTAGATTTGGAATTGTGACAATTGATGAGTCCAACAGAGTGAAAACCTTTGAAGAAAAACCTTCAAAGCCCAAGTCGACGCTTGCCTCGATGGGATTATATCTATTCAACACGAATGTTCTGGAGAAATTATTGATTTTTGATAAATCGGATGAAATCATTGATTTTGGGAAAAATATATTGCCCAAGAGTATTGCTGACGGAGATATCGTTAGCGCCTATACATTTCATGGATATTGGAAAGACGTCGGAACGATTGAATCTCTATATCAAGCCAACATGGATTTGGTCGAAAACCCAGACTTTTTAACTTTGAACACTTCAAGAAATTTACCAATCTATTCTAAATCATTGAATCTACCACCACACATTGTCTTAAACCATGGAGACATCAAACAAAGCATCATCGCTGACGGGTGTTTAATTGACGGTAAAGTAAATCATAGTGTGGTTGGATATGAATGCATCATGAAAAGAGGATCTAAAATCGATCATTCCGTCATCATGCCTAATACGATTATCAATGAGAACGTTCAATTAAGAAACGTGATTGTCAATAAAGGACTTGAAATTCCTAAAAACTACAAACTGATATCAGATGAAATTGTTCTATTGGATTCTACCAACATCAGAAAGATAGGTGAGATCCATGAATAATCTATTTCTAGTCGTAGATGCGACGATAAAAGGAAGTTTCAGTAAACTGACAAGACACCGGATGCCGGGAGCCTTACCTTTTGGTGCGAAATACCGATTAATCGATTTCACACTGTCCAACTGTAAGAATTCTCAAATAACGAACGTTGCCATATTTCCGTATGGAAACTATAGAAGTCTTGCGGACCACATAGGTTCAGGAGATCGATGGGATTTAAATCGTCGTAAAGACGGAATATTCATTCTCCCTCCAAAGAATTTGAATTTGACAATTGATGACTCCATCAGTTTTCAACGAATGTATGAACACATCGAGTATTTTCTTCGTAGCAATCAAGAATATGTGATTGTCAGTCCAGCGAACATTGTATGGAATGTCGATTATCAAGTCTTTCTCCATAGTCATCTAGTCAACAATGCAGACATTACCGAAGTCTTGTCAGGAGAGCATAAAAGACTGAAAACGTATATTCTTTCCAAAAAGTTGTTACTGGAGTATGTCACACATTATGATTCTATCCAATTTAGAAATTTATCTGATGTATTTGACTACGCTCCAAAACTAATTCGAAATCCATATGTATTTGAAAACGCGTGTTTTTATATTGACAGTCCATATGATCTCTTTACAGCAAACATGCAGCTATTGTTGCCGGAAGTCAGAGCACAACTCTTTTACAAGGGAAGAAGCATTTTATCCAAGGAAACCATGTCCGCTGCTTCAAGATATGGGGAAAACTCATCTACAAAAAACTCTATCATTGCGAGTGGAGCTATTATTGAAGGCAGTGTTGAAAACTCAGTTATTGGACGTAAAGTAGTTGTTAAACACGGAGCGAAGATTCGAAATTCTGTCATCATGAACCAATGCATCATTGAGAGTGACGCCGTAGTCGAATACGCCATTCTTGACAAAGAAACCATTGTAAAAAATGGTTCCATCGTTTCAGGGGATTACCAACATCTATTTGTTTCGGAAAAGAAACAAACCGTCGTTTCCAATGAAGAGTTGCATGTGTTACAAATCACGGCCGAATGTTGGCCTTTCATTAAAACTGGTGGACTGGCAGACGTGGTCGGTTCTTTGGCGGAGAACTTGGTAACCCAAGGTATTGTTTCTTGTGTCATCATGCCACTGTATTCCAAAATCAAAGAAAAATATAGTTTGTTGATGGAACTGAAGGCGGAACAAGTCATCGCTTATGGAAATGAGCTTTATAAAGCTGCTTTATTTTCTTACACCGATAAAGGGACTACTTATAACTTTATAGAATCTTATGATTTCTTCGATCGCGAAAAAGTATACGGATATCCAGACGATGGTGATCGGTTTGCTTTTTTCTCAAAAGCTGCCGTTCAGTTTTTGGATGCCTTTGAAGTCGTTCCAGACATCATTCATATCCACGATTGGCATACTGGGCTGATTCCATCGATTTTGAAAGAGTCCAAAAGGTATCATTCAATCATCACTTTAATGACGATTCACAACATTGAGTATCAAGGTGTTCAAGATGCTTCCATTCTTACCAAATTAGGATTAGCTGAACCCATCAGTCCGAGACCATCTATCAATTTTATGGAGATTGGTCTTTCAAATGCAACGACCATTTCGACAGTTTCCGAGACTTATCGAGAAGAACTGCGATATGAGTACTATTCAAAGAATCTCGTCGATGTGATTAATCGAAGAGATCGAGATTTCTATGGAATACTCAATGGATTGAGTGATGAATTCGACCCGAAAAGCGACTTGATCATTCATCAAAAATATAATCTCATCAATGTTTTCGAAGCCAAAAAATTGAATAAGTTTGATATGCAACAACGATTAAACATTGAAGTTGGAGAACAGTATTTCGTGGTTGGAATGGTTTCAAGAATTGTGGAACAAAAAGGGTTTGACATTTTAATCCAAGCCATGGACGAGTTTCTTCAAAATCCGAATACCGAATTTGTTCTATTAGGTACCGGAGAAGAAAGATATCTCGAAAAATTGAGACTTCTAGCTGAGAAATATCCAAGACGCGTTTCCATGAATCTTGTCTATGATGCAACTGAACCCAACTACATCTACGCTGGAGCAGACGTTTTTCTCATGCCTTCAAGATATGAACCATGTGGAATCGGTCAGATGATTGCTTTAAAATATGGAACCGTTCCAATCGTCAGACAAACAGGTGGATTAAACGACACCGTTGATCATTTTGATTTCATGACAAAAAGAGGAAATGGATTCAAATTTTATAATTATGATTTTAAAGATTTGCTGTTTCAGATTCGAAATGCTTGTCAGTTGTTCAATGAGCATCCCCATGAATGGAAACAGTTAATCATCAATGCAATGAACTCAAGATTTTCTCTTGAACAAAGTACCAAATCCTACATTGAACTTTATAGCAGCATGGTTTCCAAATCGCTGAAGCAGTAAACGGTATCAGCACTTTGGAAACCACTTTATTGTCAATTTTTGATATAATAATACCCGAGGTGAAAGAATGAACTCTACAGTATTTAAGACAAAAGAATCCTTTAAAAAAGCGTTTAATGAGCGCTTGAAAAGCACATATCTTACGGATGTGTTACATTCAAGCATTCGAGAAAGATACAATGTACTAGGTACGCTGACAAGAGAAGCGATTGCTTCTGATTGGATTGAAACAAATAATCTACTAAAAAAATCCGAACATAGAGAAGTCTACTATTTTTCTATGGAATTTTTAATGGGTAGACTCATCACGAATAATCTGATGAATCTTGGCGTTCGCGATGTTTGTGAAGCTGCCTTCAAAGATTATGGATTTGATTTAAATGAAGTTGAATCTTTTGAACCAGATCCCGGTCTAGGAAATGGTGGCTTAGGAAGACTAGCCGCTTGTTATCTAGATTCTATGGCATCGCTTGGAATTCCAGGATATGGTAATTGCATTCGCTATCGATATGGCCTTTTTAGACAGAAAATCAAAAATGGATATCAGGAGGAACGACCTGATAATTGGCTTGCGGACGGTTACGTTTGGGAAATCAGAAAAGAAGAGGAAGCAGAAGACATTCCATTTTCCGGGTATGTGAATTATGAGGAAGGAATGGTTTATCATCCTTCTGAATATATTCGTGCAGTGCCTTATGATGTTCCCATTGTTGGAAACCACAATGGAATGGTGACGCACTTACGTCTTTGGAATGCTGAACCATCCAGAAAATATCCAAAAAACATGTCCCCTTTTGAATACGAATCAAAACTTCAAAGCATTTCTGGCTTTCTTTATCCTGACGATACGACCAATGATGGAAAAATTCTTCGTTTGACTCAACAATATTTTTTCAGTTCTGCTGGAGTCAAAAGTGTTACGCGTAAACATAAAGAGAAATACGGAACCTTAAAAAATCTCCACGAACATGTAGTATTCCATATCAACGACACTCATCCGACATTAATCATTCCAGAATTAATGAGAATTTTGCTAGATGAAGAAAAGTTGGAATGGGACGAAGCATGGATGATAACTTCGAAGTCGACTGCATATACCAACCACACAATATTGGCTGAAGCTCTTGAAAAATGGCCGGTTTCTATCATGCAACCACTCCTACCTAGAATTTATCAGTTGATTGAAGAAATCAATCGTCGTTTTTGTCTTGGACTATTGGAAAAACATGGGTACTCCAAAATCGACTATATCAATAAAATGTCGATTGTTCAAGATGGCATGGTCCGAATGGCTCATCTTTGCATTATCGCAAGTTTTTCAGTGAATGGCGTTGCCAAACTTCACACAGATATTTTAAAGAATATAGAAATGAAAGACTTTTACGAACTCTATCCAGATAAATTCCATAACGTAACCAATGGGATCACTCATCGCAGATGGTTGATTCACTCAAACAAGGAATTGACTTCTCTATTAAATGACACCATTGGTGTAGAATGGATGACAAAACCTGAAAAATTGGAAGATTTCCTGAACTTTCGTAACGATCCACAAATTCAAAAAAGAGTCATGGAAATCAAGAAAATCAAGAAGCAAGCCTTAAGTGATCGAATCTTCGCTGAACAAGGCGTGAGGCTCGATCCGAATTCAATCTTCGACATTCAAGTGAAGAGACTGCATGAATACAAAAGACAACTTTTGAATGCCTTGCACATCATGCATATTTATCATCGTTTGAAAATAGATTCTGAGTTTCGTGCAAATTATGTTCCACATTCCTTTATTTTCGGAGCGAAGGCTGCGGGAGCATATTACTTTGCGAAGAAAGTAATCAAATTAATCAATACGATTGCAAAAAAAGTCAATGCGGACGAAGAAACCAATTCATATCTCAAAGTGGTATTCGTTGAAAACTACAATGTAAGCTATGCTGAAGTCATTATGCCTGCATGCGATATTTCTGAACAGATTTCTACCGCTTCCAAAGAAGCCAGTGGTACCGGAAATATGAAGTTCATGATGAACGGAGGACTGACACTTGGCACGATGGATGGCGCAAACGTCGAAATTCATGATCTTGTCGGAGACGACAACATCTTCATTTTTGGAATGAATTCAGAAGAAGTCACAAAGGAAATGAAAGAACATACCTATCAGCCTAAGGCATTCTACGAGCAAAATCCTGAAATCAAGTTGATTCTTGACCAGTTAGTCAATGGATTCTTTGAAGATGTAGATTCCTCAGAATTTCAAGAAATCTTCGACAGAATGGTTTACTCAGACACTTATTTTGTTTTAAAAGACTTCTGTAGCTATTTGAAAGCGCATGAGTTGGCAAACAATACCTATAGGAACCAAGAAACTTGGTCAAGAATGGCGATTGTCAATATAGCAAAAAGTGGCGTATTTTCCAGTGACCGTTCGATACAAGATTATGCGGATACAATCTGGCATGTAAAAAGCATTAAATAAATAAGTTAAAAAGACCAATCGATTGGTCTTTTTTTTGCTTTTTTAGATGGATTTTAAAGAATATTTGGTATAATGATTTGGGGTGACATTATGAAAAAACACATACTGCTATTATTTATTGCTTTGATTTCATTTGGGATATTTGGTTGCAACAAAGAGATTCCTGAATACACCGTTGAAGAAGCTTTTTCACTCATGAACGATGCAATTGATAATTATTTGAACGCAGAGAGTCTTTCTCTTGAATATTTTGGAGAATATGCAGCTTCAAACTACAATAATTCTGAGATTATGAGCGTTAAAATGAAGAATATGAATTCTACAGATTTAATTGGAAAAGTAAAAATGGAGATTACCGAAAATGATACTTTTTTTACGAGCCAAGTTGATTATTCGGAAGGTATCATTTATACCTACAGATTAATGGATGATACGGAAGATTTCTCAAAAAAAGCCACTGAATACTTAGAATATCAAAATCTATATCAATCCTTTTTAAAAAGCACCTGTGATTACGCACAAACAAGAAATGTGCAAATCGTCGTTGATACCGATACTCTGACCGTAAATTTTGAATATCATCAAGATCTAGTCGAAGATACTTTTTTCGTCTCAAACGTCATGCAATCAGTCAGTTTTGCCACAGTAAGTATCACTTTGACACACGATGCGAAACTGCTGTCATTTATCGTCACATATGATGCTACAATCAGTTCGGTTGTAGGAACAGAAAGTTATCAGGTGAATATACTTAAACTAGATCAATACATCATCATCGATCAACTTTCTAATTCACAAAAAACGAATTATGTAGAGGTAACGACTGATGAATCATGAGTGGATTGATCTCAGCCATTTAATCAGTTCTTCCACTTTAGTCTATCCTGGAGACCCTAATCTAGAAATTACCAATAGGGCAGGCCATCAAAAAGACGGGTTTCATATGGATGTAATCAAAACAGCTATGCATGTCGGAACTCATCTGGATAGCCCTTATCACTTTATTGAAAAAGGATTCGGAATCGAAGAAATCCCCCTACCTAACGTGATTGGGTATGCAAATGTCATTCATGTTGAAATCAAAAATGGTGTTTTGAATACAGAAGATATTATTAATGCGTATTCATTACTTGAAAATCAGTATCCTATTTTGCTTTTGAACTCGAAACACGGTCTATTATTCAATCAAGAAGCCTATTTTACCAACTGCCCTAGTTTTGAGCCCTCATTTTTTGAATTTGTGATGAATCATCAAATTCATACAATTGGACTTGATTTACCCACCATAAAATATCAAGGTGAGTCACCAATTCAAGCACATCTTGATTTTTTGGGACAAGAAATAACAATCATTGAAGGGTTAAACCGTTTAGAAGATTTGCATTCTGAAGTTTTTTTTGCAGGATTGCCTTTAAAAATCAAAGGGTTAGATGGATCCATGATTCGTGCGGTTGCGAAAAATCTGAATTAACAATATCCAATTGATCTTTGCTTGACGAAACGAATTGAATCGTCTATAATAGAGTAGATTTAAAAACACTTCAGGGCGGGGCGTAATTCCCCACCGGCGGTAAAGTCCGCGAGCTTAGGCACGATTGGGTGTGATTCCCAAACCGACAGTATAGTCTGGATGAAAGAAGTGAATAACCTTTTTGGTTATTTTGATGCCCGAAGTTTTGTCGGGCATTTTTTTATTTTCAAAGGAGAACTCATCATGAAAAGAAAAAGTATTCAAAAAATGACCATCATCGCAATTCTGTCTGCCATGGCAGCGATATTGATGCTCATTGAGATCCCATTGGGATTCGCACCGGATTTTTATAAACTAGATTTCAGTGAAGTTCCGGTTTTAATAGGAGCATTTGCATTAGGACCGATTGCAGGAGTGATCATCGAAGCAGTCAAAATTCTTCTCAATTTCATGATAAACGGTACGATTACTTTTGGCGTAGGTGAAGTTGCAAATTTCTTGATTGGACTCTCGATTGTGGTTCCTGCAAGTTGGATTTACACTCGTCATAAAACAAGAAAGTTCGCTATTATTGGGCTTGGTATCGGGATAGTATCAATGACCGTACTTGGTGCTTTTCTTAATGCATTTGTTTTACTTCCCGTATATGCATCCGTTTTTGGAACCTCAGTAGACGGACTCGTCGCAGTTGGTACTTTGGTGAATCCGAATATTACCAACTTGACTGGATTTATCTTGCTGGCTGTTGTCCCTTTTAATTTAGTGAAAGGAATTTTGGTCAGTGTAGTTGTAATACTTGTTTATAAAAGAGTCTCATTCTTAATTAAAGGTAAAGATCACGATGAAGTCTAGAAGGTTGAAATCTAGAGTATTCATTATGTCCTTAATGGTGATACTCTTTTCCGCATTGCTTGGATGTTCATTGAGTTCTTCATCAACAACTTCAACCGGAGTCAACCTGGATTATTCTGATTTCATGTCACAACGCGTGAGTGACCCGTATATGCAGTTGAACATGAGCGATGACCCCTATTATTTGTATTTCTATTCAGAAACCTGTGAGCACTGCATCATCATCAAACCAGTCATTTTGTTAAAAATATCGAATTTAGAGATAGATCAGATCTATCTTGTTGAGACACATTCACTTGCAGATATTTTTGAAGAAATCAATGTAACAACAACCCCCACTTTGGTATACATCGTCAATCATCAAGTTGTGGCTATTTATGCAGGACAGACAGAAATTCTTCAAGAATTAGAAAATATCTCATGAAAAAAGGTGCGAATTCGCACCTTTTTCTTTAGAAAATATTGATTAGTTCCCTACTAATCTTTGAATGATAAGGAATTTGAAGAGAACCATTGGTTTCGATAACTTGAAAATGATTCATCGCTTTTATATTGGAGTTCCCATATCGATAGGTCGATACTTGTTCACTAAAACCAATCAATTGACCTGAATCATCTAACTTGAGAGCGTATCTTTTTTGAAGCGTAAGACTTCCGTCGTGTTCTTTATAGGAATAGACAATCTTCCTAGTGGTTGCCTTTATCTTCAATTTTTGTGTCTGGTCTAAATTCAGCCAAAATATATACATAGAAAAATACTCGTTAATTCTTGCGAGAGAGCTATCTTTAGTCAATTGCTCTCTTTTTTTATCGTAAATTAGCAGTGTTTTAGGACTAACGTATATCGATTTATTCTTTGACTCAACATAGACGATGCGTTCTAAATCTACGGTTTCGCCTAGATATATGATATCTTTATTTTTTGAGAATAATGAAAGGAGTAACGGGAGTATAAACGCTAAACTGATTCCGCCTGATATTAGCAGAAATGTAATCATAAAGTTTTCATAAACCATAGAGCCAGGGTAAGTAACAACCTCGTTGATTTCCATTGGAGTGTCAGTCAAATACAAACCAAAAAAAACTGAAAATATGATAAACGGTGTAAAGAAGAAAATCATCATTAAAAAGGGAACAACATAATTTTTTCTGGTCATCTTTAGATTTCTAATTTTAGAGAAATCATATCCGAATTCAGTCAATTTTGCACCTCCTAGAGTTTGGATAACTCCATTATAAACGATTTTTAAAAGAATTCGATAAAATCTTTCTTTTTTGTCTTTTTATATTCAAATTCATAACCTTTAATGGTAAAATAAAGTGAACATATATTTTGAAATGAAAGCGTGGTACGATGAATACAGTAAAAATAGACAAGTATTTTCGTGGTATGGTTGCGCATCGTGGTTTGAGCGGAATCGAAACAGAAAATACTATCAACGCTTTTACAGCCGCAGGAAACCGGAGCTATTTTGGAATTGAGTGCGATGTACGGGCATCTAAAGATAATAAATTGATTGTAACCCATGACGATACTTTGCTACGTTTAGGGTTGTTAAACTTATATATTCCCAGTTTTAAGTATGAAGAACTTCAAAAATTCACCCTCGTGGATCGTAAAACCGGGAATTTAAGTGACAGTGTGGTCATTCCGAGGCTTTCGGAGTATCTCACCATCTGCAAGACTTACCAGAAAGTGGCTTTTGTCGAAGTCAAAGATCATTTATCAAACGATCATCTTGACGCACTTGTCGAAGAAATAGAAAAGTACTATGAATGTCAATTTGTCTACGTTCTATCTTTTCATGAGAAGTATCTAGCATATCTCAGAAAAAGAAAACCAGAACTGACTCTTTTCTACCTAGTCGGAGAAAAAAGTGAGGGGTTACTAGAGTTATGCGAAAAGTACCAAGCAAACCTGGATATTGACTACCGTCATGTTGATGAAACTTTAATCAAGCAATTTCATCTCATTGGACTTAAGGTATGTGTTTACACCGTCGATGACAAGGAGATTGCTGAAAAATTAATTAAACTTGGTGTAGATTACATCACATCGAACATTTTGGAGTGATAATTTGAAGATTTTATGTATCGGCGCAACCAACAAAGACATTATTGGAGTCTCTTATGATGCAGTGGTAATAGAGGATTCCAATCCGGGGCGTGTACAGATGAAGCTAGGCGGAGTTGCTAAAAATATTGCGGAAAACCTGTTTCGACTAGGGGAAGACGTTGATTTGCTTACATTCATCGGAAAAGATATATTCGGAGTAGATACCGTGGATTATTTTGAAACTCTTGGCCTTCCTTTTACTCATTCTTACATCGATGACTTACGCCCTACAGGGATCTACATGGCAGTGCATGGTTCTTCAGGAGAATTAATTGCTGCCATCAATGATTTTTCACTGATTGAAAGTATTGAGCCTTCGTTTTTTAGTTCGATGTCAGAGTATATCAATCAATTTGATACCATAGTCCTAGATACGAACTTATCAGAAAAAACACTTCATTACATTATTGAGACTTATAAAGAAAAAAGGATCATTTGTGATGGTGTATCACAAATCAAAGTCAATCGACTAAAACACGTATTAAAATATGTAGATCTTCTTAAAGTCAACAAGCAAGAGTTATCCTCTCTACTCAGTCAAAAAAATGACGACATTATCATGGATGTGAAACGTTTGCTGGAAACCGGAGTGAAGCATGTTGTAGTCACGAATGGCAAAGATGCGATTACCTACAATACGGAAGGTAGAATTTATCAAACACTTATTTTTGAGCCTTCAGAGATTAAATCCAGTGCTGGCGCAGGAGACGCTTTACTTTCAGGCATCATTTACGGACTCAACCACGGGAAAAGCATGCATGAGGCAGTCAATTTAGGGAAAAAAGCAGCTTCCCTTACAATGGAAGTCGATCAGGCATGTAATCCACTTTTATCGAAAGTACTTATTGAAGAATAAAGGAGATGTCATTTATGAACAATCCAACCATTCAAGCCATTCTTTCAAGGAGAAGTGTAAGAAAATATTTAACAAAACCAATTCCTGAAGAGATGATTCAGATCATTGTAAAATCAGGTATTTATGCCCCTAGTGCAAAAAATAAGCAAAATTGGCATTTCACAGTCATCACGGAACCTCAAATGATTGAAAAAGTCAATGAACTGACTTTATTGGGCATGGAAAAACTAGGAATTGAAAAAGAAGAAGGCTATCACGTTTTTTATCACGCTCCACTTGTGATTGTATTAAGTTCTGTTATCGAAGGTTACAGTGGACTCAATGCAGGATGTGCGATTGAAAATATGGCGATAGCAGCTAAATCATTAGGAATCGATTCTTGCATCATCGGCCAAACAAGGTATATGTATCATCAGGCAAATCACATCGACATCAACAGAATGTTGAAGATTCCAGAAGGGTATGAACACGATTGTTCCATCTGTTTTGGATACATTGACGGAGAAGAACCTGAAGTAAAGCCAAGGAAACAAGATTTGGTTGATTACATTCGATAATCATTTTAATACTTTTGGAAAAATCCAAAAGTATTTTTTTTGAAATAAGGCTTTTTTGTTTGAGAAAAAGCCTAAAAAGATGTATAATCTTTCTGTTAGGAGTGGTGCATATGTGGAAAGACGAGTATCAAAAATGGATGAGTAATCCAAGCCTAGATTCCAAATTGAGGATGGATCTTGAAAACAAGTCAATCAACGAATTAGAAGAAATGTTTTACACCTCTTTAGAATTCGGAACCGGTGGTATGAGAGGAATCTTAGGGCCGGGTCTGAACCGATTAAACATTTATACGATTCGCCGTGCAAACGATGGACTTGCTAGATATTTACTCAAGCACTATTCATCACAAGACCTATCAAGAGGCGTCGTCATTGCTCATGACAATCGATTAAAATCACGTGATTTTGCGATTGAGTCCGCAAAGGTCTTGGGACACTACAACATTAGAACTTATTTGTTTGATGGATTACGCCCCACCCCGGAACTTTCTTTTGCAGTACGAAAGCTTCATGCGCTTGCAGGAATCGTCGTAACGGCTTCCCATAATCCTCCAAATTATAATGGATATAAAATATATGATGAATTCGGATGTCAGTATACGCCTGAATACGCAGATGAAATTGTCGGAATGGTCAATGAAGTAACCGACCTTTTCAGCGTCAAGGTCGCAGACTATCCTGCTCTTGTTCAAAATGGAATGTCTTTCATCATTTCAGATGAGATTGACAAAGCATATATTGATTTAGTTAAATCAGTACAAATATATCCAAATGATAAAAAAACAGTTCAAGTCGTATTTACACCCTTACACGGTACCTCCGCTGAAATTGGAACCAGACTCTTGACGGAAACTGGTTATTCCTTTTTCCCTGTAAAAGAACAAATGGTTCATGATCCTTATTTCGGGACTGTCAAGTCTCCAAATCCTGAAAACCCAGCTGCTTTTGAATATGCGATTCGACTGGGTAAAGAGAAAAATGCGGATGTGTTGATCGCGACTGATCCGGATGCAGACAGACTGGGTGTCGCAATCAAAAAGGACAAAGACTATATTTTACTCACAGGAAATCAAACGGGTGCCATTTTAATTTACTACTTGTTAACACAAAAAGAAAAGAACCATTTGATTCCTGAAAACGGAGTGGTTTTCAATACGGTTGTAACCTCGGATTTAGGCGCGAAAATAGCAAGATCCTTTGGTCTTGAAGTTGTTTCCACATTAACTGGATTCAAGTTCATCGGCGAGCAAGCTAGATTGCTCGAAAATACAAAGAAGAAATTTTTCTTTGGATACGAAGAATCCTACGGATACGTCATCAATGATGGCGTTAGGGACAAAGACTCGCTTCAAGCAATGCTTCTTGCAGTAGAAGCTGCGAACTATTATCTCAATAAAGAAGGAAAAACTTTTGTAGATAAATTAGAAGATATTTATCAGATTTATGGATATTATTTTGAAGATTTAAAAAACATTGAACTGGCAGGAATGGAAGGCAAGTTTAGAATCGATCGAATCATGGATTATTTTAGAAAAAATCCAATAAGTGAAATCGCATCTCTAAAAGTACAAGTTCTTGAAGATTATCACACTTCTACGAGAAATGCGAATGAGACAATTTCCAAACTTAGTTTGCCAGTTTCAAACGTCATTAAATACATATTAAACGATTCCTCATGGTTTGTATTAAGACCATCAGGAACAGAACCTAAATTAAAAGTCTATATCGGAGGAACGGGATCATCGATGGAAGAAACGAACTCCGTTGTTCATCAGATAGCAGACGAAGTATTAAAAATCATTCAGTCGATTGAGTAAGGCGGTGTCACCATGCAATATATTATTCCCATCGGTATCATCATCATTGTTGTAGTCTTATACGTTCTATCGTATGCAATCAATGAGAAAACTGCTATTCCGGATGAATGTCAAGATTTAGTCGATGATATCAATTGTACCGCATGTTCAGTAGGACATTGTTCAACGAGAAAAAACAATGTTAAATAATGATTGGGATGATTTGCTGAAAGAGGAGTTTCAAAAACCCTATTTCACTAACCTAGTTGAAGAAATCAAAAAAGAGTATCTTGAATACTCTTGCTATCCGCCAATACACGATGTTTTTCATGCTTTAAGAAAATCATCATGGAAAGACACGAAAGTATTGATACTCGGACAAGATCCTTATCATAATCCGGGGCAAGCTATGGGGCTTTCATTTTCTGTTCCCAAGGGAATTCCATTTCCGCCTTCACTTCAAAATATTTTTAGCGAGCTTGTCAGCGACTTGGGTGTTCAAATGCCTACGTCAGGAGATTTGACGAAATGGAGCGAACAAGGAGTGCTGTTGCTGAATGCCATTTTAAGCGTCAGAAAGAATCAACCCTTATCTCACCAAAAAAAGGGTTGGGAACAGTTCACAGACCATATTATTACTTTGCTTGATCAAAAGGAAAATCCTATGATATTTGTTTTATGGGGAAGTTATGCTAGAAGTAAAAAGACTTTGATTACTTATTCGAAGCATCTAATTATTGAAAATGTGCATCCATCTCCTTTATCGGCGTATCGTGGTTTTTTTGGTTCAAAACCTTTCACAAAAATCAATCAGTTTTTAATTTCAACGCGTCAAGAGCCTATCAATTTTACGCTAGAATAGGAGATCCTACTTTGAAATTTAAATTAAGAAATCTCATCTTTACCGGGTTGCTTGTATCAATTGGAATATTGCTCAGTCAGCTTTTCTCCTTTTATTATCCACCTTCCACATCCATTATCAAGTTTGGAATCGGATATGTTCCTCTCATCATAATCAGCCTTATGTTTGGGCCTGAAGTGGGCTTTTTTGCTGGAATTACTCAGGATTTTATCGGATATTTCCTGTTGGGATCTTCAAGAGGGGTGTTCTATTTCGGATTTACTTTCAATGCAATTTTATATGGTGTCGTACCTGGACTGATTATGAAATTGAAAAGCAAGGTAAAACCATCGACATTCTTTATAAGCAATATTGTATTAATGACTTTATTTGCAGTCCTTGCTATTGTGTTTCTCTTTCACATTGATAGTATTTCATCGAATGTAAATTTTCTTCCGATGTATCGATACTTATTAGTTGGACTTGCATTGCTTTCAAGCCTCGCAATGATATTGATTTCAATCCTTCATTATCGAAAACATCAAGAAAAAGGCGACATTCATTTTATTTTCTTTGTCGTTTTTGTTCTTTACATTTTAACCTCATTGATATTGACGCCATTATGGCTCTATGATTTATATGCAATTCCATTTTGGGTTCAAATCCCGCTTAGAATCGTGAAAATGCCGATAGAAGTACTGATATACACCATCATTTTGGAGCGACTTCTTAAAGTCCTCTTCAATCAAATCGAGAGAAACGAATAAAAGAAACGGCAGTGGATTTCCACTGCCGTTTTGTTTGAAATATTAAATCTCAATAACTTTAACTTCACCCGCTCCGAGATGGAAATGAATGGTTCCGTCCGAAGAAAATTCGTTATAATCACGACTTAACTCATAGGTCGCATAAAGAAGTTTTCCGAAATGATTTTGATTGGAAGAAGCTTCTCTTAGTGCCGAAAGTGAGGCGTGGCATTCAATATCATTATAAGGATTGGAATTACCAACGACCAATAAACAAGACTTGGTTTGTTTGTTCCAATAGGAGACACCGATTGCAGGCGTATCAAATTCGTTGAAATAAATTGGCAGGTAGGAATCTAAATTCGTGATTTCGTTAAGCCATCGACTCCTAATATGTTTGATGCCATCTAAATGATCCGCAATTTCCCAACGGAACGGGTTTGTGTAATGAAAAGCATATTTATCAAATAAAGCTAGTTTTCCATAAAACATATCATCTTTTGGTAGATTGAATTTGTCTTTGTCTGTACAATCGACTCCTGTATTCATCGGTTGCACCTCATACACTTCTTGTCCTGAATTGATGAAAGGAACTAAATTGGGAAGCAGCATGTTGAAGACGGTTGCCATTCTGGCTAATGTCTTTCCACCATCTCTACCTGCAATTCTTGCGGTATCGTGGGTTTCTGCACAAGCGAACATTGGAAGAGCAATATCTGGAGCGCCATATACAAATTTATGCATATTCTTTTCCCAAATTCGAGGTTCCATCCAGAATCCATTTCCGATGATGATGTTGTATTTGTTCAATTTGGCTTTTTCAGCATTCTCGGTATTCAATTCTTCGGCGATGAATGCAAAATCAGGATCTGCAACTCTCGCTGAATCGATAATCATGTGCAAGAGTTCTTTTGGAAGTGCATGCCCCATATCGATTCTTGCCCCGTCTATTCCATAATTCTTTTGATAAAAAGGAATGATTCCACTTAACGTATTCCATAATTCTTGATTAGGTTGGGTTCCTGGAAATAAATTCGATTTGATTGTATCAAAGAGAATATAAGGAGGTTGTTTTTTATTCTTTAGGTATTTGGAAGTCTCCTTGGGATGATCTAAAAACATTCTAAAGAATGTAACATCGGTCCATGGCGGTTGTACATCGTTGATGTGGTCTGAAAAAGCAGGAGCTACTCTCAAACCAAAGTTCTTTTCAATTGCCAAAGCATAGTCATTTTCGGAATCATTCTTGATTTTTTCCCACAGTTCCTTATTTTGAGCCTTCGGGTTATCTTGAAACATGCTGATGTGTCTTTGAACATCAGGAGAAGTATAAACCTCTTTCATGTATTTTGAATCCGGTGGAATCGTGTTAGGCAATCCATCCACATAAGGCACTTTATAATGATCATACTCGTTGGCTTTAATCCAGTAAAACCAATCGGGGTGTTCTTTCATTAAATCGTTATCAACGGAATTGGTTCGTGGAATAATGTCGATGACGACTCTCATAGAAAGAATATGACAAGCTTCAACGAAAGCTTGAAACTCTTCCTCAACCGTCATTAGATTTCCTGATAAACTGTCTTTCAAATTAGGATCTATATCATAAAAAGAAGCCACGCCATAAGGAGAACCAAGTTCGCCTTTCTTATCTTTAAGAGAAAATCTCGATATTGGTAACATATAAACGGTATCGACACCCATCTTCTTCATGAACGGAAGAAGCGCAAGCATTTTGACAAATGAACCGGTTTCTTTGAGTCCGTTGAAGTTTGATAAGTCAAGGGAGTATGAACGGTCATGGTCCCATGCGGCTGAAGAACGAATCATCGTTGAATAAAGTACGCTCTTTCGAACCCAGTCTCCTCCGATTTCGTTCTTTTCTATCACTCGGTTGGTGATTTTACTTAAAGATTGGTTATAGTCTTTGCCTTTGATTCGAGCGATAGAGATAACGTTTTTAATCACACTCGAGTAAAAACGGTAAGGATTGACCAATAGTTCGTTCGAAGGAATCCTTTTCATTTCTGGTCCATTGTAATCCCATGCGTTCCAAATGTCTGGGACAGTATAATTGATGTTTCCGTTAGGAATTTGCTTTTCAAGGATTTTTTGAAGTTTAGTTAACTTGGATTCGTGCATAATTTCACCTCTATTCTATTATATCAAAAAGAAATCAAAAATAGTGTTACTATTTACAATGTGTAAGTGTTTACAAAGGGTTGAATTTACTTTCAAAAAACAAGCAAATATAGTATAATTATGGGTTGTAGAGGTGAAATAATGAAAAAACCCGTTGTACTCATTGTTATGGATGGAATCGCTTATGCAGAATCCTCCTCCGGCAATGCATTTGCTTTGGCAAAGAAACCTCATTTGGACTTGTTGTTACAAGAATTTCCGAACACTGTTCTTGATGCATCAGGAGAAGCCGTTGGTTTACCTGAAGGTCAAATGGGAAACAGTGAAGTCGGACACATGAATCTTGGTGCAGGAAGAATTGTATATCAGTCGTTGACACGTGTCAACGTATCGATTAAAGATCGCTCGTTTTATTCGAATCCTGCGTATCTTCATGGATTCGAAAACACGAAGAAATATCAATCAAAACTCCATGTTTTCGGACTTTTAAGCGATGGAGGGGTTCACTCCCACATCAAACATTTCAAAGAAATATTCAGAAATGCGAAAGAGCATGGTGTTGATCGCATATTCTTCCACGCGTTTCTAGATGGAAGAGATGTTCCGCCAAAGTCAGCCGTTACCTATGTTGAAGAACTCGAAGCTTTTTTCAGTGAAATTGATTATGGAAAAATCGCTACAGTTTCTGGAAGATATTATGCCATGGACCGCGACAAAAACTGGGATCGAATCCAGTTAGCTTACGATTCGATGACATTTGGGAGTGCACCTCATTTTTCAAGTGCAAGCGGAGGCATCAAGAAATCCTATGAAGAAGGAATCGTTGACGAATTCGTAAAACCGTTCGTAGTCACAGAAGAAGGATTGATTGAGACCAACGATACCATTATCTTTATGAACTTTAGACCGGATCGAGCCATTGAAATCGGAACCGCCTACTCGAATAAAGATAGTGCGCCGTTGCTGAATACCGAAGGTGGCCCTGAAAATATCTTTTTTGTATCGACAATGAAATATGCAGACTCCGTCAAAGGAGAAATTGCTTACCAGCTGAATGATTTGTCAAACACTTATGGAGATTACATTTCCGCACTTGGGCTCAACCAATTGAGAATTGCGGAAACCGAAAAATATGCTCACGTTACTTTCTTTTTCGACGGAGGCGTCGATAAAGAAATCAAAGGAGCGAAACGCGTATTGGTTCCCTCTCCGAAAGTCGCAACCTATGATATGCAACCAGAAATGAGTGCTTATACCGTTACCGATAAAGTCTTGGAAGAACTTGAATCGAGAAACTATGATACCGTCATCTTGAATTTTGCGAACGGAGACATGGTTGGACACACCGGAGTCATCTCGGCCGCAATTAAAGCCGTTGAAACGGTGGATGAATGTGTTGGAAGAGTCGTTGATAAAGTCCTTGAAGTAGGTGGGATTGCATTCATCACTGCGGATCATGGAAATTGTGAAAAAATGCTTGATGAAGAAGGAAATCCTTTTACTGCACATACAACGAATCTTGTCCCTTTGATTATCACCAAACATGGTTTGAATCTTAGAAAAGACGGAAATTTGGGCGATATCGCACCAACCATGCTTGAACTGATGGGGTTGGTCCAACCAGAAGAAATGACCGGGAAGACGTTGATTGTCAAAGATGCCGAATAAAAAATTCTCAGATCTCAACTTCAAAGACTTGATATTTGTTTTACTCTATACTATCATTCTTTCTGTTGCGTTTGGAATCATCTTGGGATATGCTGATTTTTATCTCATCAGTTCCGTTAATTTTTCTCTTGGTGGATTTCTATACTGGATCATTGCGATCTACATCGGGACAACCATCAGAAAATCAATCACAGAACCCCACATCGTCTATACGATTATTGCAGGAATCGGAATGGTTTTCTCGTTTGCAATATTAAATACCGTTCCCATATTTCTATTGAATGGGATTTCCCTTCAAGATTACGAGATTTTTCTCGATATAACCTACTATTTCCATATATTGATTTTAACCCTGAATCCATTTAACGGAATCGGAATGGGCTTCTTAAGTTACATAATAACCATACTGATATTCGGAGTTGGAACGTACTTAGGAATTCAAAAAACTTTACATTAGAATATAAGAAATTAAATATAGATAAAGGAGATTAAATTATGCCAAATATTACAAGTATTTATGCAAGAGAAGTATTGGACTCCAGAGGGAATCCAACTGTAGAAGTAGAAGTTTACACCGAATCCGGAGCTTTCGGACGTGCCATCGTCCCTAGTGGAGCTTCCACCGGAGAAAGAGAAGCCATCGAATTAAGAGATGGAGACAAATCTCGTTACTTAGGCAAAGGAGTCACAAAAGCAGTCAAAAACGTCAATGACATCATCGCTCCAGCTTTACTTGGTTATGACGTATCAATGCAAACGTTCCTTGACAAAATCATGATTGATCTTGACGGAACACCAAACAAATCAAAATTAGGTGCGAATGCGATTTTAGCCGTATCCATGGCTTGTGCAAGAGCAGCTGCAGACTACGTAGGATTGCCACTGTATTTATATCTTGGCGGATTCAACGCAAAACAACTTCCAACTCCGATGATGAACATTATCAACGGTGGATCTCACGCTGACAACAACATCGACTTCCAAGAATTCATGATTCTACCTGTCGGAGCTCCAACATTCAAGGAAGCCCTCAGAATGGGTGCAGAAGTATTCCACAACCTTGCAAAAGTATTGAAATCCAAAGGATTCAACACCGCTGTCGGGGATGAAGGCGGATTCGCTCCAAATCTTCAATCCAACGAAGCTGGACTTGAAGTCATCATGGAAGCCATTAAAAAAGCTGGATATGTTCCTGGAAAAGACGTTGTGCTTGGAATGGATGTCGCTGCCAGTGAATTCTACAACAAAGAAACAAAGAAATACGTTTTAGGCGGAGAAGGAAACAAAGAACTTACCAGTGCTGAAATGGTTGATTTCTATGAAATGTTAGTCAACAAATACCCAATTATCTCAATCGAAGATGGACATGATCAAAACGATTGGGAAGGCTGGAAGTTGATGACTGAAAGACTTGGAAAGAAAATCCAAATCGTTGGTGATGATTTATTCGTTACGAACACCAAGATTTTATCTGAAGGAATTGCAAAAGGAATTGCAAACTCAATTCTTATCAAAGTGAACCAAATCGGTTCCTTGACCGAAACGTTTGACGCAATCGAAATGGCAAAACGTGCTGGATACACCGCAGTTGTTAGCCATCGTTCCGGAGAAACGGAAGATTCAACGATTGCTGATATCGCAGTTGCTACCAATGCAGGACAAATCAAAACCGGATCTCTTTCAAGAACCGATCGCATCGCAAAATACAACCAACTACTAAGAATTGAAGAAGAACTAGGTGAAGTTGCACAATACAAAGGACTTGCATCTTTCTACAATTTAAAGAAATAATAAGGTTCACAGAAAAAACATGCTTTTGGCTCTTCCAAAAGCATGTTTTTATGTTATAATAGATAGGAACGAAAAAATCGTTACATATGATTTGTAGATGCATGGATGATGGGAGGTTTCATTATGGGCTGGTTAGACTGGTTATTACTCGTTGTGAGTGTATTATTAATCGCATTGGTTATGATTCAAGAATCGAAAGATGATGTCAAAAATACTTTTTCTGGTGAAAAATCAGATTTGTTTAAAAACCAAAAACAACGCGGACCCGAATTGTTGCTCGCAAGAATGACAATGGGCGTAAGTCTTGCTTTTGCTGTTGTGACAGTACTCGCGCTGATTCTTTAGAACACATAACTGTGTTCTTTTTTTTCGCCTATTATTAGATTAAGGAGGATCGTATGAGAGAAGAAATATTAAAAACAATGAATCAAAATAATTATCGCTCTAGCGATTCTTTTGAGCTATCAAAAAAAATGAAACTCTCTTCCAAAGAAGATTTTCAACGTTTTTCCAAGGCGCTTGACGATCTAATGAAAGACGGAACCCTATCAAAAAATAAAAATGGTAAATATAATTTGTCCGAACGATTTGGTTTTTTAAAAGGCACATTGGATTTAAAACAAGCGGGTTATGGGTTTGTCAAACTTGATGAAGCTGGTCGTCCCGATGTATTCATCCCAAGAAATTTGACTTCAGATGCGATGCGTGGAGATTATTGTCTTGTGAAAATTACCAAAGAGAATGGCAAAGATCGATATGAAGGTGAAATCATTCGCGTCTTGAAACGAAGCCTAGACATCATTATTGGTGAATATTACCAAGGGGCCGTATTTCCAAAAAACAATCCTTCGGATATTATCTTCAAGGTTCGAAAAGATAAGAATACAAAATATGCGGATCATTCGCTTGTCAAAGCAAAGGTTGTCAAATACTCCAAATTTCAAATACTAGAAGTAGTGATTGAAGAAGTATTAGGTGACATGTCTGAACCTGGAATCGATATTCTAGAAGTCATCGCAAGGAATGACATCGTCGTAGAGTTTCCAAAAGAAGTACTTGAGGAAGTAAAACTCATTCAACCCACGATAGACAAAGAACCAATGACTGACCGTATCGACTTAAGAAAGAAACTAATCATCACCATTGATGGAGACGACACAAAAGACATCGACGATGCCATTTCAATTGAGAAGTTGAATTCAAAAGAATTTCTTTTAGGTGTACACATTGCTGACGTATCTTATTACGTCAAAAAAGGAAGCCCATTAGATCAAGAAGCATTTTCAAGAGGAACCAGCGTTTATCTTGCTGATAGAGTCGTTCCAATGTTGCCAAAAGAACTTTCAAACGGAATTTGCTCTTTGAATCCACAAGTGGACCGCTTTGCTATTTCGTGTGAAATGAAGATTAACTATCGTGGTGAAGTCATTGCCTACTACATTTATCCATCCATCATCCAAAGTCGTCATCAAATGACATATAAAAACGTCAATGCCATGATTGATGGAAACACTGAAGTTATATCAAAATACACAGACTTAGTTGAATCTGTTTCGACCATGAAAGAACTTGCTAAGATTCTTCATGATACCCGGACTCAAGAAGGTTCAATAAACTTTGAAACGATTGAACCGAAAATCGTTTTTGGTGAACATGGTGAAGTAAAAAACATCGTCATTCGTGATAGAGGAATTTCAGAAAATATCATAGAGGAATTTATGCTTGTCGCAAACCAAGTCATCGCAAGTCACATGGTTCACCTTGAATTGCCATTTATCTACAGAATCCATGAAAATCCAGATCCTGCGAAACTTGAAAGTCTATTCGTTCTAGCGAAAGAGTTAGCTTATATTGCCAACATACCAGATCAAATAACGCATCAAGATTTACAGAAACTGCTACAAAAAATAGAAGATACAAAATATGAAAAAGTGATAAATATGCTAATGCTTAGATCGATGGCAAAAGCAAAGTATAGCGAAGACAATGTAGGACATTATGGCCTTGCGTTTGAGAACTATACACATTTTACTTCTCCAATCAGAAGATATCCAGACTTAATCGTTCATCGTTACTTAAGAGATTATTTGTTTCTTAAAATACTGGATCAAAGATCCATTCACGAAAAGGAAGAAGAACTTCCTGAAATTGCAGCTCAATCTTCAAAACAAGAAAGAACCGCAACCATCGCTGAACGAGAAGTAATGGATATGAAAAAAGCAGAATACATGGAACCTTTCATCGGAGATACTTTCGAAGGAGTCGTTTCGACTCTTACGAGATTTGGAATGTTCGTTGAACTTCCAAACACGGTTGAAGGATTGGTTCACATTTCCACTTTTTCAGAAGCTATTGAATTCATCGAAGAAAAAATGATGTATCTTGGAATTTCATCTAGAATCGAGTATACTATAGGTAAGGTAGTAAAAGTGAAATGTGTTAATGTTTCTAAGTTGCTTGGAAGAGTGGATTTTGAGTTAGTCTAGGAAAGGAGTCCTTATGAAGATACTCGCAAACAATAAAAAAGTGTCACATGAATACTTCATATTGGACACCTATGAATGCGGAATTGTGCTGATGGGCACAGAAATCAAATCAATTCGTCTTGGAAAACTTGCGATTAGCGACGCTTATGCGAGAGTCAAAGACTTTGAGTTGTTCTTAGTAAACATGCACATCTCCAAATATGATTATGGTAGTATTTTTAATCATGAAGAAACAAGAGAAAGAAAACTTTTGATGGAAAAAAGGGACATCATTCGATTAAGCCAAAAGATTAAGACTGATGGGCTAACCCTGATTCCAACTAAAGTCTATCTCAAGGATAGTCTTTGTAAAGTCGAACTCGCATTGTGTAAGGGAAAAAAGCAGTATGACAAGCGAGAATCGAACAAAGAAGAAGACGCAAAAAGACGCCTGGAAAAGGTCACAAAAGACTATTCCGGGTAATACATGGGGCTGTTCTGGATTCGACAGGATAGTTCGAGTTTGATAAGCATGCGATCGGCAGATCTAAAAATGTACCAGTAAATATAACTGGAAACCAAAATTACGCTTTCACTGCTTAAGAAGAAGTAGTGGGTTTGAATTGACCAGCCTACGGGTCTATTTAAACTTCAGCTCAGTAGGATAGTTCCAACACTGCAGTCATAAGTGGAAAGGCGAACTCAATAGGACTAGTTGCTTCGAGTGGTTGTTTCGTAACAGCTTGGCAATGAAATTTTTATGGAACTAAGCATGTAGAAAATCAAATGATCGGCTGTTTTGGACCGGGGTTCAAATCCCCGCAGCTCCACCAATACGCACCAAAAACTGGAATGAATAATTTCCAGTTTTTTATTTTTTCGTGTATAATTGTTAACAAGGAGTGATATGCTATGGAGAGAAAGTTGATGAAAGAAAATCTAGATGAAATTACAGAAGAGGAAATGCAAAACTTCGAGTTGGTCAATAATATGATTTTGACAATCTCTAGATACGATGTATTTCAATCTATGGAGAATAATAATCAATCATACGGTATGCCAGAAGTATTGTCATCAAAATTCAAGTATCTAGCTTTTATGGATTGGGTTAATTACCTAGGTAATTTATTAAAACATGTGGAAAAGTACTATAGGAATAAGTTTGATTTACCCGAATTACTTGATAAACATTCTATTTATGAGATGCCTGGAGAAGTAGATGAGAAAAAAGAGCAAATAAATAAAGGAAAATCTTGGGATAATTTTGAATATATTACAGTTCGTGATAGAATAATCAAATTAAGAAATAGAGTAAATCATGGAAATCTTGATCACACTCAACTTTATAGAGCGCATTTTATTTTGCTATTTGAAAATAGAGACCTGAATATTTTTGAGGGTTTAGTTGGTCAATTCACATTGGTGCAAAACAAATTGATAAAAAATGCGGTTAACTATTTGAAAGAATAAGGCATTGAATTTTATTCATCAGTCGGTGTTGAAAAAATCACGTCAATGAAATAATGTTTGTGAGACAAGTTGGTGCGGAATAGTGCATTAATACCCTCAACTCCACCATTATGATTATAACAATTTTATAACTTTAATTAAAACGTCTCTATTGAGCCGTTTTTGTTTGCTTTAGGTAGCGGAAAAGCACTAAATAGCAATCTGGTGGGAGTTGGTGAGATTTAAAATTATGATAAAAAACATTAAAATATCTTCATTTTTAAACAAGTTTATTGATGAAAATAGAGATTCTCGTGATGGGGTTTGAACTTTCATAAAATTTGAATTTTTCGTTCGGTTGATGAGATTTGAACTCTTCAGAATTACAATAGAATATTAAGAATTAGAAATAGAAGTTAAGACGTGGTTTATTTTTGAATTAGATGATGCTATAATATTACTATTACTTTTGATTTGAATTATTATATAGGGTTATTGTGAATATTCAGTTTAAACGGTTTTTGAAAAAAAACAGATACAAGGATATTAATAAAAGAAAAGAGTGATTAGATGAAAGAGAAAATGAAGAAGATATTAGACCATATACACAAATATAATGTCTCAAACATGGCATATATGAATTTTGGATTAGATTCAA
>JAHIVB010000001.1 GCA_018816905.1 Bacillota bacterium
GAGTTAGTTTGATTAAAACGGACAGTTAAATAAAAAGAGCTGAAAGAACTTGTTTCCTGAATTGAATTGGAGCGAGTTCTTTTATTTTTTCTTGAAGTCTTTGGTTATTGTAATAGAACATGTATTCTTTTACAATAGCCTCTAAATTTTTCAAGTATAAATTCTTATGTAAATAGATACATTCTGTTTTTAATGCGCTGAAAAACGATTCGATTGGACAATTGTCAACGCTGCTACCCCTGGCAGAAATGGACTGAATGATATGGCTGTCTCTCAATCTCTGTCTGTATATGGGATGAGTGAAATGCCATCCTTGATCTGAGTGTAAGATCAATTCCTGACGTTGTTCGTACGGAACGGATTCGATTGCCTGATCCAATGTATCCATGACGAGCTTGTGGTCTATGAACCTAGACAACCCCCAAGAGACAATCGATTTGTCATGCATGTCTTTGATGGCACACAGATATGATAAGCCGTCCTTGCAGAAAAGATAGGTTATATCTATAGACCATTTCCTATTCGAGAAATCTGTGGTAAAATCTCTGTGTAGGAGATTCGATATGTCATGGTGGTCAACCTTTGGATATGCATGGGTCTTCCTACGGACAATGGACTGAATTCCATTGATCCGCATGTAGCGGTATACGGTAGCGTTTGTGAGACATAAGCCGTATGCCGTTTTTATTTGCATTCGAATGGATCTGATTCCCCACCTGTCATCTTTACGATACATCTCCATTATGAGATTGTTATGGGTTTGATCAAAAGCCTTGTGCTCTGGCCTGCCTGATGAGATCCAGTCATAGTATCCGCTTCGAGAACATCCGAGCGTATTACACAATAATTGCACGGAATAGCGGTCTCTAAGCATATCTATGACTTGATAGTAGTGTCTTGCTCGCGGTTCATCACGCAGGCTAGGGAGTTTTTTATATCCTCGTACAGCCTCACTTTCTCAATCAGTTCCCTCTTCGTCAATTCTTCCAAAGAGACGACATGCTTTTTCGGTCGCCCCTTTTTGATTCCCTCTTTGATCCCGCCTCTGCCTCGTTGATCAACACACGTTCCTAATGCTCGGTATTGTTTCACCCACCGTTTTGCCATTGACTCGTGCGGTATGTTGTACAATCGTAGAATCTCGCACATTCGCATATGCTTGTCTAGATACAATACCGCAATTTGATTCTTTTCTTCAATGCTGAACTTCCTATGCTTCTCGGTCTTCCGTTCTTTCATTCTATCCTCCTCAATCCTCTTTTTTCGTAGGGGGTCAAATTCTTTTTGTGGATAACTTTGTCACCCCAAAAAGAATAAAACCTTAAAAACCACTGCTTTAAACATTATATCAAAAAAACCATACTGGAATCTCTCCAATATGGCTCTTTTTATTTTCTGTCTGTTTTAATCGAACGCTTTCATAATCAGCTCTTCTTTGCTTTGATAATATCAAAATAAAATATGGTTCCATCGTCGGTGTTTTTGACACCAAATGGATATCCTAGGGAATTTAGTATATTTTTGACAATGCTTAATCCTAGCCCTTGTCCTCCATAACTTCTAGTTCTTGCTTTATCCACTTTATAGAAACTATCCCAAATATGTTCTACGTCTTTTTCAGGAATGTGTTTCCCTGAATTATAAACTTCAATATGCGTATCTCCATTCTCTAGTTGGAGGGAAGATATCGATACCTTTTTCTTTCTGTCGACATGATTCAACGCATTGCTAATAAAATTGGATAATACCGTTTGCAAATGGTCGTAATCAGAGTAAATCACTTGATCTTGGATATTAAGTTCGATGACCACTTTAGCTTCGTCAAACTTCACCTTGAATAAATGAACCGTATCTTCTACTATCCTAGATATTGAAACTTCAGAAGGATTGATATCAAGTACTCCACTTTCTAGTTGACTCAGTTTTAACATCCCCATGACTAGTTTATTCATCTTGTTAGACTCATCCATAATAATCTCAAGATATTCATCTATGGTCGCTTGGTCCAACCCAGACAACTTCAACGCTTCAGAATATCCCATAATCAATGAAATTGGGGTTTTCAGTTCATGTGAAGCGCTAGCTATAAATTCTTTTCTCATATCATCTATTTTTGTCTTTAGTTCAATGTCAGCTGATAATTGTTTGTTGGCTGATTGAAGGTCTGAAATCGATTTTTCAAGCTGAGTACTCATTTTATTGATGCTATCTCCAAGGATGCCTAACTCGTCTGTTGAAGTAATTTCTACTTTTTTTGAAAAATCTAGATTAGCCATGTTTTTTGTAACTTGAGTGATCTCTAGAATTGGATTTGTGAACTTATAACTTGCAAAATAGACAACAACTGCTGCTAAAAACATGAAACCAATTCCAACAAAAATTGTGAAAGAATTAAATACGCTTACGCTATCTTGAATGGATTGTATTGTGACTGCAAAAATATAATACAAATTTAATCCATCCGCCTCTTCTTTTTCGACCAAAAGACTCACCAATTGGATATCGTCGCTATTTTGACCTGGATTTGGCGTAAGATTTGCGGTATACAGAGTATATCCATCTTCATTATAGTCTTCTTGATGATCAATCAAATTCATGAATTCCGTTTCGTTTTCAGTCGAAAAATCTCTCATAATCATTGCTATGACACTATCTCTAATTGAAAATTGATTCCCATACACTCGGTCATATGGTACTGGAAGCAAATCAAAGTTGAATCCTCCGCCACCAATTGGATTATCATCAATCTCAGCATCAGGATCGGTCTGTTTCAATATTTGAATACTGATGTTAAATTCATTTTCAACATCAAGAACTTGACTAAATAAATCGCTGTCTTCTATGTTGATTTCTTTGACTTCTTTGAAGGCAGAAAGCAACGAATCTTGCCTTTGATTGATATAATAAGATTCTAAATAAGTGTTGCTGAGAATAATTAAAGCAACAATAAAGGAAAGAAAAATGCTGTAAGTAATGAAAAACAGATTGCTTTTAATCGATGTTTTCATTCTCGATGTCGAGGCGGTATCCTACACTTCTTACTGTTGAAATATAAGAACCGGTCTCTCCCAGCTTGGCGCGCAGTTGTTTAATGTGTGTGTCAACGGTTCTCAGGTCGCCAAAATAATCATAGTTCCATACAGCATTTAATATCTTATCCCTCGATAATGCAATTCCTTTATTATCTATGAAATATTTCAATAATTCGAATTCTTTCGGGGTTAATTCAACCTTTTTGCCGTGGACAAAAACCTCTCTGGAAGATAAAGATACTTTGATTTTTCCAAATACAAGTTCTTCAAACTCATTGAGTTCTTTTTTAAGAAGGTTTTTTACTCTTGCCATCAGTACTGTAGGGGAAAATGGTTTGGTTACATAATCATTAGCTCCAAGTTTAAACCCTTTCAATTGATCGTATTCGTCACTTCTTGCGGTTAACATCACTACGGGAACAGCAGAAAACTCTCTGATTCTCTCCAAAACAAACCAACCATCGTATTTGGGCATCATAACGTCCAAAATCACCAAATCTACCTTGGTTTTGGATTCAAACAGAATGTCGATTGCTACTTCTCCGTCTTCAGCTTCAAGGACCTTATACCCTTCCCTAATGAGAAAATCTGACAATAATTTTCTGATTCTGTACTCGTCATCAGCAACTAACACATGAATATTCTTCATAAATTCATCACACATCCTTCGAAAATAAAAGACTTTGTAAAAGCCTAAAATCAATTTATTAATATATATATTTTAGCATTATCAGCCAAAAAAACAATGGAAAGGTGTGATATGTACACACCTTGTCATATTCCTCGTGGAACAATCAAACAATCATAGGGGGGAATGTATAAATTTATCCACTATTGAATATTACATCATTATTATAAAGATGAATTATGTTGGATTTGTGATAGTAAAAAAAAACAGGCAGATATTAATCATGCCTGTTTTAAAATCATTAAATTGTTAAACAATTGTTCTGCCATCGCTTTACCAAACTTCTTGATGACAAATTGATAAGCTTCTTTCATATAATTGGTCCGAAATGCATGGATGTCCGATGAAATAAAATCAACCAGGCCGGCTTTAATTAATTTCAATGCCGTTTTCTTAAGTTGAGATCCTCTTGCGCCAACAATAGAAGCCGCATTGACCTGAATTAAAGCACCCATTTTTTTAATGATTTTGTAATCATTAAAATTTTTAACATACTGATATCTCTCAATATGCGCAATGATTGGGGTGAAGCCCAAAGATGTTATGTTATGAATGGCTTCTCCGAAATCTTCTTCCTCTTCGTCAGTTGAAAATTCAATCAAAACCATTTTGGATTGTCCCAAAGGGACCACGGTACGATTCCTTAATTTTTCTATTGAAGTGAAGTTATAATAAATTTCATTCCCAAGATGCATTCGAATTGAAATGTCTCTTTTCTCTACTTCTGACTTGAAAGAATCAAACACTTTCTTGTTTTCTTCATACGTTGATAAATAATTTCTTGATTTCATATAATGGGGAGTAAGGAAAACATCAGTAACTCCTATTTCTACTTCTTCTTGAAGCAATTTGAGAGAAGTTTCCAAATCCTCCGATCCGTCATCAACAAACGGAAGTATATGAGTGTGAATATCAATCACAAAATCACCTACTCAGAATCTTTGGTGTTATGATACCCATAATAATGGTAGTCTTTATAATAGCCTAGTCTAGATTTACGAACATCGATATTTGCCAATACAGCACCAACAACGTTAGCATTATTAAATTTCAATTGATTCAGCCCTTCTTTGGCTGCATCTTTTTTAGTTTTATTATAAGCTACGACGTATACGACACCGTCTACGTATTTACTGACCACTAACGGATCGGTAACAGAAAGTACTGGTGGCGTATCCACTACGATGTAATCATATTCTTTTCTTAATGATTCGATAAGCCCGGATGCTTTATGGGACTCTAGAATAATATTCGGGTAAGACAAATGTTTACCTGTTAATATGAGGTCAATATTAGACTCATCATGAATTATGAGCTCATGATAATCAACATCATTCGTGATGTAATCATAAAAGCCCTTGTCATTCACTTGATGAAATGCTCGATGAATTTTAGGTCTTCTTAAATCAAAATCAACGATGATGACTTTCTTCCCTTTTTCGGCATATACTGCAGCGAGATTGATTGCTGTGGTTGTTTTGCCGTCTTCAGGTGTTGCAGAAGTACATTGAATAACCTTGAGTGGTTTATCAATGGATGTGATTGAGATATTTAGTTCGAGTTTCCGATAAGCTTCGGCTTCTCTTGAATTTGGTGTTTCGATAACGACGTTTCTGTATTCAAAAAATTCCATCTAATCCACCAGCTTTCTTTCTTTGATTGTGCCTGGTACTGCAGCAATCACATTTATCTTCAAATGTTTTTCCAATTCTTGTGTGCTTTGGAATTTATTGTTAAATAATTCTTTTACAAAAACAATTCCCAAAGATAAAATTCCACCCAGAAGCACACTGATTATCACGTTCAGCGGTTTATTTGGAGAACTAGTATTGACAGGATCTGTGGCGACATCAAGAACTTTAAGCTTGTTTTGAAGTAAAACATATGCATTTTCTTCATCGTTAGCGATTTCAATTGAGTTTTCAACCAACTGATTTGCAATTTCACTTGCAAGTGCAGGAGATGCATTTTCAACTGAAATGTAAATGATTAATACGTTGGTACTACTTGCTACAGATATGCTATTTTGTAAAGATTGAATAGTATATTCTGCAGGCAATTCAGGAACATCCGCCAGTACTGTACTTAATACTTTTTCGGATACTACAAATTCTTTGTAAGTAGCAATGAGGTTTTGGGCAACATATATTGCGGATTGTTCTGAAGTGGTTTGTTGAGTTACGTCCACTTGCACCATGATTGAGGTTTCGGCAGTATATTTTGGGGTAACTACAACAAATGTATATACAATACCAATAACACTAACCCAAAGTGTCACAAAAAACACCAGCAAGATATTATTCCAAATAATTCTAAACAATTCTGATAATGTGATTCCTTCTTCTACAAATGCTTCTTGATGATTTAATTCATCCATATTAATTCTCCAATCTTGTATGAAATAAAAAGGTCTACTCAATATTTTACATTATAATTAAAAAAAATACAACGTAATCAATTCGGATCAATAACTGATGACTGCTGCAACGAGTGCAATCAATCCTAAAATTAAAGTATACACTGCGAAGAAAATAAGCTTTCCTTGTCTAAACCACTTAAAAATATACTTGAGTGAAAATCTTGTTGCGAGAATACTAAAGACAAATGCGACTCCATACAACAAATACATCATAAGATTCGTTGTGTCAAATCCTACATCATAACTAACTGGATCAAAAATCCATGGAACCAATTTGTAAAAGAAAGCGCCTATAGAAATAGGAATGTAAAGCATCAAAGAAAATGTAAGAGCGGTATCCATGGATACCTTTCTTAATAATCCGGTTGAAGTTGTTATTCCGCTTCTTGAAAGTCCGGGAATCATCGCAAAAGGCTGTATTAATCCTATGACTAATGCATCCTTAAAAGAGATGCTCTGATTCACATGTTTTAATGGGGCCAAACGCACAATATAAAGAAAAGTTGAAGTAATCAATAGTCCCACAGCAACAACAAACATTGAATACTTACTATAAAAATCATTGAGAGGATTTTCCAAAAGGACTCCGAATATTCCAAAAGGAATCGTTGCTATCACGATTTTTAAAGCGTAGTGAAAATCATCTGTTGATTCCGCTCTTGAACTCTTTTTGAAAACAAATCGAAGAGTATTCACAATTAGACGAGCAATCAACCTTCTAAAATGGTAAGCAATGGCAATCAACGAGCCTAAATTAACTAGGATAAAAAAGAGCATACCTTCATCGGCGTCAATATTCAGCAAAGCTTGTGAAAGAGCAACGTGTCCACTTGATGAAATGGGCAAAACTTCGGTAACTCCTTGAACAACCCCTAAAAAAATATACTTCAGTAATTCGACAAGAAAAGTCATATCCATTAACCTGCTTTCATATGTATTCCATTAACAAAGTAAAGAACATATCGGTAATCATGGAAAATACATAATCCTATAAGATAAATAACCCTATGGATAATAATCCAATTAAAATACAGTAAAAACCAAAATATTTTATTTTCCCAGATTTAAAAATGTTAAATATTAAACGATACGCAAAATAAGTAGATACCATCGCTGCGAAAAAAGCTAAAAAGTAGTAAAAATACATGACATTACTCTCTACTCCCATCCCTTCGGAAAAAGAATCTTTGATGAGCAAAATCACTGACCCGATAGAAGCGGGAATATAAATCATAAATGAGAAATTCAGAGCTGAATCAATCCCCATCCCCCTGTTAATTGCTGTTGAGGTTGTCAACCCCGACCTTGAAATACCAGGTATGATTGCTACTGATTGAGCGACTCCTATTAGTACTGCATCCAAATAATTGATATGCGTATTACCATTCAATATTTTTTTGCCGGCAATTAATATCAAGATTGTTCCAGTAAATAATAGTCCAACACCGGCAAGAAGAACATTATAATCCGTAGTGAGTTGATTCAATATATCTTTAAACAGCAAGCCCACAATGACGATTGGTACAGTAGCGACAATAATCTTCAATCCAAAACTGAATCCGGGTAATGTGCGCTCTCTTGAATCTTTCTTAAATATATATAAGAAAAAATCTTTATATATTCTATACAATTTCTTAAAATATATCAGTAGCATCGTTACCAAAGAACCAGTGTTGACCAAAATAAGAAACAATAACCCTTTGTCTTCCTGAAGACCAATCAAGACTTTGGCAAGTTCTACGTGCCCAGATGAAGAAATGGGAAGAATCTCTGTAATTCCTTGGACAAGACCCAAAATAAAATATTTCAATGCTTCAAGTATGCTCAATGCAATTCCCCCCTAAGTATGTCTGTAATAAGTATGGTTGAGAAAAAGCCGATGAAAGGACCGGCTTAATCATTTAAAGAATAGATTTATTCGACTTCGGTCATCCACAATCCGTGCAAATTGCAAAATTCAAACACCTTAATGGGTTTGTCTTCGCATACATGGAATTTTGCTTCAGGAGTCTCATTGGGTTCAAATGTTTTAATTTGATATTTATTCCCTTGTTCAATAAATAACCATTGAATGAAATGTTCAGGTAACATTGGGTGAGGTACACTACCAATCTTGACCGAAATCAAACCGCCGGGCAATCTTTCTACTACAGGTAAATGTTTTTCATTTCCTTGATCCATTGTTTTCGGTTTTAGTAAAGTCATTTCGTCTCCGCAGCAAACCAAGGTTGAGTCTTTTGGATAAGTATAGCATATTCTTTTACAATGTTTACAGTAATAAATATTCATAATATAATAGCCTCCTTATTGATAATTTAAGTCAATTAATCATACCATATTCTACCTTAAATGAAAAGCAGATAACAAAAAAATCAATTTCACTTCTCTTCTACTGGCAATGCCTCGAAAGCAGCAATGACTTCGTCAAACAAGTCATCATCTTCAATTGCTGAAACAAAATACTCATTACTTTCATCATCGTAATCCAACTCTAGTAACACTAATCCTTGCTCTTCCTCGTTCACAGGTTTGCCATTGATTTTTACCAAGTCCATAACTGCATAAATGACGCCATGTAAAGGAATGAGTCCCAGCTCTTCCATCTCAAAATTTGATCCAAAGTCATCTGTCATTGTAAGGTTTTCTTCGTTGTTTTCATCAAGCAAAAATTCATAAATTTCTTTGTCGTTCATATGAAACCTCCTAATAGTGATTCATTATTTTTTCAGCAAATCCTAACAAGTTTTCTATAATCAATTTTGATCCATCATCTAAAATGACACTTCCACTAAATAGACCAAAAATTTGATGTCCTATATTTTTAATAATTCCTAGATTGATTTGATCAGGTCGATCTAATACAGGTTTCATGATCAAGTCAACACGATTCTGATTGTCTTTAATGATCCAATCATTCATAAGATTTGAATGGTTAATTTCGAATGTGATTTTGTCTAATTTGTGCGCTTTTCCATCAAAGAAGAGCATGTTTTCAGTAGCTGCAGAGGTATCTCCGAATCCATATCCTAAGTTAAAGCCAAATCGTTTTCCATTCACAACACCCGAAAGTGAACTCCAATACCAAGTGTTCTTGTATGTCCAAACTCCTCTTCCCCAATCCAATACTGCATAGGTCTCGGATTTATCAAAGGTAATCGTTTTTTCTCCCAATTTCATAGTTCCGGAGGTTGGCATGCAATTTATTTTTTGATTATAATAGAATGATAGCTTGTTTTCTTTCCAAGGTGTAGCTATGACCATGGACTCGTCGTGGAGGTCATCCAGTTCAAGATGAACATCCAAGTCATTTCCATTTTCAAATCCCTTTACATATGCGCGAATTGTTCTACTATTTTTATGTCTGATGAATTCTAACTTTAAATCATTGGATGAATAAACCGAATCACCATCTAGAGATGATTTTGGAAGATTCATCTTGCCAAAAGGGAACCAGAGCAATTTGGTTTTGTTCCTTTTTTGAGGGTGTTCAAAATCAAGGGTAACAACCGTAACCATTGCTGAATAACCTAAATCAGCGATGGTAAATGTGATTCCATGCCTCTGGTTTAAAACGGCATAATAATCCCATTCTTTGATTCGCCATATGGATGCTTTAATGTCTTTCCGAGAATATTCAAAAACTGGATGAAATGCGTATCCCGGATTTGAAAGATGCCCGAATTCATTTAGAAGTTTTTGGTTTTTTGTAATCAGATTTTGCATTCGACCGCCTCCTTACTTCCATTATATAATTTTATCCTAAAAAAAATTATAAAATCAAATAAAAAAGACTAGTTTTATCAACTAATCTTTTGAATAAGCTCTTTTAAATTTAAAGATTACTCGTCGAACCCCGAATGGGATGACAGGTAATGTTAATAGAATGGCAGCCAGAATAATCATTGACAACATATATGGAATCCTTCCATAATCAGTCAATAAAAATTGTAAAGGAGAACCGCTTGCAGTATTTAAAAACATCATATCGGTTTGAAAAATAAGATTCGTAATGATAGCTAATCCCGCAAAGAACAGTAAGGATATCAATACTTTTGGATATTCATCAAATGAAGGTCGATATAATTTAGATAAAACAAGATACAACGAGAAGAATATCATTGTCCCGTGATAAAAGAAACTGATGATTGGAACAATGTTGTTTTTCAATGGAAACCAACTATACTCTCCTCCTAAAACTGTAGCAGGATAAATTAGAACAATAATCCCAGCAAGCAATCCGATTGAGTATGCGATTGGCATGAATTTCTTTGATATTTCCGGTTTTGTAAAGGCGACCAGAGGCATCAAATACAATGAGAAACTGCATAATTGCATCGGGATATACATTTCAGGAAAAGATCCATGAGAAATGATGTATTCGGTATACTTAGTCAACTCAAGTAATATCAAAAACGTCGCTGTAATCTTCAAAACCTTACGATGGTTCGATATTTTTAATACTTTTAGTAGAAAAATTAGAAGAATAGCAATAGTTATGAGAATAAAGATTGATCCCATAATATGTTTTTCACCAAATACGGTAGGGCTTTGTAATTCAAAAATCATTGTGTCAAAATTCATACTATTCATCCCACCTATTTATTTAGAAGCATTTTTTTTATTTGATCTAACAAATAAAATGATAAACATTACTACGACATAAGCTAAACATCCGAAAAGTGCAACTAGATTAAACAAACCCTCTGTTGGTTTTTCATAGAAAATGGAAGGCAACATTAATATCACGAAGAGAGGCAATGCCATTGCAATTGCAGTACCGCTTCCGAGCACCATTTCTTCTGCAACTGGAGTCTCTAAGTTTCTATCCAAACCTTTCAATAATGCAATACCTGTTGAAGCAACTCCGGTAAGCATTCCGAATAATCCAACAAAGTATTCGTCTTTAAATTTTGGATATACTCTTTTGGTAAGAAATCTAACATAGAATAATGTCGATATTCCGCCAATCGCTGAAATGACAAGTAGTAATAACCAATATTCTCCAAGGAAATCAATAGTAATCGTTAAGATAGAACCCGTGATCATTACATTAAAAGCTAATGAACTGATATTCGAAAGAACATAATCGTTTTTCATGAAACGAACTTCTTTTCCTTTGGCTTGGATTTTCTTCAATATCGATTTATAGATTAAAGCATAGAAAATACCGATGATGAAATTAAATCCTTTCAATAGACCAAATATAGTTGGCCCTATTGAAGTTGGAAGGTAAGCTAGTAAGATAGATAACACGTATAATGTCAGCCATACTAAGGCATAAATAATAGCGATAATGACTACTTGAATTGTCAATCCGTCCAAAACGCTGACTTCTTTGACTGTATCGATTTGAATGGTTGTAGTCTCAACTGATGAATCCTCATAATGTCCAGGCTTCTTCTCACCTTTTCGTTTAGCAAGGATATTAATTGCAGCTACACCGACAGTACCACCGAACACGAATCCTATGAATGCATAGGATGCGCCTAATGCAATTCCGTCCGTCACACTTCCGAGCATTTCTCCCCAAATACGACCGAACTGAGTTGCCAACCCAGGACCTTGTCCGAATCCAAGAGGCAACAACATACCTGCACCAACAAATTTGTCACTAAAGAACATCAAAACGAGAAGAATTCCAATGAATCCTTGTAAAGCGTAAGTACTAGTAATTATCATTCCGGTAGACCAAACTTTTCGTTTGTTTTTACTTTCACCTTGTTTTAAAGTCAAAGAAATAAAACCAACAGCAAGAGCGTGGTAAACAATGATTGACATTATATTGACAAAATTTCCGACAACAGCTTCGTATTGATCCGGAGGTAGAATAAAATTAAAATAGATTTGAACAATGATAAACCCGATTAAACCTCCAAGTAACGCTGTAGGCAATACGATTTTGGAAAAAACGGGAAATTTTGTTTTCATGAATTTTCCAACAAAAAGTAAAACTCCAATTGCTAAGAAAAATAATATGATGCTCCATTCTTGTGTAAATGTATCCATGGAAATCCTCCTGTAAAATCATTTGAAAAGCATGAATAAATCACGCTTTGCAAAAACGATTATATCACATTTTCGACTTATTCACTCCTCTTTCCAGAAGAAAATTATGAATTTTCTGTAAAATGACAATATAAAAAACTCCGATTGGAGATTATTGCTTATTGAGTATTTCTCATGATTCATTTATGATATAATACTATCATATAATCGCTAGGAGGATCTGATTATGACTGAAGTGCCAAAAAAGATTAGAAAAGATATCATCTCTAAACAAAGGGGAGAAATCACAGAGTATCACATTTATAAAATTATTGCGAAACGAACTAAAAGCATTGAAAATAAAAAAATTCTCGAACGAATTGCGAATGACGAATTAAGGCACTACAAAATGTGGACCGCTTATCTGAAAAAGGATGTCAAACCAAACAGACTCAGAATTATTTATTACTCGATTTTATCTTTTATTCTTGGGTATACTTTCGCCATAAAAATAATGGAACAAGGAGAAGAGAATGCGAAAGCAGATTACAATTCTTTAGCTGAATTTGCTCCTCAAGCAACTCAAATTGCTTTGGAAGAAGATGAGCATGAAAATGCATTGATTAAGATGCTTGATGAAGAGAGACTTTCTTACGTAGGTTCGATGGTATTGGGTCTAAATGATGCTTTAGTTGAACTTTCTGGTACATTAGCGGGTTTGACCTTTGCTTTTTCAAACACAAAGTTAATTAGTTTATCAGGGTTAATTACAGGAATTGCGGCCAGTTTATCCATGGCAGCTAGTGAATATCTTAGTGCAAAATCCGACGAAAACCCTAATGCACTTAAATCTGCTTTGTATACGGGTGTTGCTTATGTGATTACAGTTGCCATTCTGATTCTGCCTTATTTGCTCCTATCCAATCCTTTTATCGCACTTGGTATCATGTTATTTTCAGTCGTGCTAATCATTTTTTTATTCAATTATTATATTTCCGTAGCAAAAGATTTAAACTTCAAAAAAAGGTTCTTCCAAATGGCAATCATTTCAATTTCCGTCGCAGTAATATCATTCGGAATTGGAATCTTGGTTAAATCCGTTTTGGGAATTGATATTTAAAAAATCAAAAAGGCCATCAAGAAAGCGTTCGATTAAAACAGACAGAAAATAAAAAGAGCCATATTGGAGAGATTCCAGTATGGTTTTTTTGATATAATGTTTAAAGCAGTGGTTTTTAAGGTTTTATTCTTTTTGGGGTGACAAAGTTATCCACAAAAA
>JAHIVB010000002.1 GCA_018816905.1 Bacillota bacterium
TTAAAAAGTATTTGTATATCTCCTTATACTTTGCTGGTACCACTTTCAAAATATCTTGATAGTAGCCATAAGATTTAATCTGGGTATTAAAGTAAAAAAGATGAATCTCCGCAATTGCACCTGCCACTTGAGATGTCACTTCATCCATGTGAAATCCACGAATATCTTGATCTCCTGAATGGCTTAACAACAGCCATATATCGTTGTCCATCACTCGATAATTGATTAAATAAGGAATTCTGAAATTCCCATCCTTACTAAATTTTTGATATACATTCAACTCATCATAATCCGAGTTTTTTTTCAAAATATATCTACATTTTTCAGTCTGAATGTCGAACACATTGTAAACTTTATTAAGTTTGGTATCTTTTACTTGCGATACACTTAATATTTTATCGGTTGGTAAAAGAAAATGTAAAACCTCGTTTATATTTATTAAATCCATAAGATACCCCATATGACACTTTAATTTATTTTAACATTTTTATGATTATTTTAATACCTAATTTTAGATTATTAAGCTATATGTAAATCATTAATTTGCAGTTCGGAACCACATCACCCCTAAAAAACGGATGGAAATTAGTTCAAGTCCCACCCCGCTCCAAAGAAAAAAGACCAATTCTCTTTAGAAAGTTGGTCTTTTATTTCTTAATTTTGTGCCGATAACCATTAGTGAACGCCCACGGCAACATACTTTTTAGAGGACAACAGAGGACACTGTAGCCCATGAAGCAATCAAACATAAAGTTGGTGCGGTTGATGGGACTTGAACCCACACGTCCAATGGACACTACCCCCTCAAAGTAGCGCGTCTGCCATTCCGCCACAACCGCATATAGCATGATATATTATAATCGATAGTTCACAAGAATGCAAAACTTTTTTGACTGACAAAAGCCAAAATAATGTCTTTAAAAGAAAAAAGTCGCTGAGCGACTTTTTATTTCAGTTTTGTAAACTGTTGAATACCATCTTTATACATTGGTGGATTTTCACCTTGTATGAGAGGCAACACATATTCCAAGAATTTCTCATTGACTCCATTTAAGGTTTCGTTAATCATTTCAATTGGAACTTGCTTCTCTACATTAGCGCAAGCCTTCAAAGGATGAAGTTGATATTCTACTTTATACGGATTGGAAGAGACTCTGTGGATGGTGACCATTAAATCCGACTTTCCTTCAAGAACAGCTAAAACCGCTCTTTTTCCGACTTCAATTGCTTCTGTGACATCAGTATGACTTTGAATGTGTGATGCAGCTCTTTGAGTCGAACCGAATTCTACGGATCTTGAAGGGATTCCAAGGTCTGTCGATACAATGTTTGCGAGTTTTGAACTGACTCCTCCAAGTTGGAAGTGTCCGAAAGCATCTTTCAATCCTGAAGAGGAAGATACGAAGATACCATCTTCGTTTTGGATTCCTTCTGAGACCGCAATTAAACATTGTTTTTTCATCATATATACCTTTTTGACATCTTCTTTAAACTTATTGATATCAAAAGGTACTTCAGGTAAATATATTAGGTCTGGGCCAAAACCACTAAGATTTGCGATTGCTGCTGCAGCGGTTAACCATCCCGCATGTCGTCCCATTATTTCCACAATCGTTACTTTTCCGTTTGGATAAGCTAGCATGTCATATGAAATTTCCATCATCGTATTAGCGATGAATTTCGCAGCTGAACCGTATCCAGGGGTATGATCCGTCATCGGGAGATCGTTGTCAATGGTCTTTGGAACGCCAATAATGTTGATATCGTAATCGATTTGAGACATGTAACTAGCTATTTTATCGCAAGTGTCCATTGAATCATTTCCACCGTTATATAGAAAATAACGAATATTGTACTTTTTAAAAATGTAAAGCAGGCGAATATAGTCTGAATCATCTTCTTTAAAGTTCTTCAGTTTGTGTCTTACAGAACCAAACGCAGAACCCGGTGTATGTTTCAACAACTCAATCTGTTGCTCGTCCTGTTTTGACATAAAAATGAAATCTTCATTGAGCGCGCCTTGAATTCCGTGACGCATGCAAATAACATCCTCAATATAAGGATGATGTTTTCTCGCTTCTGAAATCACGCCATACGCTGACGCATTGATGACGCTTGTCGGTCCTCCAGACTGACCGTAAAGCAGGTTTCCTCTTAATTTAGTCATGTTCACCACTCCTTGCACTTATCACCTATGATACCAAAAAGAATACAAACAGAAAAGGTTTTTTTTCTCCTTTTGACAAATTTAGTCAATATGACCAAAAGGTTTTCGATAAATTCATTGAAATTGTTGATTTTATCGCGCTACAGTCGCTTTTATCGAAAATTGCATCGGTAGTTTATCTTTCCACTGGGGATGGCGATATCCGATTTTACCTACCTGTTCCATATTACCTGCATCAAAGCATAAAGTATCAAATTCATGGAAATAAGATATTTGTAACCCGGCTTTAATCAAAGCATTGATTACATCGGATACAGAGTACATCCAGTCATACGCTTTTGTCTGTTTGGAAGGTACGGCATACCCACCGATGGTCGTATCTATGTTTTTATACCTTCCAAAATAAGGGTATTTGAACTTAATTTCATTGTTTGAAAATGCTTCTTCATCCCAAATCAAGTAAAAAGGATGAATCTCATTAATATAGAAGAATCCTGTGTCCTTTAACAAGGCACGGATCGTTCTAGCCCAAACGTCAAGATCGGGGATCCAGCCTAAGACTCCTTCGCTTGTAAAAACAATGTCATAGGTTTGATGGTGTATTTCAGACAGTGTAAGGATATCCGATTCAATAAAAGAAGCACTGGGTATTCCTAAATCGTTTGCTAATAACTTTGCATAATAAACATTGCCTTTGACAAAATCAACACCTGTAACAAGTGCTCCTTCTCTTGCAAGACTTAGGGTGTCTGCGCCGGTATTGCATTGTAAATGAATCAAAGATTTCCCTTTGATATTTCCGAGTTCTTCAAGAATGATCGGATTCAATTCATAACTCTTCTCTTCTAATACTTTCTTGAAGTGATGGTAATGATCTTCTGAAATGAGATTCCATGCCTTTTTGTTTTGCTCAATTTCTTTCATTGTCTATCACCCAATAAGCCCTTCCATCAGTCGTTCTTTCCATAAATTTGTAATCAATCAAACTTCTTCGTAATGAGACGTAATCATAATAGACATCAATTAAAATTTCATTGACTTCTTTTTCAGAGTATTGTTTCCCTATTTCAAACAACCTACAAATATGCACCAAAGCCAAGTATTTCTTTTTTTGTTTGGAAGGAATGATTTTCAGCCTTAAAGGACCTTCTGGCTCAAAATAACTTGTATAAACTTGCTTTAATTCAGATTCAGTGATTTCAAAAAACATAGGACCTCCTTACCACGGAAGTGGGTTGTTTTTGATTTCTGATTCATACAGTTTGATGAATTGTTTTTTTAAACTGTCTGGCATATCATATTCTGCAAATTCAAGATTCATTAATAGATGATCCATTGAATGAATTCCCGGGATGATGCAAGTAATGGCATCGATGCTCTTTATGAAACCAAGCGCATACTTTGTCAAGTTCTTGTCTCTAGTAAAAAATCTTAATTTTTGACACAAATCAAATCGGCGTTTTTTATCATCAAATGACCATCGGTCTCTAATTCCTGTGAATACAGTAAACTGGTCGTACTTTCCAGACAGCCATCCTGAATCAAGAGGGACTTTGGCAATGATCGCCACCCCTTTTTCTTTCGCTTGATTAAGCCACTCTTCCGATATTTGATGAAAGACGTTATACATAATTTCAATGACCAAAGAATCGGTATTTTCAAGTGTAAGCTTCAATTCTTCTACGGAATCAATACTGACACCATAGGCTAAAATCAGCCCTTTTTCCTGCATTTTTTTTAGGACTTTGAAATGATCTGTTTGTCCCGATAAAATATCTTTCCCGGGATTATGCAAGATTAAACTGTCAAGATAAGACGTTTGAAGGCGATCCAAGCTTTCATGAATGGCTTCTTCAATCGAAGCTGAAGAAAAATCACTTCTTCCGTCTGCACGATGTCCAAATTTTGAATTGATGATGACTTGTTCTCTTGAGTCTTTTAAAGCGATTCCAAGAATGACTTCAGATTTTCCTGAAGCATAACCCGGCGCCGTATCAAAAAACGTTATCCCGTTCTTCACGGCTTCTTTGACAAGCATGACTCCTTCTTGTTCTGTCATTGGTGACCAAAATTCAGCATTTCCAAGTTGCCAGGAACCAAATCCGAGTCTACTCGCTAATTTCTTACTATTTGGATAAACTCTATAGTCCATTTTGACCTCCTTATTTAATACTAAAATTATTTTCAAAGAAATTGGACTCTATTTCAACGTCCAATCCCATAGAAGTCAGATAAGTGAAGAACGTTTTCTCGAGCAAAGGATTCATAAAGGCTCTCGAGAAAATGATTTTCGTAATTCCATTATAAGAATTCATCGCTATTGCTGGCTTTAATCCAGAGCCTAAATTGAAAGTAAATGATTTTACATAAGATTTCAATTCTTCAGGCATGGCTATTTGTCCAAAATTGGAAAACGTCATTGTCGAAGGTTTTGTTCCGTAATAGAGATATGCAATTTTGAAAATGACCATTTTGATTGGAAGAGGTATGATTCTAACAAAAAAACTTTTCGATAGACGAACGATATTGTTCAGGCGATTTTGAATTCGGTCTTGAACAAGTTCTTTTGTAAAATCGTTTCTCACTTTTTCAATGATTGATTTTAGATCTGGAATCTCATCTCTTGGTTTGTAAGTAGTATAGAAATAAAGAGAAAAATTTCGCAACGTTCTTGAATGGAAATAGGGTCGAAGATTAATAGGAATCGTTACAGATATCACTTTTTTCTTCAATTTCTTGTTTTCAGTAATCGACAGAACTGAATAAATCAGAAGACTCGCCACAAACTGCGTCAAAGTCGTATTGTATTTTTTAGCGAGATTCAATAATTGAGCTGTCGGAATCGTTGAATTAATCACGCCACACGCGCTAACAGGTATCTTCTTTTCCTTCATCAAATAGGCGGAAGGATTTTTATACACTACGCGTTTTGAAGCTTTGTAATTCATTTCGTAACAGTCTGAAAATTCTTGAAATTCAGGGACTTCACCTACAGAAAAAATCGTATCGTCGGTCAACTTCAAATCATGAATCAATGTGAGATAATGTTTGATGACCGCTTTTAAAAATTGAATTGCGCCATCCCCATCGGACAAGGCATGGAACACTTCAAGACTAATTCTGTTATGGTAATAGAAAAAAGTAAAATAATAACGGTTATTTTGGTGTCTTTTAATATTTTCGCATACAATTCCCGTCTCTGGTTTGACCATCATTTTTCGATCGTTTTTTTCAAAAAAATACCAGAACAATCCATGTCTTAATTGAATGAAAAACGAAGGAAATCTTGGTCTTAAATCTTCAATAGCTTTTTCTAAAACAATGGGATTGATTAGTTCATTCAAAGTCGCAGAAACACGAAAAACATGCGTAAACCGCTCATTGGGAAGAACAGGATATATTTTAGCCGCATTATCCAAGCGATACCAGTCGCTGCCTCTTGTGTTCATGTATTTGACCCCCGCACCTACTATTAGTATACTTTATTTTGGATTGATATTAAAGTAAAAAACAAGAAATCGGGCGATTTCTTGTTTTTGGTCTATAAATGGAATTGATATATTTCCTATTTTAATTTTTGGTACTCAGAATGTAAGTACAACCAATAACCACTGATTGCGACACCAGGTAATGATAAATAGATATATCCGTTTAGAAGTTCTTTGGAAAAGTTGAATTCCACACCTTCGAGTTCAAACGGTTGGGCAGTTAAAATTTGACTAGCTGAAATGAACATCAAAACGCCGAGAACAGAAAAGATACAAATGAGAACTAAGAAAATTCTTAGTTTTGAAGCATCCGGGATGCCCTGCGTTTGTCCTTTCAAAACACTTTCTGTATCTTGAAGAAAATCAATGAAACGGTTTATAAAAATGAGAACTGCTGAGAAGAATCCTCCATAGATTAAGATTGCAACAATAGCAGCAACAGGTGATACCATGAGAAGTGCAAACATACTAATGACGACAACCACGACACCAATGTATAAAATCACTCGATAAATCTGTGCTAAAACTCGGAAAATCTGGACTCCGGTCAAACTCATGTTCGACTCGCTTTTCGCTCCAAAGTAGATGAGCCACAAAGGACTGGTAAAGACTAATTGAAGAATCAAAGAAGTCATCGATACGCGATTCACATAGGCTTCAACCCCGCCTACTGGACTAAACATAGGTCCGGACATAGCATAAATTTCAGCCAAAAGTGTCCTCATGATAAAGTAGCTGAGTACCGCTACAGCAGTATAACTAAGCGGGATTATCAAGGCTTTCCAACTTCCTGCAAATTCTTTTAAAACTTGTAATGAATTACTTTCTAAAGACTTTAAAACAGGACCCTTTTCAAACAAATCTTGTACTGATTCATCAAACTCACTCATGAGTTATCCTCCTGTAAAATAGATGATTAACAAGACTATTATATCATAATTTTAAACAAGTGAATAATAATTCTAAATATTCTTTATTACTATCCAATCATTGCCTGACTAATAGGACTAGATTTGACTTTTCTCCTTCGATTCACTGCATAAACCGAGGCAATGATAATCAAAGATCCTATGGCCTGAAACAATCCAAACTCTTCATTTAAAAATAACACACCGGCAATGATTGAAATCACTGTGGTGAGATTCGTGAATATCGATGCTTTAGCGACAGGTGTATGCGTCATTGCATAATTAATCATTAGAAATGCGCCTACCGAAGATACTCCTGCAAGATATAAAATGTCAATCCAAAACATGAAGTTTTTCATAGGAGCTACAACCAATGTCTGAAAGTTTCCAATCGAATCAATCAATCCTAAAATTGTAAAAGTAATGAAACCGATGAAGAACATAATATAAGTTCTCTCAAAAGCATCAAACTCAGTCGCTACCTTCCTTGACAATACACTAAACATGGATGCCGTGATGACACTTCCAAATATTAAAGCAAATCCAAGCCAACTGAAATCTCCTTGGCTTTCACCTAAAGTAGTCAAAAACACGCCAACAATACTAACGAATGCAAAAACGACTTGTATTTTTTTTACCTTTTCTTTCAAAAACAAAAATCCAAGCAGAAAACTCGTCATCGGAATCATCGATAGAATGATCCCTACATATGAAGTTTGAAGTAATTTAACTCCATACCCTTCACATAAAAAATAGAGAACCGGTTGAACCAAACCAAGAAGAAACACATATAGTAATTTTTTCCCTTTAAACACCGGTTTCTTCTTCTTGAACAGCATTACCAAGTTCATGATTAGGAAGGCTACACTGAAACGAAAAGCAAGCATCACAAAAGGAGTCGTTTCCATCATTGCTTTTTTAGAAAACAAAAAACTGAAACCAAAGATGGCATACCCTAAAAACAAGAATACAATTGAAATCTTACTTTGAGATTCTTTTGAAAGCATCTTTTTCCTCACGTCGTATTATGATATATTTTGAAATCCAATCACTAAAACCCATATATAGACAAATATCAGTTGTAAAATGATATCAATAATCCAAAAAAGAACTCTAATGAACTTCGCTCCCTTGGTAATAACAAACAAATAATAACTCGATGAAAATAGCAAGTACAATCCAATGAAAAACCAGACGATTGGATTGAATTCCGTAAAAATCATATAATAAATCATAACGTGAAGTGGAAATGCAAAAAGCAGATAACTTTGAAAAAACAGTTTTGATGTCACATTCTTCTTCTTGACTATCATCCATAGACACAACCCACAATATAACAGTGGATATACAATTGCTTGAATGACAATGGAACCTGGTCTAGATAGAAGCTCCTGGTTCATCACGAGATTTCTTAATAAATAAACAAAAATCATCATTAAAACAACGGTTTCTTCTATCCAGTATTTCTTCCATTTCTCAAACGTCAGATTTTTATTCATCATTTCATCTCCCATAGAGTTTGAACACATGAAAATTATACTTGATTTTGAGATTATTTGAATTCTTTTAAAGAAAAAAACCACGAAAACCGTGATTTTAACTTGTACTGGCAGGGCTAGAGAGATTCGAACTCTCGGTCTCGGAGTCAGAGTCCGATGCCTTAACCACTTGGCCATAGCCCAATGTCGATAAATCCTATAAATACTATATCATAATTTCTTGTTTTGACAAGACCCCAATACTAGTAAAAAGAGAGAAAGACAGATTACCAATTCAAGATATTCCAGATTGCAAACCAATGAAATATGGAACCCATTAATACAAATAGATGCCAAACAAAATGTGAATACTTGAACTTCGAAACGTAAAACCCAATTCCAAGCGTATAACTCATTCCTCCAGCGAGGACAAAATAATAATTTCCAATGTTTGCGATAAAATCATTGAATACAAGGACTAAACTCCATCCCATCAATAGATAGATCGTCAAATGAACGTATTTGAATTTTGATATCCAAATCGATTTGAAGACGATTCCTACAATCGTAATAATCCAAAGGACTCCAAGCAATACATATCCTTTCACACTATGAATTACTAATATTAAAAAAGGCGTATAGGTTCCAGATATCAACAAGAAAATACTGGAGTGATCCAGTCTTTGAAAAACCGTAAATACTCTTTTCATCTTTTCCGGAAAGGAATGAAACAAGGTACTAGACGTATAGAGCAGAATCAATGAAATCCCAAACACCAAAGAAGAAAGCACTTCTGCTCCCCCTCTTGCCCTAACCAGCAACAATACATTTCCTGCAATCGCCAGTAACAGCCCAACACCATGGCTCACTGCATTCGCAATCAATTCTCCAAGTGAAGTTTTCTTCATCCTTTTCCCCCTAGATAAAACATCTCTATCACTTTACCAAATCTAGCTAGATATGTCAATCTTTATAAAAGATATTCAAAACGGCGAAGTTTATTGTTGTCGAAGATTGGGTGATATCTCGATGAATTATACAAAAAGAACACAAAATAGTACTAACTTCAAAGTGATTAAATATGATATAATTGAAACCATATTTTGAAACGAGGACATGACAGTGAAAGAGAAATTCAAAGAGAAGTTTGCGGATATCGCCGTATCCATCGCAAGACCGATAATCAATCTCCTGATGAAAAGAGAAATCATCGTTAAAGCCAGTGGAGACGTCATTCATAAAAACAGAGAACCCTTCATCATGATTTCAAACCATTTCAATACATGGGATAGTTTCGTAGTGATGAGAAATATCCACTACCCGATTCGGTTTGTGGCTACTGAAATAGCTTTTCTAGACAAAGGAAAAAATTTTGGTATGAGCGTCTTAGCCAGAGCCATTCCAAAACGTGTTGGAAAAGTCGATATCGTTGCGACTAGAAAAATCTTTCATTACTTAAAAAATGGCTATGCAATCGGATTATTCCCTGAAGGAGACAATACCTTTTACGGTGAAACATTAGAAATCTATGAAAACACAGGAAAACTTCTCAAAAAAGCGAATGTAGACATCCTATTAGTCAAGCAACAAGGCGGATATCTTTCCCAACCCAGATGGGCGGACTACTTCTCTAAAAAGGGACTCACTTATACGGACACTCGCTTATTGATTACCAAAGAGGAACTCGCAAAGTACTCCGTCTCAGAAGTCAATGATTTGGTTAGAAAAGCACTTTATAATAACGATTATGATTTCCAAAAGAAAATGATGATTCCTTATCAAAGAATCAAGAGAGCCGAAGGCATCGAACGACTTCTCTATTTCTGTAACAAATGTGGCAGTATTTTATCAGTCCATGGCGAAGGCGATGATATCATTTGCGATCATTGTGGAAAAATCGGACACATCAATCAATATGAACTGATTGAAGGAAATCCTCTTGACAATTTAGTTGATTATGCGAAACTTCAGTACACTCATATGGATGAGATTATCAAATCTAAATTTGAGTTTGAAGTGACTCTCAATAAACCTGATTTAGCAAAACGTAGTATAGGTACTTTGGGAACATACATTCTATCGTATGAAAACCAAACATTGACTTTGACAAATCTGAAAAACAAATATGTATTCGATATGACTCAAATCACCTCTCCTGTCAACACGATGAGAAACAGTTTCAGTTTCGATTATCAAGGAGAAACATGGAATTTTACTGAAATCAGACACCAGTTCGTTCTCTTTGAAATGCTTCGGTATCTAAATGGAAGTTACAAGTCTTAATGAATAAAAAGCTGAAATTCATGAGAATTCAGCTTTTTTTTTAAGAAAATATAATATCTGATTAATTCGAGGGATCAAATGAAGCCTCATAAACAAGCACTTTTGTAGTAATACCTAAATACTCATAATGAACAAATATGACGATGGAAGCGATTGGGTCCTCAACCCCCATCGACAATTGAAAGTGGAAGGTATCGGTAGAATATTGATTCGTAGAAATCAATTCAGAGGTAGAGGAATTGAAGACTTCAATTTCAAGACTGATGAATGTGGAATTAACGGGAAAATCACTTAAGTCAACCGCAATGTCAATCACATTATTAGTACTACTATCGATGACTTCGCTTTCAACATGGAGGAAATAATAATTTTCGACCTCTAGAATCAAATCATCGATATCGATGCTGCTTGAGTAATAAATGTCTGGTTCTATCCCATCTTCAATGATTTCTCCTGAAGCATTCAACATTGCCATGGCACTGGCATGCGTGATGACCATGTTATTAGGCAATACCGCAAAAACCACCGCACAAGCTCCTCCAGATGTTTTTTCTCCGATAATTGTCGCTAGCTGATGATCCTTTGCCATCGAGACAAACAAGTTTGTCGCACTGTAAGAAGCCTTGGATGTAAATAGATAGAATTCATTCGTAATGACGGTATCGTTTGTCGATTCATACGTTTGTTTATAGATTTCACCTGTCGAAGTAATCGTGTACTGAAACTCAAATGGTTCATCTGTCAGATAGGCAATCAATTCAAGAACTGCAAGCAAGGAACCTCCCGGATTACAAGCAAGATCGATGAATATCGGCTTATCGGGATCGAGATCCACTAGATTCGACTGAAGATATCCGAGGGTATCAAATGTAAACTCATTGATTTCAAGGATGTAATAATCTGGAAATTCTTTGAAATCAAATTCTAATTCTCTTTCTGTGCAAGTATCGCTATAATAAGCATCGTAAAATTGATTGAGTCTTTCATTCTCTTCAGGAAATGTTAAGTTTGCATCCGCTGAATCATATCCAAGTGAATAGATTGAGGTGTGCAAATCAGAAAGACTGTAGATATAGGAAAATAAGATTTCATCAAATTCCGAAATCGTAAGGGCATCGTATAACCCAAGTGATTGAAATAAGGTCTTATAAGATTCAATTTCAAAATAAGCTTTTAAACCATAAAAATAGTCAAAATACATGGAGATGAAATTCGCTGAATTTTCAATTAAGTTGAGCGGGTCTGCGTCTTCAGGTAAACTCGCTTCATCGACGATTTGCTCACTCATTAGTGAGAAATCGTCCACAATATATAGATTGAGCCCGTTTTGATAGACATTAATATAGCTTCCAGTCAATAACACATTCGCAAGGTACATCGGGATAAATAGAACTCCATCTTCTTCTTTCATTAAGATGTTGTAGTCATCCAAATCAATGGTTTCTTCTAAGACACCTTCAACATAATCTCCACTAATCGTGCTGAAATTGGGCTCATGATCAAATCCTGGAGAAATATTAAATTCACTTGTAAAGTTCATATCATTAAAGTATATGGTATTTTCAGTTGGATTTAGTTCCATTAAGAATGCATACGCTCCAAAAATGGATCCGGAGTAATTGACTTTGTATTCCACTTCCACAGTTTCTCCATAAGAAATCGTGTAATAGACGAGCCCCTCATGCATGACGTATAGAAATTCTTCTACGTCAACATAGGGTATTCCAGGGTTTTCCGTAAAACTGAATGTGCTTAAAGAAGTGATTGAAAAATCGAAGTCTTGAGTCATGTTTACAACATTTAAAACCTCATCATTTTGGATTTCACCGGTCATATCTCCTGTAACCGGAGTGTATGTAATTAGGCAAGCATCAAGATCTGGATTGATATGACAAAGCGCTTGACCAGTACATCCTGAAATCGAAAGAATTAGAAGAAAGCCAAAAACAATCAGTATTTTTTTCATAAGCTCCTCAAAGAAAATTAACATAAGTTGATTGGTAATGTTTTTACCAAATACATAATCTTCTATCTAGTTTCATTATATACCATTTTGAAAATTAATAAAATGTATTAATTCAAATTTAACATATAATGTCATCTATATCATTTGTGAATCGAGTGAAAAAGTATAGGAAGCCTATATAAATACAAAAAGGTTTGACACAATTAGAAATGTATCAAACCAATGCTTTTTATATGGGTTGTATAATTAATTTTTATTACAAATTTGCACCCTTGATTTTTATTAGCACCTCTATTGCTATTCATATAGCATCATAATCCACCGTTTCATTTCCATACCAATCTAATTGTCCACTAGATCTATTTAATTACTTTTAACCATAACATTTCTGATTCAATTAGAAATTCTGAAATTAGTTTAATGAATTTGGAATAATCCATTGTTGTATGAGCATAATCTAATGCATCATAATACTCCGCTCTCCTAACCTTTGTGATTATAATTGGAGTATATCCGTATTTCATCAATTCAAAATTCAATAATAATCTTGCTGTTCTACCATTACCATCAATAAATGGATGTATTCTAACAAATTCTCCATGTAATAAACAAGCTTTTATGACAGGATGAAACTCATTCCACTCCTTGTTATATTCTATCATCAGTTTCTGCATAAGTTCTTGCAATAATACATAATTGGGTGGAACGTGATTTGCTCCACTGATAATTACATTCTCATTTCTATATTTTCCTGCGTTTTTATTATCAATATCCTTTAGTATTAACGAGTGAATATTCTTAATATTCCATTCAGATAAATCTTCATTTACATGAATCAATTCTTCCAAAAATACAATAGCTTCTTTATGATTAAGTGTCTCTAAGTGTTCAATGACACTTTTACCTCCAATTGTTATTCCTTCAAGAACTACCTTAGTTTCCGACATTGTTAAGGTATTTCCTTCAATTGCATTACTATTATATGTCCATTCAACAATTAGTTTTTCACGAAGTCCTAATGTCAATGAATTAGATAAAGGTCTATAAGAATCTATTTCTTTTTTCAGTATATCTATTTTTTTAAAATCAAATTCTAAGCCAATATATTTCTTAATATTTTTTCTTCTAGCATCATAAGGCTTATCCTCATCCTCTCTAATTAACCAACTCTTTCCAACTTTCATAGCACTATCAATGCGACCTTCTTCACACAACAATCTTACTCTGCGATCATTGATTCCCCATTTTTTTGATATATCTTTCGTTCCAATATATTTCATCGAATCACCTCATAATCTATTATATACCGTTATCGGTATATTGTCAAATGCTTATCATAGTTGGGTATCGTAAAAGGTTGAACTAGGATATCAAAATAGCCCTATTAAAGTATGATCTAAACCTCTACAGGATTTATGAAAATTGCAACATAAGAAAATATATCCCTTTTTACATAGAAAAAAGGTTTGATACGAATTGTATCAAACCAATGGTTTTTTATGTGTTGCATGACCTATTCTGATACAATTACGCACCCCTAGTGATTTTTACGCACCCCTATAATAATGGTGCAGATGATGAGATTTGAATTACTTTTAATGTTTTTTTCTACTGATGATATAATAGATACTTAATCCCAAAAATCCAACAAAAACACCAAGAGAGATGTAAATAGGCACCATCAATTCAAATCTTTCTTCATTTCTTTCATTAATCAAGTTATGTGTACCAATTGTTTCATCCAAAAAGATATGGTTTCCTTTTGCAATCATCACGATTGGGTACTCAAAAGAATCACCAAAGCCATCATTTCCATAAATAATATCTATTTCATCTCCTACTTGTAACAAGGATGAAATATCATTGCTTATTGCAATATTGTAATTTTCTCCATCAATGAAATACTGTCCAATAATAATAATTGAATCATCAAAAGAAATCTCTGTTACTTGAAAAGATGTTGCATAATATTCTTCTCCCTCGTAACTAGGAATAAAAGTTAAAAGGATTTGTCCAAAGATCAAATAAAATGTAAATATGCATAGACTTAAAATTGTTAAGCTGTATACAATAATAGAAACACCTTTTCTCATAATTGCCCCCATTTTTCTATATTATCGATATAATAATACCAAATCAATATTGATAAAACAATAAGTAAATATAGTTTTGGAATTTATGTTTTATGAGGATTAATAGAAACACATAATTAAAAAAAGCATTAAGCATTATAAAAGGCTGATACAAATTGTATCAAACCTTAGCTTCTTATATGTGTTGCATGACCTATTTTGATACAATTACGCACCTCTTTTTTTGTAAATCCAAATATAAGGTTAAAATCACAATAATTCGAATGTGTTTCATTTCTATTATGCTAAAAAACGATGTTAAAGATAAGAAAAGCTAATCCAAAAATATTGTAGTATAATTTCCGTCTAGTAAACAGTAATACGTCTTTTCATCGATTTTATCGATGGATTGATATATTGGTTCAATCAATATCGACCCTGTTTCAGAATCATATATTCCCCATAAATCACTATCGTTTTGAATTGTTTGATTCGCAAATTCTATATTCTTATAAACCAGATCCATGATGATTTGATTATTTGCGTCGATTACACCCCAATGTTCATCGACTTTGACCTTAATCATATTGGTAGGTCCATTAAATATACTGAATTCATCATAAACAATTGGAATTACAATCGCTCCTGAAAAATCCATTAATCCCCATTTTTCTCCTATTTTGACTTCAATATTATTTAGAAGAATTGGATATTCTGTTCTTAAATTTGATAGTCCAATATTAAACATGATGGAACCTAATCTATTACTTAAATCGGATGATATGTCATCAAATATCTGATTTGTTACAAGTTCACCATTTAGGTTCATAGCATTCCACCCATCATTATTTTTACCAAAAAATAGAAGTTGATTCGTGTTGTTTGTAACTTGATGAGTTTCATCACTATATAACAAATTGATTACCATTTTGATTTCATCATACTGCATCAGAATTACAAAATGACAAAAATGATCAATCACTCCATATCTTCCTTCATATCCGACAACATTCAAATTGAACTCAGATAAATCGTTTAGATAATCAAATACAGTGTCAACTACAATGGTGTTATTGGGATCGTACAAGTCATAAGTTCCATCTGAAGATTCCTTCCACATATCTGTTCCAGTAGGTGTGCTATAAAAAATCGGATCTGGAAATTCAAAATTATCTTGTCCACACCCAAAAAGAAATATTACTGATATTAAAAGAGATAACACAAAAACTGATCGCTTAACCAAAATAGAAATTCTTTTACTTGTTCGCGTCATAACTTACTCCTCATTAATTTTAAAAGATTCACCACAAATGAAGAATATTCATACTGAATAATCTATTAATTGCATGAATACTCATATCGTTTTAATTTGAATCAATTATTTATCAAAATTATAGCATTTATATGTCTTAATTACAATGTTTCATTTTTAATTATTAACGATTAAAAAACAATTTATTGTATATGTTGTCTAAGGTGTTATCATGTAGAGAACATTAATTTTAGTATCAAAATAAGTATTTTCATACGCAATTCCTGTATGATTCAGAACACTATGTATATTTGTAAATGGTTTAATTTAGACATAAAAAAGGCTTGATACCTTTGTATCAAACCTATGCTTCTTATATGTGTTGCATGACCTATTTTGATACAATTACGCACCCCTATCAGAATTTACGCACCCCCGCTAAAAGTTACGCACCCCTTGAAAAAGAACAATATTATTTTATCTATCAATGTCTAAATAGAGCGGTTAAAAAAATAGATTTATAAGATATGTAGATAAAACCATTTATTTAGGCATGGGAATAGCTGCTATTGATGAGTTTATTCAGTACTTTGTACCTGGTAGAGCGATGATGTTTACAGATTGGTTAATCGATAGTTTTGGTGTGATTATTGGTGTTATAGTTGTAAAATTGATAGTTAAATATATAGAAAAGAATAAACAAGATCAAATAAAATAAAAAAAGTCCTTTCGATTGCAAATCATCGGTTAAGATGATTCTTTAAAAGGTCTTTTTTTCTCTTTGGGAAGAGTTGAACCCATATTACTCAATATTTAAATCAAACTTTCCAAAATCTTCTAAATCAAGTCGATGTCCTACATAGAGAAATCCTCTCAAATAAAGTCTTACATCTTTGACCTCAATGAATTCGTCGCCCTCTATTACGATATAAGTGACTGATAATTTTCTTGTACCATCATCTGTAACATCAGGTTCCATATAGGATAAATCATAGTTAATGTCTTTTTCATGATATTTTTGATCATTGATCTCTAAGTATCTAATCGTTAAATTGGTTTGATCTTTAACGATGATTTCTATTTCAATTTCATCACCAACTTCAACTTGATACACATCATCTATGACTGTAATATCTGAAATGATATTAATACTTACTACTTCAATCTTAGGTTCATTGTTGACCAAGAGTTGCCATGCAAAAAAAATAGATAACAATAGTATCGCACTACCAATTAAAATTCTTATAAAGTATTTTTTCACATGTCTTGATTCGTTCATATACGCTCCTAATATAGTTTACTATATTCTTTAGTACCTAACCAACTGGATCGATAGATTGTGTTGTATGACCTATTTCGATACAATTACGCACCCCTACTAAAAGTTACGCACTCCTACTTTTTGAATTGTTATTATGGAATTTTTTCGCTCTAAAAAATCATATTCTACCATTAGAAGATTCTTACTTAGCCTGTCAAATTTATTGACTTAGAAGCATCATTAAAGAAAGAAAATAAATTTAAATTTAATCCTGTAACAATAAAATGATTAAATTTGTTAAAAATACAAAAGTATAGGCTAATTGATTAAAAACTAAGATGAACCTTGATATCATTATTTCTTTATGATCAATTTTTCTAAGTTTTGTATATGTTTCCATGAACGAATTCGAAAATATCATGTCTGCTACTTTTGATGTTTTTTTATTTATTATAATACTTAAAATGATAGATAGTACAATGAATCCACTCATTAAATATGGATTAATACTTATAAATCCATAGAATAACCACGCATAAACTGAAATCATAACAAATATGATAACAAATGATAATGCAACATTTATAAAATAGATGCTTTCTTTTTTAGACTTTATATGCATATTCCATAAAAATCTAAGAAAATAAAACATAAACATCACGCCCAACCAATAGATAGCTAAACCTAAAACAATATCTACTTGTGTTAATTCGGGAGTAGTGGCTACAGCATATATACTATCTAACTTGATCATAATGAAACACTAAATGAACTATAAAATATCGCTGTATAGTGAATTGTAACTTTTTTACCTGCATTAATAGCAGTCCAAATTAATTTTATTCTGAGTTCCCTTACTAATTGTTGGTAATGCATGTTTACCTCCTAAATAAAGCGAAACTTCTAATCAAAATTATAACACTTTTTAATCAATCTGTCTATGAAGTCTTGGTCTTTGTTTCATATCGTTAAATTGTTAGGTAATAGTGTAAATGGTTGGATAATCGTGTAAATGGTTGAGTAATCGTTAAAAGGTTGAATAGGTATAACAAAAAGGCCTTGCAAAAGTTCTACTTTAAACTCTTACAAGACATAAGGAAATTTGAATATAGGGAGAAAACACCCTTTCTGCATGAAAAAAGGCCTGACACAATTGTATCAAACCAATGCTTTCTATATGGTGCGGTTGATGGGACTCGAACCCACACGTCACTAGGACACTACCGCCTGAAGATAGCGCGTCTGCCATTTCGCCACAACCGCAAATAGCAAATTTATTATACCAAACAAAAATCATTTAGTCACGGCTTTTTCTTCTTTTCTTATAAGGTATTTTTATAATGTAAATTGAATATTCTCAAAAAGGTTCTTCAATTTAATTTCATGAAAAAAAATGAAAAAACCACAGCATTTCTTGTTGAAAAAAAGAGAATTTATGTTATTATTCGTATTGCATAAACATTACACGCACGGAAGGTGGTTATAGTACATTGAAAGAAGATCGTCAGTTAAGAACACCCTTTTTCACAAAACTAAAAGAATATGGTCAAATCAACGCTACCCCGTTTGATGTCCCTGGACACAAACTAGGCAGAATTGAAAACGACTTGTTAGATTATATAGGATTAGAGACTTACATGCTTGACAGTAATGCACCGATGGGACTCGATACTTTAAGCCGTCCTACAGGCGTCATCAGAGAAGCTGAAAAGTTGATGGCAGAAGCTTGTCTTGCTGATAAGGCTTATTTCCTTACAAACGGGACGACTGTAGGCATCATTTCAATGATTATGGCTACCTGTAAGGCTAAGGAAAAGATTATTCTTCCTAGAAACGTACATAAATCAGTGATTAGTGCTTTGATTTTGTCCGGTGCAATGCCAATCTTCATTCGTCCTGAGATTGATCTCGATTTAGGAATTGCGAATGGTGTCAGTTATGAAAGTGTTGCTGAAGCGATTAAAAAACACCCTGATGCAAAAGCGATATTCATTATCAATCCGACTTATTTCGGTGTCACTAGCGACATTGAAAGAATTACCAAACTAGCACATGATAACGGTATGCTCGTTTTAGTCGACGAAGCACATGGAGCACAGTTTTATTTCAATGAAAGAATGCCTTTTACTGCAATGGAAGCTTCCGCTGATATCTCTGCTTCTTCCTTTCATAAAACGGCAGGTTCCTTTACTCAAAGTTCAGTTATATTAACCAAGGGAAAACGAATTGACCATGTCAGACTTCGTTCAACCATCAATATGCTTCAAAGCACTTCTCCATCCGCTTTACTTCTAGCTTCACTAGACGTTGCTAGAAAAACAATGTATTTTCAAGGCGCGAAGCGAATTGATCGATTATTAAAGATGGCTGAAGATGCAAGAAGCATCCTTAGAACCATCCCGGGTATCAAAGTCATCGACAAAGACTACATTTTATCCAAAGGTGGATTTGACTTCGATGAGACGAAAGTCGTCATCAAAGTATCGGATCTTGGAATTACCGGATTTGAAGTCTATAAAATCATGAGAAAGAAATATAATATTCAACTCGAACTAGCAGAGTCCCATATTATTCTTGCGGTACTAACAATCGGTACTACAAAGGAAGATTTAGACAATCTTGTTTTTGCCTTCAAATCGTTATCGAAGAAATATTATAAACTTAGAAACAAATTACCTAAAATTAAATTTGATTATCAATTCCCAGAAACTTATACCAGACCTCGTGATGCTTATCATGCGCCTAAAATCAGCGTTGAACTTCATGAAGCTTATGATGAGATTTCTGCGGAATCCATCATGATTTATCCACCTGGAATTCCATTAGTGATTCCAGGAGAAATCATCACTCAAGAAGTCATTGACGATATTGACTTCTATGTAAAGAAAGGATCCGTCGTACATAGCGATTTGGACAATGGATATGTTAAAATCATTGACAAAGAGCATTGGATGTATTGGGAAGGTGAAGAAAATGACCTATAAAAAAGTAGATTTATCGTTTCAAAGCTGTAATTCAGAATATGATGAGTCCTCCGTTGTCATATTTAGTTCTCCCATGGATGCGACTACTTCTTTCAGACCAGGCACGAGATTTGCCGGAAATGCGATTCGAGTCGATTCTTTCGGTGTTGAATGGTATTCCCCTTATCAAAATCGTGATTTGAAAGATTACCGCACTTCAGACATCGGAGATTTGGATTTGCCGACAGGTGATGTGGAAGCTTCACTGGCTGTCATCTATAAAACGGCAAAACAAATATTGAAAGATGGAAAAAAACCAATGATGGTTGGTGGTGAACATCTGGTCACCTACCCAGTCATTCAAGCCATGATTGAGAAATATCCTGATCTTCACATTATTCATTTGGATGCTCACACCGATTTAAGAGATGAGTTTTTTGGAAGAAAGTTATCCCATGCGACCGTTTTGAGACGAAGCCATGATCTTGTTGGCGACGGAAAGATATTTCAATTTGGAATTCGAAGTGGCGACCGCTCTGAATTCGAATGGGCCGCAAGCGGACACACGCACTTAAGAAAATTCGATTTTGAAGGCCTAGATGAAGTCGTTCAAAAAATTAAAGACAAACCCGTCTATATCACCATCGATTTGGATGTCCTTGATCCTTCTGTATTCCCCGGAACCGGAACCCCCGAGCCTGGTGGAATGCAATATAAAGATTTACTGAAGGCGTTTGATGCATTTGAACATCTTGAAAATATTGTTGGTGGCGACCTCGTTGAACTCGCTCCGATGATTGATCCTTCAGGAGCTTCTACCGCGGTTGCGGCTAAATCTCTCAGAGAAATGATTTTGTTGCTTCATAAATAGAAAAAAAACCGATTCCCATCTGAGAATCGGTTTTCATTTTTTATGTTTCTTTTTCAATCACTTTTTTCTCTTGGACAATTTTGTGATCTACAAAAACAAACAAGAAAGAAAGTCCCACCACAAACAGTGAAAGGATTAGGACAAATACCAATACCATTGCCCATCCGATCAAATCCGGGTTGATGAAGAAATAAGGATATCTTGTTGTAGTCTCGTCATAGGTGAAGGTTCCGCCAAGAAGAGCATACAGATTGGCATATACAAAATACCCCAGCGGGATGGAAAGCCAATATGGAATGTCTCGATACTTTAGCATTCCTTTTTTATCGAAGAGGAAATAATCAAGAAGAACTAAAAGCGGCGTATAGGTATGACATAGGAAGCTATCCCAAAAAGACAGCTCCCCTTGAATGGTTGGAGCCAATAATGTTTGAAATACAATAAAAGTAACCATGATAGAAATCGTTACAGCCGCCTTCATACTTCTTTCTTTTTGATTGAGTTCGCCTTTCTTAAATAACACATACGTAAAAAAGAAAAAGACCAAGATGTTGCTGATGATGGTAAAGTAACTGAGAGATTCAATGATGGGTCCTTCATCGAATAGATACAGACATACGCCAATGAGATTACCTATTAATAAGAGTACTAAATATCCTTTTCTCCATTTTTTGATTTTATCCATTTTATCTTTCCTTTACTATGAAAAAGACAAGTGTTCAGCTTGTCTTTATTTATTTGCGACAATCACCAAATGAAAGCTTTTTTTAACTGAGAACGGTTTGTCTGAATACCCGTCTTTTGCTTGGATCTTTTTGAATCCTACTTGTTTTAATAGATTCAGGAGTTCCTCATAACGGATTGGAGTTAAGATTGTTCTTTCGTCTTCAGCAAAATCTTTGGTTTTAAGTACGGTCACAAAATTGATTTTATCTCCCTCAAACTCATATTTTCTTTCGAAGGTGACACCATTGTTTGTAATCGTAGGCAATGATTTGATTTCCTGGTCTAGAATTCGGTCATAATTTACAATTCCGATAATCAACGTTCCATTTGCTTTCAAAGATTCATAAACGTGTTTTAAAGAATTTTTCATCTCTTCAATTGAATCTAGATGAACAAGTGTATTGCCAATGCAAAAGACATTTTCAAATTGATTTTTATATACAACATCTTTAAAATTGCCTTTTAAAAATCTTGAAAGAAGTGAGAGTCTTTTGACTTTCTCCAAAGCAATGGAAATCATGTTGGGATCGATATCGATTCCAAGTGTTTCATACCCCATTCTTGAAAGTCCGAGCGAATATTCCCCCGTGGCGCAACCTAAATCAAGCGTCTTCCCTTTTTCGAAATGGTCTGCAAGAAATGACAGTGTCTCTTTCTTCAAAGGAAAGATATCATCGTAGTAAGATGCGAATTTTTCATACAATACCATAGATTAATCCTCCTTTTAGTAGCTTTATAAATGTATTATATCAAAATTGTAAAAATATAGTAGTTCTCTTAAAAAAAATTAAAAAAATTCCCATCTCAATCAAGACGGGAAATTTATATTATATGATTTTTAGATCTTTGCCAACTTTTTTGAATGCAAGAATCGCCTTGTCGAGGTTTTCTTTCGTGTGAGAGGCACTAATCATGACTCTCAATCTTCCGGTTCCCTGTGGGACGGTCGGAAATACGATACCAGAGACAAATACCCCTTCCGCAAGTAAAGCTTTTGAGAATTGCATTGTCAAGGCTTCATCTCCGACCATGACCGGAGTGATTGGCGTTTGGGAATGCCCGATGTTAAAACCAAGTTCTTTCATTTCATGTTTGAAATAAGTCGCATTCGCCCATAGTTTCTTCGTGTATTCTTCGCTTTCCATCAACATTTTAACACTCTCAATCGTTGCGGCGATGGCGCTAGGTGGAAGAGCTGTGGAAAACAACAAAGGTCTTGCTCGGTGGAGCAACCATTCTTTGACTATTTTTTTACTTGCGACATATCCGCCGATGACTCCAATGGCCTTGCTTAATGTCCCAATGATGAAGTCGATTTCTCCGTGAAGGCCGTAGTGATCCACCGTACCCCTACCTGAATGACCTAAAACTCCGCTTCCGTGAGCGTCATCCACATAGGTCAAACAATCGTATTTTTTAGCTAACTTGACGATTTCTGGAAGATTGGCCAAGTCGCCATCCATTGAAAATACACCGTCGGTGATAATCAATACGTTTTGATAGTCTTTTCTTTTTTCTTTCAGTACTTTTTCCAAATCTTCCATATCGGAATGTTTGAAAACGGTTCTGTCTGCCTTCGACAGTCTTGTCCCATCAATGATGGAGGCATGATTCAAACTGTCGCTGACAATCAAATCTCCTTTTTGAGTAATGGCTTGAATGACACCGATGTTGCAGTTCAGACCTGATTGGAAACAAGTGACCGCTTCTTCTTGTTTGAACTCCGCTAGTAATTCTTCTAAAGACTCTAGAAGGTCTGAGTTCCCTACGATGGTTCTGACACTGCCTGCCCCAACGCCGTACTTTTCAATTGCCTTGATTGCAGCTTCGGTGACTCTTGGATGATTGGCAAGTCCTAAGTAATTGTTTGAAGACATGTTGATGACTTCTTTGTGGTTTAAATCAATGACGTTTGAGCATGCATTATATAGGACTGGGAGTTTTCGGTAGACTCCTGCTTTTTTTAATTCTTCGACTTGTAAATGAAAGGTATCTAGTTTAGACATGATCAATCTCCTCCGGAATTAAGATGATTTTCCCGCAATTCCGTTCGCCCATGATTTCTGCTGCTGTGTTAATTTCAGAAAGCGGAAATTCGTGTGTAATGATTTTATCCAAATGTAGTTTTCCTGAATGAATCAATTCTTTTACTTTGACCCAAGTCCCATAAATTCTTCTTCCAACAACGCCATAAATGTTGATTCCTTTAAAGACGACATCCATTCCAAAATCGATTTCAATCGTTTTTGAAGGAATTCCAAGCATCGAAAGTCCGCCACCCGGTTTTAAGTATTTAAAACATTGTTCAATTGCGGTTTTATTTCCTGAAAACTCGCCAATAACGTCAACACCTGCCCCGTTCGTTAATTCAAGTACCCTTGCGATAACGTCTTCGGTTAATGGATTGATGGTGTAATCAGCACCAATCTCCGATGCTAGGTTTCTTCTATAATCGTTCACTTCGATGGCAATGACTAAGTTCGCTCCCATTGCTTTCGCAACGTCAACGCCCATTATTCCAATGGGTCCACAACCTAATACTGCAACGGTCTTGTCGTAGATGTCAAAATGGGTCATCGTATGAACCGCATTCCCTAATGGTTCTTGAACTGAAAGGTGATGCATATTCATACTTTTATCATTCACAAAGCAATTCGCTTCTGGAATTTTGACATAACTAGCAAAGCATCCGTCTGTATCAACCCCAATGATTTTAGTGTTTTTACAGATGTGTCCTTCTCCGCGCAAACAAAACTCACAAGTACCACAGATGATATGAGTCTCGGCACTGACAACGTCACCTAATTTAACTCTTGTTACTTCCTTTCCAATTTTTATAATTTCACCGCTGAATTCATGTCCAACGGTCAAAGGCAATTTTAGTCTTTTTTGGCTCCACTCATCCCATGAGTAAATATGATAATCCGTGCCACAAAAAGATGCAGTTAAAACTTTGATTAATACTTCATTTGGTTCCAATCTTGTAGATATTTGTTTCTTAACCCATGAAAATCCACGCTCTGGCTTGTCTTTTACAACTGCCATGGTCTCCAAAAACTCGGTTGTTTCGTTTAAATAAGTCATTTCTTCGTTGCTCCTTTTTCCTATGGAATAAAAACGCTTACACCCAGTAGACATTATAACATATTATGTAAATCAAAGAGCAGTTTTTTTTATGAAAATTTTTCATCGAATTCTTTCATTTGTTATAATTTAATGTTCTTTTCATAGTCTTTTATGCTAACTGGTATCCATTCATATTCACTTATGATATAATTGTGCCGGTGATAACATGATAAGTGAACAAACCATTAAAAAAATGGAATTATTTTACAAGTTTTCAAACATATCAGTGACTTTGATTCGTAGCGGAAAAATCGCACACTGCACTTACGACCTTCAATCCGTCGACAAGCTTGCTATATATGACAAAATCATCAATTCCAACCTTTCTACTGATACCATCAAACTCATAACTTACAATTCATTAGAATGTTATGGTGCGTTTTTACATATGAGTGGTAATCAAGAATATATCGCAATCGTTGGTCCGGTTTTGACCGCACGACCACTTTCAAAGGATAATTATGGCTATCTTTCTTTCAATCATTTGTATGATACAGAAACCGTAAAGAACTTCATTCATCTGATTCCCTTGATGCCAATCGGTGAGTTTTCAAACGCATTAAGCTTGTTGTTTTTTGAACTGAATGATGTATTTTGTTCCGCTGACAAAATTCAACTTGATCGACTTGATTTCCGAGAATTCATTGATGGAGATGAATTTTCTGAACAACCACACATGGATGCTCCAAATATGAATAGCAATGATCACATTCATAAGGACATCGAGTTATATTTGAATGTGATCAGAACAGGTGATTTAAAGAAACTGGATGAGCTTTTTAAAAAACAAGTCTTGTTCTATCGTTTTTCAGAAGAATCAACAAAAATAAAATTATATACCTTGATATCTATTTCGACAATGTTCGGTCTGGCTGCCGTAGATGGTGGACTAGATTTCTCTGATGCTTCTTCTTTGGGCAACACTTTCATCACATTGGCTGAATCCTTTGAGAAAACGAGTGATTTCATCGCAACCTTTAAAAAAATGACAAGAGGTTTTGTCATTCAAGTCCATGATTCGCAAAGCAAATATCATTACTCCAAATCCATAAAAAAAGCAATGTCTTATATTGATCGACACATCCATTTTCCGCTTTCGTTGGAAACCGTCAGTCAATCCGTAGGACTTTCAAGACCATATTTATCTCAATTGTTTTCAAAAGAGGTTGGTAATTCTCTTCAAACCTACATTCAGGAAAAGAAGATGGAAGAAGCTGAAAAACTCGTAAAATTCACCAAAATGTCGATGTCAGATATTTCTTCTTCTCTATCGTTTTGTTCTCAAAGTTACTTCACTGAAGTATTCAAGAAAGTCTATGGGATTACACCCGTTCAGTACCGAAAAAAGCAACTTAAATAAAAAACAGTCTCCTCGGAGACTATTTTTTTTGCTTTGTCTGTTCGTGAATGAACATCATTCGCTTCTTCATATTTTCTTTGACGATTCTGGAATGCATGACAACATCGTAACCGTGTACTGCACCTGCTACATCATTCAAAACTACGAAAACGCCTTTTGCGGTCAATCGATTGGCATAAACGATTCCTTCATCATGCAAAGGATCAAATTCGCATACTTCTATATAGGTTGGAGGTTGTACTTTGTCTAAGGGATGAATGACGGGGAAGGCATAAATTTCTAGACCAAACAATCCGTTTCTATAATAGTGTTTTCCTATAAAATCAAACAAAGAAGAATAAATCATCGGCGTATCTTTAAATTTTTTCCTGGATTCTGTATTATTTCCCTTATCTAAGGCAGGATAGAATAGCATTTGAAATTTTGGCAATTTCAAATCATGATCTGCACAATATAAAGATAATGCCGCTGCTAGATTTCCACCTGCACTGTCTCCACAAAATCCGAAGTTTGATAGTGTGATTTCGTAAAGAGAATGATTATCGATCAAGTTGTTATATACATCAATAACATCATACATTGGAGTTGGGAAAGCATATTTTGGTGCGAGGCGATAGTGAATCATGAAGGCTTGGCCACCTAATTCACTAACAAGCGAAGAAAGAATTTTCTTGTGTGAATGAGTAGCATTCATCATAAATCCCCCTCCATGAAAATGGATTAACGTTAAGTCAGAGGTTTTTTCTTTTGCGACAAAACGATTTACTTTAATCAAATATCCATCCCTTGATCGAATGAAAATTCTGTTTTGAATGACGCCTCTATGTGGTTTTTGAAATTTGTAAAGCAATTTGAGAACTTGATTTGAAATCCAAATTCGAAATAGGCTTTTAGGCATTTTCATCCATCGTAGAATTCTAAGTTGTTTTTCAATAGCATATTTCATAGAACCACCTCTTTCAACAAAAATCTAAATCTCTTGAATTTCATTGATTCCAGCATCGGTCTTCTTTAACAAAAATCTCCAGAACAAGATGATCCCAACAGCAGTAAACAAGAAGCCGAATAAAACGTCTTGCAATACAACAGCAACACCCGCTCCGTAACTCAGTAAGATTGAAAGCGTCGTCCCAGCAGCAATACATTCTAGATGCCATTTGTATAATACCATCATTAGTACTACGGTTAAAGACATGGCTACAACCACCCAAATGGTGTATCTCCGTTTTGGTGCACCTCCAAGTAAATATCCAACAAAACCAGTGAAAGGGACAAGCGAGAATAATGGTGGGAAATACCAGTTTGCGGCAAATAACAGTACTACGAGTGGTAACAAGCCAATGATTGAACCAATTAAGGTCAATACAATGGAAAAAGGCATTCGTGCAATCTTAACGCTGTCTTGATCAAATTCTTTATGTACTAAATCCTTATGTTTATTCGAACAGGTTGGATGAACATTGACAACAGCATTGCCCCATAACTTTTCTTCTGTAGTTTCATTCGTTTCAAGCCTGCAAATAACACATCGTTCTTCTTGATGAATGTGAAATTCATCAAAGAAAGCGATTAAATCTTTGAGTGTATTTTCCCAATAGGTTCGTTCTGAAGTCGCTTTATTCTTATGATGGGTAGGGAAAAGAAAGGTGAGTTGGTCAGATTTGTGAAGGAATGTGGATTGAAGAGGAGCCAGTTTCAATCTCTTCTTGATTTCCGAAGTGATTGTTTTATCTACAGAATGTTCAAAGGTAAAAGAGACGCTGTCATAAAATACAAACCCGATTTTCATCGTGGTAATCGAAAAGCGATACCCACCCATCAATCCTATGACAGATTGGTTCACTCGTTTGGTGGTCAAGGTATAGACTGTTTGTTCCATAGAATCTCCTTCGTAAGCAAGTCGGATAAGATACTTTCATTATATCATATCGCAGGAGTTGAATCACTCATTCTTTTGCTTGTATTAATGAAAAAAGTCAGGATAGCGCATCCTGACTAAAGTCTTTTATTTCTCTTTTTTACAGAGTTGGTGACAGTTTTTTCCTGAAAGCATCGAGATATTCTTGTTTTAATGAAGATATTAAATCCTTGACTGAGACGATCGCTTTTGCCAAGTAAGCATTTGTTCCTGCAAAGGCAAAACCATTGTTCATCTTCCCTTTTTTTGCATTATATAAAGCAAGGGAGATGCAGTAAGGAGCTTGTTCTTTCTTGCAGGTGGAGATACAGTTAAAGGGGCAAGAAAAAGGATGTCGCAATCCGTTATAGACTTCTTCCAAAAATGGATTCTTTACCGCCCTTCCAGGAAGTCCGACAGGACTGTCGATGATGACGATATCTTCTCTTTCAGCGTTTATATAAGCTTGTTTAAATTCCAGTGATGCATCACATTCCTCTGTGGTCACAAATCTTGTTGCCATTTGAACCGCAGAGGCACCATGACTCATGAAATAGTAAATGTCTTCCCCAGTATAAATTCCTCCACCGACGATGATCGGAATCTTTTTTGAATACATTTCTTCAAATGGTTTGACGGCCTCTAATACTTGAGGTAAGAGTTTCTCTAAATCATATTCTTCATCATCGATTTGGTCTTTCTTGAATCCGAGATGTCCTCCTGCTTTTGGCCCTTCCAGAACAAAGCCATCCGGGATGTAGCCATATTTACTCACCCATTTTTGAATGATCAGTTTGGCTGCCCTTCCAGAAGAAATAATCGGGATTAGTTTCGTTGAAGAGTCTTGGTCGAGTAAACTAGGAAGATCAAGAGGTAGACCTGCGCCAGCAAAAATAATGTCAATACCTTCTTCGATTGCGGCTTTCGCAAGTTCATGGAAATTACTCAAAGCTACCAAAATATTGACGCCGATGATTCCATTCGTCAATTGCCTTGTCTTTCTAATTTCCGCCTTGAGAGCGATGACATATCTATCCTTGTCTTGTTTGTTTTGGTGGTCAAACAATCCAACCCCAGCAGCAGAAATCACTCCAATTCCTCCTTCGTTTGCGACCGCAGAGGCTAAACCAGACATGGATATTCCTATTCCCATTCCACCTTGGACAATGGGAAGTTTTGCGACTTTATTTCCTAGGACAAAATGATTCAATGCTTCTACTTTCATTTTCTTTCCTCCGACTAATCTTCAAATAATTGAAATTACTATATCACGCAGAGTACTTATACGCAATCATTTTATTTAAATTCTACAAGATTCTTACAAAATAAAAAAGACGAATTTAATCGTCTTTTCAAGTTATGAAAATAATATCAAAGCTGATAAACCCGCAAGTAGGCCATACAGAAGTGCAGGACCTACCGTTTTCTTGATAATCATGCCCTCTTTGCCTTCCAGGTTAACAACAGTCGAGACACTCACAACGTTATGTACGCAAATCATGTTTCCTGCAGCGCCCCCCATGACTTGAAGTCCAAGGATTAATCCAGGATTAAGTTGATAATCTAAAGCAATCTGATATTGAATGGGACTGAAAGTCAATGTGCTCACTGTTGCACTTCCAGTAATAAAGGAGCCTAATTCACCGACATAAGGTGCTAGTAATATCCAGATTCCATGAAGCCTTTCCCCAAGAAATGAGGCAAGATAGATTGGCATGCTAGATAGCTCCGATAGATTTAAACCGGAGTTTGAAAAGATTTGGACCATCGCCAAAGTAGGTATCAAGGCTAATGCCGCTCCTTTAACGGTACTCAGACTTGATTTGGTCGAAGCCCAAATGGTCGATGCCTTACTCTTATGGATAAGCATTGCCACAAGCGCGGACAGTATTAGAATAAAGCCAGGAGAATATAGCAACTGAAGGGTACTGTCAATCGCATCGATTCCAAGGATGTTACGATATGACAAATCGATAAACGTTAAAAAGAATTGCTTGAGTGGTTCTATTGTTCTTGAAAGAACCAAAAGCAGTATGACGACCCCATAGGGTGCCCAAGCTTTAATCAAAGGCATATCGTTATCTTGAATTTCTTCTCTTTCTTCTTTTGCTTTCATCCAGATGTTTTTAGGTGTTAAGATATGGAATTTTATAGAAATAGTCGCAATAACCAAGGTGATGACTGGACCTAAAATCGACACAAACTCATATCCTAAAGTCAGTGCTGTCAAGTAAGACATCAATGAATAGAAAAGACCAATCGACAACGTCCAAGGCAGAATTTCCAAATAGTCTTTTTTGGTGTTTCCTTTTCCAAAGAAACGAATAAGCACATAAACCACGATGGTAGGCATGAATACACCTGCTAGAAATTCCATGCTAGTGATATAAATGGCCACTTCATTTAAAAATGCAGAACTTGTTGAAATGTTACCAAGTCCAACCTGAATCGGAGTTCCTACGGCACCAAAAGAGACGGGGACACTGTCAGAAATCAAAGACAATACTGCAGCTCCAATCGGACTGAACCCAAGTGCAACAAGCAAAGGTGCAACAACGACGGCAGGTGTTCCAAATCCCGATACACCTTCGATGAGGGCTCCAAATAAATAAGCAATGAGAATCGCCTGAAGTCGCATATCTTTTGTAAGACGGTTAAACCCCTTGTTGATTCGATTGACTGCCCCGCTTTTCTTAAGCGTGTTCATCATGAAAATTGCGCCGAATAGTATAAGCAATATCCCAAGCGATTTATGGAATCCTTGTAGAATCGATGCAGCTAAAACATTCCATTCCATGTCCCAAAAGAAAAAAGCAGAAAATAACACTATAACAAAAGTGATAGTCATCCCTTTTTTTGCAGGCATGCGCAATAGGACCAACAGGATGAATGGTAATATAATCGGTAATAAAGAAATTAGTAATTTCATACGTGTATTCCTCCAATTCCATTATACCTTATCACATCATTATCCATCGATATTCGATTATGAAAACGCCTTACTACTCGCATGGCTCTCCATTAACTGTTTTGAGTCCGCCTTGGATTTACTGATGAATTAAAACTTTTCTTGTTAGAAAAAAACGAATAAAAAAAGGAATTTCAACCGAAATTCCTCATTTAATGATCAATGGAGCAAGCGAGGGGAATCGAACCCCCATTATCTGCATGGCAAGCAGACGTTTTACCATTAAACTACACCTGCGTTTTCTTTAGCAATATATATTGTATATGAAGTGAGCTTATTTTTCAACTCTTTTTTACTGAAATTCAGAACTTTTTTGTTTCATCCATTTCATTAAAATTCAAAGATATAACCGAATTAATACAAATATCCTGGAGAACTTGTCCATAAAATGATTAATAGTAATCCTAAAAGAGAGATTCCTATGAGAATAACAGAAATAATCCACCGAGTGTTTCTCGAAAAAGGTCGAAAAATCCACATGATTAGCAGTCCGATTGGAAACGAAAGAATCAAAAAAAGAACTGTAACGACCTCATACGGATGAATATCATTTTTTTTACGATTGATCCCTTCCGGTTTTAAAGTCTGTTCAACTTTGACCCCACAATGGAAACAATACTTGTCTTCTTCTTTGATCCACTCACTACAATTTGTGCATTTTTTCATCTTTCATTCTCCCAAATACAGATATCATAACAATTCTACCTCCCTATTTCAAGATGTTTCATGTTTTTCCATCCCGACTTTTCAACCTGTTCTATTGTCTCGTTTCATGAAGAATGTTATAATAATGTATCAATAGAAAAGGCCCGGTGATATTTATGAAGAAAACAAGACTCGATATTCAACAAGACTTCCTCATGACTTTGTTAAGGCCTCTTGTCTTCATCTGGATGTGGTTTGATGCCAAAAGAAAGGTCATCCGCGATCCTGAGTTCTCATTTTGTAGAAAAGAACCGTATGTCCTGCTTGCGAATCACACTTACATGTTTGATGTTGTTCATGTTCCTTTAAGAATTTGGAAAGTCCCTTTTATCATTGCTTCTCAAACCCTCTTTACCAAACAACCTACGAAGTTTCTTGTTAGTCAAGTTGCGCATGTCATATCAAAATCAAAAGGTAGAAGCGATACTGCCGCCATCATGAGCATTTTTTCTGCAGTAAAACGTGGGTACCCGATTTTAATATTTCCAGAAGGTGATACCACCTTTTATGGTGAAACGGGCTACATCGAAGAATCAACGATGAAACTGATTAAAAAGCTTAAATTGGATGTCATTACATGTAATATTCGTGGTGGGTTCCTTTCCAGACCAAGATGGGGAACAGGAAAGAGATCCAGACATTATATGGAACTTCATTACAAAAAAGCGATATCCAAGGAACAACTTCAAGATTTGACACTCGATGAAATCAATGATATCGTAAAAAAAGAGTTGTATCAAAATGCTTACGAGCATCAACGAATTGCAATGATTCCTCATAAAGGAAAAAAATTAGCTGAAGGAATTGAAAATGCTGTTTATGTCTGTCCGCACTGTCAGGCAATCAATTCAATCGTTTCACACGAAAATACTTTCCATTGTAAAGAATGCAAGAAAGAAGGGTCTATCGACAAATATGGTTTCATTCACGATTTCGTATACGATAACTTAGTCGATTGGAATCATTATCAACGAAACTTTTCTGACAAACTTAGAAATACCACCATTGAGAGCACGGGAATGTTATATTTTCTTAATTTCGATACGTTAGAACAAATAGAAGTCGGGCAAATCGGATTGAAATACGAGAATGGAAAATTCATCTTCACAGGTGCTCATGAAAAGGTTCTTGAACTCTCTGAAGTATCGAATCCCACACTGACGCTTCGCAGAGATTTCGGATTTGTCTGCGAAGATCAGCATTATCTTGTCAAACTAGACAGTTTAGGCTCTGCATTCTTAAGAGTCGTCCAAAACAAGTATTAGAAAAAGCCATCATCGATGGCTTTTTTTCTTGTTTTCCTTAATCGTATCCATTACTTTAAAAGAAAGTATAACACCTGCAAGCAACGTCGTCACAATATTTGCAAGGAACAATGCGGTTTCATGAATTGCAAGCCCATATAACGTCCATGTGAATGTACCTATAACAAACATACAGTAGGTCAATAGACTCAAATCTATCGTGTCTCTCGTCTTAATTGTTTTGATTGCTTGAGGGAGAAAAGAGAAAGTTGTCAGGAAAGCCGCCACATAACTAAGCCAAATCATCACACATCAATCCCCTTTCGAATATTTTTGATCTTAAACGTGAGGATGATTCCCGCAAGAACCGTGGCGATTGAATTTGAAAACGCCAAAGCAATCAATCCGTTTGAAATAGCGTAGATTGACCAACATACGACACCAATTGCAAAAATGATAAACATCCATAAGGAAACGCTCTTTGTGTTTCCTTGTACTGCTTTCAAGGCTTGGGGAACAAATGATACTGTTGTCAAAACCGCTGCGATGATGGAAGCCACATCCCACATAGAAAATCAACTCCTTCTCAATACTTACAAAGAATAGTATACCATAATCTGCGATTTGTTCATTCTAAAATCATTTAACAATATTCTTGAGTCTGGCTCAAAATCTCTCTTTTCAAAAAGAATGAATTGTGATATAATCCCTCTGTAAAAAAAGTAATTATTTACGCGAAAGGAATTTTACTATGATTAATCCAAACCCCATCGTTACCATCGAGTTTGAAAACTACAATCCAATGATCATTGAACTTTATCCAGAAGTAGCTCCGAACACAGTTAAAAATTATATTGCATTGGTTCAAAAAAACTATTATAATGGATCGATTTTTCACAGAGTTATTGAAGGATTCATGATTCAAGGCGGAGCCGGTAACGGATCCACTTGCAAGGTTGTTGGCGAATTCAAAAAGAACGGATATCCTAATAATCTTGAACATCAAAGAGGCGTGATATCAATGGCTAGAACCAGCGATCCAAATTCAGCCACTTCTCAATTTTTTATCGTCCATAAGGATAGTCCTCATTTGAACGGTTTATATGCTTCTTTTGGAATGATGATCGATGGTTTTGATACACTCGATCAAATCGCTTCTGTTGAAACGAATACAGGAGACAAACCATTGGTTGACGTTATAATGAAGTCGATTTCTGTTGATTTAAAGGGCGTTGAATACTCTAAACCACTTTGTAAATAAGAGTCCATTCATTTAACTTGAATTAAATATTCATTGATGATTTAAAAAAACCGAAAATAGATTTCGGTTTTTTTTATTCCATAAGTCGATTTTAGAGCATTTGCTCTTTTTCCGCTTTAGGCTTGATGAAAACTGAAAGTAGATTTGAAATCAGGAACGGAATCATCCAAAACAAGGACCAGTATAGGATAAGCGACCCAACAAACATGACGATGCTCGAAAAGATAATCAATCCCTTTGATGCTTTAAAGAATCCAATCCATTGAAACAATCCTCCAAGAACAAGGATTCCGACATGGACCACCAACAGAGGTATGAAGATTACAACCGCAATAATTAAGTCAGCTTCATAACTTTCCATCAGTTTGACATTAATTTGAACAGCAAAAATAATATAGGCTGTTACAATCAAGGAGTTCACTAATAACCATATATTTTTCTTTTTCAATGACATCACCCTAAATCATTATATCGGAAATCGTTCGGATGTTCAATGACTTGAGTAATAAAGATATCATCTTACAATTTCCAAATAAAAACCCACTCAATCGAGTGGGCTAATCTACAAAAGGTATTCCCCATATATAAAAACACAAGCTATCACTGACTGAAACATGGCAAATTGCTAAATCTAATAAAATTTCCAAATTCTTTCATATACTTCTTGTTTCAAAAGATACTGTACCAAAAATCCCAATACTTTACAAATTAGCAGAACACTAAAATCATATATACGGGGAATACAACTTCATTATAACCACTTATGGTTGAGATTGAAAGAGGATAGAGGAAAATAATTTTTTTTTTTAATTAAAAGGTTCGTATTTACCCATTATAAGTTGTGGAAGAAGTATCTCCACCCATTCCGGTCCAGTTGGTATGAAAGAAAATACCTCTAGGTTGATCAATGCGTTCATACGTATGAGCGCCAAAGAAATCTCGCTGTGCTTGGAGTAGATTTGCAGGTAATTTTTCTGTGGTATACCCATCAAAATATGCTAATGCAGCAGACATGGAAGGTAAAGGAATTCCGCTGATTACTCCAGCCGAGACCACTTTTCTAAGACTGGATATCTGAGATAAAATCTTCTCTTTGAAGTAGGGATCGAGCAGTAGGTTTGAAAGATTCGGGTTATGATCGTATGCCTCTTTAATCTTTGATAGAAAGGACGAGCGAATAATGCATCCGCCTCTCCACATCAACGCAATTCCTCCAAAATTGAGATTCCACTGATAATGATTCGCGGCAGACCTCATCAACTCATATCCTTGTGCATAAGAGATGATTTTTGAAACGAACAAGGCTTTTTGAACATCCGATATAAAGCTTTGAGCATTTCCTTCGAAAGGAAGTATTTTTTTATTGAATTCTTTAGAAGCATTCACTCTTTCTTCTTTCATCGAAGAGAGAAATCTTGCAAAAACAGACTCTGCAATCAAAGTCAAAGGAACACCTTCATCGAGTGCCGTTGAAGCCGTCCATTTCCCAGTTCCTTTTTGTCCTGCCGTATCTAAGATTTTGTCAATTAAAGGATGATTGTCTGAATCCACGACTGAAAAAATCTGTGCGGTAATCTCAATCAAATAACTATTAAGTTCGGTTTGATTCCAATCGGAATATACCTGGTGAAGTTGTTTAGGTTTCAATAGTAGCAAATCTCTGAGCAACTGATAAGACTCTGAAATTAATTGAATATCGCCATATTCAATCCCATTGTGGACCATTTTAACAAAATGACCCGCACCGCCTTCTCCTACCCAGTCGCAACAGGCCTCGCCATCTACTTTCGCAGAGATCGATTGCAACAAAGGTTTTACAAGTGGCCACGCTTTCTTAGAACCTCCAGGCATAATGGAAGGTCCATTTAATGCACCTTCTTCTCCTCCAGATACGCCGGTCCCAATGAAAAGAAGCCCCTCGTTCTCTACTTTTTCCACTCTTCTTAAAGTGTCTGGGTAATGGGAGTTTCCACCGTCGATGATGATGTCGCCTTTTTCAAGAAGCGGGATCAATTGGTCAATAACTTGATCAACAGGATTGCCTGCACGAATCATCATCATTACTTTTCTGGGTTTTGAAAGTGAAGAGATGAATTCTTCAAGTGAAGTAAAGCATTGAATGTTCTTCCCCAACGCTCTTCCTTTTTCAAATTTCTGTACCGCGTCGCTTCTAATGTCAAAAGCGGAAACTATAAATCCTTTGGATTCGAAGTTCAGGGCCAAATTTTCGCCCATGACCGCTAATCCAATCATTCCGATATCTGATTTTTTCATCATTCGTTTCTCCTCAAATAATTTATCGATTGACTCTTGAATTTCCATTCCATATATTCCATAAAACTTCTTCATTTTGAGGTGTAGTGAAGTCATCTAGCAGCGTGACGGCATAAGCTCCGTTCGCCCAGCCAAACTTGGTCGCATCACTGACGCTCCACCCTTTCAATAATCCGTATAGGAATCCACCTACGAATCCGTCTCCACCACCGATTCTGTCAAGGACATCGATTGGTTTTTGTTCGATGACAACCCATTCGTTATGATGATTCACCATCGCTCCGAATAAATGTCTGTTAGAATCTATGACGTCTCGTAATGTGGTTGCTATAATTTCGACATTCGGGTAATGAGTCTTTAATTCATTAATCATATGTTGATATCGATCGATTTGGCTATGAATTAATTCATTTCCAATTTCAGGGCCAGGTAACCCAAGCGCAAGTTGATACTCTTCTTCGTTTCCGATTAAAATATCGGTCAAAGAAGCTATTTTTTGAAATACAGGAAAGAGTTCTTTTTCTCTGTCTTTCCAGAAGGAAGGACGATAATTCAAATCAAATGATACTTTCGTTCCTGTCTCTTTCGCTTTTTTAACGAGTGCCAAACATAATTGTGCCGTTTGTTCGGACAGCGAAACAATCAAGCCTGATAAGTGAAGTATTTTTACCCCTTCTTGAACGAAAATCTTATCTAAATCAAAATCGTCAATGCTGATCGTTCTGCCAACTTCTCCAGCACGATCATTGAACACTTCAGGAGCTCGTACTCCATATCCAGAATCTGCAATGTTGAATTGATGTCGATAACCCCATGGCCCAGCTTGTTCTATTTCTGTCCCTTCGAAGTCGATGTTTCGTTTTCTAAGGTCGCTTTTTATGTAAAATGCAATAGGACTGTCTTTGACAAACCGAGTAATGATTTTGACAGGGAGGCCAAGGGAGGCGACCGGCGATAATACGTTTGTCTCCGCACTCGTAGCTTGAAATCCGAAATGATTACTTAGATGAATGGGTTGCCGATCATAAGGAGTCAACCTGACACCCATGCTTGTTGGTGATAAAACGGAATATTTCGTTTTCTCTTTGAACTTCATGTCACTCACCACTCTCTCATAAACCATGATTCTATTTTATCAAATTATCAATACAATTGATAGTAATTGAATCAAATAAGACTCATTGGTTTGAAAAAAACATCACAAAATAAAAGGACAAACTCGTTGTCCTTCTTTTCAATCTATATTATGAAACGATATTGGCGTCTCCGTCTCCTACCACTTCATGCCCATTATAAAACTCTCTCACATTTCTTAAAAAATAAGGTTTCTTAGGTAATAACAAAAGAATCAATAGGCCTCCGGAAACCAGTCCTCCGATATGTCCTGCAATGCTGACATTCGGAATCAAGAAAGTAATGACTAAATTCAGTACCATCAACGATCTGATAGACTGAACACTACGAGGGGTAAACCAATAAGGGCGAACAAAGGTAATCACTAGCAAACTTCCTATCACTCCCCAGATGGCTCCACTCGCGCCAATCGTTAGACTACTCGATAAAAACATGACCGCTATCCCGGAACCAATTCCGGACAGCATGTATAAAGCAAAGAAACGAAGCGGACCCAGAGATTTCTCGAGAGCCGTTCCTAAGACATAAAGAACGAACATATTGCTTAGAAAGTGAAATATGCTACCATGAAGAAACATTCCGGTGAGAATCCTATAGAATTCAGGTGATGCTGTATAGGCTGCAGGTACAAGTGCTCCCAAAGAGTAAAGATTTTCATTTGTGAAGCCACCTGAAAAAATCGTCAATAATAACATCGCTAAATTTAGAATAATGATGACGGAAGTAACGGGAAATTTTTTGATGTAATTCCACATGGTTTCAAGAATCGGTTTGCGTTCCATGATGTGTCCCCTTTCAATAACAATCTATTATAGTATGATTTTGTGATGATTTCAAGAAGATTGATTGTGAAAAAAAAGAGGCTATCGAAGCCTCTTTCTCTTCACTTATCCGATGGGTGTAAAAGTACCGGTAATCACGATGTCTTCATCTGGCATTGTTTCAGGGGCACTACTCCACCCACTGAATACATAACCTTCGCTCACTGGATCATCAATCAAAACGATACTAGATCCAAATGAAACACTTTCAACGACCTGGTAAATAACATCGTCAACCATGTAGGTAATCGTATGTAAATTTGCTGAAATGATGGCGTGCACTTCAAGATGATTTAGCACAGAAGTGTAGTCTTCAACCCATCCAACCAAGTGATATCCATAATCAACTGCGACATCTGGTGGAAGGGCATCTTCACCCATATTGACAAATTGGGTGAGAATTGTACTGTCTGGAAGAATAAAATCAACTTGAAACTGTACAATCACATTATCAAATGTAATTTCACTGATATTTCCTGAGGAGTCTTCCACGGTAAGAACATAAGTTCCGCTTTCCATCAAATCAGAATCTGAAGTCAATGGATTTCCGTTATGAGACAAATTCATGTAATCAACAATTATTTGGCCATCAAAGTTATCATTGATATTGATGACATGATTTAAAAATTCACCAACGGTGATTTGACCATTCAAATAGATCGGTCCTGAGACGGTCATAACGCCTAAATAGATGCCCGTATGTCCTTCCACAGTAACGAAAGGAGGTTGGATGTCTTCGTGGAAGACATTCATGAAAGCATATCCATCTTGAAATACCAATTGAAAGACGGTTCGAAACCCCATTTCAGGATGTTCTATTTCTATTTGAACAGGATCCGCAGGTGCAAATGGCGCTAGGACAGTATTGCTGATTCTAACCGTACCGGGATTCTCGTTTTTTGCATAGTACAACATTAAAGCATATTCTCCATCAGGCAAATCTTCAGGAATGTCTAACAACGACCCATTTGTAAACTGAAGTGCTGTTCCAGAATAAGTTTGAGCGAGTTCAGAACCTATATTGAATAGCTTATTCCCAACTGCAAAAGCATAATAGATTGTATATTCATTCTGAGTCCTTAATAAAGTGGATTGAGGAATGGTAACGTCTAATCCTGTTGAATCGATTTGATTGTTTGTAAAGGATAGTTCACCAGTGATATATTCTGAAGCATCTAGAAGATTCACACTTGTGATGTCTTCCATCGGAGGCATGTCTGCGTAATTAATCGTATCAATATCTTCCAACATTTGAAGAAAACCTTCACGAATATTGAGATACTCATAGATGAATCCTAAAGTTTGAGTGTGTTGATCAGAACTACGATAGGGCATATAAGGATTGTTCATGATTTTATTTGTAATCTGAACTTGGCTGGCAATATCGTCAAAATTCTCATATACTTCATTGAATTCAGCGAATAATTCGGCTGAATCACCGTATTTATAGGTCAATCCAACATATGCAAAATATTGGGCAATGACCTGTCCCGCTTCCTCAAGTGAATCTGCGTCAACGATTAACTCCATGGTACCTAAATACTTATAATAATTAGCGTATTCTTTTTCTCCTTCTGAGGCAATCGATAATTCAACGTGACTCAACTTCACCACATCATTCCAATAGGCATCCGTTGACAAAAAGGACCCTTCAGCCGTCTTGATGCCTGTAATCCAATCAGTTCCATTTGAATTGTAAACATATTGATTCGGCATCAATTCTTTTCCTTCTCCAATCAAAAAAGCTTGTGTATCCGGACTGTCTTGATTTCTCGCAACGATTCCACCTTCTTGAACAAGAATCTCTTCCAATCCTGAAAAAGCAGGCAAATATACTTTTGCATGATAGCCATCCCAAGATTCACTCCAAGTAATGACATTGGAGTCTCCTGTTGGACAGTAAGTATCCATCATCTGTTTATAGCCTACTAAATTTCCAGTAACCGGATCTGTAAATCTTAATATGGTATACCATCCGGAATCTCCTGAGATAACAGAGTAATCATTATCATAATATTCGTAGTTTCCGTTTTCGGTTTGATTGATTCCTCTAAAATGATGTTGGTCCGAAAGTTCTAATTCTTCGTTTAACCATACACAGTAATAATTGAAATCTCTGGAGCCAATCGTATTAAAATAGCCAAACGCTCCAGGATAGTCGCCTTTGCTATAATATTCGTTGGTCCATTTTTCTATGACTTCTTCCCCGTTTTCGTTGTAATAAACAGAAATCTTATTGAGAGAGGTTAGACCCCAATCCTCTTGATACCATACGTGATATAAGTTGACGATGTCGTTGATCGAATCATAATCAAGCATGAATTTCCCCATGTCATTTGTTTGAATCCAAGTATTCATGACTGAAATATGGTCTACAGCCCAATCCACTTCATCATTGGCTTGTAAAAACACACCCTCCGAAACTTGATAAAGGTTATTGAGAGCAGTATTATTATAGGAGTTTAATAAGGTATCGATGTGATACATTCCACCTTCGAGCGTGGGTTCAATGTAGAGATTTTTGTGATACATTGGTTCCGGCCAATACGTATGATGGACATAGTCTTCTGGATCATAGGTTTCATTTTCATTTCCTGAAGAGAGAATCCATTCAGTACCAATTCCAGGCAAATATCTTTTGGGCACAAAACTAAGATTTGATATATCTTGACTGTTTTCACTGAATATACTATCGAAATCCACATTGATTTCAACGGTTTCCAAGCGGTCTAGAGATAAGACCAATGCATCAAGATTTTCAAGTTGTTCCACTACTTCCGTGGTGGTAGTGGTCGTTGTCGTTTGTGTTGTCGTTGTAGTTGTTGTTGTAGTCAAAGTAGTTTGAGAAGAAACCGTATCACTTGAAGTCGTAGATGTTGTTACTGTTGTTTCTGTCGATGTCAATCCTGTACAGCCAATCAATAAAAATAAGACTAAGAACATTGACAAAAAAATGACTTTTTTGAACAAAAGTGGTTTCATTTGATCCTCCTTAAAAAAATTATACCTTCATCACCAGTCTATCACATAATAATATAAAATATAGAGTTCTGAATGATTTTTATCAAAATATTTACCCCTCTTACTAAACCAATCTTCATTTTTTATTCATTCAGAATTGGAGTATTTAAAAACATCGAATTCATATATGAATATAATCTTAAAATGTTTATTCTTTTCTGAAACTTAATTATATTAACTTTTTACCAATAAGTAGTTGAAAAATCTTGCTTCATGTAATAAAATTGTGTTAGTATGTTAATGAAACAAAAATAAAGAAGAGGAGAATTCAAAATGAAAAAGTTTTTAGTATTCATCATTGCTTTAGGCTTAGTATTCAGTTTATCAGCTTGTAATACAAAAGTTGACTATTCTGAACACACTTTAGTCGTGTATTTCGTTCCATCGAGACCCGCTGATGAAATCTTGACAATCACTGCTCCACTAGCACAATTGTTAAAAGATGAATTGGCAGCTGCTGGTTATGAAGTAGCAGGCGTTGAAATTCTAGTAAGTTCTACATATGAAGCTGCGGGGGAAGCACTTCTTGCAGGAACTGGCGATGTCGCTTTCTTACCTGGTGGAACCTATGTTATGTACAAAGACGTTGCTGACAGCCCAGTAGAAGTAATTCTAGCTGCAACAAGAGCCGGATTATCAAAAGACTCTGAAGATGCAATGGACTGGAATGATGGTTTAGCTACAGAAGGCGACTCCGAGTATCAAGTTGCTTACTACAAAGGCTTAATTATTGCCGGAACAAGCACAGCAGCAAGAACTTTGGCTGACAAAGTTAATGCTGGTACAGCTCTAGTATGGGATGATGTAAAAGATTTGAATTGGTGCGTTCGTTCAGCTACTTCTTCAAGTGGATACATTTATCCAGCTATCTGGTTAATGAACAATTTCGATGACAAGACTTTCGAAGATGTTGAAGGCGTTGTAACCATCACTGGTGGATATGGCGACACAATGTCAAGCTTAGCAGCTGGAACTTGCGACGTTGGAACAATTTACGCTGACGCTCGTAGAGACTATGCTGACGACTGGACAACAACTTATGGCCAAACTGAATCAATTTGGGTAGAAACTGACGTAGTCGGTGTTACTTCTAACATCATGAATGATACGATTTCAGTTAGCAAAGTTAATTTAGACCAAGGAATCATCGATGCTATCCAACAAGCTTTTATTAACATCGCTGATACAACTGCAGGACTAGAAGTCATGGCAGTTTACTCACATGAAGGTTACACAATTGTTACTGATGAAGATTACGATGCAGCAAGACAAGCATCAGAATTAGCAGGAAACTAATTTAGAATTACAAATGTAAGTGAAATTAAGGCTTGCCCCAATGGCGGCAAGCCTTCTTTTTTTATAAGAGACGAGGACCGATATGATTAAATTTGATAAAGTAGGAAAAATATATCCGAACGGAACCGAAGCCTTGAAAGATGTCTCGGTCGAGATTGAACAAGGTGAATTCATTGCTGTCATAGGTTTGAGTGGTGCTGGTAAATCCACGTTAATCAGACTGGTTAATAAAATGCATGATGTCACGTCCGGAACATTGATTGTGAACGACACTGTCGTTGACGAGACTTTGAAAGGAAAAGAACTTCGTAAATTCAGAAGAGGAATTGGAATGGTATTCCAGTCTTTTAACTTGATTGGAAGAACAACCGTTATTAGGAATGTCTTGGCAGCCAGAGTTGCTGAGATTCCTTGGTTTCGTGCTCTTCTAGGACTCTACTCAAAAGAAGATAAAATTATTGCATTAGATGCTCTTAACAAGCTTGGAATTCTTGAAAAAGCATATTCTAGAGCGGATCAATTAAGTGGTGGCCAAATGCAACGTGTTGCCTTGGCAAGAACATTGGCTCAAAATCCTAAAATCATTTTAGCTGATGAGCCCGTTGCTTCTTTAGATCCAATTACGGCAACCCAAGTCATGAAAGACTTTGAAAAAGTAAACAAAGAATTCAATATCACCGTGATTGCCAACATGCATCACGTTGATATGGCATTAAAATATGCGCGCAGAGTTATCGGTATCAATAGTGGAGAAGTCATTTTCGACGGACCTGCTTCTCTTGTGGACAATGATCTGTTAAAAAGAATCTATGGTCGCGAACTTTCTGATGACGACATCATGGAACATTAGTCATGAAAAAGATTTGGACGAAAGTTAAATCCTTCTTCAAAGAAACCTTTGCACCATCCCCTCTTGTTCTTTCGGATGGAACCATCAGTGTTCCCCCGAAACCGATTATGCCGTATATTTTAATAGGACTTGTCGTTGTATTTTACTTTGCTGCTCAGGTCACTAATTTTTCTTTATGGGTACTGATAACACGATTCTTTAACTTCCAATATGGACCGATATCATACATTAAACGTTTCTTCCCAGTAGACTGGTCTTATATGCCTAAGGTAGTTGATCCTATTTTAGAGACCATTCAAATGTCATTTCTCGGAAGTTTTTTAGGTTCTGTCATGGCGTTACCTGCGGCTTTTCTAGCAAGTAATAACTTAACGAAGAATAAGTTTGTATTGACAGCGACGAGAGGTGTCCTATCCATATTCAGATCTCTTCCAATTTTGATTTATGCCGTTTTCTTCAAACTCATTTTCGGTCTTGGTGCACTTCCTGGAACGATTGCGATTGCGGTCTTCACATTTGGTATCGTTGCGAAGATGTTGTTTGAAAAAATTGAGACCATTGATCTTGGAGCTTATCAAGCAATACAATCCACTGGTGCTTCCAAGTTGAGAAGTTTTATTTCAGCAATTATACCTGAAATATTACCGAGTTATTATTCTATGAGTCTATATGCTTTTGAAATCAATATCCGTTACGCTGCTATCTTAGGTTACGTGGGTGCCGGAGGTATTGGGTTTGATCTTGACAACGCTATGAAAATCATTAATAATAACAATCGGATTATTCCTATCGTTCTGTTTATTTTCATCACGGTAGTCTTAATTGAAAATCTGTCTAGATTCTTACGAAGGAGGTTGGGATAATGGGACGTAAAGCAGCCTCTATCAACTCTACGAATCAAGATGTCTTAATTGCATTACATAGTGCTCCAAAATCATTTGTTAAAAAATTATTGATTGGTTCCATCATCCTTGCGATGCTGATATGGAGCGCTAGTGCTCTCAATTTTCAAGGAATCAATGAAAATGGTTTGAGAATTGTCGGAAACATCATTCAGTACTTCTTCTGGCCAGACAGCAATCCTCTCAAGCCAACCCTCTCTACTTATTTATTCACTTTTGCAAAAAGTGGAGTTCCATACTTAATGTATGAAACGTTAATGATTGCATTTGTCGGCACATTGTTAGGCGCAATCATTTCAATTCCTTTCGCATTTCTTTCTTCTAGAAACATTACCGGAAAAATTGGATCATTTATTGGTTCAATGATTATTACGATGATTCGGACAATTCCGATCTTCGTATGGGGAATTATCTTCATCCGTGTTCAAGGAGGAGCATTTGCAGGAGTTCTTGCAATTGCAGTTTCAAGCGTGGGAATGATATCCAAATTGTTTATCGAAGCGATTGAAGACATCGACAAAGGAATCTTGGAAGCCTTAGATTCCACAGGTGCGACAACACTTCAAAAAATAAGGTTTGGTGTTCTTCCTCAATTGACCGCAACCTTCCTTTCCACGACCATTTACAGATTTGAGATTAACGTTAAAAACGCAACAATTCTCGGTATGGTTGGTGCTGGTGGTATCGGATTTACTTTAATTGACGCTCTTGGAAGTTTCAATTTCGGTATCGTCGCCGTATGTCTATGGGTGATCATACCTGTCGTATTCATCATCGAATACTTCTCGACAAAAATCAGAACCAAATTAACGACTGGTGAATAAGAAGATCTTCGGATCTTCTTTTTTTTATAAAAAAAACTTCAGATTCACTCTGAAGTTACTTTTTTAATACATAGATCATTTGAGTACATCCTTCATAGCCATGTTCGAGGATGTATTTTTTAATATCTTCTGCTTTTGACAGAAAATGATCGAATTTATCTGAAGATTTCGCTCTTGAAACCAAACGATCGACCAGTTGCAATATCCCTTCTACTTCTTCATCAGTCGCACTCTCGAGTGTTTCTGGAATCACTGGCCAAAACGAATCGATAGACAGATTCGAATGCTCATTGATTATCTGAATGATCTCATCCCTCTTATACGTGTCATTATGGATCATTCCAAGTTCTCTGTCAATCTCCGCTGAAAAGTGATGGAGCAGTTTATGAGAGATTTGTTTATCGTTTAAACCGTCTGAAATCATTTCATGGATTAAGATGACTCCTTCTGGTTTTACTAGTCTTCTCATCTCTTCCAAAGTCTTTTTGATATCGGATAGATGATGCAGAGAGTTTGATAAAGAAACGATATCAAATGTTTCGTCATCAAACATCGAATCGTTCACATCCATTAAGGTGAATTCGATTCGTTTGTCTTCAGCAAAGTTTTTTCTAGCAAGTTCAATCATTCGTTCAGAATAATCAATTCCAACGATCTTTTGATAATCGTCAGTTAATTGCTGAACCGTCATGATAAAATTTCCAACGCCGGTTCCAATGTCAAGCATCTGAAATTGGGGATATCTATTCATTAATTCTGTTAACTTTTTCATTAGTACCTTCTTCGTATTATCCGGGTTGAGGAGAAGTATGAATGATAGAAAATCCCCCGCTACCTGATCTGATAGATTGTGTTACTTTATATCCTGGCAATTGCGCTTCTGTGAGACTAGGATTTGCGGATACGTTCAATGAATATGCTGATGTAGTGGCATATATTCCCCCAGTAATTGAGATGCTTGCAGAATTTACGACAAGGAAACGATTCGATAAGAAATACGCATAATACCTTGTTTGTTTGTTGATCGTGATATCATTCTTCGCGAAAATAAATGTGGGTCTGTCGACCGTACCAAGATTCAATTGCGCATCGGAAAGAAAATTACCTCCTGCGTAAATGGTTCCTCGAATGGTTTCATATCGATTGGAAGCTCCATCCATTGTGAAATTGCCACTTACGATAACTGTACCTGTAAAAGTGCTCCTCTGGCCCATCTCTAAATTTCCGTTTACCACAAGAATGTAGCCTTCCTGAACCGTTAAATTCCTTCGATCAGGGATGGTAACGTTCCCTGATATATACCAAAAGCCATTCACGGTGGGGTTGGATTGACCTGTCAATTGCGACGGCGTTCTTTGTACAAAATAACCTTGCGTCACCAAATATTGAACATAAGTCATTGTTTCAGCGAAAGTGGCGTTTGGATCAGCCGGATTTGCGGCAGGGAAACTTGCTTCCTGGAGATCAACCATGTAATTTGACATCATTTTTTCAGCTGTAATCAATGGATTTAAGCTGAATCCCGGTTCCCTTCCGGTGTATTGTAAGAAAGAATCATAGGTGTTGATTCCTCCGGTAGTGACTGAGAAATAGCTTTTCATCGTCTTTGTTTCTGAATACCCATCAGAAATTTCATAAACACCGTTTCCGGTATCGGTGATGGAGACACCCATATAGGTTTCTAGTCCTTGAAGAAACAAAGGGTCCGTATTTTCTTCTCGAATGATGATGGAAAGTGTCGCATCGACTTTATTATAAGAATCATAATATTCAACTTCGTTGTTAATTCCGTATTCAATGAGCATGGCACTGTTCACAACATAGACAAAAACACTCGTAATAATCATCATTACAAGTGTGACGATGCCTAGCATTGTGATAAAAGATAATCCTTTTTTATTTAAGAGATTCTTCAACTTTGTGCCCCTTTCTTTATACAGAAGTTATTTTAAGATTGAATACATCGAGATGAACTCGTCAACATGATCGAATTTATCGACTAGATAAATATAGACATAAATGATTGTTGCATAGTCAGTTTCTACAATTTCAACATGAGTTGCCAAATCCAAAGAATAGACCTTAGCGTCAAGGATACCGGAATCAATGGTGATATCTACACCATCAAATTCAATTTGAAGAGTTAGGGCTGGAACGTAATCCGTTTGCTCAATTTGACCAGAAACGGGGTTATATTCCAATTCATATGCCTTTTCAAGCAATAAACATCTATTTTGAAGATCACAGTAACTGACGGAGGTCGGGTTGAATGCGTCAATTTGGTTTTCTATTTGTCTGGTCATGATTAAACCTGTCGCCGTTTTGTCTTCTTGGACGAGGATGGATTGTTGAGCCCTGGATACGATTGAAATAATATTCATAAGCAAAACAGTCACCACAGAGAACAAAAGAATAGCTGCGAGCAGATCATATAACGCGATTCCCTTGCGATTCATTGTTTTATTCATAGATCATCCCTCCCAAAGTGATGGAGCGGGTGTCTCTATAATGGATGACTATGTCAAAATGGATGACTTCATATAACAAGTCATCTGCATCGGGAGGATAGATAATAATCTCGATTTGATCCTCAAAATCCAGTTGATTGAATATCGTGCATGAGATTGGAGACCCAGAACTAAGGCAATTTTGAGAATCGATGATTTCGATGTTTCCATTCATCCATGTGTTCATTTCGTCGAAGGTGACATTTTTCGATATTTGATCGACCATGTTTTCAGCAATTTGAAACGCTAGCAACCTGTCATTGGTTGCACTTGCCATTAGTCGATTATCGACTAGTATTGTCACTGAAGCGAAGAGGACAATTGAAATGAGAAAAATCGAAGCGATGGCTTCTAAAGTTGTAAATCCGCGCTTGTTCAAATTCTCACCTCCCAGTTCTATTTTAATTTTACATTATTTAGGTGTTAAATGCAATTGTATGATTGATTTTGAATGACATTCTATCTCTATTTCTTGAGATTACCCATATCTTTCCACTCTTAATGTATTTCAGTAAAAATATCATTAGATATAATGAAACGTATAGCGCTATCATCCATTCTATGATAAAATTGAAATGGAGGTGCTACATATGGACAATTCAGGCGGTTTCATCAAAAAATATTCCCTCTTTATCCTAGCGACGATTTTCTTCGCTCTTTCAGTTGCTTTTACGCTTTATTCTGTTTTCACATATAGAATCAATTCAAGTAATGATTACACCATCATCGGAAACATTTATATTGGCGATAACTCACAAACAGAGTTATCGAATGCGATTGCCTTTGGTGTGAACGAATGGGAATCAAATGCGGTCTATACTTTGACATACCAAAATCAGAATTACTCGAATATCATTTCTTGGTTTGATTTTAATTTAAACGTTACTTTGGATCAGATGACCTTAGGCTCAAGAAATGACGCGGCTTTCGGAATTACACAAAACAGTAAAGATGCCATGCTCTCTGAACTGTCGGAAAGATTTCCTGAAGAAGTAATGGATGCATTTGATTATGAGGACTTCTTCTCTGATGTCATCGAAGACTTGAAACAGATGTATTACATCAAAAACTATCAATTGGTCGATTATCTAGATTTAGAAGTTCAAACAACCATTCTTGAGACCATCGTCGTCGAAAATATCAATCCAACTGACGTTACATCCATCTTGGATCAAATCACCTCAATCACAATATCGGAATCTTCTCGATTTTCTTTATTAGACGAGCTAACAAGTACCACTCTTTCAAACGAACAACTCAGCATTATCGCTTCCGGTATCGAGAAGGTCATTCTTAATACTTATTTTACCGGAATCACGAAATCACAATACACTGTCGCTCCTTCTTGGGCAACAGAAACAGCGAATGTTCGAATCTTAAGAGTCAATCAACTAGATTTTCAATTTTTCAATGATTTGCCTCTAGAATATCTTATTTCAATCGAAGAAGTCAGTTCTTCTTCCATTTCATTTACCTTATCAGGTTTTCCCAATGCTGAAGAAATCAGTGTAACGAAATCCGAAGAGACCATCCTTCCTTTTGAAACGATTTTGATTGAAGATGATACCTTGACGGATACATCAGTCGGAGTCACTGTTGAAGAAACCGTCGACTCTTGGATTTATACGATTGTGGATCAAGTCGGTAGCGATGGTTACATTAAAATTTACACGAGATCGATTACCGATGCTTTAGGAGAAACACGAAGTCAATTTCTAATGAACGAGTACTTATCTCCTACTTCGGAAATCATTCGTCAAAACATCGTGTTGAAGGGGGACTAATATGGCACTTCAAAAAATAGGTGAAGTATTAATCAGTGAATCGATTATTACGAAAGAACAATTAAATGATGCCTTAAAACAAAAAAAGACAGACGAGCTTCTTGGAGAAGCGCTTGTTCGTTTAAAATATACAACCGAAGGACAAATTCTTAAAGCGTTAGAGAGAATTACAAAAATCAGAAGAATCTCTTTGAATAAATATATTTTTGACGAGTCTGTATTTGCAATGGTCAGTGAAGATTTCTGCAGGCGAAATCGAATCATTCCTCTAAAAAAAGATGGAGACATCCTATTCTTCGCTACTGCTGATCCCCTTAATTTTAGTGTATTTGAAGAATTGAGGATTATCACAGGATACCGTCCTCGAGCTTTTTCAGCTACTTTTAGCGAAATTGAAAGAGAAATCGAAAAATTCTATGGTTTCACAAGAACCTTGGAGGCGCTTGGCGTGAATGCTGGTGCAGGAAATGAAGTCATTCAAGAAAGCACTCAAGAACAAACCCCTATGGTGCAGCTTGTGAATCAAATCTTGGGTTCCGCTGTATTCCAACATGCCAGTGACATTCACATTGATCCTCATGATGACAAACTGTTGATTCGATATCGAGTTGATGGTGTTTTAGACACTGTCAAAGAGATGCCTTTATCGATTTTGAACCAAATCGTCAGTCGAATTAAGGTCATGTCCGGTATGGATATCACAGAAACCAGAATTCCACAAGATGGCCGGATTCAAACAAACATCAATAACCGAAACATCGATCTAAGAATATCAACTCTTCCGACGGTACGCGGTGAAAAAATAGTCATGCGTATATTGGATCTTTCTTCGAATCAAAAAGGAATTGACACCTTAGGCCTTCAAAAAGACGAAGAGAAAAAATTAAGAAAGATGATTGCTCATCCGAATGGAATCATCTTGGTGAGCGGACCTACAGGATCTGGTAAAACGACTACTCTCTATGCCTGTCTCAATGAGCTTAACCGTCCAGATGTCAACATCATTACCGTTGAAGACCCCGTTGAAATCCGGACTGAAGGCGTCAATCAGGTTCAAGTCAACGCAAAAGTCGATATGACTTTTGCGAATGCTCTTCGTTCGATCTTAAGACAAGACCCTAATATTATCATGATCGGTGAAATCAGAGATGTCGAAACGGCTCAAATCGCCGTGAGAGCTTCCTTAACAGGTCATCTCGTTCTAAGTACAATTCATACCAATGATGCAGTTAAGACGATTACAAGGCTTCAAGACATGAATATTGAATCATTCTTAATCAGTTCTTCACTCGCTGGAGTTGTTTCACAACGACTTGTCAGAAAACTTTGCGAAGAATGCTCCATTGAAGACGAACCATCGATTCAAGAAAAAGATTTTTTCCAAAAATACGATATGAAAATTGATCATATCCACCGTGCGAAAGGCTGCCCTTCCTGTAACTACAAAGGATACAATGGACGTGTCGGGATTTTTGAGATCTTAGAGATGACGGATCCACTGCGGTTATTGATTAACGAGAAAAAAAGTGTATTCGATTTAGAAACCCAAGCCAAAAAACAAGGAATGAAAACCTTAATTGAATCTGGACTTGAAAAAGTAAGCCAAGGAATCACCTCTTTGGAAGAAGTCTTAAAAGTGGCTTATGAATAGGGGGGATTCAATTGAAACTTCATACCTATAAATACGTAGCCAAAACACAAGACGGAAAAATCATCAAAGGGCATATCGAGGCCATCAGTCATGCTTTTTGTGTCAAGTATCTTCAATCCAAAAATTATGTGATTGACAAGATATCGGAACATAACAATCTACTAGTCAAACTTGGGCAGATTACGATTGGAAAAGTACTTTCCGATAAACAGCTTCTTTTTTTCTTAAAACAACTTGGCGCTCTTCTGAAATCGAACATCAATTTGCTTGATGCTCTGGAATTGTTGTCATTGCAACAAGAGAACCATTTAATTCGCAGACTCTATTTTGAGGTTTACTTGGATGTCTACAACGGTTTTTCCTTCTCATACGCGCTTGGAAAGCACAAAACAGACTTTCCGCTTCTTCTTGTAAGAATGGTCGAAGTTGGTGAAATCTCAGGACATTTGGCAAATAGCATTCTTGAAATGGCTAAATTCTTTGAAAAACAGTTCAAGATGATTTCCCAAATCAAAGGAACGGTTCGGATGCCAATTGTATACTTCATCGCAACCATCGCGATTGCGATTGGGATGATGATTTTTGTTTTTCCGAATATGGAAGATTTGTTTGCTTCATTTGGGAATGCGGAACTTCCCGGGATTACTCAATTTCTAATTAACGCAGGTTCCTATATGTCTGACCATATCCTTTCCTTTACTCTTGTAGTGGTATTATTCATTCTTACCCTAGTTCTGTCTTTAAAATACATCAGAAGTTTCCACTTCATCATGACCAAGTTTGCAATCAAGATTCCTGTATTTGGATCTCTAATTTCTACCTATAATCAAATTTTGATTGCGAATTCATTAGGCCAAATGATTAAGAATGGAATTAATTCATTACAAGCTTTAAAAACCACTGCTTCTTTGATTAAAAACGACGTTTATCATGAAATCATCAAAGAAACTATCAAGAATGTTGAAGACGGACTGCCTTTTTCAAAATCCTTTGTCGAGAGCAACTATATCGATCCGATTATGTCTCATATGATTATTACAGGAGAAAAATCAGGTAACCTTCCTGTTTTTCTCGAAAATATGTCGATATACTATAACGAAGTCTCTGATTTGAAAATCGAGAAGATTAAAGGAGCGCTTCAACCCATCTTATTATTATTTGTTTATGCAATTGTCGGAGCACTGTTACTTGCCTTGATTTTGCCTATGTTGTCGCTTGGAACACAAATTTAGTTTTTTAATTATTTATCGGTATTATATTGCATATTTTATAAAATTATGAGAGAATAATAAAAAAGGGGTGAAATTATGTTAAGAACACTAAGAAATAACAAAGCTGTAACTTTAGTAGAATTATTGGCTGTCATCGTTATCTTGGCAATTATCGCTGCAATTGCTGTACCTACAATTGGAAACATGATTGATAGACAACGTGCAAATGCCGCAGCTGCATCAGGAAATAGTTTATTGGAAGTTTTCAGAATTTATGCGACTGAAAACCCTGAAATCGCTGATACAGATTACACAGCAGCAAATATTCCAACTGACGTTAGTAGTCAGCTTACAACTGTTCCCGTCATCGCTAACATTACAATCAATGTAGACTTGGGCGTTGTTACTGTTACTCTCGGAACCGGACCTACCATTGATGGGTATGCAGTCTTACTTGATGGTGGAGTATTCGTTAGAGACCCAGCTTAATATTCAAAAAACTAAAACAAGGGCTTCTATTCAAATGAATAAAGCCTTTTTGTTTTTGCCTTCACTTTGAATTTTCCTTTAAAACTCGACATTTTCCGCAATCGGTATTGAATGGAATTGCTTTTTTGTGTATAATAATTTATTAGGTGATACGTTTGAATATCGTAATCGGTTTTATCCTATTCTTTACAGGTGCATTGTTCACGTCTTTTTATGAACTAGTGGCATCTAGACTTCCCAAAAAAGAATCAATCAGTGGGAAGAGCGAATGTCCTCATTGTCATCATTCACTCAGATTGATTGACGTTTTTCCACTCGTGGGGTATTTATTCAATCTAGGAAAATGCCACTACTGTAAAAAACCAATTCCATTTCAACATTTCATCGTTGAATTGATTGGCGGAGGCTTTTTCTTATATGCCTATCTATCCTATTCGTTTACAACGACCTTTTTTGTTTTCATCATTCTTTACTCCGTTCTGTTCCTATCGTCTCTTTTTGATATCTCACATCGAATCGTTTATGATTTTGTTTGGTTGATCGGAACCGTTCTGCTAATCATCATCCGTTTGATTGAATCGAACATCTTCCCTTATTTATTGTCTGCAGGGGTGTTGTTTGGTTCTCTTCTAATTCTAGCGATGATTGGAAAATTAATATTTAAAAAAGACGCTCTTGGTGGTGGAGACATCAAACTCTACTTCTTCATTGGCTTTGTCATCCCCTTAGCTTCAGGATTTTTGTCAATTATATTTGCATCTTTTTTTGGAATGATTTACGGACTGTTGAAAAAGGATAAACTGAACCATGAAATTCCTTTTGTTCCTTTCATTGCACTTGGTGTATTGATTGCTTTCTTGTTTGGAGAAAGCTTGATTGAGTGGTATGTATCACTTTTAGGAGGTTATTGAAATGAGTAAAAACAATGTGTTATGGAGTGTATTCTTTTCCTCTCAAGGTATCAGTTATACGATAGGTTCTCCTTCTGAAGACAAAGAACAACCGATGGGGTATGTACCTTTTGAGCCTGAAGCCATTAAAAAGGGTTATATTCGTCGTCCAAAAGAAATTCAAGCGATTTTGAAGGCGATCAAGACCGAAAACCGTTTAGAGAATGATACAGTTCAGATTGTCTTAGGTGAAGAGAACCTTCTATTTAAAAAAATATCGATAGAAAAATCGATTTTGAAGATTAAAGACATGCGAGACTATATTCAGTCACAATTAGGTACTTCTATTCATTTTCCTTTTGACTCTCCAACCTTCGATTACTATGTTATTGATGAAACAGATGATTTCTACAATGTTTTAGTGTCGATCGCAGACAGTAATTTAGTCGAAGATTACGTCGATATGTTTGAAAGCATTCACACCTATAAAATTAAGTTTGATAATTCCTATATGGCTACCTACCGATTATTTTATAATTATCACAGTCAAATCGATCGAATCATCCCAGCACAAGAAGATTATTTCATTCCTCAAACCACTGGACAGATGTTTGTGTCTCTATATCATAATTCATTGACCATTTCCATTTTTGATCAAATGATTCCCGTATTCACGATGTTAGAAGTGTTAGAAGATTCCGATTTTAGCGATATGGTGACACAATACATTGAAAGAATCGCGAATTACTATCAATACAACATTCATAAAGGGTTAAATAGAATAAACCATATTGAAATATTTGATTACAACACTTGTCAGCAGCCATCATCCATCAGGCAAGGATTGAAAAAACAATTGACTGACTTCAAATTCGCTTTCTTTGATTTCAGTCTCATCAAAGACTACAAAGATGAATTATGCCACAAAGGATACTTCATGGCACTTGCTGCGAGTTTAAAAGAATGAAGTACGTTTTAACCCACCTCATGTTAGGAGGAAATTGCCAATGAAAGCGAAAGAAATAGACTTTCAATTTGAAATCAAGCGTCCAAGTCGAAGCAACCGAAAAGCCAAAACACTGATACTCGTTTCGTTTGTTTTGGTTACTTTGACTCATTTTGGTTACATCCCATTCGTGACGTACCAACAAGATATCATATCGCTCGAAAACATCAATCAAAACCTGTCGAACCAATTAAGTGTTGTCCAATCAGAACAATCGATCTATGAAGATTTTACAACACAGGAAATCCTTTACAACAATGCTTATGCTTATCTTACCAATTTGGAAAAACCACTTCAAACCTACATTTTATCGATTTTTGATGTATCTGACGGTCTTGTAGATATTTCTTCTTATTCGATTGACTCATCAACGAATACGATTACGATTGTCATATACGACTATACAGAAGCGATGCTCAATGAGTTTCTTCTAGAAGTGTATGAATCTCATGGGGTGATTGATTCTCAAACAAACCTAGTCCGTTGGATTACACAAACCCCTTCTAGGTCGAATTTGACTTCTTCGAGAGTGGAGGTGTCATTCAGTTATGCGTAAACAGAATCTGTTCGGGAAAAAAATCCGCAATGTGAACATTTTTATTTTGATTTTGATTATACTGGTCTTTGAACTAGCTGGATACTTCCTGATTGTGAATCTTCAACAAGCGAAGATGAATGCACTAAAGGATGAACAAATCGATTTGACGCTTGAAATCAATCAAGCTTTAAGTAGTAATGATCCAACGGATTATCTGCAAATTAGCGAAATGATCAATCAACTCCCGACGGACGTTACTGAATTTGCGATTACGGGAGAACTTCAGTTCGTTAAATTCTATACAGGAATTAGTGACGACTTGCTATTTGATATCGATTATTCGTTTGACGTATCCTCTCCATTCGATCATCCACTGGCTTCAACACTACATTTCGTCTCGATCTCATTAACCATGGAAATAGACGATTCTTCTCTTGCCCTTGATTATTATGAGAATTTAATGGCCCAAGAACGACTCTACTATGTCTCCAGCTTTGAGACGGTTCTCTATACAGACGGGTCTGCTCGAGTTGAAATGATGATTTATACCTTTTACAACGACATCGAGATTTATAGAAGTAAGTAAAGAAGTAATGCCTCGGCATCACTTCTTTTTTTTATCAAAAAAAGTAGACCGAGGTCTACTTTTTAAATGGTTTGAAATGAAGGATGATTTGCTCTGCGGCTTTCAAACCGTCAACGGCTGATGACATGATTCCTCCAGCATAGCCTGCACCCTCTCCAATCGGATAAATTCCCGAAATGTTCGATTCCAATTGTTGATTTCGTTCGATTCGAATTGGTGATGAACTTCTGGTTTCCACGCCCGTCAAGATGGCGTCTTTTGAGGCAAACCCCTTGATTTTCTTGTCAAAATCAAGAAGGGCTTCTTTCAAGGTATTAGTCACAAAAGGAGGTAATATATCTGTCATCTTGATAAATTTCGTTCCGGGTTTGTAAGAAGGCTTGACAGTTCCAAATCCACTACTACATTTGTCGTTTAGAAAATCACCGACAAGTTGTACGGGTGCATGGTAATTCATTCCGCCAAGACGAAAGGCTTTTTGTTCAAATTGGCGCTGAAACTCGACTCCTGCCAAAGGATGATTTGTTCCATATTCACTTGGACTGACATTCACTAAAAGAGCTGCATTGGCGTTTTTTAAGTCCCTGGCATGATAGCTCATCCCATTGGTCAAGACGGTTCCTTCTTCAGAACTTGAACATACGACGGTTCCACCAGGACACATGCAAAAAGTATAGGCGCTTCTTCCACTTGGACTGTGATAACTTAATTTGTAGTCCGCGGCTCCGAGACTTGGATGATTCGCAAAGGATCCGTATTGAGCAGTGTTAATCATCTCTTGAAGGTGTTCAATCCGAACACCAATCGAAAAAGGTTTTTGTTGGATTTTGAGATGATGGTTATAGATCATTTCAAAAGTGTCTCTCGCACTATGACCGATGCCAAGTAAACAAACTTGTGTTTTTAATATTTCTTGGTGATTGACTTCGACCCCATCCAGTACACCGTCAATCATACGAAAGCCAGTCAGTTTTGAATGAAAACGAACTTCGCCACCCATTTCAATCATCTTATGCCGAATGTTTTTAATGACATTTCTTAAAACATCGGTTCCGATATGAGGTTTCGAACGATAAAGAATTTCTTCATCCGCTCCGCCTTCATGAAGGGTTTTTAAAATGAGATCACAACGAGGATCATTAATTAAAGTGGTCAGTTTTCCGTCACTGAATGTTCCTGCCCCGCCTTCGCCAAACAGAATATTTCCCTCTTCATCGAAGACACCTGTTTCAAGAAATGCATCCCATCTCTTGCTTCGTTCGTCAACATTTGCGCCTCTTTCAAGAACAATTGGACGATAACCGTACTTTGCGAGCAAGTAGGCCGCAAATATGCCCGAGGGACCAAACCCGATGACGACTGGACGGTTTGTAAGTTCTTCATTACCTATTATTAAAGTATCTTCTTTCACAGGAGAAATTTCCTTGACATTTTTGAACGCTGAAAGTGTCAACATTGATTCATTCTTCAGAGTCAGATCAACATTGTAGACAAAATGAATCTGTTGTTTTTTTCTTGCGTCAAGTGCTTTTCTCTGTAGAGTTAGTGATAATATATCTGAATTTTGAATATGGAGCTTCGATATAATTAAATGCCTTAAACTGGCTATTTCCGTTTCTTTGTCAATGGCGTTGTCTAGAGGTAAAGAAAGTTCTGTTATCCTAATCATGACGTAGTCTCCCGCTCGCACCAAGTCCTGCTAAATACCCGCTCGACCAAGCCCATTGGAGATTGTATCCTCCACAAAGACCATCGATATCGATTAATTCTCCGGTAAAGAATAAGCCTGATTGAATTCTTGATTCCATCGTGGTAGGATCAATCTCTGATACTTCAATTCCGCCTGCAGTGACTTGAGCCTCATCAAACCCTAAGAATCCGGTTACTTGAAATTCCCAGTCAAATAATAGTCGAATCAACTGATTTAGTTCATTTTGTTTTAAGTCTTTAACCAAAGTGTTGTGTTTTTCAATACCAGCTTCCTTTAACAAAGCGGAAATGAAACGCTTGTTGATCAAACCAATCAGACTGAAGTCCACCGGTTTTTCATTTGCCATCTCGAAACGCATCTTGATGTCTTCTCTTTGAAGAGTTTCAACAAGGTGAATCACGACGGACACTTTTTTGTTTTCTGTTAAGAAAGCATTTGCTTTTCGGCTTAACTGAAGAATCGTGGGTCCACTGATTCCGTATTTCGTGAAAAGAATATCGCCAAATTCCGATTGGAGAATTTCTCCTTGATGAATCAAATCCACGGTTCCTGGATATTTCACTCCGTCAAGATGCTTTAAATAAGGGCTTTCGAGCGTTAATTTCACCAGTGCAGGAAACACATGGGTGGTGTGATGCCCTAAACTCTCTGCGATAGCATAGCCTCTCCCGTCAGAGCCACTTTTTGGCATGGCTTTTCCTCCGGTAGATAAAATCACCTTATCCGCATCAAACACTCTACCATCTGCCAAGAAGATGGTAAATTGATTGTTTTTCTTGATGACTCTTTGGACGAGCGCTTCAGTAACGATAGACACACCTAGGTACTCTAGTTCATAAAGTAAAACATCCAAAATGCTCGATGCTTGTTCAGACATGGGATAGACTTTACCTAAATCTTCTACTCTTGGGACAATTCCCAAAGACTCAAAAAAACGAAGGGTTTGTGCCGGTCCGAATCCATCAAAAACCACATCCACAAATTCAGGATGATTATAATCTTTTTTTGTAGCGCCTAAATTAGAGTAATTACATCTGCCGTTACCGGTTGCGAGAATTTTCTTTCCGATTCTTGAATTACGTTCAAGAATCGTCACTTCAGCGCCGTTTCTTCTTGCGCCGATGGCTGCCATCATACCGCTGGCTCCGCCACCAATCACATATATAACTTGTTGTTTCATGATATCACCACCTGATAAAACTCTCCTCAATTATAACATAAAGTTCAAACGACTGGTTAGATAAAATGAGCGAATCGAATCGACTCGCTCCATCATTTTTGGTTTCTGACTTTGTATTGAGATATTTATATCTGATTAAATTACTTCTTCGTTCTTTTTCTTTTTGCTTTTCGCGCGACTCTGTATTCTTTGTACCCTTTCCAGAAGTGTCCATTGACCATCGTAAGAATGCCATCTAGCATGGCTCGATCAATTTTTCCGCCCGACATTCGGTGTAGATTTCTATAGGGAAGATGCATGAAATACATTGTAAAATTGGCGAGATTTGGTTTTCTGAAAAACAGTAGGAATCGATACATGAAACGAACGGTTTTATACAGGAACAGGCCTAGTCCTTTTCCATAGGCTCCTTGGCCAATCGTGTCGTTGAAACCCAGTTCTTTGGTCTTATCCCAATATTTACTTGGTGGGACTGTCCCAAGCAAATGTGTATATTCTTCATCAGTGACGTTTTTTACATCCCCACGATAGTAATGTGGCAACTGATCTCTTGAATAAGGAGATTCATGGAAGGTGGAATTCAGTTCCAAAGAAGCCGTTAAACGCAGATCTCTAGATGATGAACCGACGGATATCTCATATATTCCGGGTTCAATCACCCAACAATTTTGGGTGATGTTAAAATAACTAAATGCATGCTCATCAAGTAAAATATCGATTTTCTTGGTTTCACCTGGGTTTAAATAGATTTTTTCAAAACCCTTCAATTCCTGTTTTGGACGGAATATCTGATGTTTTGGAAGAGAAATATAGACCTGTACTACTTCTTCACCGGATACACTTCCAGTGTTCGTTATTTCACAAGATACCTTGGACTCGCTGACGGTTAGATTTGAATAAGAAAACGTAGTGTACGACAATCCAAATCCAAAAGGATATTTCACATCCATTTCCAAAGTATCATAATATCGATATCCGAAATACAATCCTTCACGATGTTCACTGGTAGCTTCTTTTCCAGGATAAATAGTGGAGGAAGAGACATCTTGATAATGATGAGGATACGATTCCGCAAGTTTACCACTCGGATTCACCACGCCCGTCATGATTTGTACTAAGGCTTTTCCGCTTCCTTGTCCACTCAAATAACTGTGAACGACTGCTTTGGCATAGGAATCCCAACCCATCTCGACAGGAGATCCTCCCGAAAGAACGACGACGATATTTTCATTTTCTTGTGAAATGGATTTTAACAATTCGATCTGATTATCATGAATCAACATATGTGTTCGATCGATGCCTTCTGATTCACTACTTTCATCTAGCCCCATGAAGAAAAGAACCACTTCTGCTTTTTTAGCGAGGGCCATAGCTCGTTTCGCAAGGTATTTGCTTTTTCCTCCGAAACGCTTGAAGCCTTCCGCATACCCGATGACATCCAGATTCGTTTTTTTAAGCTCATCCAATCCGTTATCTAAGGAGGTAGGATCAATCAAAGAACTTCCTGCCCCTTGATATCTGGGCAGCTTGGCAAAGCTGCCAATCACTGCGATTTTCGTATTTTTTCTGAGTGGTAGAATTTGATCTTCATTTTTAAGCAACACCATGGATTTTGTCGCCGCATCGACCGCAAGAAGATGATGTTCTTCATCGGTAAAATGTTTTCCTTTTCCAAGCGAGGCTTGAGACTCGAATACAAGCGATAATAATTCTCCCACTCGTTGATTCAATATGTTTTCGTCTAGCGTTTTGTTATTTACCGCATCGACTATTTCTTGGGATGTAAATCCATTACTCGAAGGCATTTCCAGCTGGATCCCGGCAATTAACGCTTCAACTCTGTCATTTTCAGCGCCCCAATCGGTCATGACAACACCTGAGAAATTCCATTCATCTACCAAAATATCTTGAAGAAGATGATTGTTTTCAGAAGAATAAGTACCATTGACTCGATTGTACGATGTCATGATTGTCTTGGCTTTTCCTTCCGTCACAGCGTACCTGAATCCCTCTAAATACATTTCTCTTAGAGTTCGTTCATCGACAATTTCGTCAATCGTCATTCTGAGTTCTTCCTGACTGTTTACCGCAAAATGCTTTGGACACGCCGCAACGCCAATTGATTGAATGCCTTGAATCATCGATGAGGCCATTTTGCCAGTTAAATAGGGGTCTTCTGAAAAGTATTCGAAGTTTCTTCCGCAGAGAGGATTTCTTTTGATGTTGAGTGCAGGCCCTAACAAGACCGAAACATCTAAAGAAGCGGCTTCTTTTCCAAGTGTTTCACCAACGCTTTTTAGTAAATTCTTGTCCCAACTGTTGGCCAGTGTCGCAGCGGTAGGAAAACAAGTGGCTTTGATGCTTTCGCCCAACCCTAGGTTATTGGTTTTGCCACCCTGTTTTCTGATGCCGTGAGGCCCATCTGTCAACATGATCGATGGAATCCCCAATCGATCGATTTGAACTGTATGCCAAAAATCAGCGCCTGACATCAACTGCGCTTTTTCTTCAAGACTCATCTTCTTAATCAATTCTTTCAAAAATGGTTCCATTTACGTTACCCCTCTATTTTTGGCATAATGTCATTTCTTTTTTAAGGATGGTTATTACAAATCAGAAAAGAGCGTTAAATTCGACCAATCAGGTTTCAATTGATTGGCTTCGATTTTGTGTACGATTTCGACGATTCTATCACTGATAGGTGTCGCTATCGAAACTTGATCTCCATATTCGCAAACAACGCCATTGATGGCTTCAATTTCGCATTTTTTTCCTTTTGAAAGATCTTGTAACATGCTTGATTTGAGCAATTGATGTTTTTTGATCGCAATAGGAATAATCATGAAACTGATCGCTTTTTTGATCGGTCCTTTCCAATCAAGGAGTTTGACGATGTCTTTGCCTTGAATCGGTTCTATTTTGATCCCTGCAATGTTAGCGACATCAATACATTCCTTAATCACTTTTTGCACTAGTTTCCTTGATGTTTTATCCTTTGCGACTTCTCCAAATGTAGCATTGAGGATCGCAGATAATCCACTAAAGGCACTATTCACAAGCAGTTTTGCCCACCTCGCCCCAATCCAATTAGACTCTACATCCACATTGCCCATGATTTCAAGTAACCGCTTGACCTCTTGAAAATGAAGGTTATCCACATTGCCAAAAGAGCCCAAACTAAAAGAAAGAGTTTCTTTGGTCGCTTCACTCGTCAGTTCGGATACACCGTTTCCTATCAGTGTCGCTCCCCAAGCCATGGCACAGCCGATGGTCTTTTCTTCACCAATGATTTTAGATACACTTAATTCTGGAAGTCCATTTTGCATAGTACAAATGACGCCATCTTTCTTTAAAAACGGAACCAAACTTTTGACAATCGAAGCGTTGTCCAATTGTTTTGTCATCAAGAAAATGATGTCATACTGTTTTTTCATCTCCTGTGGAAGGAGGGCATGTACTTTTTGAGTAAACTGGGTTTGTCCTACGATTTGAGCCCCATGTTCTTTTAACCCTTTGATGTGCCCAACATTTCTGTTGATTAAATCGACTTGTTCTCCTGCTCTTGATAAATAAGCTCCAAGAACCGTTCCCATTGCGCCTGCGCCATAAATTGCCGATATCATATGTATATTCTCCAATCGTCATTGAAATAAATTGTTGTCTCTATTCTATCAACTATAAGGAGGAATGTAAATATATTACAAGGAAAGAAAAGGATTGTGCGTATGGTTGTGTTCCTCAAGTATATTTTTTATAAATTTAATACAAATATAAAATATAATCCATTCAAAAATGATATAATAATTTTATAACATTCAACACAAACTACTTAAGGAGGAAACGATGATTACTAAGAAAATTTTTAATGATTTAGCGATATTCATGATTGGATTTGGTGTCGTCATTGGCCTTATCTTCCCGTTTTTTGTTTTGGTTACCGGCGCACCGCAATCAACCATTCTCACTCCTCTCTTTTTTGGAATGAGCATATTTGCAGGAATTCTTGTAGGGCTTTTCAACATTTTTCTTTCAAGAAGAATCGTTGGCTCTAAAATTAAACAACTTTCAAAGCATATGCAAAGAGTTCAAACACGGATTTCTTCTCAAAAATCCTCAGGTGAAACCGATTATTGTATTGATGAGGATTGTATCATCACCATCAATTCTGAAGATGAGATTGGCGAAAGTGCGGAATCGTTTAACACTTTGGTAAAGACTTTATCAAAAGAATTTCAATCTGCAGACCGTGTCAGAAAATTCAGTGAAATGCTATCAAGTTTTCTTGAACTTGAAAAACTAGGTGAAGAATCCTTGGTTCATTTGATGGAAGCATTGCACTCAAATGGTGGCGCTTTACTTTTGGAAAAAGAGGGAGACCTTGTCGTTTTATATTCTTCAGGAATTAAAAATGCAGAAAAACTTCTTGATAATCCATTGATTTGGAATGTATTGAAACATTCTAAGCAACAGGTCATTGAAGTTCCTGAAGACGTCATGCTCGATGGATTGTTAGTCGATTTCAGGCCTAAAACCTTGATTCTTGAACCCATAGTCTATAAAGATGTGACGCTGGGTTTGATTGTATTAGCATCGATTTCTACTTATTCTCAGGATGATTATAAATTGCTTAATCTCTTTTCTCACAATATGTCATTGGCTTTTAAAAACTCCATTACTTACAATCAACTTCAAAAACTAGCTGCGAATGATCCACTTACCGGCATATTGAACCGTCGATTCGGAACTCAGAGATTTAAAGAAGAATTCGTCCGCTCAATTCGATACGACATGCCATTAGGGGTCATCATGTTTGATATTGACCATTTCAAGGTGATTAATGATACTTATGGCCACATCGTTGGCGATAAAGTACTTCATGAGTTGGCACGTACAGTCAAACTTGCCTTAAGAGAGGGAGACGTATTTTTCAGATACGGTGGAGAAGAGTTCATTGTAATACTTTCAGGAGCCAATCTAGAAGACGTCAAGAAAACTGCAGAACAAATCAGACACATGGCGGAAGATATGGAAATCAAACATCATCTACAATCGATAAAATTGACCATCAGTCTTGGCGGTACTTCTTATCCGGAACGTGATGTCAAGGACATTGAATCCTTGGTCGCATTCGTAGACGCAAGAATGTATGATGCAAAATCGGCTGGTAGAAATCAATCCATCGTCGAGTAATTCAAACAACATTTTCAATACAATTAAAAAAGTGATGACTTCATCACTTTTTTTTGATGTTCCTGTTTAAAACTTAAAACCAATTAATTCTTTTTCTCTTTACTCCGTTTGTCATTAATCTGATCTAATTCAGCTAAACCAATTTCCTTGACTCCAAGTTCTCTAGCCCACTTGGCACAGCCTTCCAAAGCTACTTTCAAAAAGACTCTTGGAACTCTCGAAAGTTTTTCGCAAGCTTCATCGGTAAAGTGAATGTCGGGATCGGTTCGATCTGCGGCATACCTCACAGTGGACAAGTCCATTCCTTTTTTGACTGGAATCGGTTCAGACAAGAATTTATTTGTTTTTGTATACCAAAAATGAGTGTTGTCTCTATATCCATAATCCACAGGAACCTGCGGAAAATCTTTCTTTTTCACGCCATTGATTATTGCCTGATGATACTTCTCCTTCATCATGATTTTATCTATTTTCAATATGAAATGAGCGCCGAATTTACTTGTGATTCCATTAAAATCCTTATAGGGAGGCTCATACCCTTCTAAGCACCCCGCTGAACATTCAAACCCCTTTTCAAGTTCACTCAACCAAGTACATTCAAACACTTGAAATGCGTCTTTACAGACAAACGGTCTTTGAATTTCATCAGTTGTTTGTGCTAACCCTTCCTCTAATTCCAAGAAGGTTTTCTCCATTTTTTCTTTCGATGTTTCACCAGGGAAACCCAACCTAACGGTTTCTTTAAAGTATTTTTTCGAATCGGGAAGAAAATTTAAAGCGGCTTTGCCTCTTTTGAGAATGTTTTGTGCGGTATTGGAACTGTTTCTACATTCTAATAACATTGCATAATATTCTTTTCCGGCCACATAATAAGGAAAACATAAGCTGTAAGCGCCGAGCGTTGTTTTTCCTTCGTCATCGATTGTCGATATCAAAATCGTAGGCATTGGAAAGTAACTTGACGTTTGATAAAAATTATCGACAATCCTCAATTCTTTAAAACTTGACACATTCATCACTCCTCATAATAGTTGATACTACAACATTCATATCTATTATACTCAAATCTTGACTTTGAAAAAGACTTCATTTATAAATTCTTTCTGATTTCAAAAAAAAAGCGATTATTCATCGCTTGATTCTATCATTTTATTATAATATTCCTTGTTTAAGGGATAATACTTAAATGCAATAATCGACGCTACATGCCCAAGTGCCGGTATGATGATGACCATCGCGAAAAAGGCCCAAAAGGCAGAACTTGTCGGGGGCATATCAGGAACATAAGCAATGGCCCATAAGACAAAAGCCAAAATGACTCCAGACAAAGAAGACATCAGTTTGTCGATTAAAGAAAAGGTTGTTCCTACAATTGATGGAATGTATTGCTTATTCACATGAAACTCGTAATCTGCCACATCGGCAATCAAAGGCAATACATTCGCAGAAGCCAGTGCGGTAGAGAAAATGATAGCCACTAGACATCCGATTAATAGCCATTGTAATTGAAGGGTGAAGGGATGGGTGACGATGATGATGATTGGGAAGAAAAGACCAAGATAGGTCCCTAACATAAAAGATTTCTTTCTTCCGAACACTTGAGCTACAACCATTCCGATCAGTACTCCTAAGATCCCAAAGCCGAGTCCCCATGCGGCCACAACCGGTTGTAAGTCAATATTGCCAACAGTATAAGTAAAGAAATACGCCATCGAGGTTGCCGTTATCAATTGAGCGAGTTTATTCGTACCTGCCGCAACCATTAACGCTCTCAATGGTGTATTGTGTTTGATCAATACAAGCATTGATTTCCAAGTGACTTTTTCAGGTTTGGATAGTTTTAAATATTTCTCTCTCTTGTCGTCATCCTTTAAACCAATCACCGCTAAGACCGTTAAAACGAGGTTGACACTGATCACGATGAAAGCGAGGTTTCGATACCCGATTGGATTAGAAAACCCACCATCAAACGATTTTACGTACACTACGGAGGTTATGAGGAACACGCCGTAAAAGATATATGAAAATGATGCGAGTAAAGCTCCTAACAAAGGACGTTGAAATTTATCGTTTGTCAGAATCGTTTGTGCTGATCTGGTACAAGCGGATTGGAAGGTATATCCTATGATATAGAACACGTACCAAAAGACAATCCACACATACATCCATGTATCATTAGCAAAACGAACGAATCCACCAAACAACATCAAAATACCTGTGTTTAAAATGAGAGAACCTAAAACGATATAAGGACGATATCTGCCAAATCTGGAAATGGTCTTGTCAATCAATGTTCCAATCAAAGGATCGGTAAAAGCATCCAACACTCTTGAAACGGCAAAGATGACACCGGCGATGACTCCGCTTAAAATCAAGCTATCCGTCATCATCAGCATGAAAAAAACCGCAATCAGGTTAAAACTCGCCGTGGTTGCCGTTTCGTTTCCGCTAAAAAGGAAGAGATTCAAATATTTGGTCTTTACAATGTTTTTTTCCATGATGGTTCCTCAATAAAACTGTAATTTTATTATATCATACTCTAGAGATTATTTCGAATTTCAAACCTTTTTTTCGCAAAAAAACAGTAGCGAATGTTGATTCGCTACTGTGATTCATTAAGGTGCCGGGAAAGTAAATACAATCGTATTATTTAACTGAATGAACAAGTATCCAACAACGATATCGGGACCAACTTGAATCGTATACCCTAAGATCAGATTTTCTCTCAAAGGGTCTTCTTCAAATATGGCTTCGATGTAATCAGAATATATCGTTAACACGCCATCTTCAAAGGAATAATCAGAGGATGTAATCTTGTTTCCGGATAGACCAATGAATACACCATCGTAAAGATTGAACTCAAATACTGCACTTTCTTCAAAATTAACGGCCTGTACACTCGAAGAAATGAGTTCGGGTTCTCTTGAATCGACAATCGTTAGATTGACGAGTACATAAGCATTTTCAAACACAAAATAAAAATAATGGAATCCATAACTGACTTCAGTCAAGTAATTTTCTGTAAAATAATATCCCGATTCTTCTTCTACGATGATTTCTTCATGACTAGAGTCCAAAACGTATAATAATTCTCCAACGCCTGTAGTAACATCAATTTCCAAATCTCCCGGTGAAAACTTATCATATTCCAAATCAACCGTCTGTGAAATAGTAACGTTTTTCACATAAAAGATTTTTGGACTGAAATACAAGGGAACACCGTTATCGGTCGCTTCCACTTTCAGTTCGTAAATATGCCCGGTTTCTAACCCGGAAAGATCATAGCTGTGATTTGTTATAGAAACGCTGACCCCATTGATCCAGAGAAGGTAGCTATCGATTTCAGTAATGCTGTTCCATGTCAACAAGTCTTCATTTAGTTCCAAATTCCAGAATGGATCCGCTGGATTGTTAGTAGTTGAAATCATCGATGTAGTTGTGGGTATTCCATCTCTTCCACAACCCGAAAGAGAAAAAACGGAGACTACCATCAAAGAAAAAACGAGGGTGAGATAAATCAAATTCTTTTTCATCATATGACACTATCCTTTCAATGCTATTTATGGACACTAATCCTGGATATCAGGATCTCCACTTTCAAATAACAATTCCGCAAATCCTTGTGAATAGAAATCGACAAACGGATTAAGGTTTCCTTGTTCGCCAAAAATTGTTTGACATTTTGCTATTTCATAATCACTCACAGGGTCTTCTAAATTCCATTGCATCAAAATATTTAGATAACCATAATAAATGGTGCATTCCTTTTCTTTCGAAAGGAAAGAAGATGCAATAGGGATTTTATTGTTCTTCTTTTAAAACAAAAGGTTGAATTGGTATTTCTTCTTCACTTTTCCTTTTTTCCACCATGTTTTTATACACTTTATAAGCTAAAAACGCTGTTCCAAGAGTGATGATCAACACGACGGCTTCACTCACAAAAACATTACTGAAACCCATGAGAACAACTGCTGAAAAATCGACCAAAAAATGAAGTAAAACAGCAATGCCAATCAGATAAGCTTTGCCCTTGATTCTAACCCCTGCAAAAACAAGAACAGAAAAAGAAATGTGAAGTGTCAACGCAAACATTCTTTCAATTCCAGCAATCAACAATTGAATGGATGGCGTTACTGAAATCTCATCGAGGATAGTAACGATATCCGGCGTTAGCATTGACTGAGACGGATTGGAGTTGAACTGTAAAGCATAATAAGCAATCATTCCCAGTTGCAATCCTACTAAAATCATGGCTTCAATTCCACCGTGTCCTACCCCAGCCATCAGGGAAGTATCGGGGTTGTTCTCTTTTTTCAATGCATATTTGAATGCTACAAACCGACCTGTCTCTTCAAAAATACCTGCCGCTAGCCCTGCATAAAGAGCGTAAAGCCAAGTATTTTGAATGATGGTTAACCCAAAAGGTCCAGAAGACGAAAGCATCCAGTTATTTAAATAGGCTTCCAAAAACAAAGCAAAGACGATGAAAGTCAATGCACCAATCAAAAAAGTGCTCATTTTCTGTTTTTTCTTTTTAAACAATACAAGTGCAAGCACAATCGGAACGACAATTGAAATAAATGAAGAGATAATCATGAAGATAATATGAATTGATGATACAACAAGAAAGATGGACATAGAATCCTCCCAAAATACGAATGATTTGATTTGAGCTAATGTTATCATATTTTCTGATCTTTTCAAATAAGAAACATTAAAAAAACACGATTCGCATCGTGTTTTTTATGAAAGTTAAAAACTTACTACCTATACAGGAATCTCGTTTGAACTTGAATCAAACAAACTCATCAAATCTTGAACACTCATCATGAAGTTTTGAAGAGCAGTCATTTGTTCTGTCGTTAAGTTGGTTGCATCATACATTCCAACAACGGCAGCTTGAGTTAAGATTGAAGTGATGGCATCTGAGACAGCTACTTTTAAAGCGTCTCTTTCTGTTGTATCAGGTTCGAACATCGAATTCACATCATAAACGCCATCGATTACATAACCTGAAAGCAACACTAGATCAATCGAGTCATCTCCTAAAACTACGGTAATGACATGAGCAATTGCAACGGCTTGTTCGTACTCTGTTGCAGTACCTGAATCCATTAGGTCAACCACATCCATGATCGCTGATATTTTAGCTACTGAAATCGAATCCATGAAAGACATCAATTCGTCCAATACATTTGTCATTCTTTCGAAGTAAAGGTCAATCTCGGTATTGATTAAAGTGATTAAAGCTGCTTCTTCCGCTGTTTCAAGTTCTAAAGTAGATACATACATTTCTGCAACGTCTTTAGAGAATTGAATTAAGTTATCGATATCTGCTTCGCTGAAGGAATCATTCACTAGTGTCAATAAATCATTGACTTGGTTGATCAGTCCGACAATTTCCAAAGGAGATAGGGTTTCTGGGTCAATCATCTCTTCTCCCGAAGCGAGTCCCATCACGAAATCAAATGTGGTTTGACTGACGTTGGTCGCAATGTAATCCAGTGTTCCATACATCATCGAAATCATTCCTTGTGTTGTCGCTAGTCCTTCTGTCGTGTCAAGGTAGTCCTGGAACAAGCCTAACATCTCAAGGGCCATCATTTGTGAATAATAATTGTCGATTTCTTCTTGATAATATTCAATGTCCCATTGAACATATTCAACTTCCCAAATGGCATCGTTGTAATCATAGAAGAAACTGTATACTTCACTGGATGCTAAATAGAAATTACTGTCAAGTACAGTACTGAGGCCTTGAATTAATGGAACAGTATACATATAATAGCCTTCTTCGTAAGCTTGATAAGCATTGATGACTGGCATCAATACATCATAGTTCTCTTGGCTAAGTCCAGCAACGATACTGTTGAATTCATTCATATAAATCTGTGGATCGTCAGTTCCTGTTTCAACATAAGTGTAATAAATGTAATTATATATCGCGGTTTCCATGCTCGAATATAAGTAAAAGACGTCGTTTTCCAAATAATAGGTCACTTCAACCATCTCAAAATAATAATTTTGAGCAAGCCAATCCGTAATCAGACTGTCATATAGACCAACAACCTGAGTATTATAAGGTTCGCTGAATTGTGCTGCATAAGTCACAACTTCTGCACGAATGGCATCCGCTGCAGCTTGAAGATCGTCAATTTCAGATAGACTTTGTTGAATCTGTGCTTCAGCTTCTGCAATCGCACCCAAGATGTCGTCTACAGATTGTCCGCTTCCCATTTCAAGAGCGAATGTTAATGCATTCATCATTGTGGATGTCAGCATTGATTCATCAAATCCTAGAGCTTTCGCGCCTGCATACCATGTTTGGAAGGAGGATAATGAATCTACTTCCATCATTCCTACCATCAACATCTGTGCGTCCATCAACATCAAGTATAGATCCGCTTCTGAGGTATATCCCAACAAATCCATCATCATCTCGATTTGATATTCGATTTCTTCAGTTGAAGGCTCTGAATCGCTCATCGATTCAAGTAAACCAACAAGGTCAGAATGTTCGAATTCAATTTCGGTTTCAGTTGTTGTTGTCGTTGTTGTATTTGTAGTAGTCGTCGTCGTCGTTGTTTGACCACTGGAAGTTGTCGTTGTGGCAGTTGTAGCGGTTGTTTGTGATGAGGCAGTGGTCGTCGTTGTTGTTGTCGCTCCGCCAAAATCACAACCAACAAGTAAAAATGCAAATAAACTCATAAATGTGATTAATAAAAGTTTTTTCTTCATATCGGATTCTCCTTTAAATTTAGTTTGTATATGCATTAAATATATCACAAACAGATAGTAAATTGCTAGTGATTGGATAAAGAATCGTATTTTATGTCTTGAACACATAGAATAGACATGACAGAGGGTTTTCTGGTATGTCTTTTTTTATTGTTGATTTGGATGATTCCTTTATAAAACTGAAAGTGCCCATTGTATAAACAAATAAGCTACAATCCATGCAGTTGCAGTTACAGCAGTACATAACAAGACTTTGACCATGGTGTTGAATTTCTGAATAATCGAAATCTTGACACAAATCGTAATTCCGCCAAACCCTAACAATGCAGGAACGGCTCCGCCCAGAGTGTACACCGGAATACCGATGCAAGCGACTACAAACAGCCAAACCCATTTAGGAACGCCTTGTAACGGAACATATTCCTTTTTGCTGTCAAGGAAGAATCCGTCGAATGCCAAATCAGGCTTTCCATTAATTAAGACAAAATGTGCCTTCTTTTCTCCAAGTTCGATTTCTTGATCCAATCCGGCAAATCCTGTCATGAAAGTGATTTTCAACGGTACCGGGTTACCATTGACAATGACTTTGGTTCGTGTAGACATTTTCGGATTGTACTCAATGTTGAAATTCTTTTCTTCTACTACTAAATTCCAAGTTCTAGCATTTTACATTTTACTTCTCCCTTTATACATAAAAGTAATTTCATTCCTTGTTTCGACTGATATCAATAAAGAATCAAATAATGAATCCGTCGTTATTAAAATAATATCACTTTTAAATCATAAATGAAATCAATAATTACAAAATATCAGATGAAACTTTCATTGCCTATTTGCGAAGACTGATATCCTCATTTTAATGTTCATCCAATGTTCTAATGAATTTCACAATATAAACATAGTTTCTATGTATAATAAATGATTGAAGAGTCAATCTGAAGGGATATTTCTTTCGATTGGTTAAAAAAAATGTTATAATGTTGTGAACGAGAGTCAAGGGAGTTGGCATATGTTAATCCAGAAAAAGCAAAAAACAATACAATTGATGAAAGTCATCATCTACTCAAGGAAGAATGAAATCATTGATTTCTTTATTTCAGATGCATTTATCAATAATCCATCGATTGATTTAAGGAGACTAGTCCGATGAATTTCAGTCCAAAAAAATCATTCCCTTGGGTTTTTGGTTTTTATTTGATTCTCTTTATGTTTACGACGTTCGTTCTTCTTTTCCAATTCGTGATTCCTCATGGCGGGTTCTACGTGGAACCTCCCATCATTACGACTTCCACAATAACGACGACCCTGACCACTTCTTCTACAACGGGAACACAGACCGGGATAACGACTTCCTCAACCACGACAACAACGAATGGATTAACTTATCCAGGAGCCATCCCCTTGGTTTTAGAGACAGGGACCCTCATCGGATCTTATGAAACCAGCGACAAATTGATTACCGTTTATCACATTCGGGCATCGAATTCGGATGTGTATGTTGCGGATGTCGTTGTCAAAGATGCTTACAATATTCTTGCCGGACTTGCTTTTAATACCTTTGGCGGGACCAATGTGGTTCAAGCCGTTTCAACGATGGCCGAAGAACATAATGCGATTTTCGCTATCAATTCTGATTATGCAAGTCATTACAGTTATGGATATGTAATCCGAAACGGAATGGTCTTACGTTCTTCCGCAAGTTATAGAGATGCGATTACGCTTTTCGAAAACGGTACGGTCGTTTCATTTGCCGAAGAAGAAACCTCTTTACAAGATGTGGTAGACGATGGAGCTTGGCAGTTATGGTCATTTGGCCCTGTGATTATCAAAGATGGTGTGTCCGTTGCTTCCGTGAATGACGGACTCGAACGAAGTGCCGTAGATAATCCAAGATCTGCTTTTGGTTATATTGGTCCCAATCATTTCATGTTTGTGACCGTAGACGGTAGAAGCGATGTCTCCATCGGTGTCGACATTGAAGAACTTGCTGACATTATGTCCTCTCTCGGATGCACGCAAGCCTATAATTTTGATGGTGGCGGTTCCGCTACCATGTGGTTTGACGGCGAAGTCATCAATCATCCGAGCGAAGGCGACGAAAGGAAGGTAGGAGACTGTGTCTATATTCAAAGGTAATAATCCCTATTTGAAGATTGCATTTCGATATCTTGCGTTCAGTGCATTCTTGGTCCTATTCAATTTCATCTATTCTCTATTTGCCCATGGCGTATCTTCTTTTTACATGACCTATGCCTTTCTAATTCCTCTAATCGGTGGCACTTTGGTTTCATTCCTTTTATATATATTTCCGAGTCCAGACTACACCTCCAAAAATCTATGGAGAATGGGGTTAATCACTCTGGTCATTGGATTTCTGTTACATGGCGTATTTGATATCTATGGAACGGAAGAGGCTCTTGTGAGTGTATTTTTCACGGTTGGAATTTGTTTGCTTGCCGGTAGTGTGTTTCTATACATCCTGCTTAGTGTAAAAAGAAAGAAAAATCAGAATTAACAGAGGTTACTTATGAATGTCATCATCATTCCTGCTTACGCTCCAGATCAAAAACTAAATCAATTGGTTGATGATTTGAAAAATTTAAATTTTCAATCTTTTGTGATTGTCGATGATGGTAGTTCTGCTTCTTCTAAAACCGTATTCAGTGAGCTTGAGAAAAAGGGATATAAGGTACTGCACCACCCAGCCAATCAAGGCAAAGGTGCTGCGATAAAGACAGGAATCAAATATGCATCCGAGCATTATCAATTTATCACTGGATATGTCACTTGCGACGCTGACGGTCAGCACAAAGCGGAAGATATTCTTAAGGTATCCGTTGCCCTTGATTCCAATCCCGAATCCTTGGTTTTAGGTTCAAGGGATTTAAGGAATAAAACAGTTCCCTTTAAAAGTCGGTTTGGAAATGCTTTTTCATCATTTTACTTCAAGTCTTCTACCGGAAAAACCTGCAATGACACTCAAACCGGATTAAGAGGAATTCCTTTTACTTTAACAAAGGAAGCTCTAAGCATTCCTGAAAACAGATATGACTATGAAATGAATTTTTTATTAAGCGTTGCGAGAGAAGGAACCGAGTTATTGAATGTTCCTATTTCGACGGTATACATCAATAACAACTCTTCCTCTCATTTCAAACCCTTTCTCGATTCCATCAGGATTTATAAAGAACCAATCAAATTCAGTTTGACTTCACTCATGAGTGCTGCAGTTGATTTAACTCTTTTTACAATTCTGACGATGATTTTGAATCAAAATATTTTCATTTTGGTTTTGATTGCGACTGTCGTCTCAAGAGTTGTTTCCGGTATTTTTAATTTTCTTGTCAACCGAATCTGGAGTTTTAGAAACTATAGTTCAATCAAAAGACAATTTAGAAGATATGCGATGTTATATATGGCTCAGTTAGGGCTAAGTATCACATTTGTGTATTTGCTTTCCTTCATCCCAATTCATTTGACTTGGATCAAGATATTTGTGGATAGTCTATTATTCATAGGAAGTTATTTCATTCAAAAACATTGGGTTTTTAGAAGACATAAGAAACATCATTGATAGATCATAAAAAATCATTTTTTTAATAAGTGATTTTTTTTTGCTTACTCTATGCAACGATTCATTTATTTAGTATAATAGAACAAACAATAATATGTGTTGTTTATCGCCTCATCTAAAACCTTACAAACTTTTTAGAATTGGAGACAACAAATGGACACTATTAAAAGAAAAAAATTCTATACGACTTTCTTTATTTCTTTTTATGTTTTTCTTTTCGGATTGCTATTCTTTTTGGAACCGATAGACGAGATTTTAGCTGGATATAAAAACATATTTACTTCATCTTCGATATTACTGACGGATTATCTATTGATTGGAGGCATTTCAGCTACCATTTTCAATCTTCTTACGACAACAGGATTAAATATTCTGATTCTCAAGTGGATGAAGGTCGAATTTAGTGGTGGAATCTTCGCTTGTTTACTGACAATTGCAGGATTCTCATTGTTTGGAAAAAATTTATATAACGCCTTGCCGATTTATCTTGGCGTATTTTTATATGCAAAAGCATCCAAAACGAGTTTAAAAAGTCACGTTTTGGTTTTTCTTTTATCTTCAGGTATTTCACCGATTACGAGTTATCTAATCTTTGGGGCAGGATTCAGTTTAGGTGTTGGAATCTTACTCGGAATACTCATTGGCGTGTTCATTGGTTTCGTTTTACCGGCTTTCAATGCATTTTCGATGAAATTCCATCAAGGTTATAATCTGTATAACACCGGTTTTTCGATGGGCGTTCTATCGATGATGGTCACTGGGGTTCTTGCGTCCTTTGGACGCGATGTGATTCGAAACGATTTATTAAGCACAAGATACCATGATGTATTATTGATCGCTACTTTGGTGATTTCTCTTCTCTTCATTTTGTTGGCTTTGATTGAAAACCGAAGTGTTTTCAATCATTACAGTATAATCTTTAAAAAATCAGGTCGTTTACTTACAGATTTCTTTTCTGAAGTCGGGATTGACGTAACCCTGCTTAATATTGGAATCATGGGTTTACTTTCCATTGTAGTCGTGTTAATTTTGGGGATCAATATCAATGGTCCCGTGATGGGCGCCATCTTAACAATCCTAGGTTTCTCCGCATTTGGAAAACATCCTCTCAATTCATTCCCTGTGATTCTCGGAGCGATTTTGGCAATCGAGTTTACATCCATCGAATGGACGGCCGGATCTGTTCTTGCCGTGTTGTTTGTGACTGGAATTGCGCCGATTGCAGGACAATATGGTTTCTTTGTCGGTATCGTCGTTGGTTTTGTACACGTAATGATTACGCCACTTGCACTCTCGTTCCAAGGTGGGTTTGATTTGTACAATAATGGATTCGCAGCAGGATTCGTGGCTGCCGTATTTGCGCCAGTATTGGCAAGATTTTTAAAGCCTAGAGATGAATCTGAAAAGTGGAACTATTTTCTCCCTTTCCTTAGGAATGAAAAAACAAAAGAAAATGGTTCTGGTCAAGTATAATTCCAACAATCTTCAAAATAGTATTCTAAATGAAAGAAAAGCGCCATCAAGTCTGTTGACTTTGAATGGCGCTTTTTAATTGTGATAGACAGTTTAAATTCAATCCTATTCTACTGTGATCGTATCTGCCCAGCTGATATATTGTTCTTTATTGTCTTCGAGTTCTTTGTACAAACAACCAAAGTTCATCAAATAATAATGACTGGTTCCTTCCATGCATACAATCATATAGCCGTATTCGATTTCATCGACCGTGGCCGAATAATACGCATAAAAATATTCCCCACTTTCAGATTCATATACCGTCACACTGGAATGCCCACTATTATCGAGCACAGCTTCGATATACTCACTTAGAGAATCTATCCCAACAGAAAGTGCATCTGACTTCGTTTCTCTTAATCCCATAAAAATATGTTTTAGTGAAGTAATAAACAAAGGTGCTACGACAGAGTCCGATACTAAAAAGGTATCGTCAAGTACGATGGTCATCCCCGTTCCAGAAAATGTCTCCTCTTCAGGACCAAAAAGCGCGCAACCAGATAATGCGAACACAGATAATGCCAATACCAATGCAAGTGCTAATTTTTTCATTTGTTCCTCCCCTATGAGAAATGTATTTTTCGACAAAGTCTTTAGTATTTTAAGGACTTTATTCGTTTCCTAATCAATCATATCATATATTTATGAAAAAGGAAACGGTCGAATAAAAAAAGATGATTTCTCATCTTCATTTCATATCATGGAATATGTGAACTTTTTTTGATACAAATGCGCACCTTTTGTTGCTTTTACGTACCCTTTGTTGATTTTATGCACCCTTGATGAAATTTGTGCACCCTTGTTCCAAAAGTTACGCACTGTTTAGTTTTCTATGCATTTGGTCTCACAAACCACTCTTCAAAAACCATTCCAGTACAACACCAAATCCTCTTCGAAACATCATGAGGTCCTATATCTAGCATCAAAATCAAATTATCATCCTTAATGGGATCCAGCACACGATTAAAAATCATGGCCGTCCAATAAAAAGATGATATAAATACGAAATTGAATTTTAAATCATCTTTTTTCGTATTTCTGTTTGAATTTATAGTGTAAGCGTGTAAGAGATACAATAAAATAAATAAGAACAGGAAAAAGACCAGAATATCGTATATTTCGCCAAATCATAGAAATGCCAGAGGTTATTGATATGTGTTTCGTTAATATTGATTGGAATCATCAATTCTTGTCTACAAAAGCGTCATGATATCCGACAATATTATAATTTTGGTTTGTCAATAGAATATTGAACACGAGTGTATTTAGCACAATATATCCACATAGATAGATTGCATATGCGCTGAACAGGTTAATGTAAGTATTGTAATTCAGCAAAAAATACCACGAGTTTCCGTCATTTAGTGTGCCATTAATGAAAATTGGCCTAAAAAATAGGATATTGATGAAAACAGCGAACAAATAAGATATAAGTGCCATCATTATTGCTTTTAATGAGTTCATAGTTACTGCTATAGAAAATTGATGACGAAGAAACACACCGATCAGCACAACAAAAAGTACTAATAGCCAAAACAATGACTCGTTAATGAAATATCCGACGACAAAAATCACAAGTGTTAAAATAATGGATATATCCAATATCCGAAATAACTTGCCTTTCAAAACTGGCTGCAAAATGACACTCATCTGAAAAAACCAAAACAGCATTATTACTGAATATAGAAGGTAGAAGGGAATTTCACTCTTAAAGAGTGAGATATCAATAATGCTTATTAAAATGACGAACATGAACATATGAATTAAAGCTTGCAACTTAGGCATATATAATCTGTTTTCTTCAAACTGCAAACTTTTTTCATCCGAATGTTTGTCATTTTTATACAAGAAATATTTAATTAAAATATAGACAATCATTAAACTACTAAGCAATGGTCCACTGTAACTCAAAATCTCACTACTGTTAACCAAGTCATTCAAAAACCGATATCCAATTGAGATGGCAAAGCAAAGGATAAATAGTGCCTCTGCTTCAATAATTACTTTTCTTGAATTGATGTTTTGATTGATTAGTTTACGATTAACTCTATGAAGAACAAAGATGACAACTCCGAGAAATAATGAAATGATGATATCCAATAACCATATAAAATCTGTTATTGTGCTCCTGCCAAGATTATCTGGAAAAACAGGATTCCCGCTTAACGCAACAGATAAAGCTGCTATATTTAATACGATATTTGTTATGACTCCGAGAATCAGAATGCATTTTAAAGCTAAAATTTGCCTGTTCATTTTTATAGTATTCATTAGCAAGATGGTGTTATATTGAAAAACACTTGAATGAATGTCCTTCTGTGGAAATCATAATCATAGTTAACTTCGATTGTCGGCGAAATCGTGATTCCTGCCGAAGGCCCTGAAATAGATAGCCCTGCGCTTGCACTTAAGCCCAAATCCAAAATCAAGTGTTCTTCATAGTGAAGATAGTCACCTGCAAATTGACCATTTGTCAATCCTGAAGTATTTATTGTATATCCATGATCGAGAATCAAATCCGCATACAAAGAAATAACGATTTCGTTTACGTATCTCGCTGTTCCCGAGACAAATGGATATGGGTATGGATCATCCCAATTCGTGGGATCAACGCCAAGATAGCCTTCTACATCCCAAGGAATATCATCCATTAATGGTGCCTCGAAAACAACTCCATCCTCTGTTATGTTAAACAAGTCGTGGTAATCACTGCAATAAAAGGTCTGATATTCAGTCCCAGGAGTAATAGTATAATCTTGTTGATAGTACTCTAGATCATAACCAATCAAAAATATATACAAAAAATATTTCGGCACTTCGACAGTAATGTCATTTTCAACTTTAGCATACAAAGACGAGGTGATAATCGAGAAATCATCAGAATCCCATGAGATTGATATAAAATCATTATGTCTCTGAGTCGGAGGAACATCCCATACCATTTTTGATTGTATATATCCCGATGATGTTGGTGATAAAGGATTATTGTCATAATCAATTCTTGTGTCTCTTTTCGGAAAAAGTTTAACCGTGGTAAAAAAGGTTGAATAAGACACATCGTCATATATTGCAACCCCACCGCAAATATATTCTGCTGTGGTACACAGATCGTCAATAATCGGATCATGTAATTCTCCAAATTCGTCAACCAATAGGGTTCTCAGAACGAGATCATCATCACTGGCAGTGCCATCAATTACCGATTGCTTTTTTTCAGTTTTTACTTTTTCCTTGTATGACTTCTCATTCTTTACAGCTTTGATGTAATCATCTTCTTCAAAATTTTGCTGGTATACAAGTTCTCCTTTCAAGTAATATTCACCTCTATATTCGGCGACTTCCATCGTGATTTGCCCATTTTCTTCTGTAATTTTAACATCATTATTGGAATCCGCGAAAACTGTTGTTTTGTTGAATAGCCCAATACTACAAATCGGTAATGCAAGTAACACCAATAACACTACTTTCTTCATTATCTGTTCTCCTTTTACATCAATTTTAATCCTATCTATATTCATTCATACAACTCCATAATAAAAGATACTACATGAATTTCTTTATTTTTTCATACTCTTCCTGAAAATTATCCTTTATCCTTTTCAATTCCAAAAAATTATATTTCCCATGCATTTTTTTGAGAGTCAATGATAAATCCTTGTCCTCTTGTAATCTTTTGGCCTTATCTAAACAACCTACATACACAGCATTGAATAGTTGTTCGTCATGCAAAATTAATTCGAATTTGAATTTTATGGCCAATTCAAATAGATGTCTCTTAAGTTTGCACATGACTTCATCAACAGAGTCAAGCAGTTTATCCTTATAGTATGAGACAACCATGCATTCTCCGCCGCATACATATCTTGCTTCACAATCTTGGCATTGCTTTCTTTCTGATTGGATTTTCCAGAAACGATTCACCTTTTCTTGGTCAATACCAGAATTCGATGATCCCAATTCCATCTCTTCAATACCAATACTTCCAGGGCATGCGATAATCTTCTTTTCAGGCGTCAACGAGAATCTTCCCATACCTGCATCACATCTTGAGTTTACTTTTTGATTCAGACAAACTCTCAAAATATACTTACCGAAATAGTCGTCTCCATTAAGTAAAATGCCTAGATAATCGAGTTTTCCTTTTAGAGTCTTCTGGAGAATGAATCTATATAGTCTCGTGAACTGGTTCTTAATAACTTCGATGTTACTATCATTGATGCCATCAACATCGCTGTCGAAGCTTCGAACCGGCTTGACGCTGATAGTGGGGAAGAATTTACTTAGTGTTTTGAATGTCTTTGTCAAAGACATATTCTCATTTGTCAATGTGACTGCTGCGCCGAGATAATCTCTATGTTTGATATTCTTTACATTCTTGATTACTTGTTTGTATGTTCCTTCTTGTTTAGCATTCAACCTATTTGTGTCATGTGTTTTTTTGTATCCATCAACACTAACACCAAATATGTATCCGGCAGATTGTAACTTATCCACAGTATCTTTAGTAAGTAAAGTACCATTGGTGACTAACATCGGAAGTACTTCTTTAGATATTACATCACTCTTTTTATGACAGTATTCAGCCAATTCAAGGATAAAATCTAATCTCAATAAGGGTTCTCCTGATCCAGTTGGATCTACGATAAACTTCTCCGCTTTAGGAAACTCAGAAATAATAAAATCGATGAAACGTTTTGCTTCATCGATAGTAATATTCACATCAGGTCTATATTGCATGAAACAGTATTTACATTTCATGTTACAATTACTTGATGCATGTAGGCTTATATATATTGTTTTGAATAGTTCTTTCTTATATGTTACTTGAGAAGGTATTTCATCACCCATATGATTTTTTAGGAAAATTCGTTTCAAGTCTTTGCTTGTCAGGTTTGGATTATTGGGTAAGAAAAATTGATTCCCATTGATTCGACTAACATAGATTGTATGGTAATTCAATTCATATGTTAAATAATTGTTCATCAAACGCTCCATAAATCACTTTATGATATTTCTATAAATGAATATTATCATACAAAAAATCAAATGTCAATATCAAATCCTGATTTTTTTTTTTTGGAGAAATATGAAACTTTTATCTGTTCCGCTATGTATTGGCTGATTAATTCAGCAAGTAAAATTATTGAAGACTCTTTGTATCGATCTTGTTATTTGCCGAAATCGTTAAATTGTTAAGTAATCGTTAAAAGGTTGGGTAGTCGTGTAAAATACCTTGCAAATCGTGTAATTGAAGATGTAATCGTGTAGAATCTCATTCAATCAACTGAATTCACCTCTTTTTTCGATACTTTTTTACAACTAATTATATATTCAAAAGTCCAGAAAGGCCCTATATAGCGCAAAAAAAGCCTGATACCTAATTGTATCAGACTAATGCTTTCGATATGGTGGAGCCAGAGGGGTTTGAACCCCCGACCCCCTGCACGTCAAGCAGGTGCTCTCCCACTGAGCTATGACTCCATTCGTGAGATAATTATATCACAAGTTACGAATTATGAAAAGAAAAAAATGCCAAATTTCTTTGGCATTTTTGATTTGATTACTCTGCTTTGTTTTCTTGATGAATGACAAGTTGTGGAAATGGAATTTCGATATTGTATTTATCAAATAGAAGCTTCATTTCACGGTTCAAATCTCTGACGGTTTGATATTTCTTGATTTCATTGACTCTTGCCTGAACTCGAATGACGACGGAAGAATCTCCAAGCGATTCAACCCCTTTGTAGAAAGGTCCTTCGACGATGTCAGGAATGGCTTGTTTGATGTTTTCAAGATTCTTCATGATAATCTCTTCTACTTTGACGATATCTTCTTTATAACTGATGGATACTTTACAGATGGCGACGGAAAGTTGACTTGAAGTGTTGATAGCGCCCCTAATGTCAGAGTTGTTAATAATCTTGATGTCTCCATTTAGGTCTTCAAATTTCGTGACTCTAATTCCGATTTCACGTACCACACCTCTGAATTCACCGATTTGAATGACTTCACCCACGGAGAATTGTTTTTCAAAAATGATAAACAAACCACTGATGACATCTTCGATTAAACTTTGAGCACCAAAGCTTAAAGCGAGTCCTAAAATTCCAGCTCCAGCTAATAAGGTCGGAGTTTGTACACCCCATGCACTTAAAATCAAGAACACAGCAATCAGAACAGATAAGTATTTGACCACGCTTTTCATTAGATTTCCAATGGTTTCGCTTCTTGAGCCTTTTCTGGTGAATAGGCCAACCAGCAGCAACATCAGTTTGTTTAAGATCCATACGAAAATCAAAATCGTTAGACATTCTAATAAAACGACATAATTGTTTGTAAAGAAGTCAATTAGATTAAAGAATTTTCCAACGGAATTGGAAATGATGTTGGAAAACAACGTTCCCGGAAAAATGACAGGAACGAGCATCCCTAGTAATAGGAATACCGTGATGACCGATGTCACTGTAATGATTTGTACTTTTTCATGCTTTTGATAATTTTTCCACTTTTTCATAAGTTCCTCCTAATGAATGGTGATCGTATCGTGATTTAATAAATGTTCGATTGTTGCTAAGTCGATGTACACTTCGTATATTTCTGAATCATTGACTGAAACGAAGATTTGATAATACCCGAAGACTGGTTTATCAACAGTTTCAAATCTGAATGTCTGGTCCCCATCATAAAGCAAATCAACACTATAGGAATCATAATAATAGAAATAGATTTCCCCATCCATCTCATATCCTTGATAAATGGTATAAGTAACCTGATTGAAGACTCCATCGGGGTCTTGTCCTTCGACTAAGACTTCAAATCCGTATTCGGTTTCCGTCACCGAGGCCGTATACTCATAAATCATCGTTGTTTCAAAACTGAGGGATGACAATATTGTTTCCGTTGGAATGAAAGTATTGTAATCCACATAAGTCGCAACGAACTCGATATCGTATAGCGTGTTTCTCAATAAACCAGTAAACTGATATCCATGAGAACTTTCTTGTCCCATATGATCTTCATAATTGAATGGTGTGACAGTCAAAGTATCCATCAACTTCCCTTTTCTGAACAATCTGATTTCATACAAGACGTCCAGTCCGGGGATATTTTCAACATAAGCGCCAAAAGAAGCAGAATCGTAGGTAACTTGGTTTAAGTAAAACGATGCCCAAAGTACAACCGGTGTATGGAAAATAACTTCATCGAACAATTGTTCTCCTGCTTCAGTCACACCGATAACTTCATATTTAAGCGTTGTATTACTTGCGTAGATGTTCGTCAGTTCAACAGATGAAATGCCTTCATTGATAAGATATCTCCCAAGAAAATAAGGTTCTGTTTCAAATTCGCTTTCACTGATGGTATAAACATCAAGATAGAAAGCTTGAACTTGATCGTATGGATCACTTGCGAAGGTTTCAATCAGATAACTCAACGTCTGAGATTCAGGAGGGCTCGTTAACGAATTAGATATGACACCGGCACCCAAGGAGTCTTTTGTGATAATTTCGGTTTTCGAAAGGACTTCTAACCCAAATCCTTTATCACCGAGAATTTTAAGTGTATACTTCGTCGCTTCGGTCAGGTGACTGAAAACGCCTGAAGTCATTCCTCTTTCCAAGGGTTGTTGATAATGTTCAAATTGGTTTTCAAGGGAGATCACCAAGGTATCGTCAATAATTGCCATGTCTTCATCGATGACGTTGACGCGGTAAATGACGTCTTCTGAAAACTCTTGAATGAAATCAATTGAAACTTGGGGGCTTTTAGGAACAAAGGCGACGACGACAATGACGACTCCGACTGTCATAAAAAAAGAAGAGAACCAGTTTTTCATAATGTTGCTTCTTTTTTGATTCTCTTTCAATTTTTTAAGCTTCACTTTTTCCATTTAACCACCCCCTTCTAAGGATTCATTTTACATCATTTATTGATTTCTTACAATACGTTAATTCAAAAAAACGACAACTAATTCAGTCGTCGTTTCATTCTTTACAAATTCGGTCTTATTCTCTTCATGGTAGCTATTTCATATGCATGGGCAATGCTGACTAACAGACAGTCATCATATCGTTTGCCAACAAAAACAAGCGCTCTTGGAACCAAATCTCTTAAAGGTTTTGCAGGCACTGAAATTGAAGGGTTCCCTCCTATCGGTGCGTAAGAGCTTCTTCTTGTCGATACCAAGCAGTCCAAACCTTTCTCTTCCATTAAGGTTTGAATCCGAGAAGCTTCTTTCACAACCTTTTTTCTTAGTTCGATGTATGCCGGTTCTGTTAGTAAACCTGAAGTTGCCTCGCTCGCTTCAAGGATAGACTGACCATACTTCATTCGTCTGTCTGGATTTTGTTTGTTAAATTCAATGATGTCTTTTAAGGAAGTCATTTTTGTGCTTCCTTTCACCGTTAATAGATACTTGTTGATTGCAGCTTTGAATTCATACAATAACGTTTTATCGTTTTCCATTTCTTCAGGTTTGAAGGAAATATCGACAATCTTGCAATCAAGATTCTTAAACACTGACTTTGCTTCTTTTAGGAGGTTTTCCTCTTCCTCGGAGATAGGATGTTTTTCAAAATGAAGAAATCCTATTTTTTTATGCTCCAGTGGTATTTCATGGGCGTGAAGGAAGTCATATTCTTTCTTTTGGATGGTTAAGGTCAAAGAATCGTTCGCATCTTCAAATACCATGTAGTGAAGTAATACCGCACAATCTCGAACGCTTCTCGCCATCGGTCCTGCAGTATCTTGAAAGGGAGAAATCGGGATAATTCCATGTCTTGAAACCAAGCCTAGGGTGGGTTTGATTGCGGTAATCGAATTAGCAAGTGCAGGAGCCATCAAAGAACCATTGGTTTCTGTACCAATGGATACAGGGGCCATATTCGCTGCGACAGCAACGGCAGATCCTGTAGAGGAACCTAACGGATCAATCGATTTATCGTAGGGATTCACCACTTGTCCTTTGTAGGATCCATATCCACTTGGCATATTATCATAACTCATGAAATAGGCAAATTCAGATAAATTCGCTTTTCCGAGAATGATTGCGCCTGCTTCTCTCAACTTCGTAATAATCGATGCGTCATAAGGTGCGTAAAGATCGGATAAAGCAAGAGAGGATGCCGTTGTTTTCATCTTGTCAAATGTATTGATGTTGTCTTTAACGAGAATCGGAATTCCATGAAGAAGGCTTCTGGGACCCATAATTCTTCGTTCCCTGTCTAAAGAATCCGCTATACTTAGCGCATCCGGATTGATACAAGCGACAGCATTCAATGCTTTCCCTTGATGATTGTATGCTTCTATTTGATCGATGTACCACTGAGTGATTTCACGTGAAGTCCAATTGAACTGATTCAATCCTTCAATCAGTTCAAGCAAGCTGAATTCTTTCATCTAGCCCTCCTGAACTCTTAAATAGAAAAAGCCGGTAACGGCCTTAAATGTCTTCTGGTCGGAAAGACAGGATTCGAACCTGCGACCCCTTGGACCCCATCCAAGTGCTCTACCAAGCTGAGCTACTTCCCGATATATCTATTTTACCAAAATAATGAAAAAAAGGAAACATTTATTGTTTCCATTATTCCAAAGATGATCTTTTTATTTTGAAAACAAAAGCAAGTGCAATCGCCGCAAGAAGTCCCACCAATCCACCGAAATAAAAAGTGGATTCAGGGGATACCTTGACCCAGAGCCAGCCTCCCAAAAAGGATGCCAAGAACAATCCAAGTCCTTGAGCGGTCCCATACAGTCCAAGCACCGTTCCCTTTAAGTCTTTTGGACTGATTTCAGTGATGTAGGCTTTCTCACTTCCTGCAATAATGGCCTGGAAAATACCATAGATTCCAAATAGTACATAAAGCCATATTTTCGATTGTGTCAATGCAATCCCGAAATAGACGAAAGCATAGAGAATATAACCTGGAATAACCAGTTTTCTTCTAGGAATCAAATCCGACAATTTACCAAGCGGATAGCTTACAATGCTTGAGACGACATTATAGATGAGATACATCCAAAGAACATCAAGCGTAGAAAATCCGATTTCCTTCACTCTTAAAACCAAAAAAGCATTACTGGAATTTCCAATTGAAAAGATAAAGATGACAAGTAAGTAAAATATCAATCCCTTTTCAAGATGAATTCCTTTTAAAGAGAACTTCTTCAGTTCGTTTTTACGATGCTTTGTCTCTTTCACAAAAATCAATGCGAATAACCCGGCAAGGGCAGGAATGATTGAAAGCAAAAAGATTGTCTTGAAGTCCGCAGTCGAGAGCAAAGTAACATTACTTCCCAGGAGTAAATAGATAATCACGATTGAAAAGAGAATTCCAAAAGCCGAACCCAACATGTCCATCATCTTGTGAAATCCAAATGCTTTTCCAAATTGACCGTTTGAACTTTCCGCAAGCAATGCATCTCTTGGCGCGGTTCGAATTCCTTTTCCGATTCGATCAATTAATTTGGCAAATAACACTCCGACCCATCCAAAGGAAAAGAAAAGCATGATTTTATAAACGACGGTCGAGCTATATCCAAAAATAGCTAGTATTTTTTTATTTGAGAATTTGTCTCCAATATAACCGGAATAACTCTTCAAGATTGCAGTGATGCTTTCTGTAATTCCTTCAATGATTCCAATAATCGCAACCGTCGCAAATGTCGAAAGATAGATCGTGACAAGAGGCGCAACCATCTCTGTGGACAAGTCTGTAAAAAAGCTGACAAGCCCGAGTAAAAATATGTTTCTAAATCCTTTGACCGCTAAAGTTTTGTTATTAATTTCATCCATTCGAATCACCGATTTCATTATACGCTTAGCCAAACAAAAAGACAAGCGCGTTTGCGCTTGTCGGATGAATTGGTCTGGTTCCTAAACTCATCAATGGGGGAATTTTTGAGATTCATTTTGGGGGAAATGAACGGTTCCATAACCTTGTCTCAGTCAAATATATAAACATAGATTAGGAGAGGAGAATGAAATGTTAATTTTCTGCTTCTGAGATATCTAAAGTATACTCCTCGATTGTGAAGAAACCGTGTCATTTCAAAGATGATTCTGTGAAATTATCGAAATTGATAAATAATTTTTAAAGTACCGACCGCAATCAGTCCTTGCCAAGCGATTTTAGCTTTCTGGAAATCTTCAGGATATTGATTCCAGTCCCAAGTAATTCCCCAGACGCCTCCTGAGCCTCTTTGGCTTTCAAACATCGAAGCTTCTTTATGAACCCATTCTTTGAGTTCTGCATAACCTAACATATCTTTTTTGTATATGTACTGTGAGGGCCTGACACAATAACTGCTAAACCATTTAGAATCGTCTTTTTCAATGGTCTCCATCATGATTTCAAGGAGTTTTGTCTGAAATTCTTTCACACCCTTGAAATCATTGGATCCTTTGATTGATTCGTTCATTTCAATGAAACTTCGGACTTCATGCATTTCATCGATTCGATCCGAAAGAAAATCATCAATTGCTTTCTGGATGATTTTCTTCGCAAAAAGAACATCCTGTTTTTTCACTGCGTATTTGTAGATGAACCCTGCAATCGCAGCCGTGGGATTATAACCCCAGATTCTGGTCTCTTTCGAATATCCCCACCAGGGAGCATGGGGATAATCTTCATTTGTTGGAATCGTCGCAAACCAAAATCCGTTTTCGAAACAAGAGGTGTTAACGAGATAATCGACGGTATCTTGAATCAAAGAATCCGTTTTTGTTAAATTTAATTCTTCTATATATTCAAAAGCCATCCAAGTTTGAATCGGTGATGAATTTGGATTCATGGAATCCGGTTCCAACCCATAGCCAAAACCACCATCACCATTTTGGAATTTTCTCAATTCCATATAGTAATTCTCTTTCGTTCCACCTTCAAATAAATATTGAAAACGTGCAAGTTCGAGTGGCCTTGCGAATTGATAAATCCAATTCACTACTTCTTTATACGCTTGTTCTTTCATGACTTTCCTCCTGAAGATTCTATTTGATTTCTTCAAAAAAAGTACGTAAGTAAAGTTCCATGAAGTCTGTTCTTTCAATCGCTATTCGTTTGGATTCTTCTAGATTCATCAAATCTTTCAATTTTAATAATTTCTGGTAAAAGTGGGCAAGTGATGATTCATCATCAACGCTTCCTGAATAAATGGGCCTTGAATGAGCTCCACCATACGCAAAGCAACGGGCAATGCCGACCGCACCAATGGCATCAAGCCTGTCAGCGTCTTGGACGATTTTACCTTCGATGGAATCCACTTTTATTCCCTTTTTAGATTTCGTGTAGGATAAATTATGTGTAATCTCAAGAATGTGTTTCTTTCGGTCATCTGATAGTTCAGTTTGATTTAAAAAAGTTTTTACTTTTTCACTTGGGAGTACATTTAGTTTAGGGTCGTCAATGTCATGAAGGATTGCGGCCAAAAGAACGACAAAAGTATCACAAGGATAATGCTTGGCGAGTTTTAGAGCTTGGTTCGTAACCCGTTGGATATGTTCATAGTCATGACCGGATGAATCCGAAGACATGAGTTCTTTCACATAATTTTCGGCTTGTAGTATCATGGCGTTTTCGCCAGTGGAAAAGTTATTCTTCATACTCGCTCATTAAACGCAAATATTCATCTGCATTATGGATGTTGGATTTGATTTCATCTTCTCTTAATTCTCTGACTATTCTCATTGGATTTCCAACAACCAGGGTTCTTTCAGGGACGATTTTTCCCGGAGGAACCAAACATCCTGCGGCTACCATCGCGGATTCATTGACGATGCATCCATCCAAGAGAATCGCTCCCATTCCAATTAGAGCGTTGTTTTTAACGGTTGCGGCATGGATGATTGCGCTATGTCCAACCGTCACGAAATCACCGATGAATGTAGGTAAGCCAGTATTTGTATGAACGACGGCGTTGTCTTGAATGTTCGTATTTTTCCCAATCGTGACTTTTGCCATGTCTCCTCTAATCGTTGCGTTAAACCATACGCTTGAAAATTCTCCGATGGTCACGTCTCCAACGACGACCGCTGAATCAAACACCTTAGCGGTTGGATGTATTTTTGGAATCTCTTGCAGGTGTTTCATGTTTTTGTCCTCTTTTCAAAATGATCGGTATTTGTTGGAAAAGGTCACTTGCGATCAGGCTATCTTCTCCTTTTTCTTCTCTTGCGAGATTTCCACTCATGGAGTGGAGCAAAACAGCTTGCTTAACCGCAACGAATGGTGGTATTTTCTTCTGAAGAAAGGCTAGAATCATTCCAGCGAGTACATCTCCCATTCCTGCTGTCGCCATTCCGGGATTACCGGAACGAATCAATATGGTTTCTTCCATTCCTGATACAATCGTGATTGGACCTTTTAGTACGATGATAAATCCTAATTTAGAGTACTCTCTCACATGCTTGATGGGATCTTCCAAAATATCGGTTCTAGACAAATGACTCATTCGTGCAAGTTCTCCCACATGAGGCGTTAACACGATGGTTTGATGGAGTGGGAAGTGAATTACCGAAAGCAAATCAAGCCCGGAAGCATCAATCACAAGCGGTTTTTTAGTCTCTATGACTTTTTCAAGATATAAAGAAGAGTTCTTTGTCAACTTCAATCCCGGTCCAAAAAGAAATCCTGTGTAATTTCTGATGATTTCTTCAAACCCAAAAATGGTTTCAAAGTTCTTGGTTATGATTTCGGGATAGACAAGGGTAAATGTTGCCCTTTCCTTTTTAGGAAATGCAACCGTCGACAATCCTGCGCCACATCTCAAAGCAGCCATTGCGGCAAGTTGAATACTGCCATTCATTCCGGGGCTACCCCCGATGGATAACACATTTCCGTAGTTGTATTTATATGAGTTTTGAGGTCTTGGTATACTCGGGATAATCTCTTCTTCTAAATAAGTCAGTCCATGAATGTGTTCAGGGATTAGCATCTCCATTTCAATGACTTTGAATACTTTTGAAGAATCAAGAGCATCACCAAGCAAATTGCCTGTCTTTAAGAAGCCAATCACCCCGCAGCAATCCGCGTGGATTGATATTCCTCTTTCGAGTCCGTTTTCTCCATCGATTCCAGAAGGAATGTCGATAGAATAAATCCGTTTTCCGGAATCGTTCATTAACTGGATGATTTCTTTGTAAATTCCACTGACGTCTCTTGAAAGACCTGTGCCAAATAAACCATCAACGAAGATGCTGGTTTGATCGATGACCAATTTAAACGGTTCTAATTGTTCAGGTCCGCTTACTCGTAAAAACTCTTCAATGATTTCAAAAGATTCAATTTCTTCATGACTGACCAAAACCAAGAAAGGTGCATATCCTTTCTTCTTTAGTTCCAGTGCCATTTCAATGGCGTCAATTCCATTGTTCCCGGGTCCTGAAAGAATCGTGATTCGCTCCGCAATCTTTGGTTTCATCTCAGCCAAAAAGAATTCGGCGCTCCGGATTCCTGCTTCCTTGATTAATTCTACTTCCGTCATGTTTCTTTGAATGCGAGTGAAAGATTCAATTTCTTTCATCTGTCCAGGAGTAAAAACAGTTTTCATCATTTCCTCCTTGTTAAATCAATAATGATATTCCAAATATCACCGCTAAATGGACGGGATAATATATATAGAAGAAATATTTGTTCATTTTGCCAAGCTTGCCGTTATAGAAATAGATTGGGATCAAAGAAAGCATTGCCAACCATTGGATTGATTCCACGGGTAGATTATATCTGGTGACAAACTCAGGAATTAAAAATGCGATTGGATAAGCAATGTACGCAAGATGAACAATGAAGGCATATAGTACTTTTTTATAGAAAGGCTCAACGAAAGTAAAAATCAAAATGAATGCAACACCATAGCCTCCATAGGGGAATCCAATCAAATCAGCAATGATAATCAGTGAAAACCCGAGTATTGTAAACGCTGTTTTTCTCTCTTTAATCAAAATCGAAGCTAAAAGCCCAAAAACAAGCGGCCAGAATACGTTTCCTACAATCATGTAATTCACTCCGCTCGCAAAGTAAAAGACGGTGAGCGCGATTTGAATGAGGATGGCATACCCTAGAAGCCTGAAGAAATATTTCTTTAATTCACGGGTATGTTTGAACCCTTCGGAAACGAAAAAGGCAAAGAATGGAAATGCAAGTCTTCCGAGACCTCTGAGGATGATAAGTAGAGTAATGTCTTCAGGTGTGACGAGATATAATCCTATGTGATCGATGGTCATCATAATGATCGCAATCCATTTAAGTGTTTTTGAGGTCATGTTCTTCTCCTTTGATACTTCAAGTATAACATTAAGAAAAGAAAAAGTTAAGAGACTCCCTTAACTTCTTTTTGGTATTGTGATTTCTCCGGATTCAATTCTGAACCGAAGACCTTTGATTTTTGATTCAATCAAGTCGATTGTGTGATGAAATGCTTTATCAGGAAGACCGGTAGGATCCTCAAGACCCCAGTCTTCTCTAAAACTACATGGCAGGAAAGGACAATTCACATTACAACCCATCGTGATGACGACATCCACGACTGGCAAGTAATCAACCAATTTAGAAGATTGACTCGTTTCCATGTCGATTGAAAAGCGTTCTTTCATGATTCGAACGGCGTCCTGATTAATTTTGTCTTTTGTTTCAGTCCCTCCGCTGTAAGCTTCAAAAAAGTCAGAGTGAAAATTTGAGGCCAATGCTTCAGCAATTTGACTTCGACAAGAATTATGTGTACAGACGAATGCTACTTTGATTTTTTCCATGATTTCTCCTATTTAAAATAATGTTTTGTTCGGTTCGATATTTTGACTAGCAATAACATAACGGGCACTTCGACGAGTACACCGACAATCGTTGCAAGAGATACGGCTGGACTTAAAGGAAACACGCTAATGGCGACCGCTACAGACAATTCAAAAAAATTGGATGCGCCTATCATGGCGGATGGAGAAGCAATATCATGTGTCAGCTTCATTTTATACGATAAATAATATCCTAAAAAGAAGATTAAAAATGTTTGCAAAATCAACGGGACAGCGATTAATAGGATGTGTAGAGGGAACGATAAAATCAAATCACTTTGCAAGGAGAAAATCAAAATCAGTGTCAACAACAGACCAATGATTGTCAATTCCTTGAATTTAGGAATGAATTTTTGATTCAAATACTCTATCCCTTTTCGCTTGATTAGAATGGTCCTTGTGAAATAAGACAGCAAAAGCGGAATGACCACAAACAATACAATCGATAAGAACAAAGTTCCATAAGGGATCGTAATTCCACTGATACCTAATAGCAAGCCAACAATCGGGACATAAAGCAACAGCACGATTAAATCATTTGTCGCCACTTGAATCAATGTGTAGGCTGGATTTCCTTTTGTCAAATGACTCCAAACAAAGACCATCGCGGTACAAGGTGCTGCACCGAGCAGAATTGCTCCTGCCAGATAATCATTTTGAAGGTCGACTGGAATCCAGTTTGAAAATACAACTTTAAAGAAAAATAATGCGATAAGATACATCGTGAAAGGTTTTATAACCCAATTGATGATCCAAGTAAGGTATAAACCCTTAGGATTGTCTTTCACATGTAGGATGGATTTGAAATCAATTTTTAGCATCATCGGATAGATCATAAGCCAAATCAGAACTGCGATAATCATATTGACGGATTCTATTTCAAATTTTTTAATAAACAAAACGACGCTTGGAAACCAAGTACCAACCATTACTCCGAGAATCATACAGATAAGTACAAAAACAGTCAAGTACTTCTCGAAAACACTTATTCCACGCGGATTCATGTATTATTCAGCCTTTATTAATAATTCTTTAATTTCTTCAAGCCGTGGAACACGACCAGTGGAAACAATTTTCCCATTGACGATTAAACCTGGTGTATTCATGATTCCACTTAAAGAGATTGAAATCATATCCGTTACATAAATGACCTTCGCATCAAGATTCAATTCTTTGACGGAGTATTCAACCATTTGCAATAGGTGCTTGCATTTTGCGCACCCTGATCCTAATACTTTAATTTCCATATTTTCTCCTTAGATTCCCATGAGTGGGGTAATAAAGTTGAATAAATAACCAATGATGATGATACCGACCGTTACAATCGAGACAAACACCACGAGCAATTTGGTCTTGACTACTTTTTTTAGTAAAATCAACGACGGTAAAGAAAGTGCAGTCACTGCCATCATGAAAGAAAGAACCGTGCCTAATCCCACGCCTTTCAAAACCAAAGCTTCCGCAATCGGAAGTGTTCCGAAAATATCTGCATACATCGGAACGCCGACAATGGTCGCTATGATGACGGAGAATGGGTTGTTTTCGCCTAGAACGGTTTCAATGAAGCTTGCGGGAATATATCCGTGAATCAAAGCTCCGATTCCCACACCGATCAACACATATTTCCAGACCCTTTTCAAGATGTCTGAAAGTTGTTCAAGCGCATATCTTCTTCTATCTTTTTTTGTTAAAAATCCATTTTCTTCAACGCTACCGTTGATTTGTTGGTAAACAAAAGACTCCACGTATTTTTCCATTTTGAAAAGTGTAATCAATGATCCTCCTATCACAGCGAGGATGATGCCTACTAAAACATATAACAATGCAATTTTCCAACCAAAGATACTTGCGAGCAAGACGACACTTGCCAAATCGACGAGAGGCGAAGAAATCAAGAACGAAAATGTGACTCCAATGGGAAGCCCTGCTTTTGTAAAACCAATAAAAATCGGAATCGACGAGCAAGAACAAAAAGGTGTAATCGTACCTAGAAGACTGCCAACGATATTAGCTGGAATCCCTTTGACTTTCGATAAAATACTTCTTGTTTTTTCCACTGTGAAGTAAGATTGAATATAACTGGAGATGTAAATCAATACCGAAAGCAAGATAAAAATCTTGATGACGTCGTAAAAGAAAAAGGTGAGCGAGGAATAAAGAAGCGTATCGGAATGAATTCCAATGACGTCGCTAAAAAACCACTTCACCAAATTGTCCAGCCAAACCATTCTTAATAATTGATCGTTCAGCCAGGAAAAAAATGTTGCCATATTGTTCACCGCCAATGTAGTGTTCACTCTTATTGTATGGATTGGCGATATTATTGTCAAACGATATTACGTAAAACTTTTGTAAATTAAATGTTAATTTCCAGAACAACAGGACAATGATCGGATCCCATGACATCATTACGAATCGAGACTTCTTGAATCAAGTTCGCAATCCGTTCAGAAAGGATAAAATAATCAATTCTCCATCCATTGTTGTTTTCTCGTGAATTGAACATATAACTCCACCAAGTATATTCAACCTTTTCAGGATACAATGTTCTATAAGCATCAATGAAACCGGCATGGAGTAATTCTGTCATTTTGTTTCTTTCTTCGATCGTAAAACCGGCATTTCTTTCATTTTGCTTGGGATATCTCAAATCGATTTCCTGATGGGCTACATTCAAATCTCCGGTATAGATGACCGGTTTTTCTTGATTCAAGAAAAGCAGGTGTTTTCTCATTTCGTCTTCAAAAGATTCTCTGTAAGGAATTCTTGACAAATCTCTTTTTGAATTTGGAACATAAGCGTTCACAAAATAGTACTTTTCAAATTCTAAAGTGATGACTCTTCCTTCATCATTGTAAAGTCCACCATTGATTCCATAGATGACATTCATCGGTTTGTGTTTTGAATAGATTAAAGTACCGGAGTATCCTGCTTTATCCGCTTCATTCCAAAATTCATAATATCCTTCAAAATCAAACTCTTTTTGGTGTTCTTTCATCTTGGTCTCTTGAATGGCAAACAAATCCGCATTCATCTCTAAAAAAAACTCATGAAATCCCTTCTTAATGACGGCCCTCATTCCATTGACGTTCCACGTGACTAATTTCATCTTTTCCTCCTGATTGAAGAACTCTTCTATTCTATTCTAACATATGGAGCATTCTTATTGAAAAACGGATGCTTTTTTATCTTCAAAAATTTCTGAAATCACTTGTTTTTTTTGATAAACGAATTTACAAGCGCTTTCAAAGAAGGTATAATAGGAATACTCTTGAAAACTCATTTTGAAAGGACCCATTCTATGACCCACAAACACACGACTTCTGAACTTATGAACCTTGCGATCGACAAAGCGAGAGAGACGATGAATGAAAATATCGGAGGCCCATTCGGCGCCGTCATCGTTGATAATAATGGAACATGCATCGCAGTCGCTTCGAATTCTGTTCTGAAAGATCACGACCCTACCGCACATGCGGAAATCAATGCCATTCGCCTTGCCAGCAAGAATCTTGGAACGCATGATTTAACTGGTTGCACACTATATACCACCAGTTATCCTTGCCCGATGTGCTTAGGCGCTATCATCTGGGCGAATATTAAAAACGTCGTTTACGGATGCACAGCCGAAGATGCGGACAACATTGGCTTTAGAGATGACTTCATTTACCAGTTCATCGAAGGCGGCCACAAAGACATCAAGATTCTGGACTTAAAAGAAAAACACAGAGATTCTTGTTTGACTCTTTTTAAAGAATACCAGGATAAAGAAAAAACGTTGTATTAGGATAACCACTTGTCCAAGGATGGAGCCATATCGATACTCTATCTGATAACAAAGGACGACTATTTCTTCTTTATTCAATGAAACCAAATCTAAAAATAAAAAGACCTTGACTGCCGTCAAAGTCTTTTTTTAATTTAGAATGTTAATCGAACAAATCAATGGTATCTTGGGAATAAGTAGCCAAAACAACATTCCCGTCGCGATAAACGAGTCTGCCTTCCGTCGCTTCAATACCAAGTTCTACAACATAAGACTCTGCTTCGGCAACCGTTGAGAATTCTACGACTTCAACCCATCTTTCAACCTGATTGACATATCCTAACCAGCAGCTTACAACCGTTGTATTCAAGTCATATTTGTTATTGACCATATTGAGTTGGAAATAAGCAATCGATTCCGCATCTCTGGATTCCATCACATAACTTCCGGCTTCCAAAGTAGAAATGACTGTAGTGATGGTCGTATCGACTTCATCACTTGGCGCTTCTACTGTGAAAGTAACACTCAGCTGAAGTTCATCGTCAATATAAAGAACTGCTTCATACTCTCCGACAGGCCATCCATTAGTTGGCTTTGTAAGACTGAATGCAAAATCTGTATTGGTATCTTCAATCACCAAATCGACAGAGTCAATCAACGTCTCAGGGTCGGTCTCAAGATAAATCCATTCAATGCTTACAGTGGTACCGTCAGGAACGTTTTGAGCAGAACCCGTCACGTAAATGACGGATGAATCCACTTCAAATACATCCGTAACGTCCAGCGGCAAATTGCTTTTGTCGACTCCAGCAGAGACAACGACATCTTCTAATTTCGCCGATGTAAAATCACAAGCAGTTAAAAAAACTAGAAAAACCGAAAATAAAATGACTGTTAAAACTTCTATTGTTTTCTTCACTAAAATACCCCCTCTAAAGAATTTATTGAAAACAAGATTACAAAAAAAACAAGATCTGAATCCCTGTTCTTCACAGTAATATTATCATGAAACAACCCCTTCATCAATAAATCTTTCAAAAATAGATAATAAAAATCTTAAAAAAAGCGATGCCACTTTCGTAAGGCATCGCAATTCATTCGGTCTATTTGAAATTGACGTGATCAATTTCTCGATAAAGTAGTTCGCCATCAAGATTGATGCTTTCCATCAAAGACAATTTAGAAAAGGTGAGCATCATCGTCGGAAATTCAAAAGTTTTGAGTAAAAAATCCTCTTTGAACTGTACTTTTCTGGCTAATGTGATGTGCGGAACGAACGGTTTATCTTGAAGGACAAAGGATTGCTCTGTGAGTTTCTCTTTAAGGTAGAGATGAAGTTCTTGAAGCGCCTGCGTTGTCTTGATTCCAAGGTACAGGATGGCTTTGCTTGCCTTGTTGTAAAAACCACCAAGCCCGGTTGTTTGTACTTCAAAGCCATCAAAAGAAATGGAATGAAGAACTTTTTGAAGTTCAATCAATTCCAATTCGTTTGTTTCTCCGATGAATTCAACCGTTACATGAAGATTATTTTTCGTGGTGAATCGTCCATCGATGCATTTTTTTTGAATCAAGCCCATTTCTTTAAACACGAAATTTTTTGCGTGATTTTCTAGAAGCAGGGCAAAAAACATTCTCATCCTGACCCCTCCAAATATGGTAGAGAGTTTAATTTATTTATTTCCCATCGTCATTACCATAACCGCTTTTGAAGTATGGAGACGATTTTCAGCTTCTTGGTAAACGATGGAATGGACTCCATCAATGACTGAGTCTACGACTTCGTTACCTCTGTCAGCTGGTAAAGCATGCATGTATTTAACATTTGGACTAGCAAGTGCAATCATTTCTTCGGTACACTTCCATCCTTTATAACTTTCAAGTAAATCGTCGACCACGGCTGTGGATTGATTTTTCACCCAACTGCCCCAGTTTTTCGGAATAACGATATCGGCTCCTGTAAAAGCTTCTTCCATGTTATGTGTGATGTGGAATTTTCCACCGTTTTCGATGGCGTTTTTCTTTGCTTTTTCAATCGCCCAATCAGGAAGATCATAGCCTTCTGGATAAGCCAAAGTCACATCCATTCCATATCTCGGGAACAACAATATTTGAGTCAAAGGAACACTGATTGGTTTTTTATGAGTCGTCGCGTAAGCCCAAATAATCGAGACTTTAAGATTCTTTGTCGTCTTCGATACTTCTTGAATCGTCATTAAATCCGCTAGACCTTGCATCGGATGATATAGGTCATCCTGTAGATTCATAATTGGTACGCTTGAATTCGCTGCCATTTCGCGGAGATATTTGTTTCCAACTTCCCAGAAGCAATTTCTGCAGGCAATTCCATGTCCATAGGACGATAAAATCACTGCCGTGTCTTTGGCGGATTCTCCATGGGAGATTTGCATTTTGGATGTATCAAGAAAAACACCGTGTCCGCCAAGATGTGCAATTCCGGCTTCCATTGAGTTTCTTGTTCTCGTCGATTGCTCAAAGAACATCAAAAATGCGGTTTTGTTTGTTAAATACGGGGTTGGTACATTGTTTAAAAAATCGTGTTTCAGTTGGAAAGAGACTTCCAGAAGTTTATCGATTTCCGGTTTCGTCCATTCTTCCAATGTGATGAAGTGTTTGCCTTTGAATAGTGGTTCCATGGTTTCTCCTTTATTTATTTTCTATTTGCAATAGATAGTTTTGTGGGATTGCCGCATACATTGCGCATGCTCTGACAAGTTCAGATTTAAATGTTTTTTCATTCGGGGCATGTGCCTCTTCTTCGTGTCCCGGACCAAAGCCAATACAAGGAATATGATACCTTCCCATAATCGATACCGCATTGGTGGAAAACGTCCATTTGTCGACCTTTGGCGCTTTTTTAAATAATCCTTCATAACTCCGGATTAAGGACTTGGTTACCTCATGTTCCGCTGGTAAAACCCAGGTAGGAAAATAGGCTTTTGTCGGATATACCAGCCCTGTATAAGAAGGTCTGTCGTAGTCATACATTTCAACGACAGCGCCTACTTTTTGGACGGAAGGCAGATTCTTGATTTCTTCAATTGCGGACAAATACGTTTCTCCGTCCGTCAATCGACGGTCGATTGAAATGAAACATCCATCCGATACTGCGCATCGGCTCGGGGAGGAAGAAAAGATTTCACTAACGGTAAGCGATCCCTTTCCTAAAAAATCATTATGAAGCAAATGTTTGTGAAGTTCTTGAAGTTCGAGTAAGATTGGAGCCATTTTGAAAATGGCATTGTCTCCTCGTTCCGGAGCACTTCCGTGACAGGAGATTCCGGATACTGAAACCTTGATTTCCATTCTGCCTCGGTGCCCTCTGTAGATATTACAACTGGTCGGCTCAGTAATCACGACGAATTCAGGTTTGATTTTGTCTTCTTCAATGATATATTGCCAGCAAAGACCATCACAGTCTTCTTCTTGAACAGTACCGGTCACCAATAAAGTGTAATCCCCTTCGAGCTTCAAATCCTTGATAATTTTCCCGGCATAGACCATCGATGCCATTCCGCCTTCTTGATCGGAGCCGCCTCTTCCAAGAATGACTTCTTCGTCTTCTGCGCCTTGATAAGGATCGACTTTCCAGTTCTTGATTTCGCCGATTCCGACGGTATCGATATGAGCGTCCATTGCAATGACATGCTTGCCATTACCGATTCGACCGATGATGTTGCCCATCGGGTCAATCGTGATGCCGTCGAATCCTACCGATTCCATCTCTTGTTTGATTCGTTGAATGACTAATTCTTCATCGCAAGATTCTGAAGGTATCCTAATCATGTCACGAAGAAATTTTGTCATCTCTACCTTATAGCTTTCTGCTTTTTCTAATATTTTATCAAACGGAATCATGGTTATTCCTTCCTTAACTTTTGAATCAGTTGATCGTAATGGTGGATCTTATCATACTCGTTATCCCAGAAATCAGGAGATTTCATCGCATCGAGATAGTCTTGTGAATATCCAAATTTAATCCAGTCGTGTTCTTTTTGTTTGAACAGTTTTTCTTTTTGTTCTTTGGTTCTATAATCGAAAATATCTTCAATTCCATTTCTTCTAAAGACATCGACAAACCATCTTTTCAAAACGAAATCTTCAGTTTCAAGGTATCTTCTTTCTAAGTCTTCAAGGACAGATTCATAGCGATCAAAGCCATCCGTTGCGATAGTGACGACATTGTCATCAGGTCCTAAACGAAGATATTTAGCCATTTTGATTGCGCCAATGATGTTACAGATACCAGAAACACCAAACAGTTCTTTCATTGAAGAAGCGACTTCTGGATCAACACCGTTTTCCACTAGTACTTTTTCACCGTCATGAATGACTTTGAGTCCTCTGACGGAATCATCGTCTTTAATTAAAGCGATGAAGTCCGTATTCAAGACATTGTGAATCAAAGTACACATCTTGTCTCCGATTCCTTCGATTCGATGTTGGCCTTTTCCGCCGGATGACAGGGTAGAACATTCATATGGTTCTAGGGCAACGACTTTGGCTTCAGGAAATACGGACTTGATATGATCTCCTGCCGCAAGCGTTCCGGCTGATCCCGGTGCACTACAGTAGCAAGCGATTCTTGAGTTTCCTACGCCTTTCACCGCTTCCACAGCGGAGCCACCGGTCACATGGCGATGGAATCTATAGTTTGGCATTAATTCAAATTGAGCTAATGAACGATTCTTGGGATCCTTTTTTAGTTCGAAAGTTCTTTCGAGCGTCAAGATAACGTCAGATTCCGTACCAGGAGTCAAATCTAATTTTGCGCCATATCTACGGATTCTGTCATAACGTTCTTTACTCATGTTATCAGGCATGATGACGATGGAATCGTATTTCATTAAATTACAGATGTAAGAAACCCCAATCCCGAAGTTACCGGTGGAAGGGCCTAAAATGGTATGAACTCCAGGGAGAATCTCGCCATCAACACATCCTTCGATGAGGGTAGAATATGCCGGTCCCACTTTATGGGATCCGGAAGGAAAGTATTTTCCGAGCAAAACGACGATATTCGCTTCGACTCCGGTCAATTCTTTAGGGAGAACGATTTTATGTACTTGGTTCGATTCGTCTTTCCAATTGATATTGAAAAGATTGAGCGGATTCAATTCGTCTTGTTTCGCATCAAGAGCTTTTTTTCTTGTCGACGAATCGATCCTTGAGGGGTAAAGCATTTCTTCATAAGTAGGGCCAAATGGTATTTTAGTCAAGTTATTCACCTATCATTTCTTTCATGTATTTTTTTAAATCTTCAAGCGTTGCTTTCACGTATCTTGTATCTTTAAATGCTGATAAAGCGGTTGTTGTATCCTTCAGTCCGTTTCCGGTGATAATCACGCAGGTCACGTCTTGCTTTGTAATGACGCCATTGTCAAAGGCCTTGAAATACCCGGCAAGCGATGCCGCTGCGGCAGGTTCAGCAAATAGACCTTCTTTGCTTCCAAGAATCTTCATTGCTGATAGAATATCTTCGTCTTTCACAGACAAGAAACACCCAAGCGTATTGGTAACGGCATCCATCGCTTTTACAGGGTTTCTTGGAATTCCGACGGAAATGGAATCGGCAATCGTATTTTCTTCCTGCTCATGAATGGGTTCATGGTATTCAAACGACTTCACAAAAGGGTTGCATCCAACTGATTGAACTCCGAGCAAACGAGGAATCTTTTTGATGAGGCCAAGCATAAACAAATCATAAAACCCCTTGTAAACACCGGCAATCGTACAACCGTCACCGACACTACTCACAACCCAATCAGGAACTTCAAAATCCAGTTGTTCGGCAATTTCAAGTGCAACGGTTTTTTTGCCCTCTACCATCAAAGGATTGATGGCTGCATTCCGATTGTACCATCCGAACTCTTCGATTGCAAGTTTGGATAAAAGGAAGGTGTCTTTATAGTTACCGTCCACGACAATCAGATTTGCTCCATAAGCTTTGAGTTGAGCGAGTTTCCCCGCAGGTGCCCTTTTTGGTACGAAGATGACCGTATTTAATCCTAACCTCGCTGCATTTCCTGCTAGTGAAGAAGCAGCGTTTCCGGTCGATGAACAGGCAATGGTCGTAAACCCTTCTTCCATTGCTTTGCATACCGCTAATACAGAAGCTCGATCTTTTAAAGAAGAGGTCGGGTTCGCTCCGTCATCTTTGAAATAGAGAGGACCAGCTCCTCGTTCTTCTTCGATTTTGTTAGAACGATAGAGGGGAGTCCATCCGACTTTCAATGTTTTATCGATGTACTTTCCTTCAATCGGAAGAAAAGGAAGATATCTAAATATATCTCGTCTTTGGTTATGAATGAAATATTCTTTGTTGACTTCTTTTTTCATTTCTTCATAATCGAATTCAATATCTAGAATTCCTAATTCTCCACAGTCTGGACAAGTAAGGTGTTTGGATTCTTTTGGAAACGTTTTATGACAAACTGTGCAACAGTACTGTTTTACATATTTCACTTTATTCACCATCTTCCATCGGAATCAGTTTAAATGTTTCGACGTCAAACAATCCTTTATCCGTCAGCTTGAGTGAAGGAATAACGGGAAGAGAAAGAAACGCAAGATTAAGGAACGGATCTGCAATGTCATCTTTCACACCCATTTCTCTGATTTTATTTTCCATGCTGGATAGAATCGAATCAACGTGTTCTGCACGGTTTGAAGTCATCACACCTCCAACTTCCAATTGAAGCGAATTCACGATTTTATGATTCTTCACAAGACAGATTCCACCTTGCAAGCGAATCAATTCATCAATGGCGATGAGCATATCCGTGTCTGAGTCGCCTATGCAGATGAGATTATGTGAATCATGAGCAATCGTCAAAGCGATTGCGCCACCTTTCAAACCATATCCTTCGATGAGTCCTATCGCTTTGTTTTCCGTAGAGAAGTGTCGTTCAATCACAGCGATTTTCAATAAGTCTTTGTCCGCTTCTTGAACATACAGTCCATTTTTAACCAACACCTGTCTAATCAAGTTTTTGGTTGTGACATTGTTGTGTTCAAAACCAATGACATGAACAAGATCCTTTTTGAGAGGAAGGTCAAGATTTAAATGTTCTCTGTTGATATGAACGGTATTTAACACTTCGAGGGCAATCAACTCTTCTTCTTCAAACAAAGGATGTCCATCACGTGCAACCATGATTCCTTTTTTGAAGACTTGCCTCGGTTCGATTTTATTTAAGTGATCAAAAACAATCAAATCCGCATAGTATCCCGGTGCGATTGCGCCTATCCTCTTGATTCCATACGCAGAAGACGCATTGATGGTAGCCATTTGAATGGCGATAAGCGGGTCCACTCCGCAAGAAATAGAAAGGTTCACATTATGATTAATATGCCCGTCTTTCAAGATGTCGGAAGGGTGAAGGTCATCTGTACAGAAGAGCAATCTTCTCGAAAATGATTCTTCGATATAAGGCGCAAGCGCCGCAACGTTTCTCGTTGCTGATCCTTCTCTCAATAGGACATATAATCCTTTTTTGACTTTTTCAATCATTTCTTCTTTGGTGGAAGACTCGTGATCGGTTTCGATTCCTGACAAGAGATAACTATTCAATTCGTCTCCGGTCACAAATGGAGCGTGTCCATCTTTGACGAATTTTTCAAACAAATGTAGTTTATCATATACAGATTGTTCTCCGTTGATGACCCCTGGATAGTCCATCATTTCACCGAGTCCGAATACCGAACCGTTTTTGAGATAAGGTATCATGTCTGAAGAATTGATTCTTGCTCCACTGGTTTCATACGCAGTAGCGGGAACACACGAAGGCATCATCATATAGACGTCTAGCGGAGATCTTTTACTGGATTCAATCATGAAATCGAGTCCTTTGAGTCCACAAATATTGGTTATTTCATGAGGGTCGGCAATGACTGAAGTGGTTCCTTTTGGAAGAACCAACCTGGCAAACTGATGAGGGACTAGCATCGAGGATTCAATATGAACATGACTGTCAATGAATCCTGGTGCTACATAGGATCCGGAAAGGTCGATTTCTTCTACTCCTTGATAATGTCCAATTCCCAGAATCATGCCATCGTGAATGGCAATGTCGCCTTTCTCGATGGTGTTATCAAACACATTGATTACTTGGGCATTTTTTAGAACCAAAGACGCCTTCTTTTTTTTCAGAGTCATTTCCGATATGTTCAAATGGTTCATAAAAATCCTCCTTAATTGTTTTTAGTCGAGAGTATCCATAAAAGCAGAAATAAGATTTTTAGTGACTTGTGTCCGATATTCGATGTTCGAACGTTGATCATTGATGGGCTTGATGGATGAAAGGTAAAGTGAAATGATTTGATTTTTCATCTTCTGTGCTTGCTCAATCGTTTTCCCAATCAATTTGGCTTCAATGTCAAATCTTCTGACGACAGTTACATTGACGGCACCGATTGAGATTCGAAAATCACAGATTTTATCGTGTACGATGGAGTATGCTCCTGCAAATGAGACTTTGGATAATGCATCCGCTTTCCTCGTACCTACTTTTCGATACATTGTACTTTTGAATCTGTTTTTTGGAATAATGATTTCGGTGATCATTTCAGAATCCGTCAAAGCGGTTTTCTTCAAACCAACAAAAAAGTCCTGGATTGGAATCAATCTTGAAGCTTTCACACTTTGGCATTTGATTAAAGCATTGAGTGTATATAACGGAACTAGCGAGTCTCCTGCAGGAGACGCATTTCCTAAATTTCCCGCAAGTGTCGCGATATTTCTGATTGCGGGAGATGCCATTTGTTCAATCGCTTCTTTCAATAGTTTAGGTACGCTCTCATAGGTTAACAATTCAGATAGTGTCGTCATTGCGCCTATATATAGATAGTCATCGCCTTCTTTGACATATTTGAGTTCCTTCAGGTTCGCACAATAAAGAACCGGATTTTTAAAAGGAATCGGTGCTTCGCTAACAGTTCGGTTCTGAACAATCAGGTCGGTTCCGCCAGCGTAAATGATATACTTTCGTTCTGATAATCTTGATAATGCTTCCTCAACCGATTTGACGATGATTTGCTCTACCATAATCCGTCACCGTCCTCAGATGCCTTTTTGACGGCTTCGATGATGGACTGGTACCCCGTACAACGACACAGGTTTCCTGACATTCCTATTTTAATGTCTTCTTCGGTCGGCGTCGGATTGTCATAAAGTAAAGATTCGGTCGCAATAACCATTCCCGGAGTACAAAAACCGCACTGTACAGCACCGGCATGGCCAAAACTATCTCGAATGACCTGATATCTGGAAGTTTCTTTTAATCCTTCGATGGTCGTAATTTCATGACCATCGACATTGGCCAAAACAACGGAACAAGAATTCACAATTTTGTGGTCAAGCAGTACGGCGCACGCACCGCACTCCCCTTCACCGCAACCTTCTTTGATTCCAGTTAGTTTAAATTCATTTCGAAGGACGTCGAGGAGACGTACTCCTGGATTTCCTTCAACGCTGACTGTTTTTCCATTTAAGATGAATGTTATTTTACTCATGTTTCATCAACTCCATTATCTTTTCAGGTGTCACTGGGATTGAAAACACTTTTTTGCCAATGGCCATTTCTATGGCTTTGGCAACCGCTGGGGCACCTCCAACCAAAGTCAATTCTCCGACACCTTTTGCGCCATATGGCCCAAGAGGGTAAGGATTGTCCATGATGACAGTCGTCATTTTAGGCGCATCCATTGAAGTTGGAATGATATAGTCTGTAAAATTCTTTTGCAGTAATTTACCATTGGAGTGATTCATGACTTCCAAATAACCATAGGCAACGCCTTGAACGATTCCGCCATCGGCTTGGCCGATGACGATTCTCTCGTCAATCGCTTTTCCTAAATCATAAACACTCCATATTTCGTTGACACTGACTTCATAAGTCGTTTTGTCGACACTGACTTCCACGACATTGACTCCCCAAGAATAAGCAGGGTAGGCGTCTCCGGTCATGGTGGCTTCATCCCATTTGATATAACTGGGTTGAAGGTATCTTTCTTCTAGCAACATTTCTCCTGGAATCCAGGAATCTTTCATTTTCTTTGCGCATCTAGCAACGAGACCACCGACGATCATCATGGTTCTTGAAGCGACAGTCGGTCCTGAATCCGGTACTTTATCCGTATCAGGTAAGTCATATATAACCTTTTCAATTGGAATTTCAAGTAAGGAAGCCACCAGTTTACGCATCGTGGTTCTGACACCTTGTCCCATGTCTACTGCCGCAATCAGGATTTCAACATTCTCTTCTTTCGTCTTGTGAAGTTTCACTAAGGCATTGATGTGAGTCGACTCTCCGCTTCCGGTAAATCCGCATCCATGAAGAAACCAGCTCATGCCGATACCTTTCGAGACGTTAGGTCTTGAAAAGATTTTTGCTTTTTCTTTGAATTTTGATATTTCAAGTGCTTTTTTTATCATTTCAGGCATAATGATCGGATCTCTGAATAAGCCATTTGTAGAAGTAGGGTCGCCTTGTTTTGCAAGGTATTTTAACCTGTATTCCAGAGGGTCGATTCCTAGGTCTTTTGCGATGTGTTCGATGAACAAATCAATCGCAAACAACATTTGAGGTGCACCAAATCCTCTAAAAGCTCCATTTGGAACGGTATTTGTCAAAAATACATCTCCAGAACTATCGATGTTTTCAATTGTATACGCTCCGGTGGTTGCGATCATGGCCCGAGATAGGACGACTCCGCTTAAACCAATGTTCGCTCCTCCGTCAATACCGATGTTTGATTTGATCGCGAGAATTTCACCGTTTTCGCCGATGGCTGCGGACATTTTAGATTTCGAAGGATGACGTTTGGTTGTCGAAATCATGTCTTCTTCCCGTTCGTAAATCATTTTAATCGGTTTTTTGATTTTTTTGAGAGCGACAGCAAGTTGACAAGCCATCAAAGACGGAAACTCTTCTTTTCCACCAAATGCTCCACCAACGGTCGCTTGAATAACCCGGACCTCGTCTCCCTTAGAATCAAGAGCCTGCAATAACGCATTCTTGACGTAGTAAGGGCATTGGATACTACCAATCAGCGTCACTTTTCCTTCTTCATAAGTCCCTATGAAACCTTGTGGTTCAATATAGGCTTGTTCCTGATAAGAAGTGTCATAAACATATTCGATAATCTTGGTTGCTTTTTGAAATGCTTCTTCAGGTTTTCCTTTTTGAAAGTGATAATGAACTGCACTACTCACCCAGTCAAATATCGGAGTCATGAGTTCATAATCCACGATGGTGTTATGAATGATTTCTTCTAACAGTTCTTTGTTTTTTCCGACAACCAAAAGAATCGGTTGTCCGATGTAAGTTACGACCTCTGTCGGAAAAATTTCCTGGTCGTCAAAAATGATTTTAACGACGTTTTTTCCTGGAATGTCTTTATAATCAACGATATGAACATCTTCAGGGAGGTTTGGAAATCTGATTCCCTTGATTTTTGCTTTGGCAACGGTGGATCTTAAAGTCCGAGCATATAGCATATCGTCATACGAAAAATCACTGACGTATTTTGCTTCTCCACTCGTTTTTTCATAAAGATCGACCTTTTCGATGGATTTGGATATATCCGCCATATCTTCAACTCCTTTTAAACTGTAATTGCCTTCACCGGACATTTGGAGACACATAGTCCGCATCGGAAACACAAAGTCTCGTCAAATGTGATCTTGTCCTTGAAATCAATAGCGAAATAAGGACAGATGTTTTTACATAGCATGCACTTCGTACATTTCTCTTCTATTAGTTTTGGTACTTTTCCGATGTATTCCACTGGATTGGAAAGAGTTGTTGCTTTCACTTCTTCGATGCTTGAAAAACCATATTTGGCCAAAGCTCCAGGAAGGTCGGCAATAATTCTTTTGTACAGATCCTTCCCTTTTAAAAGCGCAGCGGAAAGCATTTGTACTGCTTCAGCTCCCGCAAGCAAAAACTCGATGACGTCATCAGCGTTTTTGATTCCGCCAACACCAATGATTGGCATATCGGGGAGTGCTTGTTTGATTTTATAGATTGTCGCTAGGGCAACAGGCTTAATCGAAGGTCCGCTTGTCCAAACAAATCCTTCACTGTTTCCATAGACGATTTGTCTTTTTTCGATATCAATTTTCATCGTCGGTCCGAGACTGTTTACAGCTACTAGTCCGGTTGCGCCAGCTTTTAATACTGCTTTCGCAAATTCCACAGGAGATGGAATGTGAGGACTGATTTTCATGAAAAGTGGTTTTGCGGTATGTTTCCTGATTTCTAAAACAATGTCTTTGATGACTTGAATGTCTTTGCCAACATAATGAGTGGATACTTCAAACATATCCGCAAATGGTTCGAGCAACGGAATCAACACCGCCATGTCTTCTTTGGAATAACCGACGCTGATGATCAGAGGTCGATCTTTGTTTTTATGATATTCAGGTAAAAATTCGTTCATCCATCTTTCTTTGGAGTGCTCACTCCAGAGTTCTGAATTCATCACATATTCTTTGTCTCCATAGATACAAGGCTTCGGAATATGAGGCTCTTTGGTGGAAATTGTCTTGGTCACAACTGCTCCACAACCACTTACTCTCATAAATTCAAGTTTATCAAAATCTCCTACAAGCGGTCCGCTTGCAGGCATTAATGGGTTGTCCAGGGTAAACCCTGCCAGTTTTGTTTTTAGACTCATGAACGATCCTCCTTTTGAATTGCTTGATGAATTTTCTTCGAAACTTCTTTTGAAAGTTCTAGATTTTCAGTTATAGCTATTGGATGTTTGTAGTTTTCAAGAACTCTTCTTCCAGCGATGAAAACATTGCTAGGTTTAAATGCATGAAACAAGCCAAAAAACAGATGTCCAAAAGCATTTGATTCGTTCAAAGAGGTCATTTCGTTGTAAGGAATCATAAGCAAATCACTAGCATATCCAGTATCAATTCGGCCTATATTAATCTTTAGTCTTCTAGAAACATACTCATAGTTATTTAAAATGATTTGTTTGAGATCCTCAAGTGTAAAAGCAGTGGGACTCAAATATTTCAGATGCATCGAATAATATAAGGCAAGATACTCGCTCGTCATGGAAGGAGACAACCCGTCGTTTCCAATCAAAACAGGAATATGACGGTTCATAAATTTCTTGACGTCAGGAAGACCGACCCCATTATTCATGTTGGAAGATACATTGACGACGATAGAAACCTCTTTTGAATCTAATAAATCAAGTTCGTCGTCATTCACGTGGGTTGCGTGTACCAAAAGACTGTCTTTTCTTAACAAATTAAATTCTTGAAATCTTTCAACGACTCTCTTTTGATATTTTGTGATTGAGATATCTTCGTCCATTTGACTTTCAGCCACATGGACGTGAATCGGAGCCGTGGTTTCATTTTGAATTCTCTTCAAGGTTCTGTTTGAAAGAGACATTGAAGCGTGCATGCCAAACAATCCGCTGGATTGGTTGGTTTGATGAAGATCGATGAAATCATTGTTTTCTTTCAAGCACTCCGAAGTACTAAACCGATCGCTAGTTTCAAAACAAAAGATTCCTCTCATCCCCAAGTCTTTTGTGATTGCCTTGTCGACTTGATCAAGAGAACCTCTAATCTGTCCACTCGCATGGTGATCTATCACGGTGGTAATTCCATTTTGAATCATTTCTGAACCAAATGAAAGAGCACTATGATATACACCTTCGAGGGTTAAATGAGAATCGAGTTTCCACCAAAGTTGGTCTAAAATGTCCTGAAAATTCTTTGGATTGAACGGAACGCTCAATCCTCTTGCGAATGCTGAATAAAAATGGGTATGTGCACAGACGAGACCTGGAAGAACTAGTTGTCCTAATCCATCGATGATTTCATAATCGCCCTTAGGTAAATCACTCATATTTCCAGTTTCTTGGATTTGTTTATCAAAAAGAACATAAGAGTTTTTCCTAAAAGAATTGAAGTCATAGATGGTTACGTTTGTAAGTAACTTCATCTAAAAGTCTCCCTTCAGTAGTTTTCCACGACTGATAATATATTCTCCACCCTGAAGAACTTGTTTTCCTCTAAGAAATACATCCGTGATAAATAGGTCTTTTTTCATTCCCTTATAAGGTGTGTAATCGCATTTTGAATGGATATAATCGATGAATCCCGGTTGAAGTCGATAAATGACAAGATCAGCATCTGACCCTTCGCAAATCAACCCTTTCCTTGACAAATGATGTAACTTTGAAACGTTTTTCGTCATTTTATCAATCGCTTTTTCCTTGAAAAGATGATACATCAAAGCATAGCTCGTCTCTACTCCACCAATTCCAAGTGGGATGTCTTTTAAAAGAAGATGGTTCTTCTCTTCCATTTTAAAAGGACAATGGTCGGTACCAATGGTGTAGACATGATCAAACAAGCTCACAAGTAGATTTTGTTCTTCTTTCGATCTAATCGGTGGTGCAAGTGTATAAAGATAACCGTCTTTTTGACGGAACAAATCATTATTCAATGTAAAATATTGAGGACAGCTTTCAACGAAAAATCGTTGATTTAAAATGTCTGAATATTCGCTATGAAGTCTTCTTAAGGTAATTCCGCTCGAAAGATGAACCATATAGAGGTGTCCTCCATAGGTTCGGACGTATTCAGCGAGTTTCAAGGCTTCGTTGGTTTCTGAAAAAGTTGGCCTTGAAACAGACAACTCTCTATAAGTATATTTCGGATTCAAGTCAATTTGTTCATCATTTTCAATGTGAGCCAAGAGTAGAAATCCATATTTTTCAGACAATTTGAGGAGTTTGATGATGTCTGAATCATAGGTTCTTCTTCCGGAATTAGAATAGGTCGTGAACAGTTTGAGTGAATGGATACCCAGTTCCATCATTTTTTGAACGTATTCTTCCAAATCACCGTCCGGATTTTTGATTGTCGCATGGAAAAGATAGTCACACTTTGAATATTTGGCTTGTTCAACACGTTTTGTGAAGGCTTTTTCCAAATCGATTGCATTCGAGGTGGGATCCAAGAAATCAATAATCGTCGTAACACCGCCATAAAGCGCAGACAAAGACCCCGATCTAAAATCGTCCGCAGAGGTTGTAAACCCCAAATCCAAATCAAAATGAGTATGGGGATCAATCAATCCGGGTATGACGTATTTCAACGTAGCGTCAATGGTGACGTCCGCTGGCAATTCGTCAGTCGTGATTTTTGCGATTCTTTCATCGGTGATATAAAGGTTCGTTTTTTTAAACTGTGAGTCGATATACACAAACGCATGCAATATTCGTTTGTCAAACATCCTATCATCTCCTATAATTCAGTTACGATTTCCATTTCTTCAATATTGAATTTTCTAATGACTTCTTCGAGCAAATCTTCTCTAGTCGATAGTACCAAATCGAGTTTTGAAGCCACAAGCTTTTTAAGAATCTGATAAAATCCTTGTTCTTTCAATTCCAATACTCCGATTTCATCCAAATAAATCGGTTCTACTTGATGATGTATCATTTTCTCAATTTCATTCTCAATGAACTTCAGTCCCTTTTCTAAAAAGCAGTAAGGGCCTATCTTGCAAGCAACGACTTCATCTTTCAAATCTAGTTCATGTATGGCCAGTAAGGTTTCCTGATTCGATGAAAGATGGAGTGCATCATAACGATGAACTCTTCCATTCTTCATGGTTTTCAAACTGATAACCCCGTCACCTATCGGCTGATTTAAGTATTTTGCGAGCAGGAAGGTCGTTTTACCGGAGTTAATCTTCCCAGTAACGAAACTTACCATGGTTTTTCTCCCTCATGTGCGAATGATCTTGTTTCCCGTAATAGATTGAAAGAATCTCTGAAGAAATCGATATAGCGATTTCTTCCACCGTTCCTCCCCCGGTATCGAGACCGATAGGAGCATAAAAGTTCTTCAGATTAACATCTTTTCCGAAAGTTTCATAGGTTTTCTCTAGATAATCATCCAGTTTGGATGGAGAACAAAGCATCCCGATATATTTTGGTTTCGCTTTAATGAAAAGAATTTTATTGATGACATGATAATCATAAAGATGTGATGGCGTGCATACGACAATGTAAGAAGACTCTAAAATACCATATTTGTCGATGTAATCAAGGAAAGGCATGTGATGAACCTGGTCTGCATTTTTGACAACATCACAAATGGCTTTTCTTTCGTCGATGACTTCAACGTGAAAGTCCATTGTCTTGAGTACATTGATGAGAGCTTGTCCTACATGTCCCCCGCCAAAAATGTAAATATCCGCTTTCGCTCCTAAATATTCATAGAACAATGTGACAATACCACCGCAAACCATCGGTAGAGTTAAAACACCTGGAATGATTTTGTCTTCATTTAAGCCATATTTCTCTAATAGTGGTTTTCTGTCTTTAAACAACTGTTTTACTTTGTTGATCGCATAATGTTCTAAAGACCCTCCACCAACCGTGCCAAAAGACTCACCATTTTCGGTGACAATCATTTTCTTTCCAACTTCGACGGGTCCCATTCCTTCTTTTTCGACAGCAGTGACTAAGTAGATTGGAACGCCTCTTTTTTTATAATCTAAAATCTTCTCGTAAATCAGATCCATTGAATAGGACTCCTATATGAAATTAACTGCTATTGTTGTTGCTACAGCGAGAACAAAAGTAGATATTGCCGCATATCTGTTTGTCGCAAAGAATACTTTTGTTTTTTGAATCCATAAGGTATGTGCGAAATAGATTAGTGTCGCAATGGCCCCGCTGAGTAACCCGCTTACAATCGCAAAATCAACGATGGATGAAGTGCTTGCGATTAGAGGAGAAGCCACCGCCATTGCGCCTGTGGTGTATTGAATCGCAAGTGCACCTAGGAATATGGCTCTCCAAGTAATGCTAACCAAAGGAAGTGCGATTATTTTAGGCAATACTTTGTTCGATGAAAGAACACCTAGAACTGCGACGACCAGCAATGCCTCAACCAAGATTGAAATCATTGGATTGATTACTTTCCAAACAGAAAGATTTGGCATCAATAAATTTACACTTTTGATAAGAGACGCAGTGACCGCTACTCCAAATACACTTTTCTTTGAATTCGTCACTTGATAGGTTCTAAGCATCACAAGTGTCGCGATGGGGAATAGGATTGAACCTGAAATCAGTGCAGGTAAAAAGTGAAGCACATATCCTAGAGTAGCTTCAAGAAGCCCCCAGATAGCACCTAAAAATAATATGGTAGTCAAATGTTTTTTCATTGTCTTTTCTCCTTTGCTTTCAAAGCTCTGATAATTTTTTCTGGTGTCATTGGAAGTTCGGTCATCCGAACGCCCAATGCGTTTTCAATGGCATTAGCGAGCGCAGCTGGTGGTGTATCGATACCGATTTCTCCAACGCTCTTCGCTCCGAATGGTCCAGAAGATTCATAGGATTCTGCAAACTCAGTTACAAGTTTCTTGATTTCCATTCGGGTAGGTACTTTGTAATTCAAAAAGTCGGAAGTAATGTTTTTACCTTTGCTCGAAATAATGACATTTTCGTATAATGCCATGCCAAGACCTTGAACAATCCCGCCTTCTACTTGCCCTTGAGCGAGTTTTGGATTGAGTGGTGTTCCGCAATCAACGACAGAGACATAGTTTTCTATTTCAATTTCGCCGGTTTCTCGATCTATCAAGATTTCTATGAATCCTGCCATAAAGGGAGGTGGCGACTTATGACCGACGTAACTAGAATCCGCAACCAATTGTTTCTGGTCTTCATTATAAGTCAAGCGATTGCTTAAATCTCGTAAATTGATGATTTCGTCATTCACGGTGTTTTTAAAGGTGAATCCGTCGAAATCAGTTTCTGTAACATTACATTTCAATACTTTCGACGCTTCTTCTATCAGCAAACCTTTCATCTTCTTTGCAGCTTTTAATACTGCGTTCCCGGAGATGAAAGTGGTGCTGGAAGCATAAGCTCCCGTATCAAATGGAGTTAAATCCGTGTCGGATGAATAGACAATCACTTTATCAAGCGAAGTCATCAATTCTTCCGCTGCGATTTGAGCTAGGATGGTATCGGAACCTTGACCGATGTCGGTCGCACCGATTAAGAGATTGTAGAATCCGTCGTCGTTTAGTTTGATGATGGCACTTCCCATATCGATGTAAGGAATTCCACTTCCTTGCATTGCAATCGCCATTCCAACGCTTCTGATTTTCTCTCTCGATACATTTTTATGTGGGTAAATGGAATCCCAATTGATGAGTTCCTTGCCACGTTTGACGCAATAATCGAGTTTGCACGATTCCATATTCATTGCAGTTCCTTCAGTGCCTTCACCCATGATTGCGAAAATCGGTGATGTCTCATTTTCTTTCATCATGTTCTTTTGTCTAAACTCAATCGGATCCATATGAAGTTTTCGACAAAGCATGTCTACAGCGGATTCTAAAGCATAGTTCCCCTGGATAGCTCCATAACCTCTAAAAGCACCTGCTGGGGTATGGTTCGTATAAACGACATGACCATGAAATCTTACAGAGTCCACTTTGTTGTATAAAGGCAACACTTTGGAACCTGCGACCATGAAGACGGTGAGTGCATGTTCTCCATACGCTCCGGTATCGGACAGAACATAACAATCAATGGCTTTCAGGGTTCCGTCTTTGTCTGCGCCAAGTTTGATGTCAAGACGCATCGGATGACGAGTATAGGATGATTCAAATACTTCTTTTCTTGTGAAAACGATTTTTGAAGGTTTTTTCGTTTTATAGGTGATGTAACTTACAAACATTTCTCCGTGCAATGCTTGTTTTCCACCAAAACCACCACCAACTCTGGGTTTGATGACACGAATTTTGCTTAATGGAATCCCTAATGTTTGTGATAGTATTCTTCTGACATGGAAAGGTGTTTGAGTCGAAGAATAAAGAACAAGCCGGTCTTGGTAATCCATTTGAGCATTGACGGTATGAGGTTCTAATGCGGTATGTTGTTGAGCTTGTGTATAGAAAGACTGCTGTATTACGACATCAGATTCTTTCAGAGATAATTCAACGTCTCCGATGTGCATGTGATAACTTGCGGCAATATTTCTTAATGGTTCAAAACCAATAGGAAACATTTCATGAATTTCCGGTTCTGGATGCAAAATATGACTGGAATCGATGGCTTCTTCAAAGTTAAGAACAGGATCCATCACTTCATATTCGACATCAATCAAAGATAAAGCTTCTTCGCAAATATCGTTGCTGGTAGCCGCAACTACGGCGACTTCATCGCCGATGTATCTCACAAATTCATCCAAAATGAACTTATCATGAGGTGAGGGCTCTGGATATCCCTGACCCGCCCTTGTGAAAGGTATTCTTGGAAAGTCTTTGTGCGTCAATACGCATTCAACTCCAGCAAGAGCCAAAGCTTTGGATGCATCAATGTTTTTAATTTTTGCATAGGGATGCGGACTTCTAAGTATTTTTACAATCAAGGAATTTTGGAGAGCATAGTCGTCTGTAAATGCGACTCTTCCCATCATGATTCCTTTTCCGTCGACAGATGGAAATGATTTATTGACTGTTTTCATGATTGATCCCCCAAGTAGTTCTTAATCGCCTTTTTTTGTGAGATGTATCCTGTACATCTGCATAAATTGGACACAAGATATTGGTCAACTTGTTCGTCAGTAGGATGGATGAGCTCTTTTTTAAGTGCATAAACCGTCAGTGCTAGAGAAGGGTTACAAAAACCGCATTGCTCTGCACCTTCGTCTCCAAAATAGGCAGAAATCTTTTCCGCTTCATCACTGATGCCTTCAACGGTTGTGACTGATTTTCCATCTGCTCGAACAGACAAATAAGAACAGGATGGCACTGGTTTTCCTTCAATCAATACTGTACAAACGCCACAGCTGGTATTGTCACAACCCCTTCGAACACTTAATATATTTATTTTTCTCAAGGTGTCAAGTAAATATTCTCCTGGTTCAACTTCGACAAATCGCAATTGACCGTTGATTATCAAACTGATTTTCATATTGAGAGCACCTCCTTGAGTCCTCGACGGACATAAACTTCCGCAAGCTGTTCACGGTATTCTTTTTGAGCTCTTTGGTTTGATGAAAAGTGGATTTCTTTGACAACCATCGAAGCTGCTTGATTGATTTCATTCTCTGAAACTGTATTTAATTGATTCAAGTAATTCATCGATTGAACTGCAAGTTCGGCAAGCCCAGGTCTTGAACCAAGCGCAATCTTGAATCCTTCTTCTGTCTTTGAAACACAAATGTTCAAAATAGCAAAGTCCAGTGCGGTCGTCTTTACTTTTTTAAAGAAGACCGGCGAATTGCATTTTTTTATCAGGACTTCAGTCAGAATATCTCTTCCGACGATTTTAGATTCGAGAAAGCTTTTTAACGAAATCTCTCCATGTTTATGAAACACAAGTCTTGTATTCAGTACCAATAACACTGGAATGAGATCTGAAAATCCAAATTTGGATACGATTGAACCACCGATGGTTGCGATGTTTCTGATTGTCACACCCATGATTTGATTGATACAACTCGACAAAACCCCTTTTCCAATCGATTGAATCAAAGGAGATGTTTCAATCTCTCGTAACGTTGTCATCGATTTGATGGATATCCACCCGTCGATTTCTTTGATTCCATTCAAGCCAAGATTGTCTAAAGAAATCAGTGTATTTACTTTTTTCGTTGAAAGCTTCATCCAGGCTCCTCCACCAAGAATGGCATTCTCCGTGGTTTCTTGCAAAGTAAGGTACGCTTCTTCTAAACTAGTTGCTAACATGTAAGTATTTACTTTCATATCCTCATTCCTTTCCTTCAATTAAATCTTCATAATCTGCAATGGTATCAATGTCTTTCAGAATTCCCGGATCATTAACTTGTATATATTCAGGCGTATATCGATCTCGAAAAACTTTCAAATTTGAATTAGGTTCTTCTTCTAACAAAGGTTGTTTCAATTCTTTTCGAAACAAGATCGGATGTCCTTTTCTTCCTTCGAAAACAGGGACGACGATTGGGCCTTTTGCTTCAAGCATTTTTTGTATGGTTTCTGTTTTGATCAGAGGATAGTCCCCCGGAGTAACAAAAAAATCTTCGGAAGTTTCCTGAACGCCTCTTTGAACTGATGAAAACATCCCATTCGGATAGTCGAAATTCTGAACAATTTGGACGGTTCCATATTTTCTCAAAATACTCTTCAATTCTTCATGATAATGTCCGGAAACAACAATGATATTTTCAGTTACAGGAAGGAACGCTTCAATCACATGATGAATTAAGGGAATCCCTTGATAAATGAGACTCATTTTGTTGATACCGGTACGTTTTGAATATCCTCCAGCAAGGATGACGGCTTGTGTCATAATTCCTCCTTAAAAACGCTTACATCGGCTATATAAAAAAATAATCATTTATAGCGTTTTGAACGGTTTTTTACTACAACCGGAGCTGCTTGGAAATAAATGGTAACATTTATTATAACATTTCTAAAACTTTTTTTCTATGGTTTTCTTTGATTTCAGGGGATAAAAAAGGGGAAATATCCCTTCCCCTAGGTAATGATTTTAATATTTTTAATATTAGGTATCACAATCGTCTTTTTTTCTCTAATATAATTGGTCATCAGTTCAGCAACATCAAGTTGAAATTCTTTAACGATTTCAAGTCCTTGATACATCTCGAATTCTCCACCGCCACTAGCTCGGTAGTTGTTGAGAACAAGGGTGAATTCATCTGTATCAGAGACATTTTTTCCTCCATATTTAAGAGAAACGATTCGTGACTGATAAGGTTTTGTAATATCGATGGTATAGGAAATTCCATCGAACATGTCGTAATTGTAATGTTCTATTTTTGGATAAGCATATTTAGGATTAAAAGTAATTTTACCGTCTTGTAAAACAAAATATTCCGCGTTTTTTTCAAGGGCTTGTCTCAGATGTAATCCATCGATTTTAAGCACAGTCAGAGTATTCGGATAAACATAGGTACTCAAAACATTTCTAACGGAAATATGCTGCTGGAAGCCCGTGACTTCATTTCCAATTGATGCAGCTGAAATCATTGCTTTTGTCGCAGAAAGTTGAACTTGGTTAATGAAAGTGACAATTTTGTGTTTTTTTAACCTCGCATCAAATGTGTCGGTAACTAGCAAATCGTTGTCAGGTACATATCCAATCGGCTCATCTAAAAACAGATTGGTCTTTTCTAAAAGTCCTTCTATCAGTTTTTCAACTCCAGGATCTGAAGGATAATCGTATGAGGACACGAGAGAATGATCTTTCTTCACTATTTCCCAATCCTTATTTTTTTCAAAATGCAGGTGGACTTCACCGAGTAATTTTCCGTTGACGGCGGGTTGGATAATCACGGTATTTTTGTACATTCTGTTAATAGATCGATGTTGATGTCCAGTTAAGAAAACATCTATATCTTCAGAAAACTGTTCCAGAATTCTCGATCCTACATTTTCTAACGTATCTTGAACGTAGGGTTCAAAAGTATCAAGGTCTCTTTCAAATCCGCCATGATAAACCACGATGATGGCATGAACTTCTTCCTTTTTCAATTCTTGGATGTACTTTTTCAAAGATTCAATCGGAGAAAGAAAGGTTAATCCTTGGATATTCTCTTTTCTTTCCCAGTTTGGAATGTAGTCCGTTGTAATTCCGATGATACCAATCTTGATTCCGTTTTCATAGTTTACGATGTCGTAAGGAACACCAAAATAAGAGTTTTTATCACTATCGATGATATTGGCTGAAAGAGTTTTAGCTTTCAAGTTTCCGATGAAATTACACAAATAATCTTTTCCATAGTTCAAATCATGGTTCCCAGGAATAAAATAGTCTACTCCGATATGGTTATAGACTAAACCAACCGGATTAGGGGACTCGTTACGATGTAACTGATGGTAATACATCAAAGGACTTCCTTGAATCGTATCACCGCAGTCAATCAATAGAGAAGACTCGGTTCTGTGCTTAGAGATATATGTGTAGAGTTTGGACACTCCATAGGGAGTTTTCGAGTTGTCGGCATAATTTTGGTTAATCAGTGCACCATGGGTATCGCTCATTGCGAAAATCTTGACTTCAAAGGATTCCTTCAACTAAGTTCATCTCCTTTTGCATTTTTAAAACCTGTTCTGTCATTTTATCACAAAATCATATGATATCAATCTTGTTTTTCGATAGAAAAGCGGGTTTTTCGTTATTTTTGACTAAAATAGTTCAATAAATCTATTTTCAAGCCACGAATCTGATAATTCAGAGAAAACAATGTCTCTAGATTCAACAGAACTTGCGGCAACAATCGATCCCATTCGAAGACACTTTTGAAGTGGGTATTCTTTCGAATAAGCATAAAGAAAACCAGCAAAAAAATTGTCTCCAGCACCATTTGTATCAACCATAACCGTATTCTCAACAATTCCTTCTCTTAAAAATCCAGTATGGACTCCTAGAAGAGAAGATCCCTTTTTCCCACTAGTAAGAATGACCAACTTTTTTCCAGACTCCATCTGATCCGTCATAAAGTCCATTGGTTGAGTCAAGTTTTCCGAACTCGCAAACAGGACATCCGCAATATCAATGAAGTCCTTATGATATGGATTGATCCCATCATAGTCGTGGATATCAACCCAAATTTCTTTCTTGGAATATTTCAAAAGAGGAATCAATGCTTTTGTATAGCTGATGATATTGAGGACGATGATATCCGCTTGATTTACCTCTTCTTCCAATCGTTTGAAGTTGAGATTCATTTGATTGGGTAAGGTATTCGTATAAATTGATATCCGTTCGCCTTTGGAATTCATCAGGTTCGTATGTTTTTCAGTTCCGTTAGGACTATAGTCAACTAAAAAACGGATCCCTTCACGTTCCATCAATTCAATGATTTTTAGGCCTTCATGGTCTTCCCCAATCACTGCATGAAAAACAACGTCAAAACCTAGTTTCTTCAATGCAAGAGCTTTGCCAATGCCAGTCGACCCAGCAGTTGAATAAGATTCTTTTGCGAATAGGGTTTGAGGAAGTCCTTTAGGGAATTCATCCATTTGGATGATGGTATCCCAGGAAGCTCCGCCGATAATTAAAACTCTTAACACAACATCACCTTCTTCTTTCATTATACACAATAAGACTGCGTTGAGATAGTCGAGTGCGAAATATCGATGAAAAAAAGATGAAACCTTACGATTTCATCTCATGCTATATGATAAACAATAATCCCAAAAGGATTCCCAAAAAAGTACCTATTGCGTATCCGACCGATCCGCAAATCAGTCCCGGTACCGTCAATTCATCGTTTTTAATCTGTTTTGTAATTGCTGGAACAAAGGCAGGTCCATAGATTCCTGCAGTTGCGGTCACCATCGTACAATCTGTGTCAATTTTGAGGATTTTCGCAAATACGACATGAAGTGCAAATGCGCCTACCGTAATGATTCCATAAAGTAATATCACTTGTCCGAATGTGCTTGAAAGTCTTGTCAAATCAATGGAAGAAGCGATTGCAAAGGAGAATACTAAAATCATATATTGTCCAAGTAAATTGGTACCTTTGATTTCACGAACTTTTTTAGAAAAGGATGCGATAATACCAAGTATTGTTACTGTAATCATTAATGCAGGTACTAAGACATCCGTCATTGTCCCCTGAACAGAACCATTCAGAACCCAAATGAGAATGCCAACTCCTGCCCCAATGACAACCATACCAAAAGCTAGAAGAAAAGCGACGAATAGTTTTTTCGTATGACTGAGATCTCTTAAGTTCAATTCTTCAGTGTTTTTAATATCCGAAGAACTTTTCAAATAAGATTCTTTTTTACTTGTTTTTAAGAATTTGTCAAGCAGTGGCTTACAAAGCATTAATAAGAATACATAAAATGCAGCACCAATCATCATGTCTGAAAAATTAGCGATGCTGATTTCTTCTACCGTGAGGTGGAAGATGTTCGCAAGCGCATTTAAGTTGGGTGTTCCTCCGGTGTATAAACCAATAGCCATCGCAGATAATTCACCGCCATGAACAAGGGTTCGTGCGTAAACATAATAGGTGATGGTTGTGACTATAATGACAGACACAATCACGGATCCAAAAGAAATCAAAACGGTTTTCGAAAGTTTTCTAACTTCTCTTAAATTGGCGGAAAACAGCAACAAAGGAATCGCAATTGAAATGGCTACATAACCACCGATTTGTCCTATGTCTTCATTTGGTACAATCGTTAAGCCTATGCTGTTAAATAAAAAGACAAATAATGACCACAGGATACCAAGCAAGTAAGCCATTCCAATGGTTCCAATCAGTTTCGTTAGTTTGAACTGATGATACTTGATAATCAAAAGTGGAATCGTAAATATCGCTACAATTTGTAAGATGTCATAGAAATTCATTTCGTTAATTCCTTTCCATAAATGCGGTAGGTTTTAGTAATCCTCCCGCCGAATTTGTAAAAAGTCGACATCGATTTGATGTTATCTTCCAAGATGGTTCCAGCTTCAAATCTGGTAATTCCTATGGGTTTGAAATTGTCGTAAACCTTCTTGAACATCACACCGATGAGACCTGTATTTTGATATTTGGGAATGACGTACTGCATCAATCCCCTCACTGTCGTAATTGTTTTTTTGGCCCTTAATAACTCAATGACGTTCATTCTGCCTTTTGTTTTTTTAAAGACTTGATTATAGTCAGGAAGACATAAGCAAAATCCGACAGGTTCGTTGGTTTCTTCGGTGCGAGCAATTTTGATGATATCTGGATTGATGAACATTTTCATGCTTTTTGCTACATTTTCAATTAATTCAATGGAAGGGGCATCTTGATAATTGATTTCAGTCGATGCTTCTTTCAAAATAGTATGTACGTCTTGGATATCTGAATCTAGTCGTTTGTAATTAATAGAATCAATCCGAACATGGTGCCGTTTATCAAAATACGTTTCCAATGTTTTCATTCTTTTTTCTGTCGTGTCGCTGATCTCAGCTTCTAGACTAAAAGTGTCATATGCCTTTGTATATCCACACTTTTCAATTAAGTCCCCATAGTATGGAGCGTTATATGAAGTCATAATCGTGGGATCAATGTCGAATCCATCAATCAAAATGCCTCTTCTTGTATCAGGATCATAGGGTGAGAAAGTCCCTTCGATATAATGAATCCCTTTCGTAGAAAGATCATTCTCCATGGCGGAAAACAGTTGCTTGGCAACGTCTATATCATCATAACTATCAAAGAATGAAAAATATCCAATTTGATTCTTGCGATTTTTTGAGACATCGATGGTGTATAATATTCGGCCTTTTACCTGGTCGTTTTCGATGGCTAATAGTGCTGTATATTTCTTCAATTCCAACACTTGTTCTTTCAATTCTTTTTTCAAGGCAAAAAAAATGGGATAAACAAACCTTGAATCATTCTGATATAACTTCTTAATAAAATAGATGAAAGTCTTTAAATCTTTAATATTTTCAACTTTTTTAACCAAATTGGTCACCTCGTCAGTTGCCTACAATGGCTATTTTACCAGATTTTCCACTAATAGAGCATTTCTTCATCGAATTTTACAAAGATTTCACATTTTGAAATCTATTTAATTCTATTCTTATCTACGTTGATTGTATAATAATCTTACAAAATAAATTCAGGTTGTATAATTTAATTCTATACGATAAAGGAGGCTTTTTCAAACAAAAAAAGAAACCATTAGGCTTCTTTGATCATATGCTTTCTTTTAAACCTGTGAAACACAACTACAAATAATACAAAAGCGATAAAAAACATGGCGGCAGAGGCATCAAATACAAGTAAGGGTTTTAAGTCATAAAGGAATCCACCAAGTACCATACCGATAATCATTCCGACTGAAACAAAGGATTGACGAATGCCCATGATTGTGCCCATTGAACCTTCTTCAGCATATTCACTGATAAAGTTCTGTTCAAAAGGAAGGTAGATTGCTCGAATCAATACGTAGACATTATAAATGGTATACATGAATAATAGAAATCTTGCCTGACGGAAAACGAATAAAACAATGATCCCACTCAGTATTTGGATGATAATCATCAGCTGAAGTTCTTTCTTAATCTTGATGAATAAGGGAACTAAGAAAAGACTCGACAATATAGATACAATTCCTGTTACCATCACGAAATCTCCGAGTTGATTTGAGGTGTACCCTAGTTCAATAAAATAGACATCGATGTATTTAGAAAGGTTTATCGATCCCATCGAGATGAACATGACTGCTATCAGAAATAAAATAAAGGAAAAATCTACCTTTTTCATGTTTTTCAAGGACTTGAACAAGTTCAGTCTTTTGCTTGGAATGACTACTTTCTCCTCTTCTTTCAGTGTGAATAATATCAAGATTGCATATAATGTATTCAATACTGCTTGAATGATGAATAGATTTCCGGGGTTGTCTGTATGAAGAAGTTGGATAAATAGAGGACTGTTATTCAAAAAACCGCCGAGCTTGTATCCAACACTTGCAAACAACGTCAATGTCGCCGCAAAAATTGCCAAGTTTCTAGCTCGTTTTTCTTTATCCGAGATCTCAATGACATAACTAACGAAAAGAGTCACAATCCCTGAAACCCCAAGGCCTGAAACCAATCGGAAGAATACCATCCAATACATATTTCCTGAGATGCCAAATCCAGCTTGACCGATGCTATAAAAAAGAAGCCCGATAAAGATCAAACGATTCTTTTTATGTTTATCCCCCCAAGACCCAAAAATGGGACTGGCAATCATCATTCCAAGCGACATAGTCGCAAAAAAAACACCAAACATGTAGTCAGGAATCCCAAGCCCGACTACAAGGCTTGGAGTGACTGGGTGTCCGATATTATGAATAAGCCCTTGTAAGGCGGTAAAAACCAGTAAAAAAACGAATTTTTTCTTCATAAACTTCCTCTTTGAAAACAATTGATTCTATTATACACAATCTGCATCCATTCTAAAACATTTAAGCTCAATATTCTATCTTTTTAATTAAAAATACGTAGGTCTAAAAGTAATGAAAAAAATTGTCGATCCTCTTTCGCAGATGGATATCGACAATTCGAAACTCTCTAATTTCTTTTGTTGATGAATAACTTCTCAATCGCAAGATTTAAATCAGGTTCATCTCTCATGTATGTAACACTCATTTTTACAATCTTTTCTTCGAATAAAACAAGCAATAAATATAGCAAGAACAATATCATTCCAATAAAAAACCATAATTCAAAAATAGCGCTCTTCCCTAAAATAAGCATGGTAAGGACTCCGCCTCCCCAAATTACAATCAACCAAACATTGATGATTTGTTTTAATCGTGGGTTCTCATCCGAAGTTCTTTTCAAAAAAGGAGCGATTGCAAGTAATAAAAACAATGCGTGCAGTCCAGAAAAGACGGTATGGACAATTTGCCAAAAAGGATAGATATCTTTTAATGCCGGTACAATAGCGGTCAGCACAAGCATGGCTGCCGAAATTCCAACATAAACATAAGATATTTTTTTATAATACTCTTCCAATCGGAATAATGCCAATACACTTATTTGAATTGAGATACCGGTCACCATTGCCCATACAATGAAAAGCCACCGATAAGAAAAGAAATTTCCGATATTGCTTAACGTATATTCTAATGGATTTTCAAGTGTACCAAAAACGGACGTGGAAACAAGTGCTACCAACAAAACGCTCATAACAAGAATTCTAGTTCTACGTTGTTTCAGCAAATCAAGTCTCAAGTCTCTTAGGCTTTCCAATTCTTTGTCACTTTGTATTTGATTATTTGTTTGAGTTTGTTCCATGATGACACCTCCGTTTATTGAATATTATATATAAAATATTATTATACGTAAAGAAAGATTTCGTTTTTAAGAAATCTATTCAAAATCAATCTAATATAGTATAATAAAATCAAGGGAGGAGATACAATGTCATTCGAAATAAAAGCACTTCATCCAAGTAATCAAGATGACTTCTTTCAATTATTTGAAAATGATAATTTTGACCATCAACGTGAATGGGGTAGTTGTTACTGTAGATTTTACCATACAAACTGCACGATGGACGAATGGAAACGCAGAAACGCCATGTTTAACCGAGCAGACGCTGTAAGCGCGATTCTAGAAGGTTCCATGCATGGTTTTCTTGCCTACGAGAACGACGAGTGTGTTGGTTGGGTCAATGCTTCTTCGATTCTGAATTATCCACGAATCTTTGAAGATATCCCTAAACTCTACCGCGATTCTCAAATCGCTCTCGTCATATGTTTTGTCATCGAAGAAAGACATCGGCAACAGCATGTTGCATCCAGACTTCTCGATCATGCCATTCATTACTTTTTTGAACAAGGGTATCATGCCATTATGGCATTGCCAAGAGAATCTTCCGTTCCTGAACATAACTACAGAGGATTTACTCAGATGTATCTTGATCGGGGATTCAAGGAAGTGGAAAAAGGAATTTATCTATTAAAAAAACCATTGTAATGAATTTCAATGGTTTTTTTTGTACATGTTCATGTGAAATGTTCTTTTTTTATAGAAGCCTTCTTCTTCCATTGTCTTGACATATTCAAATCCCAAACTTAATAGAAGAAAATTGCTTTCAGAATTACCTTTCTCAGTATATGCAGAAACCTGTAAAAGTTTCATCTGATTGAACCCGTATGTCAGAACCGCTTGTAAAGCTTCTTTCGTATATCCTAGTCCTTGAAAGTCTGGATGTGTAACATATCCTAGTTCACATACAGTAAAATTATCCTCGAATTGCCATAAAGAAACCGTTCCGATCAATTGATGGGTCTTCATTTCTTCCACACCCCACAAGAGCCATTTGGAGTCTGAAATACCTGTATTGATTTTCTCGATGTATTTCACCGTTTGTTCTACTGTCTTTTCAATTTGAACGTCGATATGCCGATTCAAGAATTCGTTTCCACGAATTTGAAATAACTGTAAAGCATCTGATTCATTCAATCTTCGAAGCAGGAGCCTATTCGTCTTTAGAACTGGTAAATTCAGGTTCATTGCATCACCTTCTGTCACTGTTTCATTATAACATATAGAAGTAGAAAATAATTTTTTAAAAATTTTTTAAATTAGGTATTGTGTTTTACACAGTATCATGTTATTCTTTTAGTGTGCATTGCACAGTAAGGAGGATATTATGAATTCACAATTCAAAAAAGGAATCATTGAAATGTGTGTCATGGGTCTCATCTCTCAAAAGGATATGTACGGATTCGAAGTGATTGAAGCAATGGCAAAAGAATTCGATGTCAATGAAAATACAGTATATCCCATTCTCAGAAGGCTAACGGCACAAAATTATTTTGACACTTACCTTGAGACAACTGGAATTGCGGCTCCAAGGAAGTATTATACGATTACAAAAGAAGGGTCACAAAGGATGAATGAATACAGAGAAGAATGGACAACATTTCTCCAAGGGGTATTCAACATTATAGGAGGAAATCATAATGAAAGATAAGTATTTAAACGAAATAAGAACAAGGTTGGAAATTTATAATATCTCTCCAAGTGAATTGAATGAGATCATTGCAGATTTCGAGCAAATGTATAATGACGGAGTCGACAAAGGGTTAAATCATGACGCTATCGTCGATTATTTGGGTAGCCCAGAAAAATTGGTTCGTGAGTTAAGCGAAAACTATACATTGAAGACAGAAGTTCATTCAGGAAAAAGAAACCGGATTGTCGCATTGATGCCTTTCATCACTACTGCTGCTTTCATGCTCCTAGGATTCTTGGCAAATGCATGGAACCCAGGTTGGTTGGTTTTCTTACTCATCCCTGTTGTTGCTATCCTTGTGAATGTGAAAGAACGCGGTTTTGAAAAACTGACTGCACTATCACCATTCATAGCAGTTACATCATTCATACTATTAGGAGTTTATCTAGATGCTTGGAATCCTGGATGGCTAGTATTTTTCATTATCCCAATATTTGGAATGTTGACAAGCAGAAATTTTTGGAAATCATTTGGATTTATTGCAATGATTCTAATCACTTGTGGCATCTATTTATACATAGGTTATACCACTGGTCAATGGGGAAGAGGAGCTCTTGCTTTCATCCTGTTGTTCATATACGGAGTTTTGACAAGGGGAATCCAAGTTTCATTCAATTTTAAAAAAGATAAAAACAGTATTTGGGTTATCCTCACTGTCATATTGACAATCGTTATTTATCTTTTGTTCGGATTTTTATATGATACATGGGCTTATTTATGGATGGCATTCCTTTTGATACCTATGGTAACTATCATTACAAATGTGAAGGACAAAAACAGAATTGTAGCTTTGATGCCGTTCATATCCACAATCATCTTCTTTTCACTCGGTTTCTTCTTCGGGTGGTGGACGCTTTCCTGGCTTGCATTCTTGTTAATTCCTGCTGTTGCAATCCTTAAAAATGCTTAGAGAGGCAAAATTGCCTCTCTTTTTTATTGTTCCATACATGAATATCATTTTTTAATTGGAACATTGGCTTGAAAAAAACGCGAAATTATGCGAAAATAGGAGAAGGTTTAAATCAAGACGGAACGGAGAATCTCATGGTAAGCATTTTTCAAATATTCCTAGTATTCTTGAAAATAGGAGCTTTTACTTTTGGTGGAGGACTTGCGATGATTCCGGTCATCAAAAGAGAAATTGTCGACAAGGGTTGGATTAATGAAGACGAATTGTCAGATTACATTGCTGTTGGTCAAACTGCTCCTGGCATGATCGCGGTCAATATCGCAATTTTAGTCGGAACTCATTTAAAAAAATGGAAAGGTGCGATTGCTGCAGTTCTTGGTGTCATCCTCCCTTCTTTAATCGTGATTACCTTAATCGCTTCTTTCTTGAATGAATTTAACACCATTCCTCTAGTTCAGTCCGCATTGAAGGGAATCATGTTGGTTGTCATTATCTTACTTGCATTTGCGCTCTTTGACATTGGTAAAAAAGCTGTCAAGAACGTCTTTTTGCTAGCCTATGCATTTTTCTGTTTTGCAATGCTTTATTTTTTCTCTATTCCGACGTCTATCGTTATATTGTTTTCAATTCTCATTGGCTCGGTTCATGCATACGTGATTTACCGGAAGCAGGTGAGAAAATGATTATGCTATTGCTTGTTTTTATGTACGTCGGTTTGTTTACAATCGGTGGTGGAATGGTCGCCATTCCTTTGATATTGCAAGAAGTCGTTTCAAGAGGTTGGATATCTGAACCAACATTTTATTCGATGGTCGCAATCGCTCAGTCCACTCCCGGACCAGTCGGAATCAATGTGGCTACTTATGTTGGTTTTGAAATGTATGGAATCCCAGGTGCTTTGATTGCATCCATCGGTTTTGTGTTTCCATCTTTTGTCATTGTTTCTTCACTTGCGTCGCTTTTGAGGAAATACCGTTCAAGCAACCTTGTAATTCATTGGTTTTATTACATTAAAGCCGCAATTATTGGTTTAATCGGATATACTCTTTTTAAGATGGCACAAGTAATTGTATTCCATACCGATACTTATTTTCATGTCGAATGGAAAGAACTTGTCCTGTTAGGAGTCCTTGGAATCATTTTCTATATTTTAAGAAAAAAACCGTGGATTGTTATCTTGATAGGCGCTGCTCTGGGAATGATCTTTTTATAAGGAGAATAATATGTTTGACTTCATGAACAATGAATATCCGTTTCCTTCCAAAAGAAACGTCGTATATGCCAAAAACGGGATGGTGGCGACTTCGATGCCACTTGCATCTCAAGCAGGCCTTGAGATATTAAAAAAAGGCGGGAATGCCATCGATGCGGCAGTTGCGACTGCGGCTTGCCTCACTGTCGTTGAACCGACCTCGAATGGCATCGGCGGAGACGCTTTTGCGATTGTATGGATGAATGAGAAATTATACGGACTCAACTCTAGTGGTTATTCACCTGAAAAATTGACTTTGGATGTATTAAAAGAAAGAAACATAACTGAAATTCCTCGGTTTGGATTCATCCCTGTAATGGTCCCTGGAATTCCAGCGGCATGGGCAGAACTCAACAAGAGATTTGGTAAACTGTCATTGCTAGAATGTTTGGAACCAGCAATTAAATACGCAACCGAAGGGTACCCAATATCTCCTACCTTGGCTCACCACTGGAATAACGCTTATAAAATATACCAAAAAAATTGTACTTCCTCAGAATTCTCATCCTGGTTTGAAACCTTCGCTCCAAACGGACGTGCTCCTCAGGAGGGAGAACTATGGAAATCCGTCGATCATGCAGAAACCTTGAGACTCATTGGTAAAACGAATGCAGATGCATTTTACAATGGAATCTTAGCCGATAAAATAGAAACTTTTTCTTTAAAATACAACGGTTTGATTCGAAGAGAGGATTTGATGAAATTCAAGCCAGAGTGGGTTGACCCCATCTCTGTCAATTATAAGGGATTTGACGTTTGGGAGATTCCGCCCAATGGACAAGGCATTGTTGCCCTACAAGCATTGAAAATCATTGAGAATATCGATGTATCCAAAATGTCCGATTCTAAACGTCTTCATACCCAAATCGAAGCGATGAAACTAGCATTCAAAGATGCACAAACTTATATCGCTGATCCAAAATCAATGAAACTCGATTATCTTTCTTTATTGGATCCAAATTACTGCTTGAAGCAATCAAGAAAAATTTCTTCAACTGCATTAAATTTTGAAGATATTTTGCCCTTTGGAAGTGGCACAGTATATCTCGCAACCGCCGATAAAGAAGGAAATATGGTTTCATATATTCAGAGCAATTACATGGGATTCGGTTCCGGACTTGTCGTTCCAGGAACCGGAATCGCTCTTCAAAACCGAGGACATAACTTCTCGCTTGATAAAACACATCCTAATTGTCTTGGACCAAGGAAAAGAAGTTACCATACCATCATTCCGGGATTTCTGACAAAAAACGATAGAGCCATTGGTCCCTTTGGCGTGATGGGTGGTTTCATGCAGCCGCAAGGTCATATGCAAGTCATTATGAATTCCATTGATTTTCATATGAATCCCCAATCCGCATTAGATGCCCCAAGATGGCAATGGTTGGAGAAAAATAGAGTCGCGATGGAAAATTCATGGAGTCCGGTCGTCCTAGATGAATTACGCAGTAAAGGCCACGAAATTATCGTGTTGTCTGATTTGTCTTCTTTTGGAAGAGGAGAAATCATCTGGAAGGATCAAGAATCCAATATCTACATGGGTGGATCCGAACCTCGTTGTGACGCCACCGTTTCTTGTTGGTAAAAAAATAATGAAGGTCCAAATTCTCTGGACCTTCATTTTATTTATGTTAGATAATAATGTTTGATTGGTTTGAGGTTGATCTCGTCAAACTCATACACCAAAGCTTTACCGGTAGGAAGTTCCAAGTCCATGATATCTTCATCTGAGATATGATCGAGAAATTTGATGAGGGCACGAAGACTGTTCCCATGTGCGACAATCAGAACTTTCTTTTTTTGTTTAATCAGTGGCAGAATATCGCTTTCCCAATACTCAACGACTCTTTTTAAAGTGTCTAAAAGATTTTCAGTGGTTGGAATTTCATCTTGATCTAAATTTTTATATAAAGAATCATTTCCTGGATACCTTGGGTCGTTTTTTTTCAGACCCGGTGGTCTTGTGTTTAAACTTCTTCTCCACAATTTAACCTGATCTGCGCCATAGATTTCAGCGGTTTCTTGCTTGTTCAATCCTTGAAGCGCACCATAATGGCGCTCATTTAATTTCCATGAATAAAAAATCGGAACCTCTTCTGATAATTCTGCAAGAATGAGATTTAATGTTCGGTTAGCTCGTTTGAGGACACTTGAGAATGCAACATCGAAGGTTAAACCAGCCGATTTCAATGTTTTTCCTGCAGCAACGGCCTCTTTGATGCCGTTGTCGGATAAATCGACATCCGTCCATCCTGTGAATTTATTTTCTAAATTCCAAATACTTTCTCCATGTCTCACTAATACAAATTTGATCATGAGTCTATCCTCCTAAAAACAACGTTTCTTATTTTGATGGTGGCACTCATATGCTGCTCTGCCATCCATACATTGGTAACAAATTTCATTCGTTAATTTATCATCGTTAAAATATTCATCCAAATTGTTCATCGTCGTTTGGGCAATGTTCGAGAGTGCTTCTTCCGTCAAAAATCCCTGATGAGAAGTAATGATGACATTTGGAAGTGAGACAAGAAGGGCGAGCACGTCATCCTTGATGATGGTATTTGAAAAGTCTTCAAAAAATAATTCAGCTTCTTCTTCGTAAACATCGAGGGCTGCGCCTCTGATTTTACCGTTTTTTAACCCATTCAGAAGGGCGTTGCTCTCAATCAAACCACCTCTGGAAGTGTTCACTATCGTGACGCCTTTTTTCATTTTCGCAATCGACTCTTCGTTAATGACGTGTTTTGTTTCTTCTGTCAATGGGCAATGAAGTGAAATAATGTCACTCTTTTCAAATAATTCATCCAAAGACACGTAGTTCACATCCAAATTTTTGTTCGGATACAAATCATACGCAAGGACATTCATTGAAAATCCTTTTGCGATATTGATGAATATCTGACCGATTTTACCAGTTCCGATAACGCCAATGGTCTTTCCTGCCATATCAAATCCAACTAGTCCGGAAAGACTGAAATTGAAATCTCTAGTTCTAGTATAGGCTTTATGAATTTTTCTGTTAATGGCTAGAAGCAATGCAAAAGCGTGTTCCGCAACCGCATTCGGTGAATAAGCGGGAACACGTACGATGTGTAGTTTCTGAAAAGCCGCTTTGACATCGACATTGTTGTATCCAGCTGACCGCATAGCGACTATTTTTACCCCGAGTTCATGTAACTGATTGATGACTGGAGCAGTAATTGAATCATTGACGAAGGCAACGACGCCATCGCATCCCTTTGCTAGTTGTGCGGTATTTTCAGAAAGTTTGCTTTCGAAGTATTTGAATTTATAATTTTGATTGACTTGATTAAAGTATTCTTTATCATAAGGCTTGGTATCAAAAAAAGCGATTGTTTTCATTATAATCCTCCTTGATTCTTGTTCTGATTTCATTATATCATGGGTTGATGACTGAAATCAGGAGGGTGCTCATGAAAACGTTCTTGAGTTTGTTCTGCTCTTTCAAACGTATTATACCACCGTCCTATTTCTTTTGTCGATGAGCTTCGCTGATTCTATTGACAAAAGAGAACAGAAAAACTAAACTGGTGATAGAACACTTATATATGGAGGTTGCTTATGTGCGATACGTTATATAAAAAAACAACATCAGGTTTCTTTTTTGCAAAAAATAGTGATCGTTCACCGAATGAGCCAAATTTGAGCCTATATATCCCGAGGATGACACACGATTCCAGCCAACTGGAATGTACCTATATTACAATAGATCAAGTGAAAGAAACCAATGCCGTCTTATTAATTAAACCATCTTGGATGTGGGGCGCGGAAATGGGCATCAACGAGTTTGGTGTTTGCATTGGGAATGAAGCGGTATTCACAACCTCCAGAACTTCAAAAAAAGAGGCCTTGACAGGTATGGATTTGTTACGACTTGGATTGGAAAGAGGTTCTAGTGCAAAACAATCGCTTGATACGATAATCGAACTGCTTGTCAAATACGGCCAAGGTGGAAATTGTGGGTTCGATAAGCATTTCTATTATGACAACTCTTTTTTGATTGCGGACAAGTCTGATGCTTTTATTTTGGAAACCAGTGGAAAAGAATGGGTATACAAAAAAGTGATTAGCGAAGGCAATATTTCTAACCGACTCCAAATGGAGAGGACCTACGATAACTCATCCAAAGGAGAAGGATTTAATTTCTCCAAGAAACGAACAGAACCTATATTTACTTTTTTTTCTCAGTCTTCGAAAAGGCAAAAATGTGTGATGGAAAAAATCAAACCGATAGATTCCAATTTCCTTGAAACAATCATGGATACATTGAGAAGCCATGAAATAACAAACAGAGAATCTCTCTACAAAAAGGGTAGCATGGGAAGCGTGTGCATGCATAAAAGCTTGTTGGGAGATCATACGACTTCAAGTATGATTGTCGATTTCGAGGGTAAAGAACCTGTCATTTGGTTGACCAGTTCATCGACGCCTTGCCTAACTCTTTATAAACCCGTGTTCTTTGGTTCTACCGAAAGTGTCGTATTTAAGGATGAGCCATCGGCTTATGAATATTGGCTAAACCAAGAATACCTTAAAAGAGCCCTCTATGCAGATATTGTAAACCATGATTTGTATCTTTTAGATATGTCAAAGCGTCAATCACAGATGATTTCACTCGTTCACAAATTAACTAAAAATGCGAGTCGAGATTTGAAAATAAAAACTCAAAATGAATGTCTAAAAATAGAAACAGAATGGCTTGTCAGGTATCTTGATGCCATCAATAAAATGAAGTCAGGAACTCAAGTAACGACCGGCTTATGGAAAAAGATGAACAGCACTCTCGGTAAACACCCATTTGAAAGAACACTGGAAAAGAGAGTAGAAAAATGATGAAAATCGTAATTGCCCCAGATTCTTACAAAGGGACATATTCAAGCATTGAAATATCTCTTGCGATAGAACAAGCAATTCATAAAGTGGATTCAAGAATTACCACTGTCAAGATTCCGATATCAGATGGAGGAGACGGTTTCTTGGATTGTTTCAAGGAACAAAATGGGGTTGTGGTTCAAGAAGTTCCGTCGTTCAATTCAATGATGAAACCACTTCTTTCAAAATACATCATATTGAATCAGGAAATAGCGATCATTGAATTAGCTGCCACGGTTGGATTATCAAAAGTAGAAATCAATCACCTGATGGAATCAACGACTTATGGCGTCGGAATTCAGATACTCGATGCATTATCAAAAGGAATTCGTCGGTTTATACTTGGAATCGGAGGAAGTGCAACTGCAGATGCCGGTGTTGGAATTCTTCAAGCGCTTGGGTGCGTATTCTTAAATCCGCAACAATCTCCTTTTTTTCCTAAAAGCGGGTCTCTTGAAGAAATCGATGACATCGACCTTACCGGTTTAGTGAAAGGAGCGAAAGAATCCCAATTCACCATTTACTCCGATGTGACCAACCCTTTGTTGGGAAAATTAGGCGCAAATCATATCTATTCAAAACAAAAAGGTGCAGATGAAGCAATGATTCTTGATTTAGAAAGAAATATGACTCACTTTTCTATGTTTTTGTCACGACGGTATGGGTTCTCTACCGATTATGAAGGGGCAGGTGCCGCTGGTGGTTGTTCTGTCTCTCTCAAATGTTTTTTACATGCAAAAGTTGTCAGGGGAATTGAATCCCTCTTGGAACTACTATCATTTCAGAGTCAAATTGAGGATGCATCACTCCTTATTACCGGAGAAGGAAAACTCGACGAACAAAGTTTCTATGGAAAGGTATTGGATGGCATTCTATCGAAAGCAAACCAATTCCATATTCCAGTCGTATCCATTTCTGGACAAATAGATGGTTTATTTGAAAGAGAAGGTCTTCGAGCCATTTCTCTATTTGAATCTTCCAAAGAGGCTCTCAAGCATCGGGATCAAACGTTGAAAAGACTTGAAGTCGAAGTCATCAAATTAGTCCAATCTCTTTAAATCAGATCATCCAACATTGAAAGCGCGACATTCCATCGCGCTTTAAATTTAAGCATATCGCTTTGGAACTTCTCCTTATCATAATATAATGAGAGCGAAAGGAGAATATCAATCGCTCTTTCACTCAAGATTGATAAAATCATATATGAAAACAAGAATCTTTATTATTTTAGGTTTCGCCTTCATCATCTTCGCACTTTCGGGATGCGACATCACTACCACAACCACGACTTCTTCGACTACAGACACGACGTCTTTATCCACCTCTACTACGACGACGACTCTTACGACATCAGAACAGTCCACCAGTACGACGTCTGTAGAAACTACACTTAGAGTGTTCACACTAGTAGAACTATCCGCATATAACGGTAATGGCGGTACGACTGCTTATGTTGCGGTGAATGGTGTTGTTTATGATGTAACCAACGCTCAAGAATGGACGAATGGATGGCACGAAGGTCTTCACCTTGCAGGAACGGATGCTTCTACAGCTTTTGAATCCAGTCCTCATTCGATTACATTCATCAGTCAACTTCCAATTGTTGGAACTTTGGGGAACTAAAAAGGCTAATTCGAAATTAGCCTTTTTTTTATCCAATGTACATGATGATATATAGGAGTAGACTTCCAAATATCATCGATGTGAGATTTGCATATAATACGGAAAATCGAATCTTTTTCTTATTCTCAGTCATTTTCGATAGAGGAAGCAGTTCTATAAAATAGATTCCAACTTCAAAGATTACAATAAACAATAGAAAATAATGACTGACTGCTAAAGAAAGATAGGATACAAGCATCCCACCAATCAGATTCAAAGACAAGTTTGTCGCAATGTTGATGAACAATACAACCATAAAGAAATCTTTTTCTCTGTAACCTCTCAACCAATAAACAAGCATTTCGATTGAAATAGTTAAAATCATGGCCCAGAATACGCCTGAAAAAAACGCGCTATTCATTCTTGATTCCGCTCCAATTGTCTTCTTCGGGAGCTGGTGGATTGTAAAGCTTCTTCTGATGTTTTTTCACAATTCTAATCACAATGAATATCGAGAGGATAATCAGGGCAATAATGATAACGACTACAATTCCAAAAAAGATAAGTATGGGCCATACGGCAACGTCTAAAAACATTTATTGAGTACCTCCAATGATTGTGTTTTTACTTATTTGATGATTTGCGAGTAAAATTAGAACACATGAAATGACAACGACAATACCGCCCATCCATGGTTTAACACTCGTGACTTCCTTGAATCCTGAGGCAAGTACAACTCCAAAAAAGAGCAATGCGGCAGTTAATCCAAAAGCAAATGAGGCGAAAGGTTTTAAAGCACGAATGGTTAAATATAAAGTAAGTGCCATCGTAAAATTAAAAAGGATTACTGAAATAAGATAGAGTACTTGATTGTTTGAAAAAAACACAAACCCTATGAATGATGGTACAAAGCCAAATAGGATTGTATTGTTGATTCCAATCTTGTCCGCAATCAGTCCTCCTGCAGCTTTTCCAACAAAAAGGGCAATGTAAATCATCATCGTTGAAATCGTTGTTGATTCATATTTCGGTGGAAGTATGGAACCACCGAATCCTCTTAAAAGAACGACGGTCAACACCAAGATGATTGGGAACACATCGAATTGGTATTTTTCTTTGTGTGCTTCAATAGGCTCAAATTGCATTTTTTTATAGAGCAGTATGACGAGTCCAATCGAAAGAATTGAAAGAATGAAAAATAACAACCTCGTCTGTGGAAACAATAAACCAAGTCCCAGCCCAATTGATCCTGTAGAAACGAAAAGTCCAAGAGGACCCATGAAGTCTTTTGAAGACTGATATGTGATAGAAAACCCTCCGACATGGACCATCGCGTTTGCAATCCCGATGAGAATCGAAACTAGGAGCAGAGGCAACGGCAAGTATGTCACAAGGACTGCCATACCCAATCCGAGGATGATGAACTGTTTTTCAATTTTTTTGATATCTACGAGAATCCCAATCAACGGTTGTAATGCGAATGCCAATACGTCATAGGCAATCACCGCCAAGGCTATGGTTTCAGCGCTTCCACCAAGGATAAAAATCGTCGAAACGCTGATTCCATCAATTAAAAGATGAATCCACATCATCAGTAAGATGTTTCTTTTGTCTGAATGAATGAGTTTCAATCGACTTCCCCCTCCTCGCCTTGATAAACATAATATATCCCATAGATATGACAAAGTTCTGACAAATGGTGGGTAATTTTTTTGGGTTGTTCACGAGAATCATTATAGCAGATGTTTTATTATATGTAAATATTGACTTCGAATTCTCCAAGCATTTTATTTATTATATCCATTTATTCGTGATATAATTAAAGTAATTTTTTGGAGGTACTTATGAAAAAAATATTCATCATTTTAGCATTACTTTTCCCGTTTTATCTTGTATCTTGTACATCAACGACGACTTCCACTGCTTCTTCGTACGCACCAACGGTTATTTCTGCAGAGACTGGTCAATTTATGATGGAAAACAATTCCGAAATTATTTTGATTGATGTAAGAACTCCAGCAGAATTTGCTGCAGAGCACATTCCAGGCGCAATCAATTTGAATGTAGAGACCATTTCTACGACTGCATTAACTCAAATTCCAAGTAAATCGAGTATCTATATCCTCTACTGCAACACCGGAAATCGTAGCGGACAAGCCGCAACGATTCTAACTGACATGGGATATGCTTTCATCTATGACATGGGCGGAATCATCAATTGGCCATACGACACTGTTACAGGATAAGTAAAATTTAGTCATTCACTAAGAATGACTTTTTTTTAAGCAAGTTTAAGCAAGCCTTATGTTTACATAATCATTTTACTGTATAATAGATTGAGTAAGGAGTGAGTAATGATGAAAACAGTATTAACTATTTTCGGCGCAACCGGAAACCTCATGCACATCAAATTAGTCCCAGCACTAATCCGACTTTTCAAAAGTGGACATTTAAATAACGATACTTCCGTCATCTGCGTATCTAGAAGAGACTATAATCAAGAAATGTATTATGAACACCTATTATCTTCAGTCAGTCCATCTTTGGATTTGGAGTCGATTAAAAATAAATTGACATACTTCCAGATGGATCTCCAAAATCCTGAAGATTACCAAAACTTGAAAAAGAAAATAGAACTCACCTATGGAAATGATATCCAAAGCCTTTTCTACTTGGCTGTTTCTCCGGAGTTTTTCGTAGAAATTGCACAAGGCATTAGTCAGGCGGGTTTAGTGGAAAAAGGAAACATTCGAAATCGAGTGGTATTCGAGAAACCTTTTGGACATAGTTTTGAGTCCGCAAAATCCATTAACACCCAACTTGAGAACTATTTTACTGAATCTCAAATCTATCGAATCGATCATTATCTCGGAAAAGACATGATTCAAAACATTCTTGTCATGAGGTTTGGAAATATCGTATTTGAAAACAATTGGTCTAGAGATTCTATTGAAAAAATCGATATCTTAGTTAAAGAACATTCAGGCATTGGAAACCGTGGGTCTTATTATGATCAATCTGGTGCGATGAATGATATGGTTCAAAGTCATTTATTACAAATGTTGGCTTTGATTACGATGGAACCTCCAAAATCATTGGATTCCGCAGAGATTCGAAAAAACAAAATTGAAGTTTTGAAAAAAACCACAATTGATAATCAATCCGCTATATTCGGTCAATACATTGGATATTTATCCGAACAAGGAATTCCAAGTGATTCATCCACAGAAACTTTTGTTTGTCTAAAAGCCCAAGTCGATACTCCAAGATTTAAAGATGTGCCTATATATTTGATTACCGGAAAAAAACTTGATGAAAAGATTGCGGAAATCATCATTCATTTCAAAGAGCATACTTTAGCGAATACTTTATGGCCAAATCAAAAACCACTTCATAATCAATTAGTGATTGGAGTGTCGGAATATGAAGGGGTTCGTTTCCAAATGAATTTCAAAACGCCGGGTCTCAATGACAATCTAGTGGAAACAAGTCTCGACTATTGTCATAGTTGTCAAAAAATCGGAAACAACCCAGAAGCCTATGAAAAACTTTTAAAAGACTTCATAGAAAATACTCCTACTCTTTTCACAAGTTGGGACGAAATCGAAGCTTCGTGGAAAATAGTCGACCCTATCGATTTTATTAGAGAAACATTGATTCATTACGCTGATATTGACGACTTGAGAAGTAAAATCAGAGAACGGAAAGGACGTGAAGATATTGATTTATGACATTTCGATGACGATTTCTAATAACGTTCAAGTATATAAAAACAAACCTGAGAAGAAAGTACACATTGGAGTAGATTCAGATTTTGAACATGGTTCGGTTTATGAATCTTGGCTGAAAATGAATCTTCATTCAGGAACTCATATCGACATGCCAAAGCATGTCTCAAAAGAAGGTTCCACATCGGATTCTTTTGATATTGAAAGCTGTCTAGGCGATGCGATTGTTCTAGACTTCAGTTCTTTAGAAGATCACATATCAAAAGTGGAGTTACAACGATTTGAGATTAGAGAAAAAGATTTTGTCATTTTAAAGACTAAGAACTCATTTTCAGAAGAATTTCTGCCAAATTTCACCTATTTGGATGAATCAGGCTCTCTTTACTTAAAGAATCTTGGAGTCGTAGGGGTTGGAACTGATGGCCTCGGGATCGAACGAAATCAACCGGGTCATCCGACACATCATAATCTATTGGATTATGGCATTCATATTTTGGAAGGCTTAAGACTGAAGGACGTTCCTCATGGCAGATATGATTTGATTTGTTTGCCTTTGAAGATTGAGAACGTTGAAGCACTTCCTGCCAGAGTGTATTTAAAAACAAAAAAATAAGAAGCCTTTTCAAAGGGCTTCTTTTTTTGATGTTAGATGTACTTTTCAACTGCGAATACGGCAATGGCGCCATCTGCGACACCGGTGATGACTTGTCTTAGTGCTTTTCTTCTGACGTCTCCCGCTGCGAATACGCCTTTGACTGAAGTTTCGCAGTTTTCATCGGTTACAATCCATTTCCCCTGATCCATTTCAACTTGACCATTTAAGAAATCTGTATTTGGATCCATTCCGACTGCCATGAAAACTCCTTCGACTTTTAAAGATGAAACGTTTGAAGTATCTTTATGATGAATCATTATTTCTTCGACTAAGTCACTTCCTTTGATTTCAGAAAGTGTAGCGTTCCAAATAACTTCGACTTTATCGATTGAAAACATCTTCTCTTGAAGAGTTTTTACTGCTCTTAACTGATCTCTTCGGTGAATCAAATAGACTTTTTTTGCCATTCTGGATAAATAAATGGCATCTTCGACTGCAACGTCTCCTCCACCTACGACCGCAACCACCTTGTCTTTGTATAAGGTTCCGTCACATGTGGCACAGTAGGACACTCCTCTTCCATAGAATTCATCTTCACCCTTGACACCTAACCTTCTGGCAGAAGCTCCGGTCGCGATGATGATGGTTTTTGAAAGATAAGTATTTTTGCGGGTGATTACTTTTTTAATTTCTTGACTGACATCAATAGATTCAACACCTTCGATTTTGATGTTCACACCTAAATCCTGAGCGTGTTCAATCATTCGATTGGACAGTTCCATGCCTGAAACGTGATTGATTCCAGGATAGTTCTCTACTTCATAAGTACTAGCAATTTCTCCACCTGGAAGCCATTTCTCTAGAAACAAAAAGTCAAGCATTGCTCTTTGTGCATATATAGAAGCGCCAATTCCCGCAGGACCGGCACCGATGATAATGAGATCATATATTTTTTCCATCTTGTTTCCTCCAATATAAATCATTGAAATATTCTAATACTATTATACACCCTCATCGGGCGAAAATGGTTGTTTCTGCTCAAGCATGCTTTCTAGACTTCCAAGTATACTTTTCCATTCTCTAAAGAGACTTTGTAGATTCTAACGGATCGATCATAAGCCGCTAATTTTAAGAAATCAGCTTTTTGATGATCGGTCACTTCACCAGTGACGACAGAGATTTCAAGGGCGTGATCTTTACACTGGATAATCCCGTTTTCATACTTTCCTGGAAATAAAGACGCTCCCATGTGCGGACACTTATCCGAAATGGCATAAGGGGCCCCGTCATAGGAGAATAACAGAATTGGTTTTTGATTCCATAAAATGCGCATTTTCTTCTTTTCTTGTAGGGCAGACCATTCCGCAACGAATTGTTTCAAAGTACTCACTCCTCGCCAATAAAATCAATAACTATTATATCACAACCTCTTCAATTCACAACCTCAAGAATCGATTTGTGATATAATAAAATAGAATAGTAAAGAGGTGATAACGATGTGTGGAAGATTTACCCTCGGTGTCGATGAACGAGAGTTAAAAAAATTTATTCATCAGGTCTTCGATATAGAACAACCCCTTTCCAATTTGACCGTTCCAAGATACAATATAGCTCCAGGTCAAGAGATTTTATCTGTCATTAATGATGGAAAAAAGAATAGAATCGGTCCTTTGAAATGGGGATTTGTGCCTCCGTTTTCAAAGGACGAGAAATCAGGTTACAAAATGATCAATGCAAAATCGGAGACTTTAAACGAAAGAGTCTCGTTTCGACCTTCTTTTGAGTCAAAGAGATGCGTGATTTTAGCTGACGGCTTCTATGAATGGGAAAAAGGGAGTAGCGAAAAACAACCCAAACGTATTAAAATGAAAAATTCTTCCATCTTTCCAATGGCAGGTCTATGGACTACTTTTACAAGACTTGATGGTTCAAAACTACATACATGCACGATTATCACTTGTGAAGCTAATTCTTTATTAGGAAAGATTCATGACAGGATGCCTGTTATCTTAAATCAAGACCAAATCAAACCTTGGTTGGACCCTTTCTTGAATGATACTGAATTTCTTGCTCAATATTTAAAACCTTTTGATTCGGATGATATGCAAATGTACTCCGTGCCGAAGCTCGTAAACTCAGTCGCTTATGACTCCATTGAATGCATTAAGGACATTTCGGAAAGTTAATTCTATCCATATCTCTCATTTAATCCTCAAGTTTAATTGAGAAACAATACATGATACTGTATAATACAATTTAGTGACATACACGAAGGAGAATACCCATGATTAAAGGAATTGCACATCTTGCGTTTCAAGTATCGAATATGAAAGCATCGGTCAAGTTTTATGAAGAGGCTTTGGGTTTTAAACAAAAATTCGTTTTATATGATCAAAAGAATAAACCTTGGATTGTCTACCTACAACTCAAAAAAGATCAATTCATTGAATTGTTTTATGCGCATGAACCTCTCACTTCAAACTCCAGTTCCTCCAGTTATCAACATTTATGCCTTGAAGTTGAAGATATCCATACGGTTGCTGAAGACATCGTAAAAAAGGGTTATGAACTAGATCAACCGATCATCATGGGACTTGACAACAACTATCAATGTTGGGTTCATGATCCGGATGGAAATCCAATTGAACTGATGGAATACGGTGACGGTTCTTTACAATTAAAATAACGGAGGTATTTTGTGAATTACATTGAAAAATTCAATTATGATCTGAACACTTCTGCTTCCATTCGTTTTGAGAGTTGGAAAGAATATCGTGCGCAGATCATGTCTTTTATCAAAATACATGTATCTAAGAAGGTAGATCGGTTATTAGTCATTGGATGTGGCTCGGGAAATGATTTAAATTTAGCTGAACTCAAAGAGTGGACCAAGCAATTGATTATTACCGATGTCGACTTCATCTCCATGAATCGTTCACTTGATCAATATCAAATGACTGAAGACCAGGTGATAATCAAGAGAGCAGAATATAGCGGCTTTGAATCCATTCGGTTTTTTGATACTTTTATGAAAGATGTCTTAGAAATTAATGATAAAGAATCTCTCATCGCCTATCTAGAATCCAAACTGAACAGCCTCCAAGATTACCGCTTTCTTGAAGAAGAATTCAATCATAACGACATTGTCATCATTTCTCCACTTTTCACACAGCTAGCCTACTCTCAAGTATCCGATTATTGTGAAATGCTCCTGAATCTTCACTATTCACCTGTATTGACTAAAGTCATAAAAGATACCCTTATCGATATGATGCCAAACATTATCGATCGTTTCAACCAGAACGTATTGGATTTCTTGAAGAAAGATGGTCAGTTAATCGTATTGTCGGATATCTTCGAGTATTCCATACCTTCAATCTTTGGCTCACAAATCGAACGGAACATCTCATACCCAGATAAGATGAATGCCATTTATGACAAATATAAAGAAAAATACGGGATGGGTCTTGGTGATTACGGATTATGGTCTTTGGAACAAATTTCGAAAAAGAATAGAGAAGCATGGCTGATTTGGCCTTTTGACGAGAAAAGAAAATTTGCAGTCAAAGCAGTCTCTTTCAAAATCAATAAATAGAAAAAAAGTTGACACAAACGAAATGGTCAACTTTTTTTATTATAACACTGTTCTTTGAATTATAAATATCCTCTTTCATATGGTTTGATAATCCAATCCATTTGATCTTGGCTTTTCGCTGTATTCATAACAAAATAGGGATTTCGTAAAAGTTCTCTTCCTAAAAATACGAAATCGACAGAACCATCCAAGATTGCCGTTTCCATTTCTTCAACTTGAGTGAGCAATCCTCCTCCGATGACTGTAAATCCTTGTTCTTTCACCGCTTTCGCAAACTCAAGCTGATAACCAGGAAATACATTAAAGGAAACTGGCACAACACCACCGGAGCTGACATTGATGACGTCAACAAGTCCATGTAGTTTTTTGACAAGCTTCAATGTATCCAAGATGTGATTCCCCTCTTCAGCATATTCTTCAGCCGAAAGTCTTAGTGAAATTGGCCCTGTCCAATATTTTTTAACTTCTGTTATGACTTCGAGTAGAAATCTTGATTTATCAATTCCATATTCATCTTCTCGTTGGTTCACTAACGGCGAAAGAAATTGGTTGATAAGATACCCATGAGCTCCATGGATTTCTACCAAATCATAACCCGCCTTCTTTGCCCTGACCGCAGCTTCTCCAAAAGCTTTGATAACAGTGTGAATATCATCTTTCGACATTTCGGAGGGGACCGGGTACTTAGCATTAAAGGCAATCTCTGAAGGCGCTAAAATTTTCTCTGCTTTCGCTAAACATTTTCTTCCGGCATGAGCAAGTTGAATTCCAATTTTCGAGTCTGCCAAATGGACACCATCTACAATCTGTTTCAGTCCGTGGATGTGTTCATCGGACCAGATGCCAAGATCGTTACCAGATATTCTTCCTCTTGCTTCAACTGCCGTTGCTTCTTGAATAATTAACCCGACACCGCCATAGGCTCTTGTCGAATAGTGTACAATGTGAAATGGCGTAGATAAGCCATCTTCTGTTGCAACATACATGCACATTGGTGCCATGACAACTCGGTTTTTTAATTCTAACATTCCGATATGATGTTTTGTAAGTAATTTCATAATTTTCCTCTTTTCGTAAATAATATAGACCTTTTAATGATGTCGTATTACTTCAAATCGTTCAAGTGAGTATTTTTCGTTTTCAGATATTCCAGCTTTTCTTAAGGCAATTTCAACCTGTTTTTCAGGAGAGTCGATACCTTCCAAATCCGGCAACAACAATCCACTTTTCCCGTGGCTTCTCACAATCACACCAAATTTTTTAGGGTCTAGATCATTGATATTTGCAATCGGTTTTGAAGGAGTCAATACATCTACACTATAAATGATTTGAGACAATTCATCTTCTTTTACGGGGTCAAAGCGCGGGTCTCTTAATCCTGCACTGATGGCGTTTTGGATAATTTCATCCGCAACTGATTTTGTGGTTGCAGCTGTAGTGCCGATACATCCTCGCAACATTCCGTCTTTTTTTAAAGAAACGAAAACGCCTGCTTTTGTCTCTAACATTTCGCCTAAAATATTATTTGGTTTTGCTAGTTCAACCCCTTTTTTAATGTAGTGTTCGAGAGATAGTCTAGCTAGTCTGACATAGGGATCTTCATTGATTCTAATCGAACTAAGTCTTTCTTTTTCTACTTCTTCGTATCGTTCGTCAAACTTACGTGAATCGTCATATCCGATTGGTTCGTAGGATGCTACAGCATACCCAACTCCAAAAGGGCCCTCATAAGACAGGAGTTCACTCCTTACAATCAACCCATCTAGTACTCCTGATAGGATGATGAAACTACGAAGCCCACATTCCCCTGCAGATTCACAGAATCGATCTTCGAAGTTCAGTAAATCATAGAAATCTCCCGTGGACAACGCCTGGGTGATTCTTTGATCAAATAGCGGTCCGTCTTCAGAGAAACCATAGGGTCCTTCTTCTAGTAATTTATGAGACAAGTCTCCACTGGCAACAAAAACGACTCTCTGGTCCATTTGATTTGAGATTGAAGCAATTAATTTTCCAAATTTATAATGAGTTAATAATGACAACCCTGATATCGATACTCTGACAAACTTAAAATTCTGATATTCCTTCTTGATAAATGATAGGGGTACTAGGACGCCATGGTCAAGCTGTTTCTTTTTTTCTCCGAGCGTTCCTGCAGGAATCCCTTCACTTTTTGATAAATCAGACAACTTTTGTATGAATTCGGTGCAATAACTGACTTCATAATGAGCATGAGGTGCACCGAAGTCGCGAAACGATCCCTCGGAAAATTGACCTGGTGAGATATGTAAGTAGTTTGAGTACATGACAGAATGAGGAGTCGACATCACAATAATGTCTGGTTTTAACTTTTTAATTCTTCTTCCGATTTCCTCATAAGCTTCAATGGTTTTATGAATTTTTCTTTCCTGCCCTTTTCCAACTTCGTGGACGATTAGTGGAGGATGTGGAACTATGAATCCACCAACAATTGGCATAATATCACCTCAAATCTATTAAATATTTCCTAAATGGATTGTTTTAATTCCTTCTTCCAATCCTATTCTTTTCGCTCTTTCCATCGTGAAGATGTTTGTAGGATACTTATCCATCATCTTCCATGCTGGAAAAAATCGAGTGATGTGCCAAGGAATGGCATTGCCAAGTTCAGATGAGATGGTCTTTGCGATGGTTCTTATTTGATCTTCTGAATCATTGATGTCAGGTACGAGCAACGTCGTGATTTCGACATGAACCCCATGTTCTTTCATCTTTTTAATATTTTCAATGATTGGTTTTGCGGACGCTTTGCAATATTTAAAATAGGTTTCATCGTTTGGACCTTTATAATCGACATTTGCCGCATCCAAATATGGCAAAATCATTTCCAATGTTTCTTTTGACATATAACCATTTGTGACCCAAATGTTTTTTAAATGCTTTTTCTTTGCGAGTTTCATTATATCTAGTGCATATTCCAAAAAGATGGTAGGCTCTGAATAAGTATAAGAAATCGAAGGACATCCAAAACGTAATGCTCGATCAACATGCTCTTCGGGGGAGATGTAAGTGCCTTGAATCTCGCGGTTTGGTTTGGGGCTTTGTGAGATGTCATAGTTTTGACACCAGGCACAACTTAGGTTGCAGCCAACTGTGGCCAAAGAATATGTTTTTGTGCCTGAAAGAAAATAATACATTGGTTTTTTCTCAATTGGGTCAATCGCAGATGCAATGGTGTACCCATAATTTAGAGCCCACAGTTTACCTTCTTTGTTCTCTCTGACTCCGCATATTCCTCTTTTACCTTCTTGAATTTTACAATAATGATTGCATACCCGACATGTAACTGTTTGCTCTTCAGAGACCTCATATAAAAATGATTCAATCATGTTTATCCCTCTTTTTTTGGGAATGCTTATGCAAATCTTTGATGTATTCTAATTTAATTATATCATAATTTTTGGTTAAGGAATGAATTCGCACCAAACTTTCTTTCTAAAAGAAAAGGGGATGAATCATCCCGCTTTTTCGTTTTCTTCCATATCTGTTTGAGGTTCTTTTAAAAATAATTCTTTGATTTTTCTGATTTTTCCAAAAACGACAATCAAGTCATTTGGTTTCAAGATTTCATCACCAGAGACATCAGTAATCATCATTTTTCCTCTTTTAATTGCGAGCACTTGAATACCAAAATTGGCTTTCATTCCGTTTTCTCTTAAAGGAGTGTTCGTCAGAATATCAGGCAAGTTTCTAATCGATACTTCAGCGATTGACTTTTGTTCATAATTATCAAGAATTTCAATCACATTCATGTCTTTGGAATATACAAAGAATATTGCAATCCCTTTAATAATCATTTGAAAAAATTGATCGACAAACTTGATTCGACTAATGATGAATAAAGCTATAAAGAATCCACCTAGAATCAATACAAAAATCCATACATCCTGTGAAGCCGAAGAACTAAGGGTCATTATGATGTTGATGAGAACAGAAATAACCGTGACATTTAAAATATATCCAAAGAGCATTGTCGTATTCGCAAGTCTTCTTCTCACGTGATTACTCATGACCAGTTCTGCTTCTTGAGTCGTGTATCCACTATTTGTAAATAGAGAGATGACTTGAAAACGCGACTTACTTTTGGTAAGACCGGTCAATCGAAATAAAACTGTAAAAATCTCGATAAAAAAGAAATAAATTAACATTGTCACTAACCCAAGCAGTATCATATTGTTTAAACTCATTCAACATCACCTTCTTACTCAATTATATCAAAATTAATTCAAATGAACACTTATTTGAGAGAATATTTGTATAAAAATGCTATAATGATTAATTCTTAATAAATTAGATTCGTATCTAATATTTTTATCCTTGATGAGATATCAGGACTTATATAATTCTCATTCAAATATACGCAATATGAGCTTGAATATCCATTGATTGCATGATTGATTTACAAATCAAATTAGCCCTCAAACAATCAAAAAACTGGCCCAAATCAAAATCAAATTTTAATATCTAGGGAGATATTGTTCCATCGTATTGTAAGTAAATGAATTGTATGATACAATCGAAATAATTATGCATTAAATGACTGATTTTTCTAGACAAAAATAATACGATAGGATAGCTTATCATTTTGGAGACGGGAGAGGAAAGTTCATATGGAAAAATTTACGGTATTAATCGTAGACGACATCAAGGCAAATGTATATTCAATCAAGGAAATGCTAGAAACTATGGATGTTCGTATCCTAGAAGCTTTCTCCAGTGATGAAATATTAATCGTTCTAAATCAACATCAAGTCAATCTAATCTTGATGGATATGTTTTTGCCTAAAATTGATGGATATGAAATCGCAAAAATCATTCGAGAAAATCCTAAGTTTGTATCCATCCCAATCATTTTTGTGACCGCTAAAGACGCATCAAACATATTGAGGATTCGAGGCATTGAATCGGGAGAAATCGATTTTATCTTCAAGCCAATCAATAAACATATTCTCCAAAGTAAAATAAAGAACTTCCATAAACTCTTTCTCGCTCAACGAGAACTCGAAATAGAAAATGAAAAGCTCAATCAAGCCAGAGAAATGGTATTACGTGAAAATGAAAGCAGGATTAAAAGCGAAAACGCTCTGATTGAAGCTCAACGAATTGCAAAAATTGGTAGCTGGGAATTAGATTTAGCTACTAAAATCATCACCGCATCAAAGGTTGCTTTTCAGATTTATGGCATTGAACAAGAATCCCCATTCATTACATTAAAGAAAGCCAAAGAAATTCCCTTAAAAATTTATCGTGAATTGCTCGATTCTCAACTACAGAATCTAATTGAAAGAAAAGGAAGTTACAACGTTACTTTTCAATTAAGACAAGAAAATACTCAAAAACTACTCTATGTTCATTCATCGGCAATCCTTCAATTCAATGATTTAGGAGAGCCCATAAAGGTGATTGGCACCATCCAAGATATTAATGATTTAATGCAAACGAAGTTAGAACTCCAAACAACTCAAGATCGACTTCAAAACGTCATCAATGCAACAAATGTCGGTATATGGGAGTGGGATATTCAAAAAGATGAATTTTATTCTAATGATAGATTAACCAATATGCTCGGTTATGAATTGAATGAGTATCCAACGGTTAAATCTGAACGATTCAAGATTATTCACCCCCTTGACTTGCCAATTATAGAAAAACATATCGAAACCATTTTTAATAAATCTACAAAACAATATAGTATTGAATACAGAATGAAACACAAAGATGGTCACTGGGTATGGATTCATGACCTTGGAAATGTTGTCTCTTGGTCCAAAAATGGAGATCCATTATTAATGACTGGAACACATCTTGACATTACAAGTAGAAAAACATCCGAAATCAAACTGGTGGAAGACGAACAGCGTTTCCGTAATCTCTTTGAGAAGGCCCCGTTTGGGTATCAATCTCTTGATTCATCCGGAAAATTTCTTGACGTCAACCAAAAATGGTGCGATATCATTGGGTATTCAAAAAACGAAGTTATTGGGATGAAATTTACAGATTTACTTACAATGGAATCCAAACCACTATTTAAAGAAAGCTTTAATCGTTTTAAAAAAAGTGGAATATCACACTCAGAGTACTCGATGAAGACTAAAAACGGTCGAATCATCCAAGTTGGATTTGATGGAACCATTGGCTATAATTCAAAAAATCAATTTCAGCAAACGCACTGTACTGTCAGTGACATTACTGAAATTAGCATGGTCACCAAATTATTGAAAGAGAGCGAATCCAAGTACCGTCAGTTAATAAACTTAATGCCATTAGGTCTAGCCCTTCATGAAATTGTATGTGACTCCACGGGCGTACCAATAGATTATACTTTTTTGGATGCAAATTCAAAGTTTTTAGAGCAAATAGGAAAGAAATTAGAAGATATTCGCGGGAAAAGTGTGCTTGAAGTATTTCCAGAAACAGAGGAATATTGGATTAAAGAGTATGGAAAAGTGGCTCTTTGTGGTCTTCCAATCATTTACGAAAACTATGCTAAATCACTAGACAAATACTTTAAGGTTTCGGCATACTCTCCTCAACCGAATCAATTTGCAGTAATTGCGGAAGACATCACATTTGAAAAGAAAAAACAACTTGAAATAGAATTCTTGAGTAATCATGATTACCTCTCCGGTCTATACAATCGTCGATACTTCGTCGAAAAATTCAAAGAGTTAGATTCGAAAGGAAATTACCCATTAGGTGTCATGATGCTTGATGTCAATGGTCTTAAGATCATCAATGATACTTTCGGTCACAATGTGGGAGATCTTGCAATCTTAAAGGCAACTTCCGTCTTTTACGACAGTTTCAGACCTCAGGATACGATAGCGAGAATTGGAGGAGATGAATTTGCGGTCATATTGCCACAAATTTCATCAGCAAAAATTGAAGATATCAAGAGTAAACTGGCTGATAACTTGAAGGATGTGACAATTGAAAACATATCTCTTTCGATTGCCACAGGATATCACATCAAAGACAATGATTCATTAGAAAGTCTTGATCATATTCTTCAGTTAGCAGAAAACCACATGTATCGGCATAAACTATCAGAAGGAATCAGTTCAAGAAATAATGCCATAAAGGCGATTTTAAAAACTTTGTCCGATAAATACGAGGAGGAAAAAATCCATTCCTCAAGAGTCAGTTTCTATAGTCGTAAAATTGGGACAGAATTACATCTTAGGGATGAAGACCTAAAGGAACTTGAACTTGCCGGACTTTATCATGACATTGGGAAAATATCAATTCCAGACGATATATTAAGAAAGCCTGGGAAATTAACTAAAGACGAATACGACATTATCAAAACTCATCCAGAAATAGGATATCAAATATTAAGAGCTGCTGATCAATACTCCGATTTAGCAGTACATGCACTTCATCATCATGAAAGATGGGACGGACTGGGTTACCCTTCAGGACAAAAAGGTACTGAGATTCCACTATATTCAAGAATTATCGGTATTGCAGACGCTTTTGAAGCCATGACTTCCGTCAGACCTTATAAAGATAAGATGAGCGAGGATGCTGCTGCACAAGAAATCTTAAGATGTTCAGGTACTCAGTTTGATCCAAAAATTGCGAAAATATTCGTTGAAAAAGTATTAAAGAAACCTTGGAAATAAATAAAAATGTATGATTTCTGAGGGCCTCCTCGAATCATACATTTTTTTATATTTGATTTTGAATGTCGTCTTTTAAAACCATCTTTATCTTAAAATCTTCAAAAGGACCGTGATAAGGATGCTTCACCCCTTTTTTTAAGATCATATACATCGCTTTCTTTGGACAATGGTTAATGCACCGATAACAAAGCGTGCAGTAATCTTTCGAAACTGCAATACCATCCTTCATCTCCAAATTGTTTGTGGGACAGATAAGTGTACATAGCGTACACCCATTACATAATTCCTCTTTGATTCGAATTGCATTTGGATATGCGTTCAACTCCATTTTCTCATAGGCGACTCTTTGCGACAACCCAAGCAATAAAGAGAAGAAATTTGATCCTTTTTTGTATGGTCTTTCTGAAAGAATCCGTTGAACAAACTTTCTAGTTTTATAAGATATTCTTTTTTCAATCTTTTGATAGTTCATCTTGTGTCTTAAAGTAAGAATACGAATATCGGTAATGTTATTTGGCATGTTGAAATGTTCCTGCCACTTGACAACGAATCCTCTCTTCTTTAGAAGTCGTCCCCCATAAGCTGCACCGTCTCCTGAAAACATTAACTGCGTACAAAATGTGAACGCAATCTTGTTGCTTGTTTTCAAAGAAGAAATAAAATCTTTGACAATCTTCGGAAGACTAGACCCATAGATGGGGTATCCTATTCCGACAATGTCTGCTGATTCAATCAGATCTGAACCATCGGCCAAATGTTTCTCGATGCTATAGAGGTCGCAGATATCGCTCTTGCGAAAATACTCCATTATTTTTTTCGCTACATAGTAAGTATTTCCTGTACCAGAGAAATAAAAGAGTACAATCTTTTTCATGATGATTCCCCCTTTTTCAGTTCTAAATCAATTATATCACTCATGTGGGCTCAAAACAATGCGGGAACCAAACACTAGTTTGATATAATTTGAAAATGAATGAAGCATTACAAATGAATATTACTCAGTTTTGTGTATAATAAAAGATAGGTTAAATCTATGATATTTTGAAAAGAGGATACATAATGGATTGGAACGTTGAATCAATCAGTAATCTAAAAGGAAAAGTTATCATCGTCACGGGTGGAAATTCGGGTCTTGGATTTGAAGCTGCGAAAGTTTTCTCAAAAAAACAAGCCACTGTCATTTTAGCATGCCGATCTATGGATAAGGCATTGGAGGCAAAAGAACAGATTGTAAATGAAAATCACGATGCCATCGTTGACTTGATGTTACTCGATTTGTCGAGTCTTGATTCCATTCGCATGTTTGCATCTAATTTCACAAATAAATACAAACAACTTGATGTCTTGCTAAATAATGCCGGAATCATGACTGTACCGTATGGATTGACAGAAGATGGGTTCGAACTTCAAAATGGAGTGAATCATCTGGGTCACTTTGTATTAACTGCACTGTTGTTTGATGTGATCAAAAACACGCCTGGTTCTAGAATTGTCAATGTGAGCAGTAATGCTCATAAGTTCGGGAAAATGGATTTTGATGATTACCTATTTGAAAAAGGTAAATATGGAAAGCTGAAGTCCTATGGTCGAAGTAAACTCTCGAACTTACTCTTCACTTATGAACTGGATCGTAGAATAAAAGAAAAGAAATTAGATATCTTAGTTCTTGCCGCTCATCCTGGAGTTGCAGCTACTAATCTAGGAAGATACATGAAGATGACTGGTATTGCAGGACCCTTATTCAAAATGTTTTTCAAGTATGCGCAATCCGCATATCAAGGGGCTTTACCTGAAATTAGAGCTTGCGTTGATCCATTAGCGAAGAGCGGGGATTACTATGGCCCTGGTGGTACAAAAAAGAAACCACTGCCTCCCAGGGTAGAGCGTTCAAGTCAAGCTTCTTACAATCAAGAGGATGCTCAAAAACTATGGGTTTTATCTGAAAAACTCACAAAAACTCGTTTTGAATTATAAAAAAAATCATGGACTGAGAACGTCCATGATTTTTATATTATCCTTTTAGATGATCTGGTTCTTTACCAAAATACACTCGTTTTGATTTTTCTTTTGCCTTGTTGATTCTTTCATGTATGTCTTCAATATCGGTTTTGATTTCATCGAAGGTATTGTGGTCAATGTTGTAATAGAGGAACAAATCTTCAAATTGAAGGATCAGATTATGTAGTTCATAGTTGATGTTGATAAATTCATGAATGTTATGACTTTTGACCGCGTTTCTGAATTGTTCTACATCTATTTTTATGATGTTGCATATGTCTTCTGCAGTTTCAAATTCTTTGACCGATATCGGATACGGTCTAATTCTCTCAAGAAAGTATCTGTTTTTCTTATTGATATTATAAACATAGGAAACTTTTATTTCCTCGTTTATATCGAAAGACACATAAACCATTTGTCCGGATACGACCGTAACGTCAGCACCCATTTGAATCAATTTCATCACATGTTGATTGGTTTCAGATTGGACATACTTATTCATTTTCTTTTCTCCTTCTTCTTACAGATAGAATACTAATAAATACACAGTTGAGATTATTATCGACAGAATCATTAACGGAAAGGCAATCTTCATATATTTCATAAACGATATTTTGAAACCATGCTTTTCAAGGATTCCTCTTGATACCACATTGGCGGAAGCACCTATGATGGTTCCGTTTCCTCCAAGACAAGCGCCGATGGATAAAGCCCACCAAACCGGTTCATATGTAGCTACGGAACCCTCTGACAAGGAATTTACCAAGGGAATCATGGTTGCGACATAGGGAATGTTATCCAAAAACGAGGATAGAAGTGCAGACATCCATAGCACAAGGGTGGTCGTCAAAGAGATGCTTCCTTGTGTAATGATCAATACTTTTCCTGCAAGGAATTCTATGACGCCAATGCTTTCAAGTGCACCTACAAGAATGAACAATCCTCCGAAAAAGAATATGGTAGTCCATTCTACTTTTTCAAGCATGTCTTCTGGTTCGATTCTGCCTATTAATAATAATACAGAAGCGGAAAATAGTGCAATCGAAGCAGATTGAATCTCTATCAATTCTCCAAATGCAAACCCTGCAATCGTGAAGAATAATACGATGAGGCTTTTAATTAACAATGGTTTGTCAGTAATAGCTTTCTTTTCATCGAAGGAAAGAATTTCTTTTTTGCTTTCTTCACTTACAACGAAAGTTTTTCTAAATATGAACCTTAGCAGCAAAATCGTCACAATAAAGATCACTGTCATTAATGGCAAAAGATTCACGATGAAATCCAGAAAACCTAAACCTGTAGCTCCGCCAATCATGATATTGGGTGGGTCACCAATGAGCGTGGCGGCTCCTCCAATGTTTGCACTCATAATTTCCGCAATGACGTACGGGATTGGATTGACCTTTAATGTATCTGAAATTACAAGTGTTACCGGCACTATCAATAAAATGGTCGTAACGTTATCAAGCAATCCAGAAGCTAAAGCAGTGATTACTGAGAAGTAGATTAATATTTTAAACGGACTCCCTTTGGCTATTTTTGCGGATTTGATTGCCAGATATTGAAATAAACCCGTCTCTCCGATGATGTTTACCAAAATCATCATGCCAATCAATAACCCCAAAGTGTTGAAGTCGATTTTTGAAATAGCTTCTTCTTGTGATAAAACATGGAAAATTATCATCAATCCAGCACCGAAGACAGCCACAATCATTCGGTGTATTTTTTCTGACACTATCGCAATATATGCGATGATGAAAATCAGAATTCCTATTATTACATGATCTACTTGCAAAGCGTTCACTCCCTAATGAAACCAGATAAATTCGTTTGAAATCAACGATGAACTCATCTGCCGGTTTCTACTCAATCTATTATACTCCAAGTATACCTACGACACAAGAAAGTAATTTGACTAATAAACGAAACACAAAAAGAAAATCCCAAAAAATCGGGATTTTCGACCATTATGTTTTTTAATCTAATATGACGTTTTCATTCACTTTTTCAAAGTCGGTCAAATCTGTAATAAAAGCAACGAGTTCATCCGCCGCGATTAAATGTGTGCCTACACTAGGGTGATAATCTGAGCCGAAAGGAATATCGTTGGTTCCACCGCTTGTTAATTTGATGGTGTATACTTGATCATAGGTTTCTTTCACATTGTTGACAACGGTGTCCGTTGAACTTTCAAGCACGGTGTTCGTTCCTAAGATGCCATAGGCACATATGATAATCGCTTCCGGAAAATAACCATGAAGTTTCAATAAGAAAGAGGTATACTCTGAAATAAACAGTGCAACTAAATCTTCTTGCGCAGATACAGATAAACTATTATAGTTTGTACTATTGAAGTCATTGGCTCCTAAAGAAACGACAATGATGTCTGGGACAAAGTCAGATTGATTCCAAGGAATGTCTGTAAGAATCGTAGCGCTCGGATTGATTGCCAGATAGTCAAATGCATTCGGTATGTTTCTGATTGGATCTATGGCTCCGCCTGTGTTCCATCCTCTTGAAATGCCCCAACCACTTGCCGCGACGATTGAATATTCTGCGTTTAACATATACGATGTTAATGCAGGGTATGCTAGAAGACCATTTGAGTTTAAAGTCGTCTTACTTGTTGATGGGGAAGTAGCCATGTTTCCATACCCCGTCATCGTTGAAGCTCCAATGAATTGGATTTTCAATTCTTTATCAACAGACGGGGGTGCAAAACTTCCATCCGTTGTGATTGATTTAATCGATAAGTCCGAATCTAAAGCTTCACTTCTTTTTACAACTCTGATGGTATGATATCCTTCTTCAAGGTCCGAAGCTAAAGTAAAAGTGACTTCTGGCGCAAACATCAAATATTCAGTGCCTAAAGTCGGGTTTAATTCTCCATCGATGAAAACCACAAAATAAGGTTCTTTTGCGATAATGCCTGGATTCGTAGTCAAGAATGTCGCTTCTAAGGAAGTGCCATAAAAACCAACTTCAAATCCACTTCCTGTATAATACATCTCTGTTGCTTCTGTTGTTTCGTTATAGTGAGTTCTTCCTAAATATCGGATATAACTTTCGTTTGACATGGACAATCCTCGCATTTCATCGTTCTTTTTGGAACCGGTTATTGTAAATTGAACCACTTCAGAATAGTATGAGTAATAAAGTGTGGCTTCAGGTCCAATCTGAACAACAGATTGAACTCTAAGTTTGTAATCTCCATCATCTAGAAGGTAGGACAAATCAAACTGATTTGACAAAGTGTAAAGACCGATGAATTCGTCTGAAGAGGTTTTTACTTCTACCAAATACTCAACTGCATGCAACACCGGGAGACACTCAAACAAATTTTCCGTGATTTCAACACCTTCGGGTGTACTTAGTTCTTCAATCGTTGGGTCAATTGAAACTGAATAGGTGGTCGATTGTGTCGTAGTTGTCGTGGTAGAACTCGTCTGACATGCCATACTGACAGTAATTAGTGAAAGGATGAAAAGAAATGAAATGATCTTTTTCATGAATACCTCCAAATTCGATTGAATATTGAACTCATTATACAATCTAGAAAACTGCTTGTCAATGTGAACGAAATTTTCATCTGCGAATCTACCCTATTATCGAATGAATTGCCTCATCCTATGTTCTATATTACTGCGTCTTTCTTGACTCTCAATTAAGATAAGACTAAAATGAGCCTATGAGACAAAAAATAAGAAAATAAGGAGGTTTTATTATGAAAGCAAAAGATAAAGTAATCGTAGTCACTGGTGCCGGAGGAGGCATCGGAAGACAACTCGTACTAAATTTATTGGCAAAGGGAGCTAAAGTAGCTGCGCTTGACCTCAATAAAGAAAGACTCGAAGAAACTGCAAAAATAGCGAACGCTCCAGACTGTATTTCAACTTATGTTTGTGACATTTCAAATCTCGAAACTGTTACAGCGGTATCGAAAGAAGTCATCAAAAAATTTGGGTTTGTTGACGGACTCATCAATAACGCAGGAATCATTCAACCATTTGTCAATATCAACGATCTTGAGTATTCAAAAATCAATCTGGTCATGAACGTCAATTTCTATGGACCACTTCATTTAACAAAAGCATTTCTTCCTCATCTACTCACTCGTCCGGAAGCACACATCGTCAACGTATCAAGCATGGGTGGTTTCTTCCCATTCCCAGGTCAATCTATTTACGGAGCTTCAAAAGCCGCCGTCAAGTTGATGACTGAAGGTTTATATGCAGAATTAATCGATACGAATGTGAATGTGACGATTGTATTCCCCGGAGCGATTGCGACTGATATCGCAAAGAACTCCGACGTGAAAATGGGTTCTCCAGAACCGAAGCCAGGGGATAAAAAACCAGCAATGAAAATGACTCTACCTGAAGATTGTGCTGAAATGATTGTTAAAGGCATGGAGAAAAACAAATTCCAAGTTTATGCAGGAAGCGATTCAAAGATGATGCATTTCATGTACAAATTAAGCCCGAAAGCAGCAATCAAAATGATTTCTAAAGCCATGAAAGGCATGAATTAATTAAATACAAACAAAAAGAGATTCGAAAACGAACCTCTTTTTTATATGAAGCTACCAGTTCGAAAAGCCTATCAATACTCCCGTAATAATCACGATGAACACGACGCTGAGCAAGGTGTAGGTTTTAATATACTCTTTAGTTACTGTAGGAAACTTTTTAATAACGAACTTGAACGTAATTAAACTTGCCAAAGAAGCGATTAATGTCCCCATTGCGCCGACATTCACCCCTTGTAGCAATTGTTTCCAATAGATTCCATCTGTAAAAGTGGACAACAATACTGCAGCAGGGACATTGGAAATGAATTGACTGGTTAAAAGCCCTGTAAAAAACACGGAATAATGACTTTGAAGAAGTGTTGAAACTGAATTTCTGATCCAATCCATTTGACTTAAATTACCTGTAAAGATGAAAAACGAGAAGAATGTCAGCAACAACGTCAAGTCGATTTTTCGAACCAGATGTCTCGCAAAGAACAACGTCAATACCAAAGTGATTCCAAGTGCATATAACTCTGGAATTACCCGTAAAACCGTTAATAAAGCATTGATGAAAATGAGTACATAGATAATGATTTTCCATGTTGATATTTTTGGAGAAACCGTGACAGGATGACAGCGAATGTTCGGTATGAGAACAATCGTCGTCACTGAAACCAAAATCAGTCCAGTTAATGTGATTGGAATCATGGCTGAAATGAATGATAAGAAGGGGATGTCATAATACGCATATAGATAGATATTTTGAGGATCTCCCATCGGGGTGAGCGCACTTCCGAGGTTCGCCGCAAATGTCTGCATTATCACGATAATCAACGCGTACCGTTCTTGTCCAGTCTGCTTTGTGACAAACAAGGTAAAAGGCACCAGCGTTAACAAAACTGCATCGTTCGTGACCCACATTCCTAAAAGAAACGTCGCAATCACTATGACGAGGCCAATCCAACGAATTGAATAAAATTTAGAAACCAACCATATTGCGATAATACTAAAGAGATTGGACTCGTAAAGTCCAGCCACAGAAATCATTAAAGTAAACATGATGATCAAAACTTTATAATTGATATACCCAAGATATTCAAGTGTTGGTGGAATGAAAAAACAAGAAATCACCGCAAAAAAAAGGCGATAACAAATACTTTATCTTTCCACAAATATGCTAATAGATGACGCAAAAAGAACACCTCGGTTTCAATCAACATCATTATATCAAAGCCTTTGATTAATACAATACATTTCACATGTCTAAACCGATAATTCGAAAAAAAAAGAACCTTCGAGGTTCTTTTATATTGAACAGGACTCGTCTGTACAATACTCTGCTTCTTCTTGGTCGCCAAGACTCATTGGCCGATGTTCTTCATCCCAAATTTGTTGCAAGGCACCAAAAAAATAATCTTCTTGCTGAGCACCGGAAATTCCGTATTTACGATTGATTACAAAGAAAGGTACACCTTGAACTCCGATTTGTCTTGATTCATTCATTTGATCTTTTACAACGCTATCGAATTGAATAGAATTCAAGACTTTTCTCGCTTCTTCTGCATCTAACCCTACTTCTTTAGATAATAGAACCAGTGTTTCAATGTCAGCTAAGTTTTTTCCTTCAGAGAAATATGCATGCATGAATCGATCAGTCACAAGAGCTTCTTTTCCTAACGTATTAGCCCATTTTGCTACTCTGTGTGCATCAAAAGTGTTTGTCATCTGGATGATATCATAATTGTAAACCAATCCAACCGTTTTAGCATTTTCAGTGAACATATTGAAACGTTGTTTTGCTTGATCTACACTCATTTTGTGAGATGACGCAAAACTTTCATATGCCGTACCTTTCATTGCTTTTGGCGCGTTGGGATTTAATTGATAGGCTTTATATACGACCTCTACTTCATCTTTGTGTTTAAAATTGGATAATGCTTTCTCAAATCTCTTCTTGCCAATATAGCAAAACGGACATGCAAAATCCGACCATAATTCTATTTTCATTTTGTTACCTCCATTTTTCTTGTATATTATCGCTCATTATGGCGAAGAAATCAAGGAATTTGCTTACAGGTGCTTGGCTAAGGATTTCTTCCGTATACAATAAAATTAAAAAATAAAGAACCGAAATAAAACTTCGGTTCTTACAAAATATCAATCTTAATTTTTAGTCTTGTGAAATTTGATTTCCGCCACGTTCTTTGGACTGATACATCGCTTTGTCAATCTTTTGGATTACTTTATCAATCGAATCTCCTTTGTTGTAAATGGTAAAACCAATACTGATGGAGACACCTTTTTCTTTCAATAACTCAGTTTCATTAATCCCTTTTTGAATTGCTTCCAGAGTGGCAATTGATGAATTGATATCTCCGAAAATGATACCTGCAAATTCATCGCCTCCCCATCGAGATAATACATCTTGATTTTTTAAATTGGTTTTGATGAGTGATGAAATGTGGATTAGAATATCGTCTCCATAGGAATGTCCATACTGATCATTAATGGCTTTAAAATTATCGATGTCGGCCATAAAGACAATCGACTCAGAGTTATTGTTTTCGGACAGATGATGAAATTCAAGGTCAAAACCTCTTCGGTTTTTAAGGAGTGTTAAATGATCTGTTAACGCCAATTCATAGACTCGTTTTTTGTGAGATTCTACAAGCTTGTTTATCATGCTGGAAACGATAATAACGACGAACGAAAGGGCTATAAAACTAGAGGCAAAATAATCACGAAAAAAACCTAAAAGCACATTGGAGTCTTTCACTACAACGATATACCAATCCAGTTCATCCACATACCTTGAAATAATCGATGATGTATGATCACTTGTAATTCTCATCGAATCAAAGGAATCAAGGATTTCACTCTCGTGAGCTTGATACATCGATTCATCAAAAATGTTTCTTGATTCGATGTATTCTGTATTCGAGTGTGATTGAATCAAACCTTCCGGATTGATTAAAAATGCCTCAAGGTCATAATTGATTTCAAAGGAAGATATCATCTCTTGGATATAGTTCATTTCAACTCCAACTCCGACAACACCTAAAATGTTGTCGTCGTCGTCATAGATTTTTGCATTGACGAAGATTGTCAATGTGCTATTTGCTTCATCCAAATCAACGTCAAGATCATATGATGATTCACTATTAATAAAAGTATAGTACCAAACATCGTGCTCATCGGTTGGGCTGATGGTTTTATGAAGACCTGAGTAGCGGTAATAATCGAGGGAATTGTTCGAGATTAAGAATACAGAACTGTAATCATATTTATCATGAATCCCAAGAAGATAGTCAATGATGTCTTGAGACGATGCGCTTTCTTCTGTGCTAAGCCAGTTCTTGACGAAAGAATCATTTGCCATCGTTAGTGATACATAGATTGGTTTTGTCAATTCGCTGTTGATTTCAGAGTAGATATTTGTAGCACTCAGTTCTGCGATGCTTTCACTGTTATCTGAAATGACTCTAGTGTATGCAAAATAGATGAATACGCTGCTGAGTGATATCCCGGCGATGATGATTAGCGCAACAAGAAAGCCGATTCGATCCTTCATCTTCATGCTGTTTCCTCCTGTATTCTACGATTTTATATAGGGAACGTATTAAAGTATATTGAATTATATTACTAGTATTATAGCTTATCAGATATGGATAATTTATGAATAATTTCTCCGGCTATGACAAATTTTGTTGGAAGATTGACATCTTCAAACACAAACTGATAGATGATGTATCCTTGATATATTTGAATATTTCTGCCTAGGTCACTTGGTAATGTAGGGATAATCGAAGGATCAAATTCCAGATGTACTGCTTCTTCATGCATCGTTCCTTCGTAGACATATCCGGCCTTTGATAGTGTTAATTCCCCTTTGCCTACGACTTCAAGCAAATTATTATTGTAACTTTCTAGGATCACGTTCGACTTCAATTGGAATTCAGGACTATTCAGAATTATATCTTCCATTTTTTTCTCTTGAGCACGGTAAAGAAGATCAATTCTCACATTTCCTAGTTGTCCAATGGAATCATATTCCATTTCATTTCCACAACTTTCACAAACTAAATGATGAGGATTTGATTTTAATTGTTCGTACCCACAATTTGGACAAAGATATATAACACTTTCCAAGTTCTCAATCGTGTTTTTGTGATATTTATGTTTTTTTGACTCATTATACTCCGATGTGTTGAAAGCTAACCCATCCACCACTTTCTCATAGATAAGGCTCTCTGATAATGACGCTAAATCACTCTTTGATAAAAGGAGATCAACGGTTGTTTCAACCCTTCCGTGAAAAGTTTTCTTATTCCAAGGAGGATTGACGAGGTAAGCACCTTTATGTTTCACAAGATAAACATCTACTTTTGCTTTTTTCAATAATTTAGCGATGGAAAAGTTAATTTCTTGAGTCACTCCGATTGGAGATATTTGCCCTTCAGGAAAGATGGACACAATTCCTTTTTTCTTCAGAAGTCGAAATGTATTGAGTGTTGCGACTGGGTCACTTTGAAACAATGCTTTTGGGAATGCCCGAACCAACCTTAAGAAAAATCCCATAACTGGATCATAAAACATCTTGGAAGCGGCCATATAGTTAACCCGATAAGGATAAATTGCCGCAGAAGTATAGATAAAGTCATAAAAAGAAGTATGGTTTGAAAGGACTATCGATGGTCCTTTAATTCTAACTGTTCGTTTGATTCGTTGGCCTTTCAAAAAAGCGTAGATTTTAACTAAAAATCCTACCGTAATGAAAAGAAGCCAATTTGGGCGCTTCATGATTTATAACGACTCAAGCAACATTTCTTGTGTTGCACGGTCTAAGTGAATAGCTTCACTGATTTCTTTTTGTTTTGAAGAAGTAATTTTATATTTATAAGATATGATAATCCCGATTCCCATGAAAATGAGTGGCGCAAATGCCATAATCAGACGAATCGCTAGCATTGCGCTATCAGGTTGACTTACAATTTCCAGTGGAGTCGAATCTTTAGACTGAAATCCTGCAAATCCAATGATTGCCATGACAAGTGCTAGACCGACTGCCTGTGCTACTTTGTTAATAAAATTCGTAAATCCACTCATTTGCCCGTCCAAACGGTCTTTGAATTTTAATTGCCCTGCATCAACAACATCTCCATACATCGTATGAGGAACAAGGCCTGGACCGCTAATTCCAAGACCCATCAATGCACCAATTAGATAAATGATAAATGGATTTGCATTCGCAGGGATGAATAACAAGAATAATGCAGTAACAATCCATAAAATCGCGCCAAATCGATACGCAAATGTTTTTCCTTTTTTAGAAATAATAAAGATATACATCGGCAAGGCGACAATTTGCATAGAGAACATTAATGCTGCAGCAATTAACCCAACCATCGAAGACCCACCACCAGCGGTAATATCTTTTGTAATATAAAAATCAACATAGAAGAAAAATAAGCCACTCATGATGGCCATCGACATTTGCAATACTAAGAACATTCCTAAATATTGTCTGAAAGGACGTAATTTCAACGGTTTTGCAAGTTCTTTGAAGGAAAGTTTCGTGGTGAGGGTTGGTGTTGTTATTTCTTCTCTTGTGAATAAGCCTGTGAATAAGACCGCAAGACCAAACAACAATCCAAATGACAGACTCATAACTTTATATCCTAGTGACGCATCAATAGCTCCTGTAAGAGGGTCAGTTTTAGTGAGGAGTGAAACAATGATTCCAGGCACTGCAACACAGATGATTGATGCAAAAATACTGAAGCCTAATCGGTAAGAGTTATAAGATGCTCTTTCTTGATAATCGCTTGAAATTTCACTTGAGAGTGAATAGTAAGGAATCATAATGCTGGTTTGAATCGTTGTAAATACCAAATAAGAAAGCAATACCGCAATAACTTTTAATCCTTCGCTTGAGAAAGAATAAGGGAAGAATAAGAAAAACATACCTACTAAAACCAAAGGAGAAGAGATGACGAGATAAATTCGTCTCTTGCCCATCTTGGATTTTGTATGATCTGAGATATATCCCATTACAGGATCTGTGAAGGCGTCCCATCCTCTTGCGACTAACATGACAAAACTAATCCAAAAAGGATTGATTCCAACAGTTAATGCTAGAAAGCCAGGATACAAGAAGTTAATAATGTTAAAAGAGCCTCCTCCGAATATATCGGCAGAGGCAAAAGCTAGTTTTTTACGCAATGTGTGTTTGGCCATGATTTTCTCCTATTGAAAGCATATTAGTTCCATTATATTATATTGTTCTCGAAAATGACCTCTCTTCACAAAAATAATATAAAAAGCATAATAAAAACTCTGTGAAATGAATTTCACAGAGTTTATCGTTATTTTTTTCGTGCAATCCCAGAAGTGAATATCGTATTTCCAGTTCGATAGATTTGATCAATGGTAAATCCAGAAGATATCATTGAAGTCTCGAAATCACGATCAAGATGACAACTTTTAGAAAATTTGAACCAAACTGGCGCCACTTTTTGAACAAGTTTACGAAATCCCTTTTTATGGGGAAGAACGTGTTCTATGAATAAAACTTGGCCTTCTGGTTTTAACACTCTTTTCACTTCAGAAAGGCCCTTCATAACATCGTTAACAGAACAAAAAACAAGTGAAAAAACAATGGTGTCAAAAGTTTGATCTTCAAACTTCAAATCTTCGATGTCCATTTCAATGGTTTCGCAAGGAATCGTACAATTCTTCTTCTTGATTTTTTCATGAATCACTTCGAAGAAATCACTATCGATAAAAGTCATTTTTTCAATCTTTGAAAAATCATAATACTTCAAATTGACTCCACTTCCCGCTCCTATTTCTAAGACATTGCCGTGAGCCAAATGAATAATCTTTTTCCTTGCCTTTTTAATCCCCATTCTCTCCAGTGGGAACATGAAGATGTCATAGAATGAAATCATATATTTCTCTCTCTCTTACGATATAAAAATAGTATACCATACATCAAGAAAGAACGCCACTTTGTGGCTTGAAGTCATGAATTGACCTCTAGAATTTGACTTTGACTGCTTTTCTCTCTTCTTCAGAGTCAACCACAAAGAATTCAGCTTGTTTGAAACTGAATGCATTCGCAATTATATTTGAAGGGAACAATTCAATTTTATTGTTGAGTTTCAGGGCTGTATCATTATAAAATTGACGTCCGAACATGATTTTATCTTCAGTGTCTTTTAATTGAATCATCAATTCCTTAAAATTCTCATTCGCTTTCAATTCTGGATATTGTTCCTGAACCATCAATAATCTTCCGATTGCACCAGAAATTCCTTTGGCTGCTTCCGCAGTTTCTGCGACGCTTCCGGATTTAGAAGCCTCTTGGTACATATTTCTAGCACGTGCAAACTCCTTGAAAATGCCATCCTCGTGAGCCGCATATCCTTTTACGGTTTCCACAAGATTTGGAATCATATCAAAACGACGTTTTAATTGAACGTCAATTTGACTCCAACTGTTTCTAACGTTATTTCTCAATACAACCAATTGATTATAGATTCCAATAACAAACACGATTAAAATCACAACCAAAACAACTGCTAGTAAACCAATAATTCCTCCAACACTTAATAAAAACATATGATTTCTCCTCTCATTTTTCTATATATTAGCGGCTTCTTCCGCCGCCGCCTCCACCGCCAAACGAACTTCCTCCACCGAATCCTCCACCCGAACCGCTTCCGGATGATCCGAATTTGGCTACATTAGCAGCGACGATTGTTGAATTTGAGTTCATTTTCGCAATTGAAAACGATGTGTTAACATTGTGTAAAAGACTATTGTAATAAATTCCTCTTGAGAATCTGGACGATCTCATGTAAGTAGATTGATTGTTCTCAAACTCGTCTGCAGGAAGTTTCACACTCAATTGGTCAGTTACCTTATCTGCAATTTTGAAAATGGTGGCGTATACAAGATAATGTTCCCAAATGATGATTCCCGGTATTGGATAATCGTCCATCTTAGAAAAATCAAGTAAAAAATTCTTGAATGCCATCCATTTTGTATAAAGTTCATTTCCTTCTACGCTTCGCTTTTTGATTTGATTCACATAAGCCATGTAGGCTATCATAATCACAACTGAAATAATGATGGAAATCCAGTTGTTGAGGTTGTAGTAAAAGCCTGTGTAGAGTGAAACGACGAGGACACCGATTGGGATCAAAACTGCGACCATGACTTTACTCTTTTTTAGTTCGAGACCCGCTTCAAAATACTTTTTCTTCGAAGCGTCTCTTTCAGCTGATTTCACAAATGATTTGGCTGCGCTTTGGAACCGCTTCGCTTTTTCAACGTCTCCCTTTCCGTAGCTTTCTATTTGTTTAGAAGTAACTTCTTGTCCATTTCCAACAATTTTAAAAATCCAACTGATAAAGTTACGTTCAAAAGAAAGAAGTTTCGCTTGATCTTGTTCTGGATTCAGTGAGAACTTGAAGTTGGACTCTTTGGAAGTCATATCCGATCCGGAATAATCCAGTAAGATATATTTTCTCCTGATTAAGTCAAGTAAGGTTGCAGGAACGACTTCATCTGTAATTTTTCGCATATACGTAAGATAACTTACAAACGCCGGAGTATCATCGTTAGGGAGTTCTCTATAGTAGTCCCCTTGGAATTGAGGCGTATACTCTTTATCGTATTTTTTATAGACGAGGTAAGTGAGCAGTCCCATCACTGCTATCATCGCCAAGGCGGCTATGAAAACAAAGTTTGCGACTCTAATCCGGGCATTTGTTTGCTCGGTTAAAACATTTTCATAATCGATGATTATCGATTTGTTCACAGAGTTGGTGAGGAAGATATTATCCGAATGGATGTTAGGAAATAATGAATTTTCCGCTAAAATCCTAAACTCTGGAAATTCTCCCGATTTAATATTTTTCATTTCGAGTATCACTTGATGATTGGATGGAATTTCTACGTTTCCAGTCGTTCCATGTCCCCAAGCCAACAAAGATTCAATATCATATGCGTTATTTGGAAGATTGATTTCTACTCTAGCGTTTTGAACTGTCGCTTCGGCGTATTCGAACAATCTCCAATTTAGCTCAGAAATATCACTGTACTGTGTGACTGCTCCTACGATTGTATAAGTATAAATAAAGGTAACATCACCTTCGAGTCCTCCAGCATCAAATGCATCAACAAATAAAGAGTCACAGTATCGAACATCGGGTTCGCAAACAATGAGATATCCAAGTTCGTCCCTTTCATCTGTAAAGGAATCCGCAACTCGAATGATGCTAGTCCTGTCTTCATTATCTTTAAAGAATCGAACATTGACTGAAGTCTCATCAATAGATGCTTTGTTAGGCGTACTGATTGGAAATGGATATCCTACAGGGTATTTGCTATAACCAATATCTCTAAAACGAACCCTCATTTCCTCATGATAAGTCATGTCCCAAGTTTCGACGACGGTCATGTCGCCTGATTCATTCACGGTCACGACTGCATCATATCGGTCAATGGTAATGTCGGGCTTCAATATTGTGAAAAAATAGAAAAATCCAAATCCCAGCATGAATATCAGTCTAAAAATTCCTAAGATCGTTTTTTTCATATTCTGTCTCTATGATTTTTCATAGGTCCTCCTGTTCAACCAAAGATATATGTAGTATACTGCTTTAAATTTACGATTCGTGATAGTAAATAATGAATCAATTTTCTTTCAAATTATATCATATATCGAAATAAATATAAATACGAAATTAAAAAAGAGACAGGAATTCTGCCTCTTGATTTACTCTATAAAATGTCCAAAACAAATCATGCAAAGATGATTACCTATAAAGAAAATTTCTCATAATGGATATGCTTCTTATTGACGTTGATTAATTTAAGATTCTTAATCGTATTGTCCATCAGTATTCCAGGCCCACATACATAGAAACCAGTGGTGCTCAAATCCCAACCTGTGCTTTGGAATAAACGAGTGATTTTTTCTTGATCGATAAAACCTTTTTCACCATTGTATTGAGGGTCAAAAGCGATAACTGGGACAATATTTAAATTTTTCATAGATAATTGCATTTGTTCTATTTCATCTCTAATAATGTAATCTTCCTGAGTATTCATTCCCCATATTAACAATGCTTTATGATCTTTATCATGTTTCGCCATGTGTCTTAACATACTTAATATCGGTGTGATTCCGACCCCACCAGCAATGAAAACAACAGCTTCTTCATCTTGATGAAAACTGTGTGAAAACTTCCCGTAAGGTGCGTCTACAGTAACGAAGCTGCCCTCTAAAACACTACCAATCTTTTTTGTATAATCGCCTAATTCCTTCACCGTGATTGAAATTTCAGGAAGTTGGTGTGGCGCAGATGAAATTGAGAAAGGATGCTCTTCCGCTTTTAGTCCTTCTTGATAAAATGTAAAGAATCCAAATTGCCCGGGGGTATACTTCAATGGTCTTTTACTTTGTTGAGTCATGGTAATACTCCACATATTGGGAGATTCTTTAACAATCCTGCTCACAATGAATTTGTTTCTTGAAAGGAGCCATTTTTTTATAAACTTATGATAAATATAAAATAAAGAAAATATCACGAAATAGGTAATGTAAGAAGCCTTGACAAGAGGAAACAGCTTCGCATTTCCAGTCATTAAAAGATGAATATTCATTAAGATGAATGCAACAATGGTTAAATTGTGTATCAGTCTTAAATGCTGATATCTCACTTTTGTCAACTTTTCAATTGTTTTCTTTACCCATTTAATCGGTTTTACTTTCAATAGAATCGATGGAGACATTAACAATATAGAAAGCACACTGATGGAAATAAAGATTATAAGTGCGGCGGTCCCTATTTGTGTTTTTAAACTTTCAGGGAATATCTTTTGAATGAATTGGCGGTGAAAAAACGCCACAGTCAAAATAAAAAACGCAATCAATCCATGAAATCGATATAATCGATCCATTCCGAAAGAACGCTCAATGAATTTGGGCCTTGCGCTGAGCATGAATTGAAAAGAAAGCCAAGTATAGGCACTGGCACATAAAATCATCGTCATTAGTAACTCAAAGTTCGCATATCTTCCGGGAATACTGAAATACAATATTGAAATCAAAATCAAGGGACTTAAGAAATACGCTACTATAAACAATCGTTTTTTCATTTGTTATCTCCATTCAACCGTATACTATTAAAATGTATGACAGTAAATATTCTTAAATCTATTGTACTCAATCAAATGATGAGATTCAATAGATATGCATTAAGAATCATTGTTTTTCATAAGAAACTAATCTAGCATACAAGATAACATAGAATAATAAAACCGACCTATAATAAGTCGGTTTGATTCTATAGCTGAATGAATACACCAAGTGAGTCATACTCTCTTATTTCTTCAGACTTCAGTAATGCAAGAATGGTTCTCTCAAAACGAGTATGAGAGATGACACGGTATGCTTTTGACATCAAATCAATGAAAGATTCCAATTGATGCTTTCCGAACATGATTGGCAGTGAAAGGTATCTAGTAAATGCATACATCCCGCATAAAGAAATGAATTCTTCGTAGAAATTGGCACTAAAATCCTGAAAAGGGAATTGTCTGAAGAACAGACTATTAACAAGCATCTTTTCAAACATGATTTCATGGGTCGGAAAAGCAGACTCAAAATGAGATAAGGCTAATTTATACTGACTTTCTAACTCACCAATACTGTAGTATTGCTTTGCCTCCATGCAGAGTAAGGATATACTTGGGCTATTTTCAATAAACCATTCAGATGCATTGATTAATGCAATCAAAGATTGATTGATATTGATTTCAAATAATGGAATACTGAAATCTATCGATGTAATAGGAAGTGATTTATCCTTATCCAACTGAGATAGAAGCTTACCAATCATCATGATTCGATCCGTTAGTTTATGAGTTCTGTCTGAAAGAATCCTAAAACAAGTCTCTCGAAGAGTATGATAAAGCGCTCTATCATCATTTGAAACAGAATTGCTCGTCTTATTCAATTTAAAAGTTAATTCTTTCTTTTCAAATGAAATGGGAACCTCTTCTTCAAAAAGAAGTTCCAAGGTTTTTTCACAGCTGTTGGTACAAGAACTTTCAAATGCATAATCAAATTTCGGTCCTCTAGGATAATATCTACAAACTGAAGGTAGTACTTCTTCTGTGCATTTGGCGTGTAATTCACAATATCCATTGTCGAGTAAGAGTGGACAGTTTCCTTTATGATTATGTGTGATTTCCGCATATCGTTCGGGAGAGGGATTGTGGAGAGGGCGAAAAGCTCTGTCTATTTTTTCTCTTAAAGATTTGTTGCAGGAAAGTCCATGCAAAGTGAAATACTCATTCATCGGTATGGTCACTTTCCATCCGGAGCAACAAGTGTTGCGACATTGAGTCCCTTTGCATGAAAAATTTTTATAGTAGCTCGGAACGAGAAATTGTTCTTTGAAAGTCTCGGTTTTGATTAAGTTGTTTTTGATTGCCAAAGTAGCATCTCCTAGGGTATTTACGACTGATTCCGAGAGAATATTATATCATGGTTTTTAAACAAGTCAACGGACAATGATGTAGTATAATGGGATTCTATTAAAAAATACATCGAATGGATTGCACGATGATTCTTAAGTGTAGTATAATCAATACAAATGAACCATTGAAGAGGTGAATTATGAAAGCAATAATTGTCCACTCCGTCAGTAAAAATCAACGTTCTCTATCTATAGCGAAAATGATGGAAGGAGATCTCTACAGAATCGAACATGTGAAGCGCGTCTACAAATCGTACTTCATTCAATTATTGGTTTATGGCTATTATACAGTTTCCAATAAAAAAGTTGGATTAAAGCCTTTAAACATCGATTTCCAAAAATATGATGAGATTTATTTAATTTCTCCAGTTTGGGCAGGAAGAGTCAACGCCTACATGAGGCAATTTCTTAAAGATAATCCGTTTAAAAACAAGAAAGTACATGTTATAGCATCATGCGAAGGCGGATATAAAGATTACTTCAACTCGATGAAACCTTTGATAGACCCAAGCAATCAGATTGTTGAAGAAACTATTTATGTAAAAGAGGAACGAATAAAGTAAAGACTGTCCGAAGACAGTCTTTTTTTTTAAAAGCAATCAGGAAGCAATCGAATCAACTTGCTCCTTTTTTGATAATCTCTTTTCAATCAAATTGAGTGAAATAGCGCCAATGGCATTTCCAAATATCATGATTAACAAATACAGAACACCCTTCCAAGTCAGGGTCTCACTTAGGAAAAAGTAAAGCATATTGGCAATGCTATGCTCAAACTTTGCAAGAATGAATATCATTACGGAAAAGATTAGAATCAACACTTTCGCTAAATCGTATTTGACCGAGGCATAACTATCTACTGCAATATACATCATCATTCCACAAAAAATAGAAAGAGCCAAGGTTTCAATCCATGTATGATCGATTTTCAAAGAAAACAAATCGTTTCCTAATGTTACGACTGATTGATTACCAGTTAGTTTAAACAAATAGGCAATCAAAGCTATTCCCATCATATTTCCTAATAGAGTTACCAGCAAAATCCTTAAATTCCCTTTTGAATAAGGCAATAAATAACCGACTTTCCCGGTGTAAAGAAAATAGCCTCTATTGACGATCACTAGCAATCCGAAACTAAATAGTAATGCGCCAATGATCTGGTTATCTACGCTTAAATAAACTAGACCTGCGATACCGATATAGATCCCTGAGACAATGGATTTTAGCAATGCATTTTTAGAGTGTGTCATCTACGAGTTCTCTTTTCTCATGTAAAAATGGTTTCATCTTTTCCATTATAACAAAGAAAAGGAATATAATGTAAGCATTTGCATAATGAATGTCGAAATAGACTTCAACTATAAACAAAAAAGTTATAATCCTGATAAAATGATGTGAGTGGAAATGGTCAATTATTTGACTCCTCAATAGGTAAAGACATGTTTTCAACACCAAGTTTGTAAAATCGTTCAATGACATCATCTAGATTAAAGGAGTCGATTCCGTTTAGATAAGATAAGATTCGATTGTGCCATGGCAAATACCATTTTGAATCAATCGAGTCAATTCCTAAATACGCACCTAAAACACTTCCAACCGTTGCGGCAGTACAATCATTGTCATAAGCCATCGCAACGGTTTCTGAAATTCCTTTCGCAAAGTCTTCTTTTCCTAGATGAATTCCCCAGATCGTCAAACAAGCATTGTTAATCGAATGAACCCAGCTCATTTCAGGAAATCGTTCAGTAACGAAACGATTTGCGATCGAATAATTAGTTACTTGATGCCTGACTGAAAGTGCCCAAGTGATATTCCTGTAAAATTCTGAATCCTTGGGGATGTACTCCAGTGCTTCAACCATGGATTTATCAATGTCCTTCGACGTAAACGCAAGGGAGATCAAAGCGCTAAAATACATGGCACTATGAAGACCACTGTCTCGATGAGACAAAAATGCATCCACTGATGCGAGAGAAACAGCTTTTTTTGGATTACCAGGATGGACATAACCATATCCGTCAATTCGTATTGCGGCTCCGATATACTCTTGTTCTAGATTATTCACCGTCGCAGCAATAGAGGGAGAGACTCCATCTAATATATTTTTTAAAGTCGTTCTTTCCGAAGTGAATGTGCATTCCATTGGTAAGTATTTGACCCAAAAGGAAGCTACATCTTCTGTTGTCAAGCGATTTCCGTGTTTTTCCAACATCAATAGCGAGAGCAAGGTATAGATGATATCGTCATCCGGAGGTAAAAACGACATTTCATTTCTTGTGAAATGTCTTCCTTTTCCAACCATATATCTCTTTCCATCTGGATTTGGTGCTTTTAAAAAGTAGTTTAGAGGTGGAAATTCCTGTCCATCAACGGATTGAGCAAAGTGAATCAATTGACCGATTTCCATTAACTCGACGGGTGCACCGAGTGCACAACCTGCAAAGCGACCAATCAATGCACCTTTTAATTTATTATGATAGGTATTGTAATCCATATGAATTCCTTCTGCTTTCGTATTCTATGTATATCGTTTGATTCCTTCTTCGATAATATCCCAATACTTCTTCACGTCGATGGACACTGCAATTTCGATGTTTTTTGGTAGTTTTAGGTAATCAAAAATATCGCAATTGGTTCTTCCATAACTTGTCCCTCTTGAAAGATCAATGTCACAATGGACTTTCAACATTGAAACAATCTTTGGATCAATCAAATACGCCAGAGTTACAGGATCATGAAGTGGTCCGCCTTCAAAACCAAAAACCTTTTTTTGATTTTCATTGAATACTTTCATGAGTTTCGTAAAGAAGAGAGAAGCGGAGTTATTTATTTTTTCCATTCTTGTAATGATTTCCGGTAGAACCAAAACTTTTCTTGTTACATCAAGCCCGAACAGTTTAACGATACATCCTGAAGTGAACACAATGTGTGCAGCTTCAGGATCACAAAGAATATTAAATTCAGCTGCAGGAGTGACGTTGCCATTGGTATAGGATCCACCCATCAATACAATCTCATCGATTTTTAATTTTATTTTTGGTTCAAGTTTTAAAGCAAGCGCTAGATTCGTCATTGGTCCTGTAGTCACAACAGTGACAGGCTGAATTGAATTTAAAATGGTATCTATTATAAATGTCACTGCATGTCTGGAATCAAAATCTCTTATTAAAGGATCAAAATCAAACCCGTCCAATCCAGATTCTCCATGGATAGCAGGGCATACTTCTACTTCTTTAATGAGAGGTTCCGGTGAACCAAGACAAACCGGAACATTCAGTCCCAAGTATTGGACGATGTTTAGTGCATTGAAACCGGTTTTGGCGAGTGTCTGATTTCCGGATTCGATTGTAATTCCAAGCAACTCGATATCAGGATGATTTCCAGCCAAAAGAATGGCTATGGCATCATCGTGACCTGGATCACAATCTAAAATGATTTTACGCTTTTTCATTTTTTTCCTCCTTCATTTTCAATTCAAACTCTAGAATCATATCTCTGGTAGGAATAGAAGTTTGCGCACCTAGTTTTCCTATTGCAAGAGACGCGGCAAGTGATGCCTTATTCATTGCCTCTTCAATGGAGTATCCTTCTGAAAGCGTCGAAGCAAATACTCCGATGTAGGTGTCTCCGGCGGCAGTTGTATCTATCGCTTCAACGGGATAACTATTCTGCCAAACTGTTTTTTGGTTATCCATAAACACACTTCCTTTTTCTCCAAGTGTTAACAATACAGCCTTAACTCCTCTTTGAAAAAGCACTTGTGCAGCTTGATGGATATGCGCTTGATTGATGGCAGTTATTCCAGTCAAGGCTTCAATTTCAATTTCGTTTACAGCCAAAATATCAGTCATTTGATACAGTTTGAGCGGAATTGATTTAGCAGGTGATGCATTCAAAATCGTCAACATCTTTTGTTGTTTGGCAGTAAAGAAGGCAACCTCAATCGCTTCGATTGGGATTTCTAGTTGTGATATGAGATAGTCTCCTGAGTATCCACTCGATACTAAGAGTTTATTAACCTTATCCATGTCATGGATCTCATTGGCTCCTGCGTCGATGATGATTCGATTATCCCCATTTTCGATGAAAATACCTGCCACACCGCAATTTATATCTTTCAATTCTGTAACATGGCGAATATCTACTCCGTATTTAATGAGTTGTTCTTTACATTCTAAAGAAAGTGGGTCTGATCCTATTGATCCAATCAATATGATGGGTGTTCCTTGTTTTGCGATTGCGACAGCTTGATTTGCGCCCTTTCCACCTGGGGACATGAAAAAGCCATGACTAGAAATGGTTTCACCTTTTTGGGGAATTCGGTTGACAGAAAATACCAAGTCCATATTGATACTTCCAAAGACGAAGATTTTGTTCATCATTTCCTCCTAAAGTAAATCAAGTACATTCTCTGTTGAAAAACATTATTCTCTTTTTTAAGTCTTTCTAAATCTTGATTTCATTATACCATTTCAAGAAGGTTGAAACAACGGATTAAAAAAACAGAATTCTTAACATGCCTTTTCTTAGCCCACATTTAGAATTCCGTTATGTTAGAAATTTAAACAATATTTCTAGTACCCTAGCTTTTAAAGCTGTTTGTCCGTTCCGAGACACCTTACGACCATCCTTTATTGACTTGTTATAGTGTAAATAATCAATATGGAATATCCTGAAAAAGTAATTACAAAGACTTTTGAAACTACCTTCTACAGCTTAGTTTAGTCGTGATTATTTATCAGGGCATTTAAATGTTCCAACTGCCATCTTCTTTCGTCTTCCATCAATTGGATGACGTTTTCTTTTTTTTCATTTATCAGTTTAATTGCTGAAACTACATACATGGCTGTTCCTTCGGCATGAGTAGGTACATGACATGTAGCCAAGCAATGCGAAGTAGCCCTTACAATTTGTGAATAGGGTTTGTCGAGCTTTTCAATATCCTTAGCCAATTTTAATACTGTATATGTATATTTCCTAGCATCCCACATTTTAATCTTATCATCTATCCAAGCTTTTAGAGTATCTACAGCTATATCTAATATAGTCTCATTGGGGTATTTTAATCTATACTCCGGTAGCACTCTATTTAGACAATCAATTGCCCACTTTGCAAGAATTTTGTGTTCCTCACTATTCTGTTTTACAGGTTTGATGATTGAAAATAGTTCATTATCATGCTTTGTTAATGTAAACCTTGTCATGTCAATCACAAGTATCACCACCCTTTATATTAATTCTATAATTAATAGCAGTTTTTAGCAACTATATTCCTTTTTATAACCCATACATGATTAAATTCACTATTTGGTTATTTTGTAAGTTCAAGTCAATAAAACATAAATGTCAAATTCCTGAAAATGTCTATACAACTAGTTCTAGTTTAAAACCAAATAAGGCTAGATACATTTAGTATCTAGCCAATGCATTCTATATGGGTTGTATGACCTAATTTGATACAACTATACACTCAATTGAAATTTGCACACCTATGTAACAATAAGCATCCCTTTTTCACTGGTGCTCTCTGACTAAAAGTATATTATTAAAAACTATTTTTCTAGCTTTTTCTTATAATATTTTTTGACTTTCTATATTCGATTTTATACCATAGTACGACAAATAACCATAATGATAATAATGCAATTATTAAGTCATATCTTCCAAATGGCATTTTATCTCTCACTATTGCGTATCCAGTACTATAATAATCTCTTTGATAAATTCCATATATAATCCAATCTGTAATCACAGCAAGTCTCGAGGAAAACGATGCGAATACAAAGGCTGAAAGAAACGATATACCGATAAAATCTGAACAATCTGATTTCCATAGCTTCTTAAAATAATCATAGCAGCTATTAGCTTCCATAACAATTGTTTGATATTGTTCCATTTTGTATCCAATTATAAAAACAACTACTGCATACATAAAATTAACAAATAAACTCAAATATCCGCCATCAATAGCAAATAGAGGATTCCCTTCTTCAGCATACGATGAGTAATTTAAAAAATACCAAGTTAACCCAAAATCAATCAAAAATAAAATTACAACAATCAGTAAATATTGATACCTTTTTCTAATTTTCATTGAAAATGACCTCGATAGAGAATATGTTGAAAAACATCAATGTTTCAACATTCCAATTGGAACTACGTAGACACCATCTTCTCTTTGATAGGCATATTCAGTTGCAGAAATAATTGATAAAAAAGAAGGATTTCCCATTTTCTTTGTATCTATTTTTTCTGCAAATTTCTTTAGTTTGTCAGCTGCATCATCAAATAAATGGGATCCCATTTTAACTTGGATTGCACCCCATCTGCCATCGTGTAACTGAATGACAGCATCTATTTCTAATCCCGTCTTGTCTTTATATCTATATACTTCTCCACCTAAGACTTCAGCATAAATTCTAAGATCACGAATAACTAATGCTTCAAAGAATAAACCAAAAGTCTCAAAGTCCTTAAGTAATTTTGAACTTGTTAATTTAAGTACAGTAGAACCGATTGACGGATCTATAAAGAATCTTCCTGGCGTGCTTCGAATCACTGTTTTACTTCTCAAATTTGGATTCCAAGTATTTAAATCTTCAATGATATACAACTTATTCAGTACATCCAAATAGTCTACCAATGTATTTTCTGAAGTAGATGAATCCAAGGAATTTAAATCGTCTATTATTTTTTGATTTGTTGTCTCTGATGCAGTATATCTTGCCAAAGATTCTAATATTTTTCGTGTTCTGTTTTCATTGTATTTTTTTGAACTTACTTTATTTATATCTTCTTTTACTAGAGCATCCATATAGGATTGCATTCTTCTAATGGACTGCTGTTCGGTATCATCAATGCTCTCTGGCCAGCCACCTTTGATTATCCATGTTGCATAGTCTTCTATTGATACGCTGCTTTTTTTGTAAGGGACAGCACTGTTCGAAAATAAGCTTTGTAAAGATACTTCACCCGATGAGGCTCCTGATTCATATAAACTCATTGGCCTCAGGGTTAAACGGCTAATTCTTCCTGCACCCGAATGAGCTGTCTCTTCAAGATTAGCTGCTGAGGATCCCGTGAGAATGAAAAGCCCTCTGCCTTCTTTATGATCCACTTCATGTCTAATGACATCCCAAATCTCAGGAATGAGTTGCCATTCATCAATCAATTTAGGATAGGGTGAGGATAGAAACTCAGATTTGTTTAACTGAAGCATAGTCATATAATCCTTTTTATTTAGTGGATTAAGATAAATGCTTGATTTTGAGAATCGTTCGGATAAAGTTGTTTTCCCACAGAATTTTGGGCCAACCAATGCAACAGCTTTAAATGTATTTAAATACTCTGTTAATGTTTTTTCTAACAATCTATGTTTATACATTTGATCACCTTCTTGACTACATTATATCATAATTGATGTAAATGGCAATATATTATTGATGCTTTTGTCCTTATTTTTTTGATAATATTGTACGTGTAAAGAGTTATCTTGTAAAGTGTAGGCAAATCGTGTATTTCCTCATGTAATCGTGAAAGATCAAGTCTCATACCGAATTCCATCTCATTTTTTGATGACTTTTCTTTGCATAACTTTGTTGTCATAATACAATTAAGGCCCTATTTAGAGCAAAAAAAAGCCTGATACCTAATTGTATCAGACTAATGCTTGTTATATGGAACGTGTAACCTATTTTAATACAATTACGCACCCTTCATTGGATTTTACGCACCCCTACTAGATTTTTCGCACCCCTAAATTATGGATTAACCAAGACGTTTTATGTGGTTGTCCTGTAAACTGTCGAAAATGACTGTTGAAAATACCTTATGCAGTCCATCCATTCATTAAATAAATATATCTTTTAAATCAGTAATATCACTTATCACCCAATCAACAATGTTATCTCCGTATTTTGAATTTTGATATATTGAAAAGTTCCTTCGAATCCAAACTGTTTTCATTCCAAGAGATTTAGCAGGATTGATGTCATTATCAAGTCTATCACCTACCATTACAGAATCTGTCGGTTTACATCTAGATAACTCAAATGCTTTTTCAAAAATTAACTTATTTGGTTTTGATACTCCAAGTTCTGCTGAAGTAATAATGATATCGAAAAATTCTAACAATCCCCATGAATCCAGTCTTTGTGATGTACCTATTACTTGATTGGCAATAATTCCTAACTTATACCCTCTGTTCTTTAGATAATCTAACGTTGCATAAGAATTTTCAAATGGAGTTTCATCTTCTGAATGCCACGGAGTTTTCTTAAGGCCAAAATACTTTATAGCTTCCTGATCTCCTTCTAAACCTTTCCATGCAAATTCAATTCTTTTGTTATTAAAAGTATCAAATGAAATATTTGTTCCTTCTATCATATCTCTAATTCTATGGTTATCTGCTTCTGTTTCATCAATAAGTGTTGATCCAAGATCAAAGAAGATCCATTTTATATTCAATATATCCACCTCAAAAACTTATAATTTTTCAGTCGTTTTTTTATGTCCTTAATTCTAATGAACCTTTCATATGAAAGGATTTAATAGACTCGTACTAACTATTTATATCTTCTGTGTAGTTCTAAATCCACTTTGGGATAATTTTTGGAATGTGTAACCAATTTTAATACAATTGCTCACCCCAAGTAAGAATTTACGCACCCTACACCTATTTTTACGCACCCTCGTAAAAATTTACGCACCACTTCTGCTTCTTGCATATGGCACACAAAGGCAACTGTTCAAAAATCATACCAATCCAGTTTTTATTTTGAATCATAAACAAGAAAATTATTTCTCCATATCGCTTTTTGGAATGAAAATGGTAAAGCCCATTGAATGTGCCTGCCAGTCAATAAGGTTCAACTCATCATATATTGGAAAGTCTAGATTTTTCAAATCATTTAGTAACTCTTTGTATATGTGGAAATAGTAGATGCTATAGCCGTTATTTCCATTGTGAGTAATATAAAAAACATGAGGAATATGTTCTTTATCCTTCATAAATTGTTGTAAAACTGACAAATTAAATGGAAGCAATATATTAGGCTTTTTGTCCCCTCCATAGATTATGTCAGGCAGAATGGAAGTATTTTCAATCACGAACCCAAGCTCAACGGGTTTCTTAGTTTCTTTCAAATGCTCATTTTCTAGATATGTTTCCTTCTTGATGTAATGGGCCTGATAATTACGAATATAGTTTTCTACATAATCCTCTATGCTTCGACTTGACTGATATGTCGTTCTATGGGATATGGTTTCAGACTCCCCATTTTTCATAGCTTTATCAATTACCGCATCATATTCCCGTTGAACCTTTGCACGCTCTATTCTCATTGATGTGCCTTTTTTTGAAGATGCGGATGAATCGAAGGTAAAATACTCCAATCCATAGATTACAGTATCACTTTCAATTATGATATCAGGTCTATCACTTTGAATTACACTTGCTTTAGAAATGTTTTCAAAGAAACTTTCTAGATTTCTTATGGATACTTCGCCAAAGGTTGTTGCTGTTTGTTCACTGTTGAGTAATTCTAAAAATCTTTTCACTTCATCCACACCATTTACCCCCTTGAATAGGATGACAAATGAAATTGTATTCACTAATCTTCGCCAACTTCCTCATCCTTAATTAATTCGTCTATCTGTGGTTTAATCTCGATATATTCATCTCTCATTTTCAAAATTCTTTTTGAGAAAACACTTTTAACATTTGGTATTTCTAATAATCTTTCAACAATTCCGGTATCACTCTTTGGAATTTTGATTTTAGAATCATATCGAGGCCTTTTTCCAGAGAATATACTATAATCTCTTTTTTTGTTACTATCCATTAGGTGTTCCGCTGTAACCCAAAAAAAAGCCTCTAGTAGTCTGTGCGCAATGATCGCTTCAAGTTTTAAATTGTCATTTTGGGATAATGTGCTGTCATATTCGTAAGCTTGTATTAATAGACGATCGAAATTTGCATGGGTTCTTTCGCAAAGGGTCGTCCATAATCCGTCCATTATGGACTTAAAGCGACTGTAATCTTTCATGCTATTGGTCTCCAACGCTCTCTGATATACTGCCTTTTTCAAATTTGAGACGTATCGGTCGTCACTATTTTCTTTTGCAAAATCATTGATTGTTGTTTGCTTATTATCAAAGGCAAACAGAATAAAAAGATACTCGTACACTTGTCTCATAATAGGATAAGCAAAACTCAACTTGCCATTTTGAATAAAAGTATAAGAATCTTCTAGCAAAAAGGAACAATTGTTTACAATCGCGTATTCAATGAAATGATTATCATCTTTTATTGATATACAGTCTTTAATCTTTTCTCTTAGATCTTTATATTCCAAACAAATCACCTCAGTATCCAATATATGATAATTATAACAGTTATTTGTTTTAAAAATAGTGTTCTGTAGTTAATTCATTTTGAGAGTATATAATATCTTGTGGACTTTCAAAAAGCAGTGAAATTCAGAAAACGAAATAAAAAGAGAAATCCTTTGTGTATAATAGAGTTTGCGTACACCACAAACACAGGAGGATTTCCCATGCTTGATTTTACCACAAA
>JAHIVB010000003.1 GCA_018816905.1 Bacillota bacterium
AGGCTATTGTAAAAGAATACATGTTCTATTACAATAACCAAAGACTTCAAGAAAAAATAAAAGAACTCGCTCCAATTCAATTCAGGAAACAAGTTCTTTCAGCTCTTTTTATTTAACTGTCCGTTTTAATCAAACTAACTCCAAATGGCCTTTTTTTTATTTACTCTTAAGTTATTATCCTAGCAAGTACAAGAAACTCTCAACTTCATCTTCTTCTGCGCTTGACAAATCAAATGGATCATAGTTCTTAATTTTTGCGCTTTGTGAAACTAAGAAATCAAAATCATCAAAGAATCCCGATTGAACAAGTTGAACTTCCTCGGTCGACATTCCGGTCATCTCCAAAATCTCCGGAAGCATCATTGTATTGAATACCATGTTCAAAACATCTTCGACCCTTCCACGATTTGTGCTATTTAAAAATTCCGATAGGAATCCAGCCAAAACTATTGCATGTGCATAATCGCTTGTGTCATCGCTAAAGTATGCACTGACTTCATAATAATTAGCTCCATATTCGACAACTGCATAATCGTGCAGTTCAACTTCTAGATTATATAAGTCAGTAAATAACCCTTCTGAGTTCGCACTTCCAAAAAATACAGTCATCAATGTAATGAGAGTATCCATTTCGGATTCAACGTTATTTCTTACATCTCCAAATAATGCTTCGATTTCGGAATCTGTCAAACCAGAAGTGTCGAAAGCAGAATCTTCACCCAACAATAAAGCGGATACTAAAATTCCTGACAAAGCGTTTGCAACATTATCATCAGCCTCACCAGTAATTAGAGCAAGAAGTTGGGACATATATTCCATGATTTCAACTTGATTCAAAGTTTGATTGTATTGAGATAAAGTATAGTTTTCAATCAAATCATATTCTGATTGCATATATATTAGTCGTAAGATTTCTCCGTCTGTATAGTCAAACCATTCCAAGACGGGATCCATCAAGTCATATCCAAATTGAGTTAATGCATAAACATCTCCAAACTCAAACAATTCAACAAAACTATCAGAAATAGCCACCTCAGATCCCGAGACTCCTGAGACTGCACTCAAATAGTCGTCAAACAATGCTTTTTGTTGATCATACGTCAAGACTTCTCTCATTTCTTCAATCAAGCCGTCGTTTTCTATTTGGAAGGTGTTAAAATATTTGATTGCCAATATCATTGTTTCAACTTCATATGTATCCGGGTCTTCTGCATAGAACCCTTTTAGAGAATCAATGAATTCTGCATCAATGGTGTCAAGTAACCTAGCAAAAGCTTCTATGCACAGTAAAGACTGAGCTGCATTTTCTGTAGGATAACTTATCATCGTAGTATCCCCTGATGCGGAAATCGACATCGCGGTGATTAATTCGAACATCACTACCATATCTTGAATTGATGGCATATTATCAAGCATTGCTTGTGAGAGTTCTTCTTTAACCAATATGATTTCAGAGGTCTCTAAATCAGAAGGATTGTCAGCGTTAATCAAATTGTCAATATTCGTAAAAAACGCTGTGTCTAGTTGTGTTAAAATTGACACGAAATATTGAGTTGTATGAAGTGCCGACAGCAAAACATCCTCATGTGATGTCTCAATTGCAGATTCTAATTCTTCATACATCATAATTTGAGAATTGTATTCGTCAATTTGTGATTGATAGTATCCGCCGTAATCGCCATATTCTTCAATATAATACTCGTACATATCGACGCTTTCTTGGATTGATTCAATATTTTGATTTACTAGACCAGGAACATACAAAAGAAAAGCATTGATTAAAGCTTCAAAATTGATATCCGTCGCAATCAAAACTTGCAATGCCTCACTAATCGCAATGATGTCACCCTCTGCACTATTGACACTGTCGACAAAAGTTGTCATGTCAGTGGACATTGATTCAAATTCCGAGGCGACCATTCCTTTGTCGACCAATGCAGCAGCAAAGCCATCAGGAACGTCTCCAAACGCATCTTCAGCCAATGTTTGAACTGAGGATATTTCAGTCGTTCTATTAGATACATAGGCTATACTGGCTGAAAGTCCTGAGTTTTGATATCCTCGTTTACCATCAGTTTGAACCTGAAATACAAGCACTGTTCCGGTAAGTGAACTAAAATCGTATGAGTTACTCGAAACAGTCGCTTGTTGGGTTCCGTTAACGAATATGATGTACTTGTCGGCTTCGGGAACGTCATCCCAACTCAAAATTTTATTTGTAATGACTAAATTCATGGGGGTTCCAGCAATTTCTGTATAGTCAATATCCAGATCAGAACCTCCTGTGTTGCATCCAAGTAGTACAACCGCGGAAAGTAATAGTGTAAAGATTAATAATAGTTTTTTCATATTTTCTCCCCCTTTAATATTTTTTTGTTTCTTCTATCAGTTTAAGTTTCCTGATTTTCAGGAAATAGTACCCGTATGCACCAGCCAAAATCAAGGCTTCGAAAGCAAATGTACTTGCTAGAACGCTCCAAGTAGGCACAATGCTTTTATAATAGTGGAACACTAGCATGATTCTTGGAAAATACTTGATGAATATAAAAGTCTCTCCCAGACAAAGAATAAATAATAGTGAGAATATCAATAAAGCTTCCTTCAGCAACATTTGAAAGAACTCTTTCCCATCTTGACCTAAAATAATCATTTTTGCATAATCGGACTTCATCGAGTAGAAGATTAGTAATATGTTATTCACCATGACTATTACAAAACAGACGACTAGAACAGAGCATAAAAAGATGAACATGTTGTTGATGTTTTTGATATAGTCATTATATTCTTTAATATAGTCATCCATTGAAATAACATAATACATATCAAGTGAATATCGATGAATCAAATCAGAATATACTTCAGGATTTTCAGATTGAATGAAAACGGTATTAACTGAAAAAATATCATTATAATCTTCAATTTCAAAAATATTTGTATAGACAATATTATCGAAATTAGTAATGAAAAAACCTACAATAACGAAGGGTATGTCCTGTATTTCACGGCTGAAGTCCATGGTGATGCTATCACCAATTTCAACTCCATAAATAAATCCCATGCTCTGAGGAATAATAATGGCAGGAAGTTCACCGCTGATTGAAAAGTCTATTGTATCCGTTGTCTCAAATGCATAATGATCCAAAAAAGCTTGATAATCCATTGATACATTAAAGTGAGTTCTCCTGATTTCATCACCGAAATGCATTAAAGATTCTAAATAGACAATTGCATCATCGACCTGAGTTACATCAAAATCATCTTCAATTTCATCTTTCATTGTATCTTGATAATCAAATATACCCAAAATAGCATAATCTACTTGAAGTTGATTACTAAAAGCATCAAATTCAGTCTCAATGAATTGGTTGATAGAAAATACTGAAATCGTGATTAAAAAGATGACAAATAGTACTTTGAATGAATGGTTGAAAAAAGGACTGTCTTTCATTTGTCTCACGCTGATGGCAGAAAAGAGACTCGATTTTTTCCATTTTTTGATGAAAAGATAAATCCAGACAATCGACCATTCGAACAACTGAAACAATATAAGTATCGATAACACAACTTGAATAATCGCTTCAATTCCAGTTGGAAGAATATGTACAAACTCGAAGAATAAATAAAGTAAAAAAACAATAATCCCAAACGTATATTTCCTAACAGTTTTAGAATACCGAAAACTTGTGGATTGAGCAATGCTCGAACTTTTTTGCATTCTTCTTTTCAAAATAATCATTTCAAAGAAAATGAAAATTACACAGATTGCTGTCGCAATAAAGACATTGTACAATGGAAAATCTATGAAATGGTGTATTCCATAAAAGTATCCGCCCAAATTGATTAAGCCGTATGTCATAAAAATAGAGAAAAGTGCACTCAAAGTAACAAAGATTCCTAATTCAAGTCCCCAAACATGAAATGTATAATTCGAGTCCCCACCCAAAGAAGACACCACTCCATTTTCAATGGGAAAATCCTTAAAGAATAAAATGAAAAGCGAGTGAAGCACTAATACGATGGCAAACAACATCAGAACGCCTATACCCAAAAAAGTGGATGCGCTGTAAGTGGCTTGCCTATTAATTTCATTCAAGTCGATGGTTTGGACTATTTGATAATCGTTATAATCTGTATCTTCTGAAATCCGATTTATAAAATCAGCTGTCGATACCGTTGATAATAAATCAATATATATTGTATTTCCCAAATTTTCAAGATTGCTTAATCCAAACAGATCTTCCATAAATACAGATTTTAAGATAAATACTGTTTCACCAGCAAAGAGTCCGTAATCGTCAACGATTTGTATTATTGAATAAATATATTCTACATCACTCGCAAAAAAACAGATCTCGTCACCGATTGTCAATTTGTGTTTTTCGGCAAATGAACTTGTAACAACCATCTCTCTGCCACTCATGCTCGATATATCTTGATTGATTAATCTTTCAAGTTCATGAGGCTCAGCAGATAAGATTTGAGCATAAAATTCAGATTCATTAACCCCGAGCAAAGTATAGATGTTCATGAATACTGAAGCATAACTCATCTCAGTCGCGTAGTTTATTTCAAGGTTTCTCTTATTAATAATTCGCACTTGAGAATTCTCGTCATAGGACATGACTACGTCCACCGATTGATATACTTCTTTGGCTTCGTAATAGAATACTTGCTTGAATACAGGATACATGCTAAGAGACAGTAATATCAAGGTTATCAAAATAGTCAGGGTGAAAATAACAATCAGTGAACTTCCTTTTTTTGATTGAATGTTCCTAAATGCGTGCCTAAATTTAAACTTGAACGGAGTCATCTGATTGAATCCTTCCATCAAGTAGTTTAATTGTCCTAGAACAATATTTAAGATTATCTGGATTATGCGTAACCATTAAAACCGTGACATTGTGTTCTAAATGAATCTTCTTCAAAAGATTCATAACTTCCGAACCGCTTTTTTGATCTAAATTGCCTGTAGGTTCATCCGCAAATATGATTTGGGGGCGATTAATCAACGCTCTGGCTATGGCTACTCTTTGTTGCATTCCTCCAGAGAGTTGATTTGGAAAATAATCTTTATACTCATCCATGCCTACCCATTTAAGCACTTCTTCAATTCTCGAAAAATCAAAATCTTTCGCAAGAATCATAGGCAACTGAATATTTTCATAGACTGTGAGATTCGGTAAAAGATTATAAAATTGAAAAATAAAGGATATCTGCCTCTTGCGTACATCCTGTATTTGAAAAGAAGACATCTCGCTCCATTCGTTACCAAGAATTTTAACTGAGCCTTCGCTTGCTTGTTCAAGTCCGGATAACACGTATAAAAGGGTTGTTTTTCCAGACCCTGAAGGTCCCACGATGCCACAAAAATCTTGCTCATGAATCTCTAAATTGATTCCGTGAAGAACAGGAATTGTTCGATTTTCTACTTGATAATTTTTCTTTAAATTAGATGCAACAAGAAGAGCCATATTATCGGTCCAATCCCTTCGTTATAATCGTAGATAGATTCATTATATCATTGTTTATTTGCGCATGCAATATAGGGTAATATATCAAAAAAAATAAAGCAGCCTAAGCTGCTTCGTTTTCGTCTTTAGTTGGAATTTTGCATTTGACATGATTAATCTCATATCGAAGCCAAATGAACCCTAGAACAATTATTAATACCGAAATCAATTTATAAGGTAACCCAGCTAATGGTAATACTGCTATAGATAAAGTAATTCCTATAGTTGCGAAGAATGCAATAACACAGGGAGTGCAACCGTAAGTGAGCATTCCAAAAAATACAGCAATACTACTAAGGAAAGTTCCTTTCCCCTCTTTTCCAGTCAACTTAACTAAAGCGGTACTTAAATTCATCATAAAAGCACTAGCGAAAGACATGAAAATGTTGATTAGTATGTTGATAATTACCAGGTAAACTCCATAATTTTCAACCATCAAAGCATATCCGCCATTCAAACGATCTAGTAAGAAATAAATGACAAGAAAAAAGCCTAAAAATATGCTTCCTTGAATGATGTATTTTTTTTGTTTTTGCATTTCAATAACAGTATTAAACATTTGATATCTCCTTGAAAATGGAAAGTAAATATTCATATCCTCTTGATTTCATTTCTTCAATGGGAATAAACTCTAAAGCTGCAGAGTTAATGCAATAACGCATTCCCCCCAACTCTTCTGGGCCGTCATCAAATAGATGACCTAAATGAGAATCTGCATCTTTAGACCGAACTTCTGTTCGAATCATTCCATGGGTTTTGTCAAGTTTTGCATTGACGGGTGCAATGGGTTTTGAAAAACTTGGCCAACCACAGCCCGAATCAAATTTGTCTTTTGAAGAAAACAAAGGCTCTTTCGATAAGATATCAACATAGATTCCTTCTTGATGATGATTCCAAAACTCATTAGAGAATGGTCTCTCTGTGCCATTTTTTTGTGTAACTTGATACTGTAGGTCTGTTAGTTTTGATAAAGCGATTTTCTTTTTAATTTGATCCATACTATCACCAAATCCATTATAACACAATCATAAAATCCAAGATTGGATGTTGCTTATAGAAAAGAAGTTCATTCAGAACTTCTTTTCTATATGACAAGGGACTACTCTCTATAGAGGGGCATGCTCATGCATCTGGGTCCGCCTCTACCTCTCGATAATTCGCTAGACGGTATGGTATGACATACTATGCCGTGTTTTTTAAGAATGTTGTTCGTTATATGATTTCTTTCATATACTATAACTTCTCCCGGTTTAATAACAACCGTATTGGCCCCGTCATTCCATTGCTCGCGGTCACTAGAAACGATATCGTCTCCTCCGCAAGGAATCAAGGTGATTTTTTGATGTAAGTACTTTTCCAAAATAATATCCAAGGTACCTTCGATTGGTACTACAGTTAGTTTGTTTTTTTTCTGAAGATTTCTAGTCAATTCATATGCTTTTATCGCATTTCTTAGTTCGTTGTGAATAAGAAATTTATCCTTGTCAACTTGGGTAAAAACGGTATCAAGGTGCATAAATGACCTGCTTTTAGGAATGTCAAAAGCAAGAACGGTATCAAAAGTTGTTTCAAATTGATAAAACAAACTTTTAGCCAGTTTTTCAATTGCAGCGGGATGAGTACGTTGAGATACCCCCACTGCTATGACTTTTTCATTTAGCACAAGGATGTCTCCGCCTTCAATCGTAGATTGGAAGTTTCGATCATAAAACATCGGAATGTTTTTATTGGAATAATCTGGGTGAAACTTAAAAATATATTCTGAGTAAATAGTTTCTCTGCTTCTAGTTATCGTATACATTTTGCTAATTGCAATACCGTTTCCTATCGTAGAAAATGGGTCTCTAGTAAAATAGAGATTGGGCATAGGATCGGTTACAAAAGGATAATCTCTAATGTAATCTGAAAGCGTCCTCTTTGTGAAGTTTGGAACTTCAGATTTTCGAATTCCAGCCATCGTAACTTCAATCATCTCTTTTGTTGAGTCGAAAGAAGACAAATACTCCGTCATGATAACTTTTAAAGTATCACTAGTGATATTAGATTCTTCTATGAATTGAGCGATGAATGCGTTTCTTACATCTTTTGAAGTATCCAAAGCTTCAGCGGTAAGATCAGCTAGATAAACGACTTCAACTCCGCACTTCCTAAAAGTCTCCGCAAATTGATCGTGTTCTTCTCTTGCGAGTTCAAGCCATGGAATATCATCAAAAAGCAACTGTTCAAGCCATTTCGGAGTTAAGTTTTCAAGTTCTCTGCCAGGTCTATGCAACAATACTTTCTTCAACGGTGCAATTTCTGAAAAAACATTCAATTCTTTCATTCTCATTCTCCTAATCCCCGTAAAATTACTCTACAGGTTTAAATCTAGCTGTGAAATGTCTTAGAATTGGAGACTCATAGACAAATTCAACGCCCTTAATACTATTTCTTCTTTGATATACTTTAATGACAGTTTCAGCAACGTATCTTAAATGCTCGAAAGTATAGGTTCTTCGAGGAATAGTAAGCCTCATAAATTCCATATCAGCTTGTAAATTCTTTCCAGTATCCGGATCTCTTCCCAAAAGTAAAGAGCCAATCTCAACCGCACGGATTCCACCTTCTAAGTACAATTCATTACATACTGCTTGGGCAGGAAATTGATCAAATGGTATTTGAGGGCACATCGCTTTACAGTCTACGAATACCGCATGACCTCCAGTGGGATATTGAATAGGCACTCCAGCTTCAATTAGTAGATCTCCCAAATATTTGATTTCATCTAAGCGATAAGCTAGATAACTTTCATCAAGTGCTTCAAGTAATCCAACAGCCAGGGCGTCCATATCCCTTCCTGCAAGGCCTCCATAAGTTGGAAATCCTTCCATGGGAACGATTCTAATTTGACATTGCTTGTAAAAATCTTCATCATCTTTGATGGCAATCAAACCACCTATGTTGACAAGTCCATCTTTTTTTGAACTCATTAAAAAGATATCAGCAAGATCAAAAGTTTCTTTAGCAATCTCTTTGACTGTTTTATTTTCATATCCTTTTTCTCTTAATTTAATGAAATATGCGTTTTCAGCATATCTTGCACCATCAATCAACAGAGGAATATGATGCTTTTTAGCAAGTTCTGATACCATCCTCATGTTTTCCATGCTGACAGGTTGACCTCCTGCAGAATTGTTTGTTATAGTCATGATTATACCCGCAATGGATTCTTTTGAATATTCTGTAATCAATTTTTCCAAACGCTCAATATCAAAATTACCTTTAAAAGGATGATAATTAGACAAATCAAAGCACTCTTCACAAACACAATCGATTGCTCTAGCTCCTGCAAGTTCTACGTGTGCTCGCGTCGTATCAAAATGAATGTTACTAATAAATACCATTCCAGGGTGTTTTACGAGCAGAGGGATGACGACTTGCTCTGCTCCCCGCCCTTGATGAGCCGGCATCATAAACTGATATCCAGTTATTTCCTTAACAGTTTTTTCGAGCCGATAAAAACTGGAAGATCCTGCATATGATTCATCTCCCATCATCAATGCAGCCCATTGAAAATGGCTCATTGCTCCCGTACCAGAATCAGTCAATAAATCGATGAATACATCTTCGCTTCTTAGTTTGAAAGGATTGTATCCGGCTTCTTCCAATCTTTTCGACCTATCTGTTTTTGCAATTAATCGAATCGGTTCAACCATTTTGATTTTATATGGCGGCAATGAATAAGTATTTTTCATGTTTTTCTCCTATAAGTTGCTTGTAATTGTCTTGTATACATCTAAAATCAAAACATTCGTTGGTTTTGAGGGGTCAACTAAGATTTTGATTTTTGTTCCCACAGGAAGCTTGTTTGATTTTGAATTTCTAAGAAGAAAATTGCTTCTACTAAACTTGACAGACTCGAATGTATAGTCAAACTTAATAGATGCTCTGCTTCGGTAAAAAAAGACTTTGATTACTTCAGCATCTATTTCCGTTCCAATGCTGAACATTTTGTGAATGAATATGATTCTCACTATAGCTCTAATTAGAGATAAGAATGCGAGCCCTGCAAAAACATATCCCCAATAATCTTTCACTTCACCAATGACTAAGTAAAGTCCGATTCCCCCTCCAATGATGATTGTAAATACGCTAAAGAATGTAATGTAATCTGTCATGATTATTTCTGTCAACTTAGGTTTGCTTCTCATAATTCCTCCTATTTTACAGTTCAATTTTTAATAGATAAAATAATTTTCTGCATTAAAACGCAAAAACGATGAATATTGGACTATTCATCGATGATGAGTTAGATATAATTTTGATAGTTCCTTTCCTGCTTCACTTCGATCATGCCTTCCCTTTTAAAACTAATAGGCTTACACTTTCTATATGAGTAGTTTGTGGAAACATGTCAACTGGAGTTACTTCTATTAGTTGATATCCTCCGGCGGACAAAAGACTGACATCTCTTGTCAAAGTAGCTGGATCACAAGATATGTAAACAATCTTTGGGATTTTCATGTTGATTACGGAATCAATAAAGTCCTTATCACAGCCTTTTCTAGGTGGATCAATGAAAATGACGTCAAACTTGTATTTCTTCCATTTTAGTATCACGGATTCAGCGGTTCCAACTTCAAAAAATGCGTTATCAATCTTATTTTTTTCAGCATTCGTCTTGGCATCGGAAACAGCTTGTTTTACAACTTCGATACCAAACACTTTATATGCGTTTTTAGCGGCTGACAAGCCTATGGTTCCTATACCGCAGTAAGCATCAATGATTTTTTCTTTTCCAGACAAATCGGCGTAATCAATTGCTTTTTCATACAATTTTTCCGTTTGTAATGTGTTCGTTTGGAAAAAAGAGCGAAATCCTATTTCGAAAGTCAAATCATCTATCTTATCGATCAAAAAATCTTTTCCATATATTATTTCGATTTCGTCAGACGAAAGGAGAGATTCATCTTTTGCCTTACTGATACCGATACCTTTGACTTCTGGAATTTTCGTAGTCATTTTTTTTATAAAGAGGTCTTGTTTATCAATTTCGTGTTTAGTTGTGTGCAACAATATTACAATCTCTTTTGTAGAAAAAGATTCTCTAATCAATGCTGATCTTAAGACACCTATTTTTGAATGAGCATCGTATGCTTTGATTCCAAGTTCATTGCAGACGTTTTTAATCAAAGTAATGACTTCGAAAGTACGCTTAGGCATAATATAGCACTCTTCAAGGTTAACAAGATGATGAGACTTGCTTTGGAAAAATCCGGCTTCAAGTCCCTTTTCGCCTTGATGAAATTTGATTTCTACCTTATTTCGATAATAGTAAGGATTCATCATACTGATGGTATCTTTCACATCAAAACCATCGATTCCTTTTCTGCTTAACAAAGATTCGATTCTGTATTTTTTAAAATGTACCTGAAGATCATAATCCATATGCATCAAAGAACAACCGCCACACTCATTAAAATGCTTACATTTCGGGGCTACTCTGTACGGGCTCCGTTCAAGTCGTTCAACAACTTTCCCAAATCCATAATGTTTTCGCCTTTCAGTAACAACAATTTGTGCTCTTTCGCCTTTTAACATATCTTCGACGAAAACAGTGTATCCATCTTCGAGTTTGCATACTCCAAGCGCATCATGGGTAAAATCTATAGCTTCTACTATCGCGGTTGTAATGAACTCTTCCATAATACGTCCTTCCTTACTCTTGATGGATCTTAATGGTCAGCAAGAATAAAATATCTATCTATTCTATTATAACACAGCCCTATGGATTTTATAAGTGATGATTTCGAAAGAAAAAAGACCTCGATATGTTTTGAGGTCTTTTTTTGGGGAAATCGATGTTATTCGACTACAATTTTTACAGTGTCGCCATCAGCGGACTTGATATTGACAATTTCACCGATTGCGCCTGAGTTAATCATTTGAATCAAAGCATCAACGTCGATGTCCATATCATCCAAATTTCCAACATTCAGTTTTTTGCTTTTTAGCAATTTTGCGAATTCGATTGGCAATTCAACGCGGACAACATCTCCATCTGCTGAGTCAACATTGATTTTCAACATTCTGAACGGTCCCTTTTTCTGTGTAGCCGGGAACGTTTCAGTTTGACTTGTTTCTCCAAGAGCGGATAACAACTTTTCTGCTTCGTCAGCTGAAATCACACCTTTTGTCAACAATTCTAATATTTTCATTCTTTCTTCTTTCAATTCATCTTTACTCATGGGATAGTCCTCCTTATTTTATATTCTTTAACAATTTGGCTGCTTCGTCTACGGTAAGCTCGCCATTATTGATTTTACTTAAAATCTCTACTCTTGACATCTTTGGTTCTGTTGGCTCTTCTGGCTTTACTTCTTCAGCATTTTGATCTAGCGAATAGCCTAGTTGAGTAATCACTTCATCCAACATTTTTTTGATTGTGGGATATGAGAAATCCATCTCTTTTTCAATAGCTTTGATGTTTCCTCTGTTTTTGACGAAAACTTCGATGAAGTACAATTTTTCAGTATCGAGATAATTGAACTTCGATAATGTGAATCTTCCTTCTACGTGAGTGTCGCAGTTCTCACAATGTAATTTTTCTACTACGAGATCATGATGGCATACAGGACACTCTGATATTACAGGGTATGTTGCTTTTCCTCTTGTGATGTCGCTAAGAATACTGACGCCTTTTCCTAATTTTACTCGATCCATTTGAATTCTCCTTTTTAAAATGTTTTTATGGAGATGTTCTCTCCAGAAGTGGTCTTGACTTGAATTTTAATTCCTCTGTACGAAATCAGTTCGTAAATTTCCTTCTTTGAAAGAGGAAGTGATTCTTGGTCGTCTTTCATAAATCTTAGAAAAAATTTAACGAAAAAGAGCGGGGCAGGGAGTAAGAATATTATTCTCATCAAGCGATTTGCGGCTTTATCATCCGGAATTCTGATTCTGATTTTTACGAAATGTGCTCTTCTTAACATCTGCGTTTTTTGTTTGGGATATAACTCTTTGTAAGCTTCTTTCGGAGTGAGAGACCGATCTCTCAAACCTAGTAGGATTTCATTTGACATAGTATCACCTTTCTATAGTTGGTTAATGTTATTGATGTCTGTCCTTGAGAAAAACAATTTCCCATCTGTTGTTCTAACTCCATCGTTTAGCATTTGTCCTTCTCTTGTTTCTTGGTAAGGCTTGTCTGTTTTATCAAGGAACATGATTCTAGGCGTGAACAGAGAAGATTTAGTGATTAACATGGACGATCTGTGTTTGAGCTTAAATAGATTCATTTGCGTTCCCTCCTTTTCAATTTACTTTATTGCGTTTTTAATTTTTTAGTTAAATTCTATCGTATTTATTGATATTTTTAACTTGCACCTTAATTATATTAATATTTTGTTTAAAAAGCAAGTGTTTTTTGAAAAAAAATTAAAAAAATTAAAAAGTCTCTTTTAAGAGACTTTATTTTTATAAATATTCCATTTTCGAATTAGAAAGTGACCCAATAAGTAACTTGAATAATCAAAAAGAAATAAATCTATTATACTAGGGCCTCTCTCAGGTGTAATAAATTGAATCCCTTCGTCAATACATGCAATTAGCAAACCTATTATTAAAGCATGGTTAAGAGGTAACTGAAACTTAACAAATGTAATAAGCCAAAATGCTCCTAATAAAAAATATTCTGTTATGTGTGCTAATTTACGAACTAAGGCATGAAAAGAATCAAATGAAACAGAAGAGTTTTCAAATATAGAAATAAAGATATTATATATCGATATACTGAAAGAACTACTTATTTCAGATGAAGTCTCCCCGGTTTGAACTGACATGAAAAAAGCGAAAAGAGTCAGTAAAATAGAAATAATCAAATAAAAGTATTTCACTTCAATTGTCCTCTTAATTCAATAATGATGTCACGCAGTTCTGCCGCGCGCTCGAAATCAAGCTCTTTTGCACTAGCTAGCATCTGTTTTTCTAATATATCGATGCTCTTCCTAATTTCTTTGTCTGATAGATGACTGAAATCCTTTGTTGATTCTCCCTCTTCGGTTTTAATTGAAATAGAGTCATAGACCTTCTTAAGAATTGTTCTTGGAATAATATGATGTTCTTCATTATATTGTAACTGAATTGTTCTTCTTCGGTTTGTCTCACGAATGGCGTACTGCATAGAATCCGTCATCTTATCTGCATACATGACTACTTTGCCATTAACATTTCTAGCTGCTCGACCAATGATTTGCACCAAAGACCTAGCGCTTCTTAGGAATCCTTCTTTATCCGCGTCCAAAATACCAATGAATGAAACCTCTGGTAAATCGATTCCTTCTCTAAGTAAATTGATTCCTACAAGGATATCATAAGTTCCAATTCTCAAATCTCGAATAATTTCTAATCTTTCTAATGATTTGATTTCGGAATGAAGATATGCAACTTTGTATCCAATACTTTTTAGATATTCAGTCAAATCTTCGCTCATTTTAATTGTCAAAGTTGTGATAAGGATTCTTTCATTTCTCTTGATTGTAATTTCAATTTCATTGATGATATCATCAATTTGACCTGCGCTTTTTCTAACCACTACCAAAGGATCTATCAAACCAGTTGGTCGAATGATTTGTTCAACGATAGCGTCAGATCTTTCCATTTCAAAATCACCAGGAGTAGCAGAACAATAAATTACTTGATTGATCTTAGATAAGAATTCTTCAAAGTTCAATGGTCTGTTATCTAATGCTGATGGTAATCGAAAGCCATAATCCACAAGCGTTTGCTTCCTAGAACGATCTCCATTGAACATTCCTCGAACTTGAGGCAAGGTTACGTGAGACTCGTCTACGACAAGAAGAAAGTCTTTTGGAAAAAAATCAATTAATACCGAGGGCGTTTCTCCTGCTCCTCTTAAAGATAAATGTCGCGAGTAGTTTTCTACGCCACTACAAGTCCCCATCTCTTTGAGCATTTCCAAGTCATACATTGTTCTTTGCTCAATTCTTTCCGCTTCAAGTGGAAGATTTTTTCTTTTAAAATATGCAATTCGCTCCACTAGTTCTTTCTTTATTCTCTCTATGGCTTCATCAAGGGTATCTCGATTTGTAAGAAAATGAGAAGCGGGAAATAAAGACAAGAGCTCATAGTCTTGAATGATTTCACCAGTTACAATGTTAAATTCACGAATTCTAGATATTTCATCATATTCAAATTCGACTCTAATTCCGTTTTGAGCTTCATAAGGAGGCAAAATTTCCACGACGTCTCCTCGAACTCTAAAACTTCCTCTTTGAAAATCGATATCATTCCGTTCATATAGAATATTAACAAGGCGTTCTAATAAAGCGTCTCTTCCTTCAGAGTCTTTCACCCTAATTGTAACCATACCTTTTTTATATTCTTCAGGGTCTCCAATACCGTAAATGCAGGAAACGCTGGCAACGACAATCGTATCTCTTCTTTCTAATAGAGAAGATGTAGCCGCATGCCTCATTTCATCGATTTCTTCGTTTGTTTTGGCATCTTTCTCAATATAGAGATCTCTACCAGGAACATAAGCTTCGGGTTGATAATAATCATAATAGGAAATAAAATATTCCACTCTATTTTCAGGAAACAAAGATTTAAGTTCGGAATACAATTGACCTGCTAGGGTTTTATTGTGAGCAAGTACCAAAGTGGGACGATTGAGTTGTTGAATGACATTTCCTATTGTGTATGTTTTTCCAGTTCCGGTCGCGCCTAAAAGGACTTGTTCTCTGAACCCGTCATTTAGGTTTTCCACAAGTTCTTTAATCGCCTTTGGTTGATCTCCAGTTGGAGAGTACTCAGAAACTAGTTTAAAATCAGCCATATTATCACCCGGTAATAGTATATCATATTCACTCATTTGATTGCGTAAATATTCTTATCTGTTAAAATAGAGTTGGTGATTCAATTGAAAATAATTCTTTGTGGCATTGATTCAAAATACATTCATTCAAATCTGGCAATTCGATATCTTAAAGCCAACACGTCTTATCCAACTTCATTGATGGAGTTCACTATAAAAGACAGTGTTTTTGATATAGTACAACAAATTCTAAATGAATCACCAGACATGGTTGGATTCAGCACCTATATTTGGAATATTCAAATGATCCAAGAAATAACATTACTTTTAAAAGAAAAAAGTGAAATTATTGTCCTATGGGGAGGGCCTGAGTGTAGTTTTGATGAGTTCTATTTTATGAAGGAATATCCTGTTGATTTTATTATCAGAGGTGAAGGGGAACATTCATTTCACCGCCTTCTTGAAGTAATGCATACTCGCTCGTCCTATGATTCGGTTCCTGGATTGACATACCGTGAAGATGATCAAATTTTGTCTAATCCTATACAAGAAATCCGTAATCTAAATCAATTAAAGTCGCCATATTTAGAAATGGAAGACCCCTTATTTGTTTCATCAAAAATCAATTATGTCGAAACTTCTAGAGGGTGTCCATTTCATTGTTCGTATTGCTTGGCTTCTCTAGAAAAATCTGTTCGTTTTTTTGATTTGGAAAGGGTAAAGAAGGAATTGTTGCACCTAATGTCTCTCGGAGGAAAGACTTTCAAGTTTCTCGATCGGACTTTCAATGCTTCACCAAAATATGCAATCGGTGTTTTTGATTTTTTAATAGAACACTATAAAAATGGCATAAGCTTTCAATTTGAGATTACAGGAGACATATTAAAAAGAGAAATCATCGATTATTTAAATAAATACGCTCCTCCACACTTATTTCGATTTGAAATTGGTGTTCAATCGACGAATTCTGAAACGAATCTGGCTGTAGACAGGATTCAAGATAATGATATTCTGTTTGAAAATATAATAAGGATTAAAAACGGCGGTATTGTAGATATGCATCTTGATTTGATTGCTGGTTTACCGCTTGAAGACGTGACAAGTTTTAAAAAAACATTTAATGAAGTTTTTTCGCTTTATGCGAAGGAATTACAATTAGGGTTTCTAAAAATGCTAAGAGGAACTCCAATCCGATTGAACTCCAATAAATATGGTTATGTTTATGACCATAACCCTCCTTATGAAATTCGTAAAAACGATTCCCTATCTGAAAAGGATATTGAAATAATCCATCAAGTTGAAGAAATGGTCGAGATTTTCTGGAACAAAGGGTTCATGAACTCTGTTATTGAAAAGATGACCAAAAAATCTTCGTCTGCATTTGATTTTTTTCAAGAGTTATACGAGTACTTAATGAGCATAAATTTCAATCCACATCGCTATCAGTTGTTTGAATTATTTCTTCACTTTCACCAATTCGTCACATCAAAATATCCTGAAGATGAAGTTGAAATTCTATCCATGTTAAAAAAAGAGTACCTGAGTTATCATAAAATTAAACCGAAAATATGGTGGAAATCAGAATTTGAAAATCGAAATCAGATTTTAAGAGAAGTTCATGAGTTGCATCCAGAATATAGAATCGATGACTTATATAAATACGGTGTAATAACTCAGTATTTTGACAAAATTCTTTTGGTTCTATATTTTCCAAATAACACAATTACGATCGAATATAACAAATAAAAAAAGCTCTCGAGAGCTTTTTTTTAATTTAATTTTGGTAAGTAACTGTACAAATCTGTCACTTGATTTCTTGACTGACTTAAAGCATCTAATATATTACAATGATCAACATTAAGCCCTTTAGAAATAACCGCTTGCCCACCCAGACCTATTCTCAACAATTCTACAGCATAAGATCCCATTTTGCTAGCGAGAATTCGATCAAATGCACTAGGGTTTCCACCCCTCTGGATGTGTCCTAACACAGTCGCTCTTGCTTCGTAGCCAGAATTTGCTTCAACATCTTTTGCTAAATCAAATACATTGGTGATGTTTTCTGCAACCACGATGATAAGATGTCTTTTACCTACTGCATTTGCATGAGAAACTTGTTTTAAAATATCTTCTCGGTTAAATCCAGTTTCTTTTGTAATGACAATTTCTGCACCACAAGCAATTCCTGAATAAACTGAAAGATCGCCGCAATCCCTACCCATAACTTCAACCACGGTACATCTTTGATGTGAAAAAGATGTGTCTCTCAACTTATCGATTGCGCCAATTGCTGTATCTAACGCTGTAAAAAAACCGATGGAATACTCTGTTGAAGCAATGTCGTTGTCGATGGTTCCAGGAAGAGCAATGCAGTTGATTCCCATGTCAGTTAATGCTTGTGCACCACGGTATGTGCCATCGCCTCCAATAACGACAAGTGCATCAATGCCGAGCTCCTTCAAATTATTAACCGCTATTTCTCTAACATATTTTTCTTTAAACTCTTTTAATCTGGAAGACCCTAAAATAGTCCCTCCGCGATTTAAAATTTGACCAACGTCATTATGGTCTAATTTCTTTATTTTCCCTTCAACCAGACCTTTGTACCCATCATATATTCCGTATGCGTCCATTCCGTAATGAAGTGCCGTTCTTACAACCGCTCTTACAGCCGCGTTCATACCTGGCGCATCTCCACCGGAGGTTAATACTCCTATTTTCATCAAATATCTCCTTTCCATAATTGAATATGATCAACTATAACTTGTATTTTATGACTTCTTTCTTCCTTTTTTCCCGTAATTAAATATAATTGTTCTTTTTCTAACATGCTTTTATATTTGATATAATCGCTATTAAAGAGAACACATTCAATTTGACTGAACTGATCTTCAAAAGTAAGAAAAGCCATTTCATCGCCCTTTTTCGTGTTGATGACTTTAAGTCTCAAAAGAGCTCCAAGAAAATGAACATTGTTGTTTTGGCTATTCCATACATCCGTAACCGTGTCAATCTTGTTTCGATCAATATTTGATTGAAACTGAGTGATGGGATGAAATCTTAAGTTAAACCCAATTAATTCCTTTTCAGCTTTCTGCAAAGTATCAAAATCATATTCGTCATAAGTAATGTATACAAAATCTTCCTCTTTTGCCATTTGAGGAATACTTTGGAAAGCTGTTATTTGTTTCAAGTTTTCTATCATTGTACGTTTGGTCAAGTTGAACTGGTCAAACATGCCTATCATTATCATTGATTCGATGACTCTAGAATTAATCTCTTTCGCTCGTCTCATGAAATCGAGAAAACTGGCGAAAGGTTCGTTTCCTTTGCATGAAACTAGCTTGTCAGCAACAATCGAACCTACATTTTTAACTCCAAGATATGGATATCTTAAATGATTTTTTTCAAAACGATAATGCTTATCCGATAGATTAATATCGGGTGGTAAAACAGTAATACCTAATTTTCTACATTCTTTAATATAATCATTTGTGGCTCTTTGAGATCCGATAGAGGAATCCAATAATTCAGCCATGAAAAACGTCGGATAATTTGCTTTTAAATAAGCCATCCAATAGGCAACGAGACTGTATACTACAGAATGACTTTTATTAAATCCGTAATTTGCGAATTTAACAATGAGGTCATAAATTTGATTACTGGTTTTTTCATCACGATGATTTTTAATGCAAGAATCAATGAATTTGGCTCTTTCTTCTTGAAGAACCGTTTCTTTCTTCTTCGATACAGCCCTTCTTAAAACATCGGCTTCCCCTAAAGAATAACCTGCAAAAACATTTGCAATCTTCATGATTTGTTCTTGGTAAACAATAATTCCTTCTGTTGATTCAAGGATTGGCTTTAAATCTTCGTGAAGAAAAGATACTTTCTCTTTTTTATTTCTTCTTTTGATAAACGAAGGAATGCTCTCCATTGGTCCCGGACGAAATAAAGCGATGCAAGTCGAGATGTCTTCGAATTCTTCAATTTGCATTTCTCTTAACAGATTCATCATTCCGGTGGATTCCAATTGGAAGATACCCAAGGTATTGACTTGTTTCAATAACTCAAATGTATTGGCGTCGTCGTAAGGAATTTTGTAGATATCAATGACTTCTTTGGTGTTTTGTTGAATCAAGTCTAGGACGTTTTGAATTGTTGTTAGATTTCTTAATCCAAGAAAATCAATTTTTAAAAGTCCAAGATTTTCCAAGTCAGATGCCTCGTACTGAGTTTGAAACATGCCTGCAAGTCCTGGTTGAACCGGTGCATAATTCGTGATTGGAAGATCGGTAATAATAATCCCGGCGGCATGAGTGGAAACATGTCTTGGCAAACCAACTAATTTAGAAGCAATATCGAACAAAAAAGATATTTCTTTGTTTTGCATTAAGTTGGAGTATTGTTTTTCATGAGTATTTATAAATTCATCAATAGAATTATTGGTTTCACCGATATAAGAAGTAATTTCAGAAACAACCGACTCGGGTACTTTCAAAATTCTTGCGGTATCTCTTAATGCGGATTTCCCTTGGAATGTACCGAAAGTAATGATTGATACTACGTGGTCGTGACCATACTTACTTACAACATACTGAATAACTTCATCTCTTTTATCATCAGGAAAATCTAGGTCAATATCAGGCATTGTAATTCTTTCGGGATTTAAGAATCTTTCAAAGTACAAATCAAAATCCAGAGGATCGATATCTACAATCCCTAATACATAAGCAACGAGACTTCCTGCCGCAGATCCTCTTCCGGGACCAACTAAAATATTCTTCTTTTTTGCATAGAGTACAAAATCCCAAACAATAAGAAAGTAGTCTTCATATCCCATCTTATTGATGATATTCAACTCATCATCCAAACGTTCAAAATAGACCGAACGATCTACTTTTAAAGTCTTTTTATTTCTGAGCCTAATTTCAAGGCCTTTTTTTGAAAGAGCCTTGAGATAGTCCTTGGCAGTATATTCTTTATCGATAGGATATTTAGGAAGATAAATAGATGAAAAATCAATTGTTAAGTCACACGAATCGATTAACCGCTTCGTGTTCTCGATTGCATTTTCATAATTTGAATACATTTTTTCAAGAGTATTTGGAGATTTAAACTCAAAATCATTGTCTTCTGCATTAAACAGTCCGTCGTCAAGCTGTTTTTGATCATTCAAAATGCTTTTAAGTATTTTTGATGCGAGACGGTCTGATTTTTCCATGTAGTTGACTTGATTCATAATAATCGTCTTGCCTATCGATTCCAAATGAGGAGCTATTTTCATTTCAACTCCAAAATCGTTGATATCAAGCCCCAAATAAACATCTTTTAGCTGTCTTTTTATTTGAAGGTGAATTCCTGCGGCAAGTGAATAATCCTCATCCATTAAAGCTTGATAAATGGGTCCTTGGGAAGTTATAAGAACAAAGGCGATTCCTTCAAGATTCGGTGACAGTTCTTGAAGTTTCAAAGGTTCGGTTTGACTCGCTTGTTTAGAACTGATATGGATTAAATTTGAATATCCCTTACTTGACAATCCAAACATAACAATGGGCAAACGTGAAAAGCCATCCGAGTCAACAAAACATTGAAGCCCAAGCAGAGGTATTATTCCATTGTTCTTGCACGCTTTATAAAACTTGATTGCGCCATACATATTATTAAGATCCGCAATCCCAAGTGCAGAGAATCCTTCTTTTTTTGCTTTTATCACCAAACGTTCAATGTCAATCATGCTTCCATTGAAAGAATAGCCCGTTTGAATGAATAATTCAAAATTGACCATATTATCACCGGTATAATTATATCATAACAAGCTAAATGTGTCGCTACTTCTTACGTATTATCAAGAACAAACCAGATAAGACTAAAAGACCTAATATAATGAAATAACCATATTCTATCGATGTGCTATTGGATTCTGTTGTTGTTTGACCTGCTACAGTCGCAACCGTAAAAAATACTGATTTATAGACTTCATCTTCGAAATAGATTTGAATCAAATAATCTCCTGGTTTCGTAAGCGTCATCTTTTCACCCATGATTACTCCATTCAGGTAAGCAATTCCATTCACTGAAATTGATACAGACGAATCATAAACCCCCTGGTTTTCTACACCGTAAACACTAGGAAGAATTGTAAATTCAATTGATTGTGAAAAACCATTCACACCCAACAATACCAAATTGTATACACCTGGCTTATAGATTTCTTCTTTCGTATATGCAACGCCATCTAGCATCATCGAGATAGCGTTTGTTTCTACAATCACAGAATCTTCTGTGATTTCGTTATCGATGACTCCTAGGATTGTCGGATAAATCACAAACTGATACTCTTGAGTGAATCCTCCTTCTCCATTTATAGACAATGTATAATTCCCAGGAATCTTTATTTCTGTACCACTAAGATAAGATTCCCCATTGACAAATAGATTTCCTAGCGATTCAATCATCACAGGTTCTGTCGATCCATTCTGATCTGGTAGGCCAGAAACATAAGGATATAAAACCAAATGCATTTCATAAGAAAATTGTTTGTCTACAATCTCAATAAGGTAGTTTCCTGGTAAAGTAAGTTCAATTGATTCAACAGGATGTTGGTTAATCCAAGCACTGCCTCGGTAGAACAAAGAGATGCCTCCTTCATAGACTAGTGGTTCTGTAGAGATCGCTTGACTGTTCAAATACTCATCGATTTCGATGGTGCTTCCGCTCTTCGCCAAAAACAGTTTGTCTCCGACATTTCCAAATTCCGTGTAATCGATCTCAAAAGTATCTTTTTCCAAGAAGGACCCATCACATGAAAATATTAGAACCTGAAGATTTATAAACTCTCGATAGGAATAGAGGGACGCAACAAAGGTATTTCTAGAAACCACTGCCATCTTGTTGTTTCCAAGGTATGCAATATAGACAAACTCTTCGTCATATCCAATCTCGTATGTAAAAACAAATTGAGTATGCCCATTAGATTCATCATATCCAATGAAAAGAGCGTCTGTTTCATTACTTTCCAAATTTCTTACATATCCCGCGAAGTAGTGCATTTGACCCACTTCAAACTCGTCATTAAAGGTATATGACATTCCGGGCGGGGGAGATAGTTGAGGCATGGCTTCTGAATAAACATGCGTTTGGATAGGAATAATCCATAGGCAGAAAACAAACATCACTAGTTTTTTCATAAAAAAACACCTCCATTGCGATAATATTACGCAAATGGAGGTGAAATCTTTGAAATTAGTGGTGAGTAAGTTTCATTGTATCGCGAGCAATCATAACTTCTTCGTTTGTCGGGACAACAAACACTTTAATTTTTGAATCGTCAGCAGAAATCAATCTTTCCACTCCGCGACAATTGTTTCTTTCCGTATCGATCTTAGCGCCTAATACACCTAAACGATTGATGATGTTCTCTCTCGTTGGAGCTGCGTTTTCACCGATTCCTGCAGTAAACACAATCGCATCAACTCCACCCATATATACATAATAACTTGCTATATAGTCGACAATCCTTTTTGCCTGAATATCGATTGCCAATTGAGCTCTATGGTTTCCTTTAGAAGACGCTTCAACTAAATCACGTGAATCCGAAGACAATCCAGATACGCCTAAATATCCTGACTGTTTGTTTAAAATATTAGTGATTTCTTTTGAAGATTTATTTTTCTTGTTCATCATATATTCTACGATGGCAGGATCTATTGAGCCTGAACGAGTTCCCATTGGAATTCCTTCAAGCGGAGTGAATCCCATTGAGGTATCAACCGATTTTCCTTGCTTAACAGCACAAATAGAAGCTCCATTACCGATATGACAAACAATAATATTGATTTCTTCTGGTTTTTTCCTTAAAATTTCAGCGGTTCTTTCGGAAACATACTTGTGCGACGTTCCGTGAAAGCCGTATTTTCTCACTTGGTATCTTTCATACCACTCATAAGGAACTGCGTATAAAAACGCCTCCTCGGCCATGGTCTGATGAAACGCGGTATCAAATACACCTACTTGCTTAACGTGAGGCAAAACTTCTCTAAAAGCTTTAATTCCCGTTAAGTTCGGAATAAGATGAAGAGGTCCTAAATCAACAATGCTTTCAAGAACTTCTATTTCTTTCTCTGTGATGATGCATGAATCAGTGATGACATTCGCTCCGTGAACGACTCTATGTCCGACACCTTCAATTTCATCAAATGAAGAAATGATTTTTAAGTCTATTAGTTTTTCAAGAAGCATTTTTACGGCTTCGCTATGATTTGCGATGTCTTTGGTCTCCTCGATTTTTTCACCATTCAACTTGATCATGAAAATGGAATCCTTCATTCCGATTCTTTCCACGATTCCTGAAGTAATCAATAATTCTTTTGGCATATCCAACAATTGAAACTTCAGTGATGAACTGCCTGCGTTTACCGCCATGATTTTTGCCATTTTAATCTCCTAATTTCTTTCTTCTATTTTCAAACCATTGGTTTATTTTTTTTAAAGCGTTTTGAAATGGTACTTCCTCTTCAAATGAAGGAATGTCTGCAAGTAAAAACTGTTTTTCTTCGTCTTCTGAAAGAATTCTTTTTTGTAAGAGTAACAGACTTTTGCCTAACCCTTTGAACAAATTATCTGGTAATTTGATTAATCCAAGGATATCGAATGTTGACATAAGTTCTTCTCGAAATTCTTTGCTGGTCGACTTTTCGAAAAAATCGTTATATATTACCCCGAGGAAATACCCATTCTGTTTTAAATTGTATTGATGGTGTTTAATGATTTCGTATGGAAAGAATCCATCTTCGGTTTCTTCATCCATTGAGAAATCACAAACAATCAAATCTGCTTCAAGATTCCAAAAAGAAAGACTGTCTTGAAAATAGAGTTCTTCTCCGTAATCCATCATATCAAACATCGCTCGAGCAATTTCGTATTGATTCGGGTGATTTTCAATACCAATTAAAGTCACTGGTCTTTGGATGTTGTTTGCTATCGTAGTTATATAGTTCCCAGTACCTACCAAAGGGTCTAAGATGATTAATTCCTTTTTCGCAGGAAATAATCGCTCCACAAGATAAGCCGTAAATATTCCAATTGTATCCGGCGTCATCTCTTGATTTCCTATTTTTGCATGTTTGAATCCCTTCAAAATGCATAACTGCAACGCTTTTCGGATTTCTTCTTTCTCAAAAGAAACGTTTTTAACCTTATGCAAGCGTTCTAAAAGAGAAAGTAAAATCTCATCAGGGAAGTCTTGAGTCACTTCTTGGGACATGATATTTTCACAGGTGGAAACAATTCCCTTAAGGTATGGAGTTTTGTTTGACTCGTACATAAGCATTGCCGAATCATTTAATACATCGTATACAATTTCGACATTCTTTGGATTTATCATATTTTCACCGATATTATATTTTAACACATTTAGTCCTGTTTTTCAACCACATTATCATGAAGAAAGCGAAGAAAAATAGGGTGCATTTCATTGATTTACAATATTACAATCTGAATATTTATTCATATAAGAAAATTTCACTTTAATATGCGAATCTATTGTTATTTTCATCAAGAATTGATAGAATGAACTGGGTGAAAAATATGAAAAAGTTAGCCATTAGATTAATTCATTGGTACCAACACGTCACAGCAGGAAGAACCCCCACTTGCAGATATAAACCAACTTGTTCAAATTATGCGATTGAAGCATATGAAAATTACAATGTATTTTATGCAACCATTTTGACCATCTGGAGAATTCTTAGGTGTAATCCTCTGTCTAAAGGTGGATATGATCCTATTCCAAAGTACAAAAAGGAATTAAAACGTCAGTTAAAAGAGGAAAAAATGAAAGAAACAGCTCAGAAGGACAAATAGAATGTCCTTTTTTTTGAAACAAAAAGTCAACCTAATGGTTGACTAATACACCTTTATCAAAAAAGACTGGTGCGGGTAACAGGACTTGAACCTGCACTCACTGGGAACTAGATCCTAAGTCTTATCGTTATCTTATTATTCTCAATCGAAATCGACACATTCTGTCGATTTTTTATTTTATCAAAGGAGGAAGCATGCACACACTATTTGGAAATTGTTCATTGGGAGTCGATAAATCTCCTTTGAACGATGTATTTAACAAAGCAAACAACGTTTACCAGGTATCTTTAGAAGACATCGATGTCTTGATAAGCATCCATAGAGACATCCAGGATCATGTTCATTGTGATTACATGATCAATAAGCCCTCTGAAGAAGAATCTCTTCAGATAAGAGATAAAATTATCATAAAGCTAGAGGAACAATTCCCTGAAGTAGTTCTTCTAACTGAAAGGAGCTACTCATGAGAAAAATAGAAAGAGGATTATACCAGGATAAAAACGGTAAAGATTATCTTCTGAAGCTTAAAGAAGAATCTAAACGAATTATTCAATTAGATCTGCAGACCGGATTCGTATCTGAGTTTCCATTCGGTACGTATCGAGAAGCTAGAATCAATTTTCAAGCCTGGTTAAAGAATTCAGAGTTGCGACTCCCTAAACAATTTGTGATCAATACTGAAAACAACTGTATTGAAATACTAATGGATGAAATTCAACAACTCTCTCTCCCAATTCCAAAGGATCTAACCAGACTGGAAAAATACATCTTCTATCATAATCAGACTTACATGACTCTAGGAGAATTCGATAATAACAATATTCCGGAAATCAATCTTCAGTTCCTGAAAGATCTAAATAAGCAAAACCGGATTCGGATGAATCAACTCTCTCCCAGGAGAAAGAAAGTCATGAATCTAAATTCAATAGGACTCTTCAAGCCCATGGAGGTCGAGCAACATGCCTAACATCACTAATAAAGACTGCTTCAGTTACTCCAGGAAGAACGGGGGGACATGTGATTGTTTGAAGGATCAACTTGCTTCATGTGATAACTGCTCATTCTTCAAGGACAAAGAAGACATCGATAACAATCATCAGATGGATCTCTATTTCAATTGGTTACGCCTACCACAGTCAACCAGACAAAAAGGATTTACGAAGCTCAATTGAGTTTCGATTGAAGCTTATACGCCTTCACACCCCCTGAATGTATGTTTATATTTTGCCAGAATCTAAACAAAGTATAGGCTTCAATGGAATCTTAATTGGATCCAACATCCACACCTCCATTTTCAAAAATGGCGGCTAAGAACCGCCGTTGGCGGTTCGTATCAATGATTATTCGGATTAATATTTATTCTCACGAATAAATTTCTTCATTCGGATATTTTATCTAAATGGTTTCTGTTGTATAAGTCAAGCGCCACCGGGGTGGCTTGGGCTTAAAAGCAAATACTTGATGCACTATCGTGCAAACTCATCAAACAATCTGGAGGATTTTTAATATGAATGATGAAAAGACTCGAAATGCTAAAACACCTCTCATAGATATGATTATTCACTGGAGAAACTTATTACTTCAATCTGGAATAAACTCCAAGGGGAAAGTGTTAGATGAAATGAATGTTTTATTACTTCATCATGACATTCCATACAAACAGTCTCCTGGAGAGGGAAAGTGTTGAGATATACGCGAACGCGTATCTCAAAGTGTCATAAGTACGCGTATGCGTATCTGAAGTAGTCAATATTAACGCGTATGCGTATATTCAAATATCGGAGTTGATTGATGAATGAAGTCTTTTGAAGTTGAAATTGTTAAGAAACCTCTCTATATCCGGAATCGGAAAGATGAAACCTGGAAACGATTTGATGAAAAGCATCTTCTATCTAGTTATGGAAGATGGTATTCAGAAGTTAGTAAAAGGATCATGAAACAATTTCCGAATTCGAGCGGATATTTCAGAGTGAAAATTGGTAAGAAACAGATCTTCACTCATATAAAAGTGGTCGAGTTCTTTGGGGACATCAATGGTGTCGACTTGGATGAGATTACATCTCTAGTTGAAAATGGATTATCGATAGATCATCTCAATCGAAACAAGAAACACAATTCAATCTATAATCTCGAGATAGTAACACATCAAATTAACTGCATTCGAAGATCCAGATGGAATGAATTGGCAGTAAGTTAATGGTCTTATATACGCGTATGCGTATCTAGAACAGTTGAAATATACGCGTTTGCGTATATTGTCTATATTTTCTTCATAAAGAAAGGAGTTGAATCCATGAAAGAGAAATTAAGCTTTGATGCCTACATCAGTCAAGTATCAAATGGAAGACATGTCTCATATAGTCCATATGCGATGGATCTATTCGAACAAGCTTATAATCTCGGTGTGGGTTTAGCTCCTTTCTTTTCCTCCTCCTCTGATATAGTTACTGATGGGGATCTCTTTGACAAGCTCAATCTAAAATTACTAAATTCATTCAGGATCCAATTTCATAATATTGGAAAGGATCCATATCAAAAATTCTATGACATGGACAAGCATTTTGATTGGTTGAAAGTAGAACATTACCTAATCAGTCATTTTTACGCGATTAGACACAATAATAAGAAATCAGAGAGTTATATCTCCAATATAAGAATAGCCATCAATATGGGATGGCTTTCTCGCTTTGAAGAGAATAAAGGAACCATATCTAAAGCATCCAGGAGAGTGACTGAAGCATTATCCATTCTTAAGAACATTAGAGGGACCATCCAGGTAGAACATCTACATCGCTCTGGAAACAATGGATCCTATCATAGAATCACACCTAACTGGTTTGTGATTATACCTTTATACCGCTCCTATAATCCGGATAAAACAATGACAATCCGGGAACGCAAGGGAATCAGGTACAGAATCATCTCATTGTTACACAAGGCAGCTAAGAGCTTCTCACAAGGTCTTAGAGATTTAATGAAGAAACAAAAGGACAAATATTTATCAGCTATAACCACGATGGATTTAGAAAACTTTAGAGAGTCGAGATTCTGGTTCAAGTTTATTATGGATCATTATGATAAACAGTGGCATCAGATCACTCCATTCAAGAACAAGTCTCCAGAAGACCTGGTACCGGACTATAATCATCCAAACATGACTCTTTATGTCAAAGATGAAGAGTTATTCGATACCATTCAAAAAGCATCTAAGATCATCTTATCTGAAGTCCTTCAGAAAGATTTCAACATCCATCTAACCATCGTGCCACAATTTTAGAAGATAAACTCTAGCAATAGAGTTTCTTCTCTATATACAAAAGCAGCGAATTCTATCAAGAATCGCTGCTTTTATTATGATTTGATTAAATACTGTATATGGTTCTGAAAACAGTTTCTAATCTCAGTAAGTGGTTTAAGAAGTCTGTAGGTCTATATCTGTTTAATAGATGACATTGATACCTAAAGGTACATAATTATTTAGTTGATACACTACTAAGAAAAATAGAATTCAAAACTGAAATGTGTATAGACTTATTTATTTGTAAGTGATAATATGTTAATTATATTTAAATAAAGTCGCTATTAATTTTGATATGGTCAGCAGACATAAAAGAAAGGAGAAAAAATGAAGAAATTTATTATTTTGTTTTGTTTTTCAATATCACTGGTTTTAGGTTTTTCAGTTTCAGTACTTGCACTTGATGGCAATGATTCTTTTCAAACTGCCTATTCTGCTACAGTAGGGATTAACGCAATTGGAACAATAACAGCAGGCGATATCGACTACTATAAATACGAGATTATTCCGACAAATCAAGGCGTCTTCAATGGTTATCCTGCGTTTAACATTTACTCTAATTCAAGTGCAGATCTAATAGGGTCGGTATATAGTGAGAGAAAAGTTCTTTGGTGGACCTATTATGATTTCGTTCAGACAGATGATAATAGTGGTGCCGGGACTAATTTTCGAATAGAACTAGAAACAAACAAAACATTTTACTACGTTAAGGTATCTGAAAGAGATGTTACTTATACTAAATATACTACTCTATACTTTAAAGAAAATTTAGATGTAACAACTTCGACTTATGGCGGAATTTGGGCCTCAGATGCAGTCTCACGAGTTAATCCTCCTAATGTATCAATTTTTCATTATGTAGACTCAATTACATATTATACCCCAGAACAGACTGCAATGTTTTATGCGTTTCTTGATGAAAATTTTAGATACCAAGTCATAGATGCCTTAATTTCAGGAGGCGAAGGGGCGGTAATGGCATTAATAAGCTATTATTTATTCCCTGAAGTAACATTGCCCTCAGCTTTAACGATAGGTTTTGTAGCTGCTATTATTGGGTACTTCATAACTCCAGAAACAGCTAATATTACTAGGGCACAAATATACGACATGTGCGGAGGATACGATGTAATAGTAAATGGAATGAATCTTACCTATTTTACCAAGGGACTGAAAGTAACGGAGAATATTACATATTCAATATATCCAACACTTGAAGTTAGAAGTTACATTTATGAACCTTTTGTTGGAAATACATTGATAGGCTATCCAAGGGAAAGAGGCACTTTCCAAACACCTTAATTAAATCAAGGACTAGGTAATAGGTTAACTTAATTTATAAAGTATTTATGAGCTGCTGACCATATCTTATAAATACCTTTACACCAAATCAAATTCCAATTATAATAGAACTATATTCTTATATAATGAAAGAAGGCTGAATGAATGAAATTAAATATCAAACAAAAAAAACAGTTTTACCTATTTCATCCTAAATTACAAATTAATATTAATGAAAAATTATATATCTTGAAATATGGAAATACTCTTTCAGTTGATATTGATTCTGGATTTACGTTGATTACTGCATGTACTAGAATACAAAAAACTGTAATTAATTGTGACCTTAAACATGAAGAAACTATCTTTTTTGGCTTTGAAAGAGGAAGAGGAAAACTAAAAGCGTTTTATGAAGATGGCTCTGAAATTCCAATAGAATCGAATATAACAAATAAATATTTCAACATTATTTCAGGAGTATTCGCCGCAATATTATGCATAGTATTTTTCTATTTAGTTTTTTTTGGATAAAACTACGTTCAATAGTTGAAATCAAATTACAGCAATTCAAATGAAATAGTATATAATATTGATATAGAGGCGTAATATGATAAAGTATATATTGATAAAATATTTATACCAAGATTCGAGAGCCAAAACTTAATGGGGATTATTTCTGCGATCCTCTATATTATCATTTTTGGGGTGCTGATTGTTAAAAAAGACAAATAGTATATTATTTTCATACTCATTATCATATTTTTGATAATTTGTTTTTTAAGATAGTTGTGAGAGAATCATCTTTTAATTGTTCAATTTAAAAGACAATTTCCATTATAGAGATTGTCTTTTTTTTTGATTTGATTTATTTCGGTATTCTTACACATAAGCCTTCAAAAATATGTATATTGCCTCTCGGACTGTATGTCTATGCCTGCCCAACAAATGACAATGATAATTAGTGAAACAAATAAACTAGTTTGATACTTAAAATTAAAAAAGCAACATATTGATGTGTTGCTTTAATGTAAATAATATTCTTATCAAATGTATAATTCTTTCAAATATCCAGTAATTATTATGTTTTTTTCGGAGTATTCTTAGGTCTTGTTGGAGGAACCGGGCGAGATGAAGGTACCGGTGAATGCTTACCTTCAGGTAAATTTACAACTACTCCATTTTTTACTTTGACTGTCGAAAGTCTGTGCGTTGGAACAGGACTATGCCCAGCTACTATTCCAGCGTTGCCTCTAGCATCAACTTTTCTGACAGAAGAATTGATAGGTTTCTCCCTAACTAGAGTTGAAGGATTTGTTTTAGTCTTCATGTTTTTCCTCCGAAATATTATAATAATAGTTTAGTTCTTTTTCGATATGTTTTGTTGCTTTATTTATTAGCCGATTAACATCCGGAAGGACATCTTCTTGAATGTATTTAAACATAATTCTTTCTCTCTCGATTCTAAAATCAAATATCATAGAATTGACTTCATCATCAGACTTCTTTTCAATGGAAACATCCTTCCAATTTCTTTCAAAATTCAAATCCAGAATACTGAGTTCGTGACTGAGCTCTTTTATAACTTTAATTCTTGTGTCAAAAGGAAGATAAGATCTAATAATATGTAACGCTTCTGCAGCGACAATTAAGATTGTCCATAAAAGGGAAAGTTGACTCCAAATTGTCCAAGCTGCAACGGAACTCGAAGCTACAAAAGCAGCAAAAATATTCATCCATCTTGTAATTCTAGAATAGCGTTTCATTAGCAACTCAATATACTCAATATAAAATTTGCTATGAAATATTGTGGCCCAGAATTGATCAATTAAGTTTTCTGAAGTGTTTCCCATATACTCATCTCGCTTTTCGATAATATATTTTTATTATATAATATTATTATAAAAATGAACAGCATACATGAAAAATATTTAAAATATAAAGAGAAGTAGCGAACAACTACTTCTCTTCCCATTACTCTAAATTGTCTTTTTTTGATTTGTCTGGATTACTCGCGATAACAGGTCCATGTTTGGTATTTCGAATATGGTAATCATTCTCATATGGCCCGCTTTTAATTCTACGAATAAATTCAGTTCTATTCATTACCGTTCCGTTGGTAGTGTTCATAAATTTTGTATTCTTACCGGATGGCGTTTGCTGAATAGCTTTTACGTTTTTTGCCATGCTCATTTCCTCCTCTCATAAGATTAAGTTAGTTGGATTGACATGGCGAATACCATTTTAATTATGACTCTTCTTGACATAAGTTTATCAAAAATGGTATAATTCAAAATTGTTCTAGGTATGGTCTCCATGCCACCAATCATAAAGGCTGCAACCTTTATGATTTTTTTTATGTCCAGACCTATAAATTCAGGCCTCTAACTCCAAAAAAAAAAGGATTATCCCTCTATTAATAATAATATATTCTTCGTTTGTATTTGTCAAGTTGTTTGAGGTCGATTTTTTTTATGCAAATTAGTATAGAGTTCTACTCTTCAGCGCAATACTGCCATTCAAGGGCAATCCAGTTCAAATAAATTACTTTTATTGTTACTGTTTATTATTAATGTTAATTTATTTGTACACTCGCAAATTGGAGTTCTATAGGAAAATGTTATACAAGCTAGATTCTATCGAAATCCAGCCTAATGACTTCCTCTATAGCACTTGTATCTTGGAAGTATAGTTTATTTATAAGACTGACTAACTCTTCGATATGGTTTTGATTCTTAGCTACTAACGATTCTCTTTCTTTATTTTCATGGTCGTATTCAACGTTATATATAAATACATAAGGTACAATGTTAATGATTTTATTAAAATGCTTAGCCAATAGGACTTGATATTGCATTGCTTGAGCCAACTTAATATCGTACGAAGTATAATGACCAAACTCAATTAGCAATACAGTATTTTTAAAACACATCAAATAATCTGGTCTCTTATTGTTAGCATATGGAATAACATACTCTGTAATAACATTTATGTTTTTTAGTTGTTCCTCATAGAGCCTTATTGCAACACGTCTCATCAAAGACAATGAATCTAACCATGAAATTACTTGGCCATCGTTAGTTTTATTTTGAACAAAATTCGTAAAAGTATTGCTAAGTTCAACAAAATATCCTGCACTTTTGCACGCAGATGCTCTTTCTTCAGCAGAACCTGATCTAATCTGCCAATATGAATTTACTGAATTGGTATACTCAATAAAAGCGGAAATACAAGATGAATGGTTTAAACACTTCATATAGCCCCTCAATATAATTTTCATCAATGAAAGATTTTGTATGGATATAAAATAGATTTACTATTGGTCATACATGTATATTTTTATTTAAGTTCTTCACAATCGGAGGATTCATTTTTTACATGATCTACTTCGTTAACATTATAGAAAGTAATTGATTTTTTGTAATGCAGATGAGTTTGATTCAAAAAGGAAAAAGTGACTGTAAGATCATTTGAGATTATATCTGCATAAATTGGAACGAATAAAAATATAATAATAGACTTGAGGAGAAGACCAGTAAATCTATGTCTTGAAGCTCCATTAATAGCGATGGAGTAATTAATATTTTCTTTATCTCCATTATGTAATGTAAAGTGACTTTCCATTACTTTAAAAGTAGATACTTCCGAGCCTCTGTTATTGATAGAGAGAATCAAGTAAAAATTAGGTTTTTTAGTTCTATCTTTACACTCTAATTCATAAGTTTCTATATTTGAATAGTAGTCTTGTTTTTCTTTTACTAAATCTGTTAATTCCTCGACAGATGGTAAAGTTTTTCCTCCAGCCATGACTATAACTGGTTTATTAATTCTTCTTTCTGTTTTTTTTTGTTCGCTGATGATTCCCCTCTGTAAATCAATTGCATAGAGGCCAATCACTAGCGTAGAAAATCCGCTGATAATCCCTGAATATGAAGTAATGAAATTAGTATGCGTCCCTTCCTCAACAAGAATAGAGAATAGTAACAGTCCTAAAATCATTGCTAATAAAAGCGAAATCGCAACCTTAATCCCTAAACGAGGAAAAGCATTTAATCCTTCATTATCATTGTTTTTTACTTGTTTTTTCATATTATTACCCCTAGTTGATTATATAGTAATTAATGAATAAAATAAATATTGTTTCGGATAATATTTTCACTATTGACAACTTATTATATCTTTGATATAATAAAAGACGGCAAAATATAAGTATAACTACGTTCAAAGGTGTGAGAAATCACGCCTTTTTTTGCGTTTTGGAGGTGGAAACGTGCTAACAAATGATATTTTGACTCAACTCAATCGAAATCAACTGAAGCTTATCTCCTGGATCTACAACGAATGTATTAATAACTATCATGTGACTCAGTCTAATAAGGACATCTCAACTAAAACAGATATTCCGGAATCAACTGTCGAGAAATATCTGAAATTCTTTGATGATCTAGATTTGATTGTAAGGTCTTCAGAACGTACTCAGGACTTTTATACAAGGGAATGGCGTACCTCTTCCAGGAAGATTTCGCTCAATCCAAAGAAATTCAATCCAGAGATTATCGCAGCTGAACGAAGTACAAGAATTGACAGTCTTCTATCGTTCTTAGATTCACCGGAATTCTTACTCAAACAACTTGATCAGAAGCTTAGAGGTACTTGATGAAAGAACTAAAAAAGAAATTTAGATCCTTTTATACATCGATTGTAGAACACAGTAAAACACTTCGAATACTTATTCTGGTTATTATCACAATCATGGCAATATTCTTCCTGATAGATTCTTATCTCAATTATGATCTAAATTACTTTGTCAGGAAAGAAATCTTCTTTCTACTCAAAGTAGCTCTAGTAGTCGTTACCGGATTACTTTATCATAGGCTATTTGGTAAGTGGCATATTCATGAAAACAACGTGGAGCTTACTAAAATGTACGTCTCTGAAAAGATACCACGGTCCATGAAAGTCGAAGGGTCTAGAGGAGCAGGAAAAGACGCGAATATTTCCGGGATGGTCACAACCCTCAGAACCTATTTAATCGAACAGATTGAAGATGAAATGGATCTGATTGAGACAATCTGTTATCCCTATAATTTTAAACAGCTAAACAGCTGCCTTGATGATAATCATGAGGCACTCATGACAAATAACAAAGGAGAATTCTTTCTGGAATTCATTGAAATTGTCCGAGAACATGACTGTTTTATTAAGCAGTTTTACGCTAAGGATTTTAATACTGAAGAACACATCCAGGAACTCTATACAATGAAAAAGGATCCATCTTCAGGAGATGCGCTCAAGTACAAATTTAAGTATGATGATGGCATCTCAAAAAAACACTTTCTAACACTACTTATACGCTATTCTCTGCTCTTTATAAGATATCACTACTTAGATAACTATATCATTACAAATCAGCCTTACAAGGAGACTGAAACACTTCCTGCAATTGTGTTTTCAACGAACTATATTAACATCCAAAAAACAAATGCAGATTGGGTCTGGCCACTCGTTGGTGGAGTCATCATCATTGAAACAGAAACAGATGCATTCTATCCCAATGTGGGTGGCAAAGAATCCGCAATGAAAACTGGGATGCGTAACTTTAAAGCATTCTTCAGACATCTCCTGGGAGAGGAAGCTATCTGGATTGGAATTGGTCAGAAAGCTAAACGAACTCAGAAGACTCTACGTGAGCTAGATGATTCCTTTGTATCTATTATTGAGATGACAAAGGTCTATGGAGGAGAGAAACGAATCTTCTTTCAGAAGAAAGCAATTGCCTGGCAAGAGTTTTGGGAGAAACGATCGCTTTTTAACAAATCCAAGGAGAGACAATCCAGGAGAAAGTCAAAAGGGATTCAGCGGATCAAAAGACTTCAGAACAAAGGTTATTTATACTTCGATATTAAAGTATCCAGGAGCGATGAGTTTACGACTCCAAAACAGATGAGTTTGAAACAAATCCTTAGATACGATAAACCAATCTATGAAAACTATACGGTCAAGCTCTGTTTCCGGATACGGGATTCGTTTGGAAGATATAATTCACATTACCTCGAAATGATTGCGGACAAGCTTTCTAAAAAGACGAAATCTCAGTGGCAACACTTAGAGCGTTGGGATATGGATCTAACAATGAAAATCAAGCACGCAGTCACAATGAACTATCCAGTCTTAAATGAGATCCTTGGCATACAGAAAATTCTAGATGATATTGAAAAGAAACGAAAGAAACAAGAGCGTGAAAAGAAAAAGGAGCGTGATGCACTTGAGAAAACACAAGAAGACCCCCAAGAGTCATGAGTTTAAATTCGTTCATTACCTAGGTACGCTTCTCCTCACTGGAATTGCCTTGTTTTTTATCACAGTGATTGGAAACATGGCATCGGACTATATTCGTTCCCAACAGACTCAAATAACTACTACTTCAATCACAACAGTTTCAACAGAATCCTTTGATGATTTACTGAACGCTTCCAGGCGTATCTTGTCTCAAGCAAATGTTTATCTGCAGATTAATCTTGAAGGAGAAATCAAGATTGGATCCGGAACAATTATTTTTTCTGATGAAGAGTACTATTACGCTCTTACTTGTGAACACGTCATCGATGGAGACGTCGAGACGATTGTCTCTAAACAGGTCATGACAATTGATGAAGTGATTACAGATTTTGAGGTCGTGGCCAGTGACAGTGATTTAGATCTCGCTGTTATCAAATTTAGTAAAGAATCCAGGATCAACTTATTCCCTCTGCTCTTCCATGGAGGAGAGCCATCAATAAACGAAACAATTCTTTCAATTGGAAATCCATTAGGAAATTACAATTATTTAACAATTGGATCCTACCTAGGAGAGACAACACTATTAGAACTTGATCTATCCCGGTTAGTAATCCAAACAAATGCATACCTTCCATCCGGATTCAGTGGCGGAGCCATGACGAATCTAGAAGGAGAATTGATTGGAATTAACGCCTGGGCATTGAATGGAGAAAGCTATTCAATCCCGGTCAGCGTTATTCATAACTATTTACAACAAATTGGCATAAGCCACTATTAAAAGGAGAGAAACAAAATGAAAAAGATTTTAGTAAGTCTAGCATTACTCATCACAATGGTTTTAGGTTTTTCAGCTACACAAGTCTTCGCTGATGTGGATACCTCACAAGACTTTTTCAGTCAAGCAGACGGAACCTTCACGGCAAACTACTTTGCCTGGAATTATACCGTTCCGGCAAACTCCGGAGATTTTGTCTTTCAAATTGACTTTTCCTATTTAAAAACTCAATATTTGCAGTACATGGATGATCAGTCAAATGATGAAATTGATTTGTACTTTGGATCCAGAATGTATGAAAATACATTATATAATCTCTCAAACTTCGACCAGAGCCAAGAATTTTCTGATGCATTCCCTGATTACATCTATGTCAGCGCGAATGTAGTGCAGATTCCGATTGCGAACTCAGGAAGCGTACAGAGTTTGGAAATCTTCTGGGGAAATGATTTAGCTCCATTTGATATGCAAGATATGGATACGGATTTCATTCCAGATCAAACATTCTCAATGTATGCATCAGATCCAGGAGATGTGATTGAACCTGAATTCACATATTCGAACTTGAGTGTTGATACTGTATACAATGATTTAGTTACTGCAGCTGAAGTAAAAGCACAACTTCACGCAACAGATGACGAAGATGGAGACGTCTCTTCACGCATAGAAGTTTATGATGATCAATATACTTCTAAAACAAAAGTTGTGGGTGGAGATTACTACATCATGTATCGTGTTTCTGATTTATCTGGAAACTATGCATACCTAAGAGTCGACATCGAAGTGATTGACAATATCAAACCTTACTTTGTGGATCCAGTGAACGGAAACGCAATCTATAACGATGGCGCAACATTCTCTTTCAGTTGGTATGATGATGAACCAGATGCAGGAATGGCCGAAGTTGAATCCTTAAACAATTTAGTTGCGACAGATGAGTATTATGGTCCGATTTATAACGACATGCCATCCTGGACAGTTGAGGAATTCAATGATTATCCAGAAGACTATGGACAAGGCCCATGGCAAGTAGTCCCAGGAGTTTATCATCAAACAGTAACCTATACAGATCCATCAGGAAACAGTGCAACATTTTCCGCAACCTTTACTGTTCTCAACAATGATTCTCCGGTCATTACCGGTCCTTCAGAACTTACTGTAGAAGCTACAACATTTAGTCTAGCAAACATCCTTACTAATTACAGCGCGACAGATACGGAAGACGGAACTGTCACAGTAACAGCTTCTCCACTAGATTCAGTAACGTATTCTAATGTCTGGACTGCAGCTCATACAATTGGAGATCATACTTTGTATTTATCTTCAGTTGATTCCTTTGGAATTGAGACCATTAAGTCTGTGACAATTCATATCGTAGACACAACAGTACCAGTGATCAAGGTTGGTGGAATCGCTTCAACAACCTACACTCATACTGTACTCATGAGCAATACTGCATCTCTAGCTACATTAATTGGGACCATAACGGCTTCAGATGCATATTATGGCAACATTACATCTTCACTTGTGATTCCTGCTTATCCTAACTTCACAACACCAGGATCAACAGACATGACGATTACAGTCACAGATGCATCAGGAAGCACAGCTACACTAATCTTGACTGTCATTGTTGAGGATGACATTGCGCCAGTCATTAATGGTCCAATCAAGATTGTCAAAGGTAAAACCGCAACACTCACCTTATCTGAAGTAACTGTACAATTAAGTGCAATTGATAATGTGGATGGAACTCTATCAGTGTCGATTGCACAAGATGGATATACAGGTCATGCGACAACAATTGGATCCTATCTAGTCCGGTATCAAGCAACAGACTCTGCAGGAAACGTTACTTTCCATGATGTACGCATCTGGGTAGTCGACAATGTGGCTCCAGTCTGGGTTGTGGATGATTATTTCATTAACCTAGGTTTAAATGAGTCTATGACAAGAACTGAACTTGTAGCACTACTTCAAGCTTCAGGAATGCTTGCGAATGATATCTCTTATACAGTCACATTCTTAACGGATGAATATTCAGGATCTGAATCGATTGAAGGAGTTTACTCTGTCGTGATGAGAGTGACATATGAAGATGGATCTGAAGATGAAATTTCAGTACAGTTGTCTGTTCCTGAAGATGTATCCGAAGGAGACATTATTGTCGTAGAACCTGAAGTCGTCTTAACTGGATTCCAACAAGCCTGGTTAAATATAAAGACATTCTTTGTGAGTTCCTGGGATTGGATTAAAGGCGCAGTGAACACAGTAAAAAATGCAGGAGTATGGGTATATGATAACGCCATAAAACCTGCATGGGATTTCTTCTTTGTGAAAGACACAGATACGATTCCGGATACGGTCGTCACGACTCAACTTATCACAACCACATCTGCATCAACAACTTCAACACTTCCATATTCTACAACAACCACTTCACCGGCACAAAATCTATAATTGAAAGGAGTGCTGCATCATGAAAAAAGCACTCGTCACAATACTTTTAACACTGGTCATGTCGGCAGGGATAATCTTCCCTGCCGCATCGCTCGTTAATGCGGACAGTGGAGTCAATGTTATCTCGATAGGAAAAACCGGGTCCATGGGCTATTTTTATCTACCCGCAGATGGATATACCGGCGCAATCATTGAGTATTCCTTTGTCAGCAATGAAATACTCTTCTCATCGCTACTTGAGATGGATCTAACTCAAAATGGATCCAATACCATCGGTACAGCGTACCGGTATGAAGTCACTCTCCCAGAGAATGCACTCTCTTATAAAGTTTGGAGAGTGATTGATGGATCAGACTACATTAAATCGACCATAGGAGCGAATGAGTTTGTAATATCCGGATATACAATCTCTGATGTGGAAACCAGGATAAAAACAGTCTATATTACTGAAGACTACATTACAAAAGAACCTGTCTATTCAGAAGTAGGATTGACATACAAATTCAGGATGCATTTCATTGTCGATGATGCCTTGGGAGAAACGATTCCAATTGATCATATTCATTCTTTGAAGGCGGAATTTGATGTCATTTCATCCTCGCTCTTTGGATTACTCAAGACAAAGAATCATGTCGTAAAAGACATTAAAGCGACTGAGACCAGGAACGCAACCATATGGCCTTATATTTATCCGGCCACAGTCATTAATAACATTCAGGAATCTTATTATGGAAGGGATGACAACATCGTTGGAAACGAAGATTATGATTGGATGGTTACGATTGGGACGTTCACTGCGCCAGGGCTTATTGGATCCAATATTACTGTGGATCAAACGACAATTTTATCCATAAGCTACTATTATGAGGGAGTATTCTATGAAGACATCGATGTCATAGATGAACCTTATGACTCTGAAGATATCGTTCCAGTTATTCCAGGAACAACAACAGTGATTGACAATGGTTGGGGCAATCTCTTAGAGTGGGTCGTCGCAAATTGGCAGTTAGTTTTGAAGGGTCTAGCAGTCGTGGCAGCAGTCATCATTGTGGGGAAGGTATTATCCGCAATCAAGGTTGTCATGGACATACTGAAACTTATCTTAAAAGGAGGATGGCTCATACTAAAATACTTCTTCCTAGCGATTGCTTATACATTCTATTTCATCTTCTTTATGATTCCAAAGGGAATTGGAAAAGCACTATACTGGTTATTCATTCCATCTGATATGAGACTCAGAAGAAAGGAGCAAGCATATTATGATCGTAGATCTATTTAGAGGACTCATGATTATACTCAAATTCTTATTCCATGATGTTTGGCTATGGCTTTACATGGTCTTATTCGGAAAACAGAATCAAAGGATAAAGGCAGCTTATAACAAACGAGTTGGGTCTAAGAAGAGAAAAGAATTTTATTAAAATCACAAATCCGTGAGTGACATTTTGTCAAAAGTGATATAATATAGTCGACTACCCTCGTGGTAGTCACCGCACCAAGGGGAGGTGATTATCATGAAGTGGCTGTTTAAGGCACTTATGATACTGAGTTCAGCTCCTGTAAGGATCGCGTGATCCGCAGCATCCTCCTCTTGTTTCCTAAAAAGAAAAACCGCTCACAATTGTGGGCGGTTTATTTTATATTTAGTTAACCAGAAATTTGGCTCATAAGTTTTACTAAATCCCAAAAAATAGAAATAAAGGTTCCAACTGTAATGAATGCTGTAATTAAGTATCCATATATAGCAACTCTACTATCTTTGATCATTGTTTTTATTGCAATGGCACTAAAAATGATTAGTACCAGTAAAAATATCTCAATAACAGATAAGGCTATCCAGTACTCTAGAGACGGATCGTATATACTCATTGGTATCATTATCGCTGCATAAACCAGTATAAGAATTGACAACAGATAAATTGAAACAAATAATATTTTAGCTAATTTATAAATTGGATTTCTTTCTTCAGTTTTTTTGTGATGCTCTTCAATTTCATTTCTTACAATTTCAGGAATCATCTCTCTTAATTCTGTAAGTTTAGACTCTATTTTCGAACTATTTTCTTCTGCAGAAACAAATTGATCTTGTACTTTCTTTTCAAAATCATTTTTAACCAAATACTGGTTTCTTTTCATTTTGTCACCCTCTTCTCCAATAGGTTACTAAATATTGGGGATTTTATCAAGATGAATAATGAAAAGGGCATAGTAAAAATTACAATGGGTCGTTTACCTGTACTTAAGAAGACAGTGTTTTCAAGAATAACGTCTAAATATCAATGGATTTCAATATATAATGTACTATACTTTCTTATTATTTTCTCTCTGAATGTATTGTAAGTTAATGAAGCATCTTTTTATTCTTGAATTCTTCTCTTTCAAGGCAAAGAAAAAGCACTCATGAATGAGTGCGAAAAGTCATATATTTAAGCATAACAACATCAAACGGGGTTTAAACATTTAATAATCCTTTTGAACTTGAAAGGAGTGAAATAATTTTTGCGGAGGATATTTTGTTCGTTTTAAAAGCACAATACAAATCTAATAAATCCACTGTATCAATTATCAATAAGTCATTTCTATATGCTTTGCTGACTTGAGAATCTTGAATAGGGCTTCTTTCTTTAGGCTCCAATTCATTTTGATAATTAACAATTAAAAGCCCTTTAACTGCCTTTTCTGATAACGAATTATCACATTGAGATTCCCTATATAACTCTATATGATTATCTAGTTGTGATAAAAAAGAAGTTTTAACATAATTTTTTGTTCCCTTCACTTCTCCAAGAAAAATCACTTCTTCTGTCTCAGCCAGAAAGTCTTCTCCTTTTTTATCTACAAATGAAGACATATCAATATTCATCATTTCGGAGATAAGTGTTTTAACGATTTTTACTAGCGTGTCCCCCTTCTCATACAAAATTGACTTAATAATATTGTTGCCATTGATTGCGAGAGCTTGTTTATCAATTTCTGAGAGAATTTCAGCTTCTTTTTTCTTTAATTCAATAATTTTTTCTGAACTTTCAACATCATCTAGTATGGAAATCGTATCAATCCATTGCGGAATTGGTGTTTGCACTTCTTTTTCAACAATGTACTGGTATATGAAGTTTAAAAAATGAGAATCTGATTTTAAAATGTCAATAGTACAAATATATATATTCGAAAATTTATTAGCTATCAAAACTACTTTCTCGCTCGATTCAGACACAAGAAGAGGAACAAAATTTGAACTGTTAGGTAAATTAAAATAAAAAGCGGCATTATACTCCACATCATTAATTTTGCTTGTAGTGTTTTCATACATTAATGAAAATTTTATTTCAGGAATAAAATCAGATAATATTGATATGAAACTAGGCAAAATATTTTTAATTGGTTCGCTCACTCCAAATTCTTCAGAGCTTCGACCATTTCTTGTCACAATCTTTAAATATGATTTCCACATTATGTTAGACGGTAAAATAACAACAATTTTTGACTTTTTTGAGTTAACTATCATGTTTTTGATGCTTTGCAAATCCTTTTTTACATAGAGATTAGTTCTGTCTTGGGATGGAGACATCCAAATTTTTTCATTTGTAAGATCGAGAATATTCACATCAAATTCATCAAGAGATTTTGGGCTAGCAAAAGATGAAAACAATCTGTCAGGCTTGTCTTCAAGAAAAATGTCTTTATTAGATTGAGTCGTATATCTGATAATCTGTATCATGGTTTTTCCTCACTATTCTTCGCTCTTTGTGAATTTTTGGCAGTTTTAAATAAGAAGCTCAAGTCATTGTAAGAACTCATAGAAAATGATGCATTGCAATTCTTGTACTTTGCAATGAAAACATCAATGAGAGATTTTAAATCAATTATGATTGGTTCCAATGACTCAAAGAAAATGCTATATTTTTTGTTTGTCATATGAGCTATCATTTTCCGTCTATAATTCTTTAGTTCTCGTAATTGGCTTGAGTATTTATCTTTGATTTCACTAAATTGGTCGATTATATCTTTCATGCTCATAAGAGTATATTTATTGTATTCATTCTTAATTTTAAATAATTCCTCTTCGTTTTCCATGGAACGATTGAGAAAGTCAAGAAAAGAAAGGTCGTCACTTTGATTTTTGCTATCAAGAAAAAAAAATCGTATAGTTTTAATACTATATAATGAGAAAAATCGATGAAAACTCTTTGAAAAAAAATACAACTATCATTTACAATAGACGGCGATGAATTTCCCTCTTTTATTATATCTAGAATAAATATTCTTCTTATTTCACACTCTTTTATTGTGTTGTTAAATTCTCAGAGTTCGAAGTCAAATTTGTCATGAATCTTTTCTGCCTTTGTTCTCAAATTAATCACCTCAATATTTCCATTCAAATTAAATTCAGTTGACTAAGAAGCTTGTGAGACTATTGTAATAATAAGAGTTAGAACAGTCGTCCAAAATGAAATTAGGGTTATAAGGTACCCTTTGTCATTAATCATTGATATTTTTTTCTTTGAAGCAATCAATCCATATGCTCCGAAAACCAAAAAAATTAATATAAAGCCAAATGAGTAAAATTTCAATGAGGGAATCGTGTTTTGTTCGAAAGCTTTAATAAAAACATACAGTACAGATACCAAAAACACTACAAAACAGAACGCTATATAGCTAATTAAATTTGAGATTTTAAATTTGATTCCTTTGGAAGATTCCGCAATGGTATTCTGCGAAATCAAATCTCGTTCATTAACAGTTTGATTTAATAATAATTTTTGCCTTACTGTTGGGTTCTTCAAACTTTTCATAACCGATTTTATACTCATCTCTCAAAGTCGCTAGTTCATTGTTATACATCAACTTTATATCATCAAGCAACCTTACTTTTTTAATTTGACATCTTTTGTATTTTTTTTGGCCACATATCTTCTCACCTCTTTACATAAGATAGTATACCAATATTGAACATAATTCACAAGTTCAATAGTGAAAATTATGTAGTATAATTTTATAGTGCGGATATTTATTTTTGCTACCTTAAGGCCTAATACTAGGAGGATACATGAAAATACAAATTGAAGAAAGAATTCAAACATTTCAGGACTTTACAAAATTGACAAAATCAACAAGCACGTGGAAATATCAAGGCTATTATTTTTCGCCGATTATAACTTTTTTTAAATCCAAAAGGCTTTTCTATCTTGAAGATGTTACAAGACAGGACATCGACTCGTTTGTTGATTTTTCAAAAAAGACTTGTAAAAACATCACAATCAACAAAAAAATGAGATTACTGAAGCAACTCTATAAATATCATGAAATTGGCTTCCCATACTTAATGCAATTTAAAAAACTTCGACAAGTATCGACCCATTTCAATACATTTTCTGAAACTGAATTAAAATCAATAATTAAATACATTAACAGCCTTGATGAGAAGAATCCCTATGAACTAACAAAAATGATAGTGATACTATTGCTAATTGACACAGGAGTAAGACAGTCTGAATTACTAGATATTGAAGTGAAATACATTAACTTGGATGAGGGTTCAATAAAACTAACATCTACAAAAACAAAAGACGAAAGGTTTGTATTCATAAGCTACGCTACAATTGAACTATTGAAGGATTACATTTCATTCTATCCAGAAAGACAATATTTGCTTTTTAACTATAAAAGTTTCAAGAGATTCACATATCGAAATTTGTCAGCATTTTTTCATAAAGTAAAATGTGATCTAAATTTAAAACAATGTCATGCACATATGTTTAGACACACAATGGCAACTTTATTGCTTGAAAATGGGTGTCCACTAACATCTTTACAGCAGCTTCTTGGACATAGACTTCTCAGTACAACGCAAATATATCTACATATGAGTGTAAAAAAAGCCCATGCGGATTCGCAAAAATATGGAGTATTAAATAATCTAAAATAAAAAAAAGTAGCTTCGGCTACTTTTTTTCTTCGTCATCAATTAATCCTAGCAAGTAATCTGCAGAAGTATCGAGTGCGATAACGATTTGTCTAATAGATTCTTCAGTTAGTTTCTGTCCAGACTCATATCTGCTAATTTGTGCGCTAGTAATATTTGTTCTTCGAGCAAGTTCTCGTTGACTAATATTTCTCTTTTCTCGAATCTCTTTTAACCTATTCATTCATATAACTCCTTTGTGATGCAAAAATGATGCGAAAATGTCAAAATGCTCTTGACTTCCTCATGCTTTTACATTAATATATGTTTGGTGCATCATTTTTGATGCATTAGGAAAACATATAGGGGGAGTATCTGAAACCGAGTACAAACCCTATATGGTATGATTTCGGTTGAATTTCAGATTATATGATATCAATTAAGATGGTGCGGGTAACAGGACTTGAACCTGCACTCCGGGGGAACTAGATCCTAAGTCTAGCGCGTCTGCCAATTTCGCCATACCCGCAAATTTAATGATAAATAAAAATGGTGACCCGCAGGCGATTCGAACGCCTGACCCTTTGATTAAAAGTCAAATGCTCTACCGGCTGAGCTAGCGGGTCAAAAAAAGATTGGCTGGGCTAGTTAGAGTTGAACTAACGATCTCGGAGTCAAAGTCCGATGCCTTAACCACTTGGCCATAGCCCAATTTCTTTTTTTGATGGGGCGATTGATGGGAATCGAACCCACGAGTGTCGGAGCCACAATCCGATGCGTTAACCCCTTCGCCACAACCGCCATGTAGTTTTTCGCATATATAAGTTTACTAAATAGGCTGGTAATTGTCAAGCATTATTTATTAGATACCACAAGAATGTGTCTCTCTTTCGATATTTGCGAATTTTACAGAATATTTAACCATCTTATCAACTTGTACAGAGTGAATGATAACTATATTGTCGTATATATTTGTTATTATTGCTGGATGAGGACATTGTTTCAAAAATGTTTTTCTTATTTCTTTGCTGAGATGTTCGAAATAGTCTTTTTAGTGTTGTAAACACGACTTTAATTTGGTAAAATAGGGGATGAAGGTAATCTTCAAAAATTCTAGCATCAAAAAAAATCATATGGAGGAGAATTTATGAAAAAAGTTTTAGTACTTCTTTTTGTTTTATCTTTTGGAGTCATTCTATCTGCTTGTACTCAAAAGACTTATGAACTTGCTTTAGTTACTGACGTTGGTACGATTGACGATGGATCATTCAACCAAGGCGCATGGGAAGGCTTGAAAGCTTTCGCAGAAGACAATGATATTTCTTACAAATATTATCAACCTTCCGCAGATTCAACTGACGCACGTGTAGCAACTATCGAATTGGCAATTGAAAATGGTGCCACTACTGTTGTTACTCCTGGATACATGTTTGAAAATGCGATTTGGCTAGTTCAAAGCGATCACCCAGATGTAAACTTCATTTTCTTGGATGGATCTCCAAGTAACGTTTCTGGTTGGGACGATCAAGGCAATCCAATTCTTTTAACTGGCGAAACTGCTGCTGATTTCACAGTTGAAGACAATGTATTACCAATTTTCTACAAAGAACAAGAGGCTGGATTCTTGGCTGGCTATGCTGCAGTCATGGATGGAAATACAAAACTTGGATTCGTTGGTGGAATGGCTGTTCCTGCAGTTGTACGTTTCGGATACGGATACATCCAAGGTGCTGCTTATGCAGCTGAAGAGTTAGAATTAACTGCACCTGTTGAAGTAGTATATTGGTACTCAGGAGTTTTCTGGGCTGATAATACTGTTTCTGACAAAGCTGCTTCCTGGTTTACAACAGGAACAGAAGTCATTTTCGCTGCAGCTGGTGGAGCTGGCGCATCTGTAATGAGTGCTGCTGAACAAGCTACAGATGGAAAAGTAATCGGTGTTGACATTGACCAAAAAGATGCTTCTGAAACAGTTATCACATCAGCTATGAAAGAATTAGCTAACTCTGTTTATGCAGCTCTTGAATCCATTTACGATGAAACATTCGTTGGCGGAACAGCTTGGAACTTAGGTTCAGTTGAAGACGGCGTTGGATTACCACAAGATTTCACAAGATTCGATACATTTGACCAAGCTGATTATGATGCAATTTTCGCATTATTGACAGCTGGAACAGTTGTTGTTAGTGGAGATATCACAGTTGATGCAGATTCATTTGACAGTGATTACGTCACGGTTATAGTCGAATAGTAATACTCAAAATTCATTACTGATAAAAGATAAAAAGGGAAGGTAGAAATATTCTTCCTTTTTTTCGTCTTTTTTGATATAATCAACAATTGAGGTGACGTGTATGGGATATGTTATAGAAATGCTGAACATCACAAAAGATTTTCCCGGAATTTTAGCAAACGATAATGTAACACTACAAGTTCAAAAAGGGGAAATTCATGCGCTTTTGGGAGAAAATGGAGCAGGGAAATCGACATTGATGTCTATTTTGTTCGGCCTTTATCAACCAAATAGCGGTACCATCTTGGTAAATGGGAAAGAAGTCGAAATTAAAAGCCCTAACGACGCCAATGATTTGCACATCGGAATGGTTCATCAACATTTTAAACTGGTACACAATTTTACAGTAGCTGAAAATATCGTTTTAGGTATGGAAGATACCAAAAACGGTTTTTTAAAAATGGACCACGCCATTCAAAAAATCCAAGCACTTAGTGATCAATTCAACTTTAATTTAAATCCAAATGATATCATATCTGAAATTTCAGTAGGTATGCAACAACGAGTAGAAATCTTGAAAATGCTATATCGAAATGCTGAAATTATGATATTTGATGAACCGACTGCTGTGTTGACTCCACAAGAGATTGAGGAATTAATTCACATCATGAAAAACTTGGTGAAGGAAGGCAAGTCCATTGTTCTTATTACACATAAGTTAAAAGAAATTAAAGCAGTCGCAGATCGTTGTAGCGTTCTCAGAAAAGGTAAATATATTGGAACTGTTGACGTTAAAACAACAAACATAGAACAGATGGCTGAAATGATGGTTGGTCGAAAAGTATTATTCGATATACCAAAATCACCTATTCATCTTGGAAAAACAGTTTTAAGCGTCCGTAACCTCAATATGACAAATAAAGATGGTAAACAAGTCTTAAAAGATGTGTCGTTTGACGTCAAAGCCGGTGAAATTTTATGTATCGCTGGTATTGAAGGAAATGGTCAAACTCAATTAGTAGAAGCTTTATCGGGTTTAAATCCACATTATACAGGTACAATCATTCTCCACGGAAATGAAATCTCCAAGGCTAGTATTCGTCATAGAACAACTAGCGGGATAGGTCATATTCCCGAAGACAGACATAAGCATGGTCTTGTTTTGGATTTCACTTTGGCAGAGAATATGATTTTACAATCTTATTTCGATGAAGAGTTTCAACATCATGGTTTTTTGAAATTTGAAAACATTTCGTCTCACACCAATGATTTAATTGAACGGTTTGATGTTCGAAGCGGTAAAGGTGAGAAAACGATGGCTCGAAGTATGAGTGGTGGAAACCAACAAAAAGCAATTGTCGCAAGAGAATTCGATCGCAATCCAGATTTAATGATTGCAGTTCAACCTACCAGAGGATTAGATGTGGGCGCTATCGAATATATTCATAAACAGTTAATTAGTATACGTGATCAAAACAAAGCGGTTTTGCTTGTCTCTTTGGAACTTGATGAAGTCATGGGGATATCTGATCGAATCATAGTCATGTATGAAGGTGAATTGGTCGCAAGTGTCCATCCTGACAAAGTAACCGAGAATGAGTTGGGTCTTTATATGTCAGGTTCAAAGAGAGGTGAGATAAATGAAGTCGTTTAAAAACTTCCTATTGAAAATCTCTGAGTCATTGAAGAATACTTTTAGCAAAAAACCAAAAATATCACTTGGGGAGAATACGAAATCTTCTTTGTATGCGATACTAGCAGGACTCATATTTGGTTTCATTCTAATGCTTATATTCGTCCCTCAAGACGCTTTCCATGGACTATGGATTATCTTCACAGGAGCTTTCCAAGACGGCAATGAATCCATGGGGAACGTGCTTCTGTTTGCTGCACCAATTATTGTAACTGGATTAAGTGTTGGATTTGCGTTTAAAACGGGTCTCTTCAATATTGGGGCAACTGGACAGCTTACCGTTGGATCGTTTGTAGCCATATACATTGGCGTTCGTTGGGGTTTCCTTCCCGGACATCTGCATTGGATAGTTGCTGTATTAGGGGCAATTCTAGCAGGTGCAATTTGGGGATTCATTCCTGGGTTATTAAAAGCATTGTTTAATGTGCATGAGGTTGTTGCTACAATCATGCTCAATTATATCGCTATGTATTTGGTAAACTGGGGAGTAATGTCAACTGTATTCGATGGACTTTCAAAATCGAAAAGTGTTTTGGAGAGTGCCATCATTCCAAAAATGGGATTACAGTGGCTATTTCCTGATTCTTCGGTTACCGGTGGTTTTTTCCTAGCTGTTATCGCTGTAATCATCATTTATATCGTTTTGGAAAAAACTACTTTTGGATATCAACTCAAAGCGGTAGGACACAATAAAGAAGCCGCTAGATATGCTGGTATCAATGAAAAAAAGGCTATTATTTCTTCCATGACGATTGCTGGTGCACTTTCAGGACTAGCCGGTGCTATTGTATATTTAACCGGGTCTGGAGCTCATCTAGTCGTTCAGAACTTATTATTAAGTGAAGGTTTCGACGGAATTGCCGTTGCGTTGCTCGGGTTAAGTCATCCCATTGGAGTTCTGCTTTCAGGACTATTCCTAGGATACATTAAAAATAGTGGATTCTATTTACAAAGACTTGCCTTTGATACTGAAGTTATTAAAATCATTATCTCGACCATCATCTACTTTAGTGCATTATCAATGTTGTTCAAAAAGGGATTTAAAAATCCTTTCAAAAAAAATAAAAAAACCGGGGGTGAGAAATAATGTCATTCCTCGACACGTTATATAGTATTATCAATATGTCTTTGCTAGTTGCGATTCCTTTGATGATTGTTGCACTCGCGGGTATGTTCTCCGAGCGTAGTGGAGTCGTGAACATCGCATTAGAAGGTATCATGACTTTCGGAGCCTTCTTTGCTATCTTCTTTATGAGTTTGATTTATAAATCCTCAGGATTAAATGGACAAAGTTTGTTTTTTATCGGAATATTCATTGCAATCATTATAGGTATGTTGTTCTCTTTATTGCATGCCTATGCTTCTGTCAATATGAGCGCAAACCAAATCATTTCAGCAACAGCATTAAATATGTTTGCGCCAGCTTTTGCTATTTTTCTTGCAAAAGCCATTACTGGATATTCGAAAATTCAATTTCCGAATAACAGTTTCTTTATAAGGTCAATTCCAATATTGTCAGATATCCCTGTTTTAGGCCCGATTTTGTTTTCAAATACCTTCATTACTATTTATATCGGTATTGCAATTTTGATTGTATCCTACATTACAATCTATAAAACAAGATTCGGTCTACGCCTTCGCTCTTGTGGTGAATATCCTCAAGCGGCTGATGCAGCGGGTATTAATGTTAAGAAAATTCGTTACCTTGGTGTCGTTATTTCTGGAGCCTTAGGTGGACTCGGTGGATTATTCTACATAGTACCAATCACAGGAATTTATGATGCTACCTTTTCAGCAAATGGCTATGGCTTTTTAGCACTCGCTGTTTTGATATCAGGACAATGGAAGCCGTTTAGAATACTGCTATTTTCATTGCTATTTGGCTTCTTCTCAAAAATATCAAATATGACTTCAATGATTCCGTTCTTGAGCAATATGAATATACCTGGTGAGATTTTATCCATCATCCCTTACATTGTTACAATTATTGTATTAATTTTTACATCCAAAAACTCACAAGGTCCAAAGGCTGCTGGCGAACCATATGATGCTGGCAAGAGATAGTACCATTTGTAGTTAAATAAAACAAAAGCTCGACAGCAATGCTGATCGAGCTTTTTTAATCTCATTTATTTAATGTTGATTAGTTTTCAGATAAAACTGCAATTCCAAACCCTTGATCTCCTAAATGAACAGAGAAAACAGGTGTAATTTGATGTGTGAAGTGACACTCTACTTGAGGGTGTTTCTCCTTCATATAGTCTTGAAAACGAGTTGCCCACTCAGGATGGTTAAGATCGATGAAATCCACATAGACATGTTGATAGTTTTTGACATATTCATCGATTTTTGCCGTAAAATATTCAAAACAAGCAATATTTGTTCGCTCTTTCCTAGTTAATTCGAGTTTCCCATGAATCATTTCAACAATCGGTTTAATCCGCAATACCGTTCCTAGAAAAGCAGAAACCAGATTCAATCTGCCTCCGCGGAATAAATGCATAAGATTAGACAATGTAAACATCACGGTTGGGTGTTCATATAATTTGTGTACTCGATCCATTAAAGTATCGAACGATAATCCTTGCTCAATCGACTGGATAATTTTTGGAATTCCTAAAGCAACTCCAAAGGATGCTGTCTGAGGAGCATAAACACGTATTTCTAGTGGAAAATCCAACATTGATTTTGCAATCAAGGCAGATTGAAAAGTTCCACTTAATTTTTCGGATAAAGTAATGACAAGAATATGTGTATATCCTTCGCTCCAGAAACTTTTGTACAAATCTAAAAACTCACCAGGTGAAGGTTGAGATGTCAATAATTTCTTTGCGGTCTTTAAATGTTGATTCATTTGTTCGTATGAAATATCAATTTCATTAAATTCTTTTTCATCAATTCGTACCTTGAGAGAAGCTACCTTTAAAAACGATGTTTTTTGAATGTCTTCTCTTGTCAAGGATGTACTATCAATCAATAAGCCTATTTTTTCCATCAAGAACCTCCATAACTACTATGTCACACATAATACTTTATCAAACAAGAGAACTAGTGTCAATACTATTTTTTTTGAAATTTTTGTGAAAAAAAAGGGAATTGATTTTTTTATAGTATTACCTCTTGAAGTCAAGGATTACAGAAGTTTTTCGATATGGTTAGAAAGTTCTTCAGGCCTCACAGATGGCGCAAAACGATCTATAACATTCCCTTCTCTGTCTACGAGAAACTTCGTAAAGTTCCATTTAATCTTTGGATTTGAGAACCGCTCTCTACATTTTTTGAAAATGCAAGGTTTAATTTTTCCCTTTTTAGTTTTGCTGTCAAAAGGAACTTGCTGTTTAAGGTAAGTAAAAAGTGGATGTGCTTGATTTCCATTGACCTCGATTTTAGCAAAAGTCTGGAACTGCGTATTAAAGCGGAGTTTGCAGATAGATGCTATTTCTTCGCTTGATTCTGGAGCTTGATTTAAAAATTGGCTACACGGAAAATCAAGTATTTCAAACCCTTGATCCTTGTACTCTTCATAAAGTTTTTCAAGACCATCATATTGAGGAGTAAATCCACAATGGGTTGCCGTATTGACAATTAATAACACTTTTCCGCTATATTTACTAAGCAAAACTTCTTTACCTGATACGTCCTTAACACTAATTTCATATAAATTCATTATATTCACTTCCTTCGTATAAAATTATACACTGAAGTACAAAAAGAAGATAACGATATGAATAAAAAAGCAGAAATGGTTGATTTCTGCTTTTCAAGTATTTTATTTTTCAGTTTGTTTTTTGTGTTCTTCGACGATTTTCGGAATGAGGTTTGCTGGTACTTCTTCGTATTTCAAAAATTCACGAGTAAAGGTACCACTTCCTTGAGTCATAGCTTTTAAATCGATTGTATATTTCGTAATTTCGGATTCCGGAACTTCAGCAACGATTTTTTGATAACCGTCTTCTGCTGGTTCCATTCCCATGACTCTACCGCGTCGTTTGTTTACATCTCCGAGAACATCGCCCATATATTCATCTTTTACAGTGACTTCAATTTTATGGATTGGTTCAAGAATAGAAGGCTTTGCAGTTTTGCACGCTTCTTTAAATGCGATGGATGCGGCCATTTTGAAAGCCAACTCATTAGAGTCAACCGCATGATATTTACCATCGGTTAAAATTCCTTTGACGCCAATAACTGGGAATCCTGCTAATACACCGTGTTCTAAAGTCTCTTGGAGACCTTTGTCAACTGCAGGAAAATAGTTTCTTGGGACGGCTCCGCCGAATACTTCTTCGTCGAATTCGTAATCTTTTCCTTCAAGAGGCTCAAATCTCATGACTACGACTCCGTAGTACCCTGAACCTCCCGATTGCTTCACGTATCGACCTTCAGCCGTAGCAGTAGCTCTAATCGTTTCGCGATATACGATTTTTTGTTCATCGGTATCTAAATCGACTTTAAACATATTTTTCATTTTGTCGATGATATATCCTAGATGAATGCTTCCTTGCCCACCAATCAATAATTGAGAAGTTTCTTTGTTTCTTTTGATTTCGAACGTAGGATCTTCGATGTGTAGTTTGCTAAGAGCATTAGATAATTTATCTTCATCCGCTTTATTCTTCGGATGTACTGCTAAGTACATTGTAGGGGTTGGGGGCGCTGCTTTTGGAAATACAATTGGTGATTTTTTGTCAGAAATAGTCGTTCCCGCTAAGACACCATCCATTTTTGCAACAGCGCATATATCTCCCGCGTGAATGGTTTCAACAGAAATTTGAGTTTTTCCCATCAAACAGAAAAGTTGATTCACTTTTTGAGAATCATCTAAATTTGAAACATATACTTCTTGATCTTTTTTCAATGTACCAGATTTCACTTGTAGAATATTAATTGTTCCAATGAATGGGTCAATTAATGTTTTAAATACATATCCAGAGAACGGCTCGCTATCCAAAAACTTGCGTTTGAGTTGCTCGTCAGTTCCAGGCTTGACTCCTTGACTGGGTTCAAGTTCTGAAGTGCTCGGGAAGTATTCTCTAATCATATGAAGTAGAGTTAATGGTCCAACGTCTTTTGTTGAAGCCCCGACCATGACAGGAACAGCCTCTCCAGAAATTACGCTAAGATGTAATCCGTGTTTAATTTCCTCCATCGTAAGTTCTTCGCCTTCGAAGTACTTCTCTAGAAGTTGTTCGTCAGAACCGGCTACGGTCTCAATTAGGTTTTGTCTTAGTTCAGATACTTTGTCCATCTTGTCAGGATAGATGTCGCCGTCAATACAAGCATCTCCTGTGTAAATTCTTGCTTTCAATTCAACAATGTCCGCAAACCCACTGAACTCCGATTGCTTTCCAATTGGAAGGCAGAATGGAACAGCTTGTTTTCCTAACTTTGTTTTTACTGATTCAAGTACTTCATCAAACTTGACGTTTTCTTTGTCCATCTTGTTGACGAAAATGATTGCAGGTAGATTATTTTTGCGGATTTCTTTCCACATTTTTTCGGCGCCTACCTCAACGCCTTTGGTCGCATCCAACACTAAAACAGCTCCACTTGCAGCTTTTAAAGCATATGTGATGTCGCCGATCATTTCATCCGCTCCGGGTGCGTCCAAGAAATTGATTTTCATTCCTTTGAATTCAACTGGCACGATTCCCGTTGATAATGAAGATAATCTTGAATGCTCTTCTGGTGTGAAGTCTGAAATCGTCGTTTTCTTTTCAACTTCACCCTTCTTTTCAATTGCACCAGATGCATACACAAGCGACTCTGTTAAAGAAGTTTTTCCGCTTCCTAGATGTCCTAAGATAATGACATTTTTAATTGACTCTGCAGAATATTCTTTCATAAATATTTCTCCTCTCGTATAAAACGCTTACAGTCTACTACATTATATCATAAATCATTTAAAAATAAAGAATTTTATAACGTGGCTACGGTGATTTTTCTTTTAGAAGAACTTCGAAATGTAAAAATGTAAAAAAAATAAAAAATAGCCCTAATGGGCTATCTTCAATGCAATATGGCAGGGGTGACAGGATTCGAACCCGTACAAACAGTTTTGGAGACTGTCGTGCTACCGTTGACACCACACCCCTAAAAAGAGTCTATTAATATTATTAACTATTTGATGTAAATAGTCAAGACAATTATTGCTTGAAGACTCATTTAGTGAGAGCGAGAAGAAATAAATCCTTCTCGCTTTTATGATACCGATTTTGTACTTTTAATTACTTTTTTTCGAGAGAAATCTTCTCTTTCTTTTTCTTCAAGAGCCTCCGTAATGAATTTGATGTTTCTTTCAAATTCAGGGATAACAACATTCTTTAGTGCATTGGCCCTTTTTCGTGCTTTTCTAATTGCGTTTGCCAAACGATACAAAGAATTGTCTACTTCAGCCAATAATATTGTTAAGTCTCGAACTTTTAAAAAATTCTTGTATGCATAATCAAATTTCGTGTTCGTATTTGAGAACCCATATTTTACTGATATCGCTTCTTTGACATAGGATAATTTTGGAATTTCGACACCCATGACACTTCGGTAAGTAATTGAAAGTCCATCGTCAATTGGGATTGCGTTTGCAATATTGTTGACAATTCCTAAGGTAATGTTTGCTTCCTGCAAAGCAAGATAGGCTTTTTTGTATGTGATTGAAATCTCGTCTCTCAATTTCCTGACATCATCAATCATCGTCATCATTTCTCGAATGAGGATATTTCTCTTTCTGTCCATTAAATCATAGCCTAGATGTGCCAAAGCATTTGTCTTTTTGATTGCGATAAGATTTCCCTTTGTGGGGAATACTTGTTTTGTAGCCATAATTATACTTCCTTGATTGAACCGATTTCCTTGATAATCGGTTTATCGATGATATTGAAAAATACCATAGCTGCTTTGTTATCATAAAATTGGTCTAACAATGCATCGTCGGTGCGATCAAGTTCTTGTTTTGGCAACAACGAAAGCAGACTCCATCCAAGATTAAGCGTCTCTTCTATTGAACGATTCGTATCTATTCCTTGCGACAAAAAACGCTCTTCAAACAGGTCACCAAATTCAATATATGTCTTATCGGTTGGAGATAATTCATCTTCACCAATGACAGAAGCTAGACTTCTTGCATCCTGAACCTTTGCGTATGAAGCATAAAGCTGATTCGTTAAGTCCTGATGGTCCGCTCTGGTATATCCTGCGCCAATCCCGTCTTTCATTAGACGAGAAAGTGAAGGGAGAATTCCTATAGGAGGATAAATTCCCAGTTGAAATAAATCTCTGTCCAGTACGATTTGTCCTTCAGTAATATAACCGGTCAAATCTGGGACGGGATGAGTGATATCATCATTTGGCATTGAAAGAATCGGAATTTGTGTTACCGAACCTTTAGAATTATTTACAATTCCTGCTCGCTCATACATGGAAGCAAGATCAGAATACAAGTATCCTGGGTACCCTTTTCTTCCGGGTATTTCACCTTTTGATGAAGAAAATTCACGCAGAGCTTCACAGTAAGAAGTAATGTCAGTCAAGATTACCAACACATGCATATTATGTTTGAATGCTAAGTATTCTGCAGCAGATAAAGCACATCTAGGAGTTAATAGCCTTTCAATGATTGGATCATTGGAGACATTGATATACATAACGACTTTATCCATAACCCCGGCTTCTTCAAATGATCTTTTGAAATAATCAGCCACATCGTTCTTTACTCCCATTGCAGCAAATACAACACAAAATTGACTACCTTCAGATTCTGATATTTTTGATTGCTTTACTATTTGAACAGCAAGTTCGTTATGAGGCATTCCTGATCCTGAAAAAATAGGAAGTTTCTGTCCTCTAATTAATGTGGTTAATGCATCAATACTTGAGATTCCGGTATTGATATAATTTCTCGGGTATACTCTGGCTACTGGATTGAGTGGAGTGCCGTTGATGTCATAATAAGCATCCACAAATATAGGACCAAGCCCATCAATTGGATCTCCCGAACCGTTAAAGGTTCTACCAAGAACCTCGGTAGAAAGCCCAATTTCCATTGGTTTACCCGTAAATTTAATCTTCATATTCGAAAGCGACATCGATTGTGTTCCTTCAAATACCTGTATTGCGGCTTTTCTTCCATCAATTTGAACAACTCTTCCATGACGAAGTTCGCCGTCTTTCATTTGGATTTCAACCATTTCTTCATATCCGACATTTTCAACATTGTCAAGAAAAATGAGTGGCCCGTTCACTTCTTCGAGCCCAATATATTGAAGATTCATAAGCGACCTCCTTCGTTATCTAATTTGACCAAGTTCCGTATCAATTAACTTAAAATAATCATCAAATTTCTCTAGTTGATCGTTTGGAACATCATATTTCATCTTTGTTACTTTTTCAAATAAAGAGGTTTTTGCGACGAGACTGAATGTTTTACCATCTCGTAAAATCTCTGATGACTTTTTGTTTAAATACAAAATCACATCCATCATTCTTAATTGCTTTTGAAGAGGAACGTAAGTATCTTCTTTATGAAAGGCATTCTGTTGAAGGAATCCTACACGAATCACTTTCGAAATTTCGATGATTAGTTTTTGATCGTCTGGTAAAACATCACTACCAATTAATTTGACAATTTCCATTAATTTGGTTTCTTCAGCGAGAATTGCCATCATTTCTTGGCGATTTTTCAAAAATCGTATGTCAACGTTCTTGTTATACCATTTCGAAAGATCTCCAATGTATTCTGAATAACTTAAATTCCAATTGATTGCAGCATAATGTCTAGCATAGGCTAATTGTTTGTCCAAAGCCCAAAAACAGCGTACAAATCGTTTGGTATTTTGAGTTACTGGTTCCGAGAAGTCGGCACCCTGAGGAGATACTGCGCCAATGATTGTGACCGAACCAACTCGGTGATTGATCGTTTCCATGTATCCCGCTCTTTCGTAAAATTGGGATATTCTGCTTGGCAAATACGCGGGGAATCCTTCTTCCGCAGGCATTTCTTCAAGTCTTCCGGAGATTTCTCTCAAAGCCTCTGCCCACCTAGATGTCGAGTCTGCCATTAGAGCAACATGATAGCCCATATCACGATAATACTCCGCCATCGTGATACCGGTATAAATACTCGCTTCTCTCGCAGCAACAGGCATATTGGACGTGTTTGCGATTAAAACCGTTCTATCCATTAAAGGTCGGTTCGATTTAGGGTCTATTAATTCTGTCATTTCTTCCAATACCTGTGTCATTTCATTGCCGCGCTCTCCACAACCAACATAGACGATAATGTCAGCGTCGCACCATTTTGCAAATTGATGTTGCATCATAGTTTTACCTGTTCCAAATCCTCCAGGTACGGCTGCCGTTCCTCCCTTAGCGATTGGGAATACTGTATCGATAATTCTTTGACCGCTAACGAGTGGTATGGACATAGGTAATCTTTTTGATACCGGTCTTGGTTTTTTAATTGGCCACCTTTGTGTCATGGTTAACTCATGAATGACATCTGATGTATCTTTAACTCTTAATAAGACTTGGTCTATCGTGTAAAATCCATCTTTTTGAATTTCCACAACGATCCCGGCAATACCTTTAGGAATCATTAATCGATGTTCAATCAAAGGCGTTTCTTGAATCGTGCCAAATATATCGCCAAACTGAACATGATCTCCTAATTTAACAATAAAGGACACTTCCCATTTGATTTTTTTATCCAACGGCTCGACGTCGCTTCCCGCTGAGATAAAAACACCTTCTTTTTCCGATATAGAAATGAGTGGACGTTGAATTCCATCATAAATATTTTTGATGATTCCTGGTCCTAAAGTGACTGAAACCGGACTTCCACTAGAATAAACCGGCTCTCCAGGCTTCAGACCAGTAGTGGACTCGTATACTTGTATCGTTGTAAACTCTTTGGAAATGGATATTACTTCTCCCATCAACTTATTGTTTCCAACAAAAACCATTTCGAGCATTGAAAAACCGGTGATGTTTTTCACCTTGACTACAGGACCGTTAATGGAGTATATTGCCGCTTGACTCATAGTGTCACCTCTTAAACCCAGTTTCTGTTTCTAAATGTAAAGATTCGATTCCTCATAGAACCATTGTTTTTTCTCGTTCAATTTGAAATCTATTGTTTCATCGATTTCAATTCCCATTTCATAACAATCAATCAAAAATCCTCCCAATTGAATGGATTCAGATTGTTCTACTTTGTACTTCCCTTGATAGAATTTTTCAATTGTATCAAATAGAATCTTGTCATCTTTCTTTAACTGAAATACAACTTCTTTTCCTGAGAAGCGCTTGGACAGCTCTTTTAACTTATTTGCCATGAGCAGACCGTATTTATCAGATTTGACGAACAAAAGAATTCTTTTTCCAACTTCGACAAAAATGTCTTTCAACAACTCTTGTCTTTTGTTCATTAGAATTCGAGAATTTTCTGATTTGATTTTATTGATATCAAAACTGTGATCGGTATTTACTTCTCTGAGTTCGATCTCTAATGATCTATTTACCGCTGCTTTAATATCTTCTTCAACTCTTTTAAGTTGTCTTTCTTTCAATTCATCTATTTCTTTTCGAAGTGCAGACAATCGCTTTTTAGAAGCATTTGTTATTTCATTTTCAAAATACTTATAAAGTTGATCGTTTGAATAGTACTCCATATCTTCATTCACCTCACAATTTGACGCCTATCGCTTCGCTGACATATCGGTCTATTGCTTTTCCGATATCTTCTGATCCGTGTCGATCCGGAATTTCAACGATTAGAGGACGTGGCTGTTTCAATTTCAATTCAGAAATAACTTCAGGGCAAAGCTCGACCAATTTGGTCGTCATCAAAACAATGCAGATGCTTTCATCCTGCAGCGTTTTCTCTAGTTCAATCAATACTTCTTTTTTTTCATGAACAACTTTTCCTTCGATTCCGACCAATCGCATTCCGACTAGCGTATCGACGTTATCGCTGATTAAATAAAATTTCATAAAAATCCTTCTTCCAGACTATAGCTTATTGATGATTAATATAGATATCAATAGCCCATAGATTGCGACACCTTCACCCAGTGCAACAAATATCAGTGATTTACCAAAGTTTTTCTCATTTTCAGAGAATGCCCCTATGGCAGCTGGTGCAGCTGCCGCAACAGCGATTCCTGCGCCTAATGCGCTAAGTCCCGTTGCTAAAGCCGCTCCTAAAAATCCAAGTCCTTGAGCTGTGGTTCCAATGATATCAGTCGCATCCAAAGCAAATACTTGTGTTCCGGAGAATTGGAATATCACTGTAATCGCAACCATTGCAAAGAACCCGCAAATGTGAGTGAGAAGTCTCCAAGTTGCACTTTTTTTACTTACTTTACCTCGGAAAAGTTTGATTAAAGGAATGGATATGAAAACAATAAATAATAATGGCAAAACAATTTCAAAAACATTTAACATTGTTGATTCCTCCTATATTGTGAATGATGATGATAATGAACTAATGAAATGACTTAAAGGGAATTCCTTCTCCCTCATAGTACCTTGAAAACATTTCGTAGAACTCCAATCTTAATACTTGAATCCCAACAATCAGAATTTCCATTGTCATGACAACCAAGTTTCCAATAATGAAGATGAGAGCTGTTGCAAAAGCAGAACCTCCCATGCTCATCAATGTGTATACAACCAACATTAATCCTGCATGAGCTAATACAAAACCTCCAACGCGAAGAAATGACATGGTATTGGTGACGTAAGATAACAAAACTTCAAACAGTTCAAAAAATCCTTCTGTAAAAAATCCACCAAAGCCTTTCGGAAACATTCTTCTTCCGTCCATTAGTCTTTCTAAAGGATCTTTGAAAAAGACTAGTAGCATCGGAAGTACTGCAAGCAAAATGATTGTGACAGTACTAAATGCGGGGATTCCGAATTGCATGGTTAAGATTAACCCGATAAAAAGATACACATAGAATACAAGCCCTGCGACACCGTTGTGAGACAAAAACATTTCAGCATAGCTCTTCTTTTTGAAGTTCACATAGATATTCAATATAATCGAAGTGATAATCAAAAGAGCTCCGATTGAAATCGCAAAAATAAGTAACGACATTGTAAATGCAGGGTCCATGACTTCAATTGGTTTTCTTGTCAGCCCAAGAATGTTGGTAAATATTGGCGTCAGTATAGTCTCGTTTCCAAAAAAAGAGCCATAAAGAAATCCAAAAATCGAAGAGGAAATACCAATACGTATGCCAACTTCACCAAGTTTCATTTTTTTCCACTTGGCCAGAATAAATCCGATTAGAATCAAAACAAGCCCTTGTCCTAAATCCCCAAACATGATTCCAAACAGTAATGCATAAGATAGAGCTAAGAAAGGTGTGGGATCAATCCCGCCGTAGTTGGGTAACCCATACATTTCTACGAACATTGAAAACGGTCGACTAAACCATCCGTTTTTCAGTTTGGTCGGAGGGATAAGTCGTTTGTCGCTTCCTGCAGGACGAATGAGAACTTCAACATTCTTCATATCTTCAAATTTCGATAACACAAATGGCTCGTCTTCTGGTTCCACAAAACCCGTGATGGTAAATTTATCTCCAAGTCCTACCACGTATTGTTTCGCATCATAGATTTTGTTCATCAATTGCAATTCTGCTTTGATGACAGAAAGTTGTGCTGCACTTTCAGTCAATAATTGATGAGTAAATTCTTGAATGTAGTCAAGTTGTTGATTAGCAACCTCAATCTCTTTTGCCAAAGTGACTTCGGCGGCTTCTGGTGTTCCATGAACAAAATCGGGTATGTGAATTCTTTCGAAGAACAGCGAGGAGAAGATATTGTCTACTTCTCTCTCATATTCGTTGGTGGTGAAATACATACACCAACTATAGTTTTTGTCTTCATGGAATGAAATAAATATAAATGGTCGATTTCTGTAAAATCTCAATTTCTCTACACTATCAGTTGGCAACCTTCCAACTCGGGCATATACATATTCACAAGAAAATACTTCATCAAGAGGAATATCCAAATCTTCAATATTTTTGATTTGAATTAGTGCGTCCTGATACTTTCGAATCAATTCTAAAGTATCCTTCTTTTGCATCACATAATTCTGTAATTGACGATGAGTGCTTGAAACATATGAACGCATCATTTCAAAAGAATCGTCAATGGAACAAACAACGACATTTTCAATAACGAATTGATACTCTTGTTCTATTTCCGATATTTCATTCAAAATATTAATGCAGGGGTTTTCAGATGTAAAAGAGGTCAGACCATGTACTCGGTCGACGATTTGATTGGAGGGTACTGGATGGATGCAGTCAAGATCGACAAATCGGCTCAGTACTCTGTCCAAATATTCTAGTTCAGCAGTAATATTTACAAGTTTTGTTTTTGCTATGGACATACTCTACTCCTTGATAAGAGAATGTAATTCTAATTAACCACAAAGTTTCCGAGTGATTTTTCTTGGAGCCTTTAATCTTTTGTCAAAATCAGCCGGATGAACCTCTACAGATACATCTTCCATATCTTTAAACAGTGCTGAAAATTTTTCTTCATCTCTAGCATCGATAAAGCCGGTAATGGAAAATCTAGAGCCCAAAATTACAATATATTTTTCTGCGCGATGAATCTTAGAAATTAACTCTAGTTCAGCTTTCATGCGCGTGACGATATCTTGATGTATTTTCATGAAACCGTCCAATTCTAATTTAGTCAATTCCATTTGTCTGTTTGTCTCATCAATCTCCAAAGATATTACCTTTTGAGCTTCTTCGGGAGTGCCGTGAACGAAATCAGGAATATATACTCGTTCAAAAAGCAGAGATGAAAAAATATTGTCGACGGCTCTCTCATAACCATTACTTGTGAAATACATACACCAACTGATGTTATTTTCTACAGCGAAGGAGGTAAAAATAAAAGGTGCACTGGAATAATATTTTAACTTCTCAACACTATCCAGAGGAAGTTTTCCGACTCGAGAAACAACATATTCACACTTAAATATATCATCAAGAGACACTGACAATGATGATAGATATTGAAGTTGCTTGGATGCATTCTCATATTTCTCACGCAATTCATTCAGCGCCATCAGTTGCGAAGAATACTCGTCTAACATTTTATGCACGCTTTTAATCTCATAAGCAATCGCATCCATGGAATCACTAATTCCGGTTATTTTTAACTCTTTGAATTCGGTGTGATATCCATCTTCTATCGTAGTAATTTCTTCTAGCAGAGGAGTTGCATAATCGGTTGTTACATAATGTTGACTGCCATGAACAGATTCAATAATTTTATCGGATGAGACGGGATCAATACAAGGGAATTTCATAAGTTGGACCAATATTTTGTCAATATTTGTAGTATAAGCTAGAATGTTTACTAGTCTTAATTTTGAATTTGACATGAATGATCCTCCTCCCTAGTAGATTAACATTTTTTCGATTTCTTTATCATTTAGATTGTATCGAATTCCTTCGATGATGTTGAATAAATTTTCTCTTTCAATTTCATTTAGAATCAAAAATGAAGCAAACACTTCAGGTGCATCATTTGAAAAATACATATATCTCTTGGCAAGATTGTATTTAATCTTTTCTGAATAATATTCGATGTATACATAATCATCTTCGTCTGTAAACTTAGCGAGTTCAGACTTCGACAAATATTTTAATATGTCGTCGGCATCAAGTAAATTGATGATTTCAGTTAATCGTTTTGAAACAATCCTTGATTTAGAAGTAATCAATGCCGATTTGATTTGTTCGGGCGAAGCTTGATAAAACTTCTTTAATCGATAAATTTTAACTATATTAGACAATTCTATTTTTGTTAAAAATATATTATAGAGATTACGTTTCAATTTGCCTGAATAATATTTATCAATAACTTGAAAGGCTCTTTCATAATACACATCGTCCAGCGCTCTTTCAATCTCAACATACTTAATTTGATTTGGATCCTTCTCTTCAAAGGGGATAAGAACATGATGATACATCGTCCCTTCCAAAGCATTAATTAATCCTGAGAAAGTATCAACTCTGGATAGTTTATCAATATCAAAATTCGCGTGTCTTCTAAAAAATATTGGAAACTCAGCAATGGCCAGTGTGATAGATCCAGAAATAACGGATCTGATAGTAGCTAGAATCAAGTCGATTTCTCTCATGACAATGTTCAACTCATAAAAGTCTTTGTCTTTGGTCTGCATGAACATGATTAGTTTGATGATGTTCTTGAAGTTATTCTTCTTTATCCACTCTTCTAACTGACCGCGATGGACCGTATCTTCTTGAATGTCAGAAAGAGTCTCTTTATAATTACTATGGCTTTTTAGATATTTCGCAACTTCAGAGACACTTTTTTTCTTAACCAGTTCTTGATAATCCTCAGATTTCAGGCGATTTCCATAGATTGCTTTTGCTTTTGTGACAATGGCATTTCCTGCCTGTGAACTCATGGAATCATCTCCTTAATGTGGCTACTCTTTTACACAATACTCGTAAATTGAATCAATCCATCCATTTTTATTTTTTAATATGGTTTCTTCCAATTTATGAAATTTTTCATCAAATTCAGCATTGGCTTCTTGTTTCTTTTTTTCAAGGTCATCAAGTAATTTTTGCTTGGTTGCTTCCACTATTTTTTTGGCATCCGCTTTATACAATGCTTCAATTTCTGATTTTTTTTGATTAATAAACTCACTGATTTTTGATTTTTCAATTTCAAGAAGTTCTACTTCTGTTCTTGCTTTTTTATCTAGTTCAATAACTTCCTTGATTAAGTTTTCCATGGAACTTACCTCTTTTCATAATAAATACTAATTATACCTCTAGGATGTTCAAATTGAAATCAATTCATAGAAATTTTAATAGATAAAGTCTGTATCGATATCTAAAAAGAAAATAAAAAGCTCGCGAGAGCTTTTCTTGTCATATCTTTACAATTTTTTCAAGATGATACCCTTCTTCTAATAACGCTTGTGAAATTACCTTGTCGGATACATACCCTTCAAAAGTGGCATAACCGCCTTCAAAAGAGACTTGCACATTAGACACCCCATAGACGTGTTCCAACACATTCTTTATGTCTTTTGCGCATCCTTCACAATGGATGTTTGAAATAATTGCTTTTTTCATTGTTCTGACCCCTTCGAATAAATGACGTTTTCTACATTTCATTATATTACTTTTGCCATAGAGTGTCAAACAAGAAAACCAAATCAATTTCATAAAATGGCAAACTGAATATGCATTCAATGCTTGAAAAATCTGCAAAAAAAATGGTACCCCTAGGGATGGGGTACCGGTCAAGGGAGAAAACCTTATAGAATGTATCCTGCAAGGTCTGAATCAGCAACGTTTTTAGAAGTTTGTTTTTTGCCTTGAACATTCTCATAGATTGTTTTGGCAACTTGTTGAATGTAACTACCGCGAAGACTATATCCTGGCATCTCTTTTTCAGCAATTCGATAGGCTTCGTCAAGATTATCTTCTTTATTAAAGTAAGATCTAAAGAATAGAATTAAACTCAAATACTCGAATGGATACTTATCTTCTCTATTGAGTAAGACTAATTCTTTTGAATACTCGTTCGCTTCGTCTAGTTTGTTTAATTTATATAAACAGTACGTGCGCATGATCGATTCATAGTCGGGCTTTTTAAGGAGCTTCTCAAGAATGATGTCATAATGTTCTAGTGCATCATTATAATTGTATTCCATTAAGAGACAGTCTGCGTAGTTAAGTTCGGTAGACCTTTTTAACTTTTCAAGATTGCTAAAGGTAATATAAATTAAGTTTTTTCTCAAGAGTCTTTTCGCTTCGTCAATATTGCCTAGTTTTTTATATAAAGCCGCGATGTTTGTCCGACAGAATATTGCTCTTTCATAATTCAACTGTTCTTCTAGTTTAGGTAACGCCTTGTTCGCGTATATTAAAGCGTTAATGAAGTCTCCTACCAGTGAATAGCTAAATGAAATATGATAATTGACAGTCGGTTCAAGTTCTTGATAGTTAATAGACAAATATGCGGTCAATCTTGCATAATGGATAACATTTTCGCGATTTTTATTAACTGCTGATTTTATACACATATAATTGTAATACAAGAATCTATGTTCGCTCGACATTTTATCTACAAATCCTTGAAGAAAATCAATGGCCTCATCTTGTTTTTGTCGATGTAGAGTTGATGAGTAGTTATTTCCAGTAATATAGTAGATTAATTGTGCAAGATAATAAACAATTAATAATATAGAATTTTCATATTCAGGGAGCTTCTCAATTATTTTGTTATAGTAGAATTCAGCTTCTGATTCTTGAGCAAAACAAATACAAGTGTAAAAACGACTAAAATTATTATCCAATTCATCAATTGTCAATTGGCTTGTTTTAGTCTTAATGTCGAGATATGAAGAAATTTTGTCAACCATGTCGTCATAACCTGCAAAGTTCTTTAATTGAGCTCTCCGGTAACTAGACGTAGCGATTCCTGTTGCTTCATTGATCTCTTTTTGGGTAATCTGTTTTTGTTTTTTTTCGTACTCAATCATGACAAGTTTGTCATAATTTTCTCGAAAGTAAAAAGAACACGAAAAGTCATAGATAGTCATGCAAATCATCCTCTATATATGTAATCCTAGAAATTACGTTCTTAAATAAATTCACTAGAGGAAAATAACCTTAAAAAGTGAATGTAGATTACAGAGTGAACGTTACTCCTAGTTGGTCACCATTGGATAGTGAAGTGTTGCAATACATGAATTCTGGTTCGTCATCATCGATACCTGCGCAATACATGAACTCTGGTTCGTCATCGTCGATACCTGCGCAATACATGAATTCTGGTTCGTCGTCATCGATACCATTACTTGCGTACATGAACTCTGGTTCATCGTCGTCGATACCTGCACAATACATGAACTCTGGTTCATCGTCGTCGATACCATTACCTGCGTACATGAACTCTGGTTCGTCGTCATCTATACCATTTCCTGCGTACATGAATTCTGGTTCGTCGTCATCGATTCCAGCTAAATACATGAATTCTGGTTCATCATCAGTTGCTGCATTAACAAATACCATTGATCCAAACAATAAAGCTGCAAAAAATACTACCATTAAAGATTTTCTGAATAAGTTTTTCATAAAATTGCCCCCTGAATGTGCTTTAGTATAAAGCGTTTTGTGCTACATGACTAAAAACTGTGTGTTCTATGATTAATATCATATTAACACACCATTCAAGGTTTGTAAATATTCTCATTCGATAATATTTTATAAATAGATTATAACATATTCTCACATATTGTCGATACAAATATTCTAAAAAAAGAACATTTTAGTTTTTTGACCGATTTGCGATGCTCTAAAAACCAGTATAATAAAATGGTTAAAAAAAACAGCCCTCAGGGCTGTCCTTCTAAGTTATAAGGTTTTTGTCTTCAGTGCATCTAAACGGTGATTTCGAACATAGATTAGAGCGTAGACGAAGACCATAGTGAAGTTGATTATGTATGCCAAAATCACAAAATTTACTTTCCCACTTAAAATCTTATATATGATACCAAATGCATATCCAGTTAATATCAATAATGCAAAAACGAGACTAATCCCTTTTGTTGTTCTTCCTCTATAAGCCTTAACACACGCTATAGGCCAAGAGAACCCAAAACATAATAACATACCAACTTCAAATAATTGAGCAATAATCATTTAATTAACTCTCTCTTCTCTTTCAGTTTCATCTTGTAAAGTTCTTCTGTAGCAAAATGTAACTTCGTCACAACGTTTTGTTTGTGAATCGGATAGATATAATATGTATCATTTAAAGTAGATAAGTCGATACAGTCCAAGCCTTTTCCTAAATAATCGTATTCAATATGCAATGAATACAAGGACAAAGGATCTTTATCTAATTTGAATTCTTCACCATCGAAGTTTCCAAACAAATGAAATCCATCCATATCATGAATCAGTTTGGCTTGTCCTAGTCTAATATAGCCTTTGGAATTCGGAAGAGAATCAACATAGACATCATCCTCAAAATAGTATTCGTTATTTTCTATTTGTTTTTTCACAGTCTCTCGTTCAAATTCATACCAATCAGGTATGTGACTAAACTCTGTGATTCCTTCTGTGGCTTGTATTCTTCCTAGTTCATCCATCTGGTATTCCTTATGACAATGTTCGCATTTGAGAATATTATGATTGGAACTCATCATATACTCTGTTTTGCAGCTGGGGCAAATATATAAAACTTTATGAAGACCCTTCGCCCGTTCTTTATAATCAATTTTAATGTTGTTCTGTAATTGGTACTTGTATTCATCATAAACAAATGCATTCTTAATCCGGTTGTTAATTTCCTTACTAGATAACGATAATATTTCTTCTTGGTTAACAATTTGAGTCATATCTGCAGTCAAATTTACTTTTCGTTGAGTTAAGTTCCATACCGGTTGGGATAAATAATCTCCGTGCATGTTTAATACAACGACCGGAACTTTCATCATTTTGCATAGTTTTCCCAATGAATCCGGGATAATCGCAGTCGTTCCTACGAGTGTGTATCTTGCTTCGGGGTAAATCGCACATACATGTTTGTTCACATGAAGAGAATGATGAATGTGCTTTACGAGCAAGGTATCATTCGTAAATTTTCTCTTGCATATGGATCCAACATTTCTGAGGAGCCATTCTCTTCCAATAAAGCCATCGATGGCTACAACATAATTAGCTGATTTCGGAAAAATAGCTGCGGTTGTAACAGAAAAATCTACGAAGGCATGGTGCGTGCAAAGCAAAATATATGGGTTCTTTAAACCTTTCATATTTACTTTGTTAATTTTCAAATGGTGTTTCCAAATCGTTGGGTAAGCTATGAGCCAAGCTACCGGTTTCAGATACCATTTTTGTTTTTTTGGTTTCGCCGTCATGTCAAATCTGATTTCGGTAGAATCTCTCATGTCGTTCTCCTTGATTGTGTTAGTTTTGTTTGATTGTGTCTGCAATCGTCACAGTAACCTGGTTTTTTCCATTTTTCTTCGATTGATATAACGCTTCATCTGCTAGTTGAATACATTGAGACACTGTATGCTCACAACCCGGAGTATGAACGGATGCACCTACACTGATTTTAATCTTAGTTTGAAAATGATCACCAACAAACAATGAGCTTTCGATTTTTTGCCGAATCAATTCTCCCAAAGCCAAAGAACTAGTTTTGTCTCCGGATCTTAAAAGGATGGTAAACTCTTCTCCGCCAAATCGAGCAAAAACTCCCTCTTTAGGAATCATTTCACTGACTAATCTTGAAAATTCTTGTAATACATAATCGCCAGCAACATGGCCATAATTATCATTTACATACTTAAAATCATCAATATCAATCATAATAATAGAATAACTCAAATCTTTGTGTGTTTTATTTTCTAGGTATAAATTCAACTGTTCTAGAAATGCTCTTCGATTCAATATCTTCGTTAAAACATCGTGTGTTGCGTCGTAGCGAAGGTTTTCTAATCTTTCCATGTACGATGTCATATCGTTAAGTTTAATCAAATATCCTGAATTTTTGCCTTCGGTCTTTCCTATAAGAACGGCTTCAACAATAAAATGTTTGCCCTTATATTTGTAACTATATGGTAAATCGTTTAAAACTGCATCGGTTAATTCCGAATCTTTAAAAACTGTATTAATCGACTCGTGATAAAACCCGTTCTCACTACTGGAAAAGAAGGATTCTGCAGATTGATTCCAATCAACGATATCGAATTTATCGTCCACTGCAAAAATCGGATCCGTAGATAGTTCGAATGAAGCTAAGTAAGCAGAAGGTTTTAAGTCGATAATTTCATACTTCATGATGCTATACAAGGTAACAAATCCAGTAATAACAATAATAAAGAAAGCCGTGTCCAACCCTGTTGATACTGGAGAGAATAGTGTAAATATGATAGCCACAATTCCTAACAAACTAGATAACCCTAAAGCAAGGGATTGCTTCTTCCGAATTCCGGAGGTTTGAAAAAATATTCTTATATATACATAGAAAACGAAACTGGTCAAAAACAGATTACTTATTGAGTTTAAATAATAGAAAACCCCTTTTTCTAAATACAATACAGGAAAAGAAACATTTCCCATCATCCATGACCAATCGATTGATTCGTTCGTGTAATAAAGATTTACAGGAGTAAAAAATGAAAGTTCAGCTGTTATAAACACCATAATCGGTATTATCAATAAAGGAAAAGTCTTTTTTAAGTTAGGTACAAAATGATGATTTTGGAATTTTTTAGCGATATATAGCCAAGTTATTGCGAAGAATGGTAAGGCGAGATATTGAAAATGATTTGCAAACATTTTCAATTCCAAAGTTGAAAATACGCATTCAAACAAATAGCCTAATGCATATATGAATTCCAAAACAAAAAGAAAACCGATTTGCCATATTCCTTTTGATTTTCTAACGTTCATAAAAACCAGTAATGAAATCAATAAAGAAATAACAGCAATGGTGAGGGTTATGCCAACAAAAATATAATCATATCTCATCCTATCACTTCCTTTTTCGATTATTATATCATTTTTTATCGATTATGTTGAAAAATGAGCAAAATTATTTCATTTCCTCCTCTAAAACAGAGGGCTTGGGTGTAAACAAAATGAAGTACACAATTCCCAATACAATCAACAATGTCAAAATCATATACAAGAAATTATATCCGTATATGTGAATAAAATATCCAAAAATGTAATTTCCAACTCCAATGAAGATTGAGAAAAATAAAGTTAAGATTAGAATGGCGGTTGTGATATTTTCTAATTTGACTATTTTAATAATATATTTGATGTTCATGTATATAATGGTACCCCATGATACTCCTCTGAACATTGTAATAATGATAATGACAGATAATGGAAGATTGAGTGCATAGGTGATAAACCGAACAACAAATAGAATGGATGCGAACAAAATCATGTTTCTTTCTTTAAGTAGTGCGCCTTTGATTGTCAAATACCTTAGGGTTACCACTTCGACAAATACAAAAGCTGAATAGAGCAATCCATATCCGGATAAACTAAGCCCGCTTTCAGAAATTAAGAATACTCCGAAAAATGAGTCTCCGATTCGAACAGCCCCTATGACTATTGTATAAAATATTAAATACTTATAAAACTCTTTGTTTCTGACAAGTGCCTTGAAATCTCTTTGTTTAGTTTCTAAAATAGGCATGTTTTTTTCAATCGGTTTAATCCAAAATGCTATCAAAGCTGTGGAAGCGAAGAACACGCCAGAAAGGATAAAAGGTAATCCATAACCCACGTATTGAATAATGAACCCAGCAATTGCTGATGCAATTACATACGCTATGGATGCATAGATTCTAATTGATGAGTACTCAATTTTATGCGTATTGGTATACGTCGAAGTGTATCCATCTTGAATATTAATAAAGGGAGAACAGAAGAATGCAATCATTCCCACCATCAAAGCGTATAATTCAATTCCGTTAACCTGAGTGATTGCGATTATGAATATACCTTCAAGCAATGTCATGATTTTTAATATCAAACGACTAATTCTCATGTCTTTTACGATATAATTCCAAAACGGATTGACCAAAATAGTTGTGATAGGAACAATCGCAAGAATAATCCCTAGATTTTGCTCACTGATTCCTTTTGAAAGAAAATACATTGACATAAACGGATAGAAAAAAGCATCACCGAAATACCGGATAAAATAAAAGATTTTGAATTTATTTGTTTCAGACACAATGGATCAGCTCACAATCATTTTCGACACGATATTATACATTATTTTTGGATGCAAATGCAATAACTTTGGTCAAGATTAAACACAATTGGCAAATAATTTATAAACGATTAAAAAACACGAGAGACAATCATTTCACTTCTTTGAAATTGCGAATAAAAACACCAAAAATTAATAAATAAACAAAATGAATCTTTTCGTAAAAAAAATGAAAATTAGGAAACTCTCTCCCCTTTTGTTTTCTTATTTTCTGAAAAAGGAATAAAAACATATTAATGAATTTTTATGTAAAAAATAATTTATTTAAATCTGTTTTGCTTGAATTCGCTTAATGTCGCAATTCTCATTGGTTTCACATAAATTTCTCACAAAAATTATTTCAGGAAGACTATTGACAAACACTTTTTTCCTTTATATTATCATAACTAACCTAATTGGCATATTCTGACATCACGCGTGCATGATGTTTTATTTATGTTTTATATGGTATGAACTAAGAATGAAACAAACTTGTTTCATTCTTAACTATTTTTCACTTAGATGAGGTGTAAAGAAATGCATGTAATCAAACGAAACGGATCCAATGAGCAATTCGATGTAACAAAAATCGCTCATGCTATTTTTAGGGCTTACCAAAGCGTTGGTAGAGACTATACTAAAGAAGAATGTCTAAAACAAGCTACAAATATCACAAGCAGCTATTCTCCAAACGAAGATGTTAATATCGAGAAAATTCAAGATGATGTTGAATTGTTCTTAATGCAATCCGGAGAATTCGAAACAGCAAAATCATACATTAAGTATCGAGAGAAACAGAAACTTGACAGAGAAAACCCATGGTCAGACAATGATGACCGTCAAGACTTAATTTTACAGAAGTATCTCTTACGAAATGAGACTAAAAAAGACTTCATAAAAAGAGTCTCTTTAGGGAAGCCTTCGCTTGAAAAAATTCTTAGAAAAAAAGAAGCCATTTTCGGTGGGCGCAATCTATACGCAATCGGAAGAGAAGGTAACATTACCGGTAGTAATTGTTACGTAACTGAAGATCCAGAAGATAATCTTGAAAGTATCTATAAAGTCGACTATCAGATTGCTAGAACTTACAGTTATGGTGGTGGACAAGGGATGAATTTATCCAAAATTCGTCCGAAGGGTGCAAAAGTAAATAACAGTTCTAATACAACCCCAGGTGTCATGGTTTTTGCGGAAAAGTACTCACACACTACCCTGAACACCCAACAAGACAATCGTCGTGGTGCATTGATGTTGGTTATGAATATCGATCATCCTGACATTATCGATTTTATTACCACAAAATTAGATTTGAATAAAATCAACGGCGCCAACATCAGTATCGCATTGACAGACGCTTTCATGCAAGCAGCTAAAGACAATAAACCCTGGTATCTCAAATTTGAAACGCCCTATGAAACCATCGAAAAAAAGGTAAGAGCTAGAGGCTTGCTCGAGTTGTTGGCATATGCTGCTCACACAATGGGTGATCCTGGCGTAATGTTTATTGACCACATTAACCAATATCATTTACTAAGTGAATATCCAGAAATTCGTTTCACCGCAACGAACCCTTGCGGAGAACAGCCATTAGTAGCTCATGGTTCATGCAATCTAGGAAGTATTAACCTAAATGCTTTCGTAAAAAATCCTTTTACAGAAAAAGCAACTTATGATTGGGAACGTTTCGATTTTGTCGTTTCTGAAATGATTTATGCCCTTGACGACCTTTTGACTCTATTAGGCAATCGACATGCACTCCCAGAACAAAGAGAGCATGTGAAAGATTATAGAGAGGTTGGACTCGGTGTTATGGGTCTTGCAGACCTAGCGTTAAGTCTTCGATTACCCTATGGAAGCAAGGAATTCATTCGTTTTCTTGAAACCCTCATGAGCAAAATGATAAATTCAGCTGCTTATGCTAGTGCACTCAGAGCAAAGGAAACAGAACCATTCCCAAAATTCGATTACCATAAAATTAGTTCTTCTACTTTCTATAAAAACGTCATAACCCCCGAAACAGATACCATCATTCAAAAATACGGAATGAGAAACAGTCGCCTATTGAGTATTGCGCCAACAGGTTCCATCAGCAATATCTTCGGCGTCAGCGGAGGGGTAGAACCTTTCTTTCAAATCAATTATACGAGACGAATTGTCAGTATGTTCGATGAAGAAAAAACCATCTCAATCTGGGAGAAAACTCCTCTGGCAATGGCAAAAGCTTTAGGTGTTGATCCCGAGGATCTTCCTGACTGGACTAAAATTACTTCACAAAACATTAATTTCCTTGAACGTGCTAACGTACAATCTACCATTCAAAAGTATGTAGATACCGCTATTAGTTCAACCTTTAACATTCCAAACTCCGCATCTGTAGAAGATGTGATGACTATCTTCCAAACCGCTTGGGAAAAAGGATTGAAAGGTGCAACTGTATTTAGAGACAGATGCGCAAAAATCGGTATTTTGGCGGGAATCAATGAAAATACGGAAGATTTAAATCCCGCTACTCCACCTCACTTAGATATTGAAGAATCATGGTTCGACAAAAAGAAACAAGAGGCGAAGGAATACGTTACACACATTAACATTCACAGCACTGGATATACCCCTGAAAAGATTGAAAGAGAATTGTGTCCGCTTTGCGGAGGAATACTTGTTAAAAGACAAGGTTGTATTCAATGTAGTAACTCTGAATGCGACTACGAAAAATGTTCTATCTAGTATATAGAACTTATCGATAAACCCGAGGGAGAGATCAATCATATGATCACAAAAATTATCAAAAGAGATCAAACAACCGTTCCTTTTCGAAAAGAAAAGATTGTTTTGGCAATATTCAAGGCAGCAAGTTCTGTTGGGGGCACAGATTTTTCTAAGTCCGAAGAGCTTACTGAAGAAGTTTGCAAAATAGCGGAAAAGGCCTATCCTAAGGGAATTGCTGATGTTGAAGGAATTCAAGACATCGTTGAAAAAGTATTAATCGAAAACGGTCACGCTAAAACAGCTAAAGCGTATATTCTTTACCGAGAAAAGAGAAGAGCATCAAGAGAATCGAACGCTTTAATTGGAGCTACCATTGAAATGTTTAGCGGGTATCTTGCAGATAGAGATTGGCAGATTAATGAAAATGCAAATACTCAAAAATCTATTAATGGGTTGAACAATTATGTTAGAGAGGAGTTTACCAAAAATTATTGGCTTCATGAAATCTACCCCGAGAATATTAGAAAAGCTCATCAAGATGGAGACATCCACATTCATGATTTGGGCTTCTTCGGTCCATACTGTGCGGGTTGGGATTTAAGACAAGTCATCACAGATGGTTTTGGCGGCGTCTCAAACAAAGTTGAATCAAAACCTGCAAAACATCTAAGAAGTGTGTTGGGGCAGATTGTTAATTCAACCTTCACGACTCAAGGCGAAACCGCCGGTGCACAAGCTTGGTCTTCATTCGATACATACCTAGCTCCATTTGTAAGATACGATAATCTAAATTATTATCAAGTCAAGCAAGCATTACAAGAGTTCATATTCAATCTCAATGTACCAACAAGAGTAGGGTTCCAATGTCCATTTTCAAATTTGACATTTGATATTCAAGCTCCAAAAACATTGAAAGATCTCAATGTTATTATAGCTGGCAAATTGATGCCAGAAACCTATGGTGACTTCCAAGAAGAAATGGATATGATTAACATGGCTTTTTGCGATGTTATGATGGAAGGTGACGCCAAAGGAAGAGTATTCACTTTCCCAATACCAACGATTAATGTTACTAAAGATTTTGCTTGGGATAGTCCTGTCGTTGAAAAATATATGGAAATAACAGCGAAGTATGGAATCCCTTATTTCTCAAATTATATTAATTCAGATCTTTCTCCAGAAGATGCATTATCAATGTGTTGTAGATTGAGACTTGACACAACCGAACTCAGAAAAAGAGGCGGCGGCCTATTTGGCTCGAATCCCCTTACGGGATCCATAGGAGTTGTGACGATTAATCTGCCCAGACTAGCATATATGTCTCATTCGGAATCTGAATTTTTTACTCGCCTTTGGGAAACCATTCATCTTGCAAAAAAGAGTTTGGAAATCAAAAGAAATATTATCGAAGAACAAACCGAAAAAGGATTGTATCCATACAGTGCTCATTATTTAAGAGATGTTAAACTAAAAAGTGGATCATACTGGTTTAATCACTTTAATACTATCGGTTTGATTGGCATGAATGAGGCTGTCCAAAACTTATTCAATGAACAAATGACATTGACAACCGAAGAGGGTCAAGCGTTCGCAAAAAGAACTCTTCTTTATATGAGAGATGTCATCAAAGACATTCAAGAAGAGACAGGACATTATTACAACCTTGAAGCAACTCCAGCAGAGGGAACGGCATACAGACTGGCAAAACATGACAAAGAAAGATTTCCGGATATCATAACATCCGGAAGTGAAATACCTTATTACACTAATTCAAGTCAACTACCCGTTGGCTTTACCGATGACATCTTTGAAACTTTGGATCTTCAAGATGAATTGCAGTCTCTATATACCGGAGGCACTGTTCTTCATCTTTATCTTGGAGAAAGAGTGAAGGACATTCAAACAACAAAGACACTGATTAGAAAAGTCTTTGAAAAATATAAATTACCTTATATTTCAATTACTCCTACATTTTCAATTTGTAATGAACATGGATATATTTCCGGAGAACACTTCGCGTGCCCCACTTGTGGTAAGCCTGCCGAGGTGTACACCCGTGTCGTTGGTTACTTAAGACCAGTACAAAATTTCAATAAAGGCAAGAAAGCTGAATATCACGACAGGGTTAAATATGTGATTAAAGACCACTTTCCTTCAAAAGAGGGCCACAAGGCATGATTATTGCCGGAATGGTAAAAACTTCCCTCATTGATTTCCCAGGGAAGATTGCGACGGTTCTTTTTACTCCTGGTTGTGACTATAACTGCTTCTATTGTCACAATAGAGAATTAATTGAAAATGTCGAAGATACGTTAGATATCAATGAAATTGAAGCTTTTCTAAAAAAGAGACAAGGATTAATCGATGGAGTGGTCATAACTGGTGGAGAACCGACCCTTCACAAAGATTTAATTCCGTTTCTTTTGAAAATCAAGCAATACGGCTACATGACCAAGCTTGACTCCAATGGATCTAATCCAGAAGTCATCACCGCATGCATCAATGCAAAAGCGGTTGATTATTATGCCATCGATTATAAAGCCCCAGCTCATAGATATCTAGAAATAGCACGAGGAAACGCTGATGTTGAACAAGTGAAGCGTACCATTCAAATTTTGATTGATACCCGTCAATTTTTTGAAGTCAGAACAACAGTCATTCCACAGCTCTCAATTGAAGATTTGATTCAAATGGCTGATGAACTCCCTACGGTTCCAAAGTATGTACTTAATCCATACACAAAACCGTCCCTGTTCTTGGAAGAAGATCAAGAGTTGATTGAAATGCCTCCATATTCAGAATCTCAAATCAAGGAATTTGCAGAAATATTAAAATTATATCAACCAAATATGGAACTGATTTTCTAAGCCGACTAAGTCGGCTTTTTTTATGCCTCGTTCTAAAACCGTTTCCATATTGGGGAAAATGTGGTATCATATTACTAACTATCAAAACGAGGAATTTACATGAAAAAAATATTTATTCTTTTAAACATGGTATTGCTTTCAATTATGATGTTAGGATGTAGCTTTTATTCCGTTACTACAACCACTACTACATCTGTATCTGAAACAACAACCACAACTACAACCTCATATGATTCGAGATATCAAATTCTAGAACAGGAATTTGATTATTTAGATTTGCTTATGCCGGAGGCTATGATTTCAGATACTTATTTACCTGAATTAAATAATACTGAAATCACTTCTTATATTACAATTGATGGAGTGGAACTAGAATCGAACTTAATACAATATGTTCTTTCTCCCATCGATTTATATTGTACTTTATCGGTAACTTTGTATTATGAAGAATTATCCTTAACGAAGGATTATACGGTTATAATGCTTAGAAACGGAGAACTCTATCAACAATATCTGATTGATCAAAAGTTTAATGAACTTAAAGCAATGATTGATGAACAAATGCCTGAAGTCATAGAATCCGATTTCACTCTTCCGATATTGGATAACCCTGATGCAACATTTAGTTTTTCTACCGATACTTCTAGAATTTATAATCATAGATTTATCTTCAGTTTTCCTCTTGAACCAACAGAGTTTCACATAACCGCTAAAATTAGATACAACAACGAAACTAGAACTTACGATTATCCAATTTTAATGAAGGGGCTGAGCCAGCTTCAACAAGTTCCTATTATCTACATCCACACAGACAACTCTACGCCGATTACTTCAAAAACAGAATATTTACATGCGACTTTCAGCATGGTAATCTACAATCAAGACCTTGTACCTTTCGTTTTATATTCAAATCGCTCCATACAAATTAGGGGTAGAGGAAATTCGACATTCTATATGCCTAAAATGTCATACCGATTGAAATTTGACGACAAGACTTCATTACTATTTGACCATTCAGAAAACGATTGGGTTCTGTTGGCGAATTTTACAGATCAAACATTGATTAGAAACGCACTTGCTTATAATTTTGCCGCTAGCATAACAGACGTATTTCAGCCGGACACCGCATTTGTGGATGTGTATTTAAATGATGTATTTCTCGGAAACTATACTTTAACCGATCAAATCGAAGTGACAAACGATCGAGTCGATATCGATGAACATTCTACCAATCTCGACACAGGATATTTAATTGAATTCGATCGAAGAATATGGGATTGGCCTGAAGGAACCGAGGGAATTGACTGGTTTAATTTATATGGGATTCCTTATGTCATCAAATCACCAGATCCTGATGGTGAGTATTACAGTCAGTCACAACTATACTATATTGAAAGCTACATGGCGGAATGCTATAATGCTCTTAGAAACAAGCAAGATTATTCTGAATTAATTGACGAAGAATCTTTCATTGATTGGTTTATTGTTGAAGAATTATTTAAAAATGTCGATTCAGGATATTCCAGTGTCTTTATCACAAAAGACAAAGGTGGAAAATTGAAGATGGGCCCCGTTTGGGATTTTGACCTTTCCACATCCAACCCCGGACATCTCGGAGATGATCTGAGAGGCCCAGAAGGCTGGTATACATCATTGGAATATAAAAATGTATGGTTTTATCATTTAATGCAATATGAAGGTTTTAGACAACACTTAAAAGAAAAATGGAATGCAATCTATGATAATCAAATACAAGATTTACTCAATGATATCTACCCGATGGCTGATTCTATTTCTAAATCTCGATATTTGAATTTTCAGACTTGGGACGTCATTGGAAAGAATTATGACTGGTATACTTCGACAGAAGTTTACGATGCAAAAACATATGAAGAACAAGTCTATATCCTTTACAACTATTTGCTTGTGAGAAGTGTTTGGATGAATCAAGCCATAAACGAATTTTAAAAAGAAAAACCGATATGTTTATCGGTTTTTTTGTACAAAAAAAGAGGATCGATTCCTCTTGCTTGTAAGGATGGTGGAGGGGGACGGTTTCGAACCGCCGAACCCAAAGGGAGCAGATTTACAGTCTGCCGCGTTTAGCCTCTTCGCTACCCCTCCGATTATTGCCTATTTTATCGGCTATTACATTATAACAAAACAAATTTTAAAAAGCAAGACTAAAATATTGGAATTTGGGAATTGTCATTCCGTACAAAACTGAATCGTGTTATAATGATTATGAGAGAAGATAGCCAAGGAGTGAAGGACATGAGAATAGCCTTAATCGCACACGATAAGATGAAGCCTGATATGATTCAGTTTGCGACAAAGTATAGAAAAGAATTGAGTAAACATGAATTATTCGCAACAGGGACAACGGGACACAAAATAATAGAAGCTACAGGACTAAATATCCGTTGTTTTAGAAGCGGACCTTTAGGAGGAGATCAAGAAATCGGAGCGAGAATTGCCAATGGTGAAATCGACTTGATTTTCTTCTTTCGAGATCCACTCACAGCTCAGCCACACGAACCAGACGTATCTGCATTACTTAGATTAAGTGATGTTTATCACACTCCTCTAGCTACAAACCCATCCACAGCGGAACTTATTGTTCATGCCTTATCCGATTAAAAAAAGCCAATCGCTGATGATTGGCTTATTTTTTTGAATGGATAATCAAAGGAACCATGACTTCTTCTTCTAATAGCCCGGCATGCTGCCCTTTCATAAAATAGGTTCCCTCAGATAACTTGAAATAGTAGTGGTCGATTGCGACTGCTAAATAATCTCCTAAGAACTCGTTGAATTTTGGATGTTCTTCCCCTTCTCCAAATAGATTTAATGCTTTTACTTCTTCTTTTGTGAAGAGAAGGAAATAATCTCGGAAATACTTTAAAAACAATTTCTTGAATTCGCTCTTTCTATCTTCTTGAATAAAAAAGGTTGATGCTCTAGATTCTATTGAAGGCTCATGAACAAAAGTATCCCATAAATCTGCATATCTTCTCAATTCGATAGGACAGACTCCTACTTGGCCGTGATCCGCAATCATAATGACAATTGTATCTTCATCTAGATTTTCTTTGAGGTAAATATATCCCTCTTCAATTGTTGATAGCATTTTGTTTACTTCAATCGACCCTGGGCCTTTATCATGCATTACGGTGTCAAGTTTATCCCAATAAGCATAGATGAAATGTTCTCCATCTTCTTCGCATTTTGAAAAGATGGTTTCACATTCTTTCATAAAAGTATCGTGATGTGCTTGACTAAACGCAGGAAAAACTTCCATTGTCTTTATCAATGGATTTTTTTCTTCAATCATTTCATAGATTTTTTTAACCGGAGCTGCGACGGAAGAAAGATTTTCCTTGAATACCGTCTTTTCATCATAATAATCCTTATTCAGGTAAAATACGACGCTCCGATCTACTTCTTTGACGTATTGACACCATCCAAGCCAACCTGTTGTAATAGGAGGAAGCCCTGTTAGTACAGTGGTTGTTGCGGCGACAGTTGTGGGCGGAAACACCGAGGTGATATCTGCTACACAATCCTTATTGAGTTCATGAGAAACCTGAGAATGTCTTTTCAAAATCTCCGAACCCATAGCGTCCACAAGAATATAGACAACATTACGAAATTTTTTCTTCAACTCCTCGTCAAGAATCTTGTTCGTGGAATATTTAGAAGAAATACCGTAGTATTTCAAAATCGATGTCGTGATGTTTAGTATGGAATTTTGATAATCTGGATAAACAATCTTGTACAAATTATCACCTACTTATTTCATTATATCATTTCACGTTTATTTTTGAAGATATTTTCTCTTATTTTTGGTATAAACTTTACCTTTGAATACAAGAAGATTCCAACGAATACCATCACAAAATTACTGATTAGAATAGCATACCAAATTCCAGCCGGACCCAGATTGGTGAATTTCATTGACAAGAATACAAGCGGAATTCTAATCACCCATAAGCGAATAATTGCCATGATAAAAGAAAATTTAGTGTCTCCGCTACCTTGGAAAGTTGACAAGAATGTTTGAAAAATAGCCATAAGCGGTAATCCTAAATGTAAGAAAAGCGTATATTGTGCCGCATAGTCTAGTGTAGATGGTTCATGATTAAACAAACTAACAAGTGAAAAACGGAATGGAATGATGATTAGTGCTCCAACCGTCATCAAACCAATTGCCAACTTCATTCCAGTCGCAAAAGCGTGCTTTGCTCTTGGAACATTTCCCGCTCCGATGTTTTGAGCTACATATATCGCCACAATGGAGCTAACGGATAGAACCGGAAACATAATAAGAGAGTTTATTCGATTCCCTATATAGAAAGCCGCAGAGACATCCTCTCCGAATGAATAGACACTTGCATTTAATATCACAAACCCGATTGCTTGGATCGCTTGTCCTAAAGACGCCGGCAAAGCAATTTTAAATATGTCCTTTGATATCTCCAAATCGAACACTTCTTTTTTTATATGCACTTTAATCCCTGTTTTTGAAAAAGCCAAATAGTATAAAATGATTGGCATCATCACGACGTTCGCAATCAAAGTAGCTGTTGCTGCACCTGCAATTCCCCAACCAAGAACCAGGACAAATATACCTGTAAGGATAATATTACATAGAATTGAGAATGCGCTAATTGAAACAGGAGTAACTGTGTCCCCTGTAGCTTGCCTAACGGCTTGAAATCCAAAAGACAGAAACAGGAAAGGCAACTCAAAACTTCTAATTCGCAAATAAGTTATTGCGTATTGCAATTCTAAATCTTTTGCGCCCATCAAAAGCAAAATCTGAGGTGTAAAGAAGTAAACAATTGCCGTAAATGCCACTCCTAAGAATACAGAAAGCAATATAACGTTTGATGCATACCGGTTTGCATAGTCATGGTTACCTTTACCGATATATTGTCCTATCAGAGCGTTTCCCGCAACGCTGAGTCCCATTCCAAATGAAATGAATATAAAGTATACTGGCCATGTTAATCCGATTGCGCTTTGCATGGATGTCGATATCGATACTCCATCCACATCAGGAACGGTACCTAAAAATATTCCGTCCACGAGGTCGTGAAGGGTTTTAAGGATGTTAACTAAAAACACAGGAAAACTAAGTCTAACGATACCTTTCCAAATAGGTGTTTCGAATAGAATCATCTTTGTTTTTTTATCTTGTACTATCGTAGCTGACATCTATTCACCTCACCTAGTCATATATGTTGGTATATACCTAAAAGTCGACAGTTAATTTTAACATAATATAAGCTGAATTGATACATTGTAATTACTTTGTATCGGTTTGCTGTAAAGACATTAATTTACTCTGTCTTCTTTGAATATAGATGGTATGTAATGATTGAAAGTAGTGCGAATGCGAAAAATAAATCCGTGTAGATTAATGAATCATTGAAAATAATGTATTTTCCAGGTGCATCGAAAGTGAGTAAGTGAACATAGTCCTCTCTCCAATTATAAGAAAAAACTTGATGCTCGGTAAAAAATATAGAATTATACCCAATATCAGCGATGTTTATCAGTTTCCCCTTCGAATTTAAGGTATACAAAAACCTTTCTCCGGATTCATCTTCAGCAATGATTCTATAAAAATCTCCATCATAATGAAATTTCCTCACTTCTACATTCTCAACAGGCACTACAAATAATGGAGCCTTGTCTGTATTCAAGTAATTAGTTGCTTCATACACTCTGTACTCTAAATCTTCAAAAACAAGAACTCGATTCATACTATAACTTTGATCTTGAAGAAAATTGGATTTAACAGAAGTCAAATAGTTATTAGATTCATAAATGAGTAATTCGTCTGATATATAAAAGATAGAAGAATCTTCAAGCACAGTTCGTGGAAGATACTCCCAAGTATAGGAAAAGATATCTGTCAAATCTACACCTGTAATGATTGTTGAAAAAGCAGAGTATGGTTCCGCACATGATATATTACCTTCATATTCGAAAAAAGCACAATCCGTAGGGCTACCATCTACCATTTGCTCAAATCTGAATCCTTCACCCTCATAATAAAGGTAAAGACCTCTAAAATTGGAATCCATTATCTCATCAGTTACATATCCAAGTCGATCATTATACTTCAAGAAAGACTGAGAGTCCTCCGGAGTATCAAGAGACTCAATATATGCCATATCTAGGGTATATACTTCGATTGACTCAATATAGATGAGATATATTTGGTTATTCGCCTGAATCAAATTTCTTAAGTAAGTATTAGATTCATCCGTCGCAAACGAATTTTCCATAGATATAACATTTGTTGTTAATTGAATGTCTAGTGGTGACTCCCTTCCTAGAATGATTCTATGTGCAGCGATACTATTAAATACAAAGATAATAATCGAAATTGATAAGCTTACGATGAATACCGGTTTGATTACCTTGGGAAAGATTGCTTCTGAAAAGAAAGCTTTTTTTATCAAAATCAAGCAAGAAATGATAATTGAGGAAATGGTATAATTTAGCGCAATATTCTGAATTGGCAACAATGAAAATAGTGATACATACAGAACAAAAAGTAATAACGCTGATGATGCTACCTTCATTCTGGGATAATGATACAAAAATAAGACTCGATTTTCATTTGCGTAATGCATTATCGAAAACATGATAGCTAAAACAGCGTAAACAATTAAATTGATAATATTAAATACATCCCTAAGAAATATTAAGAAAAACAATGAGTTTGATAATAGTAGGATTGATAAAATGGAAATGACTTTGTGTACGATTATCACTTGATGGTCATATTCAATTTTAGTTTTCTTTTTGTACAATATTTCACTTCTATACAAATATAAAATAAAAGAACCTATGACCGTCGTGCTTAAAGAAAGAAACACATAGTTTAGGTTCTCAATTACATTTAGTGCAAATCCCATACCAACAAAAACAGCTGAAAAAATCGCAACTGAAATCAAGGCGTTCTTCAAAACATCAATTTTATTTTCAATGACTGGGTTCGTTTTTTTCGCATATAAAATAGCCTCATATTTTCCCATGAAGCTTTTAAATTTTTCTATCATTTTTTCTCCTTCCGAATTTTAGAATACTTGATCTAAAACGGAAGGTTTTCAGCAGCGCATTACTCTAAATTTAAATGTGGTTGCTGGTATAATAAATAAATCTCTGATTTTTCGGATTAAGACAATAGATGAAATATGAAATCTGTAATGTAGTTTCTGTAAAAAGTTACGAGATAATCTAGTCTTAAGGTATATGACAAACTCCTCATAATCAAAATACAGATTAATAAGCAAAAGCATAGATAAGAGAGTAACGAATAAATTGATGATGAAAATGCTAGATTCTGAATTCCAATTTATGGTCGTTTTGGTAAACATAGTTATTAGTCCAAAAACGAAAGATAAGATTAGAGCAATCTTGAATATTTCGAAATATCGAACATCACCGTTTTTAGTAATCGGATTTTTAAACAAGTTACTCACCTCGTTTCTCTTCAAATTAATTATATCAAATTTGGAGATAAAATAAACACATAAATCAAAAAATGTTTTTATAAAAAATAAGATGGAAATTCCATCTTATTTTTGATTCAAGGATCTAATTTTCATATCAATTGCATGTGCAGATTTTCTTCCCGCTCCCATAGCTAAAATAACTGTAGCTGCTCCTGTAACCACATCTCCACCAGCAAAGACCATCTCTCGTGATGTTTTACCACTATCGTCTTTGGTAATGATGCATCCGGATGAATTGGTATCCAGTCCTTTTGTCGTTGAAGTAATTAAAGGATTTGGAGTTGTGCCTATGGCCATAATAACTGATTCGACTTCGATTATAAAATTCGAATCTTTTTTAATAAGAGGTCTTCTTCTTCCTGAAGAGTCAGGTTCACCTAGTTCCATTTGAACACATTCAATGCTTTGAACATATCCTTTCTCATCTCCAATGATTTGGACAGGATTTGTCAATAATTTGAATATGATTCCTTCTTCTTCGGCATGTTCAATTTCTTCTAATCTTGCGGGTAGTTCTTTCATTGACCTTCTGTAAACTATCGATACCTCTTCCGCACCAAGTCTTTTTGCACACCTAGCTGCGTCAACTGCGACGTTCCCGCCTCCGATGACCGCAACTCTCTTGGCCATCTGAATCGGAGTCGCGCTGGACTGATGATATGCTTTCATCAAATTTACTCGTGTTAAAAATTCGTTTGCGGAATACACTCCATTCAACATTTCTCCAGGAATATTCATGAACTTAGGTAATCCTGCCCCGGTTCCTATGAATACCGCTTCAAATCCATCTTCAAACAGATCTTCTATTGAAAGTGTCTTTCCAATAATTACATTTGTTTCAATCTCGACGCCCAAATCTTGAAGAGTTTTGATTTCAGTACGTACTATTTCTTTGGGTAATCTAAATTCTGGAATTCCGTAAACCAAAACTCCCCCTGGGATGTGTAAGGCTTCAAACATTGTCACTTTGTACCCTAGCTGAGCTAAATCGTAAGCACAGGAAATACCTGAAGGGCCAGAACCAACAACCGCTATCTTGTGATTATTAGATTGGACATGCTCGATTAAGAGATGCTTGTTATTATGATGATAATCTGCAACAAATCGTTCTAACCTTCCGATAGCAACAGATTCTCCCTTGATTGCGCGTACGCATAATTCTTCGCATTGTGTTTCTTGTGGGCACACTCTTCCGCAAACCGAAGGAAGAGAACTGGACTCTCCGATGATTTGATATGCTTCTTCAATTTCTCCTTGAGTGATTTTTTGAATAAATCTTGGAATATCGATTTCAACTGGACAACCTTTAACACAAGGTTTATGTTTGCATGCAAGACACCTTTTCGCTTCATCAATCGCTTGCTCAAGCGAATAACCTAAGGATACTTCGTCAAAATTATTGATTCTTTCCTTCGGATCTTGTAATGGCATTTCATTTTTTTTAAGAGATAAGTTAATCATGCTTTACTCCCCTCAATAAATTACAGTTTTCATCCAACTGTCTTTTTTCAAAAGGAGAATACATTTGATTTCTTCTAATGGCTTCGTCGAAATCCACGAGATGCCCATCAAAGTCAGGTCCGTCTACACAAGCAAATTTCATTTCATTTCCTACAGTAACACGGCACCCACCACACATGCCCGTTCCATCAATCATGATGGGATTCATGCTAACGATGGTTTTGATATTGAATGGTTTTGTGGTTAAACTGACAAATTTCATCATTGGAAGCGGACCGATGGTAAAAACTTCATCATATCTTTCTCCGCTTTCCAAAAGTTTCTTTAAAGCGTTAGTGACAAATCCTTGATTACCGTTCGATCCGTCATCGGTAGTAACAATTAACATATCGCTGCACTGATTAAATTCATCTTCAAGAAATATTAAATCTTTATTTCTAAAACCAATAATCGTATGAACAATTGCCCCTTGGTCATGAAGAGCCTTCGCAACGGGGTAAGCAATGGCGCAACCCACTCCACCTCCAACAACAGCGACTTTTTTTAATCCCTCCAGCTCGGATGCTCGGCCTAACGGACCGACAAAATCATGCAGGTAATCTCCTGCATTCAGTTGATTCATTTTAAAGGTAGTCGCGCCAATCTCTTGAAAAATAATGGTAATGGTTCCATCGACTCTATTAGCTTCAGTGATTGTCATCGGAACTCGTTCGCCATTTTCTTCGACTCTTAAAATAACAAATTGACCAGGTTTAGCATGTTTCACGACATATGGCGCTTTCACTTTCATTAACGATACTTTCGGTGCCAATGCTCTTTTTTCTGTAATTAGGAACATAATATCTCCTCAAAAAAATCATTATCTTATTATATCACTATCAAGCCACTCACTCAAGAAAGAATCATGTTCCCCAAGTGAAAAAACTGTAAAAGGAAGTATCATTTCATAGGCATAGTAAAAAAATATTTATCTTTTTTTTAAATTCAACTTGAAAACTCATTTCTCTATGATATAATCGTCCTAATATAAAAAAGCGTTGAGAAAGAGAAGTAATTCAATTTCGATGGAAAAGCGAATCTAGGATGGTGCAAGCTAGAGACCAAAGATTGAATGAATAACACTTTTTAGCTACTTATCGAAAGAGAAATCAAGTAGGTTAAGTCGGGGAGCATGCCGTTATCAATTGCGACTTTTCATCGGAAAGTAAAGCAGGCTTTTTTTAAAGCAATTTGGGTGGTACCGCGGATCAAGTGATTCGTCCCTTTCTAGGGATGAATCACTTTTTTTATTTATAAGGAGGAATATTATGTGTGGAATCATTGTATCTGAAATGGAAGTAAAAGGCTTGGAATCCGGTTTGAAAAAGATCACAAAAAGAGGGCCTGATTCTTCTTCGGTTATCCAATATAAGGATAATGTATTCATGTTCAACAGACTAGCAATCATGGATCTTCATGAAACCGGAATGCAGCCATTTGTGTATGGAAACAACATTCTTGTTGCGAATGCTGAAATCTATAATTACAAACTATTAAAGAATGAATATTGTTCTCTTATCGATTTTAAAGGAGCTTCCGATTGTGAAGTGTTATTGCCATTATATGAGCAATTCAAATGCGAAATGTTTTCGATGCTCGATGCTGAATTTGCGATTGTATTGTATGATTCATCTCTTGATGGACTGATAGCCGCAAGAGACCCTTTGGGAATTCGCCCTTTATTTTACGGGAAATTGAAATCCAGTTCAAAAATAGTTTTTGCCTCGGAGGCCAAAGCAATCATTGATATCGTCGATACAGTGATTCCTTTTCCGCCAGGACACTATTATAAGAATGGAAATTTCACTAAATTCACAGACTTTTTGGATGTCACACATTATGTCGATGATTCATTTGAAGTCATTCTTAAAGAGATTCGCACAAGGTTAATAGAGTCGGTGATAAAGAGAATGGATAGTGACGCCCCCCTTGCATACCTGTTGAGTGGAGGGCTTGATTCTTCTCTTGTCTGTTCCATTGCCTCACGGCATTTGAACAAAAAAATTAAAACATATAGTATAGGAATGGATACAGATCCTATTGACTTAAAATATGCAAAGCAGGTTGCAAAATACCTTAATACAGAACACGAAGAAGTCATTATAACAAAAGAACAGGTGCTTGACTCTCTTGAAGAAGTCATTATCGCTTTGGAGACTTATGATATAACCACGATCAGAGCGAGCGTTGGAATGTATCTTCTTTCAAAACATATTCATGAGACTTCAGATGTTAAAGTATTGTTGACGGGTGAAGTCAGTGACGAGCTTTTCGGATATAAATATACGGACTTCGCTCCGACACCGGAGGCGTTTCAAAGAGAATGCGTGAAAAGAATTGAAGAAATTCATATGTATGACGTCCTTCGTGCAGACAGATGCCTAGCAAGCAATAGTCTAGAGGCTAGAGTTCCATTTGGAGATATCGGATTTGTATCTTATGTTATGAGGATTCCGCCTAAATTCAAAATGAACAGCTACAATCAAGGGAAATACTTGCTTAGGAAGGCATTTGAAGGGGATTTTCTACCAAAAGAGATACTATACCGAGAAAAAGCTGCATTTTCAGATGCCATAGGTCACTCGCTTGTAGATTGTTTGAAAGAGTATGCAGATGCAGTATATACCGATGATGAATTTATACAATTATGTCAAATATATACAAATCCATCTCCTTTCACAAAAGAATCGTTATTATATAGAGAAATTTTCGAACGGCATTACTCAGGTCATTCAAGCATGGTGAAGGACTTCTGGATGCCAAATAAGGAATGGCCGGGATGCCAAGTAGGTGATCCATCTGCTCGAGTTTTGTCCAATTACGGTAAATCAGGTGAATAATATATTAAAGATTATTAAAAAAGTAGACTGCTTATAAAAGCGTCTACTTTTTTGAGTTCATTTCCATTTTGACTCTTTGTTATTCGTGAAACATAAACCCTGTACTACACAAGCACTTCTTAATTGACCGATTCAAGTTGCGAATGTTGAGCAGTAAGTGTAGGAACACAAGTGGCCATATGGTTCTTTACATAGATGATTTCATCATACATATCTTTATTCTCTTCTATAATCACATGACTTACATTCACAACTGTTACATCCTTTAATGACAGTAAGCGTTCTTCGATTTCCTTTGCCTTCTCATAGTCTAAAGATGCAAATGCTTCATCCAAAAAGATGATGTCTGCTTGATTCAATAGACCTCTAGCAATTGCAATTCGACTTTTTTCTCCACCTGAAATATTCTTACCGTTATCGAGTATCATTCGCTCAAGTCCATCCGGGTGTGATTTGACGAATTCAATGAGTCCCGCCCTGTCGATTGCATCCATTACTTCAGTATCGCTAAAATTTTTATAGAGCGTCAGGTTATTTCTTAATGTCTCTTCAAATAAGAAAATCTGTTGCTCGATGTTCGCAATTTTTGAAAAATAGTCTACTTTTTTGATATCAGCTAAATTTATACCATCAATATAAATGGCTCCGCTATTTGGTGAAAAGTACTTTCTAAGCAGACGAAGAACGGTTGACTTTCCTCCACCACTTGGTCCAACAACCAAATACTTTTTCCCTTTTTCAAAACGTATGTCAACATTGTCTAATACTATGTTGTCGCTATATGAAAATGATACGGCTTTGAATTCGACGCTTTCTTTCAATCCATCAAACGATTTCGTTTCAACAAATACGGATTGGTTTTTAAGTGTTTCTTCAATTCGAACGAACAGTGATTTCACTGAAAGAATTCTTGGAAGCGCATCCGAGAATTGCGCAACCGGGCCAATGATGTTGTCAATATTTTGAGCAACTACCGCTACTCCCGAAAACAGAATTATTCCTTTGAGAGTTAGGAAAGACACAAAGAACATCAGCCCTAAAAAAGTAATTCCGAAATTCATGTTTTGGATTGCATATACATAAGACATTATTCTGTCGATGACGTATTTCTTTTCTTGGATTTTTTTGCTTTCTGAATGGTATGTCTCTGTAATCCGAGATTCCAGATCATTCGTTTTGATGATATGGAAAGCGGATAGGACTTCCTTGATGAACCCACCATATTTTGACATCATTTCCGACCGTTCTTTGTTATGCTTTTTAATAGGTTTTGAAGAAAGAACAGAAATGACGGCGTTTAGTCCAATCATTGCGACTCCAATTAAAATAATCAATGGATTGATTAAAAGGATAATTAAGATGGAGGTTGCAAAGTTAATAAACCCTTCCAACATATTTATTATCTGTTCGACATAGTCTTTTTCAATCAGATTAAAGTCATTTGTCAACGCGGATACATACAAAGCGTTATTCTCGCTTTGAAATTCGCTGATATTCTTTTGAAATACTTTTTTGATGTAATCGCCTTTCATATGAACCATCGCGTCTCTTACCACAAAACTTTTGACAAAAGATGTGACTAGATTTACCGGCAATAACAATATTGCAAAGAGCATTACCAATTTAGCTTGATCTAAAAACAAGCCCCATTCTCCCTCAAGAGCAATATTGATTAAATCATACAAAGCAAAGGAAAGTTTGAAATTGATAAACGCGAACAATATAAATATCAACAATGCAAGATATAGTTGTTTAAAATACAATATTTTCTTTTTCATACAGCCGCCTCCGAAAAGTACTCTAGCCCATCATACTTAGTCAAATAGCCGTCTTTAATTTCCAACACAACATCGTATTGGTCCGTAATCCCATCAAAATATTTATGGCTGATTGCGATTACTGTAGAATCCAAATCCAGAATTGTCTGTTCAATTTGTCTTCCGAGTTCATCATTTAAAGAGGACGTTGCCTCATCGATAAACATAATCTCAGCTTTTTTACAGAGCGCTCGCGCAATTGAAACTCTTTGCCTTTCTCCTCCAGACAGGTTTTTGCCATTTTCCGAAATCAATGTATGAATTCCGTTTTCTAGAGAATCAACAAATTCTAACAACCCAGCCTTTTTGCACGCTTGATATACTTCTTCGTCTGTGTATGGTTTGAATAGGGTGATGTTGTCTTTTAGAGACGCTTCAAAAAGAAAGACATCTTGGTACACATAAGATACTTTTTCGTTAAAAGACGTAGAAGAAATCAGTTTCATATTTGTACCGTCGACAATAATGTTTCCATCGTAGTCGTCAAGCATATGTGACAACAGTTTGAATAGGGTCGTTTTCCCAGATCCTGACGGTCCTTTGACAAGATGTTTTTTTCCTTTTTCCAATGTGAAATGAATCGATTTGAAAACCGGTGTTTCATCATAAGCGAAACTAACCTGATTCACATCGATTTTTTCTTTGAACACGAATGGTTTGCGTTTTTCTTCTTCTTCAATTACAGCTTCCTCATTTGTTATTTTTTCAAATATGGCCTTCGAGGATTTTAAGACGTTTACCAAAGGAAACAAGTTCACGAGAGGGAAGATTGCGGAAGAGGAGAGTTGAATCGTCAACATCATCAAACCATATCCAACTCCCGCTTGAGTTTGATACGTTAGGTATACAATTAGTCCAATTAAAACAAAATACCCTATGGTAGCGTTAAAATTCAATTGGAACGAAGTAAATACGTTATATGAATACTTTTTGCCCTCCAAAGCAGCAATCTGTTTCTTGTTTTTTTTCTGGAAGGCTTCTTCCATATTGTTCAATTTCAAGATTTCTAGCCCAGTAAAAACATTGGATGCATTGACAGTAAACTCTTCATTGGCAGTGGATACCTCTTTTTGAAGTGAAATAGTCTTTTTCTCGAAAAGCTTCGAAACAACAAGTACAAATATAGATACTCCGAAAATGATGAGTGCCAATTGCCAATTGACAAATGCAAGGATTACCATAACTGAGACGTACATCGCAATTCGAAAGATAAAATTAATCAAAGATACAAAGAATGAGTTTTCAAACGTATTGATATCGTTTATTAGATTTGATGCATATACATCCCTTGACTGTTTATTGAACTGTTTGTAACTCATCTTAATGATTTTGTCAAACGCTCTGATTCTTAGTGATAGCAAAATGTCTCTCATATAGGAGATTCTCATCAATCTTGAAATAACGAAAAAGGCACCATCTAAAATTAAGTAGACAATTGCAATAATCAATACCAAGTAAAAAAAACTCATCGAGTTTCTTTGCACAATCTCAAAAATCAGAGATACGATAACGATTTGTGCTAAATTTCTGAACACCGGAAATAAACAAGCAACCAAGTATAATGCAAATTTCCCTTTATGTTCAAGAAGCATATTCTTCATAGATTCACCCTTACTGTGTCTTACACATTATTAGAATATCATAGTACTGTGTAAAACACAATACCTAATTTTATTTTTTTGATTTACATCGATAAAAAGAAAAAAGTCATATTAGAATTCCTAATATAACTGTGTTCCCAATCCTAATTTGTGTGGCTCCGTGTCGTATGAAAAGTCAACCTATATTATACTTCATCTAGAGCGCAAGAAAAAATTAAGTCTATATTTATGTTTTATGTTTGGTTGGACTCCCAAACGCTTTTGTCAATGTAAAATTGAGTGATTTGATTGTCGATTTCATCAGTAGATAAGACATATAGTTTTCCAGTTCTAACATCTTCTTCAACATAATGAGATTGTATTGTTGTGAAAAATTGCTCATAGCTAAATTCTGAATCTTCGATTGGTTGATACAAATAGATGAATTGAGATTCTCCTACTCCTAAATATTTAGCGCTAAGAGTATCTTTTCCATCATCTGGATTGATGTAATAAAATAGTTCTTCATCAACAACAATGACATGAACTTCATAATAATCGCTTTGAATATCACTGCAACCAAGCAAATTCAATACCAAGAGAAATGCACAAATTGACAAACTCAAAATCCTTTTCAGTTTCATTCCTTTCGCCTCACTTTGTATTTGAAAAATCATTTTAAAGAATCAATTAATCCATTATCCTGAACATAATAATATCATAATAAAATATAGAAAAAAAGAGGGGTTAAGTGGAAACCGAACAAAGGATAAAAAAAATAATTTGTCCATCAATTAGGCGAGAAACAACCAAAATAATAGAAAATATCTATTTGTATAAATTAAGATATACTTCTTCCGAAATTGCCGGCACCATATAATTCACATACTGCGCCATGAACTCATCCTCAAATATCGTTCTATAATAATCAAAATCCAAATTTGAAGAATAGACATTAGCAAGGAAGTCTTCAGAATAATAAGACTGACTGAGTCCAAACGAATCTAAATCTCCTTCGTCAGGATAAATATCAAATTCTAATATCCCGTTACGAATAAAGCAATTTTGAACCTCTTTCTCGCTAGCAATCACATCATCTAGATAAATAGTACAAGAATCATCATCTTGATGAATCAATAGTTGATTCCATTCATCAAGAAATAATAAGTTATATGTAGTTTGGGTAATTTCTCCACTTGGATTATAATATGTCTTTGATACCGTGCGTAGTTCACTATCTAAAATAGCAATAGAATCAATAGCATAATCTAATTCATCATCATCATTTCTGTAAAAGTTAATTGAAATATCGGCATTATTTGTTTGATCGTAATATGTGAAAGAATAACTATTACTCGTCTCGAGAAAAATCGAATCTTGACGACTAAATAGATTATCAGAACCTAATAATGATACGTAATTATACTCCCCTATAAATTGATGCCCATAATGAATGAAATGGTCTCCTAATTTCACTTCATAAACCAAAGTAAATTCAGTTTCCATAGTTCGGGAATTTTCCCACATGAATGTATAGTTATAGGTTGGAGATTCGGAGATAGTATAATCAACAATAAGCCTCTTATAATATATCCTATTACTATCCATATTTTGATAATAGACTTCAAAGACCGAAAACGGTTCATTAAGTTCCATTCTATACACATACTTTGTTGTTACTTCATAAGAAGTATCTTTGTGGTAGACTACTTTGCAATGGTTATTTGTTGATTCCGTAAAAGTCGGACATTGATCATACAAGGAATCAAAAGTAGACTTTAGGTCATTAACTACAGTAACGAAATATTTTGCTGTTGAGTTCTCGGTGTATCTCTCGCCCGGAATAGCAATTTCACTTCGATCAATATATCCTCCGTTTGTAGACTCTACTCCTAAGCTATGAGGATAAGCAGGCTCCAACACAGAGAGTTCATCGAATGTTTCTAAATCTGGAAATTGACTCAGAAAATTTGTATAGACAAGGTCATTTTCAATTCTTTGGTTCCTTTTTATAAGTGTAAATGCTGTTATCGTACTTCCGACAACAATAATCGAAAGGACAATGATTAGTTTTTTCATCTTCAGTCTCCGTCAAAGAAAAGAATATAATATGGATACAGATGCTTTGCTATAATAAAGTAATTATATCATAAAATAATATTAATAAAAGACTGTATATTATTTATAACTATTGATGATGTGATTTTTGTCTTTCGGGTTTCAATAGAAATTTGTGAAAAATAGGTCATATCGAATCATCTTAATGTAAATAACTCTCATTCTCATTTCCATATTGAAGAAGCTTGTAAAGTCGCATATTCAAGATTTCTTAATTTGAAATCAATGTATGATAATCAACAAAAAAAGATGGAGGTTAGCCATCTTTTCTTGTATGAACAAAAGAACAATGTTACTTTTGTTTATTCGCAGAATGGTGCCGAAAACAGGAATTGAACCCGTAACCTACTGATTACAAGTCAGTTGCTCTACCAGATTGAGCTATTTCGGCATGGTGGAGGTTGACGGGATCGAACCGCCGACCCTCTGCTTGTAAGGCAGATGCTCTCCCAGCTGAGCTAAACCTCCATGGTTATCTTTGCTATTAAATTTCTGTTTTTTCATTTGTCTTGCATTACAATTTTACTAAATAGGCAATGCATTGTCAAGAAAAAGATTTAAAAAATGCGATTTAAAAATCGATTGTTTTACCTTTCTATTATTCGTTTATAAAATCGGTAAAATCGAATAGATAAATGTAACTAAAATCATTGATCCTGCGAAGTGAAAAAAAGGGTTCTAACTTTATGTAAAAATACTGCAACAATCAGCAAATCTGCGCTTCCGCCAAAGGTTAGATTGTTTTCGACACAATACTCAGAGACTTGTCTAATTTCGTTGATGTCAGATAAGTCAATTCGTGCAAACATCTGTTTTATTAAGTATAAAGTGTTGATGTCAGCTCTTTTCAATAAAGTTGTATCTTCTATACTTCTGATGAGTTCAACCAACGCTATATACAAACTGTGTTCGTCGGTATCTTTCATAGTAGAAAGAACTGATTGTACAGAGGGTAACCCTAAAGACATTTCTTTTCTAGCACCACCAATTCCATACTTGTGATAAGCTTCAAGGCCAAAAGAAACTGGAGTTGAATCTAGTTCAGAAATCAATGGCTGTGCCATTAATTTTAATTCATCAAATATTGTATTGAATGGAAGATGCAATCTAAGCGCTCTACCAAATGCAGTTACGACAAAACCAAGATTAAAAATCAAACCTTTATAAGCATTGACTCCACCGGTTGCTTTCAACATCGCTCTTTCAGCTTGAAGGCCAACCTCGCGAATGTCTCTCATCAATTCGATAGGTGATTTATTCGATAGAACACCGATTTCGAACATTTGAATAAAATAAGGAAGAATGGCATCCTTTGCTTTCAACATCAATCGATAATCCATATCGGAATGGCTTCCTGAACTTGTAGGCGTAACAAGTCCAAACTTTGGATCTAAATGTAGTTCACAAAGAACACTCTCGTGAATTAGTTGACTCACGACTTGTAATAAGTAACTCATGGTATTATCCTGAATTACTTTGATTACTTCTTCAGGAGTGTGCCTTTCAGATTTTTGGCAAATTCTAGAGTCAAACTCATGACATACAATACAATTTCTTGGAGTCATTCGATGATGTTCTTGACTCAGTGAATAAACGTCAATATCAACAAATCTTCCAAGTGAATTTTCATCTTCAATTCGAATGCATTGCTCTTTAATTTGAATGGGGTCTCCCGAAGTTAAAGGGATAATCAAAAACGGTCCATCCGCTGACTCGTTCAGAGATCTTAAACATTCATATTCAAATTTCATCAAATTAGAAAAAAGACGAACCAAGAGATGAGCAGGAAATCTGTTTTTATCCTGCCCAGGAATGTTCGCTTTTAATGATATGATTATTGGAAAATCATTTAATAACTTCTTGATTTTATTTGATCTTTTCTCTCTCTCAACTAAGATATCAGACATTTGATTCGACCTGATACAAAGAATCGATAATGGACCCATCACGGTATTCAACGAGTCCTATTCTTTTTGAACTTCTTGGAATTTTGTTTGGAATACCAGTTATTGAATGAGCTTCATCCAATAATTGTTTCATGGTAAGCGTTGGAATCTTTTTCTTTGCCAATAATTCAAGCAAATCTTTTCTTATCGGATTAATCGCAATTCCTCTTTCGCATACAAAGACATCTACATTTTCTCCAGGTGTAGATATTGTTTGTACTTCTTCTTTGATAATAGGCAATCTAGATTTAATCAACTGAGAGACTATGACAGTGCAAAAAGCTCCATGTGCAATATCACTATGACCTCCGCTTCCTCCAATGATTCTTCCAAACGAATCGGTAGTTACATTGACATTAAAATCAAGATCTATTTCTGTCGCGCCAAGAATGACGAAATCTAATTGTTCACAAATTGGACTGTCCTCGAATGGGTTTCCATATTTAGAAGCTGATATTGCAATGTGATTTGAATTTTTCTGAACCGATTGAACTGCATCCAAATCAAAACATTGAACGTCATAAAGATTCTCAAATAATCCTTCTTCTAACATTTTTACATAATATGAGGTGATTCCACCAGAGGCAAATCTGCCCTTAATATTTTTTTTCTTCATCAAAGATCTTACATAATCCACAACCGCCAATGATGTTCCTCCGGCACCGGTTTGCATTGAAAATCCGTTTTTAATCAAACCTAACTTATCAAGTAATATTGAAGTGTCTTTCGCTATTTTAAGTCCCACGGGGTCTCTTGTTATTTTTGTGGTTCCTGATACAATTCCTTCTGGATTTCCAATTTTATCAACCACAATGACTGCATCCACAAAATTCTTGGAAAAATGTATTTGGTCCAAAGCATCCACTAGATTGTCAGTAACCAGAATAACTTTGTCTGCATACTCAAGATCACTTATTGCGTATCCTAATACTCCGCACGCGCTTTTACCAAACGCTCCGTATCCATTACCAAGTTTATCAACTGTTGGAGTAGCAAGAAACGCAACGTCGATGTGAAGTTCTCCACTTTCGATGGATCGAGCTCTACCTCCGTGTGTCTGCATGACAAGTTCTCCTTGAAGGAGTCCTTTTTGGACCACTGTAGAAACTGGTCCATTCATATAAGAAGTATGAATTAAAGTAATGTTTCCTCCCTCTATGCAAGGCACGAGTTCGGTATAACTTTCAAAAATAGAACTAGGTGCGATATGAATATCTTTTAGTTTTTTTTCTTGAATGACTTTAGCAACTTCATTGATGACTCCATCGCCACTTCTTAAGTGGTGATGAAAGGAAAAAGTCATCCCTGATTTTAAATTAAAATAGTCGAATGCCTCTGCGTAAGAAGAGAAAAATTCGACTTTTTTTGATTTCGTTTTTTTAGAAACGCATTTCCTTGAATCATCTTTATAATCATCACTGGAAAAAAACGGTTTATGTTCTGCCGGAACAAACCGACCTAGACTATTCTTCATCGTCTTTCACCAAATTGAATTTCTTTGCTTTTTCAATAACGTTTATTGCTCTTTCCACAACAGGTTTATCTACCATTTTACCATCAACAGTAAAAGACCCTTTGCCTTCAAGTTCAGCGTTTTTTTTCGCTTCAACCACTTTGTAGGCATGCTCGATTTCTTCTTTGGTTGGTGAAAATGCTTGATTGATAAATTCAATGTGTCTTGGATGAATTGCGCATTTTGCTTTCATCCCTAGGGCAGCAGCGTTCAAAGTATCCTTTTCAAAACCCGAGTCGTCATAAACGTCGGTATATGGAGTATCGATAGAAGTAATCTTATAAGCGGCACAGGCCATTATGATTCTACTCCTCGAGTATAAGAGTTCATTCCCTTCAGACGTTCTTTTAACTTCCACATCTTTGGTTAAGTCTTCGCCTCCTAAAATAAGACCAATCACTCGAGGAAGCGATGCAATTTGGTCTACTTGTAAGATTGAAGTGGCTTGTTCTATGATTGGAATGATATGAATCATTTTTTGTAATTCTTTTGATTTTTCAATGTTTGACAAAGCTCTTTCTAAAGTTTGTACTGATGAAACGTTTGCTTTAGGCAACACGATTGCATCAATGTTATCCGAGACGATCAATTCCAAATCGTCTTTATAGAATTCGCCTCCAACTTCATTAATTCTAATAAAATTCAAAGTGTTTTTTTTGTTTGAATTCTTCGACAAAAATTCTCTTATTAAATTTCTCGCATTATCTTTTTCGCTTGGAAGAACCGCGTCTTCCAAATCGAATATAATCGCATCTGCATCAAAAAGATAGGCATTTTGAATCATATTAGGTAAATTCCCTGGTATAAACAGCAGGCTTCTCATCATAAGGCGTTCATCCTTTCAATTGCAGTGATGAGCCTTGCTTTGATTGTTGAATCCAAGGCTCCTCGGTCGATGACTTCAACTTTTACATTTTCAACTTTTAATTCTTTCAAAGTATTTATAATCAATAATTTGATTTGGTCATGGAAAAAAGCACCGACAACACTGTCAATCAAAATTTCTTGATGATCCTGTTTCGTGACTGTAATAATGCAGTCGCTTGATTCTTTGGATCCTGCTGTGCCTTTCATCATGATTCCTCCTATTTGTTTGCTCTAGCGAGTACTCTGTTCATTTCATTTTTAACAATCATGTACCCTGCGTCTACACCCATTCCGGGTTTTGCAAGACATTGTTTTGCGCTGCATGCAATGGCAATATTCGTTGTAACTTCAGCAGATATGTTGGTTTCATTGCATGTTCCACCGCAATAAGATCCTACTCCGTATTGATTACAGTAAAGTATGGATTCAATAATATTGTTTACTCCACCCAAATCCGGTGTTTTGATTTGAAGCATATGACCGGCTTGGTTTTCTGCAAAATACTTGACATCTTCAAGTGTATTACACCACTCGTCAGCTACAACTTCTACGGTGGACTTTACTTGATTCAATCTATCCGTTAAATCTTTAAGAAATAACATCGTCGTTTCTCTGTGCCCGGTGTCGATTGGACCTTCGATTCTTAGAATGAAAGGATATGCTACCTTTTCAAGAATCAACATATAATCAATCATTTTGTTGATATCATTGTCAAACGCAATCCCGATTGTTCCATATACATCAATGTGCAAGATCGGGGAATAGTTTTCTGATACTTTATGCGACAATATCCGATCATGAAGCCATTTAATGTAATCCATCAGTTTTTCGCCTTTTCGGCCAAGTTTTGTATCAACATTATTGATTAAAGCGTGAGGAAGTACATCCGCTTCTTTCATAATCATCTTATCAACGTTGGTGTAACGATCGTCTCCACTTTGTGTAAAAACGGGAACGGGTTTATAAATCGAATCCTCGATATGATATTCTTTTCTGACAATTTCAGCCATCGTTACTTTGTATAGATTTGCTGTTACGCTTAAAATAGCTTGAGTAATTCCGTATCGAATAGCTGTATGAAGACGCGTACCATTAACCAAAATTCTGTCATATTTTTCTGCTAGTGGCTTAAACTCTTTTAAATCTTCTTTAAGTAATAAAGGAACAATTTCCTTTTCTAAAAAAGGAATGTAATCTTTTGCTAAAAACAAAGGGTCTCTTCCGCCCATGCCAGAATACTGTACTGCAGCACAGTCTCCGTATCCTACTGTCCCGTCTTCTAAGATAATTTGAATCGAGATTGCTTCGCCTTTCTGACGAATGGCTGTGAATCCTTCTAAAACCGGTTTGCCGAGATAGAACAATCCATCATTGAGTGCTCCATTCTTGATGGCTTGTTGGTCATCAAAGAAAAAACCAGTATACGATTCTGTTAATAATACTTTTTTAATTTTCATGTTATTCTCCAGTTTATTTTTTGTGACCGATTAATTTACCCAATCCAACGGAATAGACGTCATCTACCGTCATTTGGAATGAGATAGGACGATGTTGAAAATCTGCTCGCTCTTGAATCTTTTTACGATGAAATTCCTTGATTTCATCTGAAAAGCAAGTGCGACCAAATTCTAGAATTCGAATGTTTCCTTCTAAATCTCTGGCTGGTAATATTTTGCCAGCGTTATATTTGCTAGGTGCAAAAGGTACATCAATCAATCCTTGTTCAAAAGCTCTTACAACACCTTTTGCCAAATCGCCTTCTCCAGCTCCATAAATGCAAGTCATCAAACAGGTGACTTCCGCTTCAATCTGGTTCATTTCAATTCTTAGTTTTTCGCTATCTACCATCTGTTGATCTTGCAACATATTGATGATGTATTTAGATTCTTTGACACCATATCCATTGGCTTCCATTGTCGGAATTCCAACAGATTCCTGTGGCGATTTCGTAATCATTTTTGTTGCTTTAGAGAGCGCGGCTACCGTTGAACTGAAGGCAATCAATCCCGCTGCTTCAGCTTCATTTTCCGGGAAGCCTCCCATCCATTGATGGAATACAGTAGAAACAAAAACATCATGATATCCTTTTTCTTTTAGATATCGTTCAGTCATTATTTGCAAGGTTCTAATCGCCGCAACGTCTTGAACGATGTTGCCACCCATTCCATATCCAACAGTGATGTTTTTGACTCCTTGTTCAGCAGCAAGCAAAGCCTCACAAATAGCCACAGTGCTTGATATCGACGGCGGAACCAAAGTTCCAGTCAAGGGTCCAAATGGTTCTCTATTTATGTGTACTCCGTGTTCTTCATAATATCCAACCAAACGATCACAGTATTGCCAATTTCGAATCGAAGTTTCTAATGGAACGCTTTTTGCATAGGGAATGTTATAAGATATTCCCCCACCTTCATTCGATGTCCATCCTGATGCGAGAATAATTTCTGAAAGTAATCTTGCATCTGGAGTACCGTGTCTCGCTTGTAAAGGAGCGTGTACAGATTCTTGTACTTTTTTACACCCCTCGACTCCGTGATTGACTGCTGGAAATCCATTGAGAAGTGCTCTTCCAAGTTCTTCACTTTCTTTAATTCCTTTTTCAGCTTCCAAGTATCTATTCTGTCTAGTATAACTGTCGATTGTGGATGGAAGAACATCCGCCCCACAGCTCTCGAGATGTTGTAATAATTTGATGTGTTGTTCTAAGACAGGCACCCCGGCTCTGGGTTGAACCAATGTCCTATTCTCTTTTTTCGCCTTCATCAAAAGCAGTGCCAGATTTTTACTCTCAGGTAAGCTTTTAGAATACGCAATAGCATGATCTAAATTGAGCTCAGGACTAGAACCGGTTTTCCAATCGGAAAGCACTTGTTCTCTTTCTTTTAAAAACTGTTCAAGCGGTATTTTCTTGTTTTGAAGTTCCATACGTTTTCCTTTTTTTTATTCGATAGAAATGACATATTTTTTCATGATTTGCAATGCAAGCAAAGGATCTTTTTGACTTAGCAACCCCATAGCGGCTAGCAAATAGGTTTTATCAAGCAAATAGTGTGGATGCTGAGGCCGTAATTCTTGTTGCTTATGAAGAATGTTCGTTGTTTTTGAAAGAATTGAAATCGGATTGTTTGAGTGTATGACAACCCCTCCGGTTCCGATGACATATTCGACCTCGCTTAAGTCTTTTCCAATTTGATTATATACTAAACCCATTGGTGTGAAAATCTGTTCGATTCTTCCAACGTGACGATGCATCGATCGATAGGCACACATTTCTGCAAGTAATTGATCTATAAACTCATCATGAGGGTTCTCAGGTAGAGAAGATACATTTTGATATCTGAATGCGACTTCTTCTACAATGTTCACTCCGTGTTCTTTATCTAAAAATTGGATTTCTTCTTTTGTTAATGCTTTGATGATTCCAGGCGCAGAATAACGCATCCCTAAATCGCCTTCAACGGTTCTTTTCGCAAAGGGTTCTTCCATTCCGTGGATGATGACATCACTTCGATTGGATGCGTTGCATATGGAATACATATCCGTTGTCGCGCCTCCGATGTCGACTACGACAATGTCTCCAAGCCCTTTTTCGTGAAGATATCCCTTTGATAACAATTCAGAAGCTAACAAGACGGCTTCGGGAGTTGGTAGAAGGATTTCATCGATTTCTTCTTCTATTTTCTTGATTCCTTTTGCGACGATAATATTTTTTAAAAATATGTCTCTAATTTTTTCTCTTGCACATTTTACATTCAATACATTGATTTTTGGCATGACATTGTCACAGATGACATAATTCAAATCATACTTAATGAATATCTCTTCAATTTCATCTTGGCATGATTTGTTTCCGGCATATACAATCGGAATTTTGATTTTCATTTCGCCAAGGAGTTTTGCATTAAAAAGAACACATTCGGAATTCCCTCCGTCTGCGCCACCAGCAAGTAATATGATATCTATCTTTTGACGAATGATTTCTTCTACTTCTTTATGATTCAAATGATGAGAAAAAATGAGGTCAACTTTGGCTCCAGCACCAAGGCATACTCTTTTCGCGGCTTCCACAGTAAGCTCCTCAACTAGACCAATAGCGGCCATTTTCAGGCCGCCAGCTGCCGATGAACAGGCAATGACTTGATCAAATTGTATCACTTTTCCCATTTTTTCATAAAGCTGATCCAATGCCTTGTGATACCCTATCGCAATGTCTTCACTCACTGTTGTAAAATGTGAAGAAGACCCAATAACATCACGCAAAGCGGTGTCAACTGCCGTAAGTTTGGTAAAAGTGGATCCGAAATCTACAAGCAAGTAAGTACTCATTTTACTCTCCTAGGTCTTGATGGATGTCTCCCAAAGCTTGATCTATTGGAGTACCGGGTGGATAAACCCGGTTGAAGCCCATTTTTGTAAAACGATTTTTGACTTCATCAAAATTCTGTTTTCCGACTACGATGTTTCCCCCGACATAAAGTAAAATGTTCTCAATTCCAGCTTCAACGCACTTATCTCTCATGCCGCGACAATCAAGTTCGCCATGACCATATAGGCTTGAAACCATAATAAGGGAAGCATTGGTTTCTATGGCCGCATTAATAAAGTCTTCTTGGGAAGAGAGGACGCCTATATTAACAACATTATATCCAGCATTTTCTAAGGTGTACTCAATGATTTTATTTCCAACGGCATGCACGTCGGAACCGATAACGCCAATTACGATTGATTTCAAAGTAGTCTCCTTTAGTCTTGTAAGCGTTTTTACACAAACATTATAACATACTGAAAACGAAGATTCAAAGGTTAATTTCTGTTTTACACTAATTCTGCTTTTTGGCTTTTTTACGGCAAAAAATCGATTATTTATTTCTGATTGTCGTTTAGGTATCTTGCCAAGACAAATAGATAATCGCTCAGCCTATTGATGTATTTCATTGTCGTTGTTAGATCTGTTCTTTGGGTCTCTTTAACAAATCTTACCAGTGTACGTTCTGCTTTTCTTGCGATGCTTCTGGCAACGTCAATATACGCTCCGCCAAGTGAAGTATCGCTACCAGGCAAACAGAATTTCGGCTCCAAAGGACATAAATTCAATAAATTGGCCATATTACTTTCTATTTGTTCAATTGGTTCATCAGTCAGTTTCTTAATCTTTTTGTATAATATGTGATTTGGATTGGTTGCGACAATCGTATTGATTTCTTGAATGGTTCTTTGAATAATCAAAAGTTCTTCTTTTTTCACATAATGATAAGATAATCCAATGAATGAAGATAGTTCATCCATTGTTCCAAGCACTTCAAACAAGAGATCGTCTTTTCCGAACGTCTCATTCACAAAATTCTTGGATTGTCCTTTATCTCCTGTTTTTGTGGAGATTTGATTCACTTCAGTGATAGGCATATAATTCCTCCTAAAAATGATTATTTGTTTTTTTCAATCAAACGTTCTACTGCATATGCAGCAACATCTTCAGCGTACTTTTTCGGACCAAATCCAGCATCATACCCAAGCTCTTTTGCTAACTCGTTTGTGATTCTTGCTCCACCCGCTATCAGTATAACATCTTTCCTCATATTTTCCGCTTCGAGAAGTTCCACAAGATGAATCAAATTCTTAATATGGACGTCTTTTTGAGTCACTGTTTGGCTGACCAACAAAACATCGGCTTTTACTTTTCTAGCAAAGCGAACAAATTCTTCGTTTTCCACTTGAGAACCTAGATTATAAGCTCTTATTCCTTTATACCGTTCCAAGCCATAATGCCCTGCAAAACCCTTCATGTTCATTATCGCGTCAATTCCAACGGTATGAGCATCACTTCCGGTTGATGCGCCAACAAATACAAGTTCTCGGTTAAAGTTTCTTTCTATTAAAGCTTCGATGTCTTCTTTGGAAAGAGAAACATTTTCGATTTCTTCGTTTTTTAATAAATCCGTTTCAATTTCATAAGGAACACTTCCATAGACAACAAAAAAGCAATATCCTTCGTGAATGTCTTCCATATGGACGACTTGAGGATTAACAAGACCCATTTTCTTTGCGAGTTCCTTGGCAGCGCTTATTCCGAGCCCGTTTGAAGAAACAGGCAATGTAAATGATAGTTGAACTTTGCCATCGTGTGAAGTATCCCCGTAAGGTCTAATTTTCATTGAATCTCACCTCCAGGGCATCACTGACCACATTGATGTAATCAGATGATTTCAGAAAAACTCCATCCAGACCTTTTCCGCCTGAAAATGGTCTTTTTACACCGGCAAAAATGCCATTCTCAAGTGCATCGAATAGAGAAGTGGATGCGATTTGTGACAAAAGTTGATTTGCCTTTTCTAAGACTTCAGATGCTCTTTTTTGAATGATTCCATCTTGTTTGAATAGAAATTCTTCACGGATTGAAGCCATCGATTTTTGGATCATCTTGGCATTTGAAATCGCAAGGAATCGATCCGCAAGAAAAGGCGTATGAATTGCTTCTGTCATCATCCCAAGAAGATGAATCGATTGTCCGGTTAATTGAGTTGCGATATTAAACAATGTATTCTGTTCATATGCTTTAAACACATTGCCAGAGATATGTTTTGTTGGAGGCATATATTTTAATGGCGCATTAGGAAAAATTTCTCTTGCCATCTGGGCTTGCGCAACTTCATATAGGAAGCTGTCCTCAATTTCTGGATCTATTTCAAACGCATGTCCAAGACCCATCAGTTCTTCTTTTAGATGAGCTCTATAAGCAAACTCCTCATTAATAAATTGACTTGCAAGCACGGTATGAGCTTCACTATAAGCATCGCTTGTAGTTAAATAATTATCTTCACCTGTATTGATGATGATACCCGCAAATGCATTAATCATTCTAGAAAAGTGTTGATCGATGAAAGTTCTTTGCATATTGATGTCTCGGAATATGATTCCATACATGCTGTCATTTAAAAGAACGTCAAGTCTTTCAATAGCTGCCATTGCGGCGATTTCTGGCATGCATAACCCCGATGCATAGTTGACTAATTTGATATATCTTTTTTCTTCCAAGCCAACTTCATCAAGTGCTTTTCTCATAATCTTGAAATTTTCTTGTGTCGCAAATGTACCGCCAAATCCTTCGGTTGTTGCGCCATATGGTACATAATCCAAAAGAGACTGTCCAGTTGAACGAATGACCGCAATGATGTCGGCCCCTGCCTTTGCTGCAGCTTTGGCTTGAACAACGTCCTCGTAAATATTTCCTGTCGCTACGATAACATATAGATCAGTAGGATTCTTTCCATATCGTTCGAAAAGCTTATTCCGTGTTTTTCTATTTTCAAGGATACGTTCAAAAGAAGCCTTTATATAAGGCTGTAATATTTCTTTGGCTTTATTCGTTTTAATAAGAGGATACTTTGTCAAACAATTATCAGAATGATTGTAGTTATTAATTAATTGTTCCAATGATAAACCAGAATGATATAAGGCACTTGCAATATAGATAGAAATACCTTTAGATATATCGCCTTTTTCAACAACTTCATCCACCATTTGATTGGGTAGAGGTTCATCGAATTGATTGACACCATCGACTCCCAATAATCTCAATACCGTTCGTTCTACAGTCACGGTTGATCTTGTTTTGATTTCTTTTTCTACTTCATCTGTTATTTTTTTCGCAAGGGTTCTACATTCTTCAATCAGAGATTGATTGAGTTTTAATTTGCTTTCCAAGTCATTCACCTTCTTCCAAAACATTCAATATAGGCAGTTGAATATGTTCTTTCAATTTCAAATTCATCATTTCTCCATCGAAAGCTGCTCGATATGGAGAAGTTGGATTAATACATATCGCGACAACATTATATGGATATAATACAGTAATGTCGTTTCTATATTTAACTAATTGCTTCATTGTTGAATCCTTAACTAATATCGAAGAAGGTGATTTTAAAATCAGTCGAAACGAGCTATTGTTCTTCCTTTTTATCCACTCTTTCGCGAATTCATCGGATAGTGCGTAGGGAATAAAAACACTTGTTGTATTTTCAGGAAAGGCATCAAAGAGTTTATGTTCGTCAAGAAGTGATGTTGCCGATAATGGATGCATTACCTGGTCGCTTGTAAAATATGCGATTTGCTTTTCTTCTTTCAAAAAATCATATTTTTCTCCGGCACTTTCTAGTCCGAACAAAATACTCATCTGAGTTGCGTGATCTATAATCTTATCTAAATCATGAGAGTATCCTCCACCGACACAATAAATGATTGCATCTGCCACATTTGCACTTGATTGTCTCGAAAAAGCACCGTCAATCAGCAAATGCTCCGGAAGATATAGTTCAAGATATCGTAACGAAACAATCATATCATAAACGCTTGAAGGTCCTGCTAAAAGTACTTTACCTTCTGAATTGGCACGAATTAAAACCATTTGACCTAGAGAAGTGAAGACGGGTATCTTTTTTAGAATCTCATACTCAAAAAAGGCCATTTTCAGCGTGCTTAATGCAGTTAATACCAGCATCCCTGGAAATACGCTGATTCTTGGTTTTGGAAGAAAAGTAATTTGATCTAACTCTTCTCCGTCCAACCCTATCGAAGTAATGGCTAGAGTATGATGCTTAAATTCTTCAATCAAATGATTCAAGACCGTTGTTTTTCCAGCATTCTTGGCGTTTCCAATAATGCTGATAACCTTATAGTCTTTTGTAATTCTTACTAATTCTTTAATCGTCTTTGCCTTCTTTCCATAGCGGCTGGTTCGATAGAAATTCTGTCACCATGCAGTAATCCCGAAACGCCCTTGTATTCTTCGTTTTCGCAGTCTTTACAATGACATACGTTATCATATTTTTCAGGTTCGGTATAACTTGTAATCACACCTTCATAATTGCGAAGGACCATTCTATTTGGAGACATAGATACAATGTAATTAGGCATCAAAGGAATTTTCCCTCCTCCGCCTGGTGCATCCACAACATATGTCGGAACACAAAAACCACTAACATGACCTCTTAATCCTTCAATGATTTCAATTCCTTTTGAAATCGGTGTTCTAAAATGTTCAATTCCTAAAGAAAGATCACATTGATAGATGTAATAAGGTCTTACTCTAATTTGAGCTAAACGAGTAACAAGTTTTCTCATTACGTGAAGGCAGTCATTAACGCCTTTCAGCAATACACTTTGGTTACCAAGCGGAATTCCTGCATCCGCAAGCAAATCAATTGCATGTTTGCTTTCTGGAGTGATTTCGTCATAATGATTGAAATGCGTGTTCAACCATATGGGATGGTATTTTTTTAGCATCGATACGAACTCGTCTGTAATCCTTTGAGGCATTACGACAGGAGTTCTAGTGCCAATTCTAATAATCTCAACGTGATCAATCTCTCGAAGTCTCTTTATGATATCCTCGAGTAAATCATTGCTCATTAGAAGTGCATCTCCACCAGATAACAATACATCTCGAATCGCTTTGGTGTTTTTTATGTATTCTATCGCTTTGTCAATTCTTTCTCTTGGGGCCATGTGATCTTTTTGTCCAGCAAAACGTCTTCTTGTACAATGACGGCAATAGACACTGCACATATCAGTAATTAAGAATAGAACACGATCAGGATACCTATGAGTGAGTCCTGGAACCGGAGAGTCCGTATCTTCTGCAAGTGGATCAAGCAGGTCATTCTCACTGATATGTAATTCGCTATGCGAAGGAATCGCTTGTTGTCTAATAGGGCAATGTGGATTTTCTGGATCAATTAGGGTTAAATAATACGGCGTGATGGCCATTCTAAATCTAGTAAGAACAGTCTCAATCTCTTCTTTTTCTTTATCTGAAAGAGGAATAAATTTGTTTAGCATCTCAACACTTGTAATTCTATTTTTAACTTGCCAATGCCAATTATTCCAATCTTCATCAGATACGTTTGGAAAGTATTTTTCTTTTCTTTTCAAGTAACTCGAATTGAGTTCAATCATAATTATTCCTCTTTTCCGTAACGTTTTTGGAACAAATCAAATAGAATTTTAGATTCTCTTAAAAGATTTAGTGTCAATTCTGCATGGCCTTTCGTATATCCGTTTCCAATTACCATGGTACATTCTTTTCCGATTCCTTCCGCTCCTAAGGCAGCCTTTGTGAAAGAGGTAGCCATAGAAAAGAAATAAACGATGCCGGAATCTTTTGTCGGAAGAATGGATGACATTTCTGTATTTTCTACATTGACAACGTTGATGGTGACATCAACCAATTTCCCACCTGTTGCATTTAATACCTTCTCGAGAACCTCTATAGGATTTCTTGCGTCTGCAACAATAATTTTGTCGAATATGCCAAGAGATTCCATCTCTTCATAATGCGATTGACTATGAATGATTCCTATAACAAATCCCTTATTTCCTGCATTGATTCTAGATTGATAGGCACATAAAGTACCGCTTTTTCCTGAAGCTCCAAGAATCAATACGGTATCATTTTCTTTGACTAAGTTCTTGACTTGAGCTGGTGCTCCAGCAACATCAAGAGCTGATAAAACCAAGTTTTCCGGTAAATCGCTTGGAATCTTTGCGTAGATTCCGCTTTCGAAAAGAATGGCTTCACCGACGATATCAACTTGATCTTTATGTAAATCAATGCTGATGATTTTTTCAATCTTTAAAGGTGTTAGGGATAATGAAACCAAAGAAGCTATTTTGTCTCCTGGTTTCAAATCAATATTCAAATCTTTTCCAATTTCTTTGACAGTTCCAAGAAACATTCCTCCGCTTCCTGTCACTGGATTTTGCATCTTCCCTTTTTCTGAGACAATTCCTTGAATCATCTCTTTCATTTTATCGAAATCTCCAGCAGTAGCATTCTTTATTTGAGTAAAGGATGCTGAATCAATATTTAGCCTTTCAACTTGAACTAAAATTTCGTTTTCTCCACAAATCATTGTGTTGTCAATTTTGGAAGCAGCTTGTGGCAAAACACCTTGCGGTTTTAGTACTCTATGGATTCCGTAAATGGATGGTTTATTCATAATTATTCCCTCATTCCTAGTATTTGTCTAGTTTCTTTAACAGTCGCAACTGAACGACCATTTTCAATAATCATCATTTTCACTTTTCTAACCAAATCTTTGTTTGATGAAGCCAAAACGCCTTTTTCAAGATATAGATTATCCTCAAGTCCTACCCTGACATGTCCGCCGTGTTGAATCGATAATTTCGCCAAAGGAAATTCGTATCTTCCAACTCCCGCTACACTAAATGTAGAATCAGAGGGTATGCTATCTTTCAAAAACATAAAATCTCGTTCTTCTCCAGTCATTCCTCCGGGTACTCCGAGAACAAAACTGAAATGCATAGGCGCTTTGATAATTCCTTGTCTATTAAGCTTTAAAGCAGTATCTACATGCCCTTTTTCGAAGCATTCAAGTTCGTATTTAACTCCACAATCGTTCATCCTATTTGCAAAATAAGTAATATCATTTACAGTGTTAACGAAATAATCATCCCCACCAAAGTTGACGGTTCCACAATCAAGTGTTGCCATTTCAACAGACAAATCAAGAACTTGTCCCCTCTCGGTCCTGGACATTCCGAGTGCTCCTCCGGTTGAAACTTGGATAATAACATCACCACATTTTTGCTTGATGGCATCCATCAATTCTTTGAATCTATTTTGATCTTGAGTAGGAGTACCATCATCAAAGCGAGCGTGAAGATGGATGATTGATGCTCCCTCTTGCATTGCAAGATATGCTTCTTTTGCAACTTCTTCGGCAGTGTAAGGAACTGCTGGATTTTGTTCTTTTGTTACTTCCGCCCCCGTAATGGCGCAAGTTATAATGCATGGATTCATGATTTTCTCTGAAGATGTTTTTGAACTATACAAGTTCCTGTAGCTGAGGCAACAAGAATCTTTTGTTTCAAAACATCCGCGCTACTCGGAGAAATATCTTTACGAGTTTCAATGACTTTGTAGCATTCAAATGTCATCTTTCTTGAAGTGTTTCCTGTAGAAATTATTTCTGCGTGTACTTCAACGAAATCGCCTGCAAATACAGGCGCTAAAAAATCAACTTGGTCATAAGACCTGAAAAGACCTTCATCACCGTCATTCATTATCAAAAGTTCAGTAGCTGCATCTCCGAACAAACCCATAATCCGGGCTCCGTCCACAAGTTCACCACCATAATGAGCATCTTGTAAGGACATTCTTTGTTTCAAAATTGTTTTCATTTTAGATTCCTTTCATTGGTAAGACTTCATTTATTATCAACTCTGCATCTGTTGCATGTATCACGTCTTCAACTGAAAATTCTGGATGAACTTCTCTTAGATGAAGCCCCTCCTCACATACTTCAATGACGCACATTTCAGTTACAATTAAATTTGCTTGTTTGAACGCCGTAAGAGGTAAAGAACATTTTTTGACAATTTTGGCTTTTCCGCGATTTGAATGAGTCATTGCGATGATTACTTTTTTTGATCCCATCACAAGATCCATTGCACCACCCATACCGGGGACTTTTTTCCCCGGAATGATCCATGAAGCAATTGAACCATCTTCATCTACTTCAAGTGCCCCTAAAACCGTAACATCAATATGTCCACCTCTAATTAAGGAAAAAGAGGTTAATGAATCGATGAATGCTCCCCCCTCCGCAATAGATGCTTTAAGCCCAGAAGCGTTCACAGTCAAAGTGTCTTCGGTTAAATAAGGCCCAAGCCCAATAATGCCGTTTTCTGCTTGGAAAGTAATTTCTTGGTCTTTATTGACATATTCAGAAACCATGGAAGGAATTCCGATTCCGAGATTCACCAGATTGCCTGGTTTTAATTCAAGTGCGACTCTCGACGCAATTACTTGTTTTTCATCCATGATTTTCACCTACAACAATATAATCTACCAAAGGATGCGGTGTAATGATTATTTCCGGATCCAAAAAATCTTTAATTTCATATACTTCTGCAACGACTGTTGTTGCTGCTAATGCCATGATTGGATTGAAATTTCTTGTCGTTGCAACGTATCTTAGATTGCCATATTTGTCAGTTATAGCGCCGCCTATTAACGCAATGTCGGCTTTAAGAGGTTCTTCAAGCAAATATGTTATTCCTTTAACTTCAATCAGTTTTTTATTCAATTCAACTACGGTTCCCTTACCGGTTTCAGTAAGAATTCCACCGAGTCCTGCTCCGCCAGCTCTTATTTGTTCCGCCAAAGTGCCTTGAGGAACAAGTATCACTTCCATTTGATTTGATTGCATCAGTTCTCCGGCAGTTGGATTTGTTCCTATGTGAGAAGCGATTAACTTCGAAACTCTTCCTGCTTGAATTAATTTTCCAACCCCTTTATCAGGGTATCCACCATCATTACAAATAATGGTTAAGTTACTCTTGCTACTTTCAAGCGTCCAGTCTATTAATGTTTCCGGAGTTCCGTTCGTTAAGAACCCTCCAACCATCAAAGTCATTCCATCTTTGATTAGTGAAATGAACTTTTCCTTGTCTATTCTCTTATGCATTCTATCCCTCTATTCTCTTGGAGGCATAATTTCAGCCTGTCCTTCGATTACTGTTTCTCCTAATTGATTGATTGAAACACATTCAAAAATAACCCTATTCCGTTCGATAATAATTTCAGAGACTGTCACTTTAGCGGTAATTTCATCTCCAAAATAAACGGGTTTTTTGAATTTAAGCGACTGCTTTGTGTAAATACTACCAACTCCGGGAAATTTCATACCGAAGATTGTTGAAAACATGCTAGAAACCAACATTCCATGGACAATTCTTTTTTTAAACATCGTTTTTGAAGCATAATCCTCGTCCATGTGCGCGGGATTAAAATCTTGTGTGAGATTCGCGTACTTCTCAGTGTCATCCTCAGTAAATTTCTTAGTGAATGTCTCATAGTCTCCTATGGATATTTCATGAATAGACTTACTCATTTATCTTTCTCCTCCATAAAAAAAAGCCATTATATATGAAATATAACAGCTCTCCATCTCAAATGGCAGTAATTGAGCATTGACTCAAGTACCAAGCAGATGACTATGAACGAATCATCTCTTTCGGCAAAATATTCCTTTTTTTATCGCATCTGAGGTTCATCTCATTATCATCGATAAAATACCAATATTTTGCGCCTCTGTGTGTATCAAGTTACTCCCATTATATCAAAGTCGTGTAAGCGTTGTCAACACCCAGTTGGAGAGAATCGAACAGAAAGAAAAAATAGACAATTTGTTTGTAAGTAATGAAACAAATCATCTATTTGAATTGGTTAAAAAACGGTAAGAAAGCTGTTGGAACAGAATATTTTTTTTCAATCTCTGTTATCTCTATAAAATCATTTTCCATATGGAAAGGAATTTGATCAATCTGAACAACATAAGACTTCATGTTCCATTCTATATGTGTAAATATATGCACAAAATTTATTCCGGATAATACTCTCGATGCGGGTAAACCGTTCTGACTTAACCAAAGAAGAACTTCTTCTTTTGATAGATGACCTTCGATATTCGGTAGTTCCCATAGATTAGAAAGAATGCCGGTTCTGGGGCGCTTCAAAATCAAAACTCTATCCTCTTTCTTAATGAATAGCACGGTTTTTAACTCTTTTCTTCGATGTACCAATTTTGATTTCAAAGGAATAACATCAATCATTTTATTGCTGTATGCAAAGCATGCATTTGACAAAGGACAAGTATCACATAACGGTTTTCCATTTGGGAGACAAACAATCGCTCCAATTTCCATTAAAGCTTCAGTAAAATCATTCAGTCGATTTGCCGGATAGATTCCTTCTAAACGAGATTTAATGACATTCTTGGTTGATTCAAGCCGTATGTCATCCGTAATACCAAAATAACGAGAAAATACTCTCAATACATTTCCATCAATGGCTACAGTGTTGATTTGAAAAGCAATCGCTCCAATTGCCCCTGCAGTGTAAGGCCCTATTCCAGGAAGTGACTCGAGCTCGGAAATCGTATTGGGAATGATTCCACCATGCTTCTCCATAATGATGATAGCGGCTTTTTTTAGATTTTTAGCACGATTATAATATCCTAACCCTTGCCAGAGCTTATAGAGCAATTCGTCATCTGCTTTTGCTAAAGATGAAATCGTTGGTAGTTCCTTCATAAAACGGTTAAAATATGGAATGACGGTATCAACCCTAGTTTGTTGCAACATGATTTCTGAGACCAAAGTTTTGTAAGGAGTAGGGTTGTTTCGCCAAGGAAGATCTCGTTTGTGCCCATCAAAAAAAGCTAAAATCTTATCTGAGATTTTCAAAGTTGAACCTCTTTGTTGTGAACTTTCAAGTATTGTACCGCAAGTTCAAAAATAGCTTTGTCTGTTTGATATGTAATCAGATTAAATGCTTCTTCTTCCGTAAAAAACGCGGCTTGAGATAATTCTTCGGTTTGAACCTTTAATTTTGGAGAAAAAGTTTCTCCAACAAAAAATACGACATCTTTAATGACGTTTGGATAGGGAGAATAAGTAATGACCTCTCTAAAATCTGTATCGATGACGCAATCTAAATTTGTCTCCTCTTTTATTTCCCTCAATGCAGTTTCAAGCTCTGTTTCACCTGAATCCATATGTCCTTTCGGAAAAGACCAGTGTCCTTGATTCATCTTAATCAAGAGAAACTTAAGTAAATTTGATTCTTTTGTGTACACAACCGCGCCACATGATTTTTCTTTTCTCATATTTTTTCCTCGCAAACTCTAAGGGTATTATATTTCTTTATCGTGTTTTAATCAAGTAAGAAGGGCAGAATGATTGTATGTTATAATAATCTAGAAGGCCGGTGAAGAAGATGCTTATAACCCAAATCAACATTGATCCTAATCCTGATAATGGATTCCCATTCTTTCTTCCAATATTTCAAAAACCGATTCACGTCACAATTCATAAACCGGTATTAATTTTAGTCGGAGATAACGGAACCGGAAAATCGTCATTGATGAAGACTGTACAACAGAAACTTGGTCTGTATGAAATTGAAATGAATGATTTTATTAAGAAAGATAAAATTGACGTAACCTCTGTAAATGTATCTTATCATCTCTCAAAGCCTAAGGGATTCTTTTTCGAGTCGTCAAAGTTTATCACCTATCTAGAGTATATAAACAAAGAAAAAACCTTAGCTGAGGAAGAGCTAAAAAGAGTCGAAAAAGAATATAGAAACTCCTCTGATTTTGCACAGCAAATGGCGTCTACTCCGTTTAAAAGAACTATCGGAGAATTGAATGGCATGTATAAACATGATTTATCCAAATCGTCACACGGTGAAAGTTATCTTGATTTCTTTACTTCAAGGTTAAGACCAGGTCAACTTTATCTTCTCGACGAACCTGAAACTCCCCTCTCCGTTCAAAACCAATTAACACTTCTAGCCCTCATTCTTGATGGAGTGAAACAGGACTGTCAGTTTATCATAGCAACACATTCTCCCATACTTTCCGCCATACCACATGCACAAATTATTGAAATAAAAAATCAGCAATTGATAGAAATAAAATATGAAGAGATCGAAAGCATTCAACTCTTGAAGCAATTTATCAACCATAAGGACCAATTCCTAAAACACTTTGAATAAAGGAGAAGAAAACGATGTCAGATCATGAAAAATTTAAACATATGAAAAAGGAAATGATTGAAAAAAACGATCATCAGTATGGTAGAGAAGTTGAAGAAAAATGGGGGAAAGAGATATATCATAAGTCTCAACAGAAAGTATCAAAAATGACCAAAGAAGACTTTGACGATGCAAACAAACTTGAAAGAGAAATCATACAATTACTGATAGAAGGCTATGCACTTTCTAACCCCGCTTCAAAACCCGCCCAAGATGCTTGTGAACGACATAAAAATTGGCTGATGCACTTTTGGCCAAGTTATTCAAAAGAGGCACATCTTGCACTTGTAGATATGTATGTACAAGACGAAAGATTTAAAGTTCATTACGATCAACATCAAGAAGGATTAGCTCTCTTTTTAAATAAATCAATGCACATATACTTAGGTATAGAAAACATATAGAATGAACTACAAGAAAAAATGAGAAAGCCAAATCTTCCTCATTTTTTTCTTGTGAAAATCATCAAATAGGAGTACTATATGAATGAAGAAACTATCAAAAAGGAGGGTCACCATGATCATTCAAGGAATACCCGTCAGCAATGGCTATGCCATTCAAAAAGTTCATAAATGGGAAGGCCCTCATTATAACATATTTTCGCAGAGGGTCGATTCAGTTGAAACTGAAATAAAAAGGTTCCAGCAAGCAATTGCATCTGCGAAATCAGACCTCATTGATTTGAGGAATCGAACATTGCATGAAATTGATTTGGAGCACGCTAAAATAATTGATTCACATTTACAAATCCTTGAAGACCCAGAGACCTACAACCTTACCCTTGAGGCTCTAAAAGCAAATCACTTATGCATAGAGAAAAATTACCTTGATGTGACAGAAAAATTCGCTATCCAGTTAGAAAATGTTGACAATGAATATCTAAAGGAAAGAGTAGCTGATATTCGTGACGTTTGTACTAGAGTCTTGTCACACTTAATGAAGACGCCTCTTTCTATTTCGGGTGAAATCACTGAAGAAGTGATTGTTGTTGCACATCATTTGCCACCAAGCATCATTGCCTCACTTGACAAACGTTTCGCAAAAGGCATTGTCACTGAATCCGGAGGAAAAACATCTCATAGCGCTATCATGATGAGAAGTATGAATATTCCAGGCGTTTTTGGAGTCAAAGAACTATATACTTCTGTATTAAATAACCAGATAATGATAGTCGATGGTTTTTTGGGGCAAATCATTTTGTCCCCAACAGATGATCAATTAGACTTATATACCAAAAAGAGAGACATCTGGCTAGATTCAGTTAAAATAACCAAACAATCTACTAAGAAAAAAACACAGACTAAGGATCACCATCACATTCAATTGGCCGCAAATATTTTGACACCGGAAGATATCAAAAAAGCTCAACAATGCGGAGCCGAAGGTATTGGTTTATACCGAACAGAATTTTTATACATGAAAAGCCAACTTCTTCCTACCGAAGATGAACAACTAGAGGCTTATAAAATTGCTCTTCAATCGTTTCCAAATCAGAAAGTTGTCATAAGAACACTTGATGTAGGCGCGGATAAAGAAGTACAATCCATACCCTTTGTAAAAGAACTCAATCCATTTTTAGGATATCGATCTACCAGATTTCTATTAGGTGAACCAAAACTCTTCAAAACACAATTAAGAGCTTTGTTGAGATCGTCAGTTTATGGTCAACTTTGCATTTTATTTCCTATGATATCTACTATCGATGAACTAAAAGCAGCTAAATCATTACTCGAGGAAGCTAAGCAAGAATTGTTAAACGAAAACATTTCTTTAAATAAATATGAAGTTGGAATGATGATTGAAGTTCCCGCGGCGGCTTTAATGGCTGATTTGTTCGCAAAAGAGGTAGACTTCTTCAGTATCGGTACAAACGACTTAATTCAATATACTTTTGCTGCAGACCGCATGAATGAGAATGTTTCATATTTATATGAGCCTTGTCACCCCGCTATAATTCGTTTAATACGTAGTGTAGTCACTTGTGCGCATAATGAAAATAAGTGGGTCGGAGTATGCGGTGAAATTGCAGGGGATGAAAATGCATCCATATTCTTGCTCGGGCTTGGAGTAGATGAACTCTCAATGTCTCCCTCTAGAGTCAATCATATTCGAGAGAGAATATCCAAATCTGTTTATGAGAATATTGTCTCTTCAATTCCTTCAATGATGGATGAAGAGACAAGTGCAAAGGTATGTAAAAAAATCAAAGAGCTTTTCTGATAAAGAATCGACCAAAGAGTCGATTTTTTTTAGGGTTTAAAAATCATTTCTTAGTCTCTACCGAGACAACAAAAAAAGTTTACTTCTTTTCAGAAATAAACCTTACTTTTCACTGGCGGAGAAGAGGGGATTTGAACCCCTGCACCGGGTTAACGATCTACTAGCTTTCCAAGCCAGCCCCTTCAGCCACTTGGGTACTTCTCCGAATGTGTTTCTTAAAGAAAAGGCGATTAAGGTGTTAATCGCCTCGACCTTTTTACTGGCGGAGTAAGAGAGATTCGAACTCTCGCGCCGGTTCCCCGACCTACGCCCTTAGCAGGGGCGCCTCTTCGGCCTCTTGAGTATTACTCCGTAAAGCAGTTAGCCATTTTATGATATACTATTTTAGGCTAACTGTCAATATTTTTTTAATTGACGTAAGTCTCTTCTTGCTTTTCCTCTTCAGGCTGTTGTTTAGGCAATTCTTTCTCTACTTTTGGTGTTGCTGTGTCTTTCTTTCCTTCGTTTAAAGCTTTGGAAGATTCTCTATATTTTCTGTATCCACCATATCCATCATAACCTAAGTATAAACCTCCGCCTACAGAGATAAATAGAACAAGCCATCCTAGGAAATGAATAATGTCTACGCCCATAATGGTTAACACCAAAATGGATGGTGCCAACAAGACGCAAATAAAATGGAACCAGAATTTGATTGGCTCTGATTTCTCTCCAAAATAATAGAGCGAAACAAAGTAAATCAATCCTCTTACAAAGAAGAAGAATGCTAATAGGTATCCATACAAGTCGGTCCACAAATTCGAAGTTGAATTAGGTGCTACTTTTCCTGAGAATACAACAAATAGCATAAATCCACCAACAATGATGTCAAATACAATTTCGAACAAGTTGATAGTTCGAAGCACTTCTTTCTTCAAGGTTTTCAATAAAGGTACTACTCTTAAAGCGGAAAAAATAATAATCGCAATTCCAGTGACAGCATACACAACTGTTTCATCGTAAATCCTCATCAAAATCCCTGCAGCAATCAAGATCGCTGCCAGAATCCATTTTAATAACCACCCGTAACCAAATTTTAATTTTGCCATAAATTTTCCTCCTTTTTATGACTCACATTATAGACCTATTATATTACAAACATACAAAAAAAAGTAGTCGAGCTACTTTTTTTTGTCATTCTTTTATTGACACTTGATTTTTTCCATTATTCTTAGAAACATATAAAGCTTCATCGGCTTCCTTCAAAAATTGTTCAAATGACTTTGTAATCTGCTTGCTGGTTCCGCTCACTCCGAAACTGGCGGTAACCTTAATTTTATGTTTTTCATAGACAAATGAGTGTTTCTCTAAAAGTTTTCGAATTCTATTTGCAACTTCATAAGCTTCTTCTGGGCTCGCCCCTTTTATAGACATGACGAACTCTTCGCCACCATATCGGGCAAAAAGAATATTGCCATCCAGTTCTTTTGAAATTGTAGTCGCCATTTCTGCGAGAATATAATCTCCCGCAAGATGACCATAAATGTCATTGATATCCTTGAAATCGTCCAAATCAAATATGATAAATGAAATCGGAGTCTTGTTAATAACAGCTTCATCGAAATCTTCTGTTGCTCGAACATAAAAGATTCTTCGATTATATATTTTAGTTAAATCGTCATAAGTTGCCATATATTCCATTTTCATCATTTCCATTTTGTGAGCAGTGATGTCTTGATATGTCAACAAATAACCTTTCAACTTTCCGCTTCGATATAATTCTTCAACAACTACAGAGTAATATGTTTTTTTTCCGCCTTTAGTAAAAACAATCTCCTTGTTTTTATCATGAAATAGGTTTTTGACAAATGGTGTATTGTTATCATATACCGCTTCAATACTAAAGGGATCTCGAATGTTGAACTTGAATTGATATAGATTTCTTGCTGAATCATTCATGGATAGTACAAATCGATCTTTGTCGAGAATAAAGACCGGGGATGTAGCTTCTTCATACACTTGCCTATACGCTAGAGGAGTCAAATCAAATAACTCAAACTTAAATAATGCATAGAAGGCAATTAAGACCGCAATACTGGTGAGTATCGGAGAAAAATCGATTAAAACTGTCTCAGATCTCCAAAATCCAAATCCAGAGAGTGTGGCAAAGAGCAAAGAAGTCAACACCATTAGATAAGCGTTAGTTTTAGATGACATCTGTTTCTTCTGATACGAGATGTAATAATTCCTAGCCGAAAGGAAATACATGATTATATTAAAAGAAATCAAGATATAAAAAACAATTCCCTTTGTAAATATGATTCCAACAAAACCGGAAGAAATATTGGCTTCTAGAATGATTTCATACCCTGTAAAAAACAGAGATTGAATGAATCCCAAATCTTCAGATACGACATTCCACGGAAAGATTAATTCTGATATTAGAGCGATTGCGGGAATGATGAATAGAATCGCCAGTCCTCGTTTTTTGATTTTTACCGATTTGTTTTTTTGTTGCGAAGATACTAGATTCCAGAATACGGGTATAAAAATTAGCCCCCAAGCATAGATATGATAATAAATTATAATATAAATTTCTTGATCACTTAAGATTACGGCTGCATGTCCTATTAAGTAGAAAACGTTAGCGACAGCCAATAAACCGACTATTTTAATACCAATCAATAATTCTCTACGTGTAAAAATATAAACAGCCGCAAAAATCAAAAAAGAAGCCATACTGAAATACAGTGTAGCGATAAAGAAATCATATCTCATTTATCAATCACCTTCTTACTTTTAGGAATTATTTCCTTCCCGTGGATCAAGCATAGTAAGTTGCAGTCTCTTTCTTTGTAAGTCTGCATTAAGAACCCAAACCTTAACAATGTCACCAACACTAACCACTTCGAGTGGATGTTTAATGTATTTTTTACTCAGTTTAGAAATGTGTACCAACCCATCTTCTTTTATTCCACAGTCCACAAATGCGCCAAAATCAACAACATTTCTAACCGTTCCTTGAAGTTCCATTCCAGGTCTCAAATCTTCAAGCTTCAGCAGTTCACTCTTCAATAAAGGTTGAGGGTATTCATCTCTAACGTCTCTTGTCGGAGAAACAAACGCATCCAGTAAATCATCAAGCGTAATCGGATTGATATTGAGTTCTCTCGCAAGATGTACTTTGTCCATAAAAGATATTTTTAATTTTGCAGTATCTGTTCCAATTTGAGTTTTGTCCAATCCGATTTTTGATAATACCAGTTCGGCCAAATCATAACTTTCGGGATGAATCGGCGTTTTATCAAGTGGATTTTTCGAATCCATAATTCTTAAGAATCCAACAGCCTGCTCAAAAGTCTTTGGTCCGAATTTCGGTACTTTATTGATAGAACTTCTTGACTTGAAAGGGCCAACTGTTTCTCTATACTCGACGATATTGTTGGCAACGGTTTGAGAAAGGCCGGAAACATATCTTAATAAAGAAGCGGAAGCGGTATTGACGTTAACTCCAACCTGATTTACTGCTGTGGATACAACAAAATCAAGAGAGTCTGTCAATTTTGATTGACTGACATCATGTTGATATTGTCCAACTCCGATTGATTTAGGGTCAATCTTAACAAGTTCAGACAAAGGATCTTGCATTCTCCTAGCAATTGAGATTGCAGAACGTTCTTCAACGTGAAATTCAGGAAATTCCATTCTTGCTTGATCGCTTGCAGAATATACTGAAGCTCCGGCTTCGTTGACAATAACATACTTAACATTAAGTTTGAATTCCTTAATCAATTCCACAACAAAACTTTCGGTTTCTCTTGATGCCGTACCGTTCCCAATTGCGATAACTTCAATGTGATACTTGTTTATAAATCCTAACAAAATTCTTTTTGATGCTTCTACTTTTAAAGGGTCAGCAATGGAACCTATTTTAGTTTCGTGTGGATAAATAACTGATTTATCAATGAATTTTCCAAATGAATCAATAACTGCAATTTTACATCCGGTTCTAAACGCTGGATCGACTCCTAAAACCATTTTTCCTTTTAAAGGTGGTTGTAACAAAAGGCTTTTTAGATTTTCAGAAAATATATGAATTGCCTGATCTTCAGCTTTTTCAGTGAATTCAGCTCTGATTTCTCTTTCAATTGAGCCTGAAATCAATCTTTTATATGCATCTTCAATTGCTTCTTCTATCAGAGTATTCACGAACGACTTTTTATTACCTACGACTTGCCTATTTAGATATGCAATAATTTCTTCTTTTGATACTTCAATTTTTGCTGAAATGATTTTTTCGTTTTCAGCACGATTAATTGCCAATATTCTATGCAATTTAATGGTTTTAAACGATTCTTCATAATCATAGTAATTTTGATAAGTTAAATATTCATCCACAACGTCTTTTTTAATGGCGGTAACAATCTTTCCGCTTCTAGTCGTGTAATCTCGAATCCATTTTCGATAATTTGCATTGTCTGATACAATTTCAGCGATAATATATTTTGCACCTTGAAAAGCTTCTTCTATCGTTGGAACATCCTCTTTCAAAAAAGGTTGTGCTAAATCTTCAAGTGTTCCGCTCAATGGGAAAGAAAGCATCAATTTAGCCAGGGGTTCTAACCCTTTCTTGATGGCTTCAGTTGCTTTCGTTTTCTTTTTTTCTTTAAATGGACGGTAAATGTCTTCGATATCAACTAATTTTTCCGCATTCATGATTTGAGACTGAAGTTCTTCTGTTAACAGACCTTTTTCGTCGATTAATCTGATGATGTCTTCTTTTCTTTTTTCTAAGTTTTTACCATACTCATATTCTTTTTCTACCGCACGAATTTGTTCTTCGTCCAAAGAACCGGTCATCTCTTTACGGTATCTGGCTATAAATGGTACCGTATTCCCGTCTTCTAAAAGACTCAGGACCACTTCGACCTGAGATTTTTTTATTTGTTGGCTTTCAGCCACTTGTTTGATTAACAATTCATTCATAAACGCATCACCTTTCATCTTGTACAATATATTTATATCATAAAAATAGAAAAAGATAAATAAAAAAACCCTTTCGGGTTTGTTTATTGTTTGTTTTTAGTTAAATGGAGCGTATGTCCCAGACTCAACTTCATTCAAAACCTGTAGCACATCATCTGTACCGATAAATTTATCCTCATACTGACCATCCACTACTGAAACTACCATTGGAGTTCTCATGGACGCTTCATCAACTTCAGTTAAGAATAAATCTTTGAATGTGTCATCATCGGTCATATTTGCAGTATCTACTAAAAAGATTACGGATCCATTCTTTTCTGCTTTCTCAATTAATTTCAATGCGTCTTGTTTTATGGACTCGCAGCTTGTGCAAGTATCATTGTAAAAGTAGACCAAATAATCTGGAATTTGGACAGATGAATCATCTTCTTGAGTAAAGATGTCTTCGTATGCGTCAATCTTAGTAAAATCATCATAAGATCTGGAAACTGTCAATTGATCGTAAATGAATGCAACGAGCACGATTGCTAAGACAGTAAGGATAATTCCTACGATAACTTTGAGTAATAATTGTTCTGGAGTTTGCTTTTTAAAACCTTTTCTATATGTAGCCATATTTTCACCTCAGCATGTATCATTTTACATAATTTTTTCTTTTTTTGCAAGTATTATTTGTTTAATGCGAAAAACTTCATATTTCCTTTTTTTCAACTACACAAAAGCCGATTGCATATTCGCGTTCATGTGATAACGACAAGTGGATCGTCTTGTCTGAAAAACTAGGTGATTTCAAGTATGGTTTTCCTGCTTCATCATTAAGAACAACCAAGTCGTCCATTCCTGAAAATCCATCGTAAGACTGAAATGCTTTTTTAATGGCTTCCTTAACCGCAAAGCGTCCTGCCAAATACTCTTTCTGTCTTTTCTCTGAAAGATACCCGTTTCTTTGGTCTATTTCTTCAGGACTCAAAATTTTTGAGATTAATGATTCAGATACCCTTGAAATTTCTACAATATCAATGCCAATGCCTAAAATCATTCCTCTCCCTCCTCTTCAATCAATAATTTAAGGGCTAAATCTTTGATTGCTCGGTAACGATGGTTTAGCGCGGATTTTGAAATTTGATCATCATAATGCTCCAAAGAAGCAAAAGAAAGCTCATGTAATGTCGACTCAGGATATGTTTTTCTCAAGAGTATAGCTTCTTTCATACTATTGGGGATTTGATCATGGAGATGTCGTTCGATGATTTCTATGTATTCAAGTTGCTTGATTCCAGCTTCAATCGCTTTTCTTTCATTTGCTATGTCACAATTGATGACTCGATTAATTGAATTTTTAAAATCTCTCTTTATTCTAGAATCTTCATACTCAAATAAAGAATTGGTTGCACCTACCACTTTTAAAAAGTCAGCAATTTTTTCTGCTTCCTTTATATAAGCGATATAGCCTCTTTTGTTTTTTGATACTTTGGCGTTGAGTGCGAATTCTTTTGCAATGTTTTGAATGACTTCCGCTTGAGGTAATGAAAATGTTTGAATTTCGAGATGATAAGAAGCTGTTTCGGGACTATTAAGTGATCCTCCAGCTAAGAAAGCACCTCTTAGATACGCTCTTTTGCAGCAATCTTTTTCAATCAATTCTGGATTTGTCTCTTGGAAAAACATTCCACTTTTACCTAATAGTGATAAATCGTTAATAATGAAATCAACCTTATCATGCACTGACAGTAAAAATAAGTCATGCTTTTGAAATTTTGTCTGCTTTTTGCTAAGAATCTGCAATTCTACTTTATAAATATCTTTTAGCAATTTCGTAACTTTGCGGATAACTGCATTATTTGTGGATTGAAATACAAGTTGAATTCCCAAACTGGAAAGTTCAATTGAACCACCAATGTGAAATAAAGCCGATAATTCGGCTTTATTACAACACTCTAAATGATGGAGACTTGACAATTCTGTCTTAACAGTTGTTGAAAACGACATGGAATCACTCCAATATATGATAGTAAATATTGATTATAAGAACGATTAAAAAAGTATTTAGAAGAAGATACACTTAGATAGAAACCAATGTAAATCTTATATGTAGAAAAATTACAAACGATATGACATTAGGATTCGACTTCAGCAACATCCGTCTCTTTACTTCCAAAGCAACCAGGAACCGTTTCATACGTCATTCCTTTTCTCTTAGTCCTAATTAAAACAGATAACAAAATGCCACCGAGAATCATAATCACGCTTGTTACAATTGCTGATTTGAACGTGAACCCAAGAAATTGGAATACAAGTGGGTCTGTTCTCATCGTCTCGATGAAGATTCTGACGGCTCCATACCATATTAGATATAAACTTAAAAGTTCGCCAAAATGAATTTTCTTCACTCTTCTCAAGACTAACATCAACGCAAAACCAATTAAATTTAATGAAGATTCATAAAAGAAGGTTGGGTGATAGTAACCCGTTAAAGGTTCAACGCTAATCCCGTGTAGACCTCTTAAAATGTACATATTGTTCACAATGAATTCCGGAAGGTGAAGTGAGTATCTTAGATAGTTGAACTGTTCTTCAAGAGTTAGGTTCGCAACTCCTCCAGTGATGCCACCAACCAAACCACCATGCGCCTCTTGGTTGAAGAAATTGCCCCATCGTCCAAAAGCTTGTGCAATGATAAACCCGACGGCAATGATGTCAATGACTTTAAATATATCAATCTTTTTCTTTCTTGTATAGAAGTAAGCGCAAATAACCGCCGTAACAAATGCACCGTGAATAGCTAATCCAGACAACCCAAAACTAGAGAAATCTAAGGTTCCGCTTGAAAACCCTATGGCTCGCAAGATGGATGGAAAGAAATCTCCATAAAAGAAAGAGTCCCATTCAAAGACGACATACCATAATCTTGCTCCCAGAATGGAGACAGGAACAATCCAAAGAAATCCATCAATAAGATCATCTTGTTTGATTCCAGTTCTTTTCGCTTCTCTTAACCCAATGGTTAGCGCAACTGCAATCCCTGTCATAATGAACACTGAATAAAATACAATCGATCTGCCAAATATTGTGACAGCTCTATTATCTAATGTATATACCGCCTTAATGATTGTATCTTCTTGAACTGTTGAATATTGGCTTTCAAATACGCTCCATCTTGTGAAATAGGCGTTGTCCTTGTTATCGGGTTCTTCAGGAGGTGTAATCTCACAAGGGATTCCAACTTCACAGGTGACTGTTTTCAATACCGTTTCGTCATAATCAACGAAAGTAACGGTAAAAGGATCTCCAATATTTAGAACATTCTCATTCGCACAGCCTGATAGGCTCAAAAGCGAGAGCGCAAGTAACATAAGCGCTATAATTTTAATTGTGGTTTTCATTCCTCTTCGTTCTCCTTCTTTTGATTTTCTTCAATTTTGCGAATAAGATTATCATTAAATTCTCTAGCTGAATGATATCCCAAAACTTTTGATTTAAAATCGATTGCTGCAGCTTCAACCAAGGTTGCGGTATTTCTAGCTTCAGTAATTGGTATTTGAACTCTTGTGACTTCGGTTTCGAATATTAGTTGCTTTTCTTCTTCTAAGCCAAGACGATCAAACTTTTTGAATGAATCCCACTTTTCTAGTTGTACTAGTAAAGAAATTCTTTTACTTTCTCGATAGGCTTTTGCTCCAAAAAGATAAACTACATTTACAATTCCAATTCCGCGAATCTCAAGGTTTTTCTTGAGTAATTCAGGTGCCTCACCAATTAAAATGCCTTTCTCAATTTGATATATTTCAACGACATCATCAGCGATAAGCATATATCCTCTGCGAATAAGTTCGAGCGCTACTTCACTTTTACCTAGTCCACTAGCACCGGTGATGAGAACTCCTACTCCATTAATATCCATTAGAACACCATGCATCGTTGTTTTTTCAGCTAATTTCGCTTGTAAGAAAGAGAAACATTCACTAAAAAGCGAGGATGTACTATATTGACTTTTTAATACCGGAATACCATATTCGTTTCCAAGAGAAAGAAAGATTTCCGGAACGGTAACATTTTTAGAGAAAATGAATGCAGGAGGTTGTTTTTCAAATAGCATGCGAACTCTAATGTTTTGGTCTTTCTCGCTCAACCAGTGAAAAAAAGTCCCTTCCTTAGAGCCAATAATTTGAATTCTATCGTTTTCATAAAAATCAAATAATCCCGCTAATTCAAGTCCTGGCTTTGATAAACTAGGATTCGTTACTTTCCTGTTGATACCTTCTCTCCCCGACAAGATTTCAAGTTTCAACGCGGTAATAACTTCATTGATTGTTAATTTTCTTAACATGTTTATCACCTTCTGTTTTTATGTTTGATTATTTGCATCGTGATTGCCTTTACACCTTTAATATAAGCTGTTTTAACAAAAATTCTGCTAAACTGAAGCAATATTACCATGAATAGCGGATATAAAACATTAACGAAAGTAATATAATCCTCTAATAAGTATAAATCAAGTAAATAGAAGATTACGACATTGATTAAGAAAAAAATCAAACCTGAGGAATATAACACGATTTTGATGTATTTTTTCAATAAAATTGCTTTGTATATTTCTTCCATTATTGTAAAGACAGCGGCAAAAATAAGCAAAACGTAATTATTATTCGTTGTGGCTAAATGTAACACAAGATTTATGGCATATATAAGTATCGCATTAATAAGAAAACTGACGATGAGATTAACGACAAAACTAGAAGAATATCTGCTGGCAAGATCAATTCGGATAACGTTGTCTCCTGGTTTCTTGCCGTTCTTCTTCGTTTCTTTCTTCTCTTCTTCTTGTTTGTTTTTTACTTCTTCAATCAATTTTTCAAGATCTTCAATGTCTTTTCTAAGATCTTTGTCAAATTTATCCACGAGCTTCATTCCTCAATTCATAAATCTACTACTATCATATCATAAAACGGACAATTTATCTTCAATAAAATCGGGATTACTTGTTAAAAAAACAAGTAGCAGGAAGCTACTTGTCCCGAGATAGTATCGGTTTTAAAAATTGTCCTGTATAACTTCTTTTTTCATTAACAATATCTTCAGGTGTCCCAGTCGCAAGAATTTCTCCGCCTCGATCTCCGCCTTCGGGCCCTAAATCAATAATATAGTCAGCTACTTTTATCACATCTAAATTATGCTCAATGACCACGACGGTTGCTCCTTTAGATACAATATTGTGCAATACATCAAGCAAGTTGACGATATCGTGGCTGTGCAATCCGGTTGTTGGTTCATCTAATATATAGATGGACTTATCAGTAATTCTTTTATAGAGTTCACTGGCAAGTTTTACTCTTTGGGCTTCTCCACCCGAGAGAGTTGTTGAAGATTGACCTAGTCTAATATATCCAAGACCTACATCATTAATTGTTTTTAATTTATTATAAATTTTAGGTATGTTTTGAAAGAATTCACATGCTTCTTCAACTGTCATATGCAATACTTCCGCAATTGATTTCCCTTTGTATTTCACTTGAAGGGTTTCTTGATTATACCTTTTTCCATGACACTCTTCACATTCAACATAGATATCTGGCATAAAGTGCATCTCGATTTTAATTAGTCCATCTCCGGAGCAATGTTCACATCTTCCACCTTTGACATTGAATGAAAAACGACCTTTATTGTATCCTCTGAGTTTTGCCTCTTTGGTTTCTGAATATAAATCTCTCACATCGTTAAAAACTCCAGTGTATGTTGCTGGATTACTACGTGGAGTCCTTCCGATTGGAGATTGGTCGATATCAATGATTTTGTCGAATACTTCATACCCAACAATATCTTTACACGAGCCCGCAACTTCATTTTTTCTGGTGATTCGATTAATTAAACCCTTGTAGAGAACTTCGTTCACGAGGCTTGATTTTCCAGATCCCGATACTCCTGTAACAACCGTTAAACATCCAATTGGTATATGGACATCTATTTCTTTTAAGTTATTTTGAGATGCTCCTAAGATGGATAGATAACCACGGTCATGGGTTCTTCTTATAGATGGGATGTCAATTTTCATCCTGCCGCTGATATAAGCTCCCGTGATTGAGTTTTTTTCATATATAACCTGATCCGGAGTCCCTGCAAAAACAACTTCTCCACCATGTTCTCCTGCACCAGGTCCAATATCTACTAAGTAATCACTAGACTCTATCATTTCCATGTCGTGTTCAACAACAATCATCGTGTTTCCTAAATCTCTCATACCTTTTAAAGTCTCGATGAGTCGACGATTGTCTTTTTGATGCAAACCAATACTTGGTTCATCAAGTACATAAAGAACACCTGTTAGTCTAGAACCGATCTGGGTTGCTAGACGAATTCGTTGTGCCTCACCACCTGATAAAGAACCAGAGGATCTGCTTAATGTAAGATAGTCAAGCCCTACATTATTTAGAAAAGATAATCTTTCTTTGACTTCTTTTAAAATGGGTCTAGCGATTTCTTTTTCCTTTGACGTCAATTTTAATTGATCTAAAAAATCAATCAGATGAAGAATTGAAAGAGCGGTGAAATCAAATATATTGATTCCTCCGACACGTACCGACAATGCTTCTTCGCTGAGTCGTTTACCATGACACACTTCACACGGAATATCATTCATCATTGTCTCAATCCAATCACGAACCATACGGGACGTGGTCTCTCGATATCTTCTTTCAAGGCTATTTATAACCCCTTCAAAGCTTCTTTTAGACTGATGCAAATAACTTCCTGTTTTTGATTGAAAGGTGTAATCAACGATTTGATTTGATCCATAAAGAATCCACATTTTCTCATCTTTTGATAAGGTGTTATATGGTGTGTAAATGTCTATTTTGTGCGCTTTACACATTTGTATTACTTGTTGAAGGTAAATGGACTCAGTGTTTGCGTACTTATCCAAAACGCCTTCCATGATTGACTTTTCTGGATGGGGAATAAGTAAAGCTTCATCAATTTTTCTCTTAAACCCGAGTCCTGAACATTCAGGACATGCACCATATGGAGAGTTAAATGAGAATAGTCGTGGTTCTAGAGCTTGGACAGTAAACCCACAATGCGGACAACTTAAATGTTCACTGAACAATTCTTCTCTGTCATCAATCATGACCTTGGCTAAACCTTCTGATAGTTTTGTAGCTGTCTCTAGCGAGTCATATACCCTCGATCTAATGCCTTCTTTAATGATGACTCTATCAATGATGACATCGATGTCATATCTTTTTGTTTTTTCAAGAATAATCTCTTCATCAAGTTCATGAAATTCTCCATTAAGTCTGATTCTGGTGTAGCCATCTTTTCTCAATCCTTCTATTATCTTATCATGAGTACCTTTTTTACCTCTAACAACAGGGGACATAATAATGACTTTCGATTCTTCATTCGCAAGTATTCGGTTTGTCATTTCTTGAATTGATTGAGAAGTGATTTCAATCCCGTGTTCTGGGCAATATGCCTTCCCAATTCTTGCGTATAATAGACGAACATAATCATAAATCTCTGTAACTGTACCCACGGTAGAACGAGGATTGTTCGATGTCGTCTTTTGATCTATAGATATCGCTGGAGACAACCCTTCGATTGAGTCAACATCCGGCTTTTCCATATTTCCTAGAAACTGTCTTGCATAAGCACTCAAGGATTCGACGTATCTTCTTCTTCCTTCTTCGTAAATTGTATCAAAGGCTAAACTGGTCTTCCCGGAACCGGAAAGACCTGTCATAACAATCAATTTATTTTTTGGGAGAGTTAGATTTATCGATTTTAGATTGTTCTCTCTCGCACCTTTAATGATTATTGAGTCATTCATTGTATATCACCTTTTCTCATTATACCATGAACTTCATGAATGAATTGATTTGAATATAATGGTTAAAAATGTTCAGAGACAATTTTAACGAAGTCATCTTCGCTTAAAATTGTAATTCCAAGTTTCAATCCTTTTTCAAGTTTTGAACCCGCTTCTTGCCCTGCGATAATGAAGTCGGTGTTTTTTGAAACACTCGACGATGCTTTTCCGCCCAAATCTTCGATTAGCTTTGTTGCTTCGGTTCTAGAATACTTTTCCAGAGACCCTGTTAATACAATTGTTTTCCCGGTAAAGGGTGTCTCCCTATCCAATCGAGTAGATTCATAAGTCATTTGACATCCAGCATCTTTTAAACGATCCATGATTTGCATATGCTCTTTTTTGATAAAATATTCTTCAACACTCTTTGCTATTGAGGGTCCAATATCTGAAATCAATTCCATCTCATTCGACTTGGCCTTAACCAAATCATCAATGGATTGATAGTGATTTGCAAGTATTTTAGCCACCTTTGCGCCAACATGCCTTATTCCTAACCCAAAAATCAATTTATCCAATGTATTCTTTTTTGAATTCTCAATTGCTTCAAGAAGGTTAGATACACTCTTTTCACCGAAACGTTCTTTTTGAATTAGATCATCATAATGTTGACCTAAATCAAAGATGTCAGCAATGTCATTTACATACCCATCATTATATAATTCGGTTAAGATACGATCTCCGAGTCCGTCAATGTTATATGCGTCTCTTGAGGCAAAATGGATTAACCCTTCCAAATGTTTTGCCTCACAATTTGGATTCAAGCAAAAGTAATCAGCTTCTCCTTTTTTACGTACAAGAACAGAATTGCAAAAAGGGCAATTCGTCAACATTTTAAAAGGAATTTCTGAACCATTTCTGTCTTCTTTCACTACTCTTAACACTTCAGGAATGATTTCGCCAGCTTTTCTGACAATGACACTGTCTAAAATGTGGATGTCTCTGTCTTTACAGAAATCTTCATTATGAAGTGTTGCTCTAGACACCAAAGAACCCGATATCATGACGGGAGTCAGTTCGGCTACAGGTTTAATTACACCGGTTCGCCCAATTTGAAAACGAATATCTTCAATTTGAGTTTTTACCTCTTCAGCAGGAAATTTATATGCAACTGCCCACTTTGGATATTTCGCTGTGTATCCTATTCTCTCATATAATGCAAATTCATTTACTTTAATTACAATTCCGTCAATTTCATATGGGAGTGAATGTCTTATCTCAGAAATTTGATTGACATATTCAATCACTTCTTCAATATCATTACACTTTTTTGTCTTTGGATTGACAGAAAAGTGCCAAGAAGATAACTTTTGAAGTGAGTCGTAATGGTTATCACAAATTGATCTATCCATCAAATAATAGACAAACACATCAAGATTTCGTTTTGCCACTACTTTTGGATCAAGTTGACGAACTGACCCCGCAGCTGCGTTTCTTGGATTTTTGAAAGGCTCCTCGCCTAATTTTGATTTTTCTTGATTTGCGTTCGCGAATGCTTGTTTACTCATATAGATTTCTCCGCGAACTTCAATTTCATTCAAGTAAGGAATTTTCAAAGGAACAGAATGAATGGTTTTGACATTCTCCGTGATATCTTCTCCGATGACTCCGTCTCCTCGAGTAGCCGCTTGAATCAAGTTGCCATTATTGTATTTTAAAGATACGCTAAGTCCGTCAATTTTCAACTCGGTGGTGTAGGTATAGGTTTTTACTTCTTTTTTTATTTTTTGATCAAAATCCCGCAATTCCTCATCAGAAAAAACATTTCCAAGTGAGAGCATCTGAGTAGAATGAAGAACCTTTTCAAAACGATCCAGCATTGCACCTCCCACCCTCTGAGTAGGTGAATCTGGAGTTCTGAATTCTGGATATCGATTCTCTAAATCCGTCAATTCTTTCATCAACAAGTCAAATTCTTGGTCACTGACAGATGGATTATCCAACGCATAGTATTCATAGGTGTACTTTTGGATCAAGGATTTCAATTCTTCAATTCTGAAAAACGGATTCATAAAATCAACCTACTTTCTCAATGCTAGGATGGTCTTTCATTAACACTTTGATTCCCACAGGAGCTTGGAATGCGATTGTGGCTTTATCTCCTTGTATCGAAACAACCACTCCGGATCCAAATACTTTGTGTTTAACTCGATCCCCAATAGCGAGAATGATATTTGTTTTTTCATATGTGTCTTGGACCGCTGTATTGAAGTGGGGTTCTGTATTATATTTTGGTTTTTCAAAAGATACTTCTCTTGGTCGAGAAAGACCTAATTTTTCAATGACTGAATCGTCCATCTCTTGGAGAAACTGAGAGTCAAGATTTTCCATATATCTTCCATACATGTATCTTGATCTAGCATTTGTTAAATATGCCAATTCCTTTGCTCTTGTCAAAGCTACATAATAAAGTCTTCTTTCCTCTTCAACATCTGCTTTTTCAAATAAACTTTGGCTTGATGGGAAAAGAGTCTGTTCAAGACAAGTGACAAATACGACTTTAAACTCCAGTCCTTTGGCAGAATGAATGGTCATTAAAGAAACATATTCGCTTTGTTCCAATAAGTTTTCGGTTTCTTCTCTGAGTGCTAACTCTTCTAAAACACTGACAAGTTTTTCATAGTTTGATACATTCACGTCGTAATCTTTTATTTTATCCAGAAGAACTGTTTTGAACTCTTGGAGGTTTTCAATTCTTCTTTCCGATTCGAATTTCTTTTCGCTTGAAGCTTCATTGTCTTCAAGCATTGCAATGTATCCCGTTTTATTTAATATTTGATCATAAGTTTCAAGTAGGTTCTGATTTTCAAGATTTCTTTTTATTTCCATTAAGTCATTCTTCAATTGAACTAATCTTATCATCGACTTATTTGGAAGAAAAGTGGATTCATCATCAATCAAATCCATCATTTTTAAATTGGATTCATAAGCTAAATCTTTCATTTTTTGAAAAGAAACTAGTCCGACACCTCTTTTAGGCTCGTTATAAATTCTCTCGAATGCAAAATCATCACCCATATTCACAATCAGTCTGAGATACGCGATGATGTCCTTGATTTCCTTCCTCTTGTAGAAACTTGTATTTCCGATTACCTTGTATGGTATGTTGTATTTTAATAATATGTCTTCAAACCGCCTAGACATTGAGTTGTTTCGATAAAATATAGCCATATCACGAAATGAAGTGCCTTCTTTATGAAGCGATTTAATTTTTGAATACACAAAATAAGCTTCTTCTTCATCCGTTTCAGCTTTGAAATGAACAACCTTTTCACCCTCTCCGAGTTGTGAAAATAACTCTTTCGGGATTCGATTTTTATTCATTTTAATGACAGAATTAGCGGCTTTTAAAATATTCGTTACCGAACGGTAATTCTGATTTAATATAACTGTTTTATGCTCTGGAAAATCTTTTGTGAATTTTCGAATATTTTCAATATTGGATCCTCGAAAAGCATAGATACTCTGATCTTCGTCCCCAACAATAAATAGATTATGATGTTCTTTCGCAAGCAAACTAACAATATCGTACTGTAAATCGTTTGTATCCTGAAATTCATCAACTAAAATATACTTGAATAATTGTCTATAATAGTCAAGAACTTGACTTTCTTGTCGAAACAGTTTCAAAACCAAAACTAGTAAATCTTGAAAGTCAACTAGATTATTTCTTTGTAAATAGCTTTGATAGCGTTCAAATGATTGTGCCAAGACAGAACGAAAGGGCTCTTGATGTACTTTTAATACATAAGGATCGGCTTTTGCATCTTCAATCAAACTGCAAACAGCTTTTGGAGAAAATCTTTTGACGTCATAATTCAATTCCTTCAAAATGTTTTTTGTAATAATCTCCGCGTCATTATCGTCTATAATTTGAAAATCATTTTCGTATCCCAAGTAATGAATGTCTCGTCTTAAAATCTTTGCGCCCATGGCGTGAAACGTCGAAATCCAAATACCTTTCACCGGAATATCAATCAATTTAAAAACTCGATTTCGCATTTCTTCCGCAGCTCTGTTTGTGAATGTGATTGCAAGAATACTGCTTGCTGGGATTCCTATTTTGTCGATTAAATACGCAATCCTATTCGTAAGGACACGTGTCTTTCCAGAGCCGGCACCGGCAACGGCCATTACGGGACCATCGACGACTTTTACAGCTTCGATTTGCTTATCATTGAGTTTGTCAAAAATCCCATTTTTCACTTCCATCACCTGTTAATATTATACCATAAAACCACTCTAGATTGGCTTCTAAATTAGAAAAAATCAGTGCAATTTGCACTGATTTTCACTTCGATTCTTTGTTGATTTTGACATCCTTTAATATCCTTAACAACCAAATAATAAATAAGAAAAATGATATGAAAAAGATAATTCCAAGAACGATTGTAAAAACAATTACTTGTATTTGTTCACGAGTTGTATCAAATGTAGCGCGAATCAGTGTAGTCACATTTAATATGACACAAAACAAGCTGACTGTTGCGAATAATAGATATCCAATAAGATATAATAATTTCTTTCTCATTATTAGTTATAACTTGATTTCAATTCCACTATGCGATTGAAAATCAAATTTCCTTCTTTTGAGTCGTAGTCAGTGGCAAAATAACCTTCACGGACAAATTGAAATCTTTCGCCTTTAAAAGTATTGCCTACGGAAGGCTCAATAAATCCTTGCACAGTCTTCCATGAATTAGGGTTAAGTCGTTCCATCATGTCTCGATCAGAGTCACTATCTACCATCAAAGGTTCAAATAAATTGAATGTTGCAGGAAGTGCGGTTTTGGCTTCAACGAAATGAATATTGCCATTTGGTTTTCTTTCATTAAATCCAGACCCAGATTTGGTCAACACATCATATGTTGCCAATAACTCTTTGATTGATCCATCCTCATTATAAATTACTTCGTTACATTTAATAAAATAAGCGTGCATTAGACGTACTTCAATGCCCAAGGAAAGACGCTTCCAATGCTTATTGGGTTTTTCTTCAATAAAATCGGTTCTTTCAATGTATACTTCTTTTCCAAACGGTAGAATTCTCGAACCAAGTTCTAAGTTTTCAGGGTTATATTCTAAATCAATCGCTTCCGTCTGATCCGGATAATTTGTGATAATTAATTTAATTGGATCTAGAATTGCATATACTCTTTTCGTTTTTCCTACAAGATCGTTTCTCAAAGAATTTTCAAGCATTTCAGAAGATACTGTAGAATTTATTCTAGACAATCCTGTGCTAAGTATAAAACTTTTTATGGAATCCGAAGTGTATCCTCTTCTTCTTAATCCTGCCAGAGTAGGCATCCGAGGATCATCATATCCCTTTACGACTCCTTTTTCTACCAATTGTTTCAAATATCTTTTCGACATGATTGTATTGGTAATATTCAGTCTTCCAAATTCATATTGGTGAGGAATGTGAGGCATTTCACATTGCTCAACGAACCAATCGTAAAGTACTCTATGATCAACATACTCAAGTGAACATAGTGAGTGGGTTACCCCTTCGATCGAATCTTGTAAAGGGTGTGCAAAATCATACATTGGATAAATGCACCACTTATCGCCTGTATTATGGTGTGTAATATGGATGATTCGATAAATGACAGGATCTCGTAAATTGATATTAGGGCTAGACATATCAATTTTAGCTCTCAATGTCTTTTCGCCGTCTTTAAATTTACCGTCCCTCATTTGTTTAAATAATAGTAGATTTTCTTCTACCGAGCGGTTTCGATAAGGTGATTCCTTCCCCGGCTCGGTCAAAGTACCTCTATAAGAAGAAACTTGTTCTTGAGATAAATCACATACATATGCAACGCCTTTTTGAATCAACCTGACAGCTAATTCATAAGTTTGTTCGAAATAATCACTCCCAAATAAAATATTATTAGGAGTATATCCAAGCCATTTTATGTCTTCTTTTATAGCATCAACGAAAGAAGAATCCTCTTTAACGGGGTTTGTATCGTCAAATCTTAAATTTGTGTATCCATCAAATTGTCTGGCTAACTCAAAATTGGTCACGATTGCTCTGGCGTGTCCAATATGTAGGTATGCATTTGGCTCTGGCGGAAATCTAGTGATAATTCCGTCAACTTTTTTGTTTTTTATATCTTCTTCCATGATTGTTTTAATAAAATTCGATTGAATTTCCATAAAATCACTCTCCCCTGTTGAGATCTAATCTAGAAGATCCGTTTAGATAATAGTCGTCTGCATGTTTCTGTTTTTGATATTTGAAAGTACCACTTACTGCAATCATAGCTGCATTGTCTGTACAATACTGGATGTGTGGAAAATAGACCGGTACGGAGGTAATTTCACTAAGCATCTTCGCACGAAGGCCACGATTAGCCGCAACACCGCCAGCAACAATCACCTGTTTTACATCATATGCTTTCAAAGCGTTCTTGGTTTTAGCAACCAACACATCTGTTACTGCTTCTTGAAAACTTCTGCAAAAATCTTCTGCTTTATATGTTTCTTTTCTTTGTTCAAGGTTGTGATGTAAATTGATAACATGGCTCTTAAGTCCTGAAAAACTGAAATTGAAGTCTCCAGAATCAATCATAGGCCTTGGAAAGTGATAAATGTCATGTCCAATCGCAGATAATTTATCGACTTGAGGCCCCCCTGGATAAGGCAATCCAAGAACCCTGGCTACTTTATCGTATGCTTCGCCAACCGCATCATCTTGAGTCTCTCCCAGTTTTTGAAAATGATAATGTTCTTTCATCAAAATCAGTTCGGTATGTCCACCCGATACAACCAAAGCAAGTAAAGGAAACTGCATTTCGTGCTCGATATTGTTTGCATAGATATGTCCTGTAATATGATGAACACCAATAATAGGTATATTATAATTCAAACTAATGGTTTTTGCGGCATTAACCCCAATTAACAATGAACCAATCAACCCAGGTCCTTCTGTCACGGCAATCAAATCAATATCCTCATATTGAATCCCTGATTTTTGGATTGCTTGATCAAAAACGTAAGTGATTCCCTTAACGTGTTCTCTTGAGGCGATTTCAGGTACAACTCCGCCATATGCCTTATGTATATCTATCTGTGACAAGACAACGTTTGATAAAACTTCTTTACCATTTTTTACAACGCTGACACTAGTTTCGTCACAGCTTGTTTCTACTCCTAAAACGATCAAATCAATCACTTCACATTCTTTTTAACATTAAAAAAGCATCTTCGCCATTATCATAGTATTGCCTTCTAATAGCGACTTGGACGAATCCATATTTTTCATAAAGCCGAATTGCCCTAATATTTGATTGTCTCACTTCCAAAGTTATTTCAGTAACTTCATACGATTTGAGATAATCTATCATGAAATCCATGAGCATAACTGAAAAGTTTTGTCCTTGAAACTCCGGCATAATAAGCAGATTAATTATTTGTGCTTGGGGGGTATCAATCCAGAGACTGATTAAACCCACTAATACTTGACCCTCTCCGTCTTCCAACAAGAAATAATGCGCGAATGGGTTTTCATCTAATTCTCTTTGAAGGGTGCTTTCTCCTAAAGTATGGCCTAAAACCAGTTTCTCTGCAGCAGCAACTTTTGGAATGTCCTCATGGTTCATGTATCTTATCATCGGATTCATGATGACCTCAAATGACGCTCCGCCTCAGTAATCTGTAGATAATTAGGGACGAGGTCATGAATGTTTTCTACGCGCTTAAAGACATTGCTTGATAGAATTTTCTCAATCTTAGGCTTTCCACTTTTAATCAATATTGCATCATCACCGGATTTTCTAATAAACTCGGTAGCGTTCATTAGCACATCATCTTCAACCACAAATAAAGTATTCTCTCTTTGTTCAATTAAAGACATGAATGCGTTCCCTCGTCTTGCATCGACATAAGGAATCATTCTTTGATGATTTGAAGAAGAAGCTAACAATATAAGTGATGAAATGGTATAAACTTCAACTTGATTCAGATATCCAATCATTTTTGCGATTGAAACACCAATACGAACTCCGGTGTAACTACCCGGACCGATTCCTACGATAATTTGATCCAAATCTTTTAATTGAAGGTCGTTCTCTTCAAGTAAAGCACTTAGCATAGGAATGATCGTAACTGAATGATTGTGATCTCCTTCTTGATAAACACTTCCAACTTCAATATCACCAATGATTAATGAGAGATACAAATAAGGTGTTGCAGTATCAATGACTAAGCGCTTGAATGCATTTTTCATAGACACCACTTCCTTTCACTCTAATGATTCGTTCATTATCAAAATTGCCGGAAATATCAATCTCCAGCATTTCGTTTGGAAGCATTTCACGAATATAAGAAGCCCATTCGATTACGCTAACCCCACTACCGTAAATGAAATCATCTAACTCATAATCATATCCTATACCTTCTAGTCGGTAAACATCCATGTGATAAAGCGGTAGCTTGCCTGGATAGACTTTCAAGATTGTAAAAGTCGGAGACGTAACGGTATCATTGATATTCAAATGTGCTGCTAGAAATTTAGTGAAGGTTGTCTTCCCACTCCCCAATTCTCCAGTTAGACCAACGATGGCTCCTGGAAATACGTGTTCACTAATTGTTTTTGCAAAGCGGTCCATTTCTTGTAAGGACGCTACTTTTATAATCGTTTCCATTGTTCATTCACCCTAAATATTATCTATAAGAAATTATACCATAAAATTGAATTTTCTCCCCATAAATCAAAAGTAAAGTGCAAATTTAAAGCAAGTTGTTTATCTAAACTATCTATATAATCAAATGATATGATATAATGATTTCAAGGAGTGTGGCAAATGAAAAGAATTCCTGCCACAATGCAGTAAAAATGTTTTTGATCGTACACAATCCTTTGTCGAATAACAAAAAATCAAAAAAGACTACAAATAAATGGGTCAAATTTTTTAAACGTCACGAAGTCCCATTAACTGTTAGATCAACATTGAAAATCGATGATTTAAATGCCTATCTTGATAAACATCCAAAAATTACAGATATTCTATATTTAGGTGGAGATGGTTCAATTAATTACTTAATCAACAATGTCGATGTATCAAAAATCAAACAAAACCTATATTTATCAAAAAGCGGGTCAGGAAATGATTTTTTGAGAACTTTAAAACAACACAAAAATGGATTAATTAAAATCGGAAAAGCAAAAACAAATTCAGGAAATGTTTCCTTTATCAACGGATGTGGAATAGGATTTGACGCGTTGGTTGGTCATTATGTGAACCAAGATACGAAGAAAAATAAATTATCTTACTTCATGAATGTATTTCGTGCCGTATTTCGTTATCAAAGATCCGACATGAACGTTATTGTAGATGGTAAAGAGAATACTTTCCATAATACTTATTTTATCGCCATACAAAATGGAAAATACTTTGGCGGAGGAATGAAAATTACTCCGAAAGGCGACCCTACGAAGGATACTTTCCAAATTTGCATTGCGCATAGCCTTAACTCGACCATTCTTCTCACATTATTTCCTACAATCTATTTTGGATTTCATACATGGATTAAAAAAAGAATCCAAATGTTGGAAGGAAAGGAAATCACCGTCAAGTTTCCAACGGAAAGATATTTTCAAGCAGATGGAGAAGTCCTTGAAGGTGTATCTGAGATGACTGTGACAAAATCAATAGAAAGAGAATTTATTGCATTTAACAAAAAACGATTCCTTAAATCTTTAAAATAAATCAAAAGGCGGATTTCGAGTTAGTTTGATTAAAACGGACAGTTAAATAAAAAGAGCTGAAAGAACTTGTTTCCTGAATTGAATTGGAGCGAGTTCTTTTATTTTTTCTTGAAGTCTTTGGTTATTGTAATAGAACATGTATTCTTTTACAATAGCCT
>JAHIVB010000004.1 GCA_018816905.1 Bacillota bacterium
CTATTGTAAAAGAATACATGTTCTATTACAATAACCAAAGACTTCAAGAAAAAATAAAAGAACTCGCTCCAATTCAATTCAGGAAACAAGTTCTTTCAGCTCTTTTTATTTAACTGTCCGTTTTAATCAAACTAACTCTTAAAGGGCTTTTTTATACTTATTTGTGAATTCACATATGTATTTTTTTACTTTGTTTTGTTATAATGATTCTAGTATGTGCATGAATTGACTGATAATTTGCGAGAAATTGATTAGGGGAACAAATGAAAAAGACACAAATACTAGTGTTTATATTGTATTTTTATATTATTGCTGTAGCTGTGATGTTTATTCGAGCTATCTACTTTGCATTAGAAATAGATGGAAATCTATTTAGTGATGCTTTATTTGATCTTTCTTTTATACTATCGATTATGCTTGCGATGTTCGTTCTTGTGTTTCTTGTTTTCGGTATTTATCGAAGTTTTCAACTTTTTTCTGAAAATGAGACAGAAAAACTTAAGGTTGAAATGAAGCGCTTGAAATTTTCATTAATTCCATTTTACATCATTAATTTCATAGTTTACTTTTCAGTATTTATTCTCGTCGTTGTGGCAACAAGAGGCTTCATCCTTTTCACTTCATTTGTCTTTCCGTTTTTACTTCAAATCGGCTTTACTTATTTGATTGTCGCAGGGACATCGTCTTACGGTATTTTCTATGTTTATTCAAGATATAAAAGTAATCATATAAAAGTAGACAAGGTAATCATCTTGGTTCTATTGCAATTTTTCTTTATTTTAGACATTGTATCTACAATCATCATATTAAAAGATAAAGAAATCAACCGAATTCTATAGGAGGCTCGTATATGCAAGAATTAGTATTGAAATTACAGTACTCAAAAGAAGATTTGCGAAAATATCATTTTTTCACTATTTTTAAAAAATCAAAACTCTATTTAGTAACATTCTCCATCTCTATCATAATCGGAATTATTTCGATTATTACCTATATCTCGCTGAGTAGGAATTCTTTATTAATTATATTTGGCATTTTCTTGATTTTATTTCCGGCTTATATCATTTTGGTTCTAATGATTCAAAGCGATAGATTATTTAAATCTGCGAAGATATATTGGGAGGAGCATATTGTCACTTTTTATGAAGATCACATTTTTGTGACAACTTCTGACTCAACTCAAAAAATATATTGGGATAAAATATACGAGGTCGTATGGACAAAAAAAGAGTTGGTAATCTATTTAGGAAGAAACCTTGGCGTTTATCTCATAAGATCTAAATATGACCCAGAGATTTTGTTCAGGGTTGAAGAACTTTTGAAGAAGAGTATACCACTTAACAAATTCAAGTTAAAATAGTATATTCTAGACCTTTCTAAAAGCATATTCAATCAGGAGGTACAAATGGAAGAGAATTATAAAGAGAAGATGGAATCCTTAAAAGAAAAAATAAATCAAAAGTACATTTTAAATTCAGATCTAAATAAAATCAACAATGAAATTATGGATATACAATCAAAATTAAGCAATCAATCGAATGTTCTGTACAAAGCAGAAGTGGCAGTCAGGAATTTGCAACGGATTTCACTTTCTAGCTTCTTTGCTACTATTTTAAACAATAAACCAGAAAAATTGATGAAAAAGGAAAATCAACTTCACAAAGAGAAGGTTCTATTTGAAAAAATATCAGAAAGCATAAAAGACTTAGAAAAACAAAAAAACGAGATAATCAAAAGTCAAAAGAAAATCATCTCCTATGAGAGAGAATACAAAATATTGTATCAAGACAAGAAAAATTGGGTACTGACTCTCGACAGTGACGCAGCCAAACTAGTCAAGCATCATATTGATAAGATTGAAAGTATTGATTTATCAATAGCGAATTTAGCCAAAGCTTTAAGAGTTGGTGAAATAACGTCCAGTTCTATGGTAAGCGTTTTGAATGAACTTCGAAAAACATCGAATTCATTTCATGAGTATCATTCTTTGTTCGCAGAGGTTGTAAAGGCGGATTCCACGATTCCACGCGCAAAGAGTTCGGTTGCGGCTCAAACATATCTTGAAAGTTTTAAGAAAGAATTAGAATCTGTTGGATCCGAAATCAGTCATTTGTTTCCCGATACAGAATCAACTTCTCGTGCATTTGAAGTCTTTACGGATAAAGATATATCTTATGATTTTTTTAGAACCAATTTCGTTGCTCAAGAATCAAGTGTTATTCACATTCTTAATTCAGTCGACGCTCAAACAGCAAACATCAAATATGCAATTACTGAGATGAAAAAAATTAAGGATTCAATTGAAAGACATACAGAAACTTTGGTCACTGAATTCTAATATGAGGAGATTGATTCCACATATGAAATATAAGTTTATATAAATTACAAATATTCCTAAGGAGAAATTATGGCTAACTTAATGAAACTCGCACAAGATTTACAATTCAATTTTAAGAACAAATATGCAAATGGCAAGTACAATGGATACGATGTCGCTCTGGAGCAATCCATGGCCAACCCCATGTTGTTTTCCTTTCAAGTAGAACCACTTGATGCAGCTCAGTACAATCAGTTTGTCGCCTTCCTAAACAATAACAAAAAACAACTTAAAATGAATCAATATCGGATTAAAGATCATATGATTTCGATCTCTTGGTTTGGATCACTTTCACCGATGAGCGCTAAAATTGCGACAGAGTATTTAGATTTGGTAACAAGTGAACTTAGAAGGCTTTCAATCTATCCAAACGATAGTTGTGTTCTGTGCGGAGAAAAGGATAATCTCACTGAAATTACGATCAATGGTGTTAAGATGAAAGCTCATCAGGAGTGTAAAGACTCTGAGATTCTAAAACTAAAACAAGATACTTCAAATAAACCCATTACCGAGAAACATTTGTTCAATGGAATCATCGGTGCATTCATCGGAGCGATTATAGGATCCATACCATGGATTCTTATTGAAATACTAACGGGTTTTTACGCCGCCGTGTTAGGCATTCTAATTGGATATTCAGCGTTCTTTCTATACAAAACTTTTGGTGGTCCATTAAATAAAAATACAAAATTCATTATCCTGATTGCTACTCTATTTGGAGTGTTTTTTACAAACATTGCGCTTGCATCCTATGTGATAATCATATCGGGAGGCGGAATTATGATTGCGAATTATATCATTTGTTATACGGATCCAGACATTTCATCCATGCTATTTACAGATTTATTCATTGGACTTGCGATGACTGCATTTGCAATCCCTGCTATATTTAAAAAAGTTATTTCCTCTGAAAAGCCCAAAACAATCATCGAATAATCTTCCAAGGAGCTGTCGCTCCTTTTCTTTTTCAAGAATACGCGATATTGCTGCGTAATATTGAAGAAAAAAAGGATGTGTTACTTTGAAAAAAATGGTTATGGTCATTCTATTGGCACTCATTTCACTGACTTTATTTAAACAACAGGTTTTGGCTGAATCTTGGGATTATCTTCCTGGTGGGGATAACTATCTGAACGTCGATAACTTTGTAATTGAGAATGGATTCTTCGTTTCAGAACAGCCGTTTGTATTCCTAGAAAACCAAGATTTTATCTTTACAGTATCAGATGAATATCATCGAATGTTTGGCCCGTGGGAAGAACTAATTGTATTCTCTTTTTATGATGATGATACCTTGATAAATACCGACACCGCTCTATTTCAAGATTTTGCTTTAAGTTTGGATTATGTAACGCTAAGTTATTTATTCCATACTCCATTAAATACAAACAAGATCGAAATCAAAATATTGGATTTAGAATCTTACTTTTTACTAAATGGATTTAGTGCTATGATTCTTGAAGCAGGAAGTACATTTGACGGATTTGAAGATTTTATCTACGGAACGATTGTCGATACGACATCACCAGAGTTTAGTGATATTAATACCGTTTATTCTTATGTTCAGTCTCCGATCTTAGTCACTGAGATTCAAGCTTCCTTATCAGCAATTGATGCAATCGATGGCGATGTAACTTCAAGAATTTCTGTAGTTTCAGACACCTATACTCCCCACATGGACACCTTAGGGACGTACTCTATTCTGTTTGAAGTTACAGATTTGTCAGGGAACGCGAAACAAGCAGAGATTTTCGTTAATGTCATCGATGTGTTGAAACCTGAATTCTCTGTTATAGAGCCCATATTGATTCCATACGGAAGTACATATACAGTATCAGAGATACTTTTAATGCTTCATGCGAGCGATAACTATGATGGCGATATTTCAGGATTGATTTCTTTGGTTGAAGATAATTATTCTTCAAATAAAATGATTGTAGGTAATTATACTATGACTTTTTCCGTTAGTGATTCAAGCGGGAATCAAGCGTCTCAAACGATAGAGATTTACGTTATTGATGAAGAGGCCCCGATTATCACGGGCGAAACCACCATCGTTGTAGGATATGATGAGACGATTACAATCTCTGAAATTCTTCAAAGCTTAAGCGTATCAGACAACTATGATTCTCAATTGGATTTTGTGACTGAAAGTGATAATTACACTGAAAACAGGTATATTATCGGAAGCTATCACATTGAATTTTCAGTTACGGATTCATCCTTAAATGTATCATCAGTTATTATTAACATTGAAGTGGTCGATGAAATAGGGCCGATTCTATATTTTGATTCAAGCATCATACAAACGTATTCAGATACGGTATTGGCCTTGGAGGATTTTATTCATTTGCTGTCCATTACTAATGAGATTTCAAACATTGAATCAATAAACATCAAGGTTCTTTATGATTCATATACATCCCACGCATCGATTCCGGGGGTCTATCATTTGAAACTCAGTATAGAAAGTTCTGAGACCGATTCTTTTGAGAAAGAGTTTCAAATCATTGTTAAGGATTCAGAAGAACATATCTATATTCCACAAGAAGATTTAGAAGTTTCGTTCATAGAAAAATATAAAAACTATCTAGTGATTGGTGCAATTGGATTCATTACTATCGCTTCAAATGTTGTGTGGATTATCGTGACGAAAAAGAGATAAAGCGTTTACCTTCTCATTTTAGTTTATAATGAACGTTCCTAGTGATATAATATGATTGTTGAATGACCGTAAAAGCAGTTAGATTCAAGTTTATTTAGCAAGGCAGACGACATTTAGATTTTTTAACCGGGTTGTCTATTTTTTAAATTGAATCTTTGTTTGCTGACACGGAAAAAAACAAAATCACATCACGAAAGGTATAACTTTTATGAAAAAGCTCTTTTTGATTTTTACGTTATTGATTCTATCCTTTTTGCTCATCGGATGTCAAAAAGAAACCGAGATTTACAGCGTTATCGTTCCCAATGGAGGCCCCGCTGTAGCTCAAATGTATATGCAGAACCAACCTGAAAAATATGCAGTTGACATCGTCAATGGACCAGATCCATTGCTTGCTGCATTTGGTTCTAAAAGCCATGATTTTATCTTAGCAGGGACGAACATGGGCGCAATCATGTATGCGTCTACGCAAGATTATATCTTCATTGCTTCTTTCACTTATGGGAATCTTTACCTCGTAAGTGATTCTCAAGAAACATTTGATATTGAAAGTCTTGAAGGCAAAGAAATTGTAGTATTTGGACAAAATTCGACGCCTGAAATCATATTAAACTATGTTTTAGAACAAAATGAGATTAATTGTACTTTCACATACGTTGACTCTGTAGCAACAGCCGTTTCTACATGGGTAAGTGACCATTCAAAAATCGTCTTGACTGCAGAACCTTCATTAAGCGTTCTTTTGGGTGCAAATCCCGATTTAGACGTGATTGACTTGCAAGAAGAATATGCAGAAATCTCAGGCAATTCTTCCTATCCTCAAGCTGGAGCATTTGCAAAGTCCACATTATCGAATGAAGCAATTAATCAGTTTTTAGTTGATTTGGAAGCTTCTGTGGAGAGTGTCAATACTAATCCTACTGATGCTGCTACCTTAGGCGTTCAACTTGAATTTGGTTTTTCGTATGACGTTATCTTGTCATCTATTCCAACAAGCCATCTTGTATATGTTGGTGCTCAAGACATCAAAGCCGTTATGGAAGCTTATTTTTCTTTATTGTATAGTGTGAATCCAGCTTTAATTGGCGGATCTATGCCAAACGATAATTTCTATTATGATCCAAGTAGGTGATTGATTTGAAAAAAACCGGAATCACGATTCTTTCTATATTTACGATATTCATAGTATGGGTTATCGGATATGCGGTTGTTTCAAATCCCTTGCTGCTTCCGAGCCCTTTAGAAGTATTAAAAGCTTTTTTTGGTCTGTTCACCACGTGGAAATCCCTTTTGGTTATGTTAATGACTTTTGTGAGACTTCTGATTGCGTTGTTGTTCGCATTCTTATTGGGCTTTATATTAGGAATATGGTCCGGATTCAATAAAAACGTTGCGACGTTTTGGCATCCTATCGTTACTATTTTCAGAACCATTCCCGTCATATCAATCATCGTCATATTACTTATTTGGTTCGGGTTTACATTAACACCTTACGTCATTACTTTTTTAATGATATTTCCAATCATCTATCAAGCGGTATATGAGGGGATTATCAACATCGATACTGAGATGGTAGATGTTTATAAGTTGGAAGATAATCGTCTCATTACAGGTTTGAAACATTGTTACATTCCTTTAATCAACACACAAATTAAAACCGCGTTACTTCAATCTGCTGGACTTGGAATCAAAGTTCTTGTCATGGCGGAGTACTTATCCCAAACAAAGACTTCAATCGGAAACTCTTTGTATCTTGCAAAAGTGACCTTGGAATTTGACCAGGTGTTTGCATGGACGATTCTTCTGATTTTAATGGCAATTGTACTTTCGATTTTAATCGAAAGATATTCGCTTCGAAATTCAACTCAGCCTATTCAAAAATCAAAAGTAAAATCAAGTGAGAGATTGACAAATCAATGATTCTTGGGTATCATATATTCGACATAAGGGAGTAGCTGGCGCATTGTGCGTGATTAAATCAACAAGCATGGCGGAATAATCGCCTGGTTTAATTGTTAGCAGCAAGACTTATGCACCGATTTGTGCATAAGTCTTTATTTTTTTTAGGAGGGTCCAATGGAAAACTATCAAAAGACAACAGAAGCAATTTTACAAGAACAAAAAGTTGAACTAAAAAAAGGGCTATCTTCATCTGAGGTATTAGCGAGACAGGAAAAATTTGGGAAAAATGAATTAAGAGAAAAAAAGAAGAAAACATTCTTTCAAATGTTTCTTGAACAATTCAAAGATTTTCTTGTCATCATTTTATTGATAGCCGCTGCAATTTCAATTGTTACCGGAATCTTGACGGATGAGGGCATGGTTGACGGTCTCGTCATTTTGGCAATCGTGATTTTGAATGCTATTCTAGGCGTTACCCAGGAACAAAAAGCCAGCAACGCATTAGCTGCTTTGAAAAAAATGAGTTCTCCTCACGCAAAAGTACTTAGAGATGGCGTTGTGAAGGACGTTCCTTCCACAGATTTGACTCTAGGTGACATTGTTTATCTGGAAACCGGAGATTACGTAGCCGCTGACATTCGTTTGTTGGAAAGCACGAATTTAAAATTAGACGAATCTGCATTAACCGGTGAGTCCAATCCGGTAGAAAAAGACGCAAAAATCGTTTATGAAGAAGATCGTCTTTTGGCAGAACGCTATAACTTAGCATATATGTCCACATTGGTTTCGTATGGAAAAGCCGTGGGGATTGTAACTGAAATTGGAATGTCTACTGAAATAGGAAAAATAGCGACATTGCTTGATGCAGTAGAAGAAGGCAAAACACCTCTTCAAAAGACAATAGATGCATTTGCCAAAGTTCTTGGTTTTATCTGCATTGGCGTTTCCATAATCGTATTCGCTCTTGGCGTATTACAAGGCAATGACATCTTCGAAATATTCCTTACAGCCATTGCGCTTGCGGTTGCCGCAATTCCAGAAGGGCTCACAGCTGTCATCACTGTCGTACTTGCACTTGGCATGCAAAGAATGGTCAAACGACACGCTATTATCAAAAATCTTTCTACTGTTGAGACTTTAGGTCAAGCAACGGTCATTTGCTCTGATAAAACAGGTACTTTGACCCAAAACGAAATGACCGTTAGAAAAGTATTTGATTTGACAAATGATTATGATGTTACAGGTTCGGGATACGATACGAAAGGTCAAGTCCTATCAGCAAATAAAGAAGCAGTTAAAACTTCTAACCTTGATATGATATATAAAGTATGCTTGCTCTGTAATGACGCTATTATGGAAGACCAAAAAGTGCTTGGTGATCCAACTGAGGGAGCTTTATTAGTGCTAGCTCAAAAAGGTGGATATAATCTAAAAGGTAAAAACGAGTTATATCCTCAAGCCAATGAATACTCTTTTGATTCTACTAGAAAAATGATGACTTCAATCAATATGGTTGATTCCGAATACCTCGTTTTGACCAAAGGTGCAACTGATCAGTTAATTAAGCAATGTAACAGAATTCAAATCGGAGATGAAATCCGTGCTCTAACGAAAAAAGACATTAAGATGATTCTTGACAAAAACGATGAATACTCTGCTCAAGCTTTTAGAGTGTTAGGTTACGCTTATCAAAAAACTACCACCCCAGAATCCATGGATTTGGAGAACGACTTAATCTTTGTCGGTATGACCGCAATGATTGATCCTCCACGTCCGGAAGCAAAAGCTTCGATTGAAGCATGCCATCATGCAGGCATTCGCGTCATGATGATTACTGGAGACCATTTGATGACCGCAAAAGCGATTGCATCAGAGTTAGGAATATTGAAACCCGGACATTTAGCTTTGTCTGGAGAAGATACGTTAAAGATGTCGGATGAAGAGTTCGAAGATGCAATTATGAATTGTGATGTCTTTGCCAGATCGACACCTAAAGATAAAATCAGAATAGTGGAAGTCTTGCAAAAACACGGAGAAATTGTTGCAATGACAGGAGACGGAGTCAATGATTCACCTGCATTAAAGCAAGCTGACATCGGAGTTGCAATGGGAATTACGGGTACGGAAGTATCTAAAGAAGCCAGCAATATGATTTTAACTGACGATAATTTCTCTTCAATAGTAAGCGCGGTTGAAGAGGGAAGAATTATTTATAGCAATATCCGCAAATTTACAATCTATTTGATTTCATGTAACATTGGGGAGATATTGGTTATCTTCCTTGCAATGCTTTTAAACTTCATGTTCACCTTTGACGGTGAAGCTGTGATTCCTCTATTGGCAATCCACTTACTTTGGATTAATCTTATGACCGACGCCTTTCCTGCATTCGCACTTGGAATGGAAAAGGGAGAAAAAGGAATCATGGATCAGGCTCCTAGAAAAACAAATGAGAAATTGTTGAACAAACCCACTTTAGTTAAGGTTTTCGTACAAGGATTTGGGCTTGCTTTAGCAGGATTAACTTCTTTCTGGTTAGGGACCCATGTATTTCCTGAAGCTGATTTGGCTCAAGCAAGGACAATGATTTTCGTAACGATTATTTTCGGTGAATTGTTTAGAACATATGCCGCAAGATCTGAATCGAAATTCTTATTCCAAATGAAGCCTTTCGATAACAAATATGTGAATATGAGTGTATTTTTTAGTGCTTCAATGCTAATGTTACTGGTATACATTCCACCATTCGCTTCCATCTTTAAAATCGAAGCTTTGACTTTGTTAGAATTGATCACTGCAGCATCACTTGGAATCGTACCGATGTTGTTTGGCGAATTAACCAAAATATGGCACGATAAAATAAATTAATTCACTTTTTAAATTTCACTATAATATTGAAATAACCGCGTTTTTAGGGTAAAATAAAAGAAAGACGTACCAAGGGGGATTGCAGATGAAAAACAATATCACCCGTAACGTCACTTTGAGTTCAAAAGAGAAAGTGGTAAAAGACTTTAAGAAGTTGCAAGCGATCGGAACGTTTGCACAAGTTCTTTTGACTAGTAATCGGTTGATAATCTACACAAGAGGAATAGCAACTAACCGAGGAAAAAAAGTGCGAAAGAAAATGATGAATGAAATTGATTTAAAAAGCATCCATCGTTTTGAATACTACGAGGAAACCAAAAAATTACCTTTACTAGTCCGTTTTTTTGGTTTGATTCTATTTGCCGGAATTGCCTATTTAGTATATTTATACTATTCTGGTGGACTAACCATCCCTGTGTACCCCTACCAATCAATGTATACAGATTACGGCGGTTTGGGATTACTCATGCTTATCAGTTTGATTTTAATGTTTAAATCTAAAAGCATCTTGTATATGAAAATAATATCTGGTTCTGGCATGGAAGAGAAAACAACCCTTCGGTTGCAAGCGAACCGATACAATGAAATGGCCATTAAATTCTTAGCAGGAAAAATAAGAACAAACTAAAGCGCAGCGATGCGCTTTTTTTATTTTTGACTTTCGATTGTATTTTCGTAAATATCCTATTTCAACCAATAAAAAAATGATATAATACCGATATGTGTGCATTAAATAAATTGAAGAGGTGAATTATGAAACTTGATTACAAAAAAGTCTTTTTTGTAGGTATGGCATTTTTTCTAATTTCAATGTTTTGGCAAACCTACGATTCAATCATTACCAAGATTTTAATTGACAAATTCGGATTGAATCAAACTTGGTCTGGTGTAGTTATGGCTATGGATAACGTTTTGGCAGTTTTCATGTTACCATTGTTTGGACACTTATCTGACAAGACAAATTCAAAACGAGGAAGAAGAACGCCTTACATTATTTTAGGAACCATTGTTGCCGCTTTTGCCTTTATCGCATTATCCTATACGGATCATGTACAAACCTTAAAAATAGAAGCTGAGACGACAATTGAAGTGGATTATCAGAGCATTCAATCGGCCGATTTAACGATTTCAAATTGGGAAAACATTATGACCGAAATGGATTCTGAACGTTCTGCAGCCGTCGTGAATGGAACAATCACGGCATCCGATTACACTGAATTTCAGACCGATGTTTATGATCCAATGACTTTGATACTTGATGAAGACGCCGTTTTGGATTCGTTTGAAACCGATCAACTGAAAGATTATTATTATTCTTATTTGAATGGGCGTGCATGGGAACTTACAAGTCATAACCCAACGACATTCATCGCTTTTGCAGGTCTACTATTCATCGCATTGGTATCAATGGCAACTTTTAGATCTCCAGCCGTTGCTTTGATGCCCGATGTCGTCGTAAAACCTTTAAGAAGTAAAGCCAACGCTGTAATCAACTTAATGGGTACATTCGGAGGAATTTTATCGATATTAATTCTTTCCTTGTTTGGATTAAGCAAGTTTTCCTATGTTAATTACGCTCCAGCGTTTATTGCTGTTGGATTATTGATGCTTGTATTCCTCGCAATCTTTTTATGGAAGGTTAACGAGCCTAAACTAGTTAAAAAAAGAGAAGAAGATGACTTAAAGTATGGATTAACAGAAGAAAAAGAAGCGGAAGTTCTACATGAAAGTGTTGAAGAACTTTCGAAAGAGAAGTCCAAATCATTATTCTTAATTTTAAGTAGTGTATTTTTATGGTTTGTTGGATATAATGCAGTTACGACTAAACTATCCGATTATGCTCCAAAAGTTTTGAATTTAGGATACGCAACCCCCTTATTGATTGCGCAAGCAGCTGCTTTAATTGCTTTTATTCCGATTGGAATCATCGCAACCAAAATCGGAAGAAAAAAGACCATTCTTATCGGTATTTCATTACTTACATTATGCTTTGGTTCAATTTACTTCTTGACTGTAGATACAGCCGCATTGATGTATGTAATCTTTGGATTGACAGGTATTGGATGGGCTACTATCAATGTGAACTCGTATCCAATGGTTGTTGAACTTTCAAAAGGATCGAATGTTGGTAAATACACAGGATATTATTACACATTTTCAATGGCAGCTCAAATCTTGACTCCGATATTATCCGGTTTGTTAATGGATGAGTTTTCCAGAAAAATCTTGTTCCCATATGCGACTTTATTTGTTCTCCTTTCATTCTTTACAATGTTGCTCGTAAAACATGGCGATGCAGTTGTCACAAAGAAAGAATCAGTTTTAGAGAGTTTTGACGTCGATATGGATTAAAGTTTCAATAAAAAAAGGTTTTGCCGATGCATTGCATGGACAAAACCTTTTTTATTTTGATTGTTTGGGAAGAAAATATTCAAATACAGAATTGTGATAGTGTTTCTTAACCATGTCGAACTGCTCTTGAGATTGTGATGCATATCCAATCACAGTCATTCCTCTTTTCATCTGCCGATCGATATATTTGTTTGGCATATCTTTAACACCATAGTTTATAAAGTCAGGTTTTGTGAAGATCTTTAGTATCATCGACTTCATAATCCACTTCGTTATTCTCTTCATTTTTGGATCATCCTTGAAATACTCAGTTACTTGTCCTCTAATAATTTCAGGATGGTTCTTTTTAAACCAATATACCGTCATGGGATGGAACGAATGCATTGCCCATACTCCTTTATAATCTTTCATTACTTCCATGAATCGACTACAGAGTAAACTGTTGTCGCCCAGTGGTTTCAGTTCGATTAATAGAGGGACTTTGCCATCCACAAAGTCCAGTACTTCTTTAAGGGAAGGAATGTGTTCGTCCGAGTTTAAAATCCGATAAGAACTGATTTCATCAAAGTTGAGTTCGCTTAACGATTTATCTACACCACATAATCTTTTGAAATCGGGATCATGAAAACAAACGACGGTTCCATCCTTCATGACGTTAATGTCAAACTCGATTCCATAACCTCTTTTTATGGCATTTTCAAATGCTAAAAGAGTATTTTCAGGTACAGTCTTATCGATTGTATGTAAGCCTCTGTGAGCAATCAAACCATTTCTAATCCAAGTCAAATCTTTCATTATCTATCCCTCATTTCAAAGATAATTATACCATTTGTTTCTCGAAACATACCAGCATTGTTTTTAATATTTTAGGTTCATTATGATATAATATACAATAGTTGAAAGGGTGATATTGTGGAAAATTTTACTTTTTACAGTCCAACAGAATTTGTCTTTGGAAAAAATTCAGAGACCTTAACATGGAAATTGTTAAAAAAACATCAAGCGAAGAAAGTCCTTATTCATTACGGAGGAGGTTCTGTCATTCGATCCGGTTTACTACAAAAGATTGAGAATCAATTGAAGGAAAACCGAATTGAATATGTCATGCTCGGAGGAGCTAGACCCAATCCTGTTGATTCAAAAGTATATGAAGGAATTGAATTATGTAAAACAGAGAATATTGATTTTGTGTTAGCTGTTGGCGGAGGATCTGCGATTGATTCAGCAAAAGCAATTGCCGATGGCAGCAAATATGAAGGCGACTTTTGGGATTTGTTCGATAATAAGGCAAAAATCGAAGCATCTCTACCTGTAGGGGTTGTCCTTACAATACCGGCAGCCGGATCTGAGGGGTCGGGCTCCGCTGTAATTACAAAGGAAAGTTTAGGCCTGAAAAGAGGAGTTTATTCTGTTTTTCATCGACCTGTTTTTGCAATTATCAATCCAGAATTAACCTATACTTTGCCAATGTATCAAACTGCAGCTGGAATTGTGGACATGATGAGCCATATTTTTGAAAGATATTTAACAAAGTCAACGGGAGTCGAACTTACGGACCGTCTTTCTGAAGGCACACTGATATCAATCATGGAAGCAGCAAGAGTAATATTTAAAAATCCTACAAATTATGATGCTAGAGCTACTATTTGTTGGGCTGGAACGATTGCACATAATGGAAGTCTTGGTGTTGGCAGAGTTGAAGATTGGGTCACTCATGGACTGGAACATGAGCTAAGCGCTCTTTACGACGTAACACACGGAGCTGGGTTAGCGGTGATGTTTCCGGCTTACATGAAATACACCATTGATGAAGACGTTAATCGTTATTATCAACTTGCGACAAGAGTGTTTGGCGTAGAAAGAGATGAAAACAACAAAAGAGGAGTTGCTCTCTTAGGAATTGATAAATTAGTTGAGTTCTTTATCGAAATAGGTATGCCTGTTACTTTTGATGAGATTGGCGCAAAAAAAGAAGATATAAATTTCTTATTGAATCAATTAGAAATCAATCGAGGATTCCCTGTTGGATCCTTCAAGACACTATCGAAAGAAGATTGTAGAAACATCTATTTACTAGCTTGTTTATAAAGAGGAGAAATCCTCTTTTTATTTTTATTTGGATTCAATTTCATAAATGAAAGGATTTCTTATAGATTTTTTAAAAGTAAACAGTTGTTTATTATATAAATGAAGTGTATAATGAAGTTGAACAAAGGAGGTGGAATCTTGAAATGTTTAGTTACGGGAGCAACCGGTCACATCGGAAATGTTCTCGTGAAACAGTTGTATCAACAAGGACATGATGTCACGGCGCTAGTCTTACCGAAAGATAAAGCTTATATGATTGAAGCGTACGCTCGTATAATATATGGAAACATCCTTGATATGGAATTTTTACTTCAAAATGTTGTAGATTTTGATGTTGTATTTCATTTGGCAGGCATTGTTGAAATTGGAACCGGAAACAAGAAGAAGTTATTCAAAGTCAACGTCGACGGGACAAATAACATTCTCAAAGCATGCCAATCAAACCATATAAAAAGATTGATCTATACTTCATCAGTGCATGCTATCGAAGAATTACCAAAAGATCAAACTATGAAAGAAGTTACTGAGTTTGACCCTAACAAAGTAAAGGGCTTATATGCAAAAACGAAAGCGATTGCTACTTCGCTCGTTTATAATCAAGAAGATCCCAATTTGGAAGTGGTGATTGTTCATCCTTCTGGAGTCATTGGCCCTCACGATTATCAACTATCGAATATTTCTCAACTGTTTATTGACTTTTTGATGGGACGCTTGACCGCCTATATGAAGGGTGGCTACAATTTTGTCGACGTAAGAGATGTTGCGGATGGCATTATTAAGGCAGCTCTTTTAGGAAAAAACAAATCATGCTATATTCTGTCGGGAGAAGAAATCACAGTAAAGGAATTATTAGATACAATTTCTGAATACACCGGCAAGAAGAAGATTAAGACCAAACTGGCTTTCTGGTTTATCTTCGCTATGAGTTACTTTGCAGAGATCTACTATAAAATCGCAAAGCAAAAACCGTTGTTTACTCATTACTCGATTGTTGTGTTGAAATCAAATTATCATTTCAGCAATGAACTCGCAAAAAAAGAACTCGGGTTTCATGTGCGTAGTATTAAAACGTCCATTCACGACGCAATCGAATTTACTCGCACCAATTTTTTGATGAAGAAAGGCAAAAAATACATTCGAAAATCATTGGATTAATGTCAAAATAAAACATGAAAAACAAACAAAGTTTTCATGTTTTTTTTAACGACATTTTCTTTTAATTAAGAGAAAGAAGATTTAAAAAATTCAGACGTTTTTTTTATACGTCAAAAAATGGACTTCATTTGCTTGAAGAAGATTTTTTTGAATCATCTTTTTCGTAAAATCTCCTCCCTTATATTGTATAATGGTATTGGTGATGCGATTGAAAGAACATCGAATAAGCGCTAAAGAAATCGCAGAATTGTTATTTGGTTCTGGAAATATTACAAGCGATAGAGTGTTGCAGACAAGAGCTCAAGAAGGCACTGAAATTCATCAGTACTGGCAGAGTAAATATCTAGAGAGCGATTCAAAAGAAGTCTTCGTCAAGACTTCTTTTGAGCACGAAGATTTTCTAATCGAAGTATCTGGTAGAATTGATGGAATTTTGATTAGGGATGGATTGGTAACTCTAGAAGAAATCAAATCAACAAGATTAGATTTTGAATATTTGGAAGACGATACTTTTCCTGCACACATGGCACAAGCTAAACTGTACGCATATATTTACATGTTGATGAATCAATTAAAAAAAATAAAAATCTTATTAACATATATTCAAGTTGAAGATAGAGAAGTATTACAATTTGAAAAACAATATAGTTTTAAAATGCTTGAAACTTTTTTTGTCAAAACAATACATAAATACATATCTTGGTTGGAAAAACTTACTGCTCATGAAGAGGAAAGACAAAAATCAATAGAAGGGTTGTCTTTTCCGTTTCCTGAATACCGTTTGAATCAAAGAGAATTGATGGCTCACATTTATAGGAATGTGATTGATAAAGGGATTCTTTACGCTACCGCTCCCACGGGGATTGGCAAGACCATTGCATCTATATTTTCTTCTTTGAAAGCCATTAATTCGAATCGCCAAAAGCTCTTTTATTGTAGCGCAAAGAACGATGGAAAATTGATTGCTCTCGATACCGTTAAGTTATTGGAAAATCACGGGTTAATCGCCAAAACTTGCAATATTTCAGCAAAGGATTCGATGTGTCTTTTAAAAGAAAGAGATTGTGATCCCGAAGTATGCAAGTATGCTCATGGGTATTATAAAAGAATATATAAAGCAATCGATGATTTGTATCAAAACGAAAGTATTTTCACAAAAGAAATCTTCAAAGAGTATGGAAAAAAACATAAGGTATGTTCCTTTGAGTATTCACTGGACATCTCAAATTATTCGGATATCATTGTTTGTGACTACAATTACGTATTTGATCCCAGAGTTCACTTGATTCGATATTTTGAAGAAGATACTTATCTTCCGATTTTACTTGTAGACGAGGCTCATAACATGGTTTCGAGAAGCAGAGAAATGTACTCAGCTACTCTTCGTCAACAAACGCTAGAAACGATGTTGGGGCTTTCTAAGCTTCTACGCCCGAGTCCAAGAAGAGAAGTCCAAAAATGTCTTGATTACTTTCAAGAGAAGGACATCGATTATCTTTTGGAAGTTGATTTTGTTACTAAAGAAGGGTTGGATACCGGGCTATTGACGATACTGAAACGTCTTCTTAACAAGTTTGATCAAATCCTTTCAAGCGAGAAAAAAATACCAATGAAATCTCAAGTGATGGACGTCTATTTCGAAGTGTACCAGTTTGTCAAAATTTCAGATTATTTTAATCAGGAATATATATTTACTTATGAGAAAATCAACGGGAAAATCGAAGTCTCTATGAAGTGCCTTAATGCAAGTGAATTCATTCGAAGAACCATTGAGGAACATTCACAAGGTTGCACTTTTTTCAGTGCTACACTTGATCCTATTCAATATTACAAAACACTGTTGACGCAGGACCAAGGCAATGATATCAAAATGGTTTCATCGTTTCGACAAGACCATTTATTACTGATAGCAGTGGATGATGTTTCTACGAGATACAAAGATAGAAATGACTCTATTCATAAAGTCGTAGAAGTATCCAAAGCGCTTATTGAAAGCAAAAAAGGGAATTACATTCTTTTCTTCCCGAGTTATCAATATTTGAATATGGTTTTTGAAGAACTTGACTTTGATTCAAATCAAGTTGATGTATTGAAACAAGAAAGAAACATGTCATTAATAGAACGAAATTCAACACTTACAATGTTCAAAACATCCTCAGACAAAAGCCAGGTTGGTCTCTTTGTGATGGGAGGAGTCTTTGGAGAATCGATTGATTTAATCGGAGATATGCTTTCCGGAGTTGTAATTGTCGGTGTCGGATTGCCTCAACTTTCTCCATTCAATAATCTATTAAAATCCCATTTTGATATTGAATTCAACCAAGGATTTGATTTTGCCTACACTTACCCCGGATTAAACAAAGTCATTCAAGCGGTTGGCAGAGTGATTCGTTCGGAGACCGATCGTGGAATTGCAATTTTGATTGATGACCGTTTTACTTCGAGAAAATACTATTCGCTTTATCCAAGAGAATGGTCACATCTTGAAGTTATCAATGACTCCAAGCATTTAAAGAAATTATTTAAATCTTTTTGGAAAAAAGGAGAAATAAATGAAAACTTTAACAAAGAGAATTCTTAGAATATTCATTTTGATCATTTTGATTGTGTTAGCTTTGGTTATCACAATCAATTTTCCCGTAACCACGTTTATCAATCATACATCAGAACAAAGTTACGATACATGGATGAGCGATACCTTGTCAAGTGAAGATTTAATCATTGATATTGCGATGCTCGGAGCCCATGATGCATTTACATCCGATATGGACGTATTTTCACCAATTGACAACTACTCTGCAGACTCCATCCAAAAAGGAACCATTGGCTTATTAATCAAAGGTTTCTCGTACAAACAATCGAAAACTCAAGTATCTGATGTAACGACACTATTGAATGCCGGTGTTCGGTATTTTGACATTCGATTGACATTTGATCTTGATACAAATCAATGGTGGACGGTTCACACCTATTTTAGTACTCCTTTTGAGGATGTGCTTTTAGATATCAATACATTTTTAGAAAACCATCCCGGAGAATTTCTAATCCTCGATATCCAGCATGTTTACGCTGTCGATCCTTTTTCTTCAGCATCACCCTTGCTTCAACTTCATCATTTGTTTGAAGATACAGGCGTGTTGGATTATGCTTATCTAGATGATATAAAACCACTAAACGAGATCACATATGGTGATGTTACAGAAAACGGAACAAAAGCAGGCGTAGTGATATTATCAAAATACGACGAACCTAATACATCCTTTTTTCTATATCAATCCAGTATCAGATCAGCTTGGGCCAATACAGACAGTATCGATGCTCTCTATTCCTTCTTGGGAGAAGAGACGACTTTAATTCAAAGTCATGAAGCCTTGACAGGAAACCAAGTATCTGACAATCTTGTCGCTGTGGACTCTCTTGAAGGATTTAGAGTCATGCAAGGAGTCTTAACAATGCAAATGTCAGGAGGAGGCATCATCGAAGCTGTTTTGAAATGGTCTTTGCTTGAACGCGCTATGACTGTCAACTCAAGTTTGATTGAACACGATGATTTTTCAAACTGGCTAGAAGCAATGCCTATTGTGATGGTTGATTATGCCGACTCAACAAAAGATGGGTTTATTACCGATGTCATGGAAATAATCATCAATTTCAACGAAAACTAGCAATATATATATAATAAGGAAAAAAAGGTTCTATAAACTGAGAAAAAAGACTTGCTTTATGGTTTAAAATTTGCTAAAATGTTAAATGCCTGTCGTGTACAGGAAGGCGTAGACTTGTGAGGTTGCTGACACACACGTAGCCGTTGTTATGACAACGTGCGAGGTTAGGGAATTCACAACGAGCTCGTATATAAGCTAAGTTATATGCAAAGGAGGAGCAATAAATGGCTAATCAAGTAATTAGAATCAGACTCAAATCTTATGACCACAGATTGTTGGACCAATCCGCTCGCAAGATCGTGGATACGGCAAAGAAAACGGGTGCTACCGTTTCGGGACCCATCCCTCTTCCAACGGAAAAAGAAATCTTTACGATTTTAAGAAGTCCACACGTGAACAAAGATTCTCGTGAGCAATTCGAAAGAAGAACTCACAAACGTTTGATCGACATCATCAATCCATCGGCTAAAACAATCGATTCATTGATGCATCTGGACTTACCATCCGGCGTCGATATCGTATTGAAATAATTGACATGAAAACAAAAAAAGAAAGAAAAAATTTATAGGAGGTGTACTCATGGCAAAAGGTATCTTAGGAAAAAAAGTAGGAATGACACAAGTGTTTGACGTGGATGGAAGATTGATTCCTGTCACAGTAATCGAAGTTACTCCAAACGTCGTCTTACAAAAGAAAACAGTTGAGACAGATGGATACGAAGCCGTTCAGTTGGGGTTTAATGAAAAACGTGCAAATATCGTTAACAAACCACAAACAGGACATTTCGCAAAAGTCGGAACAACGCCTAAGCGCTACGTACGGGAAATTCGTCTTCAAGACATGAACGAATATGAGCCCGGCCAAGAGGTCAAATGTGATATATTTGCCGCTGGTGATTATGTAGACGTAACAGGAACATCAAAAGGAAAAGGATTCCAAGGCGTGATCAAACGTCACAACTTCGGAACTGGCCCAATGGCTCATGGATCCAAATACCATCGTGGTGTTGGTTCAATGGGAACCATCGATCCAAACCGTATCCGCAAAGGAAAACAAATGCCCGGAAGAATGGGACATGAAACAATCACAATCCAAAACCTGACAGTTGTTCGTGCTGATGCAGAAAACAACATTTTGTTAGTTAAAGGAAATGTACCAGGCGCAAATAAATCATTAGTCATCATTAAAAATGCATTCAAAAAACAAAAATAGAAAAACCGTGAAAGGAGGAAATTGCTATGCCTAAATTAGCATTGTTAAACCAAGCAGGAGAAACTGTAGGAAATATTAATTTAGCTGATTCCGTATTTGGAGTCGAGTCGAATCAACAAGTCATGTATGATGTTGTCAAAGCGCAAAGAGCCGCTATGAGACAAGGAACAAACAAAACTAAAACTCGTACCGAAGTTCGTGGCGGCGGTAGAAAACCGTATCGTCAAAAAGGAACTGGTAATGCTCGTCAAGGATCCATCCGCGCTCCGCAATGGGTCGGTGGTGGAATCGTATTCGGTCCAATACCAAGAAGCTATGATTATAAAGTCAATAAAAAAATCCGTCGATTGGCATTGAAGATTGCCTTGTCCGATAAGGTTAGAGAAGAAAGCCTAATTGCACTTGACAAGTTCGCTCTTGAGGACTTCAAAACCAAAGGAATGGTACAAGTATTAAACAATTTAAAGGTTAGCGGAAAAACAATGTTGGTTCTTGATAATGTGAACGAACTCGTTGACATTGCAACAAGAAACTTACCAAATGTTACAACCGTTACTTACGACCATACCAGTGTGTATGATATCTTAAACGCTGATAAAGTTGTTGCAACTGAACAAGCGTTAAAAATGATTGAGGAGGCTTTGAGTTAATATGGACAAATATCAAATCATCAAGCGCCCAGTCGTTTCTGAAAAATCCGCAAGACTCGCTTCTGATCGCAAATACACGTTCGAAGTCGACAAAAACGCAAACAAAATCCAAATCAAAGATGCGATTGAATCCATCTTTGATGTGAAAGTCGCGAAAGTAAATGTCATTAACAGCCCAGCAAAAGCGAAAAGAGTAGGTCAATACTCTGGATTTACAGCTGCTATATCCAAAGCAGTCGTTACGCTTGAAAAGGGTTATAAGATTGACATTTACACAGCGTAACAGGAGGAACAACTAATGGCTATTATTAAATACAAACCACGGACCCCTGGAACTCGTGGTATGACGAAGTTGGATTATGCTGAACTTACAACTTCCAAGCCAGAGAAATCATTGTTAGCGCCTTTAAAGAAAGAAGGCGGAAGAAACAATCAAGGTAAGATCACCGTTCGTCATCAAGCTGGTGGCGCTAAGAGAAAATACCGTATCATTGATTTCAAAAGAAACAAAGACGGCATTCTTGGAAAAGTAGCGACGATCGAGTACGATCCAAACAGAAGTGCAAACATCGCATTGTTAAACTATGTCGATGGTGAAAAAAGATACATTCTCGCCCCAAAAGGGTTACAAGTAGGACAATTTGTCGTATCTGGAGAAAATGTTGATATCGTTGTCGGAAATGCAATGCCAATTAAGAATATTCCTGTTGGTACTGTCATCCACAACATTGAACTTTATCCCGGAAAAGGCGGTCAGTTGATTCGTGCTGCTGGTACAAGCGCGCAAATCCTCGGACGTGAAGAACGTTATGTTCTAGTTCGTTTAAAATCCGGAGAAGTGCGTCGTATTCTAGGTGTTTGCCGTGCAACGGTTGGAGAAGTCGGTAACGAATTCTACGAACTCGTTAAAATCGGTAAAGCAGGTAGAAAAAGACACATGGGAATTAAACCGACCGTTCGTGGTTCTGTAATGAACCCGGTAGACCATCCTCACGGTGGTGGTGAAGGTCGCCAACCTATCGGTCATCCATCGCCTCTTACTCCTTGGGGTAAAGTCGCTCTTGGAAAAATCACAAGAAAAAATAAAAAATCTAGCGATAAACTAATCGTTAGAAGAAGAAATAAATAGGAAAGGAGGAACTCGAGTATGTCACGTTCAGTTAAAAAAGGTCCATTTTGTGATGATCACTTAATGAAAAAAGTGGTAGAAGCAAACAAGTTAAACTCAAAGAAAGTCATTCAAACATGGTCAAGACGTTCAACAATATTTCCGCAATTTGTCGGATTAACCATCGGTGTTCATAACGGGAAGGAACACATCCCCGTATATGTAACCGAAGATATGGTCGGTCACAAATTAGGAGAGTTCTCTCCAACCAGAACATATCGCGGTCATGCGGACAAAAAAGTAGTTAAGAAAGCGGGAGGCAAATAATGGAAGCTAAAGCAAGTGTAAACAGCGTAAGAATTGCAGCTCGTAAAGTCCGCTTGGTTGTAGACTTGATTAGAGGGAAGAACGTTGGCGATGCCTACGCTATTCTTCGCAACACCCCAAGGGGCGCAACGAAAATGGTTGAAAAATTATTGAAATCTGTTGTCGCGAACGCAGAACATAATTATCAACTTGACCAAAACAATTTGTTTATCAAAGAAATCTACGTAGGCGAAGGCAGAACATTAAAAAGAATGCAACCGCATGCGCAAGGTAGAGGATTTGCGATTTTAAAAAGAACCAGTCATGTGTACATCACAGTGGCTGAGAAAGAATAAGGAGGGATTTTATGGGACAAAAGGTTAGTCCAATCGGACAAAGAATCGGGATCATCCTTGATTGGGAATCCAGATGGTATGCTGACAAAAACGACGTTGCTGATTTACTTCTTGAAGACATTAAAATTCGCGACTTATTAAACGATTTGTATAAAAACGCTAGCGTTTCAAAAATAGAAATCGAAAGAAGCAAATCCAGAGTTATCATCACAGTCAATACTGCAAAACCAGGTATGGTCATTGGCCGTAACGGTGAAACAAAAAATGCAATCGTTGACAAACTAAAAAAATTCACGAACAAAGAAGTATTCCTCAATGTCGTTGAAATCAAACGCGCTGAATTGGATGCTAAATTGGTCGCAGAAAGTATCGCAAAACAATTAGAAAACCGTGCTTCATTCCGTAGAGTTCAAAAAGTTGCAATCCAAAGAGCCTTAAAAGCAGGCGCAAGAGGATGCAAGACTTTAATCTCTGGACGTTTAGCCGGAGCCGAAATGGCACGTAGTGAAGGTTATAGTGAAGGAAATGTACCTCTACATACTTTGAGAGCTAACATCGATTATGCATTAGCAGAAGCGAAAACCACTTATGGTAAGCTCGGCGTCAAAGTGTGGATTTACAAAGGAGAAATTCTGCCTTCAAAGAAGGAGGCTAGGTAATTATGTTAATGCCTAAAAGAACGAAGTATCGTCGCCCTCATCGCGTAAGTTATGAAGGAAAAGCCAAAGGTGGCTCGACAATAAACTTCGGCGAATTCGGACTTGTTGCACTTCAAGGTGCATGGATCACCGCTCGTCAAATCGAGGCAAGCCGTATCGCAATGACCCGTTATATGAAACGTTCTGGACAAGTTTGGGTAAGAATATTCCCACATTTGGCTAAAACGAAAAAGCCAATGGAAGTTCGAATGGGATCCGGTAAAGGTTCTCCAGAAGAATGGGTAGCAGTAGTTAAAGAAGGATTAATCATGTTTGAAGTTGCTGGTGTAACTGAAGACGTGGCAAAAGAAGCTTTGAGACTTGCATCCCACAAACTTCCGATTAAGACTAAAATAATCAAGAAAGAGAGTGGTGAGTCAAATGCTTAATAATAAAGATATTCGTGCAATGGATGAAACCACAATCTTGACCGAAATCGAAAATCTAAAAAAAGAATTATTTGACCTTCGTTTCAAGCACGCGACTGGTCAACTTGAAAACACTGCACGCTTATTCACCGTTAGAAAAACAATCGCTCGCATGAAGACTATTCTTAGCGAACGAGTGGGAAAGTAGGAGGATACGATCATGGAAGGCAAAATTCAAAAAGTATTTACCGGAAAAGTAGTGTCCGACAAAAACGATAAGACAATCACGGTTCTGGTAACAACATATAAAAAGCATCCACTATACAGCAAACGAGTTATTTCGTCCAAAAAATTTAGAGCTCATGATGAACTGAATCAAGCGAAAACCGGCGACACTGTCAAAATCGTGGGATGCCGTCCTTACTCAGCAACGAAACGTTTCCGTTTAGTTGAAATCGTTGAGCACAACGAAGCACTATAGGCGAAGGGGAGGATAAAACATGATACAGCAAGAAACCAGATTAAAAATAGCAGACAACTCCGGAGCCAAAGAAATCCTAACCATTAAAGTCTTGGGCGGAACCAGCCGTAGATACGCCAATATCGGCGATATCATCGTAGCTACCGTCAAGGCAGCAACTCCTGGCGGATTAGTCAAAAAAGGCGAAGTAGTCAAAGCAGTAATCGTGAGAACAAAAAAAGGTGTTCGTCGTGCAGACGGATCATTCATTAAATTTGATGACAACGCAGCAGTCATTATCAAAGACGACAAGAGCCCAAAAGGCACTCGTATCTTTGGACCGGTTGCGCGTGAGTTAAGAGAAGCCGAGTTTACAAAAATCGTTTCTTTAGCTCCGGAAGTATTATAAGGAGGACATCATGAAATTAAAAAAAGGCGATAAAGTCGTTATAATCTCTGGATCCGACAAAGGAAAGCAAGGAACGATCTCGAAAGTTCTATTGAAATCCGAACGCGTTTTGCTTGAAGGCGAAGGATTGTCAAAAGTTAAAAAACATTTGAAACCATCTCAATCAAATCCGGATGGCGGAATTATGGAAATCCAAAAACCACTTCATGTTTCAAACGTGATGTTGTTAGATCCAAAAACAAAAAAACCAACAAGAATCGGTTACAAAACCGTTACTAAAAAAGTTAAAAAAGAAGACGTGACGGAAGTTGTCCGTTACGCAAAAAAATCAGGCGAAGTCTTAAAATAATGAAGGGAGAATATTGATGAATCGTTTACAAACAAAATACAGCAGCGACATAATGCCAGCTTTACAGGCAAAATTTAATTATTCTTCCGTCATGGAAAGCCCTAAAGTGGCAAAAATTGTCATTAACATTGGGGTTGGAGATGCAGTAGCAAATCCAAAAGTATTAGATGATGCCGTAAGTGAATTAGCACAAATTACAGGTCAAAAACCACTCGTTACCAAAGCAAAGAAATCCATCGCAAGCTTTAAGCTTCGTGAAGGGATGCCTATTGGCTGCAAAGTCACTTTGAGAGGCGAGAGAATGTTCCAATTCCTGGACAAATTGATTACCATCGCATTACCACGTGTACGTGACTTCAGAGGAGTAAACCCCAAAGGATTCGACGGACGTGGAAACTACACGCTAGGCGTCAAAGAGCAATTGATTTTTCCGGAAATCAATTACGACAAAGTCAATAAAATTCGTGGAATGGACATCGTCATCGTCACAACCGCAAAAACCGATCAAGAGGCTTTTGAGTTGTTGAGACTGTATGGCATGCCATTCAGAAAGAACTAGGAGGAAAACATGGCAAAAACATCGATGAAAGTCAGACAAAAACGTGGTTCGAAGTTTCCAGTTAGAGACTATACAAGATGCGAACGTTGTGGACGTCCTCATTCAGTCTATCGCAAATTCAAACTATGTCGTATTTGCTTCCGTGAGTTGGCTTACAAGGGACAAATACCTGGCGTCAAAAAAGCAAGTTGGTAATTATTATGATGAAAATAAATTCCTACAATCCAGGAAGGAGGCATTATTAATATGGTTATGACAGATCCTATTGCGGATATGCTTACAAGAATCCGTAACGCAAATCAAATGAAAAAACAAACCGTGGACGTACCCGCTTCCAAGTTGAAAGTGGAAATCCTTTCTTTGCTCAAGCAAGAAGGATTCATCACTGATTTTGAAGTTGTCAGCGGTGGTGTTCAAGCGAACATCAAAGTAACACTGAAATATTTACACAATTCTGAAAGAGCGGTTAGGGGATTAAAGAAAATTTCCAAACCGGGATTAAGAGTATATGCCAAAACAGATGATCTTCCAAGAGTGTTGAATGGTTTAGGTATCGCAATTGTCTCTACTTCAAGAGGCATCATGACAGATCGCGAAGCCAGAAAACAACAAATCGGTGGAGAAGTCTTAGCATATGTTTGGTAATCAAACATTCTAAAATTAGAGAAAGAATATACGGAGGTGCAAGAAAACTATGAGTCGTGTTGGTAAACTAGCGATCCAAGTTCCCGCAGGTGCCAGTGTCGTTGTCGGAAAACAAAATTTAGTCACCGTCAAAGGACCAAAAGGAACATTAGAATTTTCATTCCATACGGACATGAAAATCGAAGTTGCTAATAACGAAGTTTCTGTAACCCGACCATCAGATTCACTTCGCCATCGTGCCTTACATGGTACGACGAGAGCGTTGTTGAATAATATGGTTAAAGGTGTGACCGAAGGTTACACGAAGATCCTTGACATTAAGGGTGTTGGTTACCGTGCTTCATTAAAAGACAGCAGTACATTAGTAGTAAGCGTTGGATATTCAAATCCAGTGGAAGTAGTGATTCCTGAAGGGCTAACCGTAGAGACTCCAATCAATACGGAAATCCACATCAAAGGAATCGATAAACAAGCGGTAGGAGAATTTGCCGCCAATGTTCGCAAAATCAGACAACCTGAACCCTATCTTGGTAAAGGTATCAGATATCGTGGCGAATATGTACGTCGTAAAGAAGGGAAAACTGCTAAGTAATAGCAGGCGGGTGAAAATATGTTTAATCCAGTGAATAAAAACGTTCAACGTACGAAAAGACATTTTCGTATCAGAGCAACCGTCAAGGGAACAGCTGCAAGACCTCGTCTAAACGTTTTCCGTTCCAACAAAGGCATCTATTGTCAACTCATTGATGACATCGCAGGAGTAACTCTTGCAGCTGCTTCATCACTTGAACTCAAAGATGTATACGGCGGAAACATTGAAGCTGCAAAAGCAGTCGGTACGCTGATTGCAAAAAAAGCTCTTGAAAAAAATATCAAACTTGTCGTATTCGACCGCGGTGGCTACCTCTACCACGGAAGAGTCAAAGCTTTGGCCGATGCTGCTCGAGAAGCAGGGCTAGAATTCTAATGAAGGAGGGTACCCAATGCTAGAGAATAATACCAGAGATGGTGCAAATTCAAAAAGACCATCCAAAGGATCTCGCACGAGAAAAAAAGAAGAAAAACTTTATGAAGAAAAAGTTGTCAATATTGGAAGGGTAACCAAAGTTGTCAAAGGTGGTAGACGTTTTAGTTTCTCTGCTTTAGTTGTGGTCGGTGACAGAAAAGGCAAAGTCGGTTTTGGTACCGGTAAAGCCAGTGAAGTTCCAGACGCAATCAAAAAAGCGATTGAAGACGCTAAGAAAAACATCATCACTGTTCCAATGAATGGAACAACGATTCCTCATACAATCACCGCTCGTTACGGTGCTGCCAAAGTCTTCTTACGTCCAGCCGTTGAGGGAACCGGAGTTATCGCAGGAGGACCTGTACGGGCCGTCCTTGAATTAGCCGGTGTTGAAGACGTATTAAGCAAATCATTAGGTTCAAATTCGCCAATCAATATCGTCAGAGCGACAGTTGAAGCACTCAAACAATCCAGAAACATCGAAGAAGTAGCTGCAACCAGAGGATTGACTGTTGAGGAGGTTTTGAAATAATGGCAAAAGTAAAAGTAACCTTGGTTAAAGGTTTGATGGGCCGTAAGCCTAACCAAGTCAAAACAGTGAAGGCTCTAGGCCTTACAAAACGGAATTCTTCCGTTGTAAGAGAAGAAAACGACGCTATTAACGGAATGATTAACACCATCCGTCATTTAGTAAAAGTCGAAGAAGTTAAGTAGGAGGTGCGAATATGAAACTACATGAATTAAAACCCGTAGAAGGCGCAACTCACTACAAGAAAAGAGTTGGACGCGGCACAAGTAGTGGAACAGGAAAAACATCTGGACGTGGACAAAAAGGCCAAAACTCACGTACTGGTGGAGGAACTCGTTTAGGTTTTGAGGGTGGACAAACTCCCTTATTCAAACGTCTTCCAAAAAGAGGATTCACAAACTATTTCAGAAAAGAATTTGCAGTTGTGAATTTGCTTGATCTTAACACTTATGAAAATGGGACTATCGTTACACCCGAAGTACTATTGAAAGACCGTAAGGTCAGTGCTCTCAAGAGCGGAATCAAAGTTCTTGGAAAAGGTTCACTTTCTGTTAACCTTACTGTCAAAGCTCATAAATTCTCGGCTTCTGCAAAGAAAGCAATTGAAGACGCCGGGGGCAAGATAGAGGTGATTTAAAGATGGGTACGCTAAAGAAGATATTGACAAATAAAACTGTCTTAAAGAAAATCGGGTTTACATTACTTGCATTCTTGGTTTTCAAATTGCTCACTTACGTAACCATGCCTTTGATAGATTCCTCTTCGCTTACAGAATTATTCAACAATAGCGGATTCTTAGGAATCGTCAACTCGATTTCTGGTAACGCGTTAAGTAACTATTCAGTCATCGCTCTTGGTATCAGCCCGTACATTACGGCATCCATCGTGATTCAGATGTTACAAATGGATATTATTCCAGTCTTAAAAGAATGGAGTGAAGAAGGCGAAGTCGGACGTGCTAAAATTAGTCGTTTGACAAGATACGTCGCAATCTTTCTAGCATTCGTACAAGCTTTGGCTATGACGTTTGCATTCCATAGTTCCCAATCTCAACTATTCCAATACGGCGTAGCTGACTGGGCAACTTCAGGCGGAAGAAATTTATGGTTCTTAGTTTATTTCTACATTGCAGTCGTATTGACAGCAGGAACAGCTTTCATGATCTGGTTGGCAGACCAAATTACGTTGAAGGGTATCGGAAACGGTTCTTCAATGTTGATTGTTGCCGGTATCATCATGAGTTTCCCTGGAACCATTGCATCCTTGATTCAATACTACATCACCGATCCAAACAACGCAATTGCGACTCCGTCTCCTGTTCAGGGAGCATGGCAGGGATATGCTTTGTTCGGTGTCAGCATCTTGATGTTCATCCTCGTTTTGGTCGGTGTGACTTACATGCAGGACTCACAACGCAAAATACCGATTCAATACGCTAACAGACCAGCAAGCTCGAAGTTTGCCGGAAAATCGGAATCGAACATACCGATCAAGATTAATACTGCTGGTGTTATTCCAGTTATCTTCTCATCGATTATCTTGAGTTTGCCAATGACGGTGGTTAGTTATCTCAACGTTACGTCTGCAGCGGCAACCAACTGGTTCAATCAAATCTTTACTTACACTCAACCAATTGGATTTTTGCTCTATGTTGTTTTGATTGTCGTATTTACATTCTTCTATGCTTTCATTTTGATTAAACCTCAACAGATGGCAGAGAATTTACAAAAACAAAATGCTTACATCCCGGGTGTCAGACCTGGTGCTGAAACGGAAACTTACATTACGAAGACGTTATTCAGAATCACCGTTATTGGTGCGCTGTATCTCGTTATCATCGCAAGTTTACCAATCATAACGTCCGCGATACTTGGGCAAAACTATGCCAATATCGGTGGTACATCATTACTGATTATCGTTGGTGTTGCATTAGAAACCGCAAAACAAATCAATACAGACACGCAAGAGAAGGCATATGCAGGTTTCATGAGATAAATCATGATAAATCTATTGATTATGGGAAAGCCGGGCGCCGGCAAAGGAACCCAGGCATCTAGACTACTTGAACATTATCAGCTGACGCATATCTCCACCGGAGATATCTACCGGGAAGAAATGGCTAAGGATTCCGAAATCGGAAAACTTGCTAAAGAGTATATCGGGAAAGGTGAACTGGTTCCCGACGACATAACCAACGATATCGTGAAAGAAGTTTTACACAAACAGGATTATCCAAAAGGCTTTATGCTTGATGGATTTCCTAGAACGAAGGCACAAGCCGTGGCTCTTGACAAAATGATGGATGAATTAGGGATTACTCTGACTTCCGTCATCAATGTGGATGTCGATGACTCGGTGCTACTCGAAAGAATGGCAGGTCGAAGGGTCTGTTCAAATTGTGGAGCGACCTATCATATTCATTTTCACCCTCCTGTGAAGGATTGTGTTTGTGATTTGTGTGGCCATCCATTGATTCAAAGAGAAGATGATCTGGAAGAATCGGTTCTAAACCGGCTCAAAATCTACAACGAAAAGACGAAACCACTACTCGATTACTACAAGAAAAAAGGTCTTCTGTTCGTTGTTAATGGTGATATGCCAAAAGATAAAGTATTCAGAATCATCACACAAAAACTAGGTGATTAATGTGGTAACGATCAAATCTCCAAGAGAAATCGGTTTAATGAGAGAAGCAGGAAGAATTGTCGCTTTGGCACATCAAGAAGTATCAAAGCACGTATTGCCTGGAATCTCTACGTTTGAACTGGATCAAATCGTGGAAAAAACGATTCGTGATAACGATGCAATCCCGAGTTTTAAAAATTATAACGGATTTCCTTCTTCCGCATGCATATCGATTAACCAGGAAGTAGTCCATGGAATTCCATCCGTGAAACGGATTTTACAAAGCGGAGATATCGTATCTATCGATATCGGCGCTGTGTATAAAGGATATCATGGAGATTCAGCTTGGACATATGCATGTGGAGAGATTTCGTTAGAAGCTCAAAAATTACTTGAAGGTACAAAAGACAGTCTTTTTAAAGGACTTGAACAAGCGAAAAGCGGGAACCGCTTAACGGACATTTCTCACGCCATACAGACACACGCTGAAAGCTTGGGATACTCAGTGGTGAGAGAATTCGTAGGACACGGTGTTGGCAAGCACCTTCACGAAGATCCACAAATCCCGAATTTTGGTTTGCCGGGTCGGGGAATCACCTTACGAAAAGGAATGACCCTGGCAATCGAACCAATGATTAACGCTGGCAGAAAAGAAGTAAAAGTATTATCTGACGGATGGACGACCATCACACAAGATCAGTCTTTGAGTGCACACTTTGAGCATTCAATTCTGATTACTGACGATGGCTACGAAATCCTGACAAAGGTTTAAAAGAGGAGTGATTCAATGTCAAAAAAAGATGATGTAATCGAAATGATTGGGACAGTAATAGAAGTCTTGCCAAATGCCCAATTTATCATCGAACTGGAAATTGGACATCGCATTATCGGTCACGTTTCTGGTAAAATCCGCATGCATTACATACGCATTTTACCAGGCGATAAAGTCAAAGTTGAACTTTCAACTTACGATCTAACACGTGGACGAATAACCTATCGAATGAACTAAATTATAAGATTTTAGGGAGGTAAATGGTATGAAAATTAGACCATCTGTAAAAAAAATCTGTGACAAATGTAAAATCATCAAACGCAATGGCAATGTTATGGTCATTTGCGAAAATCCAAAACATAAACAAAGACAAGGTAAATAGGAGGAACCAATGGCACGTATCGCAGGAGTAGATATTCCTAGAGAAAAGCGCGTTGTGATCTCTTTAACTTACGTTTATGGCATCGGCAAGACAACTTCGCAAAAGATTTTGGCAGCTGCTGGTGTATCAGAAGACAAAAGAGTTAAAGATTTGACAGACGACGAAATCGTAAGAATTCGTCAAGAAGTACAAAAATATAGAGTAGAAGGCGATCTCCGTAGAGAGGTTTCATTAAACATCAAACGTTTAATGGAAATCGGATCTTATCGTGGAATTCGTCACCGCAAAGGTTTGCCTGTTCGTGGACAAAACACACGTAACAACGCAAGAACTCGTAAGGGTCCAAGAAAAACCGTTGCGAATAAGAAGAAATAGGAGGGATGAATTAATATGGCTAATAAAGCAACTAAAAAACGTCGTGTGAAAAAAAATATTCCTTCTGGAGTAGCTCACATTCATTCGACTTTCAACAATACCATTATCACGATTACAGATCCACAAGGCAATGCAATTGCATGGTCTTCAAGTGGAGCTATCGGATATAAGGGCAGTCGGAAATCCACTCCTTTCGCCGCAGGAATCGCAAGCGAAGCAGCAGCGAAAGCAGCGATGGATAACGGTGTGCAAAGAGTCGAAGTATCGGTAAAAGGACCAGGACCCGGAAGAGAAGCAGCTATTCGTAGCTTGCAAGTTGCCGGACTTGAAATTACAGCAATTAAAGACGTAACACCAGTTCCACATAACGGATGTCGTCCACCAAAACGGCCTCGCGGATAGGAGGGTATTAATTTGAAGGACTTGAAATTCGAAAAACCAAAAACCATTACTGAAGAAATTGATGACTTTTACGGAAGATTCGTCATCACGCCACTCGATCGTGGCTTCGGTATCACGATTGGGAATTCTTTAAGACGAGTTTTATTGTCTTCCTTACCCGGAGCCGCAATTGTGAATGTTACAATTGACGGAGTTGAACATGAGTTTACTGCAATTGACAATGTTGTAGAAGATGTAACAACCATCGTTCTCAATCTTAAAGGTGTCGTATTAACTATCGACAATCCTGATCCAAATGTTGAAAAACGTTTGGAAGTCATCGTAGATGGACCTTGTGACGTACACGCTTCAGACATCATCGCTGATGACGAAGTGACATTAGTCAACCCGGATCATTTTATTTGCCATGTCAACAAAGGCAAAAGATTCCGTATGGTTCTGCATGCAAGAAAAGGCAATGGATACGTCAGCGCAGATAAGAATGCACAATACGACAACATGGTAGGAGTCATTCCTATCGACAGTCTTTTTACTCCAGTTGTGAAAGCAAACTACACTGTAGACAAAACCAGAGTTGATGACAATGCCGATCATGACAAATTGACAGTCGAAGTATGGACCAATGGTTCCATCGGACCGAAAGAAGCCATCGGAGTTGCATCCAAAATGATGATTGATCATCTGTATTCCATCGTTGAACTCTCAAACCGTGCAATGGCGGAAGACTTCATGATTGAACGCAAATCAGAAGAAGCAACAAGAAATCTTGAAAAACCGATTGAAGATCTCGATCTCTCAGTCCGTAGTTACAACTGCTTGAAGAGAGCGGGAATCCATACTCTTGGCGAACTTATCGAGAAAACCGAAGAGGATATGATGAAAGTTCGTAATCTGGGTAAAAAATCATTAAAAGAAGTGAAGCAAAAGCTTGAAGAATTAAATTTAAGCTTAGCAAAACACTAATTTGTTAGGAGGATAGTCATGGCTAGAGGATATACAAAACTTAACCGTAGCAGCGACAACCGTAAGGCGCTATTGAGAGACTTGGCAACGCAATTAATTTTGCATGACAAGATTGAGACCAGCGTCATCAAGGCAAAAGAGCTGAGACGTGTGATTGAAAAACTAATTACACTCGCTAAAAAAGGCGATTTGAATTCTTTAAGGATTGCTTCCGAAACTGTTCGTACTTTAAAAATCGAAGATCAAACAGCTTTACAGAAGCTTTTCAAAGAAATTGGACCTAAATACGCTGACCGCAATGGCGGATATACAAGAATCTACCGCATCGGAAACCGTTTGGGAGATGCTTGCCCAATGGCAATCATCGAACTAGTTTAATCCAATCAAAACATTGATGACCTCCAATTGAGGTCATCTTTTTTTCTATATCCAATCCCGTATTTCATTTACAAAGTAGCATTGATTTGTTATAATTCGAGGTAGGCAATGATTCCTTAAGGAGATACACAAATGGTTCCATATGAAAAAGAGTTTCTACAGATACTTCAAGAAGAATTAGTTCCTGCACTAGGCTGTACAGAACCCATCGCCATAGCTTTTGCAGGTGCGAAAGCAAGAGAAGTACTCGGTGGATTTCCAACAAAAATCAATGTTAAATGCAGCGGGAGTTTGCTCAAAAATATCAAATGTGTTAGCGTCCCCAACACCAAACTTCATGGTGTTGAGGCGAGCGTGCTTTCCGGACTGATTGCAGGAGATTCTAGTAAAGGGATGGAAGTGCTGTCAAACTTCAGTGAATCGGATGTTTTAGAAGTTGAAAAATTGCAAAAAAAAGCCATCTGTAAAGTTGAACTATTGAAATCCCCGCTCAATCTTCATTTCATTGTCAGATATGAAAATTCAGAAGGTTCTTCTGAAGTTGAAATTCAGAATCTTCATACTAATATCACTCGAATTTTAAAAAACAATGTAGTCTTGTACGAAGCCGAAAATGATTTACTTAAATATTATGGTGTCTTAACAGATCGAAGTTTCTTTTCCGTTGAGAATATTTATGAGTTTGCAAAAAAAGCAAACATTGATGATTTGAAAATCATTATGGGGCCACAAGTCATTTTAAACATGGAGATTGCGGAAGAAGGATTTTCAAAACAATATGGAGTTTCGATTGGAGAAGCAATTCTTAATTTCGATAAAACAACTTTCGGAAAAATGAAAGCTTTTGCGGCAAGTGCATCGGAAGCTAGAATGTGTGGATCTAGTTTACCCGTTATTACCAATTCAGGTTCGGGTAACCAAGGAATTGCATCTTCAGTCCCTGTGATTGTCTATGCTATCGAAAATAAGATTCCTGAAGAAGAAATGTATCGTGCACTTGCACTTTCAAACCTTCTGACCATTTATCAGAAAAACCATATTGGTAGACTATCCGCATTTTGTGGAGCCATAAGTGCAAGTTGTGGTGCTGGAGCTGCAGTGACCTACCTCGCCGGAGGCGGCCTTGACCAAATAAAAATGACCGTGGTCAATTCTTTGGCAGATGCTTCTGGAATTGTATGCGATGGCGCAAAAGCATCCTGTGCTTCAAAAATCGCCTCAAGTTTAGAGTCTGCCTTTATCGGTCATTATATCGCAATGAACAAAAAGGTATATCCACCCTATAGTGGAATTCTTGGCAAAGATGCAGATGAAACGATAACTTATGTCGGCCGAATAGCAAAAGACGGCATGAAAGACATGAACGACGTTATTTTGGAAGTCATGATGGAAAACAAGGAATCTTGTTAACAAAAAAATAGAACCTATTGAAACTAGGTTCTATTTTTTTTAACTTAAGCTTTTGGAGTCGAGATAATTATATCTTTTCTCTATTTTTTTAAAAATGGAAATAATGATATAACTGATGAACAAATAAAAGAACGCAGCCAAGATAAATGGAGATATCGTAAAGTCTCTTGAAACGATTTCTTTTACGTTTCTCATCAAATCGGATATTGCAATGACTGTAACGAGTGCAGTATCTTTTATCAAAGTAATGATTTCGTTTGTGATCACAGGAATTTGGATTCTTAATGCCTGTGGAATGACGATGAATCGATAGGTTGTCAATTGAGTAGCTCCCATCACTTCAGCACTTTCTATTTGGTCCCTTGGCACACTTTCAATCCCTGCTCGAATTATCTCTGTAAAATAAGCGCTATAATTGATAACAAATGCGATGAAAGCAACAGTCATTCGATTGACCGGGATTCCAATTGCGGGCAATCCAAACATAAAAAAGAAAAGTTGAAGCATTAATGGAGTTCCTCTGAAGAACCAAGTATATCCAGAGATGATCGTTCTTGGAATTTTGTGGGTTCGATATAAAATCGCGAATAAAATCCCGATTGGTACAGAAAGTACAAGCGTGACTGCGAAAATTTGAATAGATACAAAGGCACCTGTTCCCAGGTATTTGATTGTATCAATTAAATAAGACATTAGGACAGAAATACATCCTCTCCAAACCAAGTGATAGATATTTGAGCTGCAGTCCCATCGGCAATCATATCTTGCAAAGCTTGATTAATCATGTCTCTAATAGAAGTAGATTCTAGTCTGAATCCAACGCCATATTCTTCTGAACCGAAATTTTCACTTGCGACCGAATAAACTCCGACAGATTGACTCATGATGTATCTGCCCATGATTTCATCAATGACAACCGCATCAATCGTACCATTCTCTAGTTCTAATAACGCAAGATTGAAAGTATCGTATTTAACAACTTCAGAAAACTGGGAACTTAAATCATTATCCTCCACAGCGCTTTCGGATGCGCTGCTGATTTGAACACCCACTTTTTGGGCAACCAAATCATTGATTGTATCGATGGATGAACCGGACTTAATCATAATCATCTGTGTATTCGCAATATAGGGGTTCGAAAAACACATTTCCTCGAGTCTTGATTCTGTGATTGTTAGACCGTTCCAAATCATGTCAATGGATCCACTATTCAATTCTAATACTTTGGCATCCCAGTCAATTGGTTGAAAGACAACATCAACACCAAGTCGGTCTGCGACCTCTTTTGCCAAGTCAACGTCAAAACCGACTAGATTTCCTTCGTCGTCACGAAATCCCATTGGCGCAAACGTATCATCTAGACCCACAATAAAATATCCTCTTTCTTCAATTTCTGACCATGTGTTTACAGGACCTGAAACGCATCCAAACATTGTAACCGATAGTAATGCAACTAAAATTGTAGCTAATAATTTTTTCATGTAATTTCACCTCTCGACCATTATAACCGAACACTTTAGTATTGTAAAGTGCTAAAGTGAAGAAAACGTTATCAAAGGTCTTTTTATCATTTCAAAAAAAAGAAAGATGGTCCTTTAGGGCCATCTTATTTATGTGGATAATTTTCTTATTTCTTAGAAGCTTTTGATGTCCGTTTGACAGCTTGAGCAACTAATTTATGAACTTTCTTGTCAAAAGCGTAGGGTATAATGTAATCTGGAGATAGTTTTTCGGAAGGAACCGCACTTGCAATGGCGTAGCATGCGCTTACCATCATTTCATTTGTTATTTCCTTTGCTTTAGCATCCAGGGTTCCTCTAAAGATTCCAGGAAATGCAAGAACATTATTTATCTGGTTTGGATAGCTAGAACTTCCTGTACCTACGACAGTAGCTCCTGCATCCAGCGCATCTTCTCTGGAAATTTCAGGAGTTGGATTTGAAAGCGGAAATACAATGGATTTATCCGCCATCGAGCGAACCATATCTTTGGTTACACAATGGGGGCCTGAAACTCCAATGAAGACGTCAGAGTTTACGAAAGCATCTTTTAGTAGACCTGATTTATTGTGTGAGTTTAATTTTTGTGCTAAACTGGCTTGAACTGAATTTTTGGCATTACCCGATGTGAGTATCCCATCTCGGTCACATAACGTAATGTATCTTGCGCCTAAAGAGTGTATGAATTTTGCAATGGAAATTCCTGCGGCACCAGCGCCGTTTATTACAATTGAAACATCCTCAATTTTTTTATCAACAATTTTCAATGCATTGAGTAAGGCGGCACTTACTACAATGGCAGTGCCGTGTTGATCATCGTGAAAAATTGGAATATCACAAATCTCTTTAAGTTTATTTTCAATTTCAAAACATCTTGGAGCTGAAATATCTTCTAGATTTATTCCTCCAAAGCTATCTGAAAGCAAGTAAATAGTACGAACGATTTCGTCTACATTTTTGGATTTAATTGAAAGAGGAAACGCATCGACACCAGCAAATGTTTTGAATAATAAGCATTTGCCTTCCATTACAGGCATTCCAGCAAGAGGCCCTATATCGCCAAGTCCCAACACAGCAGTACCGTCAGTAATAACCGCAACCATGTTGTGTCTTCTTGTATATAGATAACTTTTTTCTGGCGCATCCTTAATCTCAAGACACGCAAAAGCGACACCAGGAGTATAGGCTAAAGAAAGATCTTGGCTATTTTTTATTTTCACTCGTGGTTTGATTTCTATTTTCCCTTTGAGTAGTTTATGCAGTTCAATAGATTCTTTTTTTAGATCCATAGTAGACCTCGCTTTCGTTCGTTTCAATTATAACCGATACGATGAATTTTTAAAAGTTGATTTCAATGAATTCATGCAAAGTTTACTTTCGTCATCATAAGTTATATAATGAATAAAGAGGTGATGTTTATGCTGATAAATGAAGACTTTTTGAAATTCTTCAACGACCTTGAGCGACACTTACGAATTGAGTATAATGATGGTCGCTTTTCAGAGTCCAGTTTTATGGGGACTCTGTATCGAATCAAAGGAAAGAAAAGCAATCCGATTATTTCTGATAAAGACAATTTTGAGATTTTGTCCCAAGCTGCACAACTGAGAAACATCATGGTTCATAATGAAGGGGTAGCTGAGCCGACTGAAGAATTTTTAATTAGATTCAAAAAGGTTGTCAATCGTATTATAAGGCCAAAAAGAGTTTTAGAGGTTATGCGTCCTATCAGAGAATTGAGTGTAGCCTGTTTAGATGATTCGATTGAAGATATGATTAATCTAATGAAAAAAAACAACTACTCCAATATTCCAGTTGTCGAAAATCATAAACTCAAAGGTGTCTTTACGGAACGAACCTTATTTCATTATATGATGATGGATAACAAAGGAATCGTAAAAAAAGATATGAAGATGCAAGATCTTTTGGAAGCAATGGATCTTGACAATGATCCTACACAATATTTTGATTTTATTCCTAAAGACATAGATATATATGAAGCACTAATTTCTTTTGAAAAAGACTATGAAGAAGACAGGGAACTTGAAATTCTTTTTGTGACTGAGCATGGATTAAGTTCAGAAGCAATTTTAGGTATTATAACGGTTTGGGATTTAAAACAAGCTTTTCTATGATAAGGAGAAGAACCATGAGTATATCGGATGCACTAATCAAACTGGATAATACAATCCAAAAACATGGTTATTCAGGATCCGTTCTGATTTCTTTCAAAGGGAAAGTACTCTTTAAGAAATCTTACGCATTTTCCAACCGTGAACTGGGGACGAAAAACGAAATAAATTCTGTGTATCGAATCGCTTCCATTACTAAGCAGTTTACAGCCGCAGGAATTCTTAAATTAGTTGAATCCGGTAAAATTTCTTTGAATGATCCGGTTTCCAAAGTGATTGTTGATTATCCGAGTGGTAATTCAATCCTAATGCATCACCTTCTTTCCAATTCATCTGGAATCCAAGGGTTTTCTTTGGACACTGATTTTAACGATGTGTTACGAAGCAATAACGTTAATTTAGAACTCATTCATTTGTTTCAATCTTTGCCTTTGTCATTCAACCCGGGATCAAAGTTTGAATACTCCATCTCAGGATATCTACTGTTGGGATATATTATTGAAATTATTTCTAAGATGAGTTACATCGATTTTTTGAAAAAGTATTTTTTTGAACCGTTTGAAATGAACAACACTGATTTCGATGATTACCAAAAAATCGTCCCTGGTAGAGTGCAAGGCTATGATGTATCAAATGGACAGATTCAAAATGCAAGGTTCATCGATATGAGGATTGCGGGTGGGGGCGGAGCACTACTGTCTACAGTAGAAGATCTTCACAAGTGGAACATAGCTCTATATTCTGGAGCAGTTATAAATAAAGAAAACATTCAAAAAATGACTTCTTCTCAAGTACAAATCATTGACAGCACCGATTATGGATATGGTCTGTTTATTGAAAAAGAGAATGCAGAAGGAATAAAAAGAAAAAAATATTACCATACCGGAGGCGGCCCCGGAGTTAGAAGTATTAACTCTTATTATCCAGAGGATGAGATTGAAATCATTATGTTATCAAACGCAAACGATAATGAGGTATTCTCAAAAACAGAGGAATCAGTGGAACATATTGTATTCGAGAGCCTCGATATCTTACATGGATTCAACTCAAAGAGATGACATTTACAAGGCGAATGAACGGGAATTCGTTCGCTTTTTCTAATCAGATTTGATATAATGAATGAGCGCAGGTGATAAGATGTCTAAGGTACAAGTAGAGGGATTGAATTTCTCCTACAATCAGAAAAGAATGATTCTAAAAAATATCAATCTTAAAATTTTAAAAGGTGAATGGGTGGCCGTTCTTGGACATAACGGATCAGGGAAATCCACACTCGCGAAAGCGATTGTTGGACTGCTTGAGCCTCAAGAAGGCAGAGTCTACATTGACGATTTATTGTTAACTGATGATTCAGCCTACGATATTAGAAAAAAAATTGGGATTGTATTTCAAAATCCGGATAATCAATTTGTCGGTGTCACGGTAAAAGATGATATTGCATTCGGAATGGAAAATTTGTGTTTTTCAAGAGAAGAGATGCTCCAAGCCATCGACTTTTTTTCGTCAAAAGTCGGGGTTGAGTCTTTTTTGGAGAAGGAACCCGCCACACTTTCCGGAGGTCAGAAGCAAAGAGTTGCTATCGCAGGAATACTAGCGATGAAAACTCAAATTATCATCTTTGACGAAGCGACATCAATGCTCGATCCCTACGCAAGAGAAGACTTAATGAAATATATTAAAAAATTACACGAAGAAGGACTAACAATCATCATGATTACACATGATATCGAGGAAGCTCTATTGGCGGATCGGTTGATTGTGCTCAAAGAAGGAGAAATTTTTTTGGATGGCTCGAGAGAACAAGTTTTATCCGAACCCGATAAAATAAAAGAAGCGAATCTTGAACTTCCGATTTCTTTGCGTCTTGCGAATTTGCTTGATGAACAGTCTAACAAGGAATGGAGGGATAGTTTATGGGAATACACTTTAGAGAAGTAAGCCACGAATATGCTTCGTATCAAGTTGGTGACTATCAAGCCATAAACAAAATCACTCTTTCTATTGAAGATGAAAATGAATTTATTTGTCTTGTCGGTCATACCGGGTCTGGAAAGTCGACTTTAGCACAACATATGAATGCTTTGATTTTTCCAACTGAGGGAGAAGTGGAAATCAATGGAAAAATCATTACTAAAAAAAGAGATAAAAAAACGAACTATAACTTATTAAGAAAACATGTGGGACTCGTATTTCAATTCCCAGAATATCAGTTATTTGAAGAAACAGTCGAAAAGGACATTATGTTTGGACCGTTAAACTTCAAAATATCGTTTGAAGAAGCAAAGGCTAAAGCGGTTGAAGCAATACATCTCGTTGGATTGAATGAATCCTATTTAAAACGCAATCCATTTAATTTATCTGGTGGAGAAAAAAAGAGGGTTTCAATTGCCGGTATTTTAGCAATGGATCCTGATATTCTTGTTTTAGATGAACCCACATCCGGACTCGATCCATTTGGAAAAAGACAACTCATGGAATTATTTAAAAACATTCAAAAAGAGACAAAGAAGACCATCGTGATTATCACACATGATATGGATTTGGTTTATGAGTTCGCAAATCGTGTCATCGTTTTAAACGACGGTGATTTAGTATATGATGGAAACGAGGAGGACCTATTCAAAAAAGAAGAATTGACTAAATGGGCCCTAGGTCTTCCTGAAACGATAAAAGTCCTTCGACGACTGAAGGACCAATTTCATTTGGATATCAACCCCTATCAAAAGACGGTCGATCAAGCCTATGAAGAGTTGAAGAAGGTGATGACGAAATGAAAAACATCGTCATCGGTCAATTTGTTCCTGGAAGCGGATTTTTCTATAAACTTGATCCTAGAACAAAAATCGTCAGCATCGTATTTTTAATGGTCGCTTTATTTCTTTTGGAAAACATTACTCAACTTCTAATTGCTTTCTCAGTGTCTGTCGTATTGTTGATCATTGGCAGATTATCGATTATCAGAATCATCAAAGGGCTCAAGCCCATCTTCATTCTTTTAATTTTTACCTTCTTATTTCAAATCTTGTTCAACCAAGAAGGAACTCTTTTGGTCAACCAATCCATGTCCCTTTCTTATTCGAGCATCGCTTCAATAGTAGCCATTACTGTTCTCTGGAGATATTTGGCTCATTTCAAACGTTTCAATTTTTTGTTGCTCCTAGCATGGATTGCAGGAATTTATCTCATCCTCAGTTATTTTCACTATGGTCCTACATTTGCGCCTTTCTCATTCAAAGTGTATGAAAAAGGGGTAGAGATGAGTATATTCGTCGTCATCCGTCTTTTAATCATCATAACACTATCAACGGTATTGACGATAACGACGAAACCGACAGATTTGACTCAAGGTCTTGAAAAACTTTTAAGGCCAATGAAAGTCATTGGAATGAATTCTGAAGACTTCGCATTAATCATATCCATTAGTTTAAGATACATTCCAACCATTCTTGACGAAGCAAACAAGATTATGCTTGCTCAAGCCTCAAGAGGTGCAGACTTTTCTGAAGGAAAATTAAAAGACAAAGTCAAACAAGTGATTAGTTTATTGGTTCCGATGTTCATCATCGCTTTTAAACGAAGTGAAGATTTGGCCGATGCTATGGAATCAAGAAATTTTATTCCAGGCAAACCAAGAACGCGTATATATGAATTGAAATTTAATTTCTCAGATTTGATGACGAGCCTTTTTACAGCAGCTTGCTTTGCGCTCTCCATCGTACTAAAGGTGATATAAATGATGTTTTCACTTGGAGATTTGACTGAAGATTGTGGCTTGAAATATAACAAAACTGTTATCTTAAATCGTCCTGAAGTATTTGCATTTTGCGAAGAGCACCAAGAGTGGTTTGAAGATATCGTGATTCCTTTTCATAAAGATGGAATGACTTATGGCTGGCTTGCCGATGGACAGATGTATAAAATTGGCGTGAAAAATGGTAAAATTGAACGAATCGTCATCGTGACCAAAGTGCAACACTCAAAAAGAATGATGATGAAGATAACCTATGACGGAACGGAATTTTCTGGCTTTCAAATTCAATCTAAAGATCGAAGCGTTCAAGGCGAAATCGAGAAAATCGTATCTGAAATTCATCAAGAACCGACCAGAATTTCTGGCGCATCTAGAACCGATGCGGGCGTACATGCACTGGCACAAGTCATCCATTTTGATACCGATAGGGAAGAAACTCCTGAACGTTGGCTCTATTACTTGAACAAGCGATTACCTAAAGACATCCATGTCATGGAAGCTCGGTTGGTGCATCCACTTTTTCATTCCAGATATGACGTATTGAAGAAAGAATATCGATACCGTTTAAATCTGAATGAGTTTAATCCTTTGAATCGTCATTTTGAATGGTACGTGGGTAGTTTGGACATGAATCGTTTACAAGAAGAATGTGCATGCTTCATTGGAACTCATGATTTCACCAGTTTTTCAAAAGGAGAAAAAGACTCAAAGATTCGCACTATCTATAAAGCAGAAGTTCAACTCTTTCCGAATTACGTTGAAATTGTCTTCGAAGGAGACGGTTTTTTGAGATATATGATTCGTCTGATGGTGTTTTCGCTCGTGAAAATTGCTCAAGGTAATCTTAAAGTGTCAGTTCAAGAACTTCTGGAAGAGAAAAGCCGAAAGAGAACCATCCACCTCGCACCCGCAGGAGGACTCTATCTTTCTAGAGTAGATTATGAATAATTTTTAAACATGCTTATAGATTTAAGCGTGTTTTTTTGTTGGCAACTAACGGTTGCTTCCAAATAATTTTCAAAGTGATATAATGGAATCGTCTTAAAGTTACGAAAGCAGGTGATATTTTGCTCGATTTAATCCAAATAGGCAAAAAACTAACTGAACTAAGACAAACAAAAGAATTCACGCAAGATGACTTGGCTGAAACGATGTATGTGTCTCATCAGGCAGTATCAAAGTGGGAACGAGGTTTAGCGCTACCTTCAATCGACAATCTTTGTTATTTGATGGACCTATATTCGGTCAGTTTGGAAGAATTACTTTGTCTTGATGTGAAGATTGAAACCGATAGTCTAGATGATTTGTTTCATAATCATCAACGTGAATTTATCATCCACGAGGTTGTGTTGAACCGAGTAGAGAAGTTGAAACTGACAGATATCATTCACAAACTATCAGAAAGCGAGAGAAAGTACGCCTTGTATTTGTTAATGGATCACAACTTAGAAATCAGTGAGATTCTATGGCCAAGATTATCACTTGAAGAAAGGCAATTGATCATTCACAAACACTTAGATGGGAACTATCTATGCAATCTAAAATCGTTATGGCATTTGATGACCTACAACGAAATCAAAAAACTAAAGGAGAAGAAATAATATGAAATTAATCCATATGTTACCATTTTTAGAAGACGAAGAAAAAAAAGAACTTGTTGACTCCATCTTGAACAATGAAATTGATAAAGAAAAGCTATGTACTGTAACTTTATTGCCATTCATAGAAGCTGAGGATGTTAATAGACTTTTCAAAGCCGCATTGGAAAAAAAGATTGATGTGAACCCTGCCTCATTTCTTCCATTTGTAAAAGATTCGACCATCAATGAATTGATTGAACGGATTAACGCAGGTGAAGACGTCGGAATCTCGGTGGATACTTTGATTCCATTCTTGGAATCAGATCAAGTAAAATCGATATTCAAGACCGCTTTACAAGATGCAAAGAAAAAAGCAGAATAAATAAATAAGACAGTTCCTTTCATCGGAACTGTCTTTTTTTTTACTCAGCAGATTCGTTTGTTATAGGCTCTTTTTTCACTAGTTTTCGAGATCTGATTTTTTTGATGAATGAGATTGCCATCAAGAGGATAACATTAATACTGACGATAGCTGCACCACTCGGAATTGTGAATGAATAAGCCATCCAAAGTCCAAAGAACACACTCAATTCTGAAAATACGATAGCAATTATTGTAGTGGATTTGTACGACCATCCAACCTTCATAGCTGCCGCGACAGGAATAATCATCATCGAGGATATCAACAAAACTCCAACGGACTCGAGCAAAACACTGACAACAATACTTAACATAATCATAAATAGAAACTGGAACAAGCCTACATTGACTCCAAGCATTTTAGCATTGGATTCTTCAAAACTGACCGCTACTATTTGTTTTCCAAAGATAATAAACAAGGCGAAAACAATGACTGCGGTTATTAAAATCAAGATGACGTAATAATTGGTTATCGTCAAGATTGATCCAAATAGATAATTATACAAGGATCCGGTTTTCTTAGACAATGAGAAAAATATTGCACTCAATGCAGCACCGATGGAAATAACGATGACCATTGAAATTTCTTTATAGTTTTTATAAGACCTTCGGAACAATTCTACCAATAATCCTCCGACAACGGAGAAAAGAATTCCAAGGTATAACGGCCTTTCAAAGAAAATAGAAATTCCAAGAGTTGATAAGAACAAACTGACACTGATACCTACCAAGGAAAAGTGTCCAAGCGTATCTGCGATGAATGATAATCTACGGATTACAACGATGGAACCAATGACTGGCGCAAGAACGCCGAGGATTAGACCCGCAAGTAATGCTCTAAGCATAAAATCTTGTTGAAACAAGTCTGTAAAGAAGGATAAGACCATTAGAAGTCCACCTCCGATAAATCACAACGATCCCTAGTTTGGAATGTGTTTGTTCCGTCTGAAAACATCGTAAGGACGTGTGAATAATTAAGATGACCTAGCGATTCATTGTGTGTCACCAATATGATTGTAACGCCTTGAAGATTTAATTGATTGACTGCTTTGAAAAAATATTCAGTTGATAGTTTGTCAATCGAAGCAGTGGGTTCATCAAGAATAAGAAGCTTGGGATCGTTGAGCATGCTTCTAGCGATAAAAGTTCTTTGCAGTTCACCACCAGAAAGATTGTTAATGTTTTGATTCAACAGTTCGAGGATTCCCATTTGATCCAATGCTTTCAGTCTGTTTGATTGACTTGTTTTTCTGAGACTGGATACAGACAAAAATTCATTTACAGTGATTGGAAATTCGTAATTGAAATCTTCGAATTTTTGACTCACATATCCTAAGCAGGTCCACTCTTTAAAATAATTAATGTCTTGATGGTCGTAAAAAATCATCCCGTTTTTAACGGGATTCATACCAAGTAAACATTTAATAAATGTGGATTTTCCGGTTCCGTTCTTACCGCGAATGACAAGATAGTCTCCGCTTGACAAACTGAGCGATAAACTATCGATTACCGTTCTATGTCCGTAAGAAAAGGATAGATTGTGCACATCAATTTGCATACCATCACCATGCCTTCTTATTTATTGTATCATATTCGAAGAGGTAGATAAAATAATATATTTAAAAATCGGCCGATTTATGAGATAATAGAATGTAAAGCAGGTGAAAATGTGAAAGGTCTTTTTATTTCATTTGAAGGAACGGAAGGTTCTGGAAAAACTTCAATCATCAAAGAAGTTGAAAAACACTTTTTAAATAAAGGGCTTCAAGTTTTAACGACCAGAGAGCCCGGCGGAATTCGCATCTCTGAGAAAATCAGAGATATTTTGCTCGATAAAGATCATCTTGAAATGGATGCAAGAACCGAAGCGTTATTATTTGCGGCATCGAGGAGACAACACTTGGTTGAAAAGATCAGACCTGCTCTCAATCACGGTAAATTGATTCTCTGCGACCGTTTTGTCGACAGTTCCTTAGTGTATCAGGGGATTGCTCGAAAGCTCGGTATAGACGAGGTAATGCAAATCAATCAGTTTGCAATTGAAAACACTTTTCCTGAATTGACGATTTTCGTCGATGTACGCCCTGAAGTCGGACTCAAAAGAGTATTCGATACCTTAAATCGAGAGGTCAATCGATTGGATTTGGAAAAACTCGAGTTTCATAAAATGATTTACCAAGGATATATGGATTTGATTTCAAAGTATCCTGATAGAATTAGACGAATTGATGGAGAAAGATCGATAGATGATGTTAGCAAGGAAGCAATCGCTTTGATTGAGTCCTTGATTTAGGTGGTGTTCATATGAACAATACAACTTTTGAATCACTATCCACCTATCAAAGTCATGTGGCAAGAATACTACAAAACAGTTTTAAATACAATAAACTTGCACATGCCTATATCTTTGAAGGACCGAAAGGTACTAAGAGGTTTGATACCGCAGTTTTCTTTGCAAAAGCATTACTTTGCAGTTCACCCGATGCCGACCACAATCCATGTGGTATTTGCCATAACTGCAAAAGAATAGATCATGATACCCATCCCAATGTGTTTATTGTTACTCGAGATGGCGAGCAAATCAAAAAGAAACAGATGAAAGATTTGATTAATGAATTTTCCAAAGCATCTGTTGAGAATGGTCCTCGAGTTTATATTATCGACGAAGCAGAACGTTTAAATCAAGAAAGCGCAAATACGCTGTTGAAAACAATGGAAGAACCCGGAGCGGATATTTACCAAATTATGGTAACTGATCAAATCAACTCTTTGTTAAAGACCATCGTTTCTAGAGCCCAGGTGATTCATTTTAAACCAATTGATAAAGATTTGATTCAAGCGGACCTTTTGAAAAATAAAGTACCAACTCTTTTTGCACAGGCCATTCCCGAATATACGAACAACTATGATGAGGCTACACAGATTTCGAAGGATCAGGATTTATTGGATCTAATCACGTTTGTGAAGGATACTTTCGATTCCTTTGCAAATAAATCAGGTTCTGCAATCCTTGATTTCAAAGAGAAGAAAGATACATTCATCAAAGACTCGACTCGAGTCGATTTTGTCTTATCCATGATGATTCTGTTTCAAAAAGACGTCATGACTTACAAACTAAGACATTTGGACCAAATCATTTTTAAAGACCAAGAGGACATTTTCAAGAAACTATCTACAAGAATGTCACAAAAATGGATAGAAGACATTCTAGACATGATGCTAGGTTTAAAACTTAGACTAAAGTATAATATCAATGTCCAATTTGCATTTGACAAATTGTTACTAACACTGGAAAGAGGTTATTACTATGGCTTATCAAGTCGCACTAATCCAATTTGAAAAATTGGGAAAAAAATATCATTTCGACTACAATCAATTGCCTATCAAAAAAGGGGATAAAGTTGTTGTCGAAACCATCCGAGGAATTGAGTTGGGATTTGTTGTCTCCGACCTTCTTGAAATCGAAGAAAAGGACTTGGTTTCTCCACTAAAACCAATCTTAAGAATTGCAACGGATGAAGATATTCGAATGTATGAAGAGAATATTTTAAGTGAAGTAAGGGTTATGGAGAGAACTTCAAGCCTTGTCAAACAAAACAAACTTGAGATGAAACTATTAAACTGCGAATTCACACTAGACCGATCGAAATTGATTATATATTTTAACGCAGAAGGAAGAGTGGATTTCCGAGAATTGGTTAAAGATTTGGCTACCGAGTTTCACTTGAGAATCGAGCTTAGACAAGTTGGAGCTAGAGATGGAGCTAAAGTATTGGGTGGAATCGGTCCGTGTGGTTATTTGACTTGCTGCACTACTTTCTTAGGTGAATTTCAACCTGTTTCCATCAAAATGGCAAAGAATCAAAATTTATCACTAAATCCATCAAACATTTCAGGGCTTTGCGGAAAACTTCTTTGTTGTATTAACTATGAAGATGAAGCATACAAACAATACAGAAAAGAGCTTCCAAAGAAGGATTCGTATGTTACAACTCCTGAAGGAAGAGCAAGAGTCACACAAGTTAATTTCTTGACACAAATTGTAAAAGTGGATCATGAAAGTGGTGGCTCTGCATTTTATCACGTATCAGAAATTCAGTTCAAACAAAAAGCTACAGAAGAGGAACTGGATTCTAACGGACACGATTTAAAAGACTTGGAAGAATAGTGTTTTATGGAAAGAGAACTTCATGATTTGATGGCTTATGAAGGCCTGAAAATCTATCAAAACAAGAAACTCTTATCATTTTCCATCGATTCGATTCTTCTTGCACATTTTGTGAATACAACACCGAGAGTTCGGAATATCCTTGATTTTGGAACCGGATTCGCTCCAATTCCGCTGTTTCTTACTTTAAAGACTAAAGCACAAATTACTGGAATTGACATTCAAGAACAAGCGTGTGAATACGCGATGGACTCTGTAAGATATAATCATTTGGAAAATCAAATCAACATCCTTTGTCAAGATATCAAAAATGCTCACGAGGTATTCAAAGACAGTTCATTTGACATCATTACATGTAATCCCCCTTTTTTCAAAGCGGGTGACGTCAAAGTATTCAATCAAGTTCAAGATCGAACAAACGCGAGACACGAAACCACATTAAAGTTGGAAGACATGATTCTTGAAGCGAAGAGGCTACTTTCTACAAACGGCTCTCTCGTCTTCATTCACCGAGTTGATCGACTTGAAGAAATTATTATTTTGCTAAACAAGCATCGTTTCCACTTGAAGCGAATGCAATATGTTTATCCAAAAAAAGGAAAGAAAGCATTGATGGTATTAATTGATGCGAAATCCAATTCACAAACTGGTAGTATGGAACTTCTAGAACCGCTCTTTATTTACAATGAAGACGGCTCTTATACTTCAGAAGTGCAGGAAATATTTAATTACAAAAGGGGATGATTCCTTTGTTAAGACAGAAAAGTTTCACTCAGGAATTGCCGACATTATATTTGGTTCCGACACCGATTGGAAATCTGGAAGACATGACTTTACGCAGTATCAGAATATTGAAAGAATCTAAAGTCATTTTTGCTGAAGATACCAGAGTCAGTCAAAAACTATTATCTCATTATCAAATCTCAGGACCGTTGAAAAGCTATCATGAGCATAACAAGCATGAAGCATCGGATGAAATTCTTACCCTGTTAAAAGAAGGCAATACCGTCGCTTTGATTAGCGACGCAGGAATGCCTTTGCTTAGCGATCCCGGATTTGAAATCGTAAAAAGGGCAAGAGAACAAGGGTTTCATGTCGTTGCCTTACCGGGAGCCAATGCCGTTCTTACTGGATTGGTCACTTCAGGAATTCAAGTTTTACCCTTCACTTTTCTTGGGTTTCTTGATCCCAAGAAAACCAAGAGGTTAAAAGAACTTGAAGATTTGAAATACAGAAAAGAGACTCTTGTATTCTATGAAGCGCCACACAGACTCAAAGAACTTTTAGAAGATATGTATACGATTTTTGGCAACCGAGTGATTTCCATTACCAGAGAATTGACAAAAACATTTGAAGAAATTATCCACGGACCGATTTCCGAATGCATGACTCTAGAACCCCTTAAAGGAGAAATGGTTATCGTCGTATCTGGAAATCAAGAGACTGAATTCAATCATTCCCATCTCTCAATTGTAGATCAAGTGGATTTTTTCATTAAAGATGGACTTACAAAAACGGAAGCCATGAAGAGGGTCTCAGCTTTAACCGGACTTCCAAAAAACAAAATATATCAAGATTATTTACAAACCAATATAAACCCAAAAAAATAATTATAAGTGAGGTGAATGTTCATGAAAATTGCTTGCTTATTATCCGATGGTTTCGAAGATATCGAAGCGCTCGGAACCGTTGCCCTTCTAAGAAGAGCGGGTATTATATGCGAATTCGTCAGTGTCTTCAACAACAAAACCGTGAAGGGTTCCTATGGAACCGAAGTCATTCCTGAAGTATTGATGAAAAAAATCAATACGAACGATTATGATGGAATCTTCATTCCTGGAGGAAAACACGCCAAAGTGTTACGAGAAACAAAATCGGTTTTGGACTTGGTCACAACGTTCCACTCTCAAAACAAATGGTTGATGGCTATCTGCGCAGGTCCGACAGTATTCGGTGTGCTAGGATTTCTTGATGGAGTCAATTACACTTCTTTTCCATCTACCGAAGTACATATGCCCCGAGGCATCAGACAAAAGCAAAAAGCCGTCAGAGATGGAAGAATCATTACCGGTATTGGAGCTGGTGCGGTGTATGAATTTGCATTTGAAATCATCTCTGCTTTATTAGGTGATGCTGTTAAACTTCAAGTTATCAAAGTAACACAATACATGATTAATTAAGAGGAACTTATGAAGAAAACATTTTATATTACAACTCCAATTTACTATCCAAGCGGAAAGTTTCACATCGGAAGTGCCTATACAACCTGCCTCTGTGATACACTTACTCGCTATAAAAAAGAAATGGGCTTTGATACCCATTTTTTGACAGGTACCGACGAACATGGGCTTAAAATACAAGAAGCTGCCAAAGCGCTTGGAAAGACACCCTTGGAACATGTCGATTACATTGCCGGACTAGCCAAAGAATTATGGAAGGGACTGGCAATTGAAAATGACGATTTTATTAGAACGACCGAACAACGACATGAAGTCGTTGTTGAAAACATCTTTGATCGACTATTAAAACAAGATGACATCTATCTTGGTGAATATAGTGGAAATTATTGCATGTATTGCGAAGCTTATTTTACTCAAACTCAACTCATTGATGGACATTTATGTCCTGATTGTGGAAGAGAGACCAATATTGTCAAAGAAGAAACCTACTTTTTGCGTCTATCAAAATACGCAAACAGATTACTTGAATTTATTGATAAGTATCCAGAATTCATCACACCTGAAACCAGAAAGAATGAAGTGGTTCAGTTTGTGAAATCCGGACTTCAAGACTTAAGCGTATCAAGAACCGCTTTCGATTGGGGAATCAAAGTAAAAAGCGATCCCAAACATGTCATATACGTTTGGATTGATGCATTAAGCAATTATATCACCGCTTTGGGATATGACTCAAAAGACGATTCTCTATATCAGAAGTACTGGGTGAATGGGGATGAAGTGGTTCACGTTGTTGGAAAAGACATCCTTCGATTTCATGCAGTTTATTGGCCAATCATGTTAATGGCATTAAATATACCGATTAAATTCAGGTTATTTGCTCATGGATGGTATATGATGAAAGATGGAAAAATGTCTAAATCCAAAGGCAATGTCATTTATCCTGAACAGTTGACAGAAAAATACGGACTGGATCCTTTTAGATATTATATCGTTAAAGAGTTGCCCTTCGGAAATGACGGAATGTTTACTCCTGAGGATTATGTGACCAGAACCAATACCGATCTTGTCAACGACCTTGGAAATTTAGTCAGTCGTTCTATTTCAATGGTCAATAAATACTTCAACGGATCAGTCTCAAACAAGATGACAGAGCATCCATACAAGGAATTTGCATTGGATCTTGAGACGATTTCCAAGAAAGTATTTGTCGATTATAAATTTTTTATGGACGAGTTCAAAGTATCCAATGCCTTATTCGAAGTATCTAGATTGATTGCTAGAACCAATAAGATTATAGATGAAACATCACCATGGGATCTTGCGAAAGATCCGTCATTGAGAGACACGCTTGAGATGGTAATGTATCATCTGCTTGAATCGATTCGTCTTGCGACAATTTTATACATCCCCGTACTCATAGAGACTCCAAACAAGATTTTTGAAGAACTGAATGTTGAAAAAAAATACCAAACATTCGAGTCTTTTGATTTTGGAAAAAAATCAAATTATGTTGTGACCAATCAGCCGATTCACCTATTCCCAAGACTTGATTACGATACTGAAGTAGAAGCGATTAAAAATATGATGAATCCTACACAAAAGCATAAAGAAGTCATAGAGAAACCGGAAATCGGAATCGATGTTTTTGAACAAGTAAATATTCTTGTTGGAAAAGTAATTTCTGCGAAAGCACATCCAAACGCAAAAAAACTTCTTGTATTTGAAATCAATACAGGAGACAGAGTTAGACAGATTGTTTCAGGGATCGCTGAATTTTATAAACCAGAAGAAGTGTTGGGAAAAAAATTGCTTGTAATCGCAAACTTAAAACCCGTTAAACTTCGAGGAGAACTATCCGAAGGAATGATTCTTTGCGGAGAAACGGAAGACCATAAGTTGTATATCATTGAAGCAGACAAAAATCTAGAACCAGGAGACAACGTTCGTTAATACATGAAGAACTTTAATTTTAAAAAAGAAGCAAAAACCCTGTATCAAGTCATTCTTGGTACGGCAATATCCGTCCTCGGGATTGTTTTTTTCCTTGATCCTGTTGGATTATATACCGGTGGAGTCACCGGTCTTTCGCAGTTAATTATCAATGTTGTGAGTATGGTTACTGGCGGTAGCACCCTCATCAACCTTGGTCTTTTGGTATTTGTGTTTCAAATTCCATTGCTTATATTTGGGTGGAAAAAATTAAGCAAGAGATTTATTATCTACACTTTAATTTCATCCGTCATCGGTTCTGCCATCATGGTATATAAGGCGCCTGTCAGTATTTTGGGCAATGATTTGATTACGAGCGGAATCATTGGTGGAATTCTAGGGGGTATCGGAAACGGTATCCTTGCCAACGCTGGAACCAGCGGTGGAGGAACTTCAATCATATTCCAGTATTTGTCGATTAAGACTGGAAAATCAATGGGAAGCTATCAAATCATTTTTCATGGAGCGATTATTTTACTCGCTGGAATTATATTTGGGCTCGATATTGCAATATATACGATTGTTTCTCAAATTATGTCTTCGATCGTACTAGATAAGGTATTCACCGGATACAACTTCATCAAAATAGAAGCGATAACGGAGCATGGACCGGAGATTGCGGATGTGTTAAAATCAAGACTCCCGCATGGGGTTACCATGATTGATGCCGTAGGAGCTTATTACGGTCGCGAAAAGAAAATTCTCTATGCCGTTATTTCCGTTCATGAAATGCAACAGTACCTAAAGTTGATTAACGACATTGATCCGAACGCTTTCGTTGTTTTTGCCCCAGTACAAAATGTCAAAGGCAAGTTCACGAAAAAGATTATCAATTAGAGCGAATTTCATTTGACTAAAGCTCTTCAATTTGGTATTATATACAAGGTACATTTTTTGTTTTACAACCCACAGCTCTTTAATACACTTTAAGGAGGAAAGAAAAATGAAAACCTACATGGCAAACGAAAATACAATCGAACGCAAATGGTTCGTTGTGGACGCCGCTGGCAAAAGATTAGGACGTCTGTCGACAGAAGTTGCTTCCGTATTGAGAGGAAAACATAAACCTACATTCACACCTCATGTGGATTGTGGAGATTATGTCATCGTTATCAATGCAAGCCAAATCGAATTAACAGGAAATAAATGGGATGATAAGCTTTATCATACACATTCAAATTATCCTGGAGGTTTGAAAACGAAAACGGCAAAAGTCTTAATGCAAGAAAAGCCAATCAGAATGGTAGAATTAGCGATCAAAGGGATGTTACCAAAAGGAAAATTAGGAAATCAAATGTACAGAAAATTATTCGTTTATGAAGGTAGCGAACACAAACACAGTGCTCAGCAACCTACTGTAATGGAACTGAAAGGTTAGGAGGACCAACCATTGGCTAAATCCGTAATGTATCGTGGAACAGGTAGAAGAAAATCTGCTGTTGCACGTGTGATTTTAAGACCCGGTAAAGGAACAATTACTATTAATGGCAGAGAGTTCACGCATTATATTCCTTCCTCACTGGCACGTCTTGACGTATCACAACCTTTAGTTTTAACAGCGAATGAATCCACATTTGACATCTCCGTCAACGTAAGAGGCGGCGGACTAATTGGACAAGCAGGAGCGATTCGACATGGAATCACTCGTGCATTACTTGAAGTAAACCCTGAATATCGTAAAATTTTAAAACCTGCTGGATTGATCACCAGAGACCCACGTGCCAAAGAACGTAAAAAATACGGTCTTAAAGGCGCACGTAGAGCACCACAATTTAGTAAACGTTAATCAAAGCCAAATAAAAGACACAGGACCCCACATCCCGTGTTTTTTTTTATTTGATAATGAAGTATGCGCTCTCTTTCCCTGTCTTTATGATATAATCTAGGAGACATATTTAAAGGTTGGATGAAGATGAAAAAGAAAGCATTTCTATTATTGATTGTCATCTATCTTGCATTTATCGCCCTCGGAATGCCCGATGCGATTTTGGGTTCTGCTTGGAATTTGGTTCGACTCGATTTGTCAACATCTCTTGGAACCCTTGGAATCATGACAGTCATCGTTTATGTAATGAGTGTATTTGCAACATTCAATGCCCCAAGGTTATTAAAGGCATTGCAAACAAAAAGAATTGTTTTTGTCAGCATTCTCTTTACAGGCATTTCTTTGTTAATGATCAGCCGCGTGAATGAGTTTTATCAGATGCTGTTCTTTGCTATTCCTTTGGGATTAGGAGCAGGCGCCATCGATGTTTCTTTAAATCATTATCTAGCAGCTAATTATAAAGCGCACCATATGAACTTCCTTCACTCTTTCTATGGGATAGGAGTTACATTCTCTCCAACAGTCATGGCATATACCCTGAGAGACAACTCTTGGAGAATGGGATATGTTTATGTTGGTTTTATTCTTCTTGTAATTGCACTCGTTACTTTAGTCTCTTTTAAATTATGGAAGAACGAATCTCAAGAACAGCGTGATGAATCCCATACTCATATTCCAGTAAAAGAAATCATCAAAACCAGAGGCGTTATTTCGAGTATATTGATTTTCTTGTTTTATGTCCATGTCGAAACACTAGGTGGAATTTGGATTGCTAGTTATTTCTATATTACAAAGGATATTTCCTTTTCAACCGCCGCTTTATTTACATCAATCTTTTATTTGGCACTGACAATCGGAAGACTTTTAAGTGGTTTCATTTCTTATAAACTTCATCCGAATACACTCATTAAAGTCGGAGAAGGATTCATCCTTCTTTCAGCGATCTTGATGAACTTCCATTTTGAAGAGTTGTGGATCTATTTTGCCATTGTATTCCTATTCGGATTTGGATGCGCTCCTATTTTTCCAAATATGATGTTTATGAATTCTCAGAATTTCGATAAATCCAAGCTTTCAAGAATTATGAGCTTGCAAATGGCGATTGGATATGTGGGGGTAGGTATTTTGACTCCGCTTGCAGGATTGTTCTTCGATGTCATTTCGATTGAAATATTTCCCTACCTTGTTTTAGGTATGGCAATCATCATCCTTTTACTGACACTCCGTTATTTTAAATCAATAAAATCAGAGAACCAAGGAAGCCAATAGGCTTCTTTTTTTAAGCATCACTAAGCATATTGCTTGCGAAGAAGACATCATTAGCGTTATTATTTGAGTATCATTAGAAATGAGAGTGGATTCGAATGTTAATTAAATTAGATCACAATAAAATGGGGAGAAGCAATCTAGGATGGCTTAACAGTTTGTTTCATTTCTCCTTTGCAGAATATTTTAACCGATACAACATGAATTTCGGTGTTTTAAGAGTCTTGAACGACGACGTGATTCGTCCACATACGGGATTTGATACTCATCCTCATAAAGATATGGAGATTGTAACTTACATCATTGAAGGAGAACTTACTCACGCGGATTCGATGAATAACGAAAGAACTCTTTCTAGAGGTGAAGTACAATATATGAGTGCCGGAACAGGTGTCTATCACAGTGAAAAAAATCAAGGTGAAGTACCGCTTCGTCTTCTTCAGCTGTGGATTGTTCCTGACGGAAGGGGATATCTTCCCAATTATGGAGATCACTCATTCCCATGGAATGATCGAGTGAACCAATGGCTTCATCTCGTTTCAAACATTGAAGGAACCACACCGATAACCATCCATCAAGATGCAAATATATATGCGACTTTCCTTGAAAAGGGAAAGAATCTCACCTTTCCAGTTCAAAAAGGCAGACAAGCATATCTTGTTCAAATAGAGGGCAATTCATTTGTAAATGAAGTTGAACTTATAGAACGCGATGCTATCCAAATACTTGAAGAATCCATTGAATTAAAAGCAATCACGGATTCTCATTACCTTTTGGTGGAAATGAAGAAGAAATAGTCCCAAATGGACCCAATTACCAATGAGTGATTCTGATTATGGAAGCCATTCATTGATCGAGAGCACAATCAATTTGTAGATAAACTTGCACAAGACTTCATCATCTTGTGTTTTTTATTTTGACTCCATCTTTCATCAAAGGTTGAGGTTTCATTTGAAATCGAAAATTTATCACATTACTTTGGATTCATTCCCATATAAGATATAATAATAGAGCACTAGGAGGTAGAAAAATCATGAAAGTAATTGTTATAGGATGTACCCATTCAGGTACAGCCGCAGTCAAAAATATAAAAAAACTATACAAAGAGGCCGAAGTGACAGTCTATGAAAGAAATGACAACATTTCTTTTCTGTCTTGCGGAATCGCATTATATGTTATGGGCGTTGTTAAAGACCCACAAGGATTGTTTTACTCATCACCAAAAGAATTGTCTGAGATGGGTGTGAACACTAAAATGCAACACGAAGTCGAAAAAATCGATTTTGAAACTAAGAAAGTTTATGTAAAAGATTTAGTTACCAATTCTTCATTCGAAGATTACTATGACAAATTAGTAATTGCGACAGGATCTTGGCCGATTATTCCAAGAATCGAAGGTATTACATCTTCAAATGTTCTTTTGTCAAAGAACTATGGACATTCGAATGAAATCATCGCTCAGGCAAAAGGTGTGAAAAAAATCACGGTTGTCGGCGCAGGATACATTGGAGTTGAACTAGCTGAAGCTTTTGCTGTTCAAGGAAAAGAAGTTACTTTGATTGATGCAGAATCAAGAATTATGCCCAAGTACCTGGACCCGGAATTCACAAACATCGCAGAAGAGGCCTTTAGAAAAGGTGGAATCAAGCTTGCGCTCGGAGAAATGGTTTCTAGATTTGAAACAGAAGAAGGTCTCGTAAGCAAGGTTGTCACTAACAAAGGGTCATATGAAACAGAATTGGTTATTATGTGCATTGGTTTCCGCCCGAACACAAAATTGTTTGAAGGCGGAATTGAAATGAATAAATTCGGTGCCATCATCGTAGACGAGTACATGCAAACTTCAAGAAAAGAAGTGTTTGCTTGCGGAGACGCTGCAACAGTTCACTACAATCCAACGAACGAAACAAGGTATATTCCACTAGCTACCAATGCAGTCCGAATGGGAACATTGGTTGCCAGAAACCTTGTTAAACCAACCATCAAGTCATTGGGAACGCAAGGAACTTCAGGTATTCAAATTTATGAGTACAGCATTTCATCAACCGGTCTCACCGAAATTGTTGCCAAAGAGATGAACATCAATTATGGAACCGTTACGATCAAAGACAATGACAGACCTGAATTCATGCCTGAATACGTTGAAGTTATGTTGAAAATAGTATTTGATAAGGACTCAAGACAACTATTGGGTGGACAAATCCTTTCAAAGAAAGACGTGACTCAGAATATGAACACTTTGTCGGTTTGTATTCAAAACAAGATGACTGTAGAAGATTTGGCATTTGTTGATTTTTTCTTCCAACCTAATTTCAACAAGCCCTGGAATTTATTAAATTTGGCCGGGCTTGCAGCACTTGATGTAAAATAATATAGATACAAAGCTAAGCGTGATGGGGATCTTCATCACGCTTTTTATTATCTTCACTCGTTGCATAATTTTATTTTTTGATGTATAATCGAAAAAGGTAAAGTTTATACGTTGAGGGGATGAATGGATGTTTTTCTTTGATGAACGATACGCTACTTTTGAAATGTTTTCTGCAGCACATTTGGTTGCTATCCTTGTTTTAATCACATTGTTTATTTTGATGCTGGTTTTTAGAAATCGAATTTCGAACAAACTTGATTTGTGGTTAAGAAGAACCGTGGCGGTTCTAATGATTTCGATGGAATGGACCTTTTACGCTTGGGCACTACGAGACGGGGGGTTTCAAGTTTCTTTGTTGCCAATGGGTATGTGCGCGATATCTATGTATACAACAGCGATTGCACTTTGGACGAAAAATGAGAAAATCTTTAAATTTATCTATCCATGGGCAATTATAGGATCATTTCTGTCGTTGATTGTTGCGGATCAACCTTATGTATTTCCTCATTTTAGATATATCCATTATTTTGGGAATCACGGACTATTTCTTTTAGGTAATCTATATTTGCTCAAGGTTCATAGGTTTACATTCACCTACAAAGATACACTTAAGTCAAGCCTGATCTTATTTATCTATTCTTTGATTGTATATCCATTGAATTTTCTGTTAGAAACCAATCATCTATTTTTGAGAGAGCTTCCTTCTGAAGTCGCTTTTATGTTCTCTTTCCTTGGAGACTTCTGGCCGATTGGATTTGGACTGGCTATTTTCATTTTATTCAATCTAGTCTTCCTTGCAACAAATGCCAAATTGAATCGAAGAAAAGACTCTTTGACCGCTACTGTTTAAACATAAAAAACAAAAAGACTTAATTATTCCAAATGGAGATCAAGTCTTTTTTTATTTTCTATATAGAATGTTATTGGTTGTTTTTTTTCCAAACAGCTTCTATCTCTTCATAGATTTCATCCGCTATAATTGGATTGCCTTTTGAGTAGCATGGCCATACTTTGTCTTTTGCGACTTTAGGATCAGTACAAAATATATCTTCTCTAAAGGCTTCACGATCTTCTTTGTTTCTAAAATTTGGAATATCTACCGGAATACCGCCATTTAAAATTGAGCGATAGGCAAAATGACCAGGGAAAAACATATCGAAAGCTTCATAAATATCAATTGTATCTGCTTCTGGGTTTCCAAGAACTTTTTCACAAAAATTGTAAATAGTATAAAAATCACTTCCTCCATGACCGTAATCATGAGCCGTTTCATGAAGTTCATCTTTTGGTTCATATGTTGTTGGTGTGAAATCATATGAATTTTCATCTTGGTCCAAATTTAGATAGACCCTTTCGATATCTTTTTGCAGTGCATCTTCCCTTGCACTTTCTATTCTTCCTTTTGATCCATAAATCGAATACCATATCGAGTTTTTATCTAAATCTCCGTGAACGCTTTTTAGGATTGCTCCATTTTCCAAAGTAATGATTTCTAGTCCTGCTGGCGCGCCCAGTTTTCCCATCCTTCTTACTCGCTCATTGTATTTCGTCTCAAAACCGCTTACTTTTATCGGTCGAAGAGAAGTGATATGGATGAGAGGACCAATAGAATGAGTTGAATAAAATGTTGCATATTGATGGTTTCTCCAGTGATTTTTGTCTCCCCTAGTGATATCAGCCCATATAGGCGCACAATTATGGATGTATTCACCTTCACCGTACTCGAATTCGCCTAGTTTGCCTAATTTGTATAGTCTTTTCATTTCTCTTGTGGCAGGCATATAACAATAATTTTCACCATAAGCATAGATCAAATCATGTTTCTCAATCTCTTCAACAAGTTCAACAGCTTCTTTCATATTCTGAACCGGAAGAACTTCTGAAAAAACATGTAATCCTGCCTGTAATGCTTTAATGGCATAAGGCGCATGTTCATTGGCGTAGTTTGCCAATACTACCGCATCCATATCATGTTTGATAAACTCATCGAATGCTTCATAATAAGTGATGGAATCATCATTTATTTGCTCCATTGTATTGAGGAGTCCCTCTGCCCAAAAATCGCAAATAGCGACTAATCGTGCATTATTTGCTTTTTTTGTGTAATCAATCATGCTTCTTCCTCTGCCGATACCCAATACTCCAATTCTTACTTGCTTCATAGTAAAATGTCTCCTTGAATTATAGAATGTCTTTATATATCAAAATGATAATTTTTTATATCAATGAATCATATTATTTGTTTTGTCAAATCTTCTTTACGGTGTTTCGTGATTGCTCTATGAATGAAAAACAGATATGGAATTCCCAAATTTGTCTCTATCAAAGAATTCACAATTAATGGATTGAGCCCAGAAGGCCTGATACCCGAAAGAAGAAGAACGGCCTCCCAAGAGAATTGAACCAAGATTCCAATAAACATCATTTTGAGTATTGGGAGTCTTTCTTCATCCTTGCTAGTTAAGTTCTTTACAATAACGATGGTATATCCAACAAACAAAATCAAGGCCATAGCCCCATGATAAGAGCTGGTACCTCTCGAAATTTGAATGAGAGGGAATTCGCTTCCAAAGCTTTGGGAAAGTAATGCAACCGCAATCCATCCCGTGACAATTAACAACGACCACTCCAAAATTCTTTTGTCCTTATTAAGGAATAACCATATCCAAACAAAATTAGTAAATCCGTAGCTGGTTGATAGCCAAAGTAGAAACCAGAAGGTGTTAGCTCCAATGACTTCTCTTGTCCCTAAAAGCAGATAAAAAATCCCATAATCGACAAAAAAATAAAGAAGCGCACCTGATAGACCGAAGAGAAAAGCAAGCCTCTTTTTGAATTTGAGTAGTAAGAATCCAAGAAAAATCAAAAAGAAGATATCTAGAATAATATAAAGTCCATTTAATTCTCTAGCAACAGAAAAATCCATATTAACCCTCCCACAATTGATATTTATTATACAAGAGATTGGCGTTTTGTCAATAAGTCTTTGTTTTGCGACTATCCATTTAGATGAAAAAGAAAAGCACCGATTTCAGTTTGAAATCGGTGCAAGTAATCCATTACTTTCTTTTTGGTTTCATTGCGAGAACTGGAGTGTTGAAGTGAATTGCTTCTCTAAGTTCTTTATAGTACTCGCTTTGTTCTTTCTTTTTCGATTTTTTGTAAAGGAATTCGTCGATTCCTTGAGCTGCTCTGTGACCGTCTGCGACACCGGTAATAATGTCTGGTCCACGGAAGATGTCTCCACCGACGAATAGCCATTCTTGTCCTGCGACTTGTCCGACTTCGTTGGCTTTGATTTTTCCACGTTCAATAATAACTTTGTCTTTCATGCTCTCTGGAATGTAATCATAATCGGGAGCTTGACCAATGGATAGATAAACTTGATCTGCTTCGAAAACTTGTTCCTGAGTTTCATCGAACTTTGGATTGAATCTACCGGCTTCATCAAATACACTTAAGCATTTCCATACTTTGAGTCCTTTGACTTTTCCGTTTTTAATCATGATTTCTTGCGGGCCGAATCCTAGTTCCATTTTTACCGCTTCTTCCCCGCCTTCAACGAACTCATCCAAACTAGCTGGAAGAATGTCTCTGGATTCAAGGCTTGTCAGCAATACATTGGCTTTTCCGTATTTCATGATTTGGATTCTTGTCAAGTTTCTTGCGACGTCAAATGCAACGTCTCCTCCACCGACAACGACTGCGCTTGGCAAAACATTCATTTCATCCAATTTGAGGTGTCCTCTTGCGAGGTCTCTTGCGAGTGGAAGGAAATCCATAGCGCCGATAACGTCTTTATGATCTGCGCCAGGAATGTTTAGCATTCTAGCTTTGAAGAATCCGGTTCCCAAAAATACAGCATCATATTTCTTTTGTAATTCATCTAGAGTAATATCGGTTCCAACTCTTGTATTTGTTTTGATGTTTACACCAATCTTTTTGATGAAGTTGATGTCTTTTTCAACTGCGTAATCTGGAATTCTGTACTGTGGAGCACCGTAGCTTGCAACACCACCTGGGCGATCTTTTTCTTCAAATACATCAACAGTATACCCGAGTGCTCTCAAGTAGTATGCAGCACTTAAACTGGATGGACCAGATCCTGCAATCGCAATCTTGGCATCAATCACTTCGGTAACGGGTTCAGCGAATATTTTATCATACATGTCATCCGGTGCACTGTCAATGATATAGCGTTTCAACCAACGAATCGCAATAGCTTCGCCTCTGACGGCAATAGCGCAAGCTGTTTCGCAGTTGTGAGTACAAACTCTACCGCAAACGCCAGGTAATGGATTGGTTTCATATATCTGTCTCAATCCACCCTCAATATCATCTTCCCAAATTGCTTTGATGTAATCTGGAATGTGCATTTGAACAGGACAAGAACTAGTACAAATTCCGCATTCTACACAACGAGCCGCTTCTTGTCTTGCATATTCTTTGGAATAACCACGAACCACTTCGATGAAACTTTTCTTTCTTTCGTCAGGTTCAATATGTTCCATCGGAATTCGTTTCAGGTCAAGCAAATCGGATTCTTCCGTTTTAACGTAACCTTGTTCTACTTTTTCACCTTGCCATGTTTTTTCAGGCATTAAAAGGAATTGATCAGGATCCGTAGAAGCATAGATGTACTCTTTACTCATCTTGAGAGATTCAGTTGTACATGTGTCAACGCAAAGAGCGCAGAAGCAGCAACGTCCGTAGTCAATGACGGGACGTTGTTGAAGTTTTCCTGCTTCGTCCTTCAAGTCAGCACGTTCTACCATTCTGATTGCATCTGTCGGACAAATGTCTGCGCATGTTCCACATCCGATGCAGACTTCCCAATCATTGGTATGAAATCCTCTTAAATTATCTGGAGCCGTTCTAGGAGCGGAATCCAGTCTCTTCTTATTTTTGATGATGGCGTTATCGTTTAGATAGCTTGCATTTTTCCTCGTGAAGATGATTTTGAAAGGATGAGTGACAGGTTTCTTGAAGATGTACTTGAAATGTCTCATCGGACCGAAGATGCTAGCGTGTTTGTATCTCTTGTTTTCGTTATCTTTCATCGTATCTCCTCCTACCTGTCAATTTCTGGCGAACATACGCCCATCGTGTCAATCCACATCGGCGCATCGTCAATTCTAGTTCCTGGCATGTATTTTTCAACACCAAGTAATCCTTGAGGATAACTTGCGCCACGTACTCCGACTCTGTATGGATTGGTTCCGCCATCGGAAACCATGAAATATCCAAATTCGCCTCTGCTTGATTCTACTGCACTGTATACATAACCTTTTGGTACAACCCAACGCATTGATTGACCTCTGGAGATTGGAACTCTGACAGGCCCTTCAGGAATTTTAATCAAACATTGTCTGATGATGCTGATGGATTGAAGAATTTCTTTTAATTTGCAGTCGATACGGCTTCTCGCGTCTGAATAATCTGAGTAAGGTACTTCAAATTCGACTTGGTCATATCTGCAATAAGGCATGACTTTACGAATATCATAAGGTTTATTCACTGCAGAACGCATACCGATTCCGGTTACTCCAAGTTCCCATACAACTTCTTTTGGAAGCATGATGGTGTCTTTTATTCTTTTTATGATGGATGGGTTGTCGATACCAAGATCACGATATTCGTCATATCTTGCTTCTAAACTATCCAAGAATTTATGGATGTCTTTTTCAATTCCTTTTGGTAAGTCTTTACGAACTCCACCAATCACAATGTATTGGTGATATACACGCATACCTGTGATTTGTTCAAAGATATCCAAGATTTCATTTCTGTCTGCGTGAGCATGATACATTAAAGTGTAGTTTCCGGTAGGTCCACCGATTCCACCATAAGCCATCAAATGGATGGATAGTCTTGCAAGTTCCATGATAATCATTCGAATCCAGTGAGCTCTTTCCGGAACTTCAAGGCCGAGTAATTTTTCAGCACCCATGGCAAACGCAAGTTCGTTGATGTCAGGTTCGACAACGCATACGCGCGGAATCAATGAAATATTGTTCATCCAGGAATGACGTTCCATCCCTTTTTCAAAACCACGGTGAAGCATTCCCGGTAATAAGAAACTTCTTTTAATGATGTCTCCGTCTACATACATGTGGACGGATGCATTTCCATGCATTCCAGGATGTTGGGGGCCTAAGAATAATTTCATCTCTCTCATTATTTTTTGCCTCCCCTCAAAGATTCTGCACGTTGTTTTCTAGCTTCCATTTTAGCAAGTTTGCTCTTTCCTTCACTTTGAACGATGTACGTTTCTGAGTATTCTCTTTGTGGAAATTTGCGCTTGCTGTAAGCTTCAGGATCGAAATCTTTTCGCATTGGAGGAATGTCATCCCAGTTTTCCAAAATCAATTGTTTCTCATAATCTGGATTGCCTGGAAATTTGACGCCAAAGAATTCATGGCATTCTCTTTCGTAGTATTTGGACCCTGGATAAATTGGTAGAATCGAATTCATGACAGGATTTTCACGATCGATTTTTGTTCTAATTTGAACATAAACAGGTTTTTCCCAATTGAACACGATATAAACAAGTTCGAATTTGTTTTCTTCCGGCCAATCGATTGCACTCAAGTAAGACATTTGAATCCAACCTGCATTTTTAAGAATATTCAAGATGTAATGGACTTGATCTTGTTCAACAACAAAATGAACTTGATATTGATCCGTAATATGTTCCTGTAATACATTGACATTTGATTTGACGAGGTTTTGTACAAATTCTACATTAGTCATGGAATTCGTCATGAACGTCCACCTCCCCAAGAGATTGAATTTGATTTTGGCGATACCATTCATAGTTGTCGTGATATTTCTTCCAACCATTGGCTGACTTATTTTTGATTTGTTCCATCAAATCGACGAAACCGTTCATAACAGCTTCCGTGTTCGGCATACATCCTGCAACGTAAACGTCTACAGGGACATATTGATCGAGTTGATTGATAACAGCATGAGAATCATGGTAGATTCCTCCGTTGATTGGACAACTTCCTAATGCGACTACATATCTTGGTTCGCTCATTTGTTCGTAAGTATAGATTAGTCGTCTTAATGTTTTTAAAGAAAGGTATCCTGAAACAAGCAGAATGTCAGCTTGTCTTGGCGTAGCCATTGGGCCCATGCCTAGACGTTCCATGTCATATGCGGATGTCATTGCCGGTGGCAATTCAATGGCGCAGCATCCTGTACAATACATTAATAACCAAAGTGAATTTCTTCGGAAGAAATCTCCGATTTCCCACCATTTACGATCGGTCTCGGCTTTGGATATGTTTCTTTCCGGTGTAAATTTTGTACTTTTCAATTAGATCACCCACCCGAGATAAATTGCGATAAACGCTTGAACAATGGCAAGAATTAATGGCCATTTATAGAAGAATGTAACGACCTGATCAATTTTGAAACGTCCATTGACGTTTGAAATCAAGTTTGCAAGTGTATAAACCAGGAAGTACTTCAAGATAAAGATAAAGATATTTGTTGCACCACCTAAGAATAGATGGACGAATAAACTGACTTCGATGAATACGGTAATTTCATGCATGATAAAGAGCATTCCAAGTTGTTTTCCACCGTATTCAACCATCGGACCGGATGCGATTTCCGCAGGAGCGATGTAAGTTTCAAAAGGCTTTTTACCTAACATACCCATCAAAGAAATAAATCCGACGATTCCACCTAGCGGTAGTGCAATGAGGAACCAATTGTTTCCTGCAGCTTGTTGGTACAACTGAATTCCGGTGAGAGAACTTCCGGCTATTTTGATGATGGTCAGAATAATAATCATGAATGGTACTTCATAAGCGAGCATGGTCGTTAACGCACGCATAACACCAATTGATGCCCATGGATTTCCGGAACCACTGGCTGACATTGCCATACCCAACATTCCAACCGCAAGCAAGTAAACAAAGATGAAGAAGTTGTCATATGTTCCAAATGCGTTGAATGTGGATGTAAGTGGCATGAACATTGCAGTCGCAATAATTCCGCCCAAAGCCATGATGACTCCAAAGTCGAAAATCCATCCGTGCGAAGTCGCACGCTTGCTTAACAGTTTGAAGATGTCTAGAAATTCTTGATACCATCTTGGACCAACGCGTTTTTGAAGGCGTCCGACAATTTTACGGTTCAATCCAGCAATGCTGGTCTGTAAAACGAATCCGAAGAACGCAATACCAAGACCAATTAAGAAATTAAGAATAGTTATACTCATAATACTTCACCTACCAACAGGAAGAGGAGTATGGCGATAATCCAAAGGATCGTTGTCCCAATGAATTTATTCATAAAGAGATACTTGCCAAACCTTCCGATTTCTTTCACTTTCACTGCGAGAGTTTCATAGAATTCCTTCATGATGGTTGTATATTTGATATACAATCTTTCAAGAGGTGCGTAAAAGTCTTTGGTATAATGCAATAACTGTTCGTCATGGACGAAGTTTCCAGCGGTATAGGTTTCCATTAAAGTAACTTTTTTCGACTTTTTCAAAACGATGAAAATGATAAATGCAATAACGACACCGAAACCAAATACAAGTGCTATCAAAGCAGGATTAAGCGTTCCGGTTGTTCCCACGATGTCCCACATCGTAATCGATACTGGAGCTAGTCCTAAATCTACAAGCATTCCGTTTGTAAAATTCAAAATTGCACTGGGTATCACACCTGTATACACGTTTAATGCCGTGATAATCAACATCGGTAATAACATCAAGAAAGGAGCTTCCTTGACTTTAACTTTGTATTCTCTGAGTTCTTGACCTAGGAATAAAGCCGCAAGCGGTCTGAATACGTAGAGGAAGGACCCAATACTTCCGAAGAAGACTGCTATGGCAACAAAAATCATACCCTTGTCGATGACGGCTTGGAAAATCAACCATTTGGAAATGAATCCACCCATTGGAGGAATTCCAGCCATTGATATGATTGCGACAAGGTAAACGATGTAAGTGATTGGCATTTTATGAATCATACCGCCAAGTTCACTCATCTTGGTTGTGCCAGTTTGTTTCGCTACAGCCGCAATGGCCATAAAAGCTCCGGCACTTGCCAATGCATGTGCCAAAATGTGGTAGAATCCACCGGCAACAGCTTGGGAAGTCATGATTCCGAAAGCAACGAGGATGTATCCACCGTGGCTCATCGAAGAATAGGCAAGCAATTTCTTTGCGTCGTCTTCTTTGATGGCCATCAAAGTACCAAAGACGATGGATAAGCTTCCTAAAATGACTACGGCGTATTGTCCGAGCGGAATATGAGGTAAATTGGAATTAGCAAAATCAATCAGTGGAGTCGAAGGCATAATTCTCAAGATTGCGAAAACCGCTACGAAGGCACCAAGTTTTACCAAGGCTCCGGATAGTACCGGAGAGAATGGATGTGGTGCATTTCCATGAGCTTCCGGCAACCAGATATGGAATGGAAACGCTCCGAGTTTTGAAAATGCGGCAACCAAGAACATCACGAATACAAGAGTAGCTTGTCCGCCCGCAAGGCTTGCAAGACCCAAATCGATGTCAAATGATCCTGAAACGCTTCTCATTACCAAGATTCCAAATAACATTGCAAAACTACCTGCTGCGGAGAATCCATAGTAGGATACAGCAGCTTTTTTACTCTTGCCCATCGGGATAAGCAGCATGCTTGTCCAAACGATGAATTCAAAAGCGAAGAACAATTGAATAAAATTATCTGCGAAGAAGGTTCCTATGACTCCGGCCAAACTTAGCAGGAACATCACATTGTATGAATTTTTATATTTGTATTCGCCTACAAAATAGGGATGGAAGAAACTAACCATCAGATAGACGAATACGATGATGATTGCGAAGTAAAAACCAATGTTTGTTTGAGCGAATGATAATACAGGGATTACGTTGACAGTTGTGTCAAGTTGTCCTGAGAAGCCATACATTGCAAGAGAAGCAAAGACAAACATGGTCGAGAAGATTGTAAATACACTTCCAACGAATGATTTCCATTTTGTCAGGAAGTAAGACACGATACCTGAAGCTAACAAGAATAATAGTAATAATTCGATATTAGCCATTGTCAATCACCTCTGCAATCGTATCAATTGAGTTATCAAGCGTATTAAGTGGAGCAGTATAGGTTCCAAGCGCCAATAGAATCAAAGCGATTGCGACGAAAACAACCTTGAAGCCAAGATCGAACTTTACAGTCACTTCGTTCTTTTCAGGATACCAAAGTTTTATCAACATTCTGACGAAATATATCCCTTCAATGATGCTTGATATTAAGATGACCGCGAGCAATGCCCACTGTGCACCTACTGCTAGTTCTGTCAAATAATTCAATTTAACGACGAATCCCATAAATAATGGAAGTCCCATAACACTTAAAGTAGCGACGCTAAACGTAATTCCAACTAAAATATTTTTAGAGAAAACGCCTTGAAGACTATCTGATTCATCGTCTCCGTGATCTTTCGTTGCTTTATTGATAACTAAGAACATCACGGTTTTGCTCAATGCGTTTGCGATGATTAGATAGACAGCCCATAAAACGATTCCGTTCACAAACAACAGAATAACGATGCTTGCTTGAGCGATGCTTGAATAAAGTAATATTTCTCTGACTTTAGTGGAAGCAAATGCCATGGCTTCGGCAATGAAGATTCCTACTGCCAACAATACCAATACCACGATCAATAAATTTCCAACAAAAGCGAGAGTGAGAAGATTGTTGATGATTCTTCCGAATACAAAGCTAATCGTAGCAGCGTACACGGCAGCAATCATAGGTCCACTCAATGTGTTTGAATCTTTCAAAACACCTTTGACCCATGAATTGAATGGCAGTAATTTTGCTTCGACGCCAAGTCCGATAAACATCAGCATTGCAGGTAATACAAGTGCAGATGGATCAACGTTGTTTGCTTGAATGAATGAAACCATGTCCATTAAGTTCAAAGTTCCAAACATTCCATAGAAGATGATTAATCCAAACAGATATAGACTACTTCCTACCGCACCGATAATTAAATACCTGAAAGTCGCGAGTGGCTTGTGATTTGATGTGGTAATCAAATATGCGGCAATACCGGAAATTTCCAAGAAAACGAATAAGTTAAATAAGTCGCCTGTAAGAAGAAGACCGTTAAGACCCGCAAGAGCAACAAGCAGGACGCTTGAGTATTTTTTGAATTCAACGATATTTAGAAGCACAATCACCAAGAATAGCACATTGACAACACCAAGTCCGGTTCTTGAGAAAGTATCGACAAACAAGTTAATACCATAAGGCAAATCATATCCGCCGATAACGACAATTCCGTCTGGGACGAAGTAGAACAACAAGATGACGTTAATCAAACTTGCAATTAACAATAGATATGGAGCTACTTTTTTTGATAGGATCGAAACGAATGCCGCAATTAGCGGGATCGCGATCAGCAAGACTGCTAAAGAACTCATTCGTTGTCCCCCATTTCATCCAGTTCGAATGTTCCGTACTTTGAATAGATTTTTTTAGCCAATGCCAGGCCGAGTGCAGTTGTTCCAACACCGATGACAATCGCTGTCAACACAAGGGCTTGTGGGAGAGGATCTACATAAAGTAATGCACTTGAACTATTCGTACTAGTTAGGATAGGCGCAATTCCGTCATAAACGAAACCAACGCTAATGATAAAGATGTTTAGACCAATTTCAATAATATTAAGGGAAATGATCATTTTGATGATATTGCGATTGCTTAATAATCCATATAATCCGAAAACAATCAGGATGATGGCAGCGTATTGGATCATAATGACACTTCCTCCTCAGTCAAGAAATTGTCGATGATACCAGCAATCTCGCTACCGACTTTCAAACCAATCAATATATACACGATTGGAATGACGCCAGCACTTAGCAAGTCACCGACTGTACCTGTTGGTAAGAAGTTTTGCAAGAAGTATGTCGCGAGCAACAAACCGAGAAGTCCGATAATGACATAGAAACTTCCAGCAACGCCTTCAAGTAATTTGAATCCTTTGACTTTCGTTCTGAATTGATCGTCAGCCAAATAGAGTAGGAGAATCGAACTTGCAATCATCGTTCCACCAGGGAATCCACCACCAGGGGTCAAATGTCCATGAAGAATGACGTAAACACCAGTCATTAAGATGATGGCGAATAAAGCTCTAGATCCAACTCGTAACATGAAGTTTGGTTTAAAGTTCAGTGCCAATCGTTTGTTCTTGTCTTGAGAATTCAAAAGAAGAGCAACGCCGAGTGCACTGATGAATAATACGGTTACTTCACCAAGTGTGTCAAAACTACGATAATCTACAACGATTGAAGTAACGATATTGGCTGCGCCATTTTCAGGATTGCTTGTGATACCGAAAATGATTTCTCCGGGGTTACCAGTAACGTCTTTATCGATATAAGATTGTGAGACTCTATCAGCCAAATCGACGTATCCGAATTGTGCAAACCAATCATTGTTTGTAAGTGAGAGAACCATTAATACACCTAATGCTACCGATAGCACGAATGCAATTAGATTTTTCATTTTGCTTCCCCCTTTTCAATGGATAATAGGGTGAAGACGAACAGAGCAGTAACCATTCCACTTCCAATGACAGCTTCAGTTAAAGCAACGTCCGGCGCTTTCATCAAAACGTAACTGACGACGCTTAACATACTTAAAGCAGAAAGAAAAATGACTCCTTTGATTAGTTTCTTAGAACTGATGGCTAAATAGGCGATTCCAAGAAGTAATACAGAGACAACAGCCATAATGATATCAGTTAGTGTCATGTTCTTCACCTCTTTTTGCCAAATCATCTTGAACTAAATTGGTTGGAATGTGATTAGATCTATAGGTAGCTTTTGCAATCGCGCTTGATCCGATTGGATTGGAGATTACAATAAACACGATAATGATGATGATTTTAAAAATCCAGGAAGGATTTGCAAAAGCGACACCGATTAAAATCGAGAATGAACCTAGCGTAGTAGCTTTGGTTCCGGCTTGGATACGGTTGAACGTGTCTGGCATTCTCAATATGCCGAGTCCTCCGAGAAGGAAGAACAGTCCACCGATCACTAAAAATACATAACTAGCGATTAGCATCTTTTTTACCCTCCACGTATCTTGCGAAAACGACGGTTTCCAAGAAAGCCAAAATCGCATAAATGATAGCTATGTCTAAATATAGATTGTTCTTGAATAGATTTGCCAACATGACGATTACACCAATGACAATCATATTGAAGGTATCTAAAGAGACAACTTTGTCACTTAGAGAAGGTCCTTTGATGAAACGAATCAAGGCAAACAGAAGTCCTAGGCCTAACAGGGAAAATACAATATAATCAATCATTTGAATATCCCTCCTAAGATTTTTTCGAACGGCTCGCTGATTCGTTCACGATTTTCTTCTTCATTTTTTCCTTTGACGTCTACAGTGTGGATATAAAGACTATCCCCTTCGACATCAATGGACAAGGTACCTGGCGTTAGCGTAATTGAGTTTGCTAAAGCCAATTTTCCAAAATCTCCTTGTAGATTTGTCTTGATTTTGACAATTCCGGGATTTAATGGAATCTTGGGGCTTAGTACTCTTTTCGCAACGTCCAAGTTTGCGAGCAACAGTTTCCAAATGAATACGGGCAGATATATAAATATGAATTTGACCAATTTGATCGGGAATTGCCAATCAATACTAAAATTGACATACTTAACCAAAATCACTGTCAAAGCCGCACTTACGATTCCGCCTAGTATCAGTTCATAAACCGTAAAGCCCGCGAGAAACAAGTACACGACAAACAATACAATAAATGTAGCTAAATACTTCATCGACTTCCTCCTATATGTAATTATTTTTTTATTCTATATTTATCACGAGTAATGCCTTCTATCGACACAAGCAAGATTTTTCTGCATGGATAGAAGGAATTATTCATTGTAAATAACAAAGAAAGAAAATACAAAAAAATTTTCCGAATTCGGAAATATATTATCATGATGAATGCAAAAACAGAGAGAATAGACTGACCGATATCGTTTTAGAAAAAAGTCCAAAAGGATTCAATGCTAGTTCGCTATAATTGCTGATATTGAAATAAGTAGTCAAGCTTCAACTTGCCCTATTATAACATATAATGTTATAGAAATGAAGAGTTATCTTTGTAAAAAATTATGAACCTATTATGTGAATTATTGTTCATTTCATTCAATTGAAATATGAGGTTTTGTGTTTTTTTTATTCGAATCACTTTTGATTTCATAGTTGATTTTTACGTAGTTCTAGAGTAAAATATAGTTAAATTGAAACGTTTCAATTAATTTCGGAGGATGTTCGAATGACACATTTCATTAAGCAGTGGCAAAATTATATTGTATATCAAATTTATCCTCTCAGTTTTATGGACTCCAATGGGGATGGAGTAGGCGATATTCAAGGAATCATCCTCAAACTGGATTACTTGAAGAACTTAGGCATTGATGTAATTTGGTTGTCCCCAATATACATGTCACCTATGGATGACAACGGTTATGATATTTCGGACTATTATCAAATCAACCCGATGTTTGGAACGATATCCGACTTTAAGCAGTTGCTTGAAAAAGTACATCGACTTGGAATGAAATTAATCATGGATTTGGTTGTCAATCATACCTCTGATGAACATACATGGTTTCTTGAATCAAAGAAATCAAAGGAAAATCCATATCGAGATTACTATATTTGGAGAGATCAACCTAGTGAAATTACCTCGGTCTTTTCCGGCTCGGCATGGGAATATGATTCCTCCACCAATCAGTATTATTTCCATCTTTTCAGTAAGAAACAACCCGATCTCAATTGGGATAATCCCCTGCTTCGTCTGGAAATATATCGGATGATCAACTTCTGGCTCGACTTCGGAATTGACGGATTTAGACTAGATGTAATTGATTTGATTGGGAAAGATGTTGATCGAAAACTTTTAGGAGATGGGCCACATCTTGATGAGAGACTGAAGGAACTATATCAAAACTGTTTTGAAGGTAGAGATGTATTTACTGTAGGAGAAATGCCAACATTATCTATTCCAAGGGCTGCAGAAGTAACATCGCTTCAAACAGGAACACTCAATATGATTTTCCAGTTTGGACATGTCTCTCTTGATGAGGTTCCTGGTAGAGGGAAATGGGAATTAAAGCAACTAGACTTGTTGGAATTGAAAGAATATTTCAATAAAATGCAGATTGGATTGTATGAAGAAGGTTGGAACTCACTTTTTTTGGCAAATCATGATCAGCCTCGTGCAGTTTCACGATACGGGAACATCGCTTTTCGAAAGGAAAGTGCAACCATGCTTGCGACCATGCTCTATTCGATGCAAGGAACACCCTATGTATATCAAGGTGAAGAAATCGGAATGACTGGCGTTAAATTTGAATCTTTAGATGAATATCGAGATATTGAAACCCTGAACATGGCCAAAGAATATCTTGAAAAGGGCTGGTCTAAAGAAAAAACCATGGAATCAATCTATGCCAAATCAAGAGACAATTCTAGAACGCCTATGCAATGGTCAAATCAACCAAATTCTGGATTCACTACGGGAAGACCGTGGCTGAATGTCAACCCAAACTATCATGAGATTAATGTTGAAAATGATTTATCTGACACATTCAGCATCTATCGATATTTTCAAAAACTATTTCAGCTGAGAAAGAAGTATTCTGTATTCGCTGATGGTAAATTTCACTTGCTTTTTGAAGACTCAAGAGATCTTTTTATATTCACCAGGTCCAATGATAGTATAGAGATTTTGGTCATTAATTCATTCAGCCCAGAACCCGTATCTGTCAACCTCGACGCCTATTCGAAATATCAATTCCTCCTCTCAAACAACAAAGAACTAAATTTGAATGCATCAACGGTACTTCCCCCTTATTATGCAGGAATATACATTTCCAAGGAGACACAATATCAATTATGAAAAACTTGTTGAAACAAATGTCAATGAAAGAAAAAATAGGTCAACTTCTTCAAATTCCTCCTTTCTTTTTTGTGAAGGATTTAAAAATAGAAGTGGCAGGTCCGGTAGAGGAACTTCATTTGGATGAGGAAAAAATATTCTTTGCCGGAAGCGCTCTTGGTATCGGCTCTGCAGAAGAAATGATTGAAGTTCAACGAAAATACCTTGAGAAAAGCAGACATAAAATCCCTCTTATTTTTATGGCCGATATTATCCACGGATACAAAACTATTTTCCCTGTTCCAATTGCAATGGCATCATCATTTAATCCTGAAATTGCATATCAATGCGCTAGAATTTCAGCGAAGGAAGCATCAACTTCTGGGATTCATGTTTCTTTCTCACCAATGGCCGATTTGTCAAGAGACCCTCGATGGGGTAGAGTTGTAGAGGGGTTTGGAGAAGATCCTACACTGATATCCAGCATGGTTGAGCAAATGGTCAAGGGATATATCGGAGATGGAATTGAAAAAGAAGGAAACATTGCAAGTTGTGTCAAACATTTTGCTGGATATGGTGCATCTGAAGCGGGAAGAGATTACAACACGGTGGACATATCCAAAATTTCTTTGTATTCTCAATACTTACCCGCATACAGAAAAGCACTAGAAGCGGGATCTCGAATGGTTATGACTTCATTCAATACTTTGGATGGAGTTCCTTGTACAGTCAATTCGTTTTTGTTAAGAGATGTTTTAAGAAATAATTGGAAATCGAACGCAGTCACTATTTCGGATTACGATTCTTTAAAGCAAATTCTTGCTCATGGCATAGCTGAAGATATGAAAGAAGTAGCATACAAAGGCATTACAGGGGGATTAGACATCGAAATGGCGTCTAGTGCCTATTCCAACCATCTAGAATCTCTTATTGATGAAGGGATAGTAGATGAGCGTTTACTCGACGAAGCGGTTCTTCGAATTTTAGAATTAAAAAGAGATTTAGGCCTATTCGATAATCCTTACAAAGGGGCTTCGCCCGAAATGGCTAAAACAATCGTTCTTTCTGAATCTAATTTACAAGCCGCTCGCAAAGCTGCCCACGAATCTATGATTTTATTAAAAAACGATGGGGTTTTACCTCTCGATTCACAAGCAAAAATTGCATTACTTGGACCCTATTCGACCTCGAGAAGAGTGGTTGGTCCTTGGTCCTGGCACGGAAGAAGAGATGTTCACGATACCTTGGAAGAAGTATTGAATGATAATATCATATACGTCAATTGTGAAGAAGATCCTAAAAAATATACAAAAGAAGACATTGATAGGATTAAGGAAGCTGATATTGTGGTTTTAGCAATCGGAGAAGATGAACATCTAAGTGGTGAAGCACACTCAAGAAGCAAAATTCGAATTCCCGGAAAACAGGAACAGATGTTCGAAATGATTCATTCTCTTGGGATGAAGTCTATTACTTTGCTTTTTAATGGACGACCACTGATTCTTGATCAAATTCAACAATCAAACGCATTACTCGAATGCTGGTTTTTGGGAAGTGAGTCATCTTCTGCAATCAAAGACATTCTATTTGGAACTGTCAATCCATCCGGAAAACTCCCAATTAGTTTTCCTAGAAACGAAGGGCAAATTCCCGTGTATTACAATCACTTAAACACTGGAAGACCCTATCTCGGACCAAATGATTATAATGAGTACGTATCAAAATATCTCGATATAGAAAACACTCCAATGTATGCATTTGGATATGGATTAAGTTATTCCACTTTCAACTATTCTGATTTGAATCTTTCAACCAATCGAATGACTGAAACGGAATCGATTACAGTTTCAGTCACTGTGAAAAATGACAGCAACGTTGAGGGTGATGAAATCTCTCAACTTTATATCAGAGATTATGTTGCCAGAGTCTCGAGACCAGTAAAAGAATTGAAACACTTTCAGAAGAATCATTTCAAGGAATTTCAATCAAAAGTAATTGAATTCACAATTACGCTCGATGATTTAAAATACTACCTAGGCACAGGAGACCTTGTTTTCGACAAAGGCCGTTTTCAAGTCATGGTTGGTACTTCTTCAGACTCATATCTATCCGACGATTTTGAATTAATATAACGAGGTGAAAGAATGACATCGCTTGAAAAAGAGTTATACGCTAGTTTCTTATTTTTTATGAATGAAGCGAACCATGATCCAAATTCCACGGGCTACGGACTGATTCTTGATGATTCAAGGAAATTAGACAGAGCTTCGATTGCCTCCGTTGGATTTGGGCTTTCTGCATATGTAATTGGAGTGGAAAACGGCTATATAGAGAGACAATCTGCCATTGAACTTGTCAAAGGCACTTTTCGAACTTTTCTAAATAACGTAGATCATTTCAAAGGATTTTATATTCACTATCTCGATATGAATACTGCAGAACTATACAAGAAGTGCGAGTACTCCACCATTGATACAGTCATTTTTATGAATGGAGCTATCACTTGTGATTCGTATTTTGATGATGTAGAAGTGCACCTATTGTTTAACGAACTATTTTCAAGACTAGATTTCCGACCATTCATTAAAATCCATAAAGGGAAAAAAGTTTTTCGAATGGCATACAATCCAATTCAAGGTGGAGATTATCGAGCGACGTCTGAAGATCCATGGATTTATCAATGGCATATGTATGCAGAACAATTGTCAATGTACTTCGTAGCCGCAGCGACAGATACTCTATCTTCAGACGAAGCAAAAGAATTGTATTTAGGGTTTGATAGAAACCGGGGTTCATACGGAGGATACGAATATCTTTATAGTCCGACGAATGCGTTATTCATTTACCAGTATTCCCATGCATGGGTTGACTTCAGAAATTTGATCGGTCCAGATGGAATAGATTGGTTTGAAAATTCAAGAAATGCATCTTTAGCAAACAAACAATATTGTATTGATATGCAGGTGCGATATCCAATATTGAACGAAAAAGCGTGGGGTCTTACTGCTTGTCTAACGCCAAAAGGATACCGAAATCAATGTATTCTTCCAAACGACCTATCTAAAGACGAAGAGCATATATCTGGAGTACTTCCTCCAAGTGGAGCTTTGGGATCCATCGTATTTACTGAAAAGGAGTCATTGGATGTGCTTCAAACCTTAGAAGAAAAATATCAAGAATCGTTCCAAAAATATGGATTCACCGATGGGATTTCCCTTCTTGAAAATAATCAATTATGGGTATCAGACGGCTATATCGGAATCAACAAAGGAATCACAGTTTTGATGATTGATAATTATTTACATGGAACGACTTGGAAGTATTATATGAAACATCCCTTGATTCAAAAAGCAATTCGTAAACTCTCTTTTAGAAAGAAGGATTGAAATGTCGACAATCAAAGATGTAGCAAAAGTTGCAGGTTGTTCTATATCGACTGTATCTTATGCTTTAAATAATGACAAAAGGATTCCAGACATTACTGCAGATCGAATTAAAAAAATAGCCTCAGAAATTGGTTATTTTCCTTCTGCTGCAGCCAGGAATTTAAAAAAACGGAACACCGATACTGTTTTGGTCGCGATTTCTGATTTTGGGGGGCCGGTATACCATGAGCTTTTAGATGGTATTCATTTCCAACTTGCCAAGTCCGGATATACCATGATTGTTTCTACAGGAATCTCATCCAATAATTTACTTAAAGAAAGGTCTGCCGATGGCGCTGTAATAACCGATATTCACATATCGGATCAGTCTCTCATTCAATTGGCGAAGAATTTTCGTCCCATCATTGTGCTCGACAGGAGACTCAAAGACACCAATATTTACAATATGACGATTGACAATCATAAAGCGATGTATTGCCTTACGAAAGACATTCTTTCTAAAGGATATTTCAAAATCGGTTATGTTCACGGCGTTAAGGATACATATGACAATCAAACAAGATATAGTGGTTTCTTAGCCGCTCTTCAAGAGAAAGGAATCAAAGTGTTTCGTGAATATTATGGAAATTTCACAAAACCTTCAGGAATCATGATTGGAGCAGAACTGCTAAAAGATTCGAACTTGCCAGATATGCTTGTCTGTGCAAATGATGAAATGGCGCTTGGAATTATGGAGACTCTTCAAAAAAACGGTAAAATAATTCCTTCAGATATCGGTATTTCTGGATTCGATGACATTGACTTGTCAAGCTATGTTAACCCTCAACTTTCTAGCATTAAAGTGAATCATTTTGAATGGGGAAAAACAATCGCTTTAACCTTAATCAAATTATTGAAGGAGGAAGAGGTGGACATTCATAAACAAGAGGGAATTATAATGATTAGAGGTTCCTATTAAGTAATCAGCCGACGCTGGTTATTTTTTAATTTTCAAACTGAAAACGCTTGTATCGAAAAAACGGTTGTGATATAATAAAAGTGTATAATTTATTGAAACGTTTCGATAATTTGGAGGCACAATTGTATGTATAACAATAAGTATGGGTATTTTACCGAGGACGGGATGGAATATGTTATTACAGAACCCAGAACCCCAAAACCTTGGATTAATGTAGTTTCAAACGGAGATTACTCCTTTATGGTTTCTCAAACCGGAGGAGGATGCTCCTGGAGAGGGAACTCTGGACAGAATCGATTGACGAGGCTTTATCAAGATATTATTAAGGATAATTACGGAAAGTATTTTTATCTTAGAGATCTATCGACGAATGAGTTTTGGTCTCTGACATATCAACCTGTCCAAAAAGAATTTCAGAAATTTGAAGTAAGACACGGAATTGGATATTCTGTTTTTAAGTATCAAGTCAACGATGTTCTTTCTCAAATGAAAATGTTTGTCGTTCCAAATGAACAGATAGAGATTATTGAAATCACATTGGAAAATAAATCTGACCAAATTAAAAAGTTGGATTTGACTTCCTACTTTGAGTGGGAAGCAGGAATTCATCCAGATGAACACAGGGAATTTCATAAGTTATTTATGGAAACCTCTTATGATCCAGAACTTAAAGCAATTAAAATAAAGAAATATAACTGGGGTTTTGGTGACGTCAATGGTCTCGGAAACAATTCTGATTGGGACTTTGTAGGCTTTCACGCAGTAAGCGAGCCGGTTAAATCCTTTGGAACGGACAAAGAAAGTTTCATTGGAATGTATAATTCAGAACGCAATCCTGATGCCATGCACCATCCTGTTCTTGACAGAAAAGAAGGACGTTTTGGAGATCCTTGTGCCTCTTTGCAGACAGAAATAGTGCTTCAACCAAATGAATCAAGGACGGTTGTCTATACCATAGGAGTAACAACACTTGGAAAAAGAGAAATCCCTGGAATTGATCAAGATTACGAAGACCCGAATCCACTTATTTTAAAATATACAAATGTTGCAGAAGCTAAACTAGCATTTGAAAAGGTAACAGCGTTTTGGAATGATCTTTTAAAGGGTGATCACGTAGAGAGCCCTGACAAAGGATTTGACTTGATGACAAATACGTTTTCGAAGTATCAGGCTATTAGTTGTAGAATCTGGGGAAAGACAGCATATTATCAAACAAGCGGGGGATATGGATTTAGAGATCAGTTGCAAGATTCTTTAATCTTCTTGGAATCTCGTCCCGATTTGACAAAAAAGCAATTGCTTCTCCATGCTTCAAGGCAATTCAAAGAAGGAGACGTTTATCACTGGTTCGTAACCTATCAAGGTTGGGGTGCTCGTGGTAACTGTAGTGATGACCTTCTGTGGATGCCTTTCATACTATACTACTACATTGAAGAAACGCTCGACTACTCGATATTGGATGAAATGATTCCATTCGTAGATGGTGAGCCTGTTTCAATGTATGAGCATTGCAAGCGAGCAATTCAAAAATCGCTTACCCGTTTTTCCTCAAGAGGTGTTCCTCTGATGGGAAGCCATGATTGGAATGATGGTTTAAGCGCTGTAGGGCATAAAATGAAAGGCGAATCGTTTTGGATGTCATCATTTCTTTACATGGTTTTGAATCAGTTCCAACGATTTGCAAGAACGAGAGAAGACCATGATTTCGTTGGATTAATGAAAACATATTCCAGTCAAATCAAAGAAACCTTCAACAAATTCGGATGGGACGGAGACTGGTACATGCAAGCCACGACAGATGAAGGTTTGAAATTGGGTTCGAAAGAAAACGAAGAAGGTCAAATCTTTTTGATGCCGAATTCATGGGCTATTATATCTGGAATATTACCTGAAAATCGAGTTGAAACCGTAATTAAATCCATTCAAAAATATTTATTGAAAGATTATGGTACTTTGCTTAATTTCCCTGCTTTCACGAAACCGCGAACAGACATAGGATATGTTACGAGATACGCACCCGGACTGAGAGAAAACGGAGGGGTGTATACTCATGCAGCAACCTGGGCAGTCACTGCATTTGCGAGGGCTGGTTATCCTGAACTTGCATATCTTGCCTATACGGGAATCTGCCCCCCTAATCGAACGAAGGATCCAGACTTGTATCTAGCCGAACCCTATGTGACTTGTGGTAACTCTGACGGACCTATCTCTCCTTTATATGGTAGAGGAGGCTGGAGTTGGTATACTGGTTCAGCGCAATGGCTTCACAGAGTGGCGGTACAAGATATCGTTGGTGTTAAGGCATCTTTTGAAGGATTGGTTGTTCAACCATCACTTCCGAAAGATTGGGATTACGTAAATTATACAAGACATTTCCGGAACGCAATATACGATATCCGCATCAAACGTGGAGAGAAGTCTTCGATTTCGGTGGACGGAATAGAACACAAGTCTTCGACTCTTCCGGATTTTAATGATCATAAAAATCATCAAGTACTAGTCACTATAAATAAATAAATAAAGGAGAAAATCGTTATGAAAAAAATTATTCTCGCGCTATTCATTGCATTTTTCGGATTCGCAATGGCTTCATGTACACAAAACACAGATAGCACAACTTCAACGACGCTGACCACATCTGGCACGAATACGACCGAAACTACTATTTCACATACTCCGGTTACAGTTACTTATGCGGCTTGGAATCTTGGAACGGTTGATTCAGTCAATCTAGAAAGATTGATGATTGATGCTTTCATGGAGGAATATCCATGGATTACCGTTCAAATCGTGGAACGCCCAAAAATTCCCGATTCAACTGGAACTTCTGAGATTGATCAAAACTGGAATGAATTCCTTGGCGCAAGAGCGGCTCAAGGAACATTGCCTGATGTCTATTTTACTGATTCAACTGAAACAACCATCATGAATAATTGGGCAAAGGACGTCACTGAAATTGCTCATAATGATGCTGAATTTATGAATATTTCTGAAGACATTCGTGAAGCAGCGAACTATGGCGGAAGATTGATGGCCCTCCCATACGCAGTCTACTATTTTGGGTATTACATCAACAAGACAATCTTTGAAAACGCAAACGCTGATGCTCCGGTGTTTGAAGATTCTTTCCAGACCTTCCTAGACAAGGTAGGGGATGTAGCAAATCAAACCGTCACAAATGGTACCGGAACAGCAGGAATCGTAGGAATCGACCGGATGCTCGAATGGTATCCCGCGCAATTAAACCCCGATCTCGGATGGTATACATATGATGGGTCTATTCTTCATCTTGATAGTACGGAATTTGAAACTACATTAAATCTTTATCAGACTTTAATGCAAGATAAAACGTTAATATACGATGCTATGACTCCGGAAGAACAACTTGCAGCGTTTGGAACGACGAATGCTTGGGAGTCAAGCCAACTTGCAGCGTATTGGGAATTTACCCCGATTATCGGCTCCATGCTCAATTATGATTTTGAGATAGATTTCATTGGAACACCAGGAACAAGTGCGGCTCACCAAATCCCTGTCATCTTGGATTTAATGTGTATTTCAAGCCAAACTCAACATCTTGATGAAGCTTATCTTCTGGCAAAATGGATGTCGTTTGGTAGAGATGGATATCTCAAACGTATTGAGATCTCTACAACAGTAGAGGGAGTAAACGCTCTTAATATGACACCTTTACAACCCGATGAAGAATTACTTGACGCTTTCTTCGATATCTATTCAACGTTTACGGAATTAAGAAAAGTAGTCTCATACAATAACTACATCATTGAACCAAACAAATACGTTCCAGGTTACATCAAGGCAAGATGGAGTGCAGACTATGACGCAGAAACCACGGTCGGACAATTGTTTGACCAAGTCAGAGGCGGGCAAGTTAATTATGCGGACGTCAAAACCTCTTGGAATACTATTTCCAACAACGCTCTATCAGTAGCTAGAGAGGCAATTTTTCAAAGACTTGGTGTAGAAGACAACTAGAATTTTCATTTTAGGAAGGAAACTGAACTGATGGCGAAAAAAGGAGCACTGCTACTCATAATAGCATTCCTGTCCATTGTATCTCTGTCGACGCATGTCGTGTTTGCTGACACGAAGGTTTACGACAGCGGTACTTCTTTGTTGCTGGAAGGAAACTATCGAGAGGTGTTGTCCGTCTGGGAAAATGAAGGATATCAAGTTACAAGTTCATTTGAACAGGTTATTTCGCCATCTCAATTTTCGGTTTCAAACCCTCTGGATGAGTCCTTGAGTATGGACTATGGACAAGATGTTGCTCAGTTTAATGATGAAAACATCATAGAGTTCAGTGTTGTTGTCGATACGGAGGGACTTTACGAATTCTCGCTTGATTTTTATTCAAAATCATCAGATTATCTCGATTTGGAATGTTCGGTCCTTGTGAATGATGAATTGCAATACACCGAAGCTTCCCAAATCATATTATACAAACAATGGGTTCAGGTTGACGGGTTCACGTTGGATCGATATGGAAACGATTTCTATGGAAGTCAGGAACAGAACTTGACCTGGATTCATCAGTCTTTCTACGATCCGATGGGACTGTTTGTGAATCCAATTGTGTTCAAATTGAATCAAGGCATGAATACAATTACCATTGAGCGGACCAAGGGGGATTTTTTGGTTGGCGACTTTACCGTAAGCGGTAGGACGACATTGTCGACGTATGATGAATATTCCAATGGAGCAAGCTTGATTTCAAATGAGATTTTGAATTCTCAAGAAGCAGAAACGCCTTCTTTCAAAAACGCATCTAGCATCCAGGCAGGGGTTTCAAGAACCGTTGACGTGACTCCATTCTCCGTTCGATATTTAAAATTGAACATACTTGCGGGATCGACATTTAATTCCCAAAGGGAAGAAGTAATTTATGATGTTGAAGTAGCGGAAGAAGGATACTATTATCTTACTTTTAAGGTTCTCCAGTCGACTTCAACGAACGCCAACGTTTATCGCACGTTAAGAATCAATGGAACGGTTCCTTTTGAGGAAGCACTGTCGATTCCTTTTGAATATGACAATCTTTGGCAAAACGTCACTCTTGGAGGAGACGAGCCTTATCTTTTCCATTTAAATCAAGGTATCAACCAGATCTCTCTGTCTGTTAACTTGAGCCCTTTCATGGAAGACTATTATGAAATCAATGATGTCTTGGACTATGTCAATGATCTGTCCTTACAAATAAAGAAATTGACCGGTAATCAAATCGACGAGAATCGAGATTGGTTGATTACCGACTATATTCCTTCAATTGTAGCGGATTTGCTGGACGCAAGAGACTCCTTACAGGTGACTTATGATCGACTCGACCAAATGACAGAAACGACAAAGTTGTCGGAAGCGATGTCTTCCATTAAAATCGCGATTCGAAATCTTGTTTTCCTTGCAGACTCACCCAATGACATTCCTAAAAATATGACCTTGCTTTCGACTTCATCTTCTTCAATAGCATCAACTTTAGGGACAACGGTCGCTCTTTTGCTGGACAGTCCTCTGGATATTGACAAGTTTTACGTCCACACCGACGTGGAATTAGACAAGCCAAACGCTAATTTTTTCGTTCGTACTTGGGTGAATATTAAACGCTTCTTCCTTTCGTTTTTTGACGAAAGGTACAATATGATTGCAAACGATGACGAACTTGACGTTTGGGTCAATCGCAGCAAGCAATATACGGATTTAATCCAAAAAATGGCCGATGATTCCTTCACGACTGAAACGGGAATCAAAGTAAAAATCTCTGTTATGGCCGCAGAAGGAAAACTGATTCTTGCCAATTCTGCAGGAACGAATCCCGATGTCGCACTTGGTGTATCCTCCTGGCTTCCTTACGATTTGGGAATCCGCGGTGCGATTCTCGATTTGACGACATTCTTAAACGACCCAGAATTTTCAACCGTTTTGGATTACTATCAAGAAGAATCCTTGATTCCATTGATATATGATGACGGTCTCTATGGACTTCCGGATACAGAGAATTTCTATGTGCTCTTCTATCGAAACGATATTTTGTCTGCACTTGACATTCCTGTTCCGTCCACCTGGGAGGAAGTAACCCAAATTATGCCGATACTAAAACGATACGGTATGAATTTTTATATTCCTCTTTCCAGTGCGACGTCCCTGAAATCTTTTGATTCAACACTTCCATTCCTCTTTCAATACGGATCGTCGATCTATCAAGACAATGCATTTTATGTGTCTCTCGATGACGAGGCAAGTATCAACGCCTTAACGATGATGACGGAATTGTATACGATTTATTCCATGGATACGACTGTCACCTCTTTTTACAATGAGTTTAGACTCGGAATTTCTCCTATTGGAGTAGGGGACTTCGGAATGTACATTACGTTATTGAATGCTGCTCCTGACATTCAAGGACTATGGAAAATAGCCCTTCTGCCGGGTGTTGTGCAAGAAGATTCTTCCATCGACAGAAGTGCACCAGGAGCCCAGACAGCAAACATGATATTCAAAAATACCGACAAGCAAGAGGAATCATGGGAATTTTTGAAATGGTGGTCATCAACTGAAATCCAAGTTGAGTTCGAATCTTTGTTACTGTCAACACTTGGAAAAGAGTACCTATGGAACAGTGCAAACACATTAGCTTTTGAAGCGCTCAACATGAATTCTGACGATTTATCCATCATTCTTGAACAATGGTCTTATCTCAGGGAACTTCCAAAAGTTCCTGGATCTTACCAAGTTGAGCTCGAAATCTCCAATCTATGGAACAGTGTTGTAATAGATAGAGAAAATCTTCGAGTCTTATTGAATGACGGTATTATCAAGATGAACAAAGAAATTCAAAAGAAGATGTCTGAATTTGGATATATGGACAAAACAGGGACGATTATGAAACCTTATAATTTGGCAAGTTTATCCATCATCAGATCATGGAAGAGCGGTGATTCAAATGAATGATACCGTGGCCATGAAAAAGCGCATTTCTTCGAAAGCAATCCGTGAACAACAAAACATCGCATATCTGTTCGTGTTCCCTTATGCACTGATGTTCATTATCTTCATCGTTGTCCCTGTCATTGCAGCGATTGGTCTTTCTTTTACGTATTTCGATACAGTTAGGACTCCAATCTGGATAGGATTTGACAACTATATCAATATTTTGACGAACGATGACGTCTTTATGCAGTACGTCATTCCTAATACTTTGAAATATGCCATCATCGTAGGACCTGGAGGATATATACTTTCATTCCTTTTGGCATGGATGTTGGCTCAGTTAGCGCCAAAAATCAGGACAGTATTGGCACTGATTATCTATTCTCCATCACTCACGAGTGGAATTACGATGGCTGTGTTGTGGAGAGTCATATTTGCCGGTGACAATTCCGGTTATTTGAACAGCGTTCTATTGAACCTCGGATTAATCGTCGAACCAATTGTCTTTTTGCAGTCCAAGGAGTTCCTCCTGACAATCATGATTGTCGTCACTCTCTGGTCCTCAATGGGGGTTGGTTTTCTTGCAATGCTTGCAGGTATTTTGAATGTCAATCAGGAACTGTATGAAGCAGGATATATTGATGGCATCAAAAACAAATTCCAGGAAATGATCTACATTACAATCCCATCCATTAAACCGCAGATGTTGTTTGGTGCGGTGATGGCGATTGTAGGTACGTTCTCAGCTTCAGGAATTGGGGTGGCTTTGTCGGGTTCCAATCCGACGCCACAATATGCAGGTCAGTTAATTGTCAATCATATCGAGTACTACGGCTTTAATAAATATGAGATGGGATATGCCGCAGCACTTTCAGTCATTTTGCTTATGATCGTCTATTTCTTTTCTAGGATGTCATTCAAGCTTTTTGGAAGTAAAGACGAATGAGGGCGCACAAATTCCAAGGGACGAAAATAAACCCATCCAAGTTTCATCCCAGCCAAATCAGATTCTTACTCATTATTTTACCGATTGCTTTGTTTATGTTACTGCCACTCATCTACATCTTCAACCACGCTTTCAAACCACTGGAAGAACTATTCTATTATCCCCCAAGATTTTTTGTAGAACAATTCACACTACAAAATTTTGTCCGTCTGTTTCAAGTGACTGGTTCCTCCGGAATACCGATGAGCCGTTATTTGTTCAATTCGATCATTGTGACGGTCTTGGTTCTATTTACTTCAGTTCTGATTTCAACACTGGCAGGATATGCATTATCCAAACTGAATTTCAAAGGCAAGCGTCTATTAAATGAGATTAATACGATTGCTTTGATGTTTGTTGGCGTCGCTGTCACGATTCCAAGATACCTGATCATTGAAAAACTTGGTTTGATTGACAATTTCTTTATTCATGTGTTACCTTATCTCGCAATTCCGGTCGGACTGTTTTTAATCAAGCAGTTCGTGGATCAAATTCCTAATGAACTGATTGACGCTTCACGCGTCGATGGAGCAAATGAATGGCAGATTTACACTAAAATAATTTTGCCTTTGATTCGTCCAGCGATTGCGACCATCGTCATCCTTTCGTTCCAAACTGTGTGGAACAGCGCAGATACTTCAACTACATACATCAACAACGATTCACTTAAAACATTTGCCTTTTATATGAACACATTAACATCCAATACCAATGGAGTCGCCGGGCAAGGGATGGCTGCGGCAGCTTCTTTGATTATGTTCTTGCCAAATCTTCTCATATTCATAATTATGCAAAGCAAAGTTATGGATACGATGGCTCACTCGGGAATCAAGTAGGTGCCACTTATGAAAAAACTTGGAGTTGTATCCTTATTGATGTTGTTGGTTCTGACTTTCATCCCCTTGACTCAAGTCAGTGCAAACAATCCCTTCTACGAAAACGAATACCCCTATGACACTTATACAGTCGACTATGAAGGAAATTTAACCTTCACTCAGACAGCTTATACGCCGGTTGGCGTTCTTAACAGGAACGTTTCTCTTTCCAATCCTGAAGATTTATACATCAAGGATGATCTTGTCTATGTTGCGGACACAGGAAACGCAAGAGTAGCAGTGCTTGATTATTCAGGATCTCTTGTCCTCGAAATCGGAGTCGGAATCCTGAACCAACCCACAGGAGTGCATGTTTCACTTGAAGATTTTCTTTATGTTTCCGACAAGGGAAACCAAGTTGTCTACAAATTTGATCTTGAAGGGAATCTCATCAACACCTTCTCTCGGCCAACTGAACCATTGTTTGGAAGTGCTTCTCCTTTTACCCCGATCAAAGTAGTGGTCGGTAGCGGCGAAAACATTTATGTGATCGGAGACGGATCTACAAGTGGAGTGATTCAACTCAACTATGATGGTTCTTTCCTTGGATATTTCGGAGTCAATCTATCGTCCAAATCGATTATTGAACGAATTGCGGATGTATTCGTCAAACCTGGTGAATATGCCAGAAATACGCCACCTTCACCCACGAATATCGCTATCAACAGCAAATCACTTGTTTATACTTCAACGCCCAATACTGTATTTGCACTTAAAAAGTTAGATGTCAACGGTAACAATATTCTAACGACGATTAATTACAACGATGAGAACAACGTTGTTGATCTATCTATCAATGAGTCAGGCTATCTGTATGCGATTTATGATGATGGGTTTATCGTTGAGTATGACCCCAATGGGAACTTGCTGTTTGGTTTTGACATTGTGTCTAGCAGTTCAAATATTCTTGGCTTGATTCAAAGTCCTTCAGCAATTCAAGTCGATGAATATCAAAATATATTTGTCCTCGATATGGGCAGAAGTGAAATCATTTCTTATCAACCTTCCAGTTTTTCACTCCTGGTTCATCAATCAATTGATTTGTACAATCAGGGGAATTATACGGAATCAACGACTCTTTTTGAGTCTATTTTGGACCAAAATGACAACTTTGCATTGGCTCACAGTGCGCTCGGAAAGGCATATTTCCAAGCTGGAGACTTACAAAATGCCTTGCTTGAATATTACATGGCAAACGATCGACCCGGATACTCGAATACCTATTGGAAGATTCGAGATATTTGGCTGAAGGATAATCTCAGCTTAGTTTTCATCGTGCTGATTTCTTTTGTGGTCTTGCAATTTGTTTATAAACAAGTGGATCGCAGAACATCAGTTTTTGCAGGAATCCACTCCAAAGTTAAGAAAATCAAGAGGCAAACTTCAGTTGCTCGTTTCACACTTGTATTTGATGTAATGAAACATCCAATTGATTCCTACTACCAGATTAAACGTGAGAAAAGAGCAAACAACCTAAGTAGCCTTGTACTTTTGCTTCTGTTATTTGTAGAATACCTGCTTTATTTAAGATATACAGGCTTTCTCTTCAATTATGCATCAAGTCAGATACATCTAGGATTGGAAAGTGCCAAGTTCTTCGGCGTGATATTGTTATTTATATTTTCTAATTATCTTGTGTCAACACTCTATGATGGAGAAGGATGGCTACATGATGTATTTCATGGCGTGATATACGCCTTGTCTCCTGTCATTATATTTTTACCTTTCTACATTCTTCTTAGCAATGTACTAACCCAGAATGAGACGATTCTACTTCAAATTTTTAGATTTTTCATCATTTCCTATACAGGAATCTTAGTCTTCCTTGCGGTCAAAGAAATTCATAACTATGAGATTCGCGAGACTATGAAGAACATTTTGATGACTATTTTCACGATGTTGATTATTGTCCTGATTGGATTCATTCTATATGTATTTGGATCTCAACTTTTTAATTTCATCATTTCGTGGCTGAAGGAGGTGTTCTTCCGTGTATTTTAAGCATTGGATTAAAAAAGGAATCCTTGGATTGACACTTGTTTCGGTTTTAGTATTGACTATTGGTGTTTTTGCAAAACCTTCCCCACAAAGTGATTATGAAGGATTACCAACGGATGGCAATATTATGGATGAAACATATCTTTCTAGCAATCAGTTCACACAAGAAGACGATCTGTCTTTAGTTGAGAATTTTTTAGATATTCCAACTAGTTATTTACTTGTCGGAGAGAGCAGTTCATACAGACTCTATATGGAAGAAGGTTCTTTTGCTATTAGAGTCGAAAGCAAAATTGATGGGTTTATCTATGGATCCTCTATTTCGACAAAAGACGATAATCTTCCGAATTTTAATACCACTTGGGAGGGCATTGTCAACTCGGCAGTGACAATCAAGTATTATTCATACAACGATACCACGGGAGCCTATACCTCCGTGGAAGAAAGTTTTTTGAAAAGCGAAGATTCAACGTATGAATATGAATTAATTCCAAACGGCTTTGAGGCTACGCTTTACTTTGGAGAATCAGGCATCTCGCTATTGTTGCGAGTTTCACTAGATAATGATTATCTCAAGGTTGAAATTCCGAATGAGTCAGTAGTTGAAGGAGATACTTACAAGTTACGCAGCATCAAGACTTATCCTTTCTTAGGTGCTGTATTTTCCAACACGGTTCCTGGATACATTTTAGTCCCTGACGGTTCAGGAGCTTTAATCCGCTATCAAGAAATTGATGTTCTTACAGATATTTATGAATTCAGATATTTCGGTCAGGACAACTCAGTCCAGACCGCTTTGACTCAAGAACCTGTTCTTTCTTTCCCGGTATCTGGGATGATTCTGGGTATCAACCAACACGGATTTATCTCGATTGTCGAAGACGGAGCACCAAACGCTTCCTTGGTCGTCAGTCCCGCAAAAAACAATCTCAAATATTATTACACTTACAACGAGTTTCTTTATCGTAGTTTATACCAATCCCCTTTATCAGAATCACAAGCAGCGTCTTCTTCCGGAAGACTGGTCATTGAAGATGGAATCAACACATGCAATGTAGTTTTGAAATACAAGTTCCTTTCCGGCGCAGATGCGAATTATGTTGGAATGGCAAGTGCATTTCAATCCTATTTGATAGAAGAAGAGATGATTGTGGATCACGTTGACGACGGAGATGCAGAAAAGTTATTTATGGAAGTCATTGGATCTGAAACCAAGACTGGATTTATTTTCGATGAATACCTGCAAATGACTCAATATTCCGAGTTGAAGAGTATTCTTGAAGAAATAGCTTCTTGGGACGTAAAACCAATCGTTTCTTATAAAGGATATTCATCATCAGGAAATACTTCTAGCGGTCTCATTGTGGACAACATTTCTAAAAAACTCGGCACGCGTCAAGAACTTCTTGAACTAATAAACTATGCCGAGGAACAAGATATCGATTTGTATTTCTTCTTAGATCCTGTCAAAGTCTATGATGATGCCAAATTCAGCATTTATAAAGACATTGCAAAACGAATCAATCAAAATTTCATGATGAGTAGTGGATTCACAAAAGATATTTATTATATATCACCAGCTAGAAGCGTTAGCGCTTATCTTGATTCTGTAGCAAAACTAAAACAGGAAGAGATTACCATGTATTCTGTCGGTTCTGTTGGAAACACACTGTTTTCCGATTTTTCGGACAAATCCAATCCGGTCGATAGAAATGAAGCAATAGATTTCTATCAGACAATGTTTGAGGGTTCATCGGATCCTGTCATACTCTACCAAAGCAATTTATATACACTAAAATACTCAGATGTATATCTATTAATGCCGCTGTCGTCTTCTAGATATCGAATTTATTCGGATACTGTTCCGTTTATTCCTTATGTGTTGTCTGGTTTGTTGGATAAATACGCTCCGTTTTCCAATTTTACATCTTCCTCTCGGATTGAATTGTTAAAGATGGTCGACTACGGCGTATATCCTTCATATATTATTACAAATCAAACCGCTTATCTTTTCCAAGATACTGAATTGAAGCAGATTTATTCCTCCAGTTTCTCGACTTGGAAAGAAAAAATGGAGTTTGACGTTAATTTTGTTTCTTCTGCACTCAATGCAGTTGTCAATGAAAAACCGATTTCGAGAGAACGTCTCGAAACAGGAGTGTATGTTGTTGAGTATACTGGAGGCGTTTCAATCTACCTGAACTACACGAACAATACCGTGTCGGTTGATGGTCACGAATTGAATCCACTCTCTTATGAGGTGGTGATTTCTGATGACTAAAAAACCTTTGAAACGAGCCGTAAGACAGAATCTTATCGGGTGGTCCTTCCTAAGCATATGGGTCATCGGCTTTCTGATTTTTACAATGATTCCGTTGTTTACTAGCCTTTATTATTCGATGTCGAAAGTTGTTTTAAGTGGAGAAGGGATTCAAGTTACCTTCGTCTGGTTCGACAATTACAAGCAGATATTTTCTTCTTCAGAAGGGTTCAATTTCCTTCAATCAGTAAGCGATTTTGCAATTGAAATTTTATTTAAGGTTCCAATCATAACTGTATTTGCAATCATAATTGCAGTTATGCTTAATCAAGATATGAAAGGACGAGGGTTCTTCAGGGCGATTTATTTCCTTCCTGTCATCATCGCTTCCGGTCCAGTTATCAATCAACTTGTCTATCAAGGTGCTGCGACGATTCCTCTCATCGAAGAGATGGGTATTCTAGATTTTATCAACAATACCTTTACCGAGGCTTTGGCCCGTCCGATTGCCAACATCTTTTCAGAATTGATTGTAATACTTTGGTTCTCAGGTGTTCAAATTTTGTTGTTTATTGCCGCTCTTCAGAAAATTGACCGAGCTACTTACGAAGCCGCAATGATTGACGGAGCCGGTCCTTGGGAGTCCTTCTGGAAAATAACAATTCCAGCGCTGAAGTCCATGGTTTTGGTTTCGGTAATTTTTACGATTATTAATTTGGCAACATTTTCAGAGAATGATGCGATTCAGCATATCAAGACCAATATGTTTGCCTTAGAAACCGGTTTTGGATTCTCTTCAGCAATTGCATGGCTCTATTTCATCGCACTAGCAATCATCTTGGGTCTATCTTTCCTTCTTTTTGGTGCATTTGCAAAAGAAAGGGGGCGGAGATAATGAAAGTAGCAACAAAGCAGAAAATCAAACACATCCTTTTAGGAAAAACGCTGAAAGATGGATTGATTGGAAAAACCGCTCTATATTTATTGTTGCTCATCATTGGTTTTGTCTACTTATACCCAATGATTAAGATGTTCACCTATTCGATTAAAGATCTATCCGATTTGGTCGATCCTACAGTCGATTGGATTCCAACGAAGCTTTATCTAGATAACTATAAAACCAGCTGGATTGTTTTGAACTACGGGAAGACACTGTTGTTCAGTTTGAGTGTTACTTTGGTTCCAGCTTTCTTGCAAACTGTGACAACCAGCATCACTGGATATGCTTTGGCTAAGTTCAAGGTGAAAGGGAAAGCTATTTTGTTTGGTATCATCCTGATGACCTATCTTGTTCCATCGCAAGTCTACATGATTCCAAGATTTGTTTTGTTTGACAAGTTTGGGATATTAGATAGTGCCTGGGCAATCATTTTTCCAGCAACATTTGGGCAAGGGTTATCCTCAGCAATCTTTATTTTGATTTTCTATCAATTTTTCAGGATGCAGCCTCACGCTTTGGATGAATCCGCAGAAATTGATGGAGCAAACAGTTATCAAATTTTCATGAAGATAGGTGTTCCGTTGGCACTACCAGCTTATTTGACTGCATTCCTGTTTTCATTCGTATGGTATTGGAACGAAACCTATATATCTTCGCTGTTTTTAGGAAGTGATTTGTTCACTCTCCAATTAAAATTACTTAACTTTTCATCACAATTCAGTTTAGCTGAAGGACTGTCTCAACAGGCGGTTAATGAAGCAATAAAATATAGTGCCACAATCTTGATTATTCTACCTGTTTTGCTGGTATATGTCATTATGCAAAAATGGTTTGTCGAGGGCATAGATCGAACCGGAGTAACCGGAGAATAGGAGGAACACATGATAAAAAAAGGAATATTGGCAATCTCGCTCATTTGTTTGTTGTTCGTCATTGGAGCTTGCGATAACAGCACCTCATCTACAACGACGACGACAGGCACAACATCAACGACATCGTCAAGCACTTCAATGACGGATTCAACGACCACTACGGGAGAAGAATATGTTTATTCTCCAATCGAAGTTCCTGATTACGTATTTGAAGAGGAACGTCTATCGTTTAAATTTTTCTGGGAGGTCGTCAATGGAGATCCTGAATCCAGCGGATATGGAATGATTTCCGATCGATACAATACAGCAACTCTTTCATATGGTGACGCTTCAATTGCGTCAGTAGGATTTGGACTCGCTGCGATTCCGATTGGTATTGAAAATGACTGGATTTCTTATTCTGAAGGTTATTATAGAGCTTTGCATACTCTCTTTACGATTCAGGATATGCAGAGAACTCATGGATTTTTCTACCACTTCGTATCAATGCAAACTGCAACCCGTTCCGGTACAACGGAAGTATCAATCATCGATACCGCCCTCATGCTTTGTGGAATGATTGTCGCTGCGGAGTACTTTGGTGGAGAAATCAAAGACATCGTATATCAAATCTATCAAGAAGTGGAGTGGGATTGGTATTTCAATACGGATCGAAACATGTTTTACATGGGGTACACTCCCGAAAGTGGGTTTGGCGGTTTCTGGGACTCTTATGCCGAACAGCTCATGCTCTATTTCTTGGCCGCTGCATCAGATGATTATTCTGTAGGTGTTGTTGCTTATAATCAGATGAAGGCTTCGTCACAGAGGAAGAAATATGGGTCTAGCGAGTTCTTTTACGTTTCCTATCCCGGAACCTTGTTTACATACCAGTATTCACACGCTTTTCTAGATTTTAGAACCGCATTTGATAAAGAAAACATCAATTGGTTCAACAATTCAATTCAGGCCAGTATCGCCGCAAGGGATTATGCCATTTATCAGTCCGCTAACTACAAGACCTATAGTTCTCTTGCTTGGGGAAATACGGCAAGTGATGGTCCTGATGGATACAGAGCTTATGGAAATTTACCCGCTGCTGGTACCATTTACATCGATGGAACGCTGGCTCCTGCAGGAGCCATTGGTTCATTGCCTTTCGTTCCGGATCTAGTACTTCCGACGATGGAGTACTATGCATCCATAAACCGATTGGCTAGTAAATATGGATTTTTGGATTCGTACAATCTCGGGTTGACCGAGAGTGCTAGCACATCAATCATTCGACCGAACCGTCCTATTCCACTAGATGGATGGTTTGATACTGATGTGATCGGAATTGACAAGGGCATCACACTTCTCATGATTGAGAATTATCGCTCCTCTCTTGTATGGGATTTATTCATGCAAAGTGAAGTGATTCAAAAAGGTTTTGATGAACTTGAATTTACAATTTTAGGTTAGATAAATCAATTCATTCGAATTGTTTTTATAAAAATAAGAAACAAAAAAATAAAAGGAGGAATTAATGAATATGAGATTAAAAAGAGCATTGATTTTATCAGTTGTGTTTGCATTTGCATTTGTTCTAGCTGCTTGTCAGCAAACGACAACAACAACTACAGCAACCACAGCAACCACAACTACCACAACTACGACAGCAACGACGACTACAACTTCAACTACAACAACCACGACCTCAGGATTGCAAACAATGAGCATTCTGAATGGATGGGTTGACTCTGGCGATGAAGTTCATACAATTGTGCAGAGTGCTTCCGAATTGAGTGTCACTTATGACAAACAAGGATTCTCTTGGGCTAGCATGGTGTATGAAATTGACCAAGATCTCTCTGTATTTAACAAGCTTGTCTTGGCTATTAGCGGATCAGGAACATTGCTTGTAAAGATTCAGGGAGTCGATTCTTCGTTTGAAGTATCGCTTCAATTAACTGCGGGTCAAGTAAGTTATCAACTTAATCTACGTGACTATGATGTATTCCTTGGTGGCGTAACAGGTGTTTACCTTTTCGGAGGACCTGGAAAAGCTCAAGGAACTGGAAATTTCACGATTACACAATTCGCTTTCGATGAAGGAACTGCTTATGGAACCGTTTTAGAAAATGGAGATTCCAACATTCCTACAAATGAACTCGAATATGATGGAACAGGGGAAACATTTGAATTCAAAACTGGATTTATCGACAACGGAGACGGTGTCTACGATATTGACAAATCAGGAGATAATCCAATTGTTACTTATACAAAAGCAGTAGGATTCGAATGGGCCTATATGATTTCAACAGTTAGAGGAAGCTTCTCTGATTTTGATTTCATCGTGTTGCATTTGAAAGGTATCACAGCTGGTTCAGTTATTTTCAAAGCTGAGTTAAGCAGTTCTGTGAAAGCAGAAGTACCAGGAACATTTGCTATTGACGAAGAAATCACAATCGTTATTGACCTTTCCTCTTGGACAGACGAGCAAATGGATGCTTTGACCAAGATTTTAATCTTCGGTGCAGGCGGAAGCGGGACTGCAGCAGGTGAATTTGAAATCATGAGCGCATACTTTGCGAAAGTATCACCAATTGAAACTATCCCAATGTGGACTGCATATGGAGCGACTGTTGTTGAAGAAGGCTCCATTGCTACAGTAACTTATGCTGATATTCCTTCTTCATGGTGGGATGTCAATATCCAAAGTCCAGTCGAAAACTTTGATGGTACTAAAACTGAAATCATCTTCACATTTACCGGTGTGGCTGGAACAGAATACAAATTCAAAATTGAAGGCGGCGGACAGAATGTCGAAGGACCAAGCGTCGTTGCAACTGGTGAATCTCAGGAATATGTTCTAGACTTAAGTGGAAAAACAGAAACTGAAAGAGCTGGATTCAATCTTGTAGTAGCGTTTATTACAACTGCTGGTGCATCCGGAACACTTGTTCTTGAAGGATGGAGATATGTTGTTCCTGCATGGACCGCTTATGGCGCAACTGTCGTTGTAGACGGAACAACAGCTACCGTAACTTATGCTGATATTCCTGCTACATGGTGGGATGTCAACATTCAAAGCCCAGTCGCAGATTTTGACGAAACAAAAACAAGCATCGTGTTTACATTCACTGGCGTTGCCGGAACAGAATACAAATTCAAAATCGAAGGTGGCGGACAAGCTGTTGAAGGACCAAGCGTGGTCGCAACTGGCGTATCTCAGGAATATGTTCTTGACTTAAGTGGAAAAACCGAAGCTGAAAGAGCTGGTTTCAATCTTGTAGTAGCATTTATTACCACTGCTGGCGCAACTGGAACCCTTGTCATCGAAGGTTGGGAATATGTTATACCTGCATGGACGGCTTATGGTGCAACCGTTGTGATGGATGGATCTGTCGCAACCGTAACATACGCTGATATTCCATCTTCATGGTGGGATGTCAACATTCAAAGCCCAGTCGCAGATTTTGACGAAACAAAAGCAAGCATCGTGTTTACATTTACTGGTGTGGCTGGAACAGAATACAAATTCAAAATTGAAGGTGGCGGACAAGCTGTTGAAGGACCAAGCGTGGTCGCAACTGGCGCATCTCAGGAATATGTTTTAGACCTAAGCGGAAAAACAGAAACTGAAAGAGCTGGATTCAACCTTGTAGTAGCGTTTATTACCACTGCTGGTGCAACCGGAACTCTCGTCATCGAAGGTTGGGAATATGTTATACCTGCATGGACTGCCTATGGCGCTACAGTCGTTGTAGATGGATCGGTCGCAACCGTAACATACGCTGACATTCCTGCTACATGGTGGGATGTTAACATTCAAAGCCCAGTCGCAGATTTTGACGAAACAAAAACAAGCATCGTGTTTACATTCACTGGCGTTGTCGGAACAGAATACAAATTCAAAATTGAAGGTGGCGGACAAGCTGTTGAAGGACCTAGCGTGGTCGCAACTGGGGTATCTCAGGAATATGTTCTTGACCTAAGTGGAAAAACAGAAACTGAAAGAGCTGGATTCAACCTTGTAGTAGCGTTTATCACCACTGCTGGTGCAACTGGAAATCTCGTTATCGAAGGTTGGGAATATGTTATACCTGCATGGACTGCCTATGGTATGGAAGCAGTTGTTACAGACTTATCAGTAACTGCAACCTACACTGACACTCCAGCTGCTTGGTGGAGCAATAATCTTCAAAGCCCTATCGCGGATTTTGATGAAACGAAAACTAGCATCGTCTTTACATTTACAGGCGTAGCTGGAACTTCATATTTGTTCAAGATTGAAGGCGGCGGACAATTTGTCGAAGCCAGTGCA
>JAHIVB010000019.1 GCA_018816905.1 Bacillota bacterium
CCCGCCGATGATGATGTCGTCGCCGGCCGAGCCGATCACTGTATCGCCGCCCAGGCCGCTTTCAATCCGGGCGATATTGATCAGGGTGGTATTGCTCAGATCGATGAGATTGCCGTAGTCAGTGTCGGCGATCGTATTGACACCTGCGCCGCCGTCGATCAGCTCAACGGTGTTGGCACCGCTGAAGTTGCCCAGGCGGATGACATCGTCGCCGTCGCCGCCAAGCACCATGTCAAAGCCGTCGCCGCCGTTGAAGGTGTCGTAGGAGGGGTCGTTGCCCTCGATCAGGAAGAGGTCGTCTCCGGCCCCGCCCTGCAGGTTATCCTGGCCGGCCCCGCCGATGATGATGTCGTCTCCGTCACCGCCCTGCAGGGTATCGTTGCCGGCAAGCCCTTCGATCACGTCTCGCAGGACAGTACCCTCCAAGTTATCACCCCATGCGGTACCGACAATGTGATTGGCGATGTCCAGGGTAAAGCTCGCGACCGCGGCAGCGCCCGCCGTATCAATGGCAGTAACGGCAACATCCAGAATCCCGGCATCACCGTTGGCAGGGGTCCCGCTGAATGTGCCGGTGGCCGGATCAAAGATGAGCCAGGCGGGCAGGTCGTCGCCGGTGCCAAGGGTTGCCGAGTAGGTTAACGAGTCCCCGGCATCCGCATCGCTGAAAGTGTCTGCGGGAATCGTGAAGCTGTAGGCCATATCCGCCACGGCTGTCTGATTTTGCGGCAGCACCGCCACGGCCGGGGCGGTATTGGTAAGCGCAAACAGGTCCGCCTGGCTGCCGTCCGCAAATTGCAAAGTGTCCGCTACCAACGAGCCATTGCTGCCGAAACGATCGAACTCCTTAAGGCGCAGGGCATCACCCTGCGAACCCACGTGAATCAAGAGATCGCTGCCATCGTGCTCGAAAACGAGGTCCTTGACCGCGATGCCGGCACCGAATGCTATAATATTCCCTTCCGTTGCACTTGATACGTCCGCAATGATATCCGCCCCGTCGCCGAGGTTGAACACATACGTATCATTGCCGCTACCGCCGGAAAGTATGTCGTCGCCTTGCCCTCCGACCAGGGTATCGTCGCCTTCTTCTCCGGTAATCCGGTCAACGATCGCCGTGCCGGCAAGCCAGTCGTCACCTGCCGAACCCCGGATATCGAAGCCTCGCTGAAGCAGATCGGCTATATCAAGCACGGTTCCGTCGTAGAAACGGAATGTTTCAATGACGGATGAGTTGAGCGGGTCATCGGGATTGAAATCCTCAATGTGAATCGCATCTCCCTGATCGCCGACCCGCACCAGCAGTGAGCCGAGATCAAGGGAAAGGGAATCGGATGTGATACCGTCACCGAACTGGATGGTGTCCATTCCGCTGGAATCCACGATCTGGTCGACCCCGTCACCCGTATTAAAGAGATAAGTATCGTCACCGTCACCGCCGGATAACAGGTCATTGCCCGCCCCACCCTGCAAGGTATCGTTGTCTGCGGTGCCGGTCAGAATGTCATCCCCGTCAGTACCGACAAGAACAACGCCGCCTGTCACTTCCGAAGCATGGCTGGTCAGATACTCGGTGTCCCATACCGTGCCATCGGCAAAGCTGACATCAAATTGGCCGTATGCATCTTCGAACCAGTTGCTGAAGGTGATCTGATCACCATTCGTGCCCACCTTGATGGTGAGATCACTGCCTGTTCTGGTGAGATCGGTGAGGGCGGAAGGGTTAATTCCCGGGCCAAAGGCAAGATGATCATAATCATAGGACTGATAGTCGTTGATAATATCCCTGCCGTCACCTGTATTAAAGACATAGGTGTCACCACCTTCACCTCCGGCAAGAATATCATTGCCGGTCCCGCCGTACAGAAAATCTTCGCCAGAACCACCATCAAGAACATCATCGCCATCCCCGCCGTCAAGCCAGTCACACTGGTCACCGCCGGTCAGAAGGTCTGATCCTCCTTTGCCGAGCAGAATGTCATCACTCCAGGACTGAGTACTCTCCAGGATGTCATCACCTTGCGTACCGACAAATAGCGGGCCTCCCATGTCGGCGGCCATTTCGGCAAGATCAGAAACATCCCACACCGTGCCGTCGGCGAATTCCAGTTGTTCGCCCCGGCCAGGGGCGGCATAAAGATTTTCAAACCAGTCGCCGATAGTCAGGCTGTCCCCGGTGCCGCCGATAGCGAGTAAAAGGTTATCACCGTCCCGACTTATGGCAATGTCTGCCGCTGTAATTCCCGCTCCGAAACGGACGATATCCGGATTCAGCCAATCAACTTTATACTCATCGTCATAGTTGCCGTTATATATGACGTCCTGCCCATCCCCCAGGTTGAAAAGATAAAGGTCGTTTCCCTCGCCTCCGTTCAGGCTATCGTTGCCGGCGCCGCCGCTCATGACATCATTGCCATAATCGCCGTACAACTCATCGTTGCCGTCTCCACCCATCAGGATGTTATTTTCCTCATCCACTCCGACAGTATCCTGCCAGTTGCCATAGAGAACGTCATCGCCGGCGCCCCCGATGATGGTGTCGGAGCCGATGCCGCCGAACAGGACATCGTTGCCGTCACCGCCATCCATCTGATCGTCGCCCTCGAACCCTTCAAGCCAGTCATTGCTGCCGTGGCCGGTAATGGTGTCATCCCCGCTTGTGCCATAGAGCTCGTCCGCCCCTTCCGTCCCGTCCATCAAACGGGTCAGCAGGTCCGGGATCGTCCATACCGTGCCGTCGCTGAACTCAAGTTGCTCAATTCCGGCGGTGTTTCTGCCGTCAAAATTGCCGTAATACCACCATCCGCCCCCGGCATAGGAAATATCAAGCAGCAATGTATCACCGAGATCGCCGATGCGCAGGGTAAGGGAACCTCCGTCCCAGGTACTGCCGTCCCAGGTGAGATGGAGATCACTTGCCAAAATACCGTCCGTGAAACGGATGATATCGATCTCGCCCTGATAATTGACAGGATCGATGTCCTCATCGTAATAATCGGAAATAACGTCGGAACCAAATCCGGGCGAAAAAAGATAAAGATCATTGCCGAGCCCGCCAAACAAATAATCTCGTCCAAGCCCGCCAATCAAAATATCGTCACCGGCGCCGCCGAACAGATAATCATTGCCGATGCCGCCGTCCAGTTGATCATCGCCGCCGTAGCCGTAGAGCATATCATTGCCAAGCCCACCGTTTATTGCGTCATCCCCATCATCGCCATAAAGCCTGTCGTTAGCGGCACTGCCGATGGTCAACCTCCACATGGGGACTTCCGCCAGAAGCTCCGTACTCGAGCGTTGGGTGCCGTCGGCAAAGGTGAAAAGCTCAATCGGGTGCTCGCTCGAGGTAAACCAGCCGATGAAGGTGAACTGGGTGCCGTCGCTGGAGCGCATAATCATATCTTCGCCTGATTCATACAGACTCAGGGAAGAAGGATCGTAATCCATCCCCATCACCACGGTATCGTAGCCACCGGGATCGGGCTGGATGATATCCGCCCCGCCGCCGGGGTTGAAAAAATAGGTGTCATCGCCGATGCCGCCGTACAGGATGTCATCTCCGCTGGTGCCGGGAGCCGCTGTAATCCTGGCCTCCAGGGCGGCGCCATCCCATGTCGTGCCGTCACTGAACCGCACCTCTTCCACCCGGTATGCGTCGCCGGTAAACCAGCCGTTGATCTTCAACCGATCGGTGGTGTTGCTGACACCAAGGAAGATATTGTACTGGTCCCGGGTCACCGTCATTGCGCCGGGCAATGCTTCGAGAATCCGGATGGTGTCAGCACCGTCTGTTTCATAAATTGAGTCCTGCCCCGAGCCGATGCCGAAGAGATAGGTGTCGTCGCCCGTGCCGCCGTTGAGATAGTCGTTGTCCGCACCGCCGTCAAGCGTATCATTCCCGTCAAAACCGTAGAGTTCGTCATTGCCTGCGTCACCATTAAGAATATCGTTTCCTCCCAGCCCTTGGAGCAGATCATCGCCATCGCCGCCGGCAAGGGTGTCGTTCCCCGCACCGGTGAGATCAGCATTATCGCCCACCAGCCAGTCGTTGCCCGTTCCGCCATCAAGCAAGTCATCACCGCTGCCGCCGATCAGGGTGTCATGGTCATCCTCGCCCAGCAGGGTATCGTTGCCAGCGCCGCCATCGAGCAGGTCATTGCCCGTGCCGCCGTAAAGCATGTCGTCTCCCGGTTCCGGAGCGTCATGAAACACATCAAAATTTTCAAGAAGCACCGAAGTGACATAGCCCTTGGCGGCAAAACTCATCTGGAAAGTAAAGGAGGCGATATCCTCCGGATTGAACCAGCTGGCGAAAGCAAGTTCGCTGTCACCGTAAAGCAGATCATTACCGTCACCGCCAAAGATTGAATCATTGCCGTTTGAACCGACGACCACATCGTTACCGCCATCTCCCTCCACCGTGTCATTGCCATCGCCGCCTTCCAGGAAATCGTCATCATCCCCTCCCGAGACAGCGTCATCGCCCCACCAGGCGAGAATCACATCCTTGCCGCTCTCCCCTCGCAGGACATCGGCCATGCCGGTTTTTCCCCACGGATTGAGCAGGGAATATTCCTCTGGGTATTCACTGACCCATTCTATCTCGCCGACAATGAAATCATTACCGCTACCGCCAGTAATGGAATCACTGCCAGCCAACCCATGGAGCAGGTCGTTGCCCGCGCCGCCGTCAATACTGAGATTGGGCGGGGTATCACCGGTCAGATTGAACTCATCATAACTGGGGAGAAAATAGTCGTTTGTTAGATCGCCGCTCACAGTCCCGCTGAAAGCATAGTGGCCCTCCCAGTGATCCTCCACGTAGACGCATATTACTGTGGAGTTATCATTCCCGTCCGCGCCGATCAGCACCCGGTCTGCCGATATTGAATCAAACAGAGTGATGCCGAAATCACCATTTTCAAAATCCGCGGCGCTTGTCTGGTTGGCGAAGGTGACGCTGTCCGTGCCGTTCAGCACCAAATGACCGGGGGAGTTGAAGGTGAGGGTGAAGTTGTTGTTGTCGCTTAAGGAACGGTAGGTGTTGGTCCCTTCCTCCCGCACAAAACCTCCGGCCAATATCTCGCCCTGGTAATAAATATAGTTACGGCCCGAGTCCTGGATGGTATCGTTGCCATCGATGAAATAGATATCTATCCCGTCGCCGCCGACCATTAGGTCGGCATCCGCGCCGCCGATCAGAATGTCGTCGCCAATGCCACCGTCTATATGATCTTGTCCTCCCGTACCGATGATGGTGTCTTGCCCATCTCCCCCTTCAATGCGGGCAATATTGGTCACCGCGATGCCGCTCAGGTTAATGGTATCGTTACCATCCGTTCCGGCGATGACGTTTTCGCCTGCACCGCCGTCGATTACCTCTATGGAATTTTCATAAGAAAGATAATGAACACGGATGGTATCGTTCTCGTCACCGCCTTTGATGGTGTCATTGCCGACCCCGCCGATAAAAATATCATAGGCCGTATCCGTGCCGGTGATCACAAAGGTGTCGTCACCATCTCCGCCATCAAGGGTGTCCTGGCCCTTGCCGCCGATAAGTGTGTCGTTTCCTTCGCCCCCTTCCAGGATATCGGCGCCGAAGGCAGTGCTGTTCCAATCCCCATACAAAATGTCGTTGCCAGCCCCGCCCGAAAGATGATCCGCTCCGCCGGTCTCCTTGCCGACCAGAAGATCATTCCCGTCACTGCCCAGGGTGGCATTGAAAACCCAGGTTCTATCGCTGCCGTCCTTTATTTCCTTGAAGGTAAATATGTACTGACCGTCGGCACTCAAATCGGCGGACTTAAAGGTGCGCTGGGTATCTTGGAGAAATTCCGGAATCTCTTTTCCCTTTTCTGTGTAGGCATCATTTAACTCCTCTATTCTGTCTTGCCAACGGTTGGTCTCGCCACTGGGCATTGTCAGGAAATTCTTGCCCCAGATATCGTTGGCTATTTCACCGGCAAGGGTCCAGCAGTCACTTAAGTTCATTTCCAGGGTAACCCTGCTGCCGAAACGGGTCTCAAGGTCGGCTATTGCCGCTTCATACGCATCCGGATAACCATCTTCGTCAACATCCGGCAATTCTTTTCCGTCAGGGTCAAACCAGTCAATCCGATTGGAAATGTAGATGTCAGTACCATTGGTGGCAAGTTTGATCTGTTGCCTGATGATAAAACTGATGGCGGTCGCCTGGGATTCATTCATCTCATACTTGATGATCTCATCGAAGTTTGTTACACCATCATTTTTAATAAAATCAACAAGATCAGTATCTCCCAACTGATGATCGTAAAAGTGGCCAAGCTCATGGCTCAGCACCCTCACAAAATCGGCCCCTGATTTATTAAGATTAATTTCCTTTGTTAAGCCATTATAGCCATTCCCATTAGCGTCCTGTTTCAGGATAAAACCCTTGTCTTGAAACGCATGGAGCAGCGAGAGCAGTAAATCAGAGGAGTTGATCCATTTCATCATATTATCCGGGTCTGTAAAAAGAACCTGGACATCTTGAAATAGAGGATCGTCCTTTTGAAATGGAGAGGTGTTTACTGGTAGTTGTTCTGACATGGTAATATCCTAAAATTGAGTTAATGATAGTTAAGGACGGATCCGGTCAAGTTCCATGGAAAGGGCCTGGTAGTCTTTCTGGTTTTCGAAAGATTTCCGACGCTCCCTTTCTTTCTCTATCTGTTCGGGTGTGTGGTGTCTGAAACTAGACCGTATTGCCTGGTTGCTCTCTTCCTCTCTATTCTGAAACAACACATCGAAGTAGTATTTTGGTGTTTCATATCGATATGTTAACCTGTATTTGCTCCGACTATTTTCTCCTTTGGGCGAGGTAACCCAGAGTCTTGTCGGCGGTCCCAGGATTTTCCTAGTCAAATCAGGGGTTATACGGAAACTCGGGTTCCGGTAAAATGTCATTTCGAGATGGTACAGTTTGTTTTGGCGATTAATACTTATCCCATTAGAAAAATAAAACGGAAACGGATACTTATTCACCCGAGTGTTGGGTATCACTTTTTTTAACTCCCCCTTCGGAATCTCCTTTCCCCAGTCCGTTCGCGCAAATCCGAATTGTTGCTCAATGAATTCTTGACCATCCACCTCCGGGTCGGCGAACAATGCCTTGATCACCTGAATGAGTTCTTCCGGGGTCTGAGGCCCCCTGGCCTCCTCCTTTTGCCGGCTGTCGGCCAGTTCGGATGTCGTATCCGCGCAAAGCCAATGCGGGGCCAGCACAAACAGGAAAAGAACCATCACCATCCCGAACATCAACTTGTTTTTCATGTCGCCATCCTCCTTGGTAGATCATCCACCCCTCGTCAAAACCTAACTCCAAACAGCCTTGTGCTATGATACCGAAACAGTGATTTTTTATCTAACATATTATGGCATTACGCGTAAAAAAGAAACCGGATACAGCAGACCGAGAAAGGCAACCACCAGTCTGGATAAATATCGAATCTTGTTAAATGGCATGTAGAAAAAACCGGCAGTTTTCTCTGGCCAAAACCTTTGTCGGGGAATACATAATTTATACCATGACCCGCACTATTTTTTTGTTAAAAAAATCTCTTTGAATAATGAATGGTTAGGCTTGACCCGGTAAGTAGTAGCGCGAAAATAATAACAAATTTCCGGAATTGTCATCCGGAAAAACGGAAAACAAAAAAGCGATGTGATAGGCAGCGATTAACCGTCGTCTCCGCTCCCGATGGAACGAGGGCAGCTCCGTCTCGCGTTTCTTGTAAAGCGTTTTGCTGCAATTGCCGGCGACGACAAAATCTCTCCTGCAAGAGTACAGGGTAGTGCCCAGCAAACAATGATGATATTGATTGAACAGACACTCCTTAGTTGAATTATAGTTGCAGATAAAGTGAGCCGGCAGCGTATGATTGCGATCCCAAAATTATGATTGCAATCTCATTTGCAAATAAAGTGAATCCGAGGCCCCGGATAGAATCAAATAAAGTGAGCCGAAAAATGCGTTGATTGCGATTCCGGGTAATTATAAGTGCGAGCCGCTACA
>JAHIVB010000005.1 GCA_018816905.1 Bacillota bacterium
CGCCAGCGTTTATCCTGAGCCAGGATCAAACTCTCCATTTGTATGTAAAGTTTTTCTTAACTCATGTTATTTCTTACTCAAATTGTGGTTTTTGTTTGTTTTGTCATCTGTTCAGTTTTCAAAGACCTATTCACTTCGCGCTTTTCACGCGCTTTCTTATTGTATCATATGGGTTTCATCAAGTCAACAATTTTTACCCTGAAATCGCAACTTTTTTTCGAATAAAAGAAAGGGCATAATGACTCCCCTTCAAATAACTCGTTTTTTCGCACATTTTTGCGATAATTATACAATTTAAGCAACACTAAAATGGAAAAAAATATGTCCGTTTTGAACTGTTCCCAAATAAAAAACTTGGTGGGTAACCAAGTTCTTTATGAGGGGGGAGGAGAATTATTTTTTTCCTCTAGTCTTGACGTCGAATACAACGGCGCCAATGAGGACCAATCCTTTAACGATGTATTGCATGGCTTGACCGACACCAATCAATTGCATACCGCTTGATAGAGAAGCCATAACGATTGCTCCAATAATCGAACCTGTGACTTTTCCAACTCCACCTGAAGCGGAAACTCCACCGACGAAAGCACCTGCAATTGCATCTAGTTCAAAGCCGGTTCCGGCAGTCACGGTTGCGGATTGAAGTCTTGACGCAAACATGATTCCAGATAACGCTGATAAAAATCCCATGGAGCCAAAAACCATCAAAGTAATATTTTTAACGGATATACCCGAGAGCTCAGCTGCAGCAGGATTACCTCCAACAGCGTATATATACCTTCCAATAACCGTTTTGTTCGTAATCAGGTGATAGATTGCCACCACCACAAGAACGATGACAACGGTCCAAGAGATTCCGCGGTACGTTGCAAGTACCAAAGCAATGCCTAGAATAATGATGGAAACAAATAGGATTTTTGTCGCAAAAACTCCTTTTCCAAGCACTTTAAACTGGTATTTTTGTTTGGTTTTCCGAACTTTGAATTCATTCAAAATATAGAACACAACCGCTACCGCACCGATAATCACCGTTAATAGATGAAAACCATCGATGTTCGCAATGTCTGGAATATACCCATTTGATATAGCGTTGAAGAATGGACTTGAAATGATGATTGTTCCAGTCGCCTGGGTCACTTGTAGAAGCGCTCCTCTAAACAAGAACATTCCTGCCAAGGTGACGACGAAAGCTGGAATGCCCATTCTTGAAACCAGGAATCCATTCCAAAGTCCAATAATCGATCCTACAATTAATACGAGAATCATGATGATGATTACACCGAAAATACTCATTGCGGGACTTTGGTTGAAAAATGGTATCTGTTGGAATGTAACCATTAAAATTGCGGCCAAAGCTCCAATGAACCCGGCAACGAATCCAACGCTCAAGTCAATATGTCTAATAATGATAATCAATGTCATTCCAACCGCCAAAACGGCAATATATCCAGTCTGGTTGAGCAGATTGGAAATATTTCTGGAGCTTAGAAAAAGTCCGCCGGACATAATCGCGAATACAATCATAATCACTGCTAGTGCAATGAACATTCCGTATTCTCTAACATTTTCTTTTAATACGATCTTTAATTCATCAATATATTTTTTCATAAGTTCTCAACATTCCTTCTCTAATCGGTTGCGATTTCCATGATTCGTTCCTGAGTGGCTTCTGCTCTCGAAAGGACGCCTGCGATGTGTCCTTCATTCATCACATAGATTCGATCGCTCATGCCAATGACTTCGGGAAGTTCAGAGGAAATCATGATAATGCTCAAGCCTTGCTCAATTAAAGCATTGATTAGTGTATAAATCTCATATTTGGCTCCGACGTCGATTCCGCGAGTCGGTTCATCCAATATTAAAACCTTGGGACTCGTAAACAACCATTTTGCGAGGGATACTTTTTGTTGGTTTCCTCCGCTTAAGTTCTGTACTTTTTGCTCTATTGATGGTGTTTTGATATTAATGCTATCACGATATTCATTCGCAATCTTAACTTCTTCATTCATATTAATGTATGTATACTTGGAGAGTGCACCTAAATTGGCGAGAGATATATTTTGTTTCACATCTTGAATTAGAATCAATCCATTGCCCTTTCGGTCTTCCGTCACATATGCAAGTCCATTCTTAATGGCGTCTTTGGGATGTCTTAAATTCACTTTCTTCCCCTCAATGAATACGTCACCGGTCATATTGTAGCCCAAGGGGTTCCCGAAGATACTGAGTGAAAGCTCTGTTCTTCCAGCGCCCATAAGACCTGCAATTCCAACGACCTCTCCTTTTCGGACAAAAAAACTGGAGTCTTTGACAACTTGTCTTCCAATTTCATGATTGAAGGAATTAATGTTTGCGACTTCCAAAATGATATCACCAGGTTCTTTCGGTTTTCTTTTTGGAAATACATCATTGATTTCACGACCCACCATATTTTTGATGATGATTTGCGATTTAATTTCATCCTTTTCTTTGGATAAAGAACAAATCGTCTTTCCATCCCTTAATACAGTGACGGTATCTGCAACTTCGATGACTTCTTTAATTTTATGAGAAATCATGATTGATGTTACATTTTCTTTTTTTAGTGTTTTTAGAAGCACTAAAAGATTTTCGCTTTCTTCATCGGTCAATGCAGCTGTCGGTTCATCCAAAATCAATAACTTGACATCTTTGCTGAGGGCTTTTGCAATCTCAATCAATTGCTGTTGTCCCACACCAAGGTTGACAACTTTTTGTTCTGTATCAACGTCCAAATTCACCATCTTCAAATATTTTTTACTTTGAGTGATGGTTTCGTTCCAATCAATAAAACCGCCTTTGTGGATTTCGTGTCCCAAAAAGACGTTTTCGTAGATGCTTAGTTCTGGTATTAATGCAAGTTCTTGATGAATAATAGCAATTCCTTTGGCTTCGCTGTCACGGATACTGCTAAAATTTTGAACTTCGTCCATGAAGACGATATCGCCAGTATATTCTTTGCTTCCGTACACGCCGCTCAAAACCTTCATTAATGTGCTTTTTCCAGCACCATTCTCACCAACCAAGCAGTGAATTTCACCAGATTTTACGGCAAAATTGACTTGATCCAATGCGCGAACGCCCGGGAAGTCTTTTGTAATATTTCTCATTTCTAAAATTTGTTCCATGATTTCTCCCCTTAATTAGTGAAAGCAGTGGCTTAAGTACCACCACTGCTATCATCTATTCGTCTTTAATTATGCTGGGAATGTAAATTCTGTTTCTGCGTAATACCCTGAATCAATTAAAGCTGCTCTAACGTTAGCTTGATCAACAACGACGACTGCCGTTTGTTTTGCTGGAACGTCAATGCTTCCATTGTCATAAGATCCAGTTGTTGTTGGAGTTCCGCCTTCCAATACTGTAACAGCCATTGCGATTGCGTCAGCAACAAGAGTACGTACGTCTTTAAATACTGTCATGGATTGTTTTCCATCAATGATGTATTGAACAGATGCGATTTCAGCGTCTTGTCCAGTTACATAATAACTCGTAACGTCTGTGTCAGCTGCGAATGCATCAGCGATTGCACGAGCGGTTCCATCGTTTGGAGCAAGGATGAATACATCGCCCTTGTCAGCAGCTGTAGTTGCTGTCAAGTTGGATTGAGCAAGGCTCAATGCTGTATTGAAGTCCCAGTTCGTAGTGATTTGTCCGATAATGCTAGATTGTTGCGTTCTTGTCAAAGTTGCATTTGCTTGCAATCCTACTGCTTCTGCAGAGTTCTTGATAACGAATGTTCCGTCAGCAATTTTAGGTTGTAATACGTTCCAAGCACCTTCGAAGAACAAGAATGCGTTGTTGTCAGTTGCTGCTCCAGAATACAAGTATAATGGATTTCCAGCTCCTGTTGCATGATCAACCAAATATTGACCTTGAGCTTCTCCAACAGCTACGCTGTCGAAAGTAACATAATAGTCTACTGCTTCTGTGTTTGTAATCAAACGGTCATAAGCGATAACTGTAATGCCTTCTGCTTTTGCTTTTTCAACGGCTGCGCCTGCTGCGTCACCATCTTGTGCACAAATAATTAAAACTGTGATTCCCTTTGAAATTAATGTTTCAACGTTGGAAAGTTCAGTTGCAGTTGATCCTTGGCTGAAAAGAATTTCAACTGAGTAATCTGTGTCAGCAAGAGCTGCTGTAAATCTTGCTTCATCTTGAACCCATCTTGGTTCATCTTTTGTTGGCAATACGATACCAATGTCAACTTTTGTGCTTTGGCAACCTGCTGTGAAAGCTACCATTACTACGGCTAGTGCTAAAAAGAAAATACTAAATTTTTTCATAATCCTATCCTCTCTATTTTTTTAAATCTACATAGTAAGTATAGAATAAAAAACGCTTACATAAAATAGATAATTTTACTATTTCTTTGTGAAATTCTCTTTTCTTTAAAAAAGAAGAGCGCACCCTTAGGCGCACTCAAACTTAAACAGAATCATTTACAAATTTTTGATAGTCAATCCAAATATATTTGGAATCTGTAATCACATATGAAAAATCATCAAGACTAAGATTGTTTAATAATATGTTTGCAAGTTCAACAATTGCTTCGGCCATGCTTTGAGAATCATTGAGAACCGTTCCATATAGATACCCATTATTCATGCTTTCGATGGCTATATCTAGGCCATCAATTCCAACAACGGGGATCCAAGGCTCCGTATCTCGATCAATCACTCCATTCATATCCATATCATCAAAATACTGATGTTCTGTTAATGTCTTAATCGCTCCAATCGCCATTGCATCATTGTTTGCAATCACGACCTCGAATTGATCTCCGTATTCTTCAATTAACTGATTCATTGCAATTTCAGCGAGATCCATGTCAAAATTAGCGATTGCAATATCTAATACCTCGACTTGGTAATGTTCATTTTCCAATTCATCAATTACATATTTAGTTCTGGCTTCGGCGTCTTGATGCCCTTGTTCACCCTTTAAAATGACTGCTTGAATGACTCCGTCAGAATTTAGATCGAATTCATTAAGGCTGTATGGGTTCCCTCCGAAAAGATCCATAATGATTTCAGCTTGTAATTCTGCAGATTGTTTTGCATCCGCTCCCACATAATACACAGAGTCATACAAATCCATATCTTCAGGTAAGGGTTCTCTATTGATGAAGATGATTTTCGCACCAGTTTGTTTTGCTTTTTCAATCATCGCATGGGCACTCAGTCTGTCAACGGGATTGATAATGATTAAAGGATTGTCTTTTTTCAACACTTCTTCAAGATATTCGTTTTGAATAATCTGAGAATTTTGACAATCATAAGTTTCAATTCTGAAATTCATGAGGTTCGCTTCTTGTATCCGAGATTCAAAGTCTCTCATGTAATCGTCATTCATGTCATAAATCAGAAGTGGAATGACTGGAACGCGAGTCTGACATCCGAAAAGCAATAAAAACATAATTAATATCAGCGCTTTTTTCATTTGATTTCCCCTCGGTCAATCGGCATTTTAATGGTCACTTTTGTATATTCGTCAAGTTCACTTTCAATAAACATATCGGCGTTTTTTCCATAGTACAATGTCAGTCTTTGATATATATTCCTTAGCCCGATACTTGTCGATTGAATTGCACCTTTGAAGATCTTTTGAATTTCGTCGATTCGATCTGAACTAATTCCATACCCTTCATTCTGAACTTCCAAATAAACATAGTTGTCCTTTAGATATCCTCGAATTGAAATGTGACAATAAGATTCTTCTGGCAATAAGCCATGTGTAATTGCATTTTCTACAAGGGGTTGAAGAGAAAACTTCAACACTTTGCAGTCAAGCGCTTCTTCTTGTATCTCAAAATCAAAATGGAATGAGTTGTGATATCTTATTTGCTGAATCAGCAAATAATTTGACACATGTTCAATTTCGTCACGTAAATTTACGAGTGTATCTTCTCCGGAAATACTCATTCGGAAAAATTTAGAAAGTGCGATGATTGCTTTTTCCACATCTGCATTTCGTTTGTTTTCACTGAGCCAGACTATGGAATCAAGCGTATTATATAAAAAATGAGGATTGATCTGATTTTGCAAAGCAATAAACTGAGTCTTTCTCTTTTCTCGTTGTTCTTTCATGACACGATTCATCAACTCTCTAATCTGTTCGCTCATTGAGTTGAAAGCTTGAGACAATAATACAACTTCATATTGGCCGGAGAGCGTAATCATGGAGTCAAAATCTCCCTGCTCAATCTTTTTGATGTGATTTTCCAACTTATTGAGTGGGCCTGTAATTCTTTTTGAAAGCGCTGCGGAAGTAAGCGCGATAATGATCATGGTTGCTCCAAAAACAATCATGATTGTCAGAAGCATGTCGAATTTCGTGTTTGTAATTTCGTCGACATTAATAAATGTGGCAATGTTCCATCTTGTGTATTTAATCGTATTCACATTGACGTACATATTCAGGTGATTGATTTTAATCAACGCGCCACCAATAATAAGGTCATTCATGACTTGGACAGATTCACACGTGTCATCGCTACATAATGATTCTGACGAATAGATCAATTCTCGCTTCTCGTCGGTAATGACAATATGGCCTTCGGTTCCCAAATTGGTCATCGTAGCGAGTGTTTTGAAGTCTTCGGTGTCAATATCGATTGCCAATACTCCATTTGTTTGAACACCATTTTTATAGTACTGAACAAATTTAGAAATTGTAAAAACTTCTTTGGTAGAACTGTCAAAGATATCCTCGATATGGGGACTGCTGAAGTGATGGATGTCTTTCAAATCAATTGCGTTTTGAAACCAATCCTTTGACCGAATTTCATCTGAAAGAACTCCTTCAGAACTGATTGAAACAACATTCCCTAAATTATCAAATAGAGCTACTGTACGAATGTTTTTGTCCAAAGAGCTCGTGGTTTCAAATACGCTATTCAATTCTTCAATTTGATTCGTTTTTGTGAGATCGGCAATGTATTTTTGCAACGCGTTAGAAGAATCTATAACGTTACTTAAATAGCTTTCATAATTTAAGATAACCTGCTTGTTGATTTCTTTTGAAGTGCTTTCAATCAAATCATCAGTACGGCTAAAGATAATTCTATAAGAAATGATTGAAAATGCCATCATGCTTAAACCAACAATCAGCATCGTCATGATGAAAATGCTATTGCCAATACTCAGTTGATTAATTCTTTTGATCATTTCGATATTCCTTTGGTGACATAGACGTATACTTCTTAAAGCTGAAGCTGAAATAATAGACATCGTTGTATCCAACTGCGGATGCGATATTCAAAATTTTATCTTGGCTGAATTTCAAGAGCTCCATGGCTTTTTCCATTCGAATTTTCACAAGATACTTGTTAAAGGTGGTATCAAGGATTTTCTTAAATAACATCGCAAGATATGAAATGCTGATATTTAATTTCTCCGTTACCATCTCCATGGATATGTTGGGATCTGAATAGTGTACGTCCAAAAATTGAACTGCTTCATTCAAAATGACGTTCGCATGAGATTGGGAATTTTCGATGTTGTGATTTCTGATTTGAAACGTCAATTCTGAAAGATAGGTAAAGAGTTCGTGTAATTGATCAAATCTTGATAACACATCGAATAAGTCCTCTTTGATTACTTCATCAATCTCGACAGATAAACTTTTTGCAAATTCCAAAAATATATTTGTTAGGCTAATGATAAAATACCGTTTGTTTAATAGATATCCTTCATTGAGTCCATATCTTTTCTCTAGAGAGGAAAAAAGATTATGAATGGATTTAGAACTTTCAAACTTAATTGTATAGCTAATTTCATCGGACTCTTCTTTGGTTAAAACCAGATCCGCCTTTTTACGCGTTTTAATATCCCGATAAAAAATTAAATCTCCAATATGCAAATAGTTTCCGTAAGACAAGGCCTTTTTTGCTTGAAGCATCGAAATCTGGAAACGAGTAAAGTCATCGAACACTTCTGAGATTCCAATTTTCACTTTCGCATCGCTGAAATCTTCTTTTGTGACGAGAATGCCATTCAAATAGGATTCTATCTCATTTTCTTGAATTTTATCGGCTTGTAGAATGAATACAAAACCGAATTGACTGTTGAAAAATATAGGGTGAATTCCTTTTGGTGCTCTTGTATTAAATAAATTCATAAGAAAAATGCGAAGTTGCTCCATCTTCAGCAATTCTTCTTCATCGATTTCGATGATTCCAATGATGTTTCCTCCCTGAAGGTCAATTCCGTAGACTTTGAATTTTTCAAGATCGCTTTGCTTAATTTCAGGAAGTCTCAGCAAGGTATTGAACTGATGCTCTATCATTGCTGGAAGATTGCTTTGAAACAAAAGATCCAATCGTTCCTGGTTAAAAGTGCTTTCTTTATCTTGGTCTAATATTTCTCTCAGCCGTGTCAAAAAAATCTGAACTTCTGAATCAGAAATAGGCTTAGTCAGGTAACTGACCACATTAAGTTCGATTGCCTTTTTTGCATATGAAAACTCATCAAATCCGGAGATAAATGCCACTTTTGTCTTAGGATGTTCAATCCGAAGTCTTCTGGCAAGTTCCATTCCGTCAATGAACGGCATTCTAATATCGGTTAATACCACATCAGGAGATAATTTTTCGACGAGTTCTAATGCGTCGTATCCATTGGATGCGAGCCCAATGATTTCAAATCCAGAATCCAAAGGAATTTTAGAAGCAATCCGGTTTCTGACCTCTTCTTCATCATCTGCCAAAATCATTGTGTATTTCTGTTTGTCCATGTCCATCACCTTACTCCATATTCTACCAAATGGGAGACTAAACGTAAAGGAATAGTTCAACAATGTCGTGTCCCTTACAGCTCAATTATATAAATCAGTTAAGCAATCTGCATCTAGTATGAGAAAAGGGACGTCGCGTCCCTTTTCATTAAATGAAATTTATAATTTCCGTTTCGTTTGTTTTTTGTCTTCATACATTCTAGAATCTGCCATCGCAAGTAATTTTGATGCGTTTAATCCTAATTCATCGGTTGAACTGACGCCGTATGCAAATGAAGCATCAATGTGCGCCTTTGAAGCCATAAAGCCTGTCTTGTGAAATTTGGTTCGAATTCTTTTCATTCTGTCAATCGTATCTGCAAAGGTTGAATCAGGAAACCCAATTCCAAATTCATCTCCGCCCAAGCGACCGATGAAAGAATTTTCAGGAATGCCGTCGCGAATCGATTCAATAATAGACACTAAATAATCGTCTCCGATTTCGTGTCCGTATTCATCATTAAACTCTTTTAAATTATTAATATCAATCAGAACAACCGTCATGATTGATTTTGTCTTTTCACAAGCTCTTAAATTAGATTCAAGCATCTTATTGAAATATCTTCGAGTATAAACTTTAGTCAACTCATCAAATTTAGATGGCAGGATGGTTTGTTCATAAAGTTTATGAATCGAAATAACGATTTCAACTTCTTTGGTAAACTGTTTCATCAATTCCATATCACGTTCGTCAAAAATATCATTAGAGTCAAAATTATCCAGATTCAATGATCCAAAAAACTCACCATTATATTTGAAAGAGCAAGACAGGCATGATTTTGCGACTCCTGCAGCTGCAGAGTCCAATGCCAGATTCTTCTCTGGACTGATATTGACTTGATCGAAAACCTTTAAATCCTTCACAATCGTAGGTTCATACTTATCTTCGAGTTTCGATTGAAATAAGTCGTCCAAATTCAAAGTGATTTTTTGTAATTTTTTTAAATCATATTTAACTGCAGCTTTGAAATCCATTGTTTCACCGTTGAAAACAAGAATGCTTCCTGCCTGTGATTTTGGAATTAATCTTATGGCCTCTTCCAAAACCAATTGCAAAACATCTTCAAGGCGGTCGTTTTTCAAAATCTCCATTGTAGAAGAGATAATCGATTCAGTCACTTGATTGCTCTCATTCAGTTCTGCATAGGCTTTTTCCAATTGTTTCATTGCCGTTGCTTGAAATGCATTTTGTTTATCGAGTTTTTCCAGTGAATGTCTTTGGTGAATGAAGATGTTGTAATGGACAGTAGCATAAACAAACCCGGATATCGTAACCATGATAGAAAGCCTTAAGTCAGTGAAAAACAATACCGTGAATCCATGAACGGAATACATCATCAGATTGAATAGGAATAAAGAACTAAGGAATAAGACGAATCTTTTTCTTCTGGGGTAGATTTGAACCAAGGATGCTGCAATAATCGCTATGAAAAAAGACTCGATTTGATTTGTGACGCCTTGATACGAATAGGTTACATAAATTCCCGATAGAACAATTGCAAGTGGAAATAAGTATAATAACAGTTTTGCGAGAAATGATGTCTTCCTAATCCAATTCTTAAGAATCGAAACAAAGGCAAAGATTGACATAGCCATCATGACGGTTACAACCAAGAACGGCGTCTTTGTATTGATTGTCTCTGGGAGCACAGCAAAATAACTGATTAATTCTACGAAGAAAATCAGCACGGAAGTCACCAAACTTAAAATCAAGTCGTAATCAAATTGACTGTGGCCAATTGTCATATTACTGATAAGTTTAAGCAAGTTTTTGAATTTCATTTTCAATGTATTCAAATAAATCACCCTTTTATCGCGTCGAGACCATTATACAATAAATTTTCATTTTCAACAACTTTCTTTTAACTTCAAAGAAAAAACCCAAGGGTTAACCTTGGGTTTTAATCAATATGAATCAATTATTCTTCAAAATCAGCGTATAAATCTTCTTCTTCCTCTGGCATTTCGTACTCAAGTTTTGTGTGTCTCAAAATACCGGTTCCGGCAGGGATTAATCCACCAATGATGACATTTTCTTTGAGCCCAAGCAATGGATCGGATTTTCCTCTAATAGCAGCATCCGTCAATACTCTTGTAGTTTCCTGGAAGGATGCGGCAGATAGGAAAGAATCACTTCTTAAACTTGCCTTCGTAATTCCAAGTAACACAGGTTTTGCAATTGCAGGACGAAGTCCTTCATCAAAAGCTTTTTTATTGGCGTCAATGAATTCATTAATTGATATTTGTGACCCTGGCAACAAATCTGTGTCACCTTCCAAAATGACATTGAGTCTTCTCGTCATTTGGCGGATGATGATTTCAATATGTTTATCGGAAATATCAACACCTTGTGAGCGGTACACTTTCTGTACTTCTTTCAAAATGTATTGATGAACGGCAGCCATATCTGCGACACGCAATAATTCTTTTGGATCAATTGCACCTTCAGTCAACTGCATTCCGGCTTTGACATCTTGACCTTTTTCAACCAAAGGCTGAACGTTGCTATTGGTTTCATATTTTTTTGCTTCAATGTCGTTACCAACATAGATGATGAATCGTTCTTCAACCGGTACGATGTCAGTGACGACACCGTTGATTTCCGAAATGATTGCTTTTGCTTTTGATTTCCGAGCCTCAAACAATTCTTGAACACGAGGCAGACCTTGAGTGATGTCGTCTCCGGCAACTCCTCCGGTATGGAAGGTTCTCATTGTCAACTGCGTACCCGGCTCACCAATCGATTGAGCGGCAATCGTACCAACGGATTCTCCGACTTCAGCTTTATTTCCTGTTGCCAAGTTTTGTCCGTAGCATTTTCTACAGATTCCAACATGTGCTGTACAAGTTAAAGCGGTTCGGATTGCAACTTCAGGATGTTCCGTAGAATCGACAATCAATTTCGCGATTTCTTCTGAGATATATTTTCCTTTTCGAATTAATACTTCTCCTGTTTCGGGATGAATATAATCCGTTGCGGTGTAACGACCTAGAATTCGATCGAATAGTGATTCGATTTCTTTTCCATCTCGATCAAGAATAGCTTTGACACGAACGCCTTTATCAGTTCCACAATCTTCTTCAGTAATAACAACGTCTTGACTGACGTCGACTAGTCTTCTGGTCAAATAACCGGACTCTGCTGTTTTCAACGCGGTATCGGTTGATCCTTTTCTCGCACCATGGGTGGAGATGAAGAACTCACTCATTGTCAAGCCTTCACGGAAGGATGCCTTAATCGGAAGTTCAATGGTTCCACCACTCGGGTTGGCCATCAAACCACGCATACCGGCTAACTGTGTAAAGTTTGAGATGTTACCACGTGCACCGGAATCCGACATCATGAAAATGTGATTCTCATGATCTTGTTCGATTTCCAAGCCTTTTTGGATTTCATCTTTTGCTTTCGCCCATTCGTCGATAACCAGTTTGGAACGTTCAGAATCTGTTAACATACCCATATCGTAAAGTTCAGAAATTTCATCGACTTTTTGATCATGAGCATCCAGTATTTCTTTTTTCTTTGAATAGACTTTAACATCGGAAGCAGCTACAGTAATACCAGCCACCGTTGAATACTTAAATCCAATGTTTTTCATCTTGTCTAGCATCTTTGATGTTTCATTAATCTTATAAACTGCAAAGATTTGAGCGATGATACTGGAAAGGAATTTCTTTTTAAACGGAGAGACAAGAACTCTCTTTGAAATAGCTTCCTTAATATCAGTCCCTGGAGCAATGAAATAAATCTCAGGTGTTTTTTCAACCAAATTCAGTTGGGTTGGTTCGTTAATATATGGGAATGACTCCGGCAAAATGGTATTGAAAATCAGTTTACCTGGGGTTGTGACCATATAATGATTTGAGAATTTTTCTGGAATGTTTCTTGACAATGAAGATACCTTGATTGCGATTCTTGAATGAAGTGTGACTCTCTTGTTTTCATATGCAAGTACTACTTCATTGACATCTTTATATACACTGCCTTCACCGGGCTCTCCAGCTTTTTCAAGTGTTAAATAATAGTTTCCAAGAACCATATCTTGAGATGGTGTAACAATCGGTTTTCCATCTTTTGGTGCAAGAATGTTATTCGATGCAAGCATCAAAACGCGTGCTTCAGCTTGTGCTTCTTCAGACAAAGGAACGTGAACGGCCATTTGGTCGCCGTCGAAGTCGGCGTTAAATGCCGTCGTAACGAGAGGATGCAAACGGATTGCTTTTCCTTCAACCAATATCGGTTCAAAAGCTTGAATTCCAAGTCTATGAAGTGTCGGCGCACGGTTCAAAAGAACGGGATGTTCTCTGATGACATCTTCAAGTACCGCCCAAATGCGACCGTCTAGTTTTTCAATGTATTGCTTTGCCATTCTGATGTTTGCGGCAATACCTCTAGAAATCATTTCTCGGATAACAAAAGGTTTGAATAGGATAATTGCCATTTCTTTTGGAAGACCACATTGATACATTTCAAGGTCCGGTCCAACAACGATAACGCTTCGTCCGGAATAGTCAACACGTTTTCCAAGTAAGTTTTGACGGAAACGACCTTGTTTTCCTCTCAACATGTCAGATAATGATTTCAAAGCGCGGTTACGCTCTACTACCACTTTTCTTCCACGTTTCGAGTTGTCAATCAAAGCGTCCACCGCTTCTTGCAACATCCGTTTTTCGTTTTTCGTAATAAGATGCGGAGCACCTTGTTCGAATTGACGTTTTAAACGGTTGTTTCTATTTAAGATTCTTCTGTAAAGGTCATTGAGGTCGGTTGTCGCAAAACGTCCTCCGTCAAGTTGAACCATCGGACGTAAATCCGGTGGAATGACAGGAAGAACATCTAATACCATCCACTCAGGAAGGTTGTCGCTATTTTTAAATGCTTCAACGACATTTAATCTCTTGATGATTTTTTCTCTTCGTTGTTTGGATGCGGTTTTAAGTTCTATTCTTAAATTCAATGTTTCTCTTTCGAGATCGATTTTCTTCAGGAGATATTTAACAGCTTCAGCACCAGTTAAGGCTTTGAATCTAGAACCGAATTCAAAATAATAATGAGTATAGTCCGCTTCGGATAAGATTTGTTTGAATGACAAATCTGTATCTCCGGGGTCGACTACAATGTAAGAAGCGAGGTATACGACTTCTTCTAAATCTTTTGATTTGATATCTAAAAGGATTGCAAGTCTGGAAGGACTATTCCTTAAATACCAAGCATGTACGACTGGAGCGGCAAGTTCAATGTGCCCCATCCGTTCTCTACGGACTTTGCTTTCCGTATATTCAACACCGCAAACCGGACATTTTTTTCCGGGATGAGCGCTTCTTTTGGATTTATTAGAGCATGCGCATTGGTAATCTTTGGTCGGTCCAAAGATAACCTCACAAAACAATCCGTCTTTTTCAGGTTTCAAAGTCCGGTAATTGATTGTTTCATGTTTTTTGACTTCACCATAGGACCAGCTTCTGATTTCTTCAGGAGAGGCTAGTCTAATCTTTAAATGGGAATATTTTTGACTCATTCACACTCACAACCTTTCTTAGGATTTGAAACCATATTTTGTAATATAATCTTCAACTTCATCGTCAACCAAGGACCTGTTCACTTCATTCAATCCTGTATCTCTGCTAATCAATTCGACGTAGATTCCCAAAGAACGAAGTTCTCTCGTTAATACGCGGAAAGATTCAGGAAGACTTGGATCGGGAATCGGTTGTCCATCGACAATCGCTCTGAAGACTTTGTTTCTTCCAATGATATCATCGGATTTCACTGTAAGCATTTCTTGAAGTGTATAGGCAGCACCATAGGCTTCGAGTGCCCAAACTTCCATTTCTCCGAAACGTTGTCCACCATTTTGTGCTTTTCCACCCATTGGCTGTTGTGTTACCAAAGTGTAAGGTCCAACGCTTCTAGCATGAAGTTTATCGTCAACCATGTGGTCAAGTTTAATCATGTACATGACTCCGACAGACACTCTGTTGTCAAATTTCTCTCCAGTACGTCCATCAAACAAAACGTATTTTCCGTCAGGTTCCATTCTAGCTTCTTTCATGATATCATCCAGATCTTCTTGAGTAGCTCCGTCGAAAACCGGTGTAGCAACATGAATTCCAAGTCTTTTTGCGGCCATTCCTAGATGAATCTCAAGGACCTGACCGATATTCATACGAGATGGAACACCGAGTGGATTCAACATGATATCGACTGGTGTACCGTCATCTAAGTACGGCATATCTTCACTTGGTAGAATTTTCGAAATAACACCCTTGTTTCCATGCCGTCCAGCCATTTTGTCACCTTCGGATATTTTCCGTTTTTGGACAATATAGACTCTGACAACCGTGTTAACTCCAGGGGATAACTCATCTTTGTCTCTTGTAAATACCTTGACAGAGTGAACGATTCCGCCACCGCCATGAGGTACTCTTAAAGAGGTATCACGTACTTCTCTTGATTTTTCACCGAAGATGGCAAGTAATAAACGATCTTCTGGAGTTGGATCAGTCACACCTTTTGGTGTTACTTTTCCAACAAGAATGTCGCCTTCCTTGACTTCAGCACCAGGAATGATGATTCCTTGTTCATCAAGATATTTTCTGCCTTCTTCACCAACGTTTGGAATTTCACGAGTAATCTCTTCTTTCCCAAGTTTGGTGTCTCTGGCTTCGATTTCGTATTTTTCAATATGAATGGATGTATAAACGTCTTCTTTAACCAAACGCTCGTTCATAATGACGGCATCCTCATAGTTGTAACCATTCCATGTCATGAAGGCAACAACAACGTTTCTACCTAAAGCAAGTTCTCCATCTTCCATGGATGGACCATCGGCGATAATGTCACCTGCAGTAATGACTTCACCCAAAGTAACGATAGGCGTTTGGTTAATGCAAGTTCCTTGATTACTTCTCATGAATTTTTGAAGTGGATATTCATCGAAACTTCCATCTTCTAAACGCACTTTGATTCTCATTCCGTCAACGTATTCAACAACACCAGAATGAGCTGCAATCGTTGATGTTCCAGAGTCATGAGCGGTTTTATATTCAATTCCGGTACCTACGAAAGGAGCTTCCGGTTTTAATAGCGGAATAGCTTGACGTTGCATGTTCGCACCCATCAAGGCACGGTTCGCGTCGTCATGTTCTAAGAAAGGAATACAAGCGGTTGAAACAGAAACAATCTGTTTCGGGGAAACGTCCATATACTCGCATTTCTCTTTATCAAAAATCTTTGTTTCTCCAAGGTGTCTCGCAATAACTCTATCCTCGGTAATGGTCATGTCGTCATTGAGCTTGACGTTCGCCTGAACGATGACAAATTTACGTTCTTGGTCTGCGGTCAAGTAGTCGATTTCATTGGATACTTTTCCGGTATCTTGATCGATTCTCAAATATGGAGTTTCCATGAATCCGTATTTATTAACCTTGACGTAACATGCCAAACTATTGATCAAACCAATGTTTTGGCCTTCAGGAGTTTCAATCGGGCAAATTCTTCCGTAATGTGATTGATGCACGTCACGAACTTCAAATCCTGCACGGTCTCTCGTCAATCCACCAGGTCCAAGTGCAGAAATTCTTCTCTTGTGAGTAATTTCATCTAAAGGATTGGTTTGTTGCATAAATTGCGATAACTGCGAACTTCCAAAGAATTCTTTCAATGAAGAAGTTAGAGGTCGGATGTTCACAAGATTTTGTGGGGTCATTTCTTTGGATTCTTTCGTCGACATTCTGTCTTTGACGTTTTTCTCCATTTTTGCAAGACCGATTCTGAATTGATTTTTCAATAATTCGCCAATCAATCTCAAACGACGATTTCCTAAATGGTCAATGTCGTCCAAGGAACCAATTCTATCAAATAGATTCAAATAATAGGAAACGCTCGCTATGATATCGCTCGTCGTGATGTGAAGTCTCGTTTCATAGGAATTATTTCCGATTAAACGAACATTTTTTTGCGTACCATTTACTGCCATTTTTAAATCAAGGATTTCGACATAGCAGTCTCTAATAACGTTTTCGATAAAATCTTCATTGGTATTTTCTTGAGGCAACTCTTTTCTTGCTTCTCTGTCCAAATGGATTTGAAGTTCCTTTTCAAGTTGCTCGTCAAACACGACTCTTTGAGTATAAAGATGACGCAATTTTGCTATTTGTTTTAGAATCGTTTTATCAAGCACTTGATTTTTAGTGAAGAATATCTCGCCTGTTTCGTTATCGACGATGTCTTTGGCAAGAGAAAGCTCCACGCCACGATCAAGTAATTGACGAATTCTCGTAATGACATCCATTTTTTGGTTGATTTTAAATCGACCAACTTCGGCTAGGTCATAACGCTTTTCATCATAAAGTCTGGATACGAAGAAGTTTCTTGCACCTTCCAAAGTCGCTGTTTCACCTTGTCTGATTTTTGAATAGACTTCTTTCATCGCGTCTTCGCTGCTTAATGTTAGGTCTTTTTCAAAAGTGTTTTTCAATAGTTCATTATCGCCAAAAAGACTAAAGATTTGGTCTTCCGTTGAAAGCCCAAGCGCTTTAATCATCGTTGTAAGATAGATTTTTTTGGATCGGTCAATCTTTGCGTAAAGAATGTCTTTCGATCCCATTTCGTACTCAAGCCAAGCACCCCTTGTAGGGATAACTTGTCCTAAATATTTTCTTTGAAGTGTTTTTTTGTCTACTTCTTCGGAATAAAATACACCGGAACTACGAACGATCTGGCTGACAATGACACGTTCAGAACCATTAATGATGAAAGTTCCAACCGGAGTCATCATTGGGATGTCACCCATGAAGATTCGTTGTTCTTTAATAGAGTCCGTAGCGATGACTTCGCCAGTTTCGGGATCGATTTGGTCTTTATTACGAAGTTGTACCTGTACTTTTAAAGGACAGGAGTAAGTCAGGTCCTTTTCCTTACATTCTTCCACTGTATATTTGGGATTTTCTAATTCATAATCCTTAAAATACAATTCAAGATTTTCAGTAAAGTTGGTAATAGGTGAAATGTCTACAAACAACTCTTTGAGTCCGTTTTCGACAAACCACTCAAAAGAAGAAGTCTGTACTTCAATCAAATTTGGAAGCTCCACATTTGATTTTACACGTGAGTAATTTCTTCTAGTTCGCTTTTTTCCGTATGTAACGGTTTTGTAATCCACAAAATCACCCCAAATTAAATATATTATTGTTGAAAAAACAAGTCAGTGTCACAAAAAATGCAAAAATGCGCATTCTATCGCATTTAAATATTTTATCATAGCCTTGTCAAATAGTCAATTACATTCGGCACTTAATAACAAAGTAACCTGATTTCTTATCAAGAATCTCTACTTTTGGATAAAACTTCTCCAATTCCTTGATTGCTGAGGGCGCACCTTGTTTTTTTTGAATGACGACATAAAAAGAGCCGGATTCTGTTAGGAAATCCTTACTTTTTTCAAACCACTCATAATAAACTTGTTTCCCAGCACGAATGGGAGGGTTCGTCACAATCGCATCGAATTTCCCGTTGATGGAAGTAAATTCGTCGCTTTCGACGACTTCAACATCAATTTTATTCCTGATGGCATTCTTCTTTGCGAGTTCCAGTGCTCTTTGATTAATATCCGCCATCAGAACAGTCGCTTTTGTTTCTTTACTCAAAACGATTCCAATTGGACCATACCCACAACCTAAATCTAAAACACTTTTTACATTTAGAGGGAGAATCGTTTCCAAAAGAACTCTCGTTCCGTAATCCAGTCCGGATCTCGAAAAAACTCCGGAGTCCGTTTCCATGGTATATTCTGATTGATTGATTTTAAAGATAATTAGCTTGGGATCTTTTTTCAATCCATCGTTATCTCTCGTAAAATAATGGTTCATCGTTCATCACTCCTTTAAACGCTAAAAACCTGAGTTGCCTCAGGTTTTAGTCGTCCAGTAATGAAATTACTTTAATTCTACAGTCGCTCCAGCGTCTGTAAGTTTCTTAGCGATTTCTTTTGCTTCGTCTTCTTTTACTTTTTCTTTGATTGCTTTTGGAGCTGCATCAACGACGTTTTTAGCTTCAATCAAGCCTAAGCCTGTAAGTTCTCTAACAACTTTGATGACTGCAACTTTGGAAGGTCCAACGCTAGTAAGAACAACGTCAAATTCTTTTGGTCCTTGTTCTTCTTCTACAACAGCTGCTGCTGCAGGTGCTGAAGATACTGCGGATGGATCAATTCCAAATTCTTCTTTCATTGCGTCGATTAACGCTTTGATTTCAAGAATTGTCATTTCTTTCAATGATTCGATAAATGCTGCTGGTGTTAATTTTGCCATTTTTGTTTCCTCCTAAGATTATTCTTTGTTTGAGATCAAGTCGAGGCCAATTGAAAGCTCACGAAGTGGTCCGTATAATTGTGTTGCAAGCATAGTAAGTAATGTTTCTCTGTTTGGTAATGTAGCGATTTGTTTGATTTCTGCCGGTTGGTAGTAAGCACCATCGACAATTCCTGATTTTACAACCAGTTTAGGGTTTTTCTTTGCAAATTCGACAAGTACTTTAGCCGCGGAGACAGCGTCGTTATAAGCGAACACTACACCGTTTGGTCCGACTAAATCTTCATCTAAAGCCTTAAATCCTAGACCTTCAGCTGCTCTTCTTGAAATGTTGTTTTTTGCAACGATGAGTTCACAGCCTTCTTTACGTAGTTGACGACGTAAAACTTCTGTTTTTTCAACTGTAAGTCCACGATATTCAGCGACAACAACTGATTTTGCATTTTTCATTTTAGCAGTAAGTTGATCCACTGCCTCTTGTTTCAGATTGATTACTGATTGATTAGACATCTTTTTACCTCCTACAAATGTCATTAAAAAGAAAACCTCTTTTCGACGAGAAAAGAGGAATAAATAAACTTCATTTATTATCTTTGTCTCGGTAGGATATTAAGCTCTCGCTCCTACTGTCTTCGATAAAGCTATTTATTTTTTTAAACTTCCAAGTCAACGCCAGGACCCATCGTAGATGAGATGGCGACGTTCTTCATGTAAATACCCTTCACAGTTGAAGGTTTCGCTTTGGTAATGACGTCCACGACTGCTCTGATGTTGTCAACTAACTTTTCAGGTGTGAACGAAACTTTACCAACGACTGTTTGAATGTTTCCACTTTTGTCAACGCGGTAAGTAATCTTCCCGCCTTTAGAATCGGAAACTGCTTTAGAGATATCCATTGTGACGGTACCTGTTTTTGGGTTTGGCATTAAACCTTTTGGGCCTAATAAACGACCAATTTTACCAAGAGTAGCCATCATATCAGGAGTAGCGACTACGACATCGAAATCGAACCAACCACCTTGGATTTTGGCGACCATGTCGTCATCTCCAACGAAGTCTGCTCCAGCTTCGGTAGCCTCTTTCGCTTTTTCTCCTTTAGCGAAAACCAAAACTCTTTTTTCTTTTCCAGTTCCATGAGGTAGCACAAGTGCTCCACGAAGGTTCTGTTCAGCTTTTCTAGGGTCAAGGTTTAAGTTTAAAGCTAATTCTACAGTTGCATCAAATTTTTCAAATGAAATTTCTTTCACAAGAGTTGCGCCCTCAAGAAGGGAATACTTCTTGTTGCTTTGAATTTTTGATGAAGCTTCTAAGTATTTTTTTCCTTTTTTTGCCATGAATTTTTCCTCCTATATCTGGTATTAGCGGAATGTCCTCCCATACTATAGTTGCAGTTATATTAACAACTTTACGTTTAGTCTACTACGACAATTCCCATGTTTCTTGCTGATCCTGCCAAGATGCGAGCTGCTGCTTCAACATCGTTTGCGTTTAAATCAGGCATTTTGAGTGCAGCGAGTTCCAATAATTTTGCTTTGGTAATCGTTGCAACAGTTTCTGTTTTTGCGTTTTTTGCACCCTTTTTAATGTTGCATGCTTTTTTCAATAAATCGCTTGCCGGTGGTGTTTTGGTAATGAACGTAAATGAACGGTCGTCAAATACGGTGATTACAACAGGGATGATACTACCAGCTTGTTCTTTGGTACGATCGTTGAATTGCACACAAAATTGTTGGATGTTAACTCCCGCTTGTCCTAAAGCTGGTCCAATTGGTGGTGCTGGTGTTGCTTTTCCACCTGGAATTTGGAGTTTTACAACTGTTTTAATTTCTTTAGCCACGAAAGACACCTCCTTATTTTCGTGATGTGGTTATTGGACTGACGTCCTCCCACTCCTGCGGCGACAATTCGCACGCTGAAATATTATACAATGCACCCCTTGAATTTGTCAAGGTTTTTTTCTTGAAATCAAGTGGTTTTCTAGATATCAAATTTAACGTTGATTTCTGCAGGGGTTTTTCTTAATAGATTCATGATAGGAATCATTCCAAATACAATATTGACGGTATAAATCAAGACAATTCCTAAAACAAATAAGTAAAGTGGGAAATAGAAAATTGAAGTAAACGCACCTAGAACTTTTTGAACTTGCCCGATGACATAGGTCATGAACAAATACCCTGTAAGTGATCCGATTGTCGTAAATGCGAGAATCTCCGAGAAGAATATTTTGTAAATATCTTTTTTGGAAGCGCCGATTGAACGGTAGATTCCTATTTCATGAATTCTACCAAGCATACTGGATCTCATAATTAAGAAGATATAAACAATGATTCCGGCGAGAGTGATCAAAATAGTTTGAATCCTCGTCGCTATCTCTGATCTCATATTCGCCAGATATTCACTTCTTTGAGCTACATAGGTATCCACGCCTGCAAACCCAAGTGTCTCGATTTGAGAAATCGTTTCTTCTGGGTTATCAGAGTAAAAATAGATGGATGTTTCGGACGCCGTATCGACTATCTTGGTTACGGACATTCTTAAATAATCGTTGTTAGACAAAATCGGTTTGTAAAATTCTTCCGAATCGAATAGTCCTACAACGGTAAAAGTCATTCCTGAAATGGTAATCGTATCTCCCAATTGACCTCCAAATAGATTGACTAGGATTTCACCGTCAGCCTGAATGTCTCTTCCTGATTCAATCGTATAGTCGCCTTCTGCTGCGCCTTGGGAAATATAATTATTTGAATCAAGTCCGTTAAAGTATTCTATGTTATCATCTGTTACTACGACAATTGGAGATTCGGTTTTCACTACTCCAACAATCTTGACAGTATAAGTCAATTCGTCAGATCTGAAATACGCTCCAATCAAAGATTCATAATCGGTGACACCTAAATCGCTAACGACCTTATCTTCGATGATTTTATCCGCTACCCATTCATCAACCGCGATTTCATATTTTGTTTCAGGAAGCACCCCGAATGTCAAACTCGACTCATCCACCAAAGATGATGGCATGGGGAAGACACTTACATAAGCGCCCCAGTAGCGATTAGCGCTACCTTGATATAAATCGGTATAAAGCACTACTGTTTGAAGAGAATGCGTATAAAGCATCAACTGAGCGTCGGTAGCCTCGAGAATGTCATCGATATCATCCATCGAAAACGTAGATGTTTTTTCGACCGAAATTAAATTTTTAGCTGTTGTAAGGAAATCTGTTTCATCGACTTTGGTAAGGTTACCAAAAGTCGCAAGATTGAATACAACCAAGGCTGAAATCGCAAAATATGCAACAAGGAAAAGTTTTCCAAAAAACTTCCGTCTCCCAAATACTTTCCTAAACCCTGCCGCAAGTGCATCTCTGAACCTAATAAAAGATTTACGAATGGCATTTTCTATGATTCCGAATTGACTTAAATCAAACGTATACTTGCTTGCATCGTCAGTTTCAGGTTTTTTATAATGACCATCAATCAATTGAATTTCAGAATCACTTGTCAGGTATTTTACCTTTGTTTTAGAATCTACTTTGACAAATAAGGTATTGTTGAAATAGATTAGATTGACAGCGGGGTTATCATTCAACTCTTTCTCATAATAGACATTGACGCCGACTGGAGCTTCTAGTTTTTGAACATCCAAGTCTTGAAGATAAATATTTCGATCATCAATGTGTTCAAGCGTTCTGTTCCCTTGATTTTCATAGTCTTTAATCACTTTTCCATCAGAAAGTTCGATGACTCTATCCGCATAGAAATCAACTAATTCTTTTTCATGGCTGACCAATATCACCAAACAAGTTTGGGATATTTTCTTAATAATGGACATGATTTCAAAAGTGTTATTCGCATCAAGATTACCTGTTGGTTCATCGGCTAGAACAACTTTTGGGTTTTTGGCAATCGCTCTTGCTATCGCAACGCGTTGTTGTTGTCCACCTGACAACGCTAGAACATTACGTTTTCTGTAGTTGTACATTCCAACGCTTCTTAAAACATAATTGATTCTTTCTTCTATTTCTTTTTTATCGTACAGTCCCGCCATGTTGAGAGCAACCTCAACATTCTCAAACACTGTTTTATCTTGAATCAAATTGTAGTTTTGGAATATATATCCAATGTATTGATTTCTAACGACGTCCCACTCGGTAGGTTTGTATCCCTTCAGGACTGTTTGATCAAATTTAAATTCACCGGAATCAACTTTGTCAAGTCCTCCGATGACGTTAAGCAATGTTGTTTTTCCGCATCCGGAAGGACCGGTCAGTGCAACAAGCCCAACTTCAGGGAAGGATAGTGATGTGTTGTCTATTACATGGATTTCATTGAGTTTTCCTTTATTATAAAACTTGTCGAGTTCGAATAATTTAATCATCTTCATCGCCCCCTATTCCGCTTTAAGAACCCGATTAACGGATTCTTTAAAGATGCGCCTGCAGTATTTTCTTGATATGAAAAGTGACATTAGAAGTTGAAGGAAGAACAATACGATATAATCGACAAAAGTATATCCTTGCAATGAATAGAATATTCCTCCGACATTTGAATTTGCGTTGAGGAACACGGATACGCCAATAAATAAGGCAAAGCTAACCATTACAACAAACAGGTTTTCAAGATAAATGAAATATTGAATCATGTTTTGATTTGCGCCTATGGTTCTAAATATAGCGTAGTCGTGAAGTTTGGTATTGATAATCGCTTTGAAAATAACATAAGTAATCAAAGTGGATCCTGTTACGGTCACAACAAGCAGTGCAATCATTCCAATTGTCTGAAGCAGGATTAATAATCCTGTAAAATCATCAGAAGCATTTGATTCGAAAGGATAAAAAACTTTGTATTTAGCAGTCAATAAAGTCTTATCTATCTTACTGATGTCATCAACTAAAGTATTGACGCCTAAATCGGTATTTGAAATCACGCTTACTTGGAATATTTCATCGTAAATCATACTTTCCAAAGTGTTTGAATTCACTCTGATAAATGAGTTTTTATAATCGAAATTTCCTAAATTATAGAGCCCATACCGAATCGTAAAATCTTCAATTTCAGTTTCTTGATAAAAATCTGCGTATGCAAGAGTGCCTGTTGCCTCACAGTACGTTGTACTATCACATTCAATTTCATAGAAATACTCAGGCATGATAAGCATATTGTCGGCAACGGATTCGTCCACCATGAAAGGATAATATCCTAAACTTCCTACAAAGCTGACGGACTGAGATTCGTTATCTATTCCGACAAAAGACGTTTCTGAAACATAAGAGAAATAGGCTTGGTATGACATTGACTCAAAAGTCGCATCATCGAATAAAGCATAAGCTCCGCTGTAGCTGTTGGATAAATCCATATAAATGTTTGCGACGTCCACAACACCTACAACCGTATAGGATGCTTGATCTGAGGCTGTGCCTTCATCATAATAATACCCTTCAAACAAGGTTTTGTTTAAATAATCGTCTATATTCTCAAGGCGATCCGAAGTCAATGCAAGGACAATCTCAGAATCGTCTCTAGGCATTCTTCCGGCAAATAAAACTGTTTCATCTTCAAGCACACTTGAGGGAAGCAATAAACAATCAAGATATAAAGTGTCATAAGGTTGATTAGGATCATATTCCGACACAAGAGAAACTGATTGGTCGAGAAGATAATCGAACGGAATGACCGTTTGCACTTTTCCTAGCGCTAGAAGTTCATCGATATCTGCTTGTGAGAAAGCAGTTTTATCCGATTTTCTTACAATCATTCTGGATATACTTGTATTTTGAAAATAATAGTTGTAATTAAAAGATACATCAGACATTGTGACGTTAAAAGACCCATATGACAGGGCAACGAAAAAAGCAAAGAAAGAAAACACTAATATCATCAACAAGGTTTTCTTAGGCACAGACACAAGATTTCGAAGCGCCATTTTAACGAATTCTAAAAACTTGATTCTTTTTTCTTCATCTGGAATGACCGGTAGGTTTGCTTTTTCAACCTTGACCATATCTTGATCTTCAACGATTTCTCCGTCGAAAATACGAATTCTTCTTGTGGCAAATTCCTTCACTTGTTCGAAATCATGGGTGACCATGATTACTAGTTTCTCTTTTGATATTTCGTGTAGCAATTCCAATATCTGTCTAGCGGATACGCTATCTAGATTTCCTGTTGGTTCATCGGCGGCAATGATTGGACAATCTTTTGCAAGAGCTCTTGCAATGACAACTCTTTGTTTTTGTCCACCGGATAGTTTCGTCGCCTTATGATGAATATGTTTTGTCAAGCCAACTTTCTCTATGATTTCCAAAGCGCGAGATCGAATCTTTTCTTTCGGATATCCCGATAAAATCAAAGGCGCTTCAACGTTTTGAAGAACCGTATAGGCATCGATTAAATTATAGTTTTGGAAAACGAAAGCAATGTACTTTTTACGGTAATTTTCCATTTCTACTACAGAAAAGTAAGAAGTCTCTTCTCCGTTGATGTACATTTCTCCGTCTTCATACGAATCTATACCTGAAATGACGTTCAGTAATGTTGTTTTACCGGACCCACTCTCTCCTACGATGGCAACAAATTCGTTAACATGTAATTCTAGATTGACTTTTCTCAACCCTAGAGCGATAACGTTATTTGAATTATAGTACTTCGAAACATTAACAAGTTTTATCATAATAACCTCCGTAAAGTCATATAAATTATATCATACTTACAAAAATAAGAAAACAGATATCAATTTCGAAAATAGTATGCATTTTTTCTGGTTTGATTTATACCAAATTAATCAATCTCAAAAAAACTAAATTTGATACATTATCATCATACAAACGATAATTTTCTCAAAAAAAAGGCTGTTAAGCCTAGACGAAATGTCTATTTCTTAACAACCTTTAAAGTACTTCTATTTCAGCAAAATCCATTTCGATTGGCGTTTTTCTTCCAAACATGTCTACCAGTACGACAACTTTGCCTTTTTCATTATCAATCGTATCGATGGATCCAATCTGTCCAGCGAATGCTCCCGCAGCCAATTTGACTTTTTGACCCGGTTTCGCATTCAGTTTTTGAACCTGCAACAATCCACATTGTTTCAAAATTGGATTGATTTCATCAGGCATCAATGGAATCGGTTTTGTTCCGCCTCCGCTACTACCTAAAAATCCAGTAACTCCAGGAGTGTTTCGAATAACGAACCAAGAATCATCGGTTACAATCATTTCGATAAAAACATACCCGGGATACATCTTGACCATTTTTTCTTTGGTTGAACCGTCAGCTTTCTTTTCGGTTCTTAATTCTTCTGGAATCATCACTTGAAAAATCAAGTGTTCCATTTCCATGGTTTCAATTCTTCTAAGGATATTGTCTTTCACCGAATTCTCTTTACCGGAATAGGTTTGAACAATATACCATAAACGCTTTGTAGTGTCCATTATTTATCCTTATGGTCTTACAGACTGTAAAGCCATTTGAATAATGGATCTAATGCGAATCCGTAAAGTGTAAAGAGTACCATTAAGAAAACGAAGAAAGCAAATACTCTTGAAGTATCGGTACCGAGTTGCTTTGCGGTTGGCCAAGTTACTTTTTTTAATTCTTGGTAACTAGGTCTGAGGATTGGTAATAACAAATAGATGATGACAAGCGAACCAATCACCATAAGAACTATCCCAACGATGGTTCTTGCCAAATCGGTTTGGAAGAAGAAATCGATAAATCCAATTCCTGAATTTCCTAAAATGGCTGTCAAATCAACAGATCCAAATTTTCCAATCGTGATATAAACTCCATATAAAATTAAGACTGGAGATAACACTGCCAACAACCAGTTTTCAATTGTATATTCCTTTTTAAGAATCTCGAGTACTCTTGAATGTTTTTCTTCAGGAGTGAATTTAGGTCTTTTTTCTACTTTTTCTTTTTTCGCGACTTTCGCTTTTTTTTCAATTTCAGCCATGATAGCCTCCTACTTACTTTCCTTGTGAAGTGTATGTTTTTTGCACTTCTTACAATATTTCATTGCCTCAAACCGAACGGTCCGAGTATTGTCTTTTTTGATTTCATAATTTCTTGATAAGCATTCTTGGCATATCAATATCGCTTTTTGATTCATATTATCAACTCACTTGCTTTATTAAATGTATCAAAAAATGCATTATTTGTCAAGAAAATCATTACGCTAAATGCATTTTTAGTTTCGCTCTGATTCTGTCGATTGCATTATACACTTTTTTAGTGTCGCAATTAAGGAGACTTGCGATATCTTCAATTTCTAGTTCATTAAAAAATTTTTGTTCAAAGACCGTTTTTTCGAACGATGAAAGCAATGAAACGAAATCATCGAAATCCTGTTTTGTAAAATATAGTTTTGGTTGTTCATGAACCTCGTGTTCAACAAGCATGGGTGATTTTTCAGAAAGAAATTTGAAGTATCTTCTCTTCGACCTTACAATCGAAATAAAGCGATTTTCAAGATTCATTTCAAAATATCTGGTGAATGACTTATTAAAAACGGGCTTAAATCTTTGTGCAGAGCGGACCAAGACGATTAATCCTTCTTGGTATGCGTCGTCATATTCATATCCCAGGTTGAATTTAGAAATTTTTTTCGCAATCAACAACTTATACTTTTCTTCCATCAATGAGAGCGCTTCTTCGTTCCCCTCTTGAATCAAGAAAATGATTTCATGGTCATTGTATTTGCGAAAATCCAAATTTATCCCTGCTTTCTTCTTAAAATGTCAAAGATGAGAATTCCTGCACTGACGGAGGCGTTGAGACTATTCATTTTACCGACCATTGGTATTTTAACGTTGAGGTCAGCGTGTTCTTTAATTAGTCTTCTGATTCCAAATCCTTCTGAACCGATAATCAAAACCAAAGGGCGGTCGATAAAAATCTTTTGATAATTTTCTTCTGCCAAAAGATCTGTACCCACAATCCAAAAACCTTCTTTTTTTAGTTTTTCTATGGTTGAAGTTAAATTGACCACTTCAACTACTTTGACATGTTCAATGGCTCCGGCACTTGTTTTAGCAACGGTGGCAGATAATTTTGCGCTTCTGTTTTTCGGAATGATGATGGCATCCACTCCTCCCGCTTCAGCACTTCGAATAATCGCTCCAAGATTATGAGGATCTTCAATTTCATCAAGCATCAATAAAAAAGGATTTTTAGATAGATCGAGAGTTGGAACCAATTCTTCTAAAGAATAAGTTTTATAATCTTCGATTTCAAGTACAATTCCTTGCGAACTTGAAGGAAATAGCCTTCCGAATTCTGATTTTGACAAATACTCAATAGGTATTTGTTTTTGTCTTAACAAAGGCAAAGATTCGTGATGAAAACCTTCGACTAAAATGGCTTTGAATATTTTCTTTTCAGATTTACAGACTTCCAATGCGGGATTCTTCCCATAGATTTGTATACTCATCTTATCACCACTTCCATTATATCATAGTTCATGTGTTTTCTTTTTGAGAAATATTGGCAATTTACAAACAAAAGAACTCAAGAATTATTCCGGAGTTCTTCAATAATCTCTATGCTTTTTTGAATCAAAAATTCGAGTCTATCCAATCGTCCGTCTAGATAAAGATGCCCCAAGAGGCACTCAAATCCAGTAGCTGCACGGTATATCGTCAAATCTGCATTTTTTGGTTTATGGGTTGAAGTGGCATTTCTTCCTCTTTTAAAAGTATCAACCTCAAACTCGGTGAGTTCAGACTCTAAAAGTTTCTGTATTATTTTTGCTTGTCCGTTTGCAGATGTAAACTGAATGGCATATTGATGCAAATCATTTACTTTAGTATGACCTTTTTCAATGAGATGTTTGCGAATAGCCAATTCAAAATATGCATCGCCCAAATATGCTAAAGTCAACCCACTTTGTTGAATCATATGATTCCTTTATCTTGCAAAAGAGCTCTGTACTCGTCCGCTTTTGCAAAGTTTTTTTCAGCTCGGGCTTTTTCCCATTGAGCATATAAGGATTTGTCTTCTTTTGTAAGAGGAGTGTATTCAACTTTAATTCCGAGAATGGACATCATATAGTTCGCAAGAGTCAAAGATTCTTTCAACAAGCCAAATTCCTTTTTTTGTCTTAGAAGCTGGTTGATTAGTTTGATCAGCGCTTGAAGTTCGGTCAAAGCATTCGGTGTGTTAAAGTCTAAAGACATCGCCTCATCAAATCTTGTTCTTAACCCAACCAAGGTAGAGTCGATGACCTTGCATTCTTCCAACTCATCTGAAAGATCAAGGGTTCGATTCAAAGAAGACATCGTATTAAACATCTTATCAAGTTCTTTGGCGTAAGTTTCCAGGTGATCATAACTGAAATTCAGTGGTGAACGATAATGGGTGGCCAGCAAATATAGTCTAAAAGAGAGGGGGTTTCCTGGTAAGTCTTTGACCCATACTACTTTTCCTTCGCTTTTGCTCATCTTTCCTTCTGCATCCATGCTGAGTCTTCCGTTATGCATCCAAAAATGTGCAAGTTCATGATGGTTGGTCGCAATTGATTGCGCAATTTCATTTTCATGATGAGGAAAGACCAAATCGGATCCTCCACCATGAATGTCTATTTTTTCATGAAACAGATGGTCAATCATCACACAACATTCAGTGTGCCATCCCGGCCTTCCGCTTGAATAGTCGCTATTCCATGCAATACCGGTTTCGGTATGCTTCCATAAGGTAAAATCTAATGGGCTTTCCTTTTTAAGATTGACTTCAACTCTGGCTCCACTAATCAAATCATCCAGTTTTCGATTGGAGAGTTTCCCGTATTCATCTACTTTCGAAACACGAAAATAGACGTCTCCATCCACTGCATATGCGTAGCCTTTCTTCACCAAATTGTCGATATATGCAATGATTTCCTGAATGAAATCCGTGACTCTCGGTTGCAAGTAATCCGTATAGCATCCCAAAGAGCGAAGGTCATTTAAAAATGCGTTGATGAAGAAATTACTGACGTCTAGTTCTGTTTTCCCTTCTTCGATGGCCTTTAAGATAATCTTGTCGTCAACATCCGTAAAATTGGACGCAAACAATACATTGTATCCTTGTGCCTCAAAATACCTTCTAACGGTGTCAAAAACAACAACGGGTCTAGCATTTCCGATGTGAATGTAATTGTAAACGGTGGGTCCACAAACATAAATGGAAACTTGGTTTTCATGGATTGGGACAAACTCTTCCAAAGAAGATGTATAGGTATTGTATATTTTCATTTCATACATCCTTTCTCTCTCCATCATATTATATGAGAAAAGAACCATTTTTACAAGAGGATTCAAAAGAGACAAGTATCTGTTTTTGTATTCTATTTGTAAAAAAAGAACACTCAAAGTGTTCTTTTCCCGGCTAATCTACAGTTTTTATCAATTATAATTTTTCGATATTTGCAGCTTGAGGTCCTCTTGCTCCATCAACTACGTCGAAGCTAACTGCTTGACCGTTTTCTAAAGCTTTGTACCCGTCGCCTTTGATTGCTGAATAATGTGCGAAAATATCTTTGCCATTTTCATCAGTGATAAATCCATAACCTTTTTCTGCGTTAAACCATTTTACTGTTCCGTTCATTTGTTTCTCCTTAAAATATTTTTGATACTAAAAACATTATACAATGCATCTTTTTAAAATGCAAGCCAAATTTACTCAAAGGTGCTGAATATCTCATTATTTTAGCATTTCTTCATTGTCTTCAGAGTCCTCTTGGAAGTCCACTTCTTTGATGGTTTCAAATTTGGAAGTGATTTTATCGACTCGATTGTTCACGGTATCGCTCTGTTTTGTCAAACCCTGAATGTTGGTATTTAACTTCTTCCATTCTTGATCAAATAGACGGAAATCTTTTTGTAAAAGAGAAATTTGTTTTCTAATTTCCTTTGAATTTTTAGATATTTCGTAATCCTTAATCAAAGCATTAAAACTTGAAAATAGAGGAATGACGGTTGAAGGAGAAACAATGGTTACTCGTTTCTCTCTCGCATATTCAATAACATTTAATAATTTTGAATGAAGAAGGGCTAGAATTCCATCACTAGGCACGAACATCAATGCAAATGGTGCTGTTTTTCCAGGGATGATGTATTTAGATGATATATCTGTAATATGTTTTTTCACTTCCATACCAAAAGAAGAAATTAATTTGGATTCCTCGTCCTTAGATAACTCATTGTTATCAAGTAATTTAGAATAGGATGAAAAAGGAAATTTCGAGTCAATAGCAAGCATTCCGTTAGGTTCGGGCATAAAAACAACCGCATCCGCTCTGACAGATTCTTGTTTTCCTACTGGTTCCTTGATTGTGAATTGTGTACGATATAATTTAGGATTATCTCCAAAAACGCTATTCAAGATTTGGTTCAGTTGATATTCACCGAATGAACCTCTGGCTTGATTATTGCTTAATATATTTTGAAGTCCAATCATTTCAGTAGAAAGTCCCTCAATTTTTTTCTGAGCATCATCGATGACTTTAACTCTTTCGGCAATTTGGACAAAAGTCTGGTTGGTTTCACTGAATCCTTTAGACAAACGTTCTTCTACTTTTTGATTGATTTGCATCATCTTTTCATTGATTTCTGCGGTCAATCCTTTGAAATCGAACGATAGTTTTTCATTGATTTTGGTTTGAAATTCTCCTAGGGCGTTATTTACATTGATTCGAAATTCGGTAATGTTCTCTCCGGATTTCGAAGCAGACTCCATCAGTTGTTTATTCACACCATTATTAAATTCAATCATTGATTCAAAGAGCGATTTTGTCATCGCTGTTTTAATCTCTTCAACTTCTTTTCGAAGCGAATCCTCAAGCCCTTCAAAATGATCTTCCAAATGAACAGAACCCTGTTTTTTGAAATAGACAAGGACAATGAATGTCAAACTCACGGCTAACAAAAGTACACTGATAATTCCTAAAATTTCTGGTAACGACATAGTATTCTACCTTTCTAGAAAATTGGGCTGAATAAATTGAATAATCCTTGGATAATTCTCTTCATCAATCCTTGTTTTTTCCATTTTTCAAGTATGATTTCATCCGATTTCGTCAAATCGTTTTCGAATGACTGAACCAGTTTACTGATTGCCTCATTTTGAAATACTCCGGTAACTTCAAAATTGAGGTGGAAGCTTCTGGGATCGAAATTGACGCTTCCTACACTTCCGATTTCGTCGTCGATTATCAAAATCTTTGAATGAACAAAATGATTTCTATACTCATAAATCTTTACTCCCATTGTCAATAATTGCTCGTAATATGATTGAGTTGCGAAACCGACCATCACATAATCATGAAGCCCTGGAACAAGAAGTTGGATTTGAACTCCGCTCTTCAAAGCAATTTTGATGGCACTCATTACTTCTGGCTCGATGATTAAATAAGGAGTGACTATTTTAATCGACCTTTTTGCCCTGAACATCATTTTAATATATACATCTCGAATTAATCCGTTTTCAAAATCTGGCCCAGATTCGAGGACCGAAAACATTCCTGGAAAGTGTTCGTCTGATTTATCCATCTTGTAATCCAATACCTCGTTACTTATATAATACCAGTCTTTGATGAAAACATTTTGAATCGATGTCACACCGTTTCCTATAATTAAAATGTGAGTATCTCTCCAAAATCCAAATTTAGGCGATTCATGATTGTATTCGTCTCCTAAATTCATTCCGCCCATAAAACCAATATGTCCGTCAATAATAGTAGCTTTTCTATGATTTCTAAAATTAAGATTACTATTCATCATAGAAACCGACTGAGGATCAAAAGCTAAAAACTTGACACCGGATTCCTTCAAAGAATTCATATAGTTCTTGTTTAGGTGTTTGTTGCTACCAAAGTGATCATAAATCAGTCGGACTTCAACACCTTGTTGTGCTTTGTTTTTCAGGATGTCGAGAATTTTTCTTCCAATATTATCGTTTTTTACAATATAGAACTCCATAAGGATGTAATCTTTGGCTAGTTTCAATTCATGTGCCAGTCTTGGGAAAAACTCATCTCCATTATTTAGCACTTCAACAAAGGTGTCATCTTCATAAACGCTCCGTCCGGAAGTCTCATGAATATATTTGAATATTTCTCCGTACGGGTGTTCTTCATATTTCGGAAACGTATTTTCTTCAAGTCCCAAAAATGCTTTGGAAGCGATGAGAGGTCGTGTTTTATAAAACTTTCTAGTCGCAAAATCTCTTGCAAAAAAGATGTAAAGCAAGATTCCGAGCAATGGATTCATCAAAATGATAATAATCCAGTGGCTTTTATTGTATGCGTATGTTTGTTTGAGTAAAATTCGAACAGCAATGATCAAAGCAATTAACCAAAGAAATGCTTCGGCAATATAGAGGATAATTCCTCTAGGAAATACTTGGTTTAGGGAGGATATGTAGATATATTGCAGAAGCGAAATCGTATAAACAAACGTTGCTAATATAAAAAGTGCAACTAAAATAAATATTCGTTTCATAATATCCCTCCTCACTCTCTATTTTACCACATAACGATGAGTTTATGGAGGGTTAGAAAAAGAAAATGCAAGCCGCATTTTCTATATTTTTCTTATGAACATTTTTACCTATAAAAACCGTTTCATGAATCGAACAAATGCAAACAACCCAATTCCCGCCAAAGAAAAGTAAATCATTCCAAGACTAGCAATATTTCCACACGCTGAACTCATATGAATAGCATCCCCCTTTCAAGAATTTAAATATAATTTACTTTATCATAAATTTAATATTGATACAAGGGGTTGAAAAAAAGGACGAAAATATCTCGTCCTCAAAAAATTAAAAATTATTCTATTAATTCGATATCGCTATGATTTAACAAACTACCTTGGTCATATTGAAGTTTATATAGTTGATAATAATGGCCTTTATGTTTTAGTAACTCTTGATGATTACCTTCTTCGATGATTTTACCTTTTTGCATAACAATAATCTTGTTGGCATGCTGAATCGTCGACAATCTATGAGCAACGATAATCATTGTCGATATATTCATCATTTTGCTTAAGGATTCTTGAATTAATTCTTCGGTTTCAGTATCGATATTTGCAGTAGCCTCATCTAAAATCATAATAGAAGGTTTATGAACCAAAGTACGTGCAAAGGACAACAATTGTCTTTGACCTGCTGAAAAATTGTTACCTCTTTCTCTCACCGGTTCATCGTATTTTTTTTCTAACTTATTGATGAACCAGTCGGCATTTACATAATGACAAGCATCAAGAATTTCTTGATCTGAAATTTCATCGTTTTTAAGTCTTATGTTAGATTCAATCGTTCCGGAAAACAAGAACACATCTTGAAGCATTTGCCCAACCTTTTTCCGGAGGGATGATAGTTTGATAGACCGGATATCTACGTCATCAATTAATATTTGACCTTTTTGAATATCATAATTTCGTACAATCAATTGAATGATGGTTGTTTTCCCTGACCCGGTTGCACCAACCAAAGCCATGGTTTCTTTTGGCTGAATAACAAAAGAGACGTCTTTCAATACCCAATCGCCTTCATTATAGGCAAACCATACATTTTTGAATTCGATTTTTCCCTTTAGAGAAGCCATTTCTAGAGCATCTTCTTGATCTTGAACGGTTGGAACGGTATCCAAAATGTTGTATATTCTCTCTCCAGATGTAAATGCTGATTGCAAGACATCGAACTTTTCCGCAAGATCTTGGATTGGTCCAAAGAATTTAGAGATGTATTGCGTGAACGCAAACAAAATACCAAAGGTAATGACACCTGACATGACATCAAGAGACCCTCTCCAAAAAATGATGACCAAAGAAGCAACATACAACAAGTACATGAACGGTCTATATAAACTAAAAGTCAATGTTTGACGAATATAACTTCGATTCAACACTACGTTTTTATCTTTGAATTCCTGGAACTTCTTTTCTTCGCGGTTAAAGATTTGAATTAATTTCATTCCTGATAAATGTTCAGAAAGAAATCCGTTAATGACAGATACATTCGCTCTAACTTTTCTATAAGCGGATCTTGAATACTTTCTAAAGATATAGGATGAAACATAGATGAAAGGAACAATAATTAATAATAATAAAGTTAATTTGAAATCCATCACAAACATGATGATGAATACAACGACAATCGTAATGATATTTCTAAATAGGTTAATGATGACATCTGTATAAAGCTGATTAAGAGTATCGGTATCGGATGTCACTCTGGTGACCAGTTTTCCAATTGGAATTTTATTATATTGAGAGATGGACAAGGTTTCAATGTGATTAAAAACATCTTTTCTAATGTCATATATGATTTTTTGACCCGTGGTTTGAAGTAAGATGGATTGTTTATAGGAAACGAAAGTTGAGATGATGAGCACACCAAAATAAAGCAATACGATGACAATGATTCTCGAAAAAACAATGTTTTCGTTTCCGAGTTCATCGATAACTTTCGCCATAAACAAAGGACCAATTAAGTCTAGACCTACGACAATAACGACCAAGAAAAAAGCAACAACTAATTCCTTTATAAAAGGTTTGGCATATAGTAATAGTCTTTTTACAATCGTTGAATCTTTCATGGTGCGAACGGTATCGATATCAGCAAAATTCCTAGGCATCTTCGTCACCCCTCTCGATTTCAGATTCGAGTTGTTGACGTATGACCATAGCTAAATATTCTTTTGAAGAGGAAAGGAGTTGCTGATGAGTTCCAACTGCTTTAATCTTACCTTCTTCAAGGAAAACAATTTTATCAGCATTCTTAATTGTTGAAATTCGGTGTGCGATAATGAGTGTTGTTTTGCCTTTACGTAACTCTCGTAAATTTCCTAAAATTTCTTCTTCGGTTTTCGTGTCAACCGCACTAAAGGAATCATCCATAATCAGAATATTCGGGTTTTTTAGAAGAGCTCGAGCAATGGATATGCGTTGTTTCTGTCCTCCCGAAAGAGTCACTCCTCGTTCTCCAACCATGGTATCATAACGCTCTGGAAAGTCATTTATATTATCATGGACATCGCTATATTTGGCCATTTGCTCAATCAAATCAGAATCTGCAATATCTAGCGCAAATGATATGTTGTTCTTAATGATATCAGAAAAAATAAAGTTATCTTGAGGAACGTATCCGATTGAATCTCTTAGCTGTTTAATTCGGATTTTCATGATGTCAACCCCATCGATATAAAGGGATTCCGGGTTCAAATTATATAGACGTAACATCACATCCACAAGCGTTGTTTTACCGGAACCTGTTCTGCCAACGATTCCTACTGTCTGTCCTTTTTCTACTTCGAAATCGATATCTTCTAATACTAATTTATCTGAACCGGGATAGGAAAACGAAAGATGATTGAACTTGATTTTACCTTCGGTTTTCGGAATTTCGATGGCTCCTACTTCATCTTTTATTTCAATTGGAGTATCTAGAAACTCATTGATTCTTTGTAAAGAAGCTTTTGCTTGAGAGTGCATGTTAATCAATCTTCCAACTGCCATCATTGGCCAAATCAATGCTCCAAAATAAGCAATGTATACTGTCAAGTCTCCAATCGAAAAGTCCGATGAAGCTGTCTTATAAACTAAATATCCGCCGACGCCTAACATCATAATTCGGATCATTGTAATAAACATTTCAATCGAAACATGTAGCAAGGTAGAAGCTTTAATGAAGGATACGTTTTTCTCTTGGTTATCTTTGTTGATAGCAGCAAACGCTCTGATTTCTCTAACCTCGTTAACGAAAGCTTTGACCACACTGATACCGTAAAAGTTTTCTTGAGTGAAGTCTGACATGTTTTCAAACGCTTTTTGTTTTGCTTTAAATTTACGACCGGTTATTTTAGATACAAATGTAGCAATAACCGCAATCATTATAACAGGTACAATTGCAAACAAAGTAATGGTTGAATCCAATTGATACATCTTGAAAAATGCTAAACCACCCAAAGCAAATATATCGAAAGTAATCATGATTCCTGGGCCGAAAGCCATCCGGACAGCATTTAAGTCATTAATGAAAAGAGCCATCAATCCACCAGATTTTTTTCCTTGGTAGTAATGTTGGCTTAATTTTTCTGCATGAGAAAACATCATATTCCTTAGTTCAAAGTCAATTCTTCTAGAAGTACCGAATATAAAAATCCGCCAAAAGAATCTTCCTACAATGATGACTAGTCCTATCATAATCAATCGGATCATGTGATCTTGAAGTGCGACCGCAGTCAAAGTGGAATATTCAAGTCCCTCAATAATGCTACCGGTAATCTCCGGAATAATCAATTGTGCAAAGTCGACCGTGATGAGTGCAGCAATCCCTAAAAGAAAGAAGAATCCGTATTTTAGGTAGAACTGATTTACGTGTTTTCCAAATATCATGGACTTCCTCCTTTGAAATTGAGCATAATTTATTTTACTTTAAATTGATAGAAATTACAATTTTTAAATCGAAAAAATAAATAAAATAGATTTTCATTCATAAATATATTAAATATTTGTAAGATTGGACCGTTAATAAAAAAACCGTCTATTCCTACTTGATTCGGAATAGACGGTCATAATTATGTTGTGTCTGTGTTAGTTCCAATAACACAGTGGTGAATTTCTTTTATTACGATCATTCAATGACTATGATACGTAATCCCAGCCTTCAATAGTAAGGGTTCCAGAAGCACCTTCAG
>JAHIVB010000017.1 GCA_018816905.1 Bacillota bacterium
AGGCGTGCCGGGGGACTTGCAGATCGCGGAGAGGACGTCGATGGCCTGGTGGATGGCGTCGAGGGTCTGCTCGGACAGTACGAGGTCCTCGCGCTTCATGGCAGCGAAGATGTTCTCGAGCTCCTGGCACAGGGATTCCACGCCCGTCAGGCTCACGGAGCGGGCCGCGCCCTTGAGGGAGTGGGCGTCCCGGAAGATGCGCTCGACGACCGCCCTGCGCTGCGCGGGTTCGCAGCGCTCGATCTCGAGCAGGCCGGCGGTGATGGCCTCGAGGTGCTCGGACGCCTCGACCCGGAAGGTCTCCCGCAGCCGCGCCAGAAACTCCTCTTTCTTCTTGTCCATGCCGGCTAACTCTCCAACCGCTGTCGTTCGACCAGCGTCTTCAGCCGTCCCCCGAGCTCCTGCAGGCTCTGGGCCGACGTCTCCAGTTGCCTTGTGCCGGCCACGTTCTGGATGGTCGCCTGGCGGATGTTGGCCACCGCTGAGGTGATCTGGTCCATGCCCACGAGTTGCTGCTGGCTCGAGGCGGCGATCTGGGTGGCCGCCTGGGCCGCCTCCGCGACGCTGACGGTGAGCGCCCGGATCGACTCGCCGGCCTCGGTGGCCTGCCGGACGCCGGCGGCCACGGCCTTGGTCCCCTGCTCGGTGGACATCACCGCGGCGCTGGTCGCCTTCTGGACCTCCATCAGGATGGAGCGCACCTGGGCGGTGGCCTGCCGGGACTGCTCGGCCAGGCTCCGGACCTCCTGGGCCACGACGGCGAAGCCCCGGCCGTACTCGCCGGCCCGCGTCGCCTCGATGGCGGCGTTGTCGGCCAGCAGGTTGGACTGCTCGGAGAGGTCGTTGACCGTGGCGATGATCTCGCCGATGGTCTGTCCCTGCTCGGAGAGCCGCACGACGCTCTGGGCGATGGTGTCCATCTGCTCGTGGATGCGGTTCATGCCGTCCAGGGTGTCGGCGACGGCCTTGCGACCCGCCTCGGAGACGATGGAGGCCTTCTGGGCGCTCTCCTGGACCATCCGGGCCTTCTGGTTGGAGAGGTGGGCGGTCTGTTTGACCTCCTCGGCGGTGGTGCTGGTCTCGCTCACGGCCGTGGCTGTCTCCGTCGCGCCGGCGGCGACCTGGGACACGGTGGCCAGGATCTCGGTGGAGGAAGAGGCGAGCACGCCGAACCCCCCCTGGAGCTCCCGATTGAGGTTGCGCAGGTTGTCGGTCATCTTGTTGAGGTTGATCTTCAGCAGGTTGAAGTCTCCGTTGAAGGTCTCGGTGATGGGTCGCGGGATCTCGTCGCGGGCGATCCGGTCCACGTGGTTGGCTGCGACGGTCAAAGGACCGATCACGGCGTCCAGGGTGTCGTTGACACCCGAGACGATGTCCCGGTAGACGCCTTCGAAACGGCCCGCCTCGCCCCGGGTGGAGAGCTGGCCGGCCACGGCAGCCTTCACCAGTTTGTCCGCCTCCAGTACCATGCTCTGGAAGGTGTCGGCGAGTTGGTCCATTGAGGCGGCCAGGAGCCCCACCTCATCAGTGCGGTCCATCTTCAGACGGGTGTTCAGATTGCCCAGGCTCATCTCCTGGATCATCTGCACCGTCTGGCCAAGCGGAACGGCGATCAGGCGGTTGAGGAACCAGACCAGCACGAATGCGAGCAACAAGGCGAGGGCCGCGACGATCCCGAAGAGTCGCAGGTTGTCGCGGACGCTCTGCTGGGATTGGCGCACGGTGGCGGTGGTCCTCTTCTCCAACAGGGAGATGGCTTCCATCACCTTGTTGCGAACCTTGTCTGTCCGGTCCACCTGCTCTCCTAAACTGAACAGCCGTGCTTCATCGAGTTTCCCTTGTTCGATCATTGATATTATCTGTAAACGACCATCCCGGAATTCGGCGATTGTCTGTCTGATCTGGCCGATAATGGTCTGTTCCTCGAGGTCAGTACCTCTTCTGGCGAGTTCTTCGATCTCGTTCATGAGCGTGTTGACTTCCTCCTCCCGCTGGAGGATCTCCTTCTTCCGGGCTTCGTGGAGCGCCTTGTCCGAGCTGTAAACCAGTTCGAGCATGTCGGCCCGCTGGTGGTTCATGTGGCTTCGGATCTGCGTCATTTTGAATGACTTCTGGAAATCCAACTCGAACATGTTTGTTTGCGAGCGGTTTAGGTCGGTCATGCCCTGGTAGGCGACGATGGTGACCACGCCCAGAAGAACCAGGATCAGTCCGAATCCGAAGACGAGCTTCGAGCGTGTCTTGCTGTTGGTGAACCATCCCATGGAAGACTCCTCTGCTGACCAGGTCAGCTCAGCGGACCGGCTGTCCGCTGACTTTCAGGCTCGCGTCGGCGAGCAGCAGGCCGCCGTCGAGCACGGCCAGCATGTTTGCGTTGACTCCCCTGATGAACCGCTCCCGGATGCCTCCGAGGGTCGGCAGGCCCTCCTGCAACTGGGCCAGGGGCACCTGCTGCACCTCGACGATGGCGTCGGCGAGCAGCCCGAGCTCGTTTTCTCCGTCCCCGATCACGATGATCCGGTTGAGCTCGGTGAGCCCCTTGGGTGGAAGCTCGAAGAACCGGCGCAGATCCAGGATCGCCAGGATCCGGCCCCGCAGGTTCATCACGCCGGCGATGACGGCGGGCGTGCAGGGCACCTGTGTCAGGGAGCGCAGCGCGCAGACCTCGGTCACGAAGCGGGCCTCGACGGCATAGCTCTCCTGGCCCAGGGAGAAGACCAGCGCCTCGAGGCGCTCGGACTCGTCGGGGGCCGCCGGAGGGATGGCCGCCGCCCGCGCCCGGGCCTCGAGGATCCGGCGCACCTCCTTCGGATCCTGCAGGGAACCGTCTCGCACGGACGCCTCCGCCGCCGCGAGGCGGACGTGGATGGCCTTCCAGTCGATGGTGCGGCCCTGCATGGTCTACCCTCCCGCCATGGCGCGGACCGACTCCAGGAGCCGCCCGCAGGTGATGCCGCCGGACTCGGGCACGAGGTCGCCGCGATCGCGTGCGGAGAGCAGCGACAGCGCGACGGCCAGGTGGCGGCCTGATTCCTTGGGCCTGCCGAGCCGCCTGTAGATGGAAGCGAGCGCATGGTGGGCCAGGATGAAATCCTGATCCAGGTAGAGGACCCTGCCCCAGGCGGCAAGGGCCTCGTCGACCTGTCCCAGTTCGTCGCAAACGGTGGCCTGCAGCAGGTAGGCGGGCAGGCTGGTGCGGTTCGCCGCGATGGCCACTTCACAGGCGGCGAGGGCCTCGGCGAGGCGTCCCTGGTTGGCAAAGATCCGCGCCTGTTCCAGGGGATCCTCCACGGGAGGCGCTGGGGCGGTGATGGCCGCAGGTGCCGGCACGGTCTCGGCCGGGGCCGGCGGTGGGGGGACCGGCGGTGCGGGGATCGCCGGCAGGACCGGTTCGAACACCAGTGCCGGGGATGGCGACATCCGGGGAGGCGTCGTCTCCGGGAACCACCGGGCCGGGGGTTTCCCCTTGTGCGGGGACTTGCGGCAGACGATGACCGCTCCGGTGTTCTCGACGTGGAACATGGGCAGCAGCGAGGCGCCGGCCTCGGCCGGGTTGAGCAACAGCGTCCCCCCGTCGACGAGGCAGTTGTAGAAACCCTCGATCACGCGCCGCTGGTGCTCGACGGTGAAATACATCAGGACGTTGCGGCAGAAGATCACGTCCATGGCGTTGGTCTGGTTGTGCAGGGACGGATACACGTCTGCGGCCAGGTTGAGGTAGCGGAAGTCCACCATCTTCTTCACGGAATCATGGAGGGCCAGCTTCTTGTCCGGTATCGCGGAGAAATACTGTTCGGTGAGCCACGCCGGGGTGCCACGGAAGGACCACGAGCTGTAGACGCCTTCGACGGCTTTGGACAGGAACTTCGTGTTGATGTCGGTGGCCAGCACGGAGAGGTTCCACCGCCCGGAACCGGCCAGGGCCCGTGTGCTGGTGATGGCCAGGGAGTAGGCCTCTTCGCCGGTGCAGCAGCCGGCGCTCCACATGCGGATCGAGCGGCTCGTCAGGGAGCGTGCGCTGACCAGCGGGGGCAGGATCTCCCGGGTGAGGTAGTCGAAGCTGGCCGGATCCCGCATGAAATACGTTTCTCCCACGGTCAGGTGGCTGGCCAGGGTCTCCAGTTGATGCGTGGACAGATCCCCGCTCTGCAGCCAACCCAGGCACTGGACCGGATCCCGGAAGCCCAGCTCCGAGCCGGCCGACGCAAGGCCCCTGGCCAGGTCGTTCCAGCGGTCCTCGGGGAAGTGCAGGCCCATGCGCTGGGCGATCAGGGCGCTGACCTCCGCGAAGACGGTTTTGTCCAGGGCCACGCTCATGGATTGAGAACCTCCAACGCATGGTCTACGGCGGCTTCCTCGTCGAGGGAGAGCAGGCGCCCCAGATCGTGGATCAGCACCAGCCCGTCCTCGCAGCGGAGGGTGCCTTCGATGAACCCCACGCCGGGCACGGTATCGTCGACGGGGGTGTAGCTCTCGGGCGCGGCATCGATCACGCCGAGGGTCTCGTCCACGAGCAGCGCGACGGTTCTTCTGCCGGTCCAGGCGATGAGGAGTTGATCGGTCAGGCGGATTTCCCGGTGCGGGTGGCCAAAGCGCTGCCTCAGGTCGATGACCGCGAGGACCTCGCCGGCCAGATCGATGACGCCCAGCACAATGGCGGGTGCCTCCGGCAGGGGGACGACGGCCACCACGCGGATGGAGCGCCGGACCCGGTCCAGGCGCAGGCCGTAGCGCTGGTCATCCAGGCGAAAGACCACCCACGGCGGATTGTCCGAACCAACCTTTTTTTGTCCGTCGGCAGTTTCTTGCCAGAAACCATTCTCCACGATATATGACTCCGGAAAAAGTATCTGCGTGGAATAGATAGATGTCAAGGATGTGTTGAAATGAATAATTCCGCATATACCAAACAATTCGAATGTCGGATTATTCCAGAACCATCTTTTGAAAATGAAGATGCGGTGGGCAGTCAATTCGAGGGGTATCGCTACCGATACTTCGAGGCGTCGAACTTGCGGACGTATTTCTCGAGGTTGCGCCACACGCTGTGGAAGCCATAGCCGCCGTCGGTCATCTCCGTCAGGGCGTCGTGGTTGCTCCAGCCCTGGACGACCATGCGGTAGATCGCGGACATCATGCCGGTGCGGTCTGCCCCGTGCTGGCAGTGAAAGAAGATCGGGTGGTTGGCGGGGTCGCGGACCACGGCTAGGAACTTGACGACGTCCTCCTTCTCGGGGTGCCACGCCTTGAAGGAGATGTGAACGTAGTTGAACTCCACGCCGGCGCGCCTGAACTCGTCGCGGTCGGAGTGGACTGCGCGCAGGTTGATCACCGTCTTGATGCCCATTTTCTTCAGTTCGGCGAACCCCGCCGGGGTCGGCTGGGCGCCGCGGTAGAGGGTGTCCGTGATCCGGTGCAGGTTGGGCAGTCCCGGGCGTCCCGGAAGCGGCGTGGCCCAGCGAGGATCGCGGGCGGCTGCCGAAGGGACGCGGCCGTCCTCTCCGCGGGTGGTGGGCTCCTCGTCGGCCGGCGTGCATCCGGGGGCCCAACCCGCGGTCAGGGTCGCCAGCAATACCGAGAACAGCACTGGACTTTTTCCGAAAATGCAAGATGGAATTGGCATGCAGTCACTGTAGTACGGTCCCCGAAGGAATGCAACGGGCCCTGTGGGGTCGGACTGTTCAGACTGGTCAGACTGGTCTGACTGGGGCCGCCTTGTCCCCTTCCGCGTGTTCCGTGTGTTCCGTGGTATAGACTCCCCTTGCTTTATCTGTCCTTTCCGTTCCCCTTCAGTCTTTTCCGCAGTCTCTTCCGGGGTTATTTCGCTTCTTCGCGCTTGAAAGTGATGGCCTTGAAGAGCATCTGGAGGCGGCGTTCCTTTTCGCCCTTCTGCAGGTTCAGTTCCACCCAGCGGCGGTTGAGCTTGTCGAGGTCGTCGGAGAGGGCGCCCAGGCTCTTTTCGATCTTGGCGCGCAGGTCACGGTTGCCCTTGTCGCCCAGCACCTTCAGGTTGCGGGCCTGGTCGTCCTGCTGCTCGCGCAGCATCCGGCGGCTGCCCTCGATGGTGCCCATCTGCTGGGCGAGATCCTGGATCTCCTCCCACAACTTGACCACTTCTCCCAGGG
>JAHIVB010000006.1 GCA_018816905.1 Bacillota bacterium
CGCCAGCGTTTATCCTGAGCCAGGATCAAACTCTCCATTTGTATGTAAAGTTTTTCTTAACTCATGTTATTTCTTACTCAAATTGTGGTTTTTGTTTGTTTTGTCATCTGTTCAGTTTTCAAAGACCTATTCACTTCGCGCATTTCTCACGCGCTTTTATATTTTATCATACCGATATACTTGTGTCAACTATTATTTACCTGTTTTCGCCCAAATTCCTGAAAAAGAAATGTAAGATAAAAAACAGGTTCTTAGCCCTGTTTTGAGAAAGAAAACGGGTTAGGAATTTCTCCCTAACCCGATTCACCCTTAGTTGATTCCGAACAACCTCAATATGTCATTGTACGTTACAAATATCAGTAAAGCGATTAATAAGAAGAAAGCAATGGTGTGAAGCCAATTTTCGACTTTGTGATTTGGCTTTTTCTTGGTAATGGCTTCGTATGCTATAAAGACGAGTCTTCCGCCATCAAGCGCCGGAATTGGTAATAAATTGACAATTCCTAGATTGACGGAAAGCAAAGCGACCCAACTAATCAAACTATAAAATCCTTGAGCAGCGGCGTTTGCCGTAATCGAGTAAATTCCGATAAACCCGGACATGTCTGAAATTCCAACTTGATTGCTTGAAAACAAAAGAATCAATGTTTGATAAATTGATGTAGCTGCATTCGCAAAACTCTTGAATGCACTTTCGATTCCACCAAAGAAACTGAAGTGATTTGTAGCGACGATTCCGATTCTGGAATAGAACAAATCATACCCCATGGCATCGAGTACGTCTTGACCATAGGTGACATAAGAGAATGTCAAAGTGTCCCCATCTCTATCCACAGTGACTTGGGTTGGATCTTCATCTGATGAACCGTCTACATTATTAAAAGCCAAAGTGATGACATCTTGCCAAGTTGTGACAGATGTTCCATTAATGGATAATAGGATGTCTCCGGTCATCAGTTCAGAGTCGATATAGAGTGGTCCTGCGATGGTAAGATCTGAAGAAGTCGTATCTGCCGCAAACCCTAGTCCGTAAAAGATATATTGTGGTGTGATAGGGTCAAGTGTCACTTCTGTCCCATCTCTATTTACAACAAAAACAAAAGCCGAATTTTCGATATATTTTGCAAGTTCAGTCGATACGGATGGAAGAGATTCGTCATTCGTCCAAGAGTCGACAAGAACCCCATTGATTGAGATGATTTCATCTCCAGGCATTAAAATTCCAGAAGCCGGCATTTCTTCAGATACACTTCCAATCACCGTCGAAGCGGGGTTTGGAACACCAATCATGAATGCTAAGAACAAGTATAAGAACAAGGCAAGCACGAAGTTCATCAAAGGTCCGCCAAAGGTAACCAAGAAACGATTCCATTTCGACTTGTATGTGAAGTTTCTATCAAAAGGAGCTATTTGAACCGTATTTTTATCAAAGACATAAAATGCGTCTCTTTTTACGGTATATTCATTGATGTATAGACGAGAATCATTTTCACCTTTTAAGTCGAATTGTTCCACAGTCACTTCGAGAAAATCTGCAAAATTTACATTCGAAGCATTGGTCACAATTCTTTTTACTTCACCGTCTTTGTCGAAACCAAGTCGTATTTTTTGCCCTATTTTCAATACATCAGCTTCAAGTTCTTCTCCTGCCATTGAAACAAATCCGCCAAACGGTATGGAACGAATGGAATAGGTCGTTTCGCCTTTTTTGCGACTCCAGATTCGTGGCCCCATTCCAAATGAAAACTCATGGCATAAAATACCTGCTCTCTTAGCGAAGAACAAATGCCCTAATTCATGGATACAGATGACGATGCTCAGGATTAGAAGAAACAAGAGGATGTTTCCGATTGTGCTTAATATTGTTAGCAACATAATTATAAACTCCAATTCTTAATGATTATGATAGATGTTTTCCTTCACTTCTAAATCAATCCTTAGTAAATCTTCAAGGGAAGGATTAGAAATGACTTGATGTTTTTTCATTTCAGTTTCTATGATATTTGAAATTTCAAGAAACTCTATTTTTTCTTTTAAAAACAAGTCGACTGCCGCTTCATTTGCGGCATTCAATACGCAAGGCATCGAGTGTCCTGATTGAATGGCTTCCATTGCTAGTCGAAAACAAGGATACTTTTCTTCTTTCATTGTTTCAAAATGAAGGCTTGAAAGTTTTGCGAAATCAATCGATTCAACGATGGATTCTTTTCTGTTTGGGTAGAACATCGCATATTGAATCGGTAGTCTCATATCATGACTCGATATTTGAGCAATGATTGAATGGTCAATGTATTCGACCATCGAATGAATGATGGATTCCGGATGAATGACGGTTTCGATTTGAGTGGGAAGTAATCCAAATAGATGGATGGCTTCCATGACTTCGAAACCTTTGTTCATCATTGTTGCGGAGTCAATCGTTATTTTCTCACCCATGGTCCAGTTCGGATGTTTGAGTGCGTCTGCTTTTGTGACATTTTTCAATTCTTCGAAAGATTTGTTTCTAAATGCTCCACCTGAAGCGGTGATGATTACTTTGGAAACTTCTTCTTTCTTGCCATTTTGCATGCACTGCCAAATGGCTGAATGCTCTGAATCGATTGGGAATATTTCTACTTGATTTTCTTTGGCTAGTTCCATCACTAGACTACCACCGACAACCAGTGTTTCTTTGTTGGCAAGCAATACATTTCGTTTGATTTTAATTGCTTCTACAGTCGGTTGCAATCCTGCAATCCCAACCAAAGCATTAATCAATACGCCATCACGATCTTTTGGTTGAAAAGTAGCCGCATGAATCAAAGAAGTTTTACCATATCCAAAGACGATATCAGGAAAACGGTCCGTCAGATGATCTGCATCTTTTTTGAACTGCACGCTACAAAATTTCGGATTGTATTTTTCAATCAATTGAATCAAGTCTTCCATCCTTGTCCTTGCGGATAAGGTAACGACTTTAAACTCGGATGGATACTTGTCGACGATTTCAAGGGTTTGTCTCCCAATCGAACCCGTTGCGCCAAGGAGGTAGATGTTTTTCATTATAGCATCTCAATGATTAGAAATAACAAGACAAGATAAACCGAGGAGAAGAGGAGTGAATCAAAACGATCCATGACGCCTCCGTGTCCCGGAAATAGATTTGAAAAGTCCTTGATTCCCGCTTCTCGTTTGAACTTCGAAGCGACGAGATCTCCAATCTGGGAGAGAATGGATAATCCAAACGACAATATCAAAACATAACCAATATTGAAATCAAATACTTGAAGGAAATAGGCAAATACGGTTGAAAGGATTCCTCCGAAGAACAGTCCTGCGACTGCACCTTCTATACTTTTTTTTGGACTGATGTTGATTGCTAATCTGTGTTTACCAAACTTGATTCCAAATAGATAGGCAAAGGTATCCGTCAGCATTGTCACTAGCAACATATAAACCAGCACGTATATTCCCATGTCTCGAAGCAATGCAATCGATGCAAATCCAAGAGAAATATAAAGAATGCTGATGAGTGCTCCGCCAAAATCAGCGGATTTGAACTCTGGGACAATAATCCAAGTCATGAATAATGTCAGCATCGATCCGAGTATGACAACAATAAAATACTGTGTCGAAATATCGCTTAAATCCATATAGACAGAAGCTCCGACGAGGATTGTTAACAAGATGACTAAAACGTCAACCCACAATGGTAAAACATTTCTTTTCTTGAGCATGTTTCTAAATTCAATCGAGGCGAATACAAGCAAAACCAAACAAAACAGATTGAAGATCTGATAAGTGTTTCCTATGATTAAGATAGGGATCATGACGAGAGCCATAATCAATGCCGTCAACAGTCTTTGTCTCATAATTTATCCTTTGATTTCACCGAATCTTCGTTCACGGCGATTGAATTCCATGATTGCTTTTTCTAAATCTTTTTTTGAAAAGGCGGGCCAATATACATCACAGAAATAGAGTTCAGCGTAAGAAGCTTGCCATAATAGGAAATTAGAAAGTCTTTGTTCTCCACTCGGTCTGATTAACAAATCAAGAGGAGGAAGTTCCTTTGTTGAAAGTCTTTTTGTAATCATGTCAGGTACAATGTCTTGATAAGATATTTTTCCATCCAGAACCTCTTTTGATATCTCTTTCACAGCTTCTGTGATTTCATCATAGGAGCCGTAATCAAAACAGATGTTAAGAATCAATCCAGATCGGTTTAAAGTATCGGTTTCCATTCTTCTCATAATTACAAGATTCTCGTTGGAAAGTTTCGTTCTTCTTCCGGAGAAAATCACTCGGATGTCGTATTTTTCAAAATCACCGCTGAATTGTTTTTCAAATTCAGAAGGCAAAGTCATTAAATAATTCACTTCATCTTCCGGTCGATTCCAGTTTTCTGTGGAAAAAGCATAGACGGTAAGTGCCTTGATTCCAAGATTATTTGCTTCAAGTGCAATGGTTTTAATATTTTCAACACCCTTGCGGTGACCGAAAGTTCTTGGCATATGTCTTTTTTTTGCCCATCTTCCATTCCCATCAAGTATAATCGCTATATGTTTGGGAATTGTGATGGATTCTAATTTTTTTGACATGATTTCACCCTTCTTCAATGATAATATTATACACTATTTTTGATTAGATATCTAATATTTTCTGCCAATCAAAAATATAAGACCATCGCTGGTCTTATATGTGCATGATTTCTTTTTCTTTGTCTTGGAAGGCTTCGTCAATCCTGTGTGTGAATTTATCTGTCAGTTTTTGGACTTCGTCTTCATAGTATTTCAAATCGTCTTCGGTCAGTTGTTTCTCTTTTTCCATTTTTTTGAAATGAGAAATGGCGTCACGTCGAATATTACGAATCGCAACTTTATTATCTTCTGACATCTTGTGAATGACCTTCACAGATTCTCTTCTGTTTTCTTCGGTTAATGGAGGAAGAGAAATCCGGATTCCGATTCCGTCATTGGATGGCGTTACTCCAAGATTTGCGCCGAAAATTGCTCTTTCGATGTGTGAAACTAGAGATTTGTCGTAAGGCTTGATGTAAATCTGAGTTGCTTCAGGAACGGAGATCGAAGCCACCTGGTTAATTGGGGTTTCGACACCATAATAGTCGATCGATACCCGTTCCAGCATTTTCGGATTCGCTCTACCGCTTCTGACGGTTGCGAATTCCTTGTGTAAAGCTAAAAGACTGTGTTCCATCCGCTCTTCGGCGTCCATTAAAATTGTTTCTGGCATTTGATTCACTCCTTTTTGTTATTGATTATCGTGCCGATGTCTTCTCCAAGAATAGCTCGTTTGATGTTTCCATCCTTGTTCATGTCGAACACGTAAATGTCGATGTTATTGTCATGACAGAGGGCAGATGCCGTTGAGTCCATGACTTGTAATTGTTTTTGTAAGACTTCTTGATTGGTCAATTCCTTGAACTTAACGGCGTCATGATAAGTTTGAGGATCTTTGTCATAGACACCATCGGTTCCATTTTTTGCCATGTAAATAATCGAAGCTCCGAGTTCAGCGGCACGAAGTGCGCTGGTAGTGTCGGTTGAAAAATAAGGATTCCCTGTTCCGCCTCCAAAAATAACGATGTAGTCTTTTTCTAAATGGGAGATGGCTTTTCTACGAATGTAGGGCTCAGCAACTTCAGGAATGTTAAGACTGGACATGACTCTAGTCTCGACACCGATGGCTTCAAGGGAATTTTGAAGTGCAAGTGCATTCAAAATCGTTCCAATCATTCCCATGTAGTCAGCGGAACTCCGTTCGATTCCCATTTCAGTTGCGAGTTTACCACGGAAGATGTTTCCGCCACCGACGACGATTCCGATTTCACAGATTCCGAGGTCATAGGCTTCTTTGATTTCTTTTGCAATGTGTTTGACGACTAATGGATCAATTCCAATTCCGTTTTTGCCAGCGAGTGCTTCGCCGCTCAATTTAATCATTACACGTTTTTTGTCCATGTTGAAACCCTCCTTTTCTTCAAAAAAAGGACACACGAGTGTCCCTTGAATTATTTGACTTGTGACATTACTTCTTCAGCAAAATTGTCTTCTTTTTTCTCGATGCCTTCTCCTACTGCTAAACGCTTAAAAGAAGCAATCGAAGTGCCTTTACTTTTCACGTATTCTTCTACGGATTGGTCAGGGTTCTTGATAAATGGTTGGTTGACAAGGCAGATTTCCTTCAAGTTTTTATTGAGGCGGCCTTCTACCATTTTGATGATGATGTTTTCTGGTTTCGGTTTTGCGGATTCTGCATTTTCGTTCAATGCTTCTTTTGTCAAAACTTCACGTTCGTGTTCAATCACGTCAGCTGAAATTTCCGCTTGAGACAAGTATTTAGGACTGGAAGCAGCCACATGCATTGCGATGTCTTTTGCGGTTTCGAATTCTCCACCGTTCATAATCGTAATCGTTGCGATTTTTCCACCTAAATGTTTGTAAAAGCCAAAAGTCTGCGCATCTGTTTTTGCGAATGTTTGAAAACGACGGAACGAGATGTTTTCGCCAACGGAAGAGACACTTTCAAGAATGAATTCTCTTAAAGGTTTTCCATCAACCAAAACTTCAAACGCTTCTTCGTCTGATGTTGCATTACTATTAAGAAGCTGAGCGGAAATCTTTGAAACCAAGTGAACGAATTTTTCGTTTTGGGCTACAAAGTCCGTTTCGCAGTTTAATTCAAAAACAATTCCTTTATTTCCGTTTACTGCGACTTCACAAATACCTTCAGCTGCGATACGAGAAGCTTTTTTCGCTGCCTTGGCAATTCCTTTTTCTCTTAGCCAGTCAATGGCTAGTTCTATATTTCCATCAGTCTCAACGAGCGCTTTCTTACAATCCATCATTCCTGCGCCTGTTTTGTCACGTAGGTCTTTCACTAATCCTGCTGTGATTTGCATGATAATTCCTCCTTGTTTCGCTAATATTATATTATCATATTTTGATTTTCAATTCAATCTATTTTTGGTTTCTGTAAAAAGGGAGCGAAGGCTCCCATTCTTATTTCTGTTTCTTGATTTCTTCGATTAATTCTGACTTTTTAAGTTTGGAGTAACCGCTGATTCCAAGCTCTTTGCATAGAGCTTTTAAGTCGTTCACGTTCATGGCTTCATAGTCGGTTGTTTCAACTGCAGGAGCAGCGACTTCTACGACTGGTTGAGCCTTGACTTCCACTTTGATAGGTTCCGGTTTGACTTCAACTTTAACTTCAGTTTTGACAGGTTCCGCTTTCTTTTCAGTTTTCACTTCAACTTTTGCTGGAGTTGGTTTCACTTCAACTTTTGCAGGAGCTGGTTTCACTTCAACTTTGACTGGTTTTGCTTTGACTGGAGCTTCTTCTTCGATTTCGTCTTCCGTTGTTTCGTCGGAATCGTCTTCGTCTTCTTCAGTTAAAATCAATCCGCCGTTGGCTTCGATGACTGCATCAGCCATTTTTGCAACGATGAGGCGAACACTTCTTAAAGCGTCGTCATTGGCAGGGATGATGTAATCAACATCATCAGGATCGCAATTCGTATCAATGATTCCGAATACCGGAATTCCAAGTTTTCTTGCTTCTAGGATGGCGTTTCTTTCTTTTCTTGGGTCAATGATAAACAAAGCTTGAGGAACACCCTTCATGTCTTTGATACCGCCTAAGAATTTTTCCAAACGTTCCATTTCTTTTCTCAAACCGATAACTTCTTTTTTTGGCAGGCGGCTGAATGTGCCGTCTTCTTCCATTTTGTGAAGATCTTGAAGTTTCTTGATTGACTTCTTGATGGTCTTGAAGTTGGTCATGGTTCCACCCAGCCAACGTTTGTCAACGTAGTATTGGCCAGAGCGTACAGCTTCTTCTTTAATTGGTTCTTGAGATTGTTTCTTTGTACCGACGAAAAGTACTTTTCCGCCTTGTTCAGCGATGTCAAACATTGCTTTGTAAGCGACGTCGATGCATTCGCTTGTTTTTTGTAAATCGATGATGTGGATACCATTACGAGATGTGTAAATGTACTTTGCCATTTTTGGATTCCATCTGCGTGTCTGGTGCCCGAAATGCACTCCTGCTTCGAGGAGAGCCTTCATTGAGATAATGCCCATTTGTAAATCCTCCTATTTTGATTGTTGCCTCCACCACTTCATCGCTGAAACCACCGATTCGGCTCACGGCTTCTATTGCTCCATGGTGTGTGTATTTTTGTAAGGCATAAACATTTTATCAAATTTCATCCTTGAAAGCAAGCATAAATTCTTCGATTCGGGTGTTTTTAACTCCGAATTCTTCATTTACCATTCCTTGTTTGGATTTTTGGTAAATCTTAGAAAAAACAAAGCTCGAAAACATCGTTTCGAGCATCCATATTTGATTATAAACCAGTACTACCGAAACCACCTAAACGTGTCGGTCCATTTTTCTTTTCATTGTCACAAAGAAGAAACGTCATGAAGATTCCTTGCGCTATACGTTCTCCTTTTTGGATAATCGTGTCTTCATCGCCAAAGTTTCTTAACAATATTTGAATATGTCCTTCATTCGAAGGATTATTGTAATAATCTTTGTCGATGATCCCGACGGAATTAACCAACATCAAATGTCTTTTGACCGCAAGCGAACTTCTTGGATAGATTTGTAATACTTCATTGTCTTGCATGTAAGATTTGATTCCTGTTGAAACTGCAACGATACCGTGAGCCGGAATCGTAAGCGTTTCAGCGGATTCAAAATCGTATCCCGCCGCGTGGGTCGTATTGCGCATGGGTAGGTGAATTTCTTTGTCTAAATACTCCTTAACAACTTCAAAGCCTCTCATTTTCGTTTTCATTATACACTTCCCGCTCCTGTCTGTTGAATTTGTTTTCTCAATTCGCGTTCCGCTTTTATGAGTTCAATGTTACGTTTTCGGTTGTCTTCGATTCTTGATTGTCTAATTTGGTTCAAATTTTCAAATGCTTGTTCTTTGGAACGTCCGATGAAAGCGTCTTGTGCGATGACCGTAATCACATTATTGTGATGTTCAAGCAATCCGCCAATGACAACGACATAAAAGACCAAGTCGCCTTGTTCGAGTTTTAAATATCCCGTATCAATGGTGGATGCGATCGGCAAATGGTTTTGTAAAATACCATACTCGCCGTTGCTTTTACTGGAGACTAAGACAAATGACACTTCTTCATTGTATAGTTCTCCATCAGGGGTCACGATGACTATTTTCACGAGCGTCCTCCTTTATTTTTTCATTTTCGCTGCTTTTGCTTTGACTTCTTCGATGCTTCCAACCAAACGGAATGCATCTTCAGGGAAATTGTCATATTTTCCTGCAAGTATTTCTTTAAAGCCTCGGATTGTATCTTCAACTTTGACAAAACTTCCTTTTTGACCGGTAAATTGTTCCGCAACATGGAAGTTTTGAGATAAGAATAAACGAATTCTTCTGGCATGATGGACAATCAGTTTATCATCATCAGACAATTCGTCCATTCCTAGAATCGCAATGATGTCTAAAAGGTCGTTGTATCTTTGTAACGTCTTTTGAACGTCTCTAGCTACTTTGTAATGTTCTTCACCAACGATTTCAGGCGTCAAAGCTCTTGAAGTGGATGCTAAAGGATCCACAGCTGGGTAGATTCCTTCTTCTGAAATTTTACGACTTAAATTGGTTGTCGCATCTAGATGGGTAAAAGTCGTTGCCGGTGCAGGATCGGTATAATCGTCTGCCGGAACATAGATGGCTTGAATCGAAGTAATCGATCCATCTCTGGTCGAGGTGATTCTTTCTTGTAAGTTACCCATATCCGTCGCAAGAGTCGGTTGATATCCTACCGCTGAAGGCATCCGTCCTAGCAATGCGGATACTTCAGATCCAGCTTGTGTAAAACGGAAAATATTGTCAATGAATAATAAGACGTCTTGATGTTCTTGGTCACGGAAATATTCCGCCATCGTGAGACCCGAAAGTCCAACTCTCATCCTCGCTCCGGGTGGTTCGTTCATTTGACCAAACACCATGGCTGTTTTTTTGATAACGCCAGATTCGGTCATTTCTGTATAAAGGTCATTTCCTTCTCTGGTACGTTCTCCAACACCTGCGAATACGGAAATTCCGCCGTGTTCTTCGGCTACGTTATGAATCAATTCTTGAATCAAAACGGTTTTTCCAACACCAGCTCCACCGAATAGTCCGATTTTTCCACCTTTGATGTAGGGTGCCAATAAATCGACGACTTTGATTCCAGTTTCAAGAATTTCTGTTTCAGCGTTTAAATCTTCGAGTTTTGGCGCAAGACGATGAATCGGAAGCGTCGGATACTCTTTAGGCATATCCATCCCGTCAATGGCTTCACCCAAGACGTTAAAAACTCTTCCTAAAGTGACTTTTCCAACCGGAACACTGATTGGTTTTCCGGTGTTGCTCACTTCCATTCCTCTGACGAGTCCGTCAGTGGAATCCATGGCGATACATCGAATTGAATTTCCTCCTAGAAACAAGGAAACTTCCAAGGTTAACTTGATTGGAACACCATGATTCTTAGATGCATCGATATTGATTTCAAGCGCATGGTTGATTTGAGGCATGTCCGACAAAAATTCGACGTCGACGACAGGGCCCATGACTTGTAAAACGGTTCCTTTGCTTGGCATGTTTTTTTCCTCCTACTTCACTGCGTTTGCGCCACCGATGATGTCGGTGAGCTCTTTGGTAATCGATGCTTGTCTTGCACGATTATAGGTAAGTGTCTGTTTCTGTATGACTTCATGTGCATTGTCGGTTGCACTTTTCATCGCGGTCATTCTCATCGAATGTTCGCTTGTTTTTGCGTCAAGGATAATTCCGTACAGCGTATTTTCGATGTAAATCGGTAATAGTTGAGATGCCACTTGTTCTGCACTAGGTTCAAACAAATACTGAATCGATAAGGATTCTTTTCCTTCTATCAAGTCTGTCACCGGTAGAAGAGTCTCTTCTGCCGTGGTGGAAGACATGGTATTCACGTAATGTGAATAGATGATGATGATTCGATCGACTTGTTCTTGAAGATAGAGTTCGATGAATGCTTTCGACATCGCTTGGAAGTCAATGAATTGGATTTCGTCTCTAGAGTTGATTGATTCAGCGTTCAGAAGAGGAATTCCATTTCTTTTGCAATAACTGAATCCTTTGAACCCGATGGTAGCGACAATGAATTCGGATTTACTGCTGTGACGCTCCGATACGATTTGATTGAAGTATTTCATAATATTGGCGTTGTAAGGCCCTGCAAGACCACGATCGCTCGTCACGAGAATATAACCTGTTTTTTTGATTTCTCTTGTCTTTAACAAAGGGTGGGTAAAGTCAGGGTTGGATTGCAAGATACTTTCCAAGATGGCTTTTACTTGTGCTTTGATTGGTTGAAAAGAACGATATTTTTTTTCGACTTTACGAAGTTTGGAAGCGGAAACCATATTCATGGCTTTGGTAATCTGCGATGTTTTCTTCGTCGCTTCGATTTTGTTTTTAATATCTCTTAACGCAGCCATGACTTACACTTCCTTTCTTTTTACATAAAATCGACGGTATAGTTTTCTAAAAGTTGATCCAAGACTTTGGTTTCACCCAAGTCTTTATTTTTTCTAATGTTATTCAAGAATTCTTTTCCTTCTTTGGAATCTTCCAAATAAGAGTGAAGCCCTTTTTCATATCGGTGAATGTCTTCGACTTTGATGGAATCCAAGTAGCCGTTGTTCAGTGCGTAGATGCTCACGGCTTGAAGTTCGAAAGGCATGGTTTGATGTAAACCTTGTTTTAAGATTTCAACGGTCCGTTGGCCTCTGTCGAGTTTTGATTTTGTCGCATCATCCAAATCGGAACCGAATTGGGTGAACGCTTCTAATTCGCGGAAACTTGCAAGGTCGAGACGCAGGGTTCCACTCACACGTTTAATCGCTTTAAACTGTGCGGATCCTCCAACACGACTGACGGAAAGTCCAGCATTGATGGCCGGGCGGATTCCGGAGTGGAACAGTTTTGACTGCAAGAAGATTTGGCCATCGGTAATGGAAATCACGTTGGTAGGAATATAAGCCGAGATGTCACCTTCCTGAGTTTCAATGATCGGAAGTGCGGTAATCGAACCTCCACCCAATTTGTCAGATAATTTCGCTGCTCGCTCCAACAGTCTTGAATGAAGATAGAATACATCTCCAGGGAAAGCCTCTCTGCCCGGTGGTCTTCTGAGAAGAAGGGAAAGCTCGCGGTATGCGATGGCATGCTTTGTTAAGTCGTCATAAATGATTAGGACGTGTTTCCCTTCAAACATAAACTCTTCTGCCATTGATACGGCGGCGTAAGGAGCTAAAAACAATAAGGGTGCTGGATCGGACGCCGAAGCACTGACGATGAATGAGTAGCTTAATGCATCAAATTTTTTGAGTGTCTCAAGTACGTTCAGTACGGTTGAATTCTTTTGTCCGATGGCTACGTAAATACAAATCACGTCTCCGCCTTTTTGATTTAAAATGGTGTCGACGGCAATCGATGTCTTCCCGGTTTGACGGTCGCCAATGATAAGCTCACGTTGTCCTCTACCAATTGGAATCAGTGCATCAAGCACTTTGATTCCGGTTTGCATCGGTTGGTTCACGCCTTGTCTATCAATAACGCCGGTTGCTTTTCTTTCAATCGGACGAGTTTTTTTCGTCGCAATTTTTCCCAGTCCGTCGAGTGGTTGCCCGAGTGGGTTGACAACCCGACCGATCAATGCCTCTCCAACAGGGACTTCAAGAATTTTTCCGGTCGTTTTAACAACGTCGCCTTCCTTAATCAAAGAAGAGTCATTTAAAAGGATGACACCGACATGACTGGTTTCCAAGTTTTGAACCATTCCAAAAACGTCATGCGGAAAAGCAAGAAGTTCTCCGCTCATGGCGTTGTCGAGTCCGTAAACGAGTGCAATTCCGTCACCGACGGAAATCACACTGCCAACTTCTTCAGTCGATGACTTCACTTCATAATTTTTGATTTGTTCTTTGATTAAAGAACTGATTTCCAAACGATCTATGGGCATAGATTTCACCTCAATTTTTCTTTAGTTCGGACACAAGATCCGTTAATTTGCGATTCACGCTCGTATCGTGGATATATCCACTGTATTCGATTCTGTGTCCTGCAAGAATCATCTCGTCAATCTTATTTTCGACGACGATTTTTTGATGGTTGTCTTTTTCAAGCTTTTCTTTTACTCTGTTTAGATCCGCTTTTGACAGTTTAGTCTTGGACCAAACTGTGACCATAAGCGTCTCTTGCTGGTTGAGAACCAATTCTTCAAAAGCTTGATGAATGTCTTTGATTGATTGAAAACGATCATTGTCAATTAAAACAAACAAGAAGTGCTTCAAGGAAGAATTTTTTATGACTTTGTCTAAAAGTTCTTTCTTCTCGCTCTTTTTGAACAAAGGATGTTTCATGAAATGCATCGCACTCTTATCCAGTTGTTCGATGAATTCAGAAAAAGAGTCTCTTACGATATTCAACTCGTTTTTCTCAATTGCAAGCGTAAAAACGGCCAGAGCATACTGACGCAATTCGTTTGTCATGATTGATCACTTTTCTCGAATTCCTGAAGACTTTGTTCTTGATATTTTTCAGGATCGATTTCTTTGTTTATAATCTTTTCTGCCATCAGTGAAGCAAGTTCGACAATCTCTTCACGAAGTCCTTGACGGGCATGTTCGATATCGATTTCGATTTTTTGCTCAGCGGAAGTTAAAATGTGTGCGGCTTCCGACTTTGCTTTTTCTACAATTTTGGCATGTTCCCGATCGGATTCCAATTTCGCTTGATCAAGAATCGTTTGAGAACGTTTCTTGAGTTCATTGTATTCCTCTTGAGTTTTTTCTTTCAAATCTTCTGCGACGCGGTGATTTTCTTTAGCTTGTTCTAATTCTTTGTCCATGGCTTCTTTTCTGCCATCAAGATAAGCCACAATCTTTTTCCAGAAATAGACTTTGATGATGACAATCAAAATGACGGTTGCCCCAATTTGAACAATGATGTCAAGAAGACTGACACCTAGCGCAGATTCTACGGCTTTGGAAACGGATTCTACGATTCTTTCAATGGTTGTCATTCCAAAACCTCCTTTTTATTAAGATGATTATACGACGAACAATAAGAAGATTGCGACTAGCAATCCATATAGACCAGTTGTTTCGGCAAGTGCAGCTGTCACCAAAGTTGTGGAAATGATGGTTCCTCTGGCTTCAGGTTGTCTACCTACGGCTTCTGCGGCTTTACCAGCAGCATATCCTTGACCGATTCCAGGTCCGATACCGGCGATAACTGCAACGCCTGCGCCTAAGTATTTTAAACCATCTGTAAAAAATTGATTGTATTCTGCGATAAAACGAACGACTGAATTGAAGATTGATTCAAACATGATTGTTTCCTCCTAATTTTTTTTATGAAGCATCAGATGCCATCGATAGATTGACAAGCGATAGCATAAAGAAGACGAAAGCTTGGATAAGACCGAAGAAGACATCGAATACCGAGTGCAAGAACACTCCGGCAAAGATTCCGAAGAACGCTCCGGTGACTGCGTAGAGAAACACAGAGATGACAGTACCACTGACAAGGTTACCGAATAAACGGATTCCCATGGTAAGCGGAGTGGATATTTCACCAATCAAATTGATTGGGACCATGATTGGAAACAATTGCCAAACATGGCCTACAAAGATATTTTTCAGTTTTTGCTTGACTCCGATGAACTTGATTTCTGTAAACTTCAGCATGAAGAATGTAATCAAGGTGAAACTCATTGCGACACCAATGTTCGATAAAGGCGCCATTAATCCGAAGAGTGCAACGGTATTCGCAAAAGCCAAGTAGATCAGGATTGAAAAGAGGTAGGGTGCATAGATCCCAAATCGTTTGCCAGGTAAGTAAGGTTTCATCATGTTGATAATCATTTCGGTTAAGTAAACAATCGCAAACAAGAATCCTTTGGGTGTCTCAGTTGGCTTCAGTTTTGAAATCTTTTTTCCAAGGATGATGAACAATATCGATAAAACAGTAATGATGATAAGCGATGATACTACTTGAGGTGATAACGAAAAGAAAGGTCTTTCAGGCATCTTTACGCTCCTCCTTTGCAAGTTTGTTCGAAACGATCAAACTGATAATGAAGAGGGTAATATAATATGAGAAGATTCCTCCGAAAGCAAATAGAAGATTCATTCTTTCCGAAGTAGCGACGAAGTATAATACAATTCCGTAAATGATGAGTTTAACAAAATACATCATAACCATTTTGGAACGGAAAGAAGATATTTCTTTCATTCCTGTGTTTTTCAAAACACGATAGTGTAATGAATTGGCAAGAAGTGAAGTGATTGAGCCCAAGATGAAGCTCAGCATGAAGTCGGCGTCGTGCCCAATCAAGAAAATCAATAAGGAAGACACAATCATGACAGGCCACATGAACAAGAAAGTCTTTTCAATCATATTCAATTTTTTATTCATGAAGCAAATGTCCTCCTTTCAATAAAATGATAAGATGAATCTATTTTGTCCCAAACAATCGATCTCCACAATCGCCGAGTCCAGGAACGATATAACCGATTTCGTTCAATCGTTCGTCAATCGTCGCAAGATAGATATCGACATCGGGATGCGCATCTTGCAAAGCTTTGATTCCTTCAGGGCAACCGACAAGTCCGACGAAACGGATGTCTTTCGCTCCTCTTTGCTTCACAAGAGAAATCGCAGCAACGGCGGAACCGCCTGTCGCAAGCATTGGATCGACCACTAAAACAGTCGCTTCTTTGATGATGTCCGGAAATTTAACATAGTATGTTTGAGGCAAAAGCGTCTTCTCGTCTCGGTATAAACCGACATGTCCGATTTTTGCGGTGGGTATCACATTGTGGATTCCATCCACCATGCCAAGCCCTGCTCTTAAAATCGGAACAATAACGACTTCTTTTGCGAGTGTATAACAAATGGTTTTGCATATCGGTGTTTCAATTTCAATGGGTTTGAGTAATAAATCCCGCGTGATTTCATAAGTAACCAAAGAACCAATTTCATTGACGTTTTCACGAAATGTTTTTGTGTCGGTAAGTTTGTTTCGAATGATTGACATTTTGTGCTCAATAAGCGGATGTTTAATCTCAACTACTTTTCCCATTATCTATTCTCCTCATATTCACTGATTTCTTGGATTCGTTTAACGTGTCTTTCCATTTGATCTTCTTCTGTTTCAAAGAAGATATCGACGAAGTGAAGAACTTCTTCCAATGTGTTGGTTCTAGAACCCACACATAAAACGTTTGCGTGATTATGAGCTTTTGTCGCTTCAGCGGCAAAACTCGATTGGATGGCCGCGGCTCTTATCCCTTTCACTTTGTTCGCCGCAATCGACATTCCGATGCCGGTTCCACAGATTAAAACGCCATATTCTGCTTCTTTGTCCCTAACGGACTTTGCGACTTTGAACGCGTAAATTGGGTAATCCGTTTTCTCTTCAGACAACGTTCCCTTGTCGATGACTTCATATCCTTTGGACTTAAGATGCATCTTAATCGGTTGTTTATATATGAAACCTGCATGATCTGAACCTATTGCTATTTTCATACTTACCCCCTTTGGACCCATAACTATAACAATTATAGCAAAAACACCTATTTATTACAATTAAAAAAATCGTAATTTTCAAATTGGATTTACACGTCGTTTTCAGACTTCGACCTTGACTTCTCCTTGACGTAAAACAATCCCCTTGTTTAGGTCATAAACGGTTGAAGCCAGATTCGAAAGATTCCCTCCGTCGACGATGAAATCAACCCGATCTTGAAAGTCTAAAACATCTTCAAATTTCAAGATGGCAGGTTCATTTGATCTGTTCAAACTAGTCACGACCATGACTCCGAAATGATTCAATATTTCAAGTGCTACCGGATGATTAGGAATTCTAATCCCAACGGTATCATTTCCGGCTGTGGTCAAATCTGAAACCAAATCTGTTTTTTTTGTGACGACGGTCAATGCTCCCGGCCAGTACTTATCGCTTAATTCTTTCAGCCCTTTCAAGTCTTTGACAAGGGGTTGAATGCTTTCAAAACTCGGTGCCAAAATAGCAAGCGGCTTTGAAAAGTCTCTTCCTTTGATTTCAAAGATTCTTCTTACGGACTCTTCGTCACCTAGCAAACATCCGAGACCGTAAACGGTGTCGGTTGGAAAAGCAATAGTTTTAGATTTTAAGGATTGTTTCTTAAGTTCATCTACTGTCAGAATCATAGGATCCCTTCCTTAATAAAGAGATGATTTCACTTGGATGGTTGACAATCATTTCAGGATTTCCTGATTTGATTTCTTCTAAGTCTCTAAATCCCCAAAGAACACCTACTTTGTTGAGCCCTGCATTCTTCGCTGTTAACATATCGGTTAATGTGTCTCCGATGTATAAGATTTCATCTTGATTGTTAACTGAAATCTTGTTTAGAATTTCTAGAAGCATTTGTGGATCGGGCTTTGGAAGATATCCCTCTTTCTTTCCGGTAACGGAAGAAAATAAGTGTTCTCCAAAAATATGAGAAATGACTTTCACGGTATCGGAGTGGGGCTTGTTTGAAAGAACATGACATTCGATTTGATGGTCTTTGGCATATTCAAGTAATTCTACAATTCCATCGTATGGAATGGTATTGTCAAACTGATGGACTCGATAAAAATCAAGATACTCTTTCTTCACGGATTGAAATAATGCTCGATCTGCATTTTGGTTTTTTAGGCATCGATCGATCAATTTGTCGACACCGTCTCCAACCATGATTTTGTATTCTTTTGTATCATAGGGCTTCAATCCATGTTGAATCAAAGAATTGTTGCAGGAGATTTTGATATCTTCAATCGTATCAAGTAGTGTTCCATCAAGATCGAAGATTAATACTTTTATTTTAGCCATAAGTTATTCCTTTTCGAAATCGAAAGCCATCTGTTTTTTCAGCATGCTTTTGATGGGATCGTATGTTTTTCGGTGGATGGGTAGTATCCCGTGGGAATGGATTGCATCGACATGTTGTTTGGTTGGATATCCTTTGTGTTTTTCAAATCCATATTCCGGAAAGTCTAAAGACAACTTTTCCATGTAGCGGTCTCTGGATACTTTCGCAAGAATGGAAGCTGCCGCAATCGAAGCGCTCAGCGTATCTCCTTTAATAATGGAAAGAAAAGGAGCTTCGATATCTGGTAAAGGCATGGCATCCGTTAATACAAAATCCGGAGTGAATGCCATTTCTTTGATGGCATTCATCATGGCCAGGCGGGACGCCTGATAAATATTGATTTGATCAATCACCTGTTCAGAAACAAAAGCAATTCCATAAGATTTTGCTTTTTTGATGATTTCATCATACAATTGATTTCTTTTTTTCTCTGTCAATTGTTTGGAATCGTTGAGTCCTTCTATTTTTTGATTTCGGTCCAATATGACGCAAGCCGCAAATACCGGTCCGGCTAGAGGGCCTCTTCCCGCTTCGTCACATCCGCCAATCAAAGAATATCCTTCTTTGAACAGACGTTCTTCATAGTCATACATATTAGACACGTTCAATCGTAATCCTTCCAAAAGCCATGTTTTTAAAATCATATAAGAAGAGTTTGAAGACTCTGTCATAGTCGATTTCATTTCCTCTTGCGACGCATCCTCTTCTGATTCCGATTTCGTCTAGAAGTTCAAGAGCCGTTTTGTCTTTGACGTTTTCCAAAGAGTATCTGTCCGAAAGTCCTTTCGGATAATTGTCTCTTAAAAATTCAATTCCAAAAAGACAGATTTCATCCACTGGCAAAATATCTTCTTTGATGGATCCAATCAAAGCCAGATACATTGCGGCTTCTTTGGATTCGAATTTTGGCCACAATACTCCGGGGTTGTCAAGCAATTCAAGTTCGTTTGAAGCTTTCAAAAATACTTGCATTTTCGTAACACCCGGTTTATCTCCGGTCTTGGCTTTGTTTTTTCCGGATAGTTTGTTGATGAACTGACTTTTGCCAACATTGGGAATCCCTATGACCATTGCTCGAATCGGTCGTTCTTTCATTCCTCTTTTTTGTTCTTTTTCAAAAACAGGAATTAAGATTTCTTTGGTTTTATCCAAAACTTGTTTTAAAGGATTTCCTGTCAAAGAATTGACGGACATTGCAGGAATCCCTTGTTTTTCAAAAGAAAAAACCCATTTTTGGTTTTGGGCCTCATCAGCCAAATCCGCTTTGTTTAATAAAAACAACGTCGGTTTGTCTTTGATGATTCCTTGTAACAATGGGTTTTGTGAAGCATTTGGAATTCTTGCATCAATCAAACAAAAAACAATGTCGACCAGCGGCAGTTTTTCTTCAATCAGTCTTTTGGCTTTCGCCATATGGCCTGGAAACCATTGGATTTGTTTCATCAAACCATTCCTTTCTAATTGCAGGTGCCGCCATTCACTCTCATGACGACTTCACCCAGTATCTGCTCTTCTAGTACTAATCCGAAAGACCTGGAGTCATTCGAGTTATGCCTGTTGTCGCCCATAACATAGTAAGATCCAACAGGGATGATTTCATTCGTTATCAGAATCGTTGATGGAAAATAATCTTCTACCAATGTTCCGTTGATAAATACGCCATTTGAATTAACCATCAAAACGTCTCCGGGAACACCGATGACGCGTTTAATCAACTTGGAATCATCATGAATGAAAATCATGATGTCGTCTCTTTCGTAATCTTGGGTAAAGTGTTCAATGACGACATAATCGCCTTGGCAGAACGTCGGTTGCATCGAGGGTCCGATGACGGTTGCGAATCCGAAGAATAATCCGTTGATGAAACATAGAATGGCTAGAAAAACCGGGATGACACCCAATAAATCAAACGCATTGTAATGTTTCTTAAAATGGTCGAAAGAATTCATTTGAGCTTCTAAGTCCATTTTTCTTCTTCTGGAATAAAAATGGAGATAAAAAATCATGTAGATAAAAGTAATGATGATGAATATGTAACTTAAGATGTTGAAAACGAGTGTTGAGGCGAGCAAATCATCTGTTTGATTCGATAAATTGAAGATGAACAACTCTTGATTATGAAATATAATATTGAAAAGCAGGATTAAGAAAGTGAAAGTCAAAAAGACAATAATCTTGACTTTTGATTTCTTCATCCATTTTTGATTGTCATTTTCGTCTTCTAAAGACCATAAGTTTTGCTCTTCGATGTTTTCGTTTTCAAATTCTGTCATTAGGCTTTTTTTCCTACACTTTGCAATATTTCTTCTAATCGTTCATAACCAACCAAAACTTCTCTAGGTTTTGTTCCTGCATTTTCAGATACAATTCCATGAGATTCAAGCGAAGAAACGATTTGAGTGGCACGGTTGAACCCAATGCCAAATTCTTGAGTTATTTTATTTAAAGAACATCTGTCTTCTTCTACAACATATCGTGCAATATCACCAAATAATTCATCGATTTCTAAAACCGCTTCTGCCGTTTTGGAAGCAGAGATCAATTTCTCGTGAGTGAATAAATATTGCGGATAGGCTTGCCCTTTGATGAACTCGGTGAGTTCTTCGATTTCTTCGGGTGAAAGGTACGCGCCTTGAAGACGTCGAATCAGTCCGTTTTCAGATAGCAACATATCTCCCTTGCCTAATAGTTTTTCGGCACCGGTCGTGTCTAAGACAACGGAGGAGTCCGTTGATGACGGTACTTTGAATGCAAACCTTGTCGGAAGGTTTGCCTTTATGGCACCTTTTAAAATATCTGCGGAAGGTCTTTGTGTCGCGAGCAGGAGATGAATTCCCACGGCTCTCGATTTTTGAGTCAGTTTTAAAATGCCTTCTTCGATTTCGGGTCCGCCACTGATCAATAAATCGGACGCTTCTTCGACGATGATGACGATTCTCGGCATCTTCTCGAATTCGGGGTCATTCAGTCGTCTGCGGTAATAGTCCTTGACGTCCACGGATTTGAATTTCTTCAATACATCGTAACGTCTCTCCATTTCCATGACGGCCCATTTCAAAGCTTCAATCGCGAGTTTGGGTTCATCGATGATTGGAGTAACTAGATGAGGAATATCTGAGAATTGTTGTAAATCGACTTTCTTAGGGTCGATTAACAATAATTTAACTTGATCGGGTTTGTTCTTATAAAGCAAAGAAGCAATCATTGATGCAATGCAAACACTCTTTCCGCTTTGGGTGGATCCCGCAACTAGTCCGTGAGGCATGTTTTCAATGGATGTATAAACGGGTTTGGCATCGATGTCGAGTCCGATGGCCAAGTAGAGTGGGTCCGTTGACTGTAAGAATTTCACGTTGTCGACGACATCACCAAAGAAGACAGATTCTCTGACTTTGTTTGGAACTTCGACTCCAACAGTGTTCTTTCCAGGAATCGGTGCTTCGATACGAAGACTGAGTGCGGAAAGGTTCATCTGGATGTTATCTGAAATACCTGTTATCTTTTTAATTTGAACCCCGGCCCCGAGTGAGATCTCATAACGAGTGACGGTTGGCCCTTTTGTATAGGCAGAAACACTACCGTCGATATCAAAGGATAGAAGCGTTTGATTGATGACATCAATCTGTTCTTGAATCCAAGAGGCTTCTCCCTCCGCTTTTGGTTTTGATTTTTTGAAAATCGTCACCGGTGGAAAGTTATAGTCATCATAGTCATTGACGACTTGTTTTCTTATTTTTTCTATCGTAGAGGTTGGAAGAGGACTTTTTTTGATTGGGGCGGATTCGACGTAATCGAAATCATCGTCGAAAGCCACTTCAGGTTCAATTTTCTTCTTCGCAAGATCGGATTCAGATTCAAAAAGAATGTCGTCTTCTTCCATCGGTGAAAAACGGTTTTCATCCAATTCTTCATGGTTGTTATTTGAGTTTGCTATATCTCTCAAGACATCGTCCATCGGAGTACGTTCTTTGGATTCTTCGAATTCCTTGGCTGCGCCAAAGAAATCTTCCATCGGAACTTCTACCGGTTTTTCAATCATCGGGGTGACTTCGATTGCGACTTCTTCTTGTTTTTTCTTCAAAATATCATCAGCGGAGAGATCTCCTTGATGAATTTTTGAAAGGTCTTTATTTGAAACACTGAAGAATTCATAATAGGAATCTCCGTATCTCTTCTTTGCTTCTTCTTTGGTCAGTTTTTTGGTTTTACGGAAAGCATCGTATTTTTTATCGATGTCGCCTAGGTATTTATGATCGTTTGGAACCGTGACTTCATCTTTGACGGACTTGCCAAAAATGGGAGACACAAATTTTTGTTTTAAGGTTTCCTTGTCTTCAAGCTTGTTAATTTGCGGAATGAAAAAAGGCCTGGAATCCGGTGTTCTTTTCGTTCCCGGGAGAATTCGTTCTAAATATTTCGCTTTGGTCTTTTTCTTCACGATTCATCACTCGCTCTCTTTTGTGTCTTCAGGGATTAATTCTTCGACGGCTTTATCGAAGATGGCTTCAACTTTGGCTTCGTCTTCTACCGCTTCATAGAGTTTCTTACCATACACATTGTTGGTTTCTTCACCGAAAATGGTGATGATCCACTCACAGACTTTCTTCGTCAAAAGTGTTGTTGAAGGTTTGATTGCCAGTTTCCTAAACCAATAAATTGGATTAGCATAATTGAGTACGGCTTTACCAACGGTATAAAATTTAGAGATATATAGCTTCTTTGATAGTTTCATTAACTTTGAATTATCCAAAGCTTTTTTCTTGTTGATGATATTGAGAATCGTAGAGACGCGGTAGTTTTTAAAACGACGGATGAATTTGCCATTGACGAGCGTCTCAATTCGTTTGGTAATATAGTAATTGAGGTCTAGTATTTCTTGAATTGAAAGTTCGTACATCGGATATTTCGAATCCGGAAAGTAATACCTTGCAATTTCATTCATTAATTCGAACGATAGATCAAAAGCAACTTTGAAATACGCATTATCGGTCATCTTGACCGTGTCATTCATCTCTTTTTGTTTTTGTTCAATCATCAATGCGACTTCTTTGTCTTGAAGGGTCGTCATTTTTGAAAATTTGATTTTAGTTTTCCCGCTTCGATCGGTCACTAACATCAGCGCGACAAATAAGGCAAGTAGAATAAACCCGGTCAGAAGTCCTAAAACGAAATTTCTAATATCGGGGAAAGTAATTAAAAATAGTGGTTGAAGAGAAATTAGCCTTAAGACTTGATTCATTTACGACACCTCTCTATCATAAAAATTATACTATTTTTTTAAGGATTAATCAATGATTTATGGTTTGCATATTTCTCCTGTTTATGAGATAATGATAAAAAGGTGAAAACATGGAAAAATATTTAATTGCGCTTGATCTTGACGGAACTTTGTTATACGATTTCGACACGGTGTCGAACGAACTAGCAACCTTCATGAAAGAGATACAAAAAGACGGACATAAGATTGTGATTGCGACCGGACGCCCCTTCAGGAGCTCCAGTTTTGTCTATGACCTTTTTAACCTCGATACACCGATTATAAACTATAATGGCGGTTTAATTACTCATCCTTTGGATAAATCGTTTAAAATCGTTAATTATACGGTTAAAAAGGAAGCAATCATCGATATCTTCGAGAATAACATCGAACACATCAGGAATGCATTCAGTGAAGTGAAGGATACCATCTATCTTTATCAAGAAGAAAAAGAGATTGAACCGCTTCTTCACCGGATGTCGACTTCACCGGTCTATTTAGGCCATTTGAAAGATACCTTGAAAGAAGATCCCAATGGTTTCATCATCATCGGGAAACAAGGGCATGGAAAAGCAATCGAAAAGTACGTGAATGAGCATTATCAAGGTTCTGTTCTTTCAAGAATTTGGGACTTAAAAGGAGAATTCGATTCGATTGTCGAAATCTTCACGCCCGAGTCGAATAAAGGAAAAGGATTGAAGTACGTTTCCGAATATTTGAATATTCCAAGAGAACGAGTCCTCGCCATCGGCGATGGACACAACGATATCGAAATGCTTGAGTTTGCATCTCTCGGTGTTGCGGTTAAAAATGCTCATCCTGAATTACTAGAAGTGGCAGACGTCATCTTAGAAGAAACATCGAAAGAAGATGCGGTCAAGAAATTCTTGACGAAATATTTAAAAAAATAAGGCGGATCATATTCTGAATCCGCCTTTTCCTTTGCCTCTGTTTCTTTTGTTGGAACTAGCCGGATTCTGTAGTCCGCCAGTCGCCATTTTTTCCATATTCGGAGTGCCCATCGATGAGAATTGTTTCATCATTTTTTGTTGTTTCTCTAGCATCGAAATCAATCGATTGACTTCGGTCGTGGAACGACCGGATCCTTCCGCGACACGATTTCTTCTTGAAGAGCTTCTTTCCATCAATTCCGGATGAATTCGTTCTTCTTTTGTCATCGAAGAGATGATGGCTTCGATATAAACAAGTTGCTTGTCGTCTACTTTGTCCATATTGGCCATTTGTGACATTCCTGGAAGCATCTTCAAAATTCCTGAAAATGCGCCCATTCTTTTAATCATTTTCATTTGTTTGAGTAGGTCGTTGAAATTGAATTTCCCCGACATCATTTTTTCCATCATGGATAAAGCTTCATCTTCATCGATTTCTTCAGTTGCTTTTTCAATCAATGAAACGACGTCGCCCATCCCAAGAATCCTTGAAGCCATTCTTTCAGGATGGAAGACTTCAATCTCGGACAGTTTTTCACCGGTACCAGCAAATTTGATTGGTACTCCGGTTACTTTGCGAATCGATAATGCCGCTCCGCCTCTGGTATCTCCGTCTAGTTTGGTCAAGATGCATCCAGTTACTTTTAATGCTTCATGGAAACTACTTGCTACCGTGACGGCATCTTGTCCGGTCATGGCATCGACCGTTAGAAGGATTTCATCGGCATTGGTGATTTTTTTGATGTCTTGAAGTTCCGTCATCAAGGTTTCATTAATGTGAAGACGTCCTGCGGTATCGATGATTAAGGTGTCAAAGTTATTCTCTTTGGCATATTTGAGTGCGTTTTTGACAATCGTCTGTGGGGATACTTTGTCCCCTTCTTCATAGACGGTGATTTTAAGTTGTTCTCCAACTGTTTTCAACTGATCGATTGCGGCTGGACGGTAAATGTCCGCCGCGACCAATAAAGGATTTATCTGATTATTCTTACGTAAGTAGTTCGCTAATTTTCCGGCAGTCGTCGTCTTACCGGCACCTTGAAGACCCACCATCATAATCGATGTGATTCCTGAGGTTTTTAAATTGATTGGAACGGCTTCTCCGCCCATCAGTTTTGTTAATTCGTCATTGACGACTTTGACAACCTGTTGATCCGGATTCAGTCCTTTCATGATCTTTTCGCCAAGCGCAAGCTGCTTGACTTCTTCGGTGAATTCCTTGACGATTTTATAATTGACGTCCGCTTCCAATAAGGAAAGGCGGATTTCACGCATCATTTCATCGATATCGTTTTCGGTCAGTCTTGCTTTTCCTGTCAAACGGCGTAACGCCATTTGAAAGCGGGAAGTTAAATTTTCGAATGCCATGGGTTACACCTCGCTTTTCTCAAGTTTATCAATGATATTGAGTATGGACTCGTCATTTGTTTTAGATTTTAAATCATTGATTAAAGCTTTTCTTTCTGTTCTTCCGTTTCTAATTTTCAACGTTTCTTCATAATGATCTAGATGTTGTAAAACGTTTTTCACTTGATCATGAACCGCGTTTCGGCTCACATCCATAATCTTCGCAATCTCAGATAAAGAATAGTCGTCAAGATAGTAATATTCAAAATAGGTTTTCTGTTTTTCAGTCAGAAGCCCTGAATAAATGTCATAGAGTTGATGATACCTGATTTTTTCCGTAATGTTTTCCATAAATCCTCCTAGTCGAAAAAGTCTGCGAACAGGCCGTAAATATAGTCTTCAATGTCAAAGTAGTCAATATCGGTGATTTTTTCACCGAGGCCGACAAAACTGATGGGAATTCCGAGTTCGTTTCTAATCGCTAATACAATACCGCCTTTGGCTGTTCCGTCGAGTTTTGTAAGTACGATGCCAGAAATGCTTGCGGCTTCTGAAAATATTTTAGCTTGAGACAATCCGTTTTGACCTGTGGTTGCGTCTATGACAAGATAGGTTTCATATACAACCCCATTCATTTCTCGAGAAATCGTCCGATTGACTTTTTCCAGTTCTTTCATGAGATTGACTTTGTTTTGAAGTCTTCCAGCGGTATCGACAAGCAACACGTCAATGCTTTGTTGTTTTGCTTCTCTGATAGCATCGAACACAACGCTTGAGGGATCGCTTCCGGGTGCTTTTGCGATGACGCTACATCCGACTCTTTGACCCCAGATTTTCAGTTGTTCAATCGCGCCGGCACGGAAGGTATCTCCCGCTGCCATCATCACTGTTTTACCTTCGGATTTGATTTTATGAGCCAATTTTCCAATTGAAGTCGTTTTTCCGGTTCCGTTGACACCAATCATTAAAATCACTGTCAGGCCTTCTTTGTTATATCTGATGTTCGTAGAAATAATCTCGTTTTTCGTATAAATTGAAAACATATTGTCGACTATGATGTTTTCAAGTGCTTTTGGATCTGTCATTTTTTGTTTTTTGACTTCAGAACGCAGGGTTTGAATAAACGAAACCGTCGTATCGACCCCGATGTCCGCCATGATGAAGATTTCTTCCAGTTTATCGAACAAAGATTCATCAATCGTTTTTGAAGTCAGTAAAACGTCTTTTAAAGAAGAAAGGGAGCCTTTCCTGGTTTTTGCCATTCCAATTTTGTATTTTTCGCGTTTTGCGAGTTTCTCTTTCGAAGAGAATAACTTTTGAAATAGACCCATGTGCATCCCCCTTCAAACTACTGAATATTATACCATAAGTTCGAAAAATATGATAAAAAAGAAACCAAAAATCTACTTACGCAGATTCATTGGTTTCTTTGTAATCACAATGAAGAGAATCTAAACACTGAACATCATTTTGTTCATTCAGAACCAAATCTTTTCCACAAACAGGACACTTTCTTCCTGTCGGTTTGAGAGGTGAAATGTGTTTGCATGATGGATAGTTTGAACAACCATAAAATTTACTTCCGGCATTTTTCCCTTTTTTCGCAATCCGTTCGATCAGTGTCCCTTTTTGACATACTGGACATAACACTCCGGTGTCGACCGGTTTTGCAGGTGCATTTTCGGAAGGTTTGATGTATTTGCATTTCGGGAAGTTCGAACAGGCTTCAAAATCACCGAATTTTCCATGTCTATGTACCATTGTCGATCCACATTTTGGACACACTTCCCCGGTTTGTTTGGGTTGTTCCTTTTCCATGTGTTTCGTTGCGTGCTCATATAGTGGAATAAAATAATCGTAGAATTCTTGAAGAATCGTTTCTCCCTGAAGAGAACCGGCCGCCACTTCATCTAACACATTTTCCATGTCTTTGGAATAATTAGAACTGATGAATTCATTGAAAAATTCATCAAGCTTGTGAATCGTCATGATTCCTTGTTCGGTTGGATGAAATTTCTTTTCGGTATAGGCAACATACTTTCTGGTTTTAAGTAATTGAATGGTTTGGGCATAGGTCGAAGGACGACCAATTCCCAAATCTTCCATTTCTTTAATCAGTTTTGCTTCAGAATATCTGGAAGGTGGCATCGTAAACATCTGTTTTTTATTTACGGTCTCAGCCATTAATATCTGATTTTCTTTTAAAGGAGGTAGCGATGTCTTTTCATCCTCTTCTTCCTCTTCTTTGACTTCAAAACTACCATAGAGTTTTAAGTATCCGTCAAATACAGGTTTGGAAGCGGAAACTTTGAACAAGGAGAGATTGTTTTCAATCAATACGGTCGTAATCTCGTTAATCGAAGGCTTCATGAAGAATGCAATCGCTCTTGAGTAAATCATCGAGTAAATTCTGAATTCGTCTTTCGATAGATATCTTTTAATGGATTCAGGAGTTCTTGAACAAGAAGTAGGACGGATGGCTTCATGTGCGTCTTGGATTTTACCTTTGTAAATGTTTTTTCTCGCATGGCCAAGGTATTCTTTACCATAGGTATGTAAAACGTATTCCGTCGCATGTTGCATGAAGGTTTGTGAAAGTCTTGTCGAGTCGGTACGCATATAAGTAATCAACCCGACGGATTCGTCTCCAATTTGAATACCTTCATATAGTTTTTGTGCCACTTGCATGGTTTTGGTTGAAGAAAGTCCATACTTCGTTGAAGCTTCTTGTTGAAGGGTTGAGGTAATGAAGGGGAGTCGACTGAAGGTCGATTTCTCTTTCTTTTCGACAGAGGCAATTAAATACTCTTCTTGTAAGGATGAAAGAATTTCATCCGTCAATTTTAAATCGGGTAGTTTAGGTGTATGCCCCATGTATTTAAATAGCTTAGCGGTAAATCCGGCGAATGATACCGAAATATCGTAGTACTCTTCTTCAATGAAAGCATTGATTTCTTTTTCTCTGTCGGTGAGCAGTTTCAAAGCCGCGCTTTGAACCCTGCCTGCAGATTTTGATTTTATTTTATTTTGTAATAATTTCGATAATTTAAAACCGATGATTCTGTCCAGAATTCTTCTTGTTTCCTGACTTTCGACCAAAGCAAGGTCGATGTCTTTTGGATTTTCAAAAGCTTCAGTAATCGCATCTTTGGTAATTTCATTGAAAATCACACGTTTGACTGGTTTGTGTCCGACATTTAGAGTTTCGAGTAAATGCCAAGAAATGGCTTCCCCTTCTCTGTCGGGGTCGGTTGCGAGAAAGACTTCAGTTGATGTCTTTAAAGCTTGATTCAATTCTTTGATTAAAGCCTTCTTTTCAGGTAAGACTTCATACGTCGGCTTAAAGTGATTTGTGACGTCAATCCCAAGTCCTCCAGGTCCACTGATTGCCAAATCGCGAATGTGACCTTTGGACGATAAAACCTTATATTCTTTTCCCAAGTATTGTTCGATCGTCTTCGATTTGGATGGACTTTCAACAATGACTAGTTTTTTTGACATAGTATTACCCCGTTTCGAATGATAGTATACTTTCATCTTACGCCATTGTCAACCGATTTCTTTTGAGAAAATTGTGAAGAATTTCGTTAATAATTACATTATTAAAAAAAAGAATATATATAGAAAGAAAAAGTGGTCGCGATTCGCAACCACTTGAATTCATTCTTAATCTTCACAAATGACGATAATCATGTCGCCTTTTTCGTAGCTCTGTACTTCATCTTTTCTTGGATTGACATGGATTCCGCCTTTTTTCTGGATGGATTTCTTCTTGTATCCGATGGCGACTTCCTTTTTCTTAGAAGCACTTTCGACAATCGTATAGAAATTAACCATTTCATTCAGCTTGACGTACTGTTCTGCGGGTTTTAAGTATATTTCAGAACCTTCACACGTGAGGAGTTCTTCAAAGACAGGACGAAGGTACCGGTTTTCCGCAATTTGGGCAAGCATCTTGTTGGTCAAGACGTTCGATACAACAAAGTCGTCAATCGATGCGTACTGCATAATCTCCGCATTTGAATTCTTGCGGATTTCAATTACAATCTGGAAACTGAGTTTCAGTTTCTTTTCCAGTTCACGAAGGTGAAGAACGGTTAGGAGGGTATCCGAGTCGCTTTGTTCGTCGTCTTCCAGATGCGAACCAAAGATGATGATCGTATCGATGTCTTTGTAGTCTATTTGGCTTAATACTTCAAGATCTGTCGTATCGCCATAAAGAATGTCATAATCTATAAACTCAAGCTGTTTCAAAGGTTCGAGCTCTTCTTCCGTTTTATGTTTTGAAAAGAGGAAAGTAATTTTCGACCCTTCTTTGACGTAAGGTTGGAATTCCTTCATGACCGGTAATGTGGATTGGTTACAACCAATCGACAAGATGTGACGTTTGACTTTGTTTTGACGATGGGAGCCGTTGACAATCGAGTCAGTATATATTATAGGGTTGCCATCCATGAAAATGGTATCGTCGTCTTCGGAAATACAGATGATCTGATCGTTATCTTCAATGATGGAATCCATTGCTGGATTCAGGATGACCTCCTGGTTTCGGAACAGTCCGACAATCGAAGAATGGTTTGATTTCAAAAGGGTTTCTTTGAAAGAAAGCCCGGTGAGAGATCCGGAATGTTGATAGAAATAGAACTCGTCACCCGAGAAATCAAAAACGTCTTTGTAGATAAACGAGAGTCCCGGTTGAAGACAGGTCTGCGCCATAATCCGGTTCATTGAATCACTCAAATGAATGACTTCAAGTTTGTCTCGACCAATGTTTTTCGCGACAAGGATATTGGATGATTTGTCAAGAATCGTAGAAATGTATCCGTTGTTTCCGGGATTGAAAAAAGCGGTCTGGCGGATGGCGAGAATCGTTTTGATGGTCTCAGAATCATTATCGCAGGCAAGGATGACGCTCTTGGCATCGGCAATGCTGACCCTTTCTAGATCGTCCTTGTCATAAATGGATCCGGTTCTGACGATGATGTCCGTATTATGGAATTTCTTCAGTTTCAACTTGAGATCGTTGGTCGTTTCAATCAAGTCACAACTCGTCAGGATGACGATCACCGGCTTCTTGATGTTGAGATTCGCATGAATGATTTCTCCGACCAGTACAGCGACATTGTCGTTGTACCCCAGTATCAGTGTATGATTCTTCTCAATCACGCTGGATGCGCCTTTTTGTAGCTTCTCAAGCTTGGTTTGGAACCCGTTGGAGACAAACGATATCAGCAAGCTAGTCACAAACAGTCCAACAATCGTTGAAACGGTCATCATGAAGATGTAAAGGAAAGTTCCTTCTTCTCCCGATAGGTTCCCCGCATCCAGTGTCTGCATGAAGCTAACCCAGATCACATGAAAGACAGAATTCTCATCACTGACGAAAAAAGCGATAATCCCGACAATCAAAACGCTGATGAAAGTAATCAAGAACAGCATCATAATTAACGAGAATGTTCCTCTAGAAAGGAATCGGTCAAACAGATACTTGCTTTTTTTTCTGAAACTCATAATTTCACCCTCAATTCAATAAAAAAAGTGATACATTATATCACTTTCATTATATTAAATTCATAAAATATAAAAAGGGACTTTTGGAAAATTCTACGATTTTTCTAGGCAAGCTTTTCCCTTTTGGCATTTTTATCCTGATACATCAAGAAGTCGATGTCTCTTAAGAATACTTCCAAGCTGGTATAGTCTTTTGAATAAACTGCACAACCGAAACTACATTCGACTGAATAAGGTTTTTGATTACTCAAACCATATAATTTGAAGGCTTCTTTTATGTTTTGTAATTTGGATTCGATGATCGTAATATCTGAAGTATCAATGATGATGATGAATTCATCGCCGCCAAGACGACAAAGTATATCATCTTCACTTAAAATGTTTTTGACAATATTGATTGCGGAAATGATGGCTTGATCTCCTTCAAAGTGACCGTAAATGTCATTGATGGATTTTAAATTGTCAATATCGAAATAAATGGCCCCAAAACAATCATCACTTGTCTGGCAAATTCGTCTCGAATAGATGTTGTAAAAAGACTCTCTCGTCCAGGCCCCTGTCATGCTATCGATATGAACCAAACGATCTTGTAAATATAGATATGCCAAACTGAGTGCAATCGCGGCACTACTCCAAATCAAGAGAAGTCCGTAAAAAACTACTTGGAAAAATCCAGCAAGTATCGGTGTCATACCAATGACGAGAAAAGTACGCAGGTCTTGTTTTATTAGTTTTTTGCGATGATATAGGACGACCCCGACACCGATGAACATATAAAGGTATGTAAAGAAGGATGCAATCAAAAACCAATCACCCCGTTGGTAGATCCCTTGGGAGTCCACAGAAAAATACATTCCTGTCAAAGGTGAGAGGAGCGCAAGAATAAAGTTAATTCCGATTGGAATCAAGAGAAGAGTCATGATCTTTTGATTGATTTTTCGATTCACCAATACAACTCTATGAATAAAGATTAAAAAAGTAAAGGAAAGCAGGGGAGAAACCGCAAACAAACCAATGCTCATAATGTTTGATACTACAATCATAAAGGTGTTCGGATTTCCATTGATTAAACAGGTGACGGTTTCAAAAACCAAACCAAGAAAAATCGTCGTTAAGGTTAGAAAAAAAGCACTGTTGAGCGACTCTTTCGAATCCAGTCTTTTTCTTGAAATGATAAAAAGCGATAGCAAGACGACCATGGCCATCAGGTTCACTTGAATTCGGTAGATAGTCTCCACTCCATCAGCCGCCTTTCAAAGTAACATTCGTGTTATCATTATAGCATTTTTTTTCATATTCAGCCAATTAAAATATGAAAAAAAGCCAAAAAAAATCTCTCCAAAAGATAAAAGAGTAAACAAAGAAATAGGGCAAGTTATATCATTTCAGTTTATTTCGTGAAGATGATAAAGTATAATGATAATAGAAGCGAGGTGTAATCATGAGAGAATTCGATATTCATCATTCGATGCCTAGAGTCGAAGATGCCATTTATAACCTTGAAATGTTTCTTAAAATCTCAAAAACGGAAAAGGTAATCAAGATTATCCATGGGTATGGATCGAGTGGAAAGGGCGGAAAAATCAGAAATGCCTGCCGTGAGGTACTTGAAGACTTACTCCTTCATCATCAAATCAAAGCTTACATTCCCGGAGAAGCCATATCGACACCGATGGGATATGACGAGGCCATCAGAAAGTATAAACCACTGATTCAAAACGATTCTGATTTTCACAAAGGAAATGATGGAATTACTTATGTATTCAATGTATAAAAACAAATGAAGCGACCCAACCAGGTCGCTTCTTCTTTTAAAATATGAGGTGATACCAGTCAGAACAATACTTGTCAGTCTTCTCAAACCCACTACGAACATATAACGATATCGCGACTTTGTTTGAGGTTGCGACCATCAATGTTTTTTCACCTTCGATCGTTGATAACAGGAGCTGAAGTGCTTTCTTTCCATGTCCCATTCCCTGATAATCTTTGTGAATTGCAAGAAGTTCGAGTTCAGAATTCTTGATGATATAGCTTCCAACCTTCGTTCCTTCAAACTCGATCAACCCAATATGACATTCTTTATCTTCTACATATTCTTTCACTTCTTCTATATCAGCGTAAGACATGTTATCAACGTCAAAAGTAGATTCATTTGTCAAATCAATATAAGTCTGGTAAAGGGATTCATTCAAGGGTACAAGTGTATATCCCTTTGGTGCTTCATAGGTTTTAAACGATGAGTAAGATACGATTTGATAATCCGGGGTACCCATAAATACACCTGTAACTCTAGAAGTGATGAATGCTTCTTTGAGTCCAAACTCATTTACTTGTTTTTGAATCGAAGCCATTAAATTTTGTACGTCAAAACAGGATTCAATAATGATATTGACTCTTCTTTTTTCTAACTCATAGTAACATTTAAAAGATCCATATGGATTTTCAATCTTATATTCCATTCGTAATCTCCTTTCTAAGAACCAAAAGGTCATCCAATGATTGGATGGCCTAAGATATAAAATGGTTCAAAACTCTATTCAGCTCTTTCTACTTCAATCACAGTCACTTGGTCTGAACTCGTGAAACTCACGACATAAATGATTCCGTCTTTTTCATAAACTTGATCGATACGGTATCCGACATACATTTCTTCAGATACTTTGTAATCGGCAGTGTAACTAATGTAAAGATATCCGTTTTCTTGACCAAAATAAGTAGAGTGATCCGAGGTATCAAAATACATCGCACTGATTGGAAAGCCCATGTCTTTTGCAAAGTCAAGGCATGCATGAGAAGAGGTTTGTAATTGATAGAACATTTTTCCGTTTTCCGCAAATACATAGTCTTCATAAGGGCTCGCAAAAATGATGTCTCCATAGGAGTAATCTCCATGCCCTGGATCATTGATATTACTAACAATCGTCGTTCCATCAATTTGATAACGATTTAAGGATTGTGGAGAAAGGTCGGTTGTAATTCCAAAGATATAAGTACCATCCGTACTATAAGCAATCTCCGTTCTTTCACGAACTCCAAATACGGTTGTCGAAATCGAAGGATCCGCTTGACTAATCGCGAATACTCTTACCCATTGACCACTTCCAGGGAATACATAAATATAGTCTTCCGTTACAGAGATGGAATAAGGATCGACTTGAATTACAAATTGAGATGTGAGGTCGAAAGTCGTCATATCGATAATCGCAATCTCACCGGTTTGTTCGTCATCCCACCAATAAGGACTATGGTCTTGATGAATAATCGTCACGTATAAAGAGCCGTTATACATCGTCAGTGTTTCTGGACGATAAGTAAAAGACATTCGTTCTTCTACTTGTGTTAATAGATTATATTTGACGACTTCTTTGGTGTTGTACATTATATAGAATAAAGATGAGGAGTCTACATCAAATACTGCATCGGCAATAATTCCGTTAAACGAAGTGATTGATAGATCAACTTCGACTCGAGGTAAAGTCACCTCAAAGTTGACAATGAGTATTCCTACATTTCCACTCGAGTCAACTGATTCATAGACTACGGTATATGTTCCTATGGTTGAAGTATCGACATCATTATAAGTAACTTCGCAAGAAACATTCCCATCTAGATTATCAATCGCAACACAAACTGGTAGTACAAATTCTGAATTGACTTCGAATTCAACTTGGGTATCTTGAGGAATGGAAAGCATTGGTTCTTGACTGTCAACGACGTTGACAATCAAGGTGAATGTTTCATCCACTTCGATGCCTTGTACCTCAGTCAAATGGTAAACGAGTTCTGTTTGACCTAGGACACTCGTATTAACGCTTCCACTGATTAGATCATACTCAGCACTTCCGATGACATTGAATATATATAAATCAGGACTGAAGTTAGAACCATACTCTGCACTTGTGACATAGAACAAGTCATTTGATCCTGTATTCACAAGATCCATGATTTCAATAAAAGTGTCGCCTACATTAATCAGCTTTCCACTATCATAAAACAAATTCATGGAGACACCGCTATAGACGATGCCATCGATGGTTTGATAAGTACTATCGGTATGAACGATCAATCCGTCTTTAGAGAAATAGTACTCATGATCTTCCTGATTGATTCCAACGTAATAGAATGGGAATCCGACGTTAAATAAGGTTTTCCCGTCGCTAGACAAAGTCTGATTTAATGTGAATCCAATCCCGTTTCCAGTATAAATAGATCTACCATCCGGACTCATTGTCAAGTAGTCTTCTCTAAATCCATCTTCGCCTGATACCGCTGAAACAAATACGCCACGATCGACATCAAATACCGTGATTTCGTCTTGAGTCGTCATCAGTTCAAAGTAATATATTCTGTCTGTATAATCACTATAGAGTAGTTCTCCGGAATAATAGATTCCAGATCTCGAAGAGATGATTTGTCCTGATACCGGACTAATCGAATAGAGTAAAGAATGTTGGTCTGAACCGGATGATATATAGATGAATCCATCTTCATCGACTACAATGCTGAAGGGATCAAATGCAAGATCCCATTCATTTGTCTTTTCAAAGGTTAGTGCATCAACAATCGCCAACCCTCCGTATTGTTGTTCTAGAGGCCAGTAGTATTTATGATTGTCAGATAATGTCACATATACCTTGTCATCTCGATAAAAGACATGGTCTGGTAGAATATCAAAATAAACTTGATTTGATTCGTTTGTCAAATAATTGAAGCTATATAAATAATGGTCTCCCTTGATGGAGTAGTATATTTGATGATTGTCGGTATCGATACAAGTATAATTAATTTCATCTTCTAAATAGAAATATGACATTCCGGTCTCTAGTAAATCAATTGGAGTTCCGGAAAAGCCTTCGGGATAATCTAGAGTGAAGGGTTCTGTTGAGTAAGATAGATGAGTCAAAGTAGCGGATAAAAAATCCACTTCAATCTCTGGTTGCATCAAACTTGAAATCTGGTTTAAGAAATCATGATATTCATACCGAATTCCTAGGATTTCACTGACAGAAGAATCGGTAACGATGACGCAATTGATATCAGAATAATGATCTTCTATCAAAGCAATCTCATAATTAGCTGGTTCGTCACTGATGTAACCTAAAGATAGGAGTAAGGCATAAATATCGGGCGTGGAAGAGAGCGAAAAGTTTTCATCCGATAACGGAATGTAGAAATCAATATAATCTCCATAGCTTTTCGAGTAAACCTCATCAAGACCCTCTAATAATCCGTTTTGAGCGATTGGATAAAATCCTGGGTCCATCAAGAAATAGTCTTCAAAAGATAGATTCATCGAAGTCCATTCTTCATTATAAGTACTTCTCATCGCTATCGATATCCCTTCAATCGATATCGATGTAAATGACTCTTCAAAGAATTCAAGGTCTGTACTGGTATAATCAGAATCCATATAATAGATATAACTGAAATTCTCTTCATCCATCAATATCTTTATTGTACTGTCAATATTGAATGGAGTGATTTCATCTTCGAATTCAAATACGACTTCACTCGAAGTTTCAGTAGAATAATAGGTTGTGGTCTCCAGTGCTGAAACAAGAGCGTTTAAAGGATCGCTATTGATCAAAGTGGCATCGGTTGGAATGGTCCAAGAACCTGTCGTCACTGAAGAATTAGAAGATACGGTAATCTCAAATGTCTCGTATACCACAGAATCGTCATTTAAAGTAATCCTGACTTGAATGTCAAAATCTCCCACCCTGTCAAAAATCGTTTTATAAGAAAAGTCAGAGTTGATGGTATAAGATTTGACGGAGTTTGGATTGGTAAAATCAAAATAATCCGTCCAGTCACTCGGGACTGGATCTCCCACAACAAACTCATACATTGATTTGTCTTCTTTCAACTCTATCAATCCTAAAGACGTTGTCGAAAGTAAATTACCATTACATCCAATTAGAAAAAAACTTAAAATGATGAAAAATAAAAATCTATGCATTTTCATAAGTCGTCCCCCTAGAAAATAAAGCCTTCCAATTGTCTATATTAGCACAGAGATTTATGAATATCAATACTTAATCTAATAAAGCTTTTGTTACATTATAGGATATTTTCATCTCTAAAAAAAGAACCTAGTTTAGAATTGTAAATATGTTAATATAGCCTTCAAATATCTTAGTAATAGCATAAAAAAAACGGAGGTAATGAAAGGAAGTTTCTCAACCTCACTTCATTGCTGGATAAGAAATTTTTTTTCTAAAAGAAAAGTCTTTCAAGAAAAAAGTAGGGTCCTTTTTTAAACACAAAAAAACACATAGATCAATCAAAGAAAAATAATCATCGAATAATATTCAAAAGAAGGAAGTTCAAACTCAACATAATACCCTAAAGAATCAGTTCCCGAGGTAAAAGGTACTGTGAAAGAAATCCCCTCAAATTGATCGGGAGACGCGATACTAATTTGATTTGGTTGAAAAGAACAATAATGCCTTACTTTCAAATTATACTGAATTTCAGGGGATTCTTTCGTCCTTTGTGAATCGACCCAATCTGTCGCATTCACATTCATCATATTGATGAGATGTAGAATTTCAACATTGTCGTCTTTTGTTCTTGAAAATGACCATATTTTGCCTTTTTCCCCTATGGAGGATAATTGATAATTCTCAATCAGTGTTTCATTTTCTGAAGAAACGAGTCCGGGTCCTCTCAAGTAGTTTTCATAGGCGACAAGGAACGAATAATGGATTAGCATTTTTTTCTTTAATTCCTCAGTCATTCTCAACATCGTTCCTGGGTAGTACTCTTTGCTTAACATTCCAGTGTCAACCATTTCTAGATGAGATCCGCCAGATGCCATAATGACAACGTTGGTATATAAGACTGAGGCCTCATTAAAATAACCGTAGTCATTCCCATAATTCATGTAAGCCGCAAGTACAGTTCCACCATTTCCATTTGTGGATTCATAAATGTCAAATAAAGTCTTATGTAATGAATAATAGTTGCCACTCCATATTTCTTCATAGATAATATCATTGAAATCCTCATCTAATATTTCGTCCAGTCCGTATCCGTTCACAGGATTAAAGATTATTTGTGTTGATAATTCTTCATGGAGTCTTGATAGTAGATCCGTGTAAAGCTGATCAAGATATAGAAGATTTCCATCGTAATCATATCTGATTCCTCGTGAACCAAGTGAGTCGACTTGAATCCCATCAAAATCATAGACTTTTAATAAATCAGACATTACAGAAAGGTAATAATTCTGCCAATATTCATTCCCTGGATTAAAGAGATAGAGACGACCGGTTTCCCAACTAGATGGCAAAGGATGAAAGTCTTGAAAGGAATGAAAGTTGTCAGTATACATTCCCCACTCTTTGTTTACGCCTTGTATCTCATAATCTTCATATCCACCGAATAGCAAATTATAAACAAAAGAGCTCATTTGATATTGATGACCGATTTCAATGAATGACTCTAAAATCGATTTTGTCGCAAGACTTTGGTTGATTGTGTTCCAACTATCGTCTGGAGATAAAACCTCTCCTGCGAGAGGACGATCATGCCGGTCAATGACGTCGTAATACATTAACCCGTTGATGTGGTAATCTTTAAAGTTTGATAACACTTCTTCGACTTCAGAAGCATCTTCTAGATCGTAGTGTGATAATGCTGCATACCTAGGAAATACATTCCAAGAGGATGATACATCGACTCCTGTCATTGCAAAATCAAGAAGTGTATTATGATTGTATAGATATACTTCTAGCGCATACCCTTGATAATCTTGATTGGGAAGTTCTATCTCCAATGAATAGGTGAAAGTATCAATTATCATAGAAAGCTCAAAACTGAAATCAGTAATGAGTTCAGATAGCTGAGTAAGTCTGACTTCAATGGAGTAGTCTTGATTATCTTCTTCTAAATTTAACAACATCGATAACTGAAGCATCTCACCGGGTAGATAAGCTGATTTGTCAGTCGATAGTTTCTCAATATATCTTCCAGGTGAATCAACTGAAGCCAGTTGATTCATAATACTATTACTCGAGTTACAAGCAACCATCAAACTACCTATTAAAAAGAAAAAGACCATGACTAATGTCTTCTTCCAGAGGATCAAAGTTTTACTCATTGTGTTGTACCAGATTGATGACTCTTACTTCATAAGGTTGAAAAAGAACATCATAATTTTCATAATTGGATAGAATGACTTCTTGATGATTCCATTCTTTTGGATAATCTAAATGAACATGATTTTTAGTCATGTTACAAATCACAATGATTTGTTTGTCTTCATGTCTTCGAATATATGCAAAGAAAGCTTCATTATCTAAAAACAAAGGTTCATAATCACCATAAATCAAGACTTCAGATTTTGTCTTTAGTGAAATCATTTTTTGATAGAAATGGAGAATGGAATCAGGATTATTCATTTCGGTTTCAACATTGATAGAGGAATAATTAGGATTTACGGATATCCAAGGTAGGACATCTGAAAAACCAGAATAAAGACTATCATCCCACTGCATCGGAGTTCTAGCATTGTCTCTTCCTTTTTTCAAAATTCCTTTCCAAGCAAAGTCTAAAAAATCTCCCTTGGTTGCATTTCTAATAAACTGAAGACTTTCAATGTCTCTTAGTTCTTCAATCTTTGTAAAAGGATAATTGGTCATTCCCAGTTCTTCCCCTTGAAATACAAAAGAAGTTCCTTTTAAGAAATGCATCGCAACTCCAAGCATTTTCGCTGATTGGACTCGATAAAACTCTGTCGAATCATCTCCGAATCGTGAAACGGTTCGAGGTTGATCATGATTTGACCAAAAAAGACTGTTCCAAGATAAAGCTTCTTGCCAAGAATTCATCAGTTTTTTGAATTTCATGATATTGAAAGGAATATAATCCCATTTCCCGTTTCGACTATCAATATCCATGAGTTCAAAGTGAAATAATAGATCCAGTTCTCTCCCTGTTTCTATGAGAGAAGATGCATTAGAGGTATTTACAAAAGGTGTTTCCCCAACGCACATACAATTTCGATGATCAAAACATCTTCTTCTCATTTCTTGAAGATGTTCGTGTAATTTTGGCTGCATTGCAAAATGCTCATCAGAAAAAACGTAAGGTCCGTCGGTTGGTTTACTACCATCTGGAAGACCTTCTTTTTTGGCGATGAGATTGATGACATCCATCCTGAATCCATCCACACCTTTGTCGAACCATCGGTTGATCATTGAGTAGATTTCTTCTCTTAAAGCAGGATTGTCCCAGTTAAGATCAGGTTGTTTTTCTGAAAAAAGATGCAAATACCATTCCTCTGTCAATTCATCATATGTCCATGCAGAAGGGGTGAAGAAAGAAGCCCAGTTGTTGGGTTCTTTAAATCCGTTTCCCTTTTTCCAGAAATAATAGTCTCGATAAGGATTGTCTTTTGATTTTCTAGATTCGACGAACCAATGATGCTCATCAGAAGAATGATTGACCACGAGATCCATAATCAGTTTGATGTCATGCTTGTGAAGTGTTTCTAAAAGCAAATCAAAATCCTCCCTCGTACCGAATTCAGACATGATTTTCTCATAATCTCGGATGTCATATCCCATATCATCGTTCGGTGAATCATAGACAGGATTGAGCCATACTGCTTTGACTCCAAGCCATACTAGATACTCTATTTTTTCGATAATCCCTCGTAGATCACCAATCCCGTCATGATTGGAATCTTTGAAACTACGGGGATATATTTGATATACGACGGATTCTTTCCACCACTTTTTTTCCATAATTACCTCTTGATGATATTTTTTTGAATCACAGGATAGACGATAAAAGATACAAAGTAACTAGAAAATGAAAATACAATCAGTAATAATAACGGAGTCGAATAGGGGAAAAACCATAAACCTGTTATAACGATTGCTAGTGAACCTATGGCGCAAATCAATGAGACCATTGGAAATGAGAAATTTAAAATCAAAGCGTTTTTTACGATACTCTTGATTGGAAGGTCCACGGAAGGAATCATCTGGAATGCCATCAAGGCAACAGAATAAACTAATAGTAACAATAGAATGCAAAAGACAGAGAGTCCTAAAAAAAATACAGAAGTCGAATTCATATAGTAATAATAAGAGGCATACCCTAGTCCTACTAGAATGAGGATGAAAGGTATTCCAAGAATAGTAGACTTCAAAAAATCTGTTTTGAAAGCCGTAAAATAGGCTTTAAAAACAGAGGGTTGTTCTTTTTCTGAAAGGATTCCATGAATCACTTTTTGCATGGAAGAAAACGATATTGGGATGGTAAACAGAGGAATACTGGTCAATATAAAAAGGAAGTTTAATGTCATTAGAAGGAGAATTTTCGTAATAAACAATGAAATAAAGTGATTGAGTGAAGTATCCCTCTGTTTGCTTGGGAATGGTGTCATTGAGTTCACTCCTTTTTCTCGTGCGTCAGATTATAGTATTGAGTGGGCGTCATATTGGTTAATTTATGAAATTGCCTAGAGAAGTAATAACGGTCTTCAATTCCTACTAGATATGCAATCTCTCCAAAACTCAAGTTTGAAGTTTCTATTAGCTGTTTCGCATTCGTAATCCGGAGCTGGTTAATGTATTTGAAAATGGTCGTATTTGTCATTTTGGAGAATACACGATTAATGTAATCGAAGTTGACTTCAAATATCTCTTCCAGGGAAGTACTAGTTATTTTCTCCATATAGTGGTGGTTAATGTAGTCAAGAATTTGTTCTGCGATATGTTCTGCCTTTGTGGAAGCTGAAGACGACATTTCAGAGAGATGGTTGTGAAGCATTTCGTGAGATAATCCCAGGAAAAAACAATGAATTCTAGTTGATGTATAGGTTTTGTAGAATTCTTCTCTTTTTTTGTAGATTTCAGTAATGCTTTTCAATTCGTGGAACATCGTTCCACTCGAACTACTCATCCATTTTGGCAAATAGGTGATCGGGTCCAAAGTGTTGTCTTCAATGAGATTGTTGCTCATAAGACACTTTCTTCTTTTCTCCATAAGATCCAAAAAATCTTGATCGTTTTCGTGGTTTGAAGAAAGAAAATGAGGATGCTTGAAATGAATGTAATAATAGTCACATACAGCGCTTTGATACCCAACATGGTAAAGATTCGGCTCAAGGACAAAAACATCACCGGATTTCAGATGATATTCCACACCGTTTTCCTTGATGTACATGTCTCCATCCTTGATGATGTACATAATGTACTCATCAATGGTTCTGGCAAAGTGCTTCCAGGGAGTCTTGTAGTTGATTCTTCCGATAAGCCTTACTTTTGGGACTACATCGGTATGGTAGGTAAAAAGCTTCATAATTTACTCCATTTCTATCCAAACAGTACTCCAATTCAGTAGAGAAGGGACTAAGATATTGAATCGTTTCCCTCGACTTGTTTTTTCTTCTATCGCTTCAAGTTCGACAGCTTTCAAGGAGTTATCAGGAGAAGCACAGAAAACGCCTTTTATTTTTCTGTCTAGATTTATTTTAATCCATATATCATCAATTTCTGTGTTTTTGTTTTTCGGATGATTCCACAATGAATTATTGGTTGAGAGATTTAGAAACTGGATTGTAATTCTATTTTGTTGTTCTCTCACCATTGTCCAAACGGAATATTCTTTTCCGTTTGGAGAAAAAACTACTTGATTCGAATGAAATTGAATGTCCTCGTTGATTCCAGAAGTCGCAGTCATTGAGATATCCATTCCTTCGTCTTTATAGAGAAGATCAGCATATCTGACGAGATAGTCTGAGTAGTTTTGAATCTTCAGTTTGATTGACTCTCTGGATAATGCATAATTCGCATAGTAGCTATCCTGTAAGATCCCTTCTAGTTCACCAAAAACGAGTTGTGTTCCTCCGGATGCATTAATAACGGCATTCGCAAGCAGTAAAGCATTTTCTGCTCTATCGATGTCTGAATCCGTCAGAGCTTCTTTGAACGGATGCATATACGCTGCCAATACAACCTGGTTTGAACTTAGGAGTCTTGCTTCACGAATAAGCCTGTAGAGGTCATAATAGGTATCATGAGGAGGCCATACTTCAATATAAACAGCATCTTGTTTTGCACAAGCCACTTTTTCGACAGGCCAATTGTTGACACAGTTGAATATCACTCCGTTGTCGGGATTGATTTTTTGGACTTCAAGACTGGCTCGGTCAATCAATTGAGGAAATTTGTCGGCCAGTGAGAAGTTTTTTCCAAAAGCGTCATGAACGTTTTTGGGAAAACCGTAAGTATCCATGTGAATCCCCATGAATTTTAGTCTTTTTACAGATTCACTGAATTGATGGATGATGTAGTCACTCCATCCGCTCTCTTCAGAGATGTTCATGAAGTTAAGCCAGTCAAAGAAAACCAAAGGACGTCCGTCTTCTGTATAAAGACCCCACATTGGATGCTTTTCAAATAATTCTTTGCTGGAAGCATAGACGGCGCCATAGGCAAAAGGACGGATTCCGTATTCAAGGCATTTCTCTATTTTTTTCTTGATGGTTTCAAGGCTTGTCGGTCTTCCAAGTGGATCCAAATAATCATTCTTCTTCGAGATTAGTTCATCGTGTTTATACATCCAGTCATAAAACTGCACAGTGTTCAAATGAAGATCTTTGATATAGTCCACATCTAGGGTATCGATTTCTTGACTTGAAAAATCACTTAGAAACCCATATCTAATACATTCTTTATGTGCCTTGACAACGTCAAAGGCACCTTCAAATGTGAAATCTCCAACCGTAACCATGATTCCATAATTTCCGATTCCAGGAGAATCAAGCCGGACTTGAAGGATGTACTTGGAGTTTTCTAAGTGGATCCATTCTTTGAAATACGTGACTTCAATTTGATTATATAATTGATAGATGGCAACACTAGTTTCACCCTCTGGAAGCTTATCCAGTGAAAGTGTAAATAGGATGGGTTCATCTATTAGATATTGAGCTTTATTGAGTACAATGCCATTTTTCATTTTCATCTTCCTTTACTTATTCTTTTACTGCTCCCTGTGTAAGTCCACCAATCACTAATTTTCGTTGGAATACAATGAAAAGTATGATGATTGGAATTAAAGCGAGAAGTGATGCTGCAAAAACCCATTCCCACCTTGTTGCATGTTCTCCATTCAGTCTCTGCAATAAGAGCGGTAATGTAATCATGGTTTCGTTTGCGCCTACCAATATTTTAGCGGTGAAATATTCTTCCCAAAATCCTTGCAAAGCAAAGATGCTCATTGTGCCGATGGCAGGTGTGGATAGTGGCAAAATGATTCTGAAGAAGATTGAGAAATGTCCTCCACCGTCTACAACGACGGATTCGGACAAAGCGGTGGGCACTTTCTTGAAGAAGTTTCTTAAGAAAAACGTATGTCCACAGACGCTTGTGGCGACGTATACCAGAATGAGTCCTAGTCTCGACCCAATCAATCCACGAGATAACCCAGGAATGAAAGTGATATTTCTTAAGACAATGAATTGCGGAATGATGTTTAAAAAACTAGGCATCATTAGCGTAAATAAATAGATTCCAAATAAGACTTCTCTTCCCGGAAATTCAATCCGAGAAAATCCATAAGCGGAAAGCGAAGAGATAAACACGGCAATGACAACCGTTATTGAAGTGTTTATGACAGAGTTCTTTAGCGCCAGTAAGAAATTATGTTGTTCGAGGACATAGATGTATGCCGAGAAGTTAAGGCTGGTTGGAAAGATTTTAGGTGGATAAGGCAATACGTAGCTGAACTCTTCAAACGAACTCGCAATCATGATTAGAAATGGAACCGAGAAAATGAAGAGAGCAATAATTAAAAAGGTCCAAATCAAGATTTGCGAAATTGTGTTTCTGGTTTTAAACTTCGTATAGGGATTGTGCTTTGTCATTTTACTCACCTTCCCCACTTCGATCTAGTAGAAAAGTCTTGTTAAGGATGACGGTTAGGATGACGATAGTTACTGCAGAAATCAAACCGATGGCAGAAGCTTCACCAAACTCAAATTTGCTGAAAGCACGGTTATATAATAAGTATTGTAAAACCGAGGTCGTTCCATTTGGATTTCCGCTTGTGAGTAATAAAACCTGGAGAAATACGTTGAAAGACCCGATGATCATGTTGACCATAACAAAAAAGATAGTTGGTTTGACTGCGGCTATTGTAATATACCGAAACTTATCCCATAGTCCAGCTCCGTCGATTGCAGCGGACTCGTATAGTTCCCTTGGAATACTTTGGAGTGCAGCTAAAAAGATTAGCATTGCCCATCCCATGTTTTTCCAAACACCCATTAACCAAATAGCACCATTTCCAGTCCATTCACGGTATAACCACGGAACATAGTCATCAAGGATGTGGAACACATCTACAAGCAAGTAATTCATTAGCCCCGTATTGGAATTTCCAAACATATATTTGAAAACTAAACTGACAATCACCCAGGAGGTTATGACCGGGAGATAAAATCCAACTTTGAAGATGCCTTGTCCGTGTTTTAAATTATTGACGAGATAGGAAAATATCAATCCGCCAAATATGATAAGTGGAACGGTCACAATCGCATAAAGAAAATTATTTCGATAAGCATACCAAAACTCTTTGGTTTCAAACAATACATTTTTAAAATTTAAAAGACCTACATTGGTGATTTCACCAGTAACGATTCGATAATCAGAGAAAGAAATCTTGATGGTGAATATCATTGGATAGATGATAAATACAGATACCAAAATCAATCCAGGTAAAATAAAAGGTAAGGCACTAAGCCATCCTTTCCATCCCTTCCTGATTTTCTTTTTCACCAACAATGTCATCTTCAAAGTAAGCCTCCACTAGATTTTATTCAAGAACAAAGTCCCGCTTGAGATACCCATAGCGGGACTGAGTTCCTATTATATTATTTAGTCTAATTCAGCATCCATTGCGGTAGCTGCAGCAGTTAATGTAGCTGCTACATCTGCACCATTTAAGAATATTTCAGTCATTGCGTTACTCCAAATTGTTTTGATCTCATCATTGTTTGGACTTGGAATACGAGCTTGTGCTGATTCAAGTTGTTCCATATATACTGACCATTTTGGATCAGCAAGTACTACTTCATTATTCACCAATGATTTTAAGATTGGTAATTGTCCAACTGTCAACATTGCAAGTTGAACAGCTTCAGACGTCATGAATTTTGCAAATTCGTAAGCCGCTTCTTGATGTTCTGATGATTCGAATACTGCGATGTTTTCTCCACCTACGACGGAAGCACTTCTTCCTTCATATGTCGGAATTGTAGAAGCTACGATATTTTCAGAGAAACCATACCATGGTCCTTCAAAGAACATTACGTATGTATCTTGAATTCCAGCCCATGCATCGGCAGTTCCATCGATGTCACGGATGGTAAAGATGTTTTGAGCGCGTAGATCTTTTAATTTGTTGATTGAAGCGATACTAGCTGCACTGTTTAAATATCCTGTTGCTGTCGTAAACTCATCGTTTGTTAAATTTCCACCAAACAACCAGAAGTAAGGATATAAGTCCCAGTCGCCAACGCCAGATACGTTGATTGAATAGGTTCCGCGATTAGCGGCTGCAGTGATAAATTCTTCCATAGTCGCTGGGATTTCAGTTAATCCTAGTTCGCTTTCAAGAAGATCCATGTTGACAACAGCTGCTTTGCAGTTGGTGTCAAGAGGTAATCCATAATAAGATCCTTTATAAAGACTGGTAGACAGTGGTCCTTCTAAGTAAAGAGCGGATACTGTATCAAAGTCATCAAAAGTATCTAATGCAACAAGACCGCCTTGAGCCGCATAAGATGCAGTGTTGCTAATATCTATACGAGCAACATCTGGTCCATTGCCGGTTCCAAAGGACACAACAATCATTTCGTGGTATTGACTTCCATCTTGTCTTACCGCATTGATTGTAATGTTAGGGTTCGCAGCATTCCATAACGGTAAGACCGTATCAAGTAAAACTGCTTCTTCTGAATCTCCGTATGTATGCCAAAAAGTAAGTGTAATATCTTCCGGTTGTGTTGTAGTCGTTGTACAAGCAACCATGGTGAACAAGCCTAAAATCATGAATAATAATAAAGTTAATGATTTTTTCATTCTATTTCCTCCTATTAAGATATGTAAACGCATTCAAAATACGTTACAGGAGGAATTATATGACTAATTCTCCTCTATTAAAATATATAAAAACGATATGTTTTGCATTTTAGCGACTTATCTTAATTTTGTGATTTATCAGTCAATGTTCATTAGCGTTTCTTTTATATGAAATTAAGCCATTTTGGTAATATAATTTGTATATTCATTGATTTATGAATTTGTTAAATTAGAAATAAACTACTAATTGATATTTCAACCTTCTAAATTTTATCATAAGCCAAGGTATTATACAATCGAGTCTTAATTAAAATCTAAAATACTTCTAATGCTCTATAAAAAAACGAACTCGTTTTGTGGTTATATTTGAGACTGGGGTCAACTAATGAAATATAGTCTACATTGATTTCTGCTTAAAAAAAGCAAGTGTCGCATATGGGCGACACTTGAGAGATGAAATCTTATTATGCTAAGAACTTCCTAAATATACCGAGTTCACATTTGTAATATACAATCTAGGTACTGAATCTTTCAATATTATGATATAGAATTCTTTTGCCATATTCGGATCATTGCCGCTGATACAATTTCGAGTAGGAGTCATATGGTTGAGAAAGAAACCTCACTCCTCGGATGCTTTCTGTAGGTGGGTATTTAGGATTATATCCAAATAGATTAACATATTTATCAAGGTCATCCTCGTCCTTACTGATACACTTCAGAACTTCATAAGTGGCTATACAATCATCAAGTGCTCGATGAGAATTTTTGAATTCTTCTTTTAGATTGTAATGTGAAATTGCATTCTTTAACTTGTGCGGATAAGACGCTCTATCTTTATAGATGGTTAATACATCAAGAAAATTTATATTATTTGGAAATGAAAAACGATTTCTAGAGAGCATATCTTCTACAAACTTAATGTCAAAAGGAGCATTGTATGCAATCATTAGTTTTTTCTTTGAAGTATTCGTTAAGAACAATTTGACAAGACGCTTTACTACAACCCCTTCTCGCACTCCTCGTTCTTGTAGCATCATATCTGTAATACCTGTTATTTTTATAATTTCCGAAGGCAATGGATAATCAACCTTAATAAGATTATCCAATTGATTTGTCAGAATATATTCTCCATTTCTTAATGTGTATTTGCAACATGCTAATTCAATCACATGGCAGGTTTGATGAGATAATCCAGTTGTTTCACAATCAAAAAAAATTAATTCTTCAAATAACTTGAGCGATTTCATTATGAACCTCTTCAATAATTAAAATTAACATATTTTAATATGTCTTTTCTTTAGCATCCAAGCGAACATGAAATATGTAAGGACACTATCTAGAGCAGTTCCTACAGCGAACATCAGTGCAATTAGAGTGAGCGTCGGCTGATAGACTCCTATGATGTATAAGATGAACATTGTTCCATAGAAAATGATGTTGATGGCTAGTGATTGAAAGAGCATATAATCTGTTCTTCCTATTCCGTAAAAAATGCTATCGATTACATTATTGAATGCAAATAATACATAGAATCCGACACTGATGATTGCGATAAAGAACACATCTTGATAATTCGATAATTGCATCACATCTCTTAAAAACGGTTTCCATAAAGGAACAGTGGCAAACCATATAATCACAATGATTGCGGTGATTCCAAAATAACCAAGAGATTTGCTTTTAATAGAATCAATATTTTCACCGCAGTCCCTCTTCACTAACTCCCCTAGTTGAAGAACCGGTAATAATAACCATCCCCAAATAAAATTGTTTGCGACCCAGAAGGTTCCTTGCTCTCCTACCACATTGACCATTCGTATAATCATCATCATAAAAGCAAAGTTTCTGACAAAACTCTCGAGCCCCGAAATCCCTCCGACTTTTCCCCAAGATTTTATCCAACCAAAAGATAATTTCTTCTTTTGAAACAAATGGATGTCTTCCTTCTTAAGTATGAATAATGTTAGTACGAGCAACATAACATTTACTATAATATTGGTATATGCAATCCCATTAACGCCCAAATCTAGTGAAATATCTAACGAAGAAACAAAGAAAGTATCTAATAGAATCGAAAGCGCCATCTGTATTCCAAGTACAATGTATAGATACTTATCTTTCTTGATTGTCACCAATACAATGACGAGAAAGCGAACCATTGTCGAAAATATAGCAGCTATCGTTTCTAGTCGAATGTATTTTGCTGTTTCAGTTATTAACGTTACATCTTGAGCCATAAATCGAATAAGTGGAACTGCAAAAATCATGATTATAATCGACAATAATGCGTATATTGCCCCTGTAAGTAATAACCCTGTCCTTATTTTGTTATGAAGTTCATCTTTATTATAAAGTGACATCCCAATAAAGAAAAACAAGGGTAGAATCAAAGCTTCTTGAATCACTTCATAAAATAGATTTACCCAAGACAATTGACTTGCGATATTGAATCCCCAATCTCCAGGAAGTTGGCCAAGAAAGAAAATTCTTACTGTTGTATAGATTGTCGGTATTAATCCCATTAATAGCAGAGCAAGAAATAATCTGTAATTGATTTGTTTCATTGAATCTCTTAATTTAATTAACATACAATCTCCTAAATTTGATGACATATAATTACTATCTCAATCATAATAATAAATCGATACCTCAAGAATTATTTTATCACTTTGGTTCAAAGCTGAACAGATATATTTCATAAATATATTCATAAAATGATATGAATCAAAATGAATGACAAAAACAAGTCTTTAAAATGGAAAACATATCGTTTGATTAAGATAAAACATTTATCATCTATTTCCTTGTCTTGAAATCCTTGTCTACTTTTTCCATCCATTTGGCTGAAATGGTTCCTTCACTTCTTAAAGAACTGACGGCATCACTGACAGAATCATAATGTGCTTTCGTTCCTCTTCTATCATGATTATAGTTCGCAACACGATCTGGATTGATTCCGAATTTTCTCGCTTCGCTTTCAGCATCGATATTAGCACCTAAAAACAAGAATTCCCAATCAAAGGCTTGTTTTTGATGTTCAATCATTGATTTGATTTCTTGATACTGAAATTCCTTTGATGCATTTTCTATACCATCTGTAGTAATAACAAACAACACCTTTTCAGGTCTTTCTTCTTCTAATGTATCAATGTAGTTCTTCTTTGTGGATAAGATTGAAATACCGATGGCATCGAGTAAGGCAGTCGATCCGCCTACTTGATATTCTTTTTCTGTGATTGGAGATACTTGATCCAATGATTTACGATGGTGAATCATTTCATAAGTGTGATTAAACAATACAGTGGTAATAAGTGCACTGCCTTCTACTTTCTTTTGCTTTTCAAGCATGGAGTTAAATCCTCCGATGGTGTCTTCTTCTAATCCCGACATCGAGCCACTCTTGTCTAGTATAAATACAATCTCAGTTAATCCTTTTTTCATTTTGTTTCCTCCTATTTGAAATTAATGATTGTATTATATCAACCACAGGAAACAAAAAGGTCGCCCGGAAGGCGACATTTATGATTTGAGTATTATTAATATTTAAGGATTCTTTCATCGATTCTTCTAGTGAGTGAGATGGTATAGGGGGTGAAGTGCTTCTCCCAGAACAGAGATCCCACTTGATTGATGGATTCATAATCTACTCCACACTTACAGATGTTGTTCATCTGTAACCATTTCATGATTTCATCCAGTAAGGAAGAACCGATATGTAGATTCCGTTTGCTTTGTTTTACAAAGGCTCCGGTGATGTTCATAACGTCTTGATGATAGGATATGATGCTTTCTCCAAAAGGATTAATTCTCATATATCCTACAATCTCTTCTTGAAAAGATGCATACCATAGATGATGGTTCTCTTTACTCAACCAATCATTTAAATCTTTGAGTGCATCCTCATCAACATTTGGCATGAAGATCGGAGAATTTCTGTAGTAGAGGTTGTGTTGTTGATGAAGTTCTGCCAGTTTTGGTAGATCTGAGAATTCTGCTTTCATGACTTTGATTTGTGAAACGCCAGGTTCATTCAGCTTCACTTCAGATATTGCGTCAGCGCAGCGTTTCCCAAATCCATTTTCAAACCAGAAATTCTTTTGTAATTCATCATGGGCAAACATGACAACGGCATGGGATAGAAGACCAAGTTTTACCCAAAGACTTGCGTTTTGTGTAAATAAACCTGAATAAATTTCCGTTTTTCTGTAATGGACACAGGCGTGTCCATGTACAGGAACAACCACTCCATCGTTTTTTCCAAACAAAGGACCTGTTTTGAATCCAATCATATAACCTACGACGTTTTCGTTTTCTATCGCAATCAGCCCAATTCCTTTTTCAATCAATCTGGAAAGAAAACGAGAAAACAAAGGTTTCATTTCAGAAGGATTGGGAAGAATTGAAACATGTGTTCTTTCTTCTATATAATTAAGCATCAAGAGATCAAGCATTTGTTCTAGGTCTTTTATTGATGGAGCTAAGTATTCTATCATGAATTCACCTCAAAAGTATTGTATATCAAAAAGAAAACCGCCTGATAGGCGGTGTCTTATAACGATCCCAACAAGGGTTGGTTGTAGTCGAACAACGCTTCATTTACATCATAGATGTTATAGATTCCTTCAGATATAAAGTAGACGATAATGATATCAAATGCATTGGATCTGGATAAAGTGAAACCTGCTCTTCCAATCAAGTCAAGGGTTTCATCTAAATTGAGTTCAAGCGCGATTGCAAGGGCAATCGCGGTTGTCTTGCTAGGTTGGTATTTGAGATTGCTGCGGATTTTAGAAAAGAGTCTTTTATCGATGTTTGCTTTTTTATAGACTTCGACGTCCTTTAGGTTTCTTTCGTCAATCAGATGAAACAACGTTTCAGTAAATGTCGCTTCTGGATTTTGAATCCTTTTGATTAACTTCTTTTTAATGCTTTCTTCAGGTGCATATAAAGCATCAGTATGAAGGTTTAATCTCACTGCACGTTTTCTTTCGACGTCACCAGAATATCTTTCGTGATAGATATTATTGATATCTGCAGTCGTGACATAAGCTAAAACATTATAAGAAAATATTTTTGATATCCGAAATGGTTCATGTTCATATACGACTAGGTATACACTCATCTCATGATCTTCTAAAAACTCTTGTATTGTTCTTGAAGCCACTTGAATGGCTTCTGCAATCGGATAACCAAAAACGCCTGCAGATATGAGTGGAAATGCAATCGAATTGCATTTCAATTCTTCAGCAAGCATTAACGAATTCCAATAACAATCACGTAGTAATATTCCTTCATTGTGGTCTCCGTCTTGCCAGACGGGACCTACGGTATGAATGACATACTTTGCGTTTAAGTTATAGGCATCCGTTTTATAGGCTCTTCCTGTGTTGATGACTCCGATTGTTTTTCTGGCAGATAGTAGCATTGGTCCTGCGGCATTGTGAATTGCAGCGTCAACTCCTCCACCGATTTCAGGAGTAGGATGAGCAGAGTTGACGATAACATCAACTTTCATTTTTGTGATATCGTTTCTTATGATTTGAAAGGGCATAGAATCACTCCTACGAATTATTTTACCTAGTATGGCTAAATATTACAATGCTTTGATATCAATTTTATTTGTATATCTGTAATTATTTAATAATAATTGAATTTACATTGGAATTGGATTGCATAGATTACACTCAAATTGAATATATTCTTAATAAAATCATATAGTATCATGCACTAATATTCTTTTCACTGTCAAAATATCACATCTTAGGTGCCATATGTGCAACACAATGCTAGGTGGGAAAAGATTGCAACACTTTGCACAAAAATAACCCACTAGTGGACTAATGGGTTTAAATGGGGATATTCTGGGATTTGTATAGAAAAGTGTGGAAATAGTTCCCGTTAATCTTTCAATTTATTTTCTTAACAGTACTGTATACACTTTGGGTGGTTCTTGTAATAGCAGTATAATATAATTTTTGATTCAGTGAATCACCCAATATTACAATATCGCTATAAATAGTCATCCCCTTCGCGCTTTGAATTGTCATAACATTACCAGACCAATTTTCTATTAAATTGGTAATTCTGGAATATCTTCCTTTATATAACAGAACACACTTGCCATCATCTAGCTTCTTCACATCTTCAAACATAATCTGATTGAAAGTAGCAACTTTATCGTTGCCATATATAACAATGTCTAGGTTTTCTCTAACCCACTTACATATGGATTCAGGACACCTAAATGTCTTGTTTTGTACTTTATCAGCTTCGAGATTTTCAAACCACATCCCACCACCGTTTATGTTTTGATTATCATCACCAAGTAGCCTTGTTTTAATATCGGATTCATATAATAATTTACAAAAAACCTCTCTATAGTCAGATAAATCTTGGGCTTCATCAATTATGATAAATGAGAATCTCTTCTTTAAAATAGTAATTAATTCATTCGGATAATTATGTATAATATACTCAGATATTTGTGCTCTTTGTAAATGAGTAAATCTAGTTTTTTCTTCTCCAAAAATGTATTTCAAAGAATCAGAATTAGGATAATAACCAGAATTATGTAAGTCCTTATTACTTGTCAGTAGGTTAACTGAGCTAATTTTCTTAGTCTTATTATATAGGTTCCCATCTTTATCCACAGAGATATTTGATGCTGTCTTTGCAGTTAATAATCCATTGTTAGAATCTGAAAATACGATATTAGATGATGAGTTGATAATTGGAATTAAATCGATAAATTTAGGAATGATGTAGCTAATAAATATGGAATCAATGGTTCTAGCGATAAATGGATACCGATTCATATCATCTATGACACTATTAGTAAATGCTAAGTATAAACCATTTTTAACCCTGCTCATTAATCTTTTTGAATAGGTGGTTTTGCCAGCTCCAGCAACGAATTTAATTATTTTCGAATTCATCAGTAATCCCTTTAATGACATGCCAATCTGACAAATCGATATCTAATTCAATCATTCTATCAACAATAGTGGTTTTTTGTTTTGGCTTTGCTATTTTAACATCAGTAAAAACTTGATGTGTCGATAATAAGTCCTCAAATCTAGAATCAATAAAATTGTTGCAATATAAGTCAGATTCCATTGTATTATCAACTTCGATTATTCTAACATTATTATCTCCACATATTTGTTCAAGATTAATAAACCTTGCTGATTTCGATTTACTTTCACTTAATGTTTTGTCATTATCGCTTACAACAACAAGTTTTTTTTGCAATAGTTTTGCTAACAGTATGTATGGTTCAAACATTACTCCACCCACATTTATGATAGTCCAATTCTTATTGTTTGATAATAGAAAGTTTTTAAGTAGAATTTCCTCTGTGTATCCTTCAACCAATACGATGTTATCGGCAAAAATAAGTTCATTTCGCCCTGGGTGAAGAAACCTATTTAATTTTTTCTTAATCGAAGATTTTGGATCATCTTGTATCTGTGACAATCTAACCCCAGAAATATCAATCAGTTCACTGAGAAACATTTCATTTATCACAACCGGAGAATGTGTAGTGGTTATTACTTGAATATTAGGAATATTTCTCATTTCTCGAATCAACGATCTAATTAAAGAAGGATGCAGGTGATTTTCCATCTCGTCGATAATAATAATGTTAAACTCATCGTTTATTGAGTTTAAAAGTATGTTCGCTACACTTTTATATCCTGAACCAATTTTTAGGTTATGTTCTTTATCTCCATCGACCAAATACAATTTTTCATTACCTAGTTTGGGATTTGAGAGTTCAATTCTCAGTTTTTGATTGAATTTATTGCAAAGTTTAGTAAATTCAACTTCTTTTTTTTCAATTTGCTTTTTGATTTCTAACTTTGAATCACGAATAACGTCTCTATATTTTTCTTCAGACTCAATAAATTGTGTGATTCCGAAAGTAAAACCCGAAGTTAAAATATCTTCTATTCTTTGTAATGGTATCTCGTGAATTTTTGGAAGTTTACTATCCTCACGAGCAATTTCTAAATCAATTTGTCCTCCACTCAAGTGTCTTACATGCTTGATATACTTGCCAGATTCAGTTCTTCGAATAATAACTTTAAATCCACAAGTCTGATACTTTGTCGAATCAAAATAGAGTAAGGACGGTATTGCATCCTCGTGTAGAAGAACTTCAATCTCAATGTTATTGTTATCATCACTATTGGTAAAATCGCTTAAGACTATTGGCGAATAATTACCAATTAGTGAGTTAAATGCTAATTTTATCCCGTCTAGTAGATTTGATTTACCACTACTATTCTTGCCAACAACTATATTTATTTTTTTATCAAAACTGTAGGTACCATTTAAATTTCTGAAATTACTGAATCTTATCTCTTTTATCATCTTATCCTCCCCTATTTAAACTAACTCTACCATTCTAATCGCAGTTGCTATTACATCAAAAACAACTCGATCTAATTTTCTAATTTGATTTATCGCTCTATACTCTCGCTCAGTAAATAAAGTTTGTTCGGTTATTTGAACATCGTATGTTTGGTTTATCATCTGTGCTACAAACAGCAAGACAGGTGCTGCAAATTTATAAGCTACTTCTCCATTGATATCAAAACCAAATATATGATTTTGAATCTTACGAACACCTTTAATTAAGTAAGGATAGTCTCCAGGATATAAACTCCCTTTTGATAAAATAGAAAGTGTCGTTTTAAAAGTATCTATTAGACAATCTTCAGGAGTCACTTCGATACCTCTATATTTGATTTCATTAGTCACAACGTTATCATAAGTTTTACGTACTGATTCTGGATTATTTACTTCTTCAATCAATTGTGATACATCTAAAAATTGTTTGATAACTTCAAGTGTTTTTTCTACTTTATTTCCTTTGTCATTCACATATTCAAATTCGATACCCGTTGTATGAGGTGCAAAAGCAGTCAGTTTGTCACCAAGGATGGATTCTATCGAAGGCAATTGTACACGATAATTTTCTCCGCCTGTTAGTAAAAAATTATTTTGAATATCCTTAGTAATGAGCGTTTCATATCCGTTGTCTTCAAACAAAATATCAAGTAAAATAGGAATCTCTGTTTCTGATGTTGGTGATTTATAATAATACTTGTAATGCTTCTTTATAATATCGTTTTTACCAACTCTTACATGTTCATCTACACGTAGAAAAGGATATATACTTGCTACTTCTTTTAAGTATTCTTCAACATCACATGAAGGATTAACAATGATATCAATATCTGTTGATAAACGAAACGGTTTTTCAAGCAGTAGCATTAAAGCTGTTCCACCTTTGAATATAAAAGGCATTTTTACTTTAGCTAGTGATTCTAATAATCCTAGGGCAAAAATAGTTCTTTCGATTAGTTGTTTATCTAGTGTAGGGTATTTCGCTTTAATGCTATTGATGTGTTCAATGGAAAAACTTTCTTTTAATATCACGACAATCCTCCCAGATGATAACTTGATATAGCCTTTTTTATGATATCTATGTTGCCCCTTCTCTTTGCATACGCATAAACTGTTTTCACATTTACTGGATATGTTTTAAAAATGGATTCGATAACGTCATCTTTTTCATCTTCGTTGATAAACTCAGTAATCAAGTCTTTCGTGTATAAATCAACAATGAGTTTTTCAATTTTGATATCCCTGGCTTGTTGATTAATCGGTGCCTGACTGATGAGTTGATTTATGATAATAAGTTCACCTTCGTACATGTACAAATCTTCCTTATTAACATTAAGTAGCACTTTCGTAGAGAATCTATTATAAATCATTCTAAAAACATCACTCATGAAATACTTCTCAACTTCGATGAAAATGACTTTTCTAGCAATTTGATGATTTACCCATTCATTTAACAGTGTTGACTCAAAAACTACGATGCGTATATTAGGAAATGCTTGATTTAAGTAATCAACAATTTTTCTCCTTTCATCACTAGCATTTTTTTGTTGATAAATGTCTGATTGTCCTATCACATATTGAGTTGGATTTAACTTACTAATGATGCCTTTTTTAACTAAGTCATAAATCACCCATCGAATTGAAGTATCCTTATACTGTGGATAAACTTCTCTGATGAGCTTATATAAATGATCTCTATCTAATATTGTGTTATCCTTAAAGTTTAATAATCTATCTTCTATGGTCATCTTCATCACCACCTACATACACATTATATCTTTCTAGCTTATATTTATCAATGCATTTTCACTATTTTTATTTTTTTTGTGAATTTGCATGAAATTGTTTAATAATAAAAAACACTCTCACGCGCGTGTAGGGGGTGAAAGTGTTTGTATACATAAAATAGATTATTTGGCTTAATTGTGCAATCTGATTAAAATCTCGTTTTCAAAATCACGATTTTCAAAAACCAGTGCCACGTATTATGGATGTGGGGCTTGCGGTCGTGTTATTTTTATAAATATAAACTGACCGGGGGGGGTATCAAACATTAATTAATTGGTTTATGGCTTTCTTCATAAAGCTCTCTAGTCTCTATAGGTGTATGACCATTGTTTTCATACATCCTGGTATTATTATGAAGAATCATTGTGAGTCCAACAAATAGATTTAATTGAACTTCATCTTTAAACTGATAACCTCTTTTATTAATATAGCCCATATAATCAGATGGCTTTCCACCCATGATGATTTGATCATGTATTTCTAGCACATCGTAGCGAATATCATCTAGTTTCTTAATAGCTACCAATTTATTCGCTATGATGAACTTCTCTAGGTCTAATAGAGGTTTCATCGGTTCAACGTATTCATCATCTTCAAATTTAAGAAACTCTTCCTTAGAGGGCAAATAGCGTGGTTTATTGGACTGTGCTAAAAGTAAGTCTTTAGCAACTCTAACATCTTTAGTGTCATTTAAATAAAAATAACCATTAGCAAGTACTCCTTGTTTAAAGGATAAGTCAATCTCATCGATGCTTGATAAAAGTTCAAGTAAAGGGATTGCTTCATCTTTGGATAAGGATTCTTTTTCATAATGATTAAAGACTGACATGAAGTCTTCTAGTTTAATCACACCATAAAGATTGATAGCTGCAAAAGCATATCTTTTAATAAGGATAAGTCGATTTGGTTTTTGATTGGTTGATTTATTTGCCATTTGACATTCTCTTCTTTCTAAGTTCAATAAAAACATAAATAGCATTTGGTATTAACATACTGAGTATAAAGATAATAATCACTCCAACTTCATAGATCATAGTGGTCCTCTTTCTATTGCCGTTCACTGTGGTTTTTGCCATGTGAACGGCATAAAGCTTTTTTGTCCTATACAGGGTATATAAAAGGTAGTCTTTGTCCTGCAAAAGGTATGTTGGTGTTGCCGTTCACATACATTATGGGACTCAAATAAAATCAATGATATTAATCTACGATTTTTATAACCTAGCAATATATTTTTAAGCTGATAATCTAGCTTCTTGAGTTGGTGTAATTCCAATAATATGTGTAACTAACTTGAATATTGATTTGCCTTCATCTGTAGACATTCTAAAGAATTCTCGTCTATATGCTTCTGTATGTTTTCTTAGATTGGGGTTAAGAGTATCAATGATGCTGTGAATGCTCTTTTCTAGTATTCTAGATTCCTCTGAAGATTGAGTTTCTATCTTATCTTCTATTCTAAATGGTAGAGGCACAGAAGTATTATACAACTCTTTTAAGCGACGATTAATAGCATTTGTTCTACCAATCTTGACCCACCCTGGTATAGATTCATTTGATAACAAATAGACAAGTTCTTGATGTTTATCCTCAATAACTACTTCACGAACTTCACTTTTAATCAGTTGATAATTACCAAGAGAATGAAACTGTAGTAAACCTTTGTCTCTGAGTTTTTGAAGTGTTTGTCTTAATTTGTCTTTAATATGAAAATTCGATGGGTAAACAAGACTAAAATACTGTTCATAACTATAAAGTTCAGTTAATGTAAATGAATCAAATCTGAAATTCTTTTTTATAAGTATATATACTATAAAATTCCATCCTTTAAGATCATGTTCGTACATTTTGTCCCTCCACTTCATTAAAACAAGCTATAAACTCAATAATTTGCTTTGAATAATACCAAATTCTTTGTCGTTATTTTTAATACTAAAAGAATTAATTACATTTTGCTCAGTTTCTGGTGACCAGTAAATTGTAAGATTTAACCTTGATCTAGTGATTGCTGTGTAAAAAATATTATGTGTTATATTCTCTTCAATTTCTGATGTAATTATTAGTTTTACTGACTCATACTCTAACCCCTGTGCTTTATGAATTGAAACAGCATAAGAGATTTGAAATGGAACAATGGAATCTGATATAGCATCGTCACCATCGGAATTTGATGATTTACTAACATGAAAACCTATAACTGATTTCCCATCACTCGTTTTAATGAGTTTCAACCCAGCATCAAGATTGAATGAATTCAAAGCTTTTTCTATCTCAACTTCGAAATAAATCTTTTCATCTTGAATTTTTATACTAGTAATAATTCCCTTTAGATTATTGTAAATAGTATTTGGAAATCTTTCTGTTTCATTAAAAACAATTGGGTCTCCAACTTTGTAGGTCCATATTCCCCATAGATATGCGTTATTGGGATTCTTAATTTGTAGTAACCTGTTGATATTGTTAACGCCATATAGACCATCGTAATTTAGACACAAAACAATTTCATCGCTTAATCCATAGTCAAAGATACTGTTATCGAGATTCTTACAATATTGATTCTTGGACAAATGCTCAGTGATTGTCTCGGAGTTATTTCTTACTATTTCCCAGAGTTTCAATAGATTTTCATCGTTAGTTCTAAATGGCTTGTACAATTCAAAACATGAATTTGAAATAAACTTTTTAAGCAGACCAAACCAATTTCCGAATGATATAGACTCAATCTGGTAAATATCACCAACCACAATTAATAGTTTAAACTTATTTTTAGTCAAGACTTTAAGCATGTCAGCGTTGTTAACTGTACTAGATTCATCGATAATCAGAAGGTCTGTTTCTGTTGAATTATATATATTTTTCGCTACTGTACTAAAGTTGCAATTAAGAGCATTAACCTTTTTTCGTAAATTATCTACAGCAGTATTGGTATTAGCTAGAAACAGTTTTTTACTTTCCTTAAACAAGTTGGCAATATGATTAATAAGTGTTGTTTTTCCTGTTCCAGCAGAACCATAGATTACTGCTACACTTGAATTTGAAAAAATTGTTTTGATTATTACTTCCTTACTAGGATCATCTATACTTTTATATTCTGGTATCCATGATTCGACAGAATTCTGATACTGATCTATACCTTGTGTCGTTAAAGAAATAATCTTTTTCAAAATTAACATAGTATTAGTTTCATACTCAGATATATAAAGTTGTTTCTTATCTATCTCCAAACTGCGTCCTAAATGTTTATGATAAATCTTACCGTTATAGATTTTGACTAAACTAGGAATATCTTCAAATTGAGTTAGTTCAGCAAGAGGTGTGTATAATCTTGCCTCATGCTCTGTATTGTTCTTAATTTTTCTTGCAAGAAGTTCATGCTCTCTATCTTGAAAGGGGATACACTCAAATAAATCAGAAAGTCTTGGATTATGATTAATAAGCGAACTACAATACGGCATTTCATCAAAAGGAATACTGCCATAACTAATTCTAAGCCTTGATAAATATCCATTTTCATCGAGAGAGTATTGAGTCTTAACAATTTTATTCTTCAGAGTATAGAGAAAATACCTCAGAATATTACTTCCAGGTCTATTTCTATTGATAATCTTTCTACACTCAGTTAGAAGATTAAAGAAAGCATCACTAATTCTTTTATTGCTATGCAAATAATCATATGTTTTTTGGTATTCAATATCAGAAAAAGTCGCAATATCATAAAGATTAAGATTGTTCTCAGTTAAGAATTTCATAGTTTCATAAAATTCTTTTGTTTCAGATTTAAATGAGGTATCCAGCCTAAAATACTTAGCAAAGTTATTAACTTCACATGGTCTGATAGAAACCATCCAGTTAGAAACTATTTTAATAGGGATTTTAAAACCTAGTATTGGAATAGTTGCATCTTCAAATCTAGCCTTTATTGCATAATTATCAGTAATCTTAAATCTTGAGAAAACAATCAGACGATCAAATTTACTTCGTTTGTCATTACACGGAGACAATGTGACTTCATAAAACACTTTATTGTTAACGAAAAACGGTTTGACTTTCTCAACATAAAATCTTTCATCAAAATTTGTGTAATAATTTTCACGAGATAGTTTTAGGATATTAAAAGCAATCTTTGAGTAGTATTCATCAAATGTCTTGTCTTGACTAATCGGAAACAAATGTAGGTGACTTAAAATATCTATTCGTAGGGCTAATTTCACAAGATCTTTAATTTCCAGTAAATATTCGTAATATTTTAACATTAACCGCTCTGAATTGTTCGTATCTAATGTGTAATGTGAAACAGATACTTGCAACAAGTTATGAAACTTATATAGTGTTTTGTATTTTGGCTTACTTTTGCAATAGGCAACTGCCTTTTGGATATTTTGCCACTCGAATTCTGCGCTAACGTGATTATCTTGTTCATAAAGCATGAAAAAAACAGCTTCTACTAAATTTCGCAAGTGAGAAAGGATATTAGTAGAAAGTTTACCACGATCTAGACCTTCTTTTAAATTTGCCTCAATGGCGTCATTTGCATTGACAAGAGCTTGACAACTTTTCAATTTTCACCCCACAAATAATGTTAATTTGAATGCTAATTGAGTATTCACGATAATTCCATATGGTTAATCAATCAAATTTTCACAAACAAGTTCTGTTTGCTCCATTATCAACTGAACTGATTTATCATAGTTATTCGGGTCTTTAGGGTCATCTGGTGGATAGTTATATTTCTTTAATAAAACTTTTATCTCAAATCTGATTTTCGCTCTAACTGAATCTCTAATATTCCAGTCAATCGTAGTACTTGATTTAATCTTCTTGGTGAGTTCTTTAGCAATTTCTTTCAATATATCTATACCCATAACTTCCTTAGCAGTCATGTTAGAAGATAGTGCTTCATAGAATGCATATTCATCCTCAGTTAAACCAGACTCTTTGCCTGCTTCAGCTGCTTTTGTTATATCTTTGGCTAGTTCTATCAGTTCTTGGATAACAACGGTAGAATCGATTAATCTAGCTTGATATTTTGCTAATGCATCTTCAAGTAGTTCAGAAAACTGTCTAGATTGAACAATGGTCTTTCTAGCAATCATTCTTAGCTTCCCTTTGATAAGACGTTTTAGAAGTTCAATAGCCACATTCTTATGTTCCATCTTTTTGAACTCTTCTAAGAACTCTTCAGATAATATTGATATATCAGGTCGTGCTAATCCAATTTCAGTCATAATATCAATGACTTTATCTGACTTAAGTGACTTGGATATCAATTGATTGAGTTCAGTATCAAGTTGATCGATTGATTTTTTCTTACTGCTATCGGTTGAAAGTTTAATGATACCCGCTCGGACGGACTTAAAGAACCCAATTTCAACATTGTGTTTTTCAGCTTCTTCAGTTGTTGAACAAAGTGAATATGCTTTAGATAACTCAGAGACAAATTTCAAATAGTCATTTTTTCTTTCTTCCCTAAGTCCAATCACATAGTCAATGGTTTCCATAATGACTTGTAGTTTTTCACTAAATCTGTCACCAAAATATCTGGAATAATCGTGTTGATGAAGAATATCTCTAACAACATCGAGTTTTTCTAGCATAACAGATACAGCAAGTGCAGTATCAACACCAACTTGTTCTCTATCGTTATCGGTATACTGCATTAATGCTTTCTTCAATTGGTCTGCAATTCCAATGTAGTCAACAACGAGTCCGCCTTGTTTTTCTTTGAATACACGGTTAACTCTAGCAATAGCTTGCATGAGGTTATGTCCTTGCATTGGTTTATCAACATACATGGTATGCATACTTGGCACATCAAAACCGGTTAACCACATATCTCTAACAATAACTATTTCTAATTCATCATTATTATCTTTCATTCTGTCTGATAGGGTTTCTCTGGTTTGCTTGGTACCTATATGTTTTTGCCACTCTACTGGATCACTCGATGAGCCAGTCATGACCACTTTGATTTTCCCTTTAAGTAGGTCAGTTGAATGCCACTCTGGTCTAAACTCTACAATCGCATCATAGAGTTCAACAGCGATTCTTCTGCTCATAGCAACAATCATTGCTTTACCAACTGGTGTTTCCATCGAAGCTTGTCTTTTCTCGAAATGTTCTACCATATCTCTCGCAACAGTCTTAATTCTAGATTTAGAACCAACAATTGCTTCAAGTCTTGCCCACTTACGTTTAAGACCTTCTTTTTGTGTTTCTTCCTGGTATTCGGTTATTTCATCATAGTTTTCATCAATCAAATCATATTCTTCTGTAAAGTCAATTTGAGCGATTCTACTCTCGTAATATATCTTAACTGTTGTTTTATCTTCAACTGCTCTAGACATATCATATATATCGATATAATCACCAAAGACGGCTCTGGTGTTCTTATCTGTCGTTTCAATTGGTGTACCTGTAAAACCTATATATGATGCATTAGGAAGTGAATCTCTTAAGTACTTAGCATATCCATACTTTTCGAATGCTTCATCCTTGGATTTCACAACTTTAGCACTAAAGCCATATTGGCTACGATGTGCTTCATCGGCTAATACGATAACATTTTTCCTATCTGTTAATGCTGTAACATTCCCTGTTTCATCAGGAGAAAATTTTTGAATGGTCGTGAAAATAATCCCACCCGAATCTCTACCATTTAATAGAGATTTCAAATCTTCTCTAGATTCCGCTTGATCAGGAATACTTCTTAACAAATCACTTGATTTAGAGAACGTTAAAAACAACTGATCATCTAGATCGTTTCTATCCGTCATGACAATAATGGTTGGATTCGATAATTCTTGAGATATGACTAGTTTACCTGCATAAAAAACCATCGATAATGATTTCCCACTACCTTGGGTATGCCAGATAACACCAATTCTTCTGTCACCTTGAGATGAAGTTGCTTCATATGTTTTTTCTAATGCGGTATTCACAGCATGGTACTGGTGATAACCCGCTAAAATCTTAATATATTCTGCATCGTTTTTTTGAAATAGAATATATTGTTTAATAATGTCTAAGAATCTCTTCTTATCGAACATGCCTTTAATGAGTGTTTCTAGTTGAGGTATAGTTGTTGGAGCAACCTCTTTACCATCAGTAGTACGCCATGTCATGTATCTATCTTCATCTGAAGTAATAGTTCCTGCCTTAGCGTGTAGACCATCACTGATGACGTTAAACGAGTTATAGATAAATAAACTACTGATTGCTTGTTGGTAGTTTTTAATTTGTCTAAATGCTGATTTAATTGAGATGTTTTCGTCTGATGCAGTTTTTAATTCAAAGACAACAAGTGGAATCCCATTGACAAAGATAACAACATCTGGTCTTTTATCAACTCTATTCTCAACAACTGTAAATTGATTAACGACTAAGAAATCATTATTTGATTCATCAACAAAATCGAAGATTTTAACTTGAGTATGAACTAACCTACCAGTTTTATCATGATAAGATACATCAACACCATCGGTTATCATTTTTTGAAATGTTCTATTGTTTTCAATGAGTGATATTTGTTTAGGAATGGTGATTTGTCTAAAAGCATCTTCAAGTGCAGATTTAGGCAGTGTTTTATTCAAGCGAAAAAGCGATTCTTTTAATCGCTCTGCTAGAATTACATCACTATAAGACTCTCTTTGAGGATAAGATCCATCAGGAGCAATATTTGGACTGAATTCTATTTGATAGTCTAGTTCTTGAAACCACTCTAACGTAGCTTCTTCGACACCAGATTCAAAAAATACTTTTACTCCCATTAATTCACCCCTCAATTGGTACTTCTATTTCACCATTCATTAGTTTTGGTAGTAATTCATCACGTGTTTTTGCTAGTTTATTATTTTGTATTCTTAGCTTAATTATTTCATCAATTATAGGCTCAAAAAATTTTGTTCCATTTTTTAAAATCGAATTCAAAGGGATTATTACTTGGGATTTCTCTAATTCGTCCCTCTTTATATGTCCCATCGTAGTTGCCATACTCTTTGCTATATTTTGGAATTTTGCAAGATGTAAATTAGTCCAAAAATAATAAAACCATCTTGGATAATCACTTGATGACACTTTGAATAAATGCTGATTTAGAACAGATTTTGTCCCTGTCCAAAAATCTAAAAGCAAAGTGCCTGACCATGAAAAAATTAAATCACCTTTTTTAATTAAATACTTTTCGGGAACATTAAGTCTGCATCTATCACTTTCGCTGGTACAATTGCCAATACCAAGTTCTTTGATTTTCAAGACAGGCAAAGATTTTTCATCATTAATAGGAGCATACTTCTTTACAACAACCCCATTCATGTATACAGCTATGTTTAATAAATTGCCAATTCTCCATCCCTTAGGAGTCAATCCCAATTCACTCTCAACCATTTCTCCACCACTGGATTGATAAGGTTCTCCAACTTCATTAGGAAATTCATAATCTACAAACCATTTTTTGTAAAGTGTTTGTGCGATTTCCTCAAGGTTTTTACTGAGTTTGTTGTTGAGTTCTATTTTATCATCAAGTGATGATAGTATGTTTGCGATTGCTTTTTGTTCTTTAATAGAAGGAAGATTCAATTCTAGATTTGATAATTCTGTAAATGTTATTTGAGGAAATGTACCTGATCTTGATTCAGCAACTGCTTGCAAAGTTCTCAATGTGTCATCACTCTTTAAAAATTGATATAAGAATTTATTATCAACCTGATTGTTTTTTCTTCTTAAAACCATTAGTTTAGTTGAAGCAACATAATTTTTTGATTCAAAGTCAACATAGGCGTATCTCTTATTTGCTGGTCTTATTTCGCTATACAAAATGTCGTTTTTCTTAAACATTTTTTTGAATTGTCCCGCAACTTTTACAGGTAGTACGCTGTTATGATTTAGCACTTTTCCTTCAAGAATGTCAGATGTATTAATCAATACAACTTCTTGATTTTCGCTGAACCTATATGTTTCTGATACCGTATCAATGAGATTAAATAATTTTGTAGTTTTCCATTCACTATAACTCATAACCAATACCTCTTAAGTTCTCTTTAATCTTTTCCTCAAGAGATTTAGATTCTTCAAACAACTCAGATAGTTCAGATGTAAGTTTTTCCATCTTTTCTTCAAATGAAATACCGTCATCTTCAATTTCTTCAATGCCTACATATCTACCTGGTGTTAATACATAATCATGATTTCTTATTTCATCTAGAGTAGCTGATTTACAGAAGCCATCAATATCTTGATAGTCATTATTATCTCTCCATGCATGGTATGTTGAAAAAATCTTTTCACTTTCTTCATCAGTGAGTTCTCTGTGCTTTCTTGTTTCCATATACCCCATCTTACGAGCATCAATAAACAAGACTCTATCTTTTCTTCCATTCATATTCTTTGAAACAAACCATAAAGAAACAGGTATTGATACATCATAGAACAATTGGGAAGGCATCGCTACGATACAATCGACTAACCCCTCTTCAAGAATATTCTTTCTAATCTCGTATTCTTCACTTCTTGAAGTTGATAGAGAGCCATTAGCTAAAACAAACCCCGCAATACCTCTTGGGCTTAATTTTGAGATAATATGAGATATCCAAGCATAGTTTGCATTACCAGCTGGAGGAGTTCCCCATTGCCATCTTCTATCATCAGTCAGATGTTGATGACCCCAATCTTTAATGTTAAATGGAGGATTCGCAAGAATGTAATCAGCTCTTAATGTTTTATGCTGGTCATTAGTAAAAGTATCGGCATCTCTTTCTCCAAGATTTGCATCGATACCACGAATAGCTAAGTTCATTTTAGCTAATCGCCATGTAGTAGCGACATACTCTTGACCAAACACGTGAATACTGTCGAGTTTTCCAGAATGTTCTTGGACAAACTTTGCTGATTGAACAAACATACCACCAGATCCACAACAAGGGTCATATACTCTACCACTATACGGTTCAATCATATTAACAAGAAGTTTAACAATTGATGGTGGTGTATAAAATTCACCTTCGGTTGTTCCAAATTTCTTTAGAAAATACTCATATACTCTTCCTAATACGTCTTTTGCTCTCGCTTCTTTTGAGCCCACATTAAAAGAAAACAAATCAATTAGTTCGCCTAATCTTGTTTTATCAAGATCAGGTCGAGCATAATTTTTAGGCAATACGCCTTTAAGTGTATTTGCGTTTTCGCGTTCAATCAGAACCATTGCATTATCAATAATCTGACCAACGATTGGTTGTTTTGCTTGTGATTTTATATAATCCCATCTAGCCTCTTTGGGAACGAAAAATACATTTTCTGATTCATAAGCATCTCTGTCTTCTTCCATGCCGGGATACATAGCTTTAATTTCTTCGTATCTTTCAGAAAAAGAGTCTGAGATGTATTTTAGGAACACTAATCCTAATATGACGTGTTTATATTCTGATGATTCAATATTACCTCTAAGCTTATCTGCCATTTGCCATAGTTTATCTTCAAATCCAAGTTGTATCTCTGCCATATTGCGCCTCATTTCATATTGAATGTAATGGTAAACCCTTATTATAGTAATTTTAACATTATTTGAGAAAATAATTAAGGACTTTATTGAAACAAATCGTGTTTTATTGAATTTTTAGAAAGCCATCTCGTATAATTGACATTAATGCCTAATAAAATCATCGTCTAAACAATATATATTAAGTCTATTTTACAGACAATTGGATATGCCGACATGGTTTGAGCCACCAGTCCGATAGCTCTATTGAATGATATATGCACATAACATAAGGAGTGGATGTAATTACATATGGTATTGCTCGTTATTAAATATATAGTTGACAAAAATGAAATGTATATATTATCAAAAATAAAAGGCCGAATAATAAATCGGTCTTTTCACTAGCGATAGGGGGCGTTGTCATGATGTTAATCTCAACATATTACTTTATGCAGTCAAATCTAAATATATACAGAGATAATTTAAATTGCTGTCCAAAATCATGTGTAGAAGAACCAAATCAATCCGAAATCTTTGTTTGCATGGAATAATGAAACAAGAGTACAATGACGTTTCTGGAGCCTATTGTAAATTAAGGATCATCATCTATAGATTGTTTTTCTTTTCAAAAACTTTGTGAATATCATCACAATCGCATCGCAACTGTCTTTATCTTCGCTACATGTCTTTGAAAGTCCTTCTTTTCGTATTGCACTTGAAATGTTTTTTAGCATCATCAACAGGTAATCGAACCCATGAATATCTTTATCAAGCCCAAGAATCTCCATTGTTTGCGTAGCCATTCCCATAGCATCGGTTCCATAAACTCCTTTTGCTATAATTATTTTTCCGTATGAAGTCCTTTCAAACAATTTTGAGTATTCATTCACTACTGGATCGATTTTGAGAGGCCTATCTCCTTTAGTGGTGTTACAAATCGGACAAGCAAAGACATAATTTGAATACCCGTCTTCTGCGGTGCTTTTTAGAGAAGGATTAAGATGATCGATGTGAAATCTCTCTCTACCGTATCCTTCATGTTCCCATCCACAATACCCGCAACGACATCCGAAATCTAATTGAAGTTCATTATGAATACGATCTCGTACCGCTTGAGATGAACTGTAGTGCAAATCCAGAGAGCGTCTTACCGGAAGGTTGGATGAATATCCTCGAAACTCCTTCTCAAAGTAGTTATTTATTGGCATACTTAGCTATGATCTCCCTTGCAAATGGAATTAGTGAATCTATTGCTTCTTCTAAATCTTCCTCTTCAGCTCTTAATTTAGCGCCTTCAAGTTCGTCAAGCAAGCTTTCTAGACGAACAACGGTTGCTGACATACTATCATTTATTTTCAACTTCCGAATTATTGTTTTCAACTCATCAGATATAACTCGATTGCCATCATATACAGAAAGTAAATCAGTCATAAGTTTCTTCATATTTTCGCGGTCATAAATAGTGTCAACACCAGTTTTTTTCTTATAGTCCTCTATTAGTTCTTCATCGGATGTAACAATATATATACGAGATAATGGATAAAATGTTTTTATTGACATCCAGATATCGGCTCCAACAACTGAACCTTCCGAAAATTTGAAATTATCAAGATTGTGATCAACAATAATCGATGCATTCTGCGAACTCATTTGCTTAACTGCCCAATCCAAGAATTCTTGCTTGGGGAGATTTTTAAAACGGTTCAAATCACAAAACTCAGTCTCAACAGAAGATATCTCCTTAGCTGATAAGATTGCATTCAATTCATCTATTACCGCCGATGCCATTGCTTCATTTTCATCGATATAAATAATCTTCATATTTTTACCTCACATATAATTTGATGATGAACCCTACTTTTGTGTCAGAGAAAATCAACTCTTTCTTCCATTTCATTTTTTCAATTGCAGATGAAAGAATCCATAAACCCATACCTGAATTCCTTTTTTTATTCAGTGTAGTAAAAAATGGTTCAAAAATAACGTACGGATTTTCTCGTATTTGCTCATTGGTGAAATCAAGACCAGGTCCGTTATCCTTATAAGTAACACTAATAAAGCCATCCATATTCTCAAAAACTGCGCTAATAGTTCTTTGTTCTTGCTTATTTCTCTTAAAAGCCTTCAGTGAATTCGATATTAGATTAATGAAAATCGAATCAAATTGTGTTGAATAGCCTGTAATACTATCTAACTCTTCTTGAGAAAGATTCTTATTCACTGCAACGAAACGATAATCATATGCATCGCATTTCATCAAATTTTCCCATTCTGAAAACACTGAAGTAAGATAAAGAAATAATTTATCTTTTTGTGGTCTTTCTCTTTTAGGATTTCTCAGTGTAACACTAAGAAAATTGGAAACGTACTTGATTTGTTTATAGGAATTCAGTCTAAACTTAGGCAAATTCCATTTAAGTTCCATTGTTGATAAATCTCGTCCTAGAAGGTCGGCAAACTTGTCTTCAATAACTTTGAGCATATTATTATATCGATCAAAGTATTTGCGATTGTTTTTTATCTCATGCGCAAAGAAATTCATTGAAATAGCTTGTGTGCTAAGTGCTTGGAGAAGATCGAGCTCATCAAGTAATTCATCATTTGTTTGAATAGAATATTTGGCTTTTGTGTACAGCCAAATCAAATTTTCAACTGTTGCCATTTTTGATAATGATATGTCCCGTTGCATTTCAGTAATGTTGTAATCGTTTGATTTTGCGACATTATCAATTCGATTAAATACTTTAGTAACTTGAGGATTGGTAATGTTCTGTGTAATGTGCTCTTTTTCGTATTTACTGTATTCCTCGAATAACAGTGATCTTGATCTACTAAACCTTTGGACAATAAATAACAGTAATCTTTTAAATATATCAAATTCGCTTGTTTTTTTTAATCCTTCGCGATTGGCTTGATCCTCAAACATTGGGTTGCTTTCTTTACTAAATAAAACATAGCCATACAGTTGATTGGCTTGCATCATATAGCCAGATCTGTTAACACCTGCAGGGTTCATTGATCGAATTCGATCAATTCCTAACCAATCAAAGCCGGTACTTGAAATATCTCCGTACGGTCGTATACGGAAAGAATCCCGATATAGCATAATCCCTTGTTTTGCAATTTTCCTCGTCTCGCTCTCCATTTCATGGTCTGAAACAAAAATGGGCACAGATCGATTCGCGGTTTTTCTTCGTGTAAAGAAGAAAGAACCTTTAAAGTCTCCAATATTAAGCAAGCTGTTAGTGGCTTTTTCAATATCTATTATTGGGTCGATTTTACATGCTTCTTTTATGTATTCAACTAAAAATTCCGCTGAAGATGTACTATATTTTTCTTTAATTTGACCATATTTATCATAGAGGTAATGTTTGATATCATCGTTTTTAGAAATATATTCATCAAGAAATCTCATAGGTATTCGATTTGTGTTAATTTCATCGTAACTAATAGAATATGTTATGTTCTTTGTCAATTTGTCAAAACCAAAATGAATGACGGCGTCGAATGGTACCTTTTTTGAAGATGAAATATCGCGTTCACTCTGATTAGAGAATTGATAACAGAGTCGAAATTTTTCATCAATAAATGGCGATTTTAGGTCTTCGAGTTTTTTTTCGAGCGCATTAAAAGAAATGGCTTCTTTTTCATTTGGATCCCATATGTCGAGCAAATTCGTGCAAACAATGACTGTACCGTTAATTACTTCTTTTTCGGGTTGAGAATATTGTGAATAGACTTTTTTGAAAGAATTTACTGATATAGTATCAATTTCAAATTCAAGATCATTAAGATTAGTTTTGTTTTCAAAACTTTTCCAATTAATAATGAAATGATGTGCCTCAGAGCCAGTTGAAGTATATATTTCAGAAACATCCCCAATTCGCCCGAGGGCAAGTCGACCAATTCCCATTGATCCATTGACGGACCGCTTAAATGTATCTTCATTTCGAAAGTTGGTTCCCAAGGTGAAAAATGCATTTTCAATAACAGATTGACTCATTCCGTCTCCGTCATCAATAATAACTACGCTTGATTCGCCAATATACAACTTCGCGGTCGTTGCATTGGCATCATATGAGTTTTTTAGCAACTCGAATACTGCTGAATCTCTATCCAGAATATTGTCTTTTCCAAGAAGATTAACCGTCCTTGAATTCGTCTTAAATTTTATTTTCATACAGTCCTCCTTTAAACGTTGAGCAATATTGTAGGAACTAGAATTCTTCTGAGGTCATCTGTGCTTATGCTAACATATCCCGAACCATAATTTTTCGATGTTGAGCGCAGAAAATCTTTTACTTTTGCAGAATTCAAATAATCACAAACTGAACCAAGCGCACCTTCATAGGGCTGCTTCATTGATAGATATATTCCAGCGATAACTAATGATGATGTACAGTCAATATAGAAATCATTTTTTAAATTGGCAACTTTTGGAATCACTATTTTTTTTGAGTCGTGAAACTTTAGCCCTTGTCTTCTTCCAAAATACAGTCCATATTTTTTTTGATAATCCATAGGAAGAATTAATTTTAAATATCCAAACAATTCATGATATCTTTCTTCTTCGCTGTCAAGAGAAGAATAATCACTATTATCGTAAGGAAAAACAACATAATTGATTTGTTTTGAGTTACTAATACGTATTCCTGATTTCACGTGTGAAGTTTGCAAAGAAAATTCACGGGAGTTTTTTTGAAATACAATATTGTTGCTATCTATTCTTGTTATTTCGCCGCTTTTTATAATGAATGCAGTATCGTTTAATGTGGCAATACCATTTGAAATATAGCATATTTCTTCTAAGGCTTTCGTATCTCCTGAAAAAGAAAACGTTGGGATAAATTTTGAGAAATCAACATATTTGCCTACAAAATCCAATTGTATTACATTCTTCCGCCGGTCATATTCACCTTTAAAATGTGAATATTGGTTATGGTTATGTTCTAGGACTGTGATTGCGGAATAAGTAGATGCATTTTCGAATAAAAGGTTATCAGCAAAATCAATGATTTCAAAAAGAATCCTGTTTTTTTCCAAAAACTCTCGCATTTTTTTGGCTGATTTGGCTCGAAGAAATGAGTTTGGAGTAATAAACACAATTCTTCCGTTCCTATTCCAGTGCATAATTCCAACTTCAAAAAAAAAGTAATATAAATCAATATTAAATTTGGAGCAAAAAAGACTGTTTTCATGTAACCAATTGACTTGGGCAACATCTGTCATATTTTTACGTGAGATGTATGGCGGATTGCTTATAATATAGTCAAAAGATCCAAGATTATCAATTTCGTTCTGTTCAAAAATGTTAATACATCTAATGTTCCATTTAATCTCGGTTAGTCCAGCTCTTTTATATGCTATATCATTCAGTTTATCAATACAGATATCAATAGATTCATAGTCCTTGTCAAAACCAAAAAATGTGTTTTCAATCATGCGTCGTAAATCATTTGCATCTTTACCCTTATGATAATCTAGAAATTCAGAAAAAATGTGCTTTATGATATTTCCTTGTCCTATTGCAAGTTCCAATAATCGAAAATTATTCGAATAATCAATACTCAGTTTCGAAATCATGAATTTTGCTATTGTATCATTTGTATAGTACACACCATTCTTTTTACAAAAAGCAGATTCAACCAAAGTAACACATCCTCGAATAAGTCGTTATTTAAACATTGTTTTGGAAAGACAAAACAATTATAGAATATTCAACATACAAAATTGACATTCTTTCTGCTAGAAGAACTGTGGACAAAAACAATTAACCAAGTCATCCCAATCAAAAAAATAAATAATAATAAGGGCACAATAGCAGCATCTATCGGAATAAAGAACAACTTTGTTCAAGACACTATAATGTATAAAAGAACTCAATAATCCAGAATCAATTAACCTAAAACACTTTAGAAAACTATAATAATTTATGTGATTATTAGGTATATTATACTCTCGGTTTGAACAATTTTGTATAGTGTTTTCATATTTAGGTTAAATAATTTGCATAAATGCACAAATTGTAAAGGGAATATTACTAATTCTTATAGGGTTGAATCCGCCCAATTACAATCAAACGCTATGATTTGCTATTTATACCTAGAGTAGAATCTGCTTTTGGTGCGGCTCATCGAAACATATTTTAAACGAACACGATTATGATATTTAATTTGATTGAGAAAGTATCAATTTAGGAGATTCAATTATTAACTTACTCACAAATATGAATTACACTATGAATTTACATTATATTAGAAATGATCTTCCTTATACTCTTCAACATAACTCATAATATAATCCGCTTTAGCACTAAAGTCATCAAAACTTTCAGAATCTTCCGAAATCCCATACTTTAGTAGCATTTCCACATATCCCTTTTCAAAATCATAAATGTAATTAATCATCGTTGTACTCAACTCTTCAGGAACCGTCAAATATCCAGGCACAAGATCTCTATCCATGATTGTAAGTGGTCCATTTGTAAAAACATAGGGGAAAGAATAGAACTGAGTTACATGAACTTCAATATCTGAAATCACATCGTCATTATCTAATACGACATCATAAAATCCTTCATTTACAGTACTTTTGCGTATTTTTTGAAGCGATTCGATTTCCAGAATATTTGCATAGAATGTTGACGATCTTAAAGGTGCATAATGGAAGTATTGATACATGATATCTAATTCATCGTTTAAAATGGTTGTCGTTAAAGACATCAGTAATATTTCACGATCATCAGAAGTATCATTACTGCTATTTCCCAAAACAACCTCTTGAATATGATCATCTTCTCGATATGCATAAGTAAGAGAATAGTAGCTATATACATTTCCTGGCATTCGGATTCTATAATAGGTCATATGAGCTTCTTGAAGATCCTCATAATAATAATCTCTTGAATCTCCTCTATAATTGTCATTGAGATAATAATGATTTTCATAATAGATGGAATGTGAAAACGCATAGAATGTGTTGCTAGTAGTATTGATATCAGCATATAGAAATTCCATCATTTTCTGTCCATCGATTTCTCCAAAAGTATACTGCATAAATATTGAGCTCGATGAGATATAGGTAATTCTAAGATTTAAGTCATTTGATTCAATCAAAAAATATTCGGAAGAACCAATATGATTTGATTGATTGGTTATATAATCGTTATTTCCCATTTCAAGAAAATTCAATAGTTGCTGATACTGATATCTTATAGCATTTTCCTTCCAAGGTCGATATTCACACATCCCACTTTGATATTGATCTAATTCTTCTCTAGTGAGTTCTTCTGCTTCCGTAGAGAAAGATTCACTGGAACAATACGGAAAGCTTTCTTCTACTTCATCCAGGTAGTTGTCCACAAACTCATTGATTGAATCAGCATTTATAGTGATTGCTGTTTTAAAAGATGGATTGTATTCTGGTAGTTGATAATCAAAAGGGCTTTTACTTTGACAAGATACAAGAAATACAAGGATGAATATCATCATTCCTAAAGTTGTTCTCTTCATGTAGAGCTCCTCTCAATAATGTAATTCAATAAACTCGATAATTATTATATCATATATATTCTTCTAAGAAAGAGGATTATCAGTAATAATAAAAAAAGAGAAACAACCAATTTTGGTTATTTCTCTTCATACATAATGTCAACTAATAAGTGCCGTGTATTTTTGATTTTGGCTGATTGTATATCCCAACAACAATCAATATTCCAATTGTGATAAGCATACCCAGAATCTTCCATGCACCAACTAGGAATAATGTAGGCAGTCCTGCAATAGAAAGTATTAGAACTGAAACTGATAACTTTAATATTGCTTTCAAAAATTGATTTCGAGTAGACTTCTTAATTACTGAATATGCTCCTACAACAATCGTTCCTAATACCAAATAAATAATTATACTAAAAAAGTGAATTCCTATTTCTCCTAAATTAATGTTTAGAACTCTAAACGAAAATATCAAGAATAATTGAGTAATTAAGTTAAGACATAAACTCAATAACATCATTAAAGCTCCACCACGCAAAGAATCTTTTAATGCACTTTTGAAAAAAAATGTTGTGAGTAACCCTTTATTTACGATCTTTTCTCTAACAATATTAGTTAAGAGTCTAATCATAAACCCAAATACAAAAGCATAAATAACGGTCAATAATAACCCAAGAAAAAACAACTCCGTGTTTTTTTTGAATAAACTATCTTTAATTCTATCTATGTTATCTGCTTTTGGAAGTCCCTCTCCTCCATCCGTATCATGAGGATGTGTTGAAGCTAGAACCATGACTATATTATTCGGATCCGTTGCTAGGTCAGTGTTTGGATGTATTGAATTGATATGATGTACGTTATATAAAGAACTTGATCCTAGTGGTTCTTTGCCAAATTCGACGTATTTATTAAAGATTGACTCTGGAAGGTTTGTTCCCATGAAGGATGTTCCATCATTGTACCCTAACCCGTTCCCTCCAAGATCAAAGTCTATCTTAATCATCTCTCTCATTATTTCGTTGTGTGAAATTGATGGGACTCCGTTGGATGTCCCATTATCATAACTTCCCTGCCATACTCTAATATCCTTTAGGAGTCCATTGAACAATGAATGACGATTACTTATTTCGGCAATTTGACTACTGTTGAAATATTTCGAAGACGATATAGTTCCAACCAGAATTGGATTTTGTGATTTATATTCCAAACGAGACATTATACTTTTCGACATTTGATTTTGATTCATGTTATCTCTCCCAATTCCAAGATACTAAATATTAATCAATGTGACACTACCGAATCCAAATTCACTCTGTTATCAGTTTAAAAAGAGATGGATTGAAGTTAGGCATTTGATATCTAAAAAGGGCTTTTGTTTTGACATATAACGAATGGATTTCCATCATCATTCCTAATGATGTTCTCTACACGCATAAGCCTTCTCAATAATGTAATCCAACAAACCCAATAATTATTATATCATATATATTCTTCTAAGAAAGAGGATTATCAGTAATAAAAAAAAGAGAAACAACCAATTTTGGTTATTTCTCTTCATACAAAATATCAACTAGTTCTTTTAGTTCCTCTTTCGTAATTCCAACCAACTTACACTCATGGATCACTTCCATCAACAAGCCTTCTACCTTTTGATTCTTCTTATCAAGTAAAAAAGTATCCGAATTCTCATTGACGAATGCGCCTACACCGGGGACAGTGTAGATGAAATGATTCTGCTCGAGCATCTCCCAGGTTTTTTTGATGGTAATGATGCTGACACGTAATTCTTTTGCGGCTGCTCTGATGGAAGGTAACTGACTATTTGCTTCTAGTTTCTTTAATATGATCTGATTGGAAATCTGATCATAGATTTGCTGGTAGATTGGTTTGTTTGATTTTGAGAGTATCTGTATGTTTTTCATTACTTGATACGCTCAAAATTGGAAATAGATCTTTTGAGGGTAATGTAGTTAATGACAGCGAATAATACAATTCCACTAAATAAAACCGTTAATTGGATTAAAACATTCGTCGATTTCAGTATGCTACTCATGAATGGGATGATGGCAGCTCCTACTTCAAATATACCAGCAAATAGTAGAGTCGCAAATACACCGATGATAATTGGTTTGCCAAACTTATAGGCCGTCTTAAAATAACTAGGTAATAAGATAATATTAAATAAAGCAAGCATCACCAACATGACTCCAAAGTAAGCCGGATTGATTTCCATGAATAAATTCCAAGAACCATAGATCAAATTATGAATGATTCCAAAGATTGCGGCAGCTATAATATGAATCAATTCAAGGATTAAGAATGCAATGACTTTTGAATTAACGATATCTTTTTTTGCGACAGGGAGAATACTACAAAACTTATAATCAAGTTGTGCGGTATAGCCACCAATGATTTGAGGAACACTAATCCAAAAAAAGTACATGATGACTAGGGAATACAGCCAATTAGGGATAAAGAACAAAACTGCCAATACAAAAGGAATGATAAAGAAGAATTGATTGATTGAGAATGTCAATTCTTTATAAAGTAAGTTTTTCATTAGGAATCTCTCCTCTCAGAAAAATAGATAATAATATCATCAATCGAAGGTTCTGCATATCGAATATCCTCATGTTCTATCATTAGATCACTAAGAATAAGACCATTGAATCCAAAAGCATTTTCTTTATAGGAGATTAAGTGTTTCTTAATCTCTGCCAAAGACTCTTTAGAACCATTGACCAATCTATATCGATCTAATAAATCGTCTTTGCTGGAATGTTCTATGATAACACCATCTCTGATAAAAGCAATGTAATCAGCACATTTTTCTAAATCAGAAGTTATATGTGTAGAATACAAAATACTTACTTCTTCTGTTTCAACCAAAGACTGAAAGATTTCAAGTAAATTATCTCTAGCGACCGGATCCAATCCGGTCGTTGGTTCATCTAAAATCAATAACTTGGCATGATGGGATAAAGCTAATGCCAAGACATATTTTAGATACATTCCTTTAGATAATTGATCTATTTTTTTAGATTCATCTAGTTTGAATTTAGTTAAGTAGTTTCTATAGATGCTTTCATCCCAAGTATCATAAAATCTCTTATAGATATTCGTTACTTGTTTGATTAGTTTTTTTGGATAAAAGATTTCTCCTGAGATATAACCTATATTCTTTTTGATATAGATTTCATCTTCATCAATATCTTTTCCAAAGATGGTGATTGTTCCACTATCTCTTTTGGTTACGTTAAGCATTGAGTTAATGGTTGTGGTTTTTCCTGCACCGTTTTCTCCTACAAAACCTAAGATATAGCCTTTCGGTAATGATAGAGAAACGTTTTTGAGTTGAAAAGTGGGGTATGTTTTATTTAGGTTAGTGATTGATAGTACATCCATGTGTAAAAACCTCCTTGTGTATATTGTTCATACACAGTATACACGCAAATGATTTAAGTGTCAAATGAAATAATCTAATTGCAATAAAAAAAGCCCAAAAAGGGCTTGAGGCAATTTTCGTTGCATTCTTTTCTAAATTGAGTCACCCAATCAATTCAGTATTTTTGAAAATAACCAATTTATCTCTAAGAACATTGTCAATAAGTAACTTCAGTCCTATACATACTACTAAAGGAACAAATACTAGTTTTTCCGCATACTCAGCAAGATACATACCTACAAAGAAAATCATCATAGGTGGGATTCCGTTTACTGTCATCTTAAAGGCTTTTTTAGAATTAATGATTATCTTCTTGTTTCTTAGGTAATCAACAAATGTGAATCCTATATAACTTAATGCCATAAAAAGCAACTGCCATAGATTTATGCTGTTTTCACTCATATTGTTAAGCCTCATTATAGTAACAGCTATTGAAAACGGAAGAGACACTAGCAATAAAAATAATCCGACAATAGCAGATTGTTTACCTAGTCCAAGAAAGTAACGAAGACTAGGTTTTTTCTTTTCAATTAAGAGATCCTGAATGATACTATATAAAAACGTTAATAGAAACCCGAAAATAAAAGTGCTCCAAATAAAATCGAAAGTAGCAATCAGAATTCGTCTGAATCTCGCTTGTTTAACTTTCTTATACTCTTTATTATATCGATCCAAATATGATTCGATGTCGTTGTTCGAAATATCACCATTATGAATAGCTTTATGCTCTTCTGAAGATACCGGAGCTAAATTTCCGGGATCGGTCAGTTCTTTCCTAATGACATCTCCATTACCACCTTTCTTAATATCTTGTAGGGCTTTTATGTGATGTTCTTGTTTTGCTGAATAATCATTGCTATTTAAATCATTAATTTCATCAATACCAAAAACATCGAACAAGATATTCCACATTTTGTTCGCAAAATTCTTGTAATTTTTTTGATAGGGGCTTGGAGAACTATCTGTGGATTTTAAATTAGTTGGGCCGGCTTTGAAATCAGATTCTGCGGAATAATATTGGATTTCTGCAATCTTAATGGTTTTAGACTTGCTCTGTATATCAGCAACACTAACGCTTGAGTCCTTTATGATTGGTGGAATATTAATCTTTTTTTCATCCATGTTTGGGTTCCTTCCTAATAATTAATAGTGAATATCATTTTAATGTTATCACAAATAAAACATCAAGTAAATCCAACTTTGTCTTTTATTGTTTAAAATGAGTATGTTTTTATCTTGCCAAGGAGTGAGAAATTATCGATAACGCAACAAAAAAAGCCCTAGTAAGAACTTCTAGTAATTGTTGATGGTGGCTCACGCAGGGATTGTACCTGCGACACATGGATATTCAGTGGGTTAATCTGCCCAGGAAAAGGCTGATATCACTAACGATACTGCTCGTTGTAACTGCAGTTGATTGCAACTTATTATTAAATCCATACCAAAATACAAAAGATCGAATTATTCAATCTAATAACTTTTCGCGAACAGGAAATTCAAGCCTATCTAGTTCATAGTTAACATTGTTTAATCTAATTCTATTTTCAATCAATTTTACTAATTTTGAGACTGTACTATTCAATTGGATCCATATAAATATAAGAACACCTAATAAAACAACTACATTCACAATAACTGCTATCAATAAAAATTCAATCATTTTTTTATCTCACCTTTTCTTTAATCAAAATAGTTTTTTCATCAGAATAATCCCAATCTACTAAATAGTATTTTTCTAAAATTCTAACGATTTCTATTTGTGTAAATTTACTTTCTTCTTTTCCAAAATCATGATTAATATATAGTTTGTCTAGTTGTGCAATTGGCAATTGATCTTGGTCTTCTCCAAACCATCTAACATAAATGCCTATAGCATTCAATCCATATGTTTCCTCTATCATTTTTATAGTACATGAAGGACACACGAATCCTTTATTTAATGCATAATCTAATTTCAATCGCTCTTTAATTTCTTTAAGTGTCTTATTTAATAATTTTGTATTCATAGATTACTCAAATCCTTTTTCTAAGAAATATAGTTGCTCTCTTGCTTCATCACTTCCATGACTAACCGCCATTTCATACCAATAAATTGCTTTTTTTTGATCTTGTTGGATCTCAAACCCATGTTGATATAAGCATCCCATATAAAGCATTGCACTGATTTCTTTATTTAATGCTTTTTCTTCTGCTAAGTCATTCCCGGCATTAAATTTTAATTTTCTATGACTATACCTGCGTAATAATCCACATTCATCTATATTTAGCATCTTTCTTGCTACATCTTGATACATTTTATATGATTCTAAGTAATCAATTTCAACTAAAATACCATGAGCATAAAAATATCCCATATCTATTTGAGCATCGATATGATGTTTCGATGCTAATTCATACCAATACAATGCTTTTTCAACATTATAATCTATTGTAGATTCATCATTGTGCCTAATTGCCATAATATACTGTGCATATGAATTTCCTGAATTTGCTAATAATTCCCAACATTTCAAATCGTCATCAATATTTAAATTGCTAATATAATTATTAATATATTTTTCTTGTAGATCTGGATAATCACAAATAGAATCATATTTTATCCAATTAAAAAATCCTAAATTATTACCAGCTTCCCGAGCATATCTTTTAGAGTACTCAATTTGTGCGCCTTCATCACCCGATTTAGCTTCTTCAAATAATCTATATTTATCCTTATACGTTGCACCAACATCAAATCCTCGATCATAGTAATCTTTTAATCTCATCTCTGATTCATTATCGAATAATTCAGCACCTTTTATAAACCATTTGATAGCTTCATTATCATCACCTTTTTGCTGGTATAATTTACCGATACATGAAAATATCCAAGGGTCATAATAGGCATTATCCGCTGCGGTTTTAAACCATTCAATAGCTATATCAAAATCTTTTTTGACCCCACGTCCAGTACGATATAGATGCCCTAATCGATATTGAGAAAATACCAGATTATGCTCATTTGCTCCTAATAAATACCATTTTAATGCTTCACTATAATCATGTACATCACCATCTTTATTTTCATATAGTTCACCTATTCGATCAATTGCTTTCGTACATCCAAGTTCATATGCTTTTTTGTATGAATCTAATGCTTCTTTTGATTTTTCCCATACGCCTTGTAGTATTTCACCATTGATGTAAAACACTTCTGAATTATCTTTTTGAGTTTCTTCTTCAATCCATTTATACAGGGTGAATCTATTTTCTCTAGAAATCTCATTGATGATAAGATAGGATGGTAATTGGTTAATTGCATTAGTATGTCCTTGTTTTGCAGCTTTCATCATCCATTCGAAAGATTTATCGTTATCTGGTTCCACTCCTACACCATCACAATGGAAAAAAGGAATATAGTGAGGATTGTCATCCATCTTTGTTTGAATTCTGTTTAATTCATCCTTGCTTAATGGAGTCCCAGCCATACCTGGAGTCTCTGAATAAGATGCTCCTACGATATATTGTGATTCTAAAAGCCCACTCTCTGCAGATCTTAAAAACCACTTAAATGCTTCTTTCCGATTTTCGATAACAAAAAATCCTTTTCTAAAATACAAGCCTACGTAGTATTCGGCAGTTGGATCACCATTCTTCGCTAACGGAAGGAAGATAGAGTATGCTTCTTCATATCGCTGTTTTCCAAATAAGTTAATTGCATCACTTAACGCTTTCATTATTTTCTCCTTTTTATACTTGTATTATACTATTCAATACTATTATACATTTTTTTCACTTGTTATGTATATACTATTCTATACTTTTATCTAAAAAATGATATAATTAAGTTAGAGGTGGTTTGAATGAGACTTGATTTTAAGGGTATAGTAACAATAGACATTCTTGAAAAGAATACTGAAAAATTAGATGAAATCATAGAAGAAAATGACTATGCCATAATCGTTGAGGACGGTATAGGTAAATACGTTGTTTTTGATGTTGATTATGTGAGAGAAAAACTTGAAATTATAGACGACTTATCAAAAAACCGAACACGTGAAAAATCACCTTTTACTTTAGTTGAATCCATGATTCAAACACTAGAGGAATTACCTGAAAAAAAGACAACAGCAATTATGCTATCGTCTTTGGTTGAAAAATATTATGGTAAAAAAGTGACGCCAATGATTATTAGGACTAGGGCTGAAGAAAATGCAAATGGTCAAGGTGAAGTCGATTACTTCATCATTGAACCAAACAACACCATTGGTCTTTCTGAAAATAGTAGTTTCAATTTATATATGTATAATAAAATGAAAAGATCTGTTGAATATGAACTTAATAAGTTATTTAAAAATGATGACTATGTTGAACTAAATAATGCATTAGGTTACATAAACAGAATGCTAGCTAATACATACCTTCAAAAATATGCAAAGGATATTACAAACAAAGATATTATCAAGATGATAAAGGAAATCAATAGATATACCATTGATAACAACTATATAAAACACTTCTGAAAGTAGTCATATAAATGATTATTGGAGACTATTCTTCAATAATTTTTTTTGCCCAATTTTCACATTCTTTGGTTTCTTCTAAACCAAGTTCTTGCCACTGACCTTGATAATAAACACTCGTATTTTTATCTTTAGACTTGTTGTTTCGATTTCCAATAACAGACCCTTCATCATAAACTGGATTCTTAATCCAATTTGCCTTAGAGTAATTTTCTTTAGTTAACACACGGTCTTTGCGAAACTTAAGGATACCATATGCATCTAAATTTTTGTTGAATGTGAGCTTATTATAAGAGACATACATAATATTTGTTTTTTTATCAATATAATATGGTTTCGAGTGTGGATGCCATTTATTTTCCTTTTGCTTTTCATGATCTCGAATAATATCTTTGACTTGCATATATCCCCAAATAACTTGTAAATCATTATCTTTGTAGAAATCTCCGGTTTTATTAACTTTTTGATAAATGCCATTGTGATTTTCAACGCAATGAAAATTGCCAAAAAATAAAAAGATATCGCCCTCTCTCACTTTGATTGTTTTATCTAGATGTGTTGCGGCACTATCACATTGTCCAAATATAGCTTTCCAGTTTTCAACAGATTCTCTATTTACTCTTCTATCTTTAACTAAGTCAGGATCAATATGACATCTTTGTTTTTGTTTGTAGCCTAATTGACATAGAAGATTGGTGAAATTTAACCCATTATAGTGAAGCAAATCAAAGGTATCATCACTAACTTTATTTTCCTTATTTTCTGGTATTGGAAATGAAATCATATCTCCATTTTCGAAGATTGGACTTGTAATACCACCAGTGTTTGAGTCAAAACCTTTTCTGCTAAGAATAATTCTCATTGTATTCTCCTGTAAAATCTTTTTGGTATCAGTTCATAATAGTATATTGAAAATAAATCCATTTTATATTTCTATTGTATACTATTTTGACACACATGAAAATGCAATAATGAAAATATCGTTTTTTTTGTAGACTGGATAAAGATCATCGATAATTATCAGAAATCTTTTGAACCATCATTGAAATCAATACCTGAATAGTACTTATTTAAAATGGAGTCTATAACAGAGAATCATATCCACCACAATGCAAATATAATCAATTAAGCAACGGAAATACAATGGGAAATCAGAATGGCTATATCGGAGGACTTAATAAACATTTCATAGCATAAAAAAATAGCACATGGATTACTTGTGCTATTTTTGATTGTCTATAAATAATTGTTCAATCATGTCAATGTTGGATGGATTCTGTTCTGCCCCATAAAGACTACTGATGACTAGGTTCCTTCTTTTGTAATGATACATCAACCTATCGGCGACCAACCTTATTTTTATAGAAACATATTGTTAATCTAAATCGATTTTACACCCATATCTGAAAACAATTAAATCTCAGATATTGTTGGCATAGATGGAATCGCTCCATATTTTGAAACTACGATACTACTGATTTTGTGTGCCAAAAGAAGGGCATCACGTTGATTCATTTGGTTGATTGTATCTACAGTTAATCGATTCTTTAATATGTAATATAAGATTCCACCAATAAATGCATCTCCAGCCCCTGTCGTATCGACAACTTTGGTCTTAAAACTAGGGACAAAGAGCTCAGAAGACTTCGTATATAATGTTGCGCCAACTCCTCCATCAGTTATAATGACGATTTTGACATTTCCTACAAATAAGGACTTGATCGCCTCATTCGTGTTTTTGATTCTTGTAATGAACTCCAGTTCATCACTACTAATCTTCAAAATATGTGCATAGGGTATGAACGATTGGATGGTTTCGTAATATTCTTGAAGGTTCTTCCATAAAGGAAACCTGAGATTTGGATCAAAAGAAATCAAACAGCCCTTCTTCTCTGCGTATTCAAGAGCCCTTACATGGGCTTTTTTTACGGGGGCATCCACTAAATCAACACTACAGAAATGGATGATGTCTCCGGACTCGAATAAGGACTCTTCTATCTCTGATTCATCCAGTAACAAGTCCGAAGAAGGATTTCTGTAAAAGGAAAAATCACGTTCACCGTTTTCTTTCAGAGAAACAAACGCAAGAGCGGTATTCGCAATGTCCGTTCTTTTGATATGAGTTGTATCCACATGGACTTCATTTAGTGTATCAACCAAAAAATCACCAAATGCATCTAACCCGAGTTTTGTAATCATTACACTATGGATTCCAAGTTTTGATACACAGGCTGCGACATTTGCAGGTGCTCCGCCAGCCGCTTTTGTAAAACCTGTGACATTTTTTAATTCGATTCCTGTTTCATTTGGGATGAAATCTATTAATAGTTCACCAATGCAGATTAATTTTGGCATATTGTACTCCTAATCAATAATGAGGTCCCACTTGGAAAGTGTGAACTCCGTCTCGGATTCCGAGAAAAGAAAGATTTTATCAGTTGAATCTGATTGATAAATGGTGGAAGTGATGGCTTGTTCTCCGTTGTTTATAAATACCTCGACACTGAATTGATCGAGAAGAATACGAAGTGTAAGGGTTCCGTCTTCTTGAAGAACCACAGGAGCTTTTGTGATGTTGTAAAAGTCTCCGGGATGTCTTCCACCCATATTGTCTGTTCGATCAAGGTAAACATAACCTTCTTTATAGTAGATATGAGTTCCGTTTCCTTCGCTATCCGCAAATACGGTAATTCCTGAACTTTCGGTTTCAACCGGTTTGAAGGATAACTCGATATCTATGACGTTTCCTGTATACAAGGAATCTTGATTTCCAAGAACATCGATGACTTTGGATTCAAAGTTTTCTCGGTAGTTTTCTATTTCAGATACGGGATACTGGATGAGTTGCCCTTCGGAATCAATGTGGATTTCTCTTGGTAATGTCAATGCTCCTGCCCAACCGTATTGACCAGTCATCGGAGAACGATTCCATGATTGCATCCAAGCAATCATGATCCTTCGTCCTTCAGAATCAATCATCGTTTGTGGAGCGTAAAAATCGAAACCATAGTCAATTTCTTTTATTTGAGATAAGTCCCAATTCTCCAACATGCCCGTTTGATAGTTCATATCTCCTACGACATAGACGGTTCCGTGTGTGTTTCTGTGACCTGGTATTTCTTGAGGTGACATGATTAAAACATCACTTCCGTCTAGTTCAAACAAATCAGGACATTCAAACATCTTTCCAAGTGTATATAACGTATTGACACTACCTTGAATCACAGGACCTACGTATTCCCAGTCGATTAGATTATCGCTAGAAAATAACAACACTTGTCCATAATCATTGATTTGTCTAGAGCCGATGACACTATAATAAGTGTCACCCTTCTTCAAGATTTTTGGATCTCTGAAGTCGACTGGATTCGCATAGAAAGGTAAATCGTCTTCGTTGATGACGGAGTTCCCTTCATTTATTTTTTCAAAGGTGATTCCATCTTCGCTTTTGGAGATGACCTGGTATTGATACCCTTGCCAGTTTTCTGTATACATGATGTACAAATCGCCACCAATCTCGATGGCACTTCCTGAAAATGCGGCCCCACCTCCGGCATGGTTTACAATCGGGGCTACCGCAATCGGAAGATATTCCCAACGAATCAAGTCATCGCTTTTCGCATGTCCCCAGTGCATCGGTCCCCAGATTGAAGCATAGGGATTATGTTGATAGAATACATGGTATTCATCTTCAAAATACACTAGTCCATTGGGATCATTAATCCACCCCATTTCACCCATCAGGTGATAGGAGTATCTAGTATCAGAATCAATATATTGTTTATGCAAGTTCAAGTAGTACTCTGCACTCATTAACAAATCATCCGTCATGAAACCCATTCTTTCTAAGACGTTTGTTTGATATCTTTGAAGTTCATAGTCGTTTTCAATGAATGTATCAATGCCATCGACATTGATGTAATTTGCGTCAGTGTCCGAAATTTGGATGTATAATTCGGTGTCAAGGTAAACAGATAAATCCCAAACAATTCTGACAAAATTATCTATGAACAAGTCTCCGTCATAGGTCATATGATACGCCGACTCTATCAGTTCATCAGTCGATGACAAATGGATCGATAATTGTGTATTTTGAGAGTTTGAATTGCCAGAAAGAAGGAATGTGATATAGCCCATTCCCGAAAGTACGAAATGATTCGATCGAATAACAAGACTCTCAGTAGATTCTTTCGTCGTTAAGAAAGATTCTCCTTCTTGCATGTACTTTCGACTTCCATCAAAATAGATTTCATCTGAAATGGTTGGATTCCCACTTACAAGTGTCCAGTGCGATAAATCATTCTTCTCAAAATCACCGTCTAGTACTTGATAATCAGGACCAGACACACAACCCGTGAATGCGAAAACAGTAAAGAAAATTATGGTTATCAATGCTAGTTTCTTCATCATATACACCAACTACTCAAAGAAATGGATGTTCGAAATTACAGCATTTGAAGAAAGGGTAAAGAATCCAAAATTGGAGTTAGCCATATCATAAGCCCTCGAGGTCATCGCAATTTGATCATTGACGTACACGATGATGACGCTTCCTTCTGTAACCATCGTAATGTTCAATTCGTCAACATTTCCAAAATCAAATGGAATCGATATCTCGGGACTTGAATAAGCAATCAAGTTTGCGTCGACATTATAAAATTCAATCCGGTTATTCTCGAAGTCGAAATAGAAATTCAAACTTCCGACTTCAGATTCATATGCGTTCAGTGTAATTCCGAAATTAGAGCTATCTAATATATCTACTATGAAAGATATTTTGGTGGGTTTTTCTTCAAGTTCCTCAAATAACAAGTAATTGTATCCTCTATTCGAAGAGAAAGTAAATCCGTTCTCTATTGGAGTGGCGTTCGTATCTACGATTTGATAAGCTACTTCATTGGAAAGAAATTCATCTGTTTCTGTCATCATCTTCGGATAAAGCAAGCCCGACTCGTCTTGAACCAACTCGTGATTAACTAAGTTTCCACCCCACATATAAGTTCCATAATCTTTGTCCAGTGTTTTTGTTGCGACCCAGCCGCTCAGCACAAGCCTATCTTCCACTTTTTCAATTCTTCCGGCATAAAAGCCCCAACCATCGAAAAAGTCTTGAGCCGGGATTTGAAATCCATCCTCAATAGACTCTGTGTACCTGTAGTGAACAATGCGATCATTTCCTGAACCTTGTTCAGAGAAAGAGAGATAATAATACCCATTATAATGGATTAAAGTCGGACATTCCATGTTGTAAGAACCTTCTGTATTTCTATAAAAGGTGCCATGGTTTTGCCAAAAATACAAATCGGTAGACTTATAGATTTTCAATACTCCTCCAAGAGAATCTCTTGTGGTTATTAACATCCAGTATTCATTGTCTTCTTCACTGTAATAAACATAAGGGTCTCTAAAATCGTTCACTCCTCCAAAAAAACCATCATCTGGTAGTTTTGTCCAAGTGATCATATCTGAAGATACTGCATGTTGGATTTTCTCATAGTATGGCATTTCTCCAGAACCGTTGTGTCCGGTGTAGTAAGCGTGATATAACCCATCATTTCCGTAGATTACAGACCCAGTGCCTAAAGCTAAGTCTTGAGAAGAAATAGAGTTATCATAAGGAATCACAGTTCCAATGTCGTCATAATTCAAGAAGTCAGAGGTTTGAAATAACGCGAAAGGATGGAACCCGATGGATCCCCTTCTTTCGTCCAATAGATAAAACATGTTCATCACGCCATCGTGATAAAATGGCATCGGATCTCCGATGTACCCATACTCAGATTTTGGAAATATCATCGCGTCTCCTTGCTCTATGCTTCCGTTCTCAGGGAGGCCAGTAGTTGTAGTAGTGAGTTGGGTTGATCCAACACATCCCGTTAATCCAAACAAAATGATTATTAACGGTAGAATAATAAGTTTCTTCATCATGATTTCTCCTCCATATGGATTGAGTGAACATGACCATTCAAATAAGGAGAACAGAATATTTGATATTCCTGACAGTCCATGAATACTCTGGATGTAAAGGTCTCTTCACCGGAATTGACGAAGATCTCTATTGAGGAAGTATCAACTAATATTCTTAATGAAATCTCGTTATAGGACCTGACCGAGTGCTTATTCTCTAGTGGGTCTAGTTCGATTGACATTCCGTCGACGGAAACCTTAAAACCATCATAGGTGATTTTAAAGGATTCTACTTTGTTTGATGGATTTGCGAAGTGAAGATAAAATGGCATATTTATGGAATCCATTTCAATGTCTACTGATTTTGGAATCAGTTGTTCATTTCGTAATGAGTTCGAAACCCCTCTGTAATGTTTAATTTCTTCAATTGGGAATTGAAGTAATTTTCCGTTTTGGAATTTCAATTCTCTAGGAAAGGTCAATGCTCCGCTCCAATGATGATTATATTCATGAGTAACATTTTTGTGTCCCCACATCTCCATCCAAGCGATGACTAGGGTTCTACCCAAGTGATCTTTTGTGGCTTGAGGCGCATAAAAATGATGACCACTATCAAAAGATTCTATTTTATCAATATGATATTGTTTGTTTTCAATGTTAAAGGTTCCAATCATGTATTTTGAATAATTCTTATTGGCAGACTTGTTGTGATCGACGGCAGAATAAATCAGAATATCTTGTCCGTCTAATGTCAATAAACCAGGACATTCTGCCATACAGTTTTTGAGTGAGTCATGAGAAATGGAATCATGAAATTCAAACTTTTTGAGATCCAAAGATTTATATATTAGAAATTTACCAACTTGATCTTGGTCTTTTGTTCCCACGAGGATATAATACACCCCATGAATCAATACAGGATAAGGATCTCGGTTGTCTTGAACAGACCCATATGGTTTTATGATTGATTGATCGATGATTGGTTTGGGTACTTTAAAGAAGTGGATTCCATCGGTTGAGGATGCCATCCCTTGAGTTTCTATTAATTCACCGTTGTGATCAAAATGCTTTGTGTAAAATAGATGTAGTTTTTTTGGATCTTTTCGATCCACAATCGCTCCACCAGAAAAACATCCGGTTTCATCGGATTGATCTGGGGCAAGTGCGATAGGTTGAGGAGTGAATTTGACAAGATCATCAGTTGTCATATGTCCCCAGTGCATTGGACCCCATACGGAATTGTAAGGGTGATGTTGGTAAAAAACATGGTATTTCCCTTGATAATATACAAACCCATTTGGATCATTCATCCAACCGAATTCAGGCATTGCATGGAAAACAAGACGGTAAGTATCTACCACCTTTTTCTTTTCTTTTTGAATCAGATTGTTCGCTTCAAGTAATGTCATGATTTGCTCCTTAATGACAGGAGAGGGAGGAGAGAGTTTCTCCTCCCTAAGATGAATCCTCTTGTCAATAAAATGGTTATTCTTGTCTAAAGATAGTTACGCTGATAAATTCAATCGTCGTTGGAGCTTCGTTTGTTGGGAAACCAAATTGGAATAGAATTTCAAAGTTCATGTCAAACATCAACATGGCATCCATCGTGAACGAGAACGTTTGTTCTGTTTCGGTAACAGTGATGGATTCCCAAATTCTTGGATCCCATTGACCCGTCACATTCAATCCAGCAAGTCCTGTAACTGTCTTGTCAGCTTTGATTGTGAATTCGATTGTATAGAGTCCTCCGCCTGTCAGTTGAACGTCTTCAAAGAATAATTTGTTGAACCAATCTGTTGCGCCAAATGCTTCGATTTCATAGATTAATTTTCCGTCTTCTGCGTAAACGACTCCGTATGCGCCTTCATCGTTATTATTGTAAGTTCCCCATGAAGTTTCGCCAACAGGATCGAATCCTGTTACTTCTTCGCTAAATTCGGTTGAACCTGTAATTTCGTAAAGTTTTACGTTATCTAGAGTAAGTGTGTTAGTAGTCACTCCGTCAGCCGCTTTTCCAATCGAAAACTTAATGTATAAGTCTGTAATGTCCATAGAGGCAACAAAGGTGAATTCCAAAGTTCCTTCTCCTGATAATGTTCCATTCTTGAATCCTGCTCTTATTTGCCAATCCATTGCTGAATCTTCAAAGCAAAGTTCATAGAATTGATCGCTTACAGTATTGTAATCGAATACTATTTTGTACATACTTCCTGTGACAAGATCAAATTCAGTCGCATAATAAAGATCCATGTTCCAAGGATTGTTTTCAGTCGGGTATGTATTGATTAATAACTGTAATTTGTTGTCAACATTTGAAATTGTTGCTAAATGTGATTCTGTACCTCTTTCTGCCCAACCATCTGTGAGTCCGTCTTCAAAGTCATCATCAATCTGGACTGTTTCAACTGTAGCTGCGACAGCTTTAGTGATGTTGATTGAATCAACAGTTAAGTCCCAAGCTGCAGGGTTTGTAAATCCATCAAAGTTGTCTCCACCAAATTGAACTAAAAATTCAGCATTTGCAGAAGCTTCATTTGCAATAAACTCTAAAGTGTAGTCTGCATACTCGGTTCCAACTGCCAAGTTCCATGAACCAGTATATGGACTCCAACCAGCTTCAGCATTGTTAATAATGTAATGTAATTTTACATCTTGACTAGCTTTCATCCGAATTGTAAAGATATAAGTTGCTCCAGATTCAATTTGGATACCTGTTTTAAATATTTTGGCATGCCAGTCGGCATCTCCGTTTTCTGTAAGAGAAACTTTCAATTCTCCGTTTTCAATAACCGATGAACCTGTAGCTGTTTCACCGATTCCCACTTCGAAAACGCCTGCATTGTCAGTTGAAAAATCGTCTTCATGTACCGTTTCTTCTAGAATGGAAGGAGTTTCTTTCACGGTAATGGAATCTACTACTAATTCAAACGCCTCAGGGTTTGTCAAGGTATCGAAAGTGTTTCCACCGAATTGAAGTAAGAATTCTGTGTTGTCTGAACTGTTATTTGCCAAGAATTCAATCGAATAATCTGCAAAATCAGTTCCAACTTCCATATTCCATGTACCACCGTAAGGGCTCCAGCCGGCTTCAGCATCATTGATGATGAAGTGCATTCCAACTACTTCGGATGCTTTCATTCTGACGGTAAATTTATAAGTATTTCCTTTTTCGATAATTAATCCTGTTTTAAATAATTTTGCATGCCAATCGGAATCTCCGTTATTGGTCACGTCAATCGTCAATACACCTTTAGAAGCTTCATAAGTACCTTCTGCTGGACTTGTAAATCCAACTTCAAATCCATTGAGATCCGCTTCTCCGGAATTGAATTCATAATTGATGAACTCTTCTTTTTCACTTACAACAGGTTTCACAGTTAAGGTTGTATATTCTTCAACTTCCTCGCCTTGTGAGTCCGTAACGGCATAAGTGAAATAGTAATCTCCGGTATTTTCAGGAGTTACAACTCCTGCTGTGATTGTTAGTGCCGGGATTGAAGTAACGACGATATCTTCGGTCAATACTCCATCTTCTGGATCGCTTGCTGTAACGCCGTCAAGAACGTTCCAGCTTTCTCCTTCGAAGATTTCAACTTCTGCAACGACCCCGCTAATGGTGGGTGCTTCATTTGGCAGAGTAGTTGTTGTTGATTCTACCGTTTTGCAAGCCGCGAGAGTAAAAAGCGTTAAAGTGGCTAGTGCAAATAAAAATAATTTTTTCATTTTAATCTCTCCTTTAGTTTAATATAGTTCATATATGAAAGTCTTGAAACCAAATTGATTATCAAGAAAATTCCAAGTAGATAGATGACAAAATTCCATAAAACGAGATAAACAAACAAAACAAGTATTGCGATTTGAATCAAGAAGTTAAGTAATCTGCCAAAAATAAGAATAATAGAATTATGGAGTGCTTGTCTAAATGTTACATTCATGTTTGTAATGATGACTGGCGAGTTCATCAACAAGATGAATGCAATCATCAATACAACATAACTTAATCCTTTGACGATTCCATCTAATACTAGGTTTCCTGTGTCTAGCAACATGATATTTGCGGTTGAAAACGAAAACATAATGATTAGAAGGAGTGTCATTTTTAAGGTGATGGACAAATTCTCTTTTATATTGACAAAAACAAGTATTAGACTGCGATCTTCCGGTTCTGCTTGTATATATTTTTGAACTCCGATGATGAATGGGATCAATGGTAGTACTAACAAAGTGGCGATATTGAATAGGATTGTTAAAAACAAATAATCAAATACTAGTGTTCCTATAGCTTGAATTTTTTTCTGTTTCATTAAAGTATTTTATCCCATTCGGTCATAAGCAGCTTGATACACCACCAATGCATTAGCGAGTCCTATCTGTTCTAGCGTTGCTAGGTAAGTATCCCACGCACTTTGATTCAGTCCGCCATCTTTGAGCCATTCAGTTTGAGATTGATACATAAAATCACTTAAGTTTTGTTCTATCCTAGACAAAGTATTGATTTCCTCTAGTGTGTAAGACAATAAAGGAATTGGTCTTGCGCCAGGAAACACATAAGGAACAGATACTAGTTGAAGTCTTTCTAATCTTAATTTGGCTCTTGGCTCCATATTTACGACATGCGTCCATTGATATTCGCCAAGATAAATTAACCCTAGAGGCGCATTTTTTAACCTCAGTTCATCCGTGGTCATTCCTTCTGGAATCGGTTTTTGAACCAACATCCCGTTTTCATCCAATTCTTCCTCATAAACGATTCCGATGGGTCCGTAATTAATCTGGGCAGAAATGAAACCATCATAGAATCGATCGATATAGGTGAGTAGTACTTCAGGATTTTCACAGTTCGATAATACGACGAAATTCCCTTTTGATACTTCTGGCGTATTCGCAACACCGATGGTTTGATCACCATAGGGTCCAATGAGTGGAGCCATTACAATGTAGTCTTCAGGGTTTGTCACAACCGTTTCGGATTCCCACCAATAAAAAGCTCCTAGTTTTTGGTCTTCAGCTTTTCCCTTTGCCAAGAATTGATCCTGACTTTGAGAAAATACTTCCATGTCGATTAAACCTTCAGATACCCAGCCATGATAAAATTCAGTGGCTTCTTTCCAACGGTCCATCGTTCCTGTAAAAGTAATGTCATCGTTGATGAGTGTTAAATGATTGATATTTTCAGGCACACCAAACGCTCCATAAAGATCGCTTTGGTTCCCTTGCCAGTTTTGATATACAAAGGATAAAGGCAATTCATCAGCTCTGCCATTTCCGTTCATGTCATTTGTTTTAAATTGACGAAGAATGTCTTCGAATTCAGTCGTTGTAAGACTGAGTCCATCAATCAAATCTTCGTTTGTCAAGAAATCGATCTTGTTGCTTTCGATTAATGCAGAAGTCCATTCTTTATTCAAAAAGAGGAGGTTTGGATAAGGAAGAAGACCCATTTCTTCTATTCTAGGAAGACTATAGATTTTTCCATCCGCGCTTTTCATCAGTTCTGCAATGTCTGGTCGATCTTCCAATATTTTGCTGAAATTTGGCATGTATTGTAAGTAGTCGTCCAATGCAATAATCATTTTCCTAGATGAATACAAAATAATTTCTTGTTCAGAAAATCCTGCATGATAAATCGCATCCGGAAGATTCTTTTTATCCGCCATGATTAAACTTTTAGAGGCAAGGTAAGATGATTCGCTAATGTTATTCCAATTGATATCTACATTGGTTAGATCATATAGTGTATTCATGATTTGCATATCGTTATAATCATCCGCGATTGCATTTTTTGGAGCGAGGATTTCAAATGAAATCGACCCTTTTTCAGATACGATAGGTGCAGAGGAATCTTCCCACTGATAACCGATGAGGCTAAGATCTGTTGGTTCAGCGGTTGTCGCTGCTGTACAGCCGATGGTTGCTAATAGTGCAAAAATTAATGTAAAAACGATAAATGTTTTCTTCATGGTTTTCTCCTTTATTTAAAACTTCCGATGAGGAATCCTTTTTCAAAAAACTTTTGAATGAAAGGATATAAAACGATAATTGGAATACTTGATACAATGATGGATGAGTATTTAATCATATTTGCGATTCTTTGTTGCTCAAGAATCGTTTGAGGATCTCCAGTTCCGCTTCCTTGAGCAACGATCAGAATATCACGAAGCACCAATTGAAGTGGGAAATAGCCTTCGGATTGAATGAAGATTAATGCATTAAAGTAGGAGTTCCAATGCCCCACCGCATAAAACAAGACCATGACTGCGATGATGGGTTTTGAAATCGGTAGAATGATGGAGAGAAAGGTTCTGTATTCTCCCGCACCGTCAATTTTAGCCGCCTCAATCAATTCTTCCGGAATATTAGACTCATAAAATGCTTTCGTCATAAAGATGTTCCAGACACTGACTGCCGAAGGAAGGATGAGCGCTAATGGAGAGTCAATCAGATCGAGACTTGAAACCAATAAATAGAAAGGAATTAAGCCTCCTCCGAAAAACATCGTTACAATAAAAAACCATAATATTATTTTTCGGTATGGAAGGTATTTCCTTGAAAGTGCCCAACCTGCTGGAATGGTTAATAGAATGTTCAGTGCTGTACCGAAGAAAGTATACAAGATTGTATTTCGATACCCTACCCAAATCTGGCTCTCGCTCAATAGGCGTTGATATCCTTCTAAAGAGAACTTAACCGGATAAAGGAATACTTCCCCGTTCAAAACCGCATCCGGATTTGAGAATGATGATATGATGATGAAATAAATTGGATAAATGACGATAATTCCTAAAATGACCATGATGAAGTTATTGATGAAGTAATAGTACTTGTCGCTTTTCGCCTCAAAAAGAGTGCGTTTCTTTTTAAATAGTCTCATATCGCACCCCTTACCATAAACTATTCTCTGAGAATCGTTTTGCGATTGTATTTGCGATCACTAATAGCGTAACGTTAATCAGTGAATTGAATAATCCGATCGCACTCGCATAACTGAACTCAGGGAATCCGGTTAAACCGGTTTTATATACATAGGTAGATATAACTTCACTAACCGCAATGTTTCCTCCGGTTTGCATCAACAATACTTTTTCATATCCAACGCCAAGCAAGTTACCAATGGATAAGATTAACAAAATTGATACGGTAGGAAAAATGGCAGGAAAATCAATGTGAATCACTCTTTGAAAACGAGAAGCTCCATCCACAACAGCTGCTTCATGCAAGGTGGGGTCCACCCCACTCAATGCAGCTAAGTAAATGATTGCGCTCCAACCGAAATCTTGCCAGTTTCCGGAGATGATGAACAACGGACGAAAAGCTTCGTTTTCAAGGAAATAAGAATACTTTTCTCCTCCAAGCGATAGTACTAAATTATTGACAAAACCGTATTCACCAAATAATAACTGGAGCATCCCAACCAAGACAATGACAGAGATAAAATGCGGAGCGTAAAAAATTGTTTGTAGTCTTTTTGATGTCTTTTGACTTCTCATCGAATTCAAAAGCAATGCGATGATGATTGGCAAAGGAAATCCGATTAGGAAACCAAACAAAGATAAAAAGAATGTGTTTTTCAGAAGTTGGATAAAACGAAAATCGTTTAAGAAACGTTCAAAATGATCAAACCCGACCCAATAGGCATTTGAAGAAATAATAGGATCGCCAGGGACATAATCTTGAAAGGCAATGAGAACACCATACATCGGAATGTAACTGAAAATGAAAACAAAAATCATTGCAGGCAATAAAAACATCAATAATGGATAATGTTTACGTAATTTTGATTTCTTAATATTCATCTCAAGATCCCTCCCTTCCAGTTTGGAAAACGCATACATTGACATTATATTGGGTAGTTTTTACCTTGTCAACAAAATCCGAGAAAAATGTGAATATTTGTGCATATGCACTATTTTTTACCCATTTACACCAAAAAGTATTGTGCAATTGTAAATATAATTGTATAATGTTTTCGAGGTGATAGGATGAAAAACAAAGTAAGCATGAATGATATCGCAGATGCGCTCAATATATCAAGAAATACGGTTTCAAAAGCTTTTAACAATCAGTATTTACCAGATAAAACGAAGCAACTGATTTTGAATAAAGCCATCGAAATGGGATATAAAAATCTTGATATTGTATCGAGAAGAGAAACAGTCCTGCATTATAAGAACATCTTGATATTAACATCAAACGACATTCAAAATTTGAACTTTTTCTTATCGGTACTCAGAGGAATTGATAATATTGTTACAAAATACAATTTAAATTTACTTCAATATAAGTTTGATTCTCCTGAAAAAATCAAGGAATTGGAACAGTTTATACATGCCCAAAAAATCAGTGGAATATTAGCGCTTGAAACTTTCAACAGCGAAATCGTGAAAGAGATTTTATCTCTAAAAATCCCTTCAGTCTTTTTAGACAGTACCGTCAATTTCATTGAACAAAACGGCGACTATGACATTGTCCTGATGGAAAACCGTAACAATGTAAAACACATGGTCAGAAACATCATCAAATCCAGCAGAATTTCCAAAATTGGGTTTGTCGGAGATTTCAATCACTGTTTAAGTTTTTATGAAAGATTTTTAGGTTTTAAGGAAGCCTTATTTGAATCAAGAATTCATTACACTTCTAGATATAACATCACGAAGCCTGACGAGTTCCCGTATGGGAATATCGATGAACTTGAAAAGGAATTGCGTTTGTTAGAAGAGCTCCCAGAACTTTTTGTCTGCGCGAATGACTTTCTCGCGATATCAATCATTCGTGCCCTAAAGCGACTCAACAAAAGAGTTCCTCAAGATATTCAAGTCATTGGATTCGATAATACGATTGACGCAAGGAACTTTGAAGTTCCCTTAACTACCATCGATACAGATAAAGAAGTTCTTGGAAATGAGAGTATTGTAACATTACTGAACCGAATCAAATATAAAGAAGATCGAAACCGGATCATCTATTTGAAAACCACACCAATTTACAGGCAATCAACAAAGATGTAATGATTTACAATACTAGTCTTACAAGTACTATATACAAAAGGGCAGTCACAAGTTGACAGCCCTTTTATTTATAGATTATCAAACAGATATTTTATTGATAAAGAAAATATCAAGCCTTCCCCAAATTTCTATCTTACTTTCTTCATAAACTCTTTAAATGATTCATGCTGAGGGTTGTCCATAATCTCGGGTAATCCTTGTTCAACAATTTCACCTTTATCCATGAAGATGACATAATCCGCAAAATCTCTGACAAAACTCATGACATGCGTCACAAACACAAACTCTTTTCCTAATCCCTTCAGTTCCTGTACTGCCGTTAATACTTCGTACGTTAGAATCGGATCTAGACTTGCAGTGGGTTCATCAAGGAATATGATATTTGGATTAATACTCAAAGCTCTCGCAATCGATGCTCTTTGGGCTTGTCCACCAGATACATTCTTTGGTAATTTATTCACTTGGTCGCCCAAGTGAAGCAATTCCAAGTATTTTTGGGCAGTACTGTCCGCATCTTCTTTTGAAAAGTCTCTTGTCTTTTCTAGAATCAAGGAAATATTCCTTTTCAATGTCAAATGTGGAAACAAGTTATGAGACTGAAATACAAATCCGACATGTCTTCTGTATTCTTCGTCTTTGACGCTCACACCATTGATAAGTACTTCTCCTATGGTGGGTTGTTCGAGTCCTGACATCATCCGAATCAACGTCGATTTTCCAGATCCGGATACACCGATAATAGCGATTGATTTATATTTTTCCAAAGTCAAATTGATATTCTTAATAACTTCAACATCATACGTATGTGAAAGGTTCTTAATCTCTATTTTCATATTGCCCACTTCCTTTCAATCCACTTCGTTAATTGAGAAAGAGGAATCGTAATTAATAGATATAATCCCCATAAAATGATATACCCTTCTACAAACGCAAATGTTTGCGATTGAGCAACTCGAATGGCGTAATAGAGTTCAGTGTAACTCAATACATTTAACAAAGCACTTCCTTTGATGATTAACGAAAAGTTATTCATCATCGGAGGCATTAAGATCCTTACGACTTGAGGAATGATGATATATCGATACCTTTGAAAAGGTGTGAAACGGAATAAATCCATGGCCATATATTGATCTCTTGATATCGAAGAAAAAGCAGACTTATATACATTCTTCATATAAGGCGTCATATACACAATTAACGCAATGATTCCTAAAAGGTTTCTGTTATAAGATCCAAAAGCAGGCCCAATTAAAAAAGCCATCACAATGATTAATACCAGCAATGGTGTTCCATAGATGATTTCAGTAAATACATCGACCAAAGCCGTAAAATACTTCCATTTAGAAATTGATAGCAAGTAAAAAACGAAACCCATCACAAGGCTTCCAAGTAAAGATATTAAAGATACCAATATCGTATTCTTAATTCCTGTCGATATCAAATATCCATAAGAAGAATAAGAACCTAAATCAAATTGACTGGTCTGACGGAATACAACAAAAACAATGAATGCGGCTATTGTTAAAATAGCCGCAACATAAGATATTTTCTTACTCATCGATGAAGAAATCCAAACCGTATCTTCCTAGGTCTGCCAATATAAGCGCATCCCAGTCCGCCTTCAATACAGTGTAGAGTCCACCTGCATCATCGAAAGTATCAATGAATGCATTCGCTTGTGCTAATAACTCCGTATTCCCTTCCGCAACTGCCATACCGATGGGACTGGAAACAAATGCATCCCATAAAATGATGGTATCTTCCATATTTGCATTGTATCCATCTACAACTGGATTGGCACTCATTAACAGAATGTCCGCTGTCCCTTGGGCAACACTTTCAACTGCCGTTCCTAAATCAGTGGCTTCAACAACTGTTTTTCCCAAGGATTGTGGGATTGATACAGATACTTGAGAAGCGAGTCCTACATAGGTAACGTCTTCTATTGCAAGTACTTCTTCTACCGTAGAGTCTTCGGTGATGCTATTGGCTTCAGCGAAATCCTTATTCATTAAAGAAATAATCTTGAAATAGAAATAGGGGTCTGTAAAGTCTACCGATAATTCTCTTGCTTCTGTAATACTCATAGAAGCAATAACAATATCAATTTCTCCAGAGTTTAACGCAGGAATCAAAGAACCGAAATCAGTATTGACGATTTCGACTTCCCTTCCTAGATATACGCCAAATGCTTTGGCGATATCGACAGAAATACCTTCCGGTTCATTAAGTAATGATACTGTTTCAAAAGGTGGATAGTTTAAATCCATCCCTACTCTTAAGACATCCCCTTTTGAATTACATGCGGTAAGCACTAATAAAGATAGTGCAATAGATAATGTGATAATGATTCTTTTCATAAATTCAACTCCTCATCAAATAAAAGAAAAAAACAAAAGTTTAATCATCTGCGAAAAAACACACGTTCCTCTAATTTATATATTATATAATAATTCGAAAAAAATCCAAAATGATGTGAAAATTAAAAATTTAATATCCAGACAAAGGAATTACTTTTTCAAAAGAAATAAGATAATATTTTGCTTTATTTTTATAAATTTAAAAATAACCAACACCTTGTCCCATTGGTGAAAGTTTCAATATATACCTCTTCGTCCCATAAGAGTTAATAGATTTTTAAATGTGATACTCCTGATAAATCGATAGAGTATTTGTAATATAGAACTCCTTTTGGAAGCTTGCCTTCAACGAAGTCTTTGAATGTCAGTTTAGGAAAATTTTCATCCACAAGATACAAGTCCATTTCCCTAAGAGTATATTTTTCATATCGTTCTCTTTTTCCCTGCCTATACCCAATACTTTCGATATAATCCTCCAGTTCGTCATTGGGAAAACCTGCTGAAATTATTCTCGCTGACAAATCATCGATTGATTCGCCTAAATCCGTTTTTTCAAAAAAGCAGAATACTAAGTACAATTCCTTTTCTGCATCACCTATAAGCTGGTATGGACTGCTAACTGAAATAATTCTATCTGTTTTTATTATAGTAGATTTTACCTCATAACTGGAGTTATCAGCATCTATATCGTGAGTTCCGCTGATTATCGAATTCCATTTAGGAGATTTCCCTTCGTTAATTAAGTATAAAAGAACTTTCAATTCTCCCAATACGTCATAGACCTTCAAATCAGACTTTCGGTTTCCCATTAGATTCTTCCATTTTTCAAACCAATCATATGGATTGCTTAACAGTGATAATCTCTTATTATTGTCAAATCCCAATTCAACAAAATCACTGCACACCGATGCAAATTCATTTCTATAAAGAATATTTCTACAAGCCAACATCAAAACTCTAAAAATATCGCTCCCCACCTTAACATTTGTCGTTCGCAAATGAATTAGACTGAATTTCTCATCAATTTCCTGTGAATTATTATAAGGAATCATTACTCCGTATTCATAACCTTTACTAAAAACATAAGCAGGGAAAGTAGCTGAACCAATATCAATTGTTCGAGTCTCGTCAGTGGTTATCGTTGAAAAAAGATTTTGAAGAGTTTCAATCATCTTGTGCTCCCCCTTTGCAAGATTCTAGCAACATAGTCACATAACCGGATAATCCTCCGTTAAAGTATTCCGGAATCAAAACAAGTGATTTAGCGGTATTTAGAACCATGACTTTTCTAAGAAGTTTCATTTTTTTCGAGGCAGGTTCATTGGATAGCTTTTTAAATAATATTCGGAAAAATTCCTCATTTATCCCTGCCCTACTAGGTCTTTCAACAGTTTGAACAATCATGTCGGAATTAAATCCAGATGAACACAAGACTTGTTCCGTGCTTTCAACAGATCCTTGCCAACTTAAAAATATATACCAAAAGAGGGTATAAGGGTATGTTCTTAAATTCTTTTCATAAAAATGCCCTGGAGAATCACCAAATCTTTGGAAAATAATATCTTGGATTACATATAAAGAAATATGTCTCCAAAACCCCGAATCATTTCTAATAAGGGGGGTAAAAAAATCTAGACTCAATAAATATTGATAGAACTTCAATCCGAATTCAACGTCAAATAGATATTTATCTTCCGGTTTATATGATAATGTTGATAAAATAGCAAGAATTTCACTTCGCATTTGATCATATTCTAGAACACCTAATGATAAATAAAGAAAGTTAGTCTTTTGAAGTTCCAAGAATCGGTTTTTCGCTTCTGTGTTCGTAACAGTTCTAATATTCATTTATATCATCTCCATAGTGTCAAAATATACTTTTAATGAGCTCATCATATCATATGGAGAGTCAAAGCGAATTTCGTGAGTTTGATATAAATATTGAATAAATTGATAAACGGATCCCGACATAGTATTTGTCCTACTAATTACTTGATCGGTCATGGTTTGCATGATCTTAGAGAGAATTAACGAGGTAACAGAAAACATTATTTCATGAACCAATTTTTCATTGTATTCAGCCCCATTTACATCAATATATTTATAGCTTTGATGCGCTTTGTTTAACTTAAGACAAACCTTTTCAATAAATACATCCGTTTCAAGATTTTCAAGCTCTTGAATTTCAAGCTCCCACAAAGGTTCATTTTTATGATTGATATCCTTTATTGGAAATAACGATCCGGTTCCTCCAATCCTTACCTGTTGCGACGGAAATTTACCCAATACAGCTCCACGTTGATTGTTTATATGTGCAGCAGTCAGTTTATTTGATATAGATTGAAGATAGAATACCACTTCGAAAGAAAGAAGATTATCGATTTCATTTCCTTTAAATGATATTGTCTTTGTGTATATTTGATCTTCGCAGTTCGATCCAAAGCTTCCAATATTATGGATTTTTCTAAGGCGTGTCTCATTACATGTTGCTATAATTGCCAATCCTATTTCAGAATCTTCTTCTGCAATCCCATCATTTTTGTCAAAGAAATTGTGCATTTTCTTTAGATGAACTTGCACTTTCACTTTCAAACCATCTTCTCGAGGGTCCCAATCGCCCTTTAAAGATTTTAGTGTAATAATGTTTTCTATATTGTCGCTGATTTTCAAATCCATCTCCATGTTTGAATAGTCGATGTATGAGTAAGAGAAGGTTGGGAGAGAGTTTACTGAAGAAAGTTTAATAGTCGAACTGTCATCAATAGTTTTATACAATGAAATTTGTCTCATTTTCTCACTCTCCTTCTATGACAATTGCGTGAAAGGCACAATTAAAATTACGGTCAATTATACGAGCTTTCAAGTTGACTCTACAAACAAATTTATCAAATGAATTATTAACTAGTCTAATAGAACTAATTAATTGCTCTTTCTTCTCAAATTCAAATGATAATGACTTTTCAAATATAGTAGAATCTTTAAATATTTCTATCACAGGTTGGCCTAAATAACGCCCTTCCGAATCTTCCAAAACGCAAGTCAAAGAAAGGATTTCAAATGGAGGAACCATTTGATCTTGTTCTATCCAGTCTGCCATTGATCTATATCCTCTTGTAGTTGCAATTTGAGGAACAAAATTTATAGAAGTTCCCTTCTTCTTTGATTCAACTTTGAAAGTAATATTTATGAATTCACCTTCGAATCTACCATTATCCATCAACAGAGTGACTAAAGTTGATTTTGATTTCGCCACTCGAATTTCCTCTCTGCCGGTTTTTCCGTTAATTGTGCTTTCTTTTCCAAACAGATTATCAGGAAGCAATGCTTTTGCAAATTTCTTTCCTAAAATACGATTTACTGTTGCCTCTTCATCAGCTTTAGGGGTTTCAATGAATGCTTCTTGAAGACATTTTTTTACCACTCTTTTAATATGAGAAATTGCATCACCTTTTTTATTCTTCAATTTATCTATTGTACTGTCATACCAATCAAAGTGATCTGACTTTTCTCCTCTTCGAACATATTCCTCGAGAGTTAGGTTTATCCCAAAGTAAGCATTCTCCGAATTTAAGACAAATAGTCCGATGATAAAATTATCTTTCCCAGAGTTGACTCGAGTCCCGGTCCAATCATCATTAGCTCTATATGATGCTATCATCCCCGGTCTCCTTGTGTACATAATAATCGGCGAATATCCTTCGTCCTCTGATGCAGGTTGGTCTATTCCAAAGTAAATAAGCGGCGAAGGGTACTTTAAATCAAGACCCGCTTCGGAATTGCTTATTATTCTAAATGCAAACCAGCCTAAAACAGGATGAATGAAATTCGAACCACTCTTCCTCACTTCTCTAGTTTTAATATTATTCAATGAAATTTCAGTTTCATTACTGCCATTACCTCTCTTGTATGAAGCGATTGAAGAATACAGGTTAGAAAGTTCATGAAAAATCGGAATTGCATTAGGGTTGACTACTTTTCCATTTATAGACACATTAAGTTTTGCGCCAGAAAAATAATCAGGATTAATTCTAGGAAAATACCATTTCATTACCGAAATTTCAAGAAAGGACGGAATTGACTGATACCAATATGCCCCTTGACTAGAAGCATCCTTTTTGTTATTATCTAAAAGTTCTTTTTCATTTATAAATGGGACTATTATTAATGTTCCTGTTTGTTCATCAGTGAAAGGAGCCAAATTAAAAATTTTGAGAAAAGAATGAATTTTCTCTTCATTACAAATAACCGAAAATTCTTCTTCATCAGTTCCATCAAATTGACCAAAAAATGCAACTCCTATGTTATTCGAAAATTGCTTTAGTATGCCATCTTTCTTAGTTTCGTCTTCTACAAACGAAGCTACTAGTCTCTCCTCGAAGCCACCACTTATCTTAATTCTAGAGTAATAGACTGTGAACCCAGCGCCAAGTCGGTAATAAACTGTTTTGCCAATACCCCAAGAACCACCTGCTCCCTCATTCCTTTGCGGATGCATAATTTGGAAAACAAGTTTTCCTAGATGCTCATCTTTGTCGTCACTACTGATAAGTCCGGTTTTCACTCCAGTCAACCCTACGGTGTTAGTATCCCTTACAGAAAGAAATGAATATACTGCCTCGGAGAAATGTGTTGCTAGTTCAAACTGAAGATCATCAAAAGCCGAGGCAAATAATTCTTTTTTGAATTCTCCCGTATTAAAAGAAACATCTACACTTTCAGCATCAAGGAGAGCAGCATCCATACTATTTTGAAGTGATTCACGTACAAATAAATCTAGCTTTGGCTCCGAAGGATTCTGCATCATTCTAATTAGTGCACTTCCTGCGGTTTGCATAAAACCATTTTTAATATAGTTAATCTTGAACATCGTCAGTTTCCTCCAATGCTTTAATCCTATCCTTAATTCTAACAACTAGTGATTCCGCATATGATTCGCCTGTTCTTCCTCCGGGAATATTAATACATATGCCTATCAAATCATCAGCACTGTTTAGTGGAATCCTAAATTCCGATCCTTTAACAGGAACTGAGTCCTTGTCAATAAAATAGATTAACAAAGCCGGGGTTGATGATAACCCTGATTTGTTTCTAATTCTAAATAATTCTGCAGTTTTAGGGTTTTTAAGTATTCGTCTTTCTTCATTAGATATTGAAGAATCATCAATATCTAATGCAAGGTCGTTTAGTGAGCGCAAAGCACCAATTCGGATAATTCCATCATTTTGAGTCTGTTTCTTTCTCGAACGATTAACAGGTCTAATTGATATGTTATCAACAATTCTCTCTTTTGGTGCATTTACTCCGGGGATAATAATGTTCCATTTTTCTATTATTCCTTTTTTTGATACCTTTTTATACCAATCTTCCAGTCTGTCTATTTCAACGAATTCAGATGACATATTAGGAAGAAATAGAGATTTAATATATTCAAAGACATGTTCATAATCTACTTCGCGCCAAATATAAGAAACGTTTTTAGTTTCATGGACGAATTTAATATTCAAATATTTAATAAATTCTTGTGTTTTTTCTAAATTATTGGCTATTTTCTTTGATTCTTCAAAGAAAGCTGTGGTTTGTGAGACAGCACCAGAGAAATCAAATTCAGTAAACTCTGCATCTTGCATTCGTTTTTTTGCTGTTATTCTCAATAATGCGTTTTTAGGAGAATTCTTTACTTTTATCCCGCATGATCTTGGAGTTACGTTACTTGAATCCATTAAACTCATTTCATGGCGTAATGAGAAATCTAAAGAAGTTAAGAATTCAAATTGCTTTTTGATTCTATCGGTTATCCATATTCTTGGAAGAAGTTCATAGTGTCTTCTATATCCGAACCATCGGCCCATTTGCATCAATGTATCTGCCTGGCTCGTATGTCTTGGAAAATAAGTGCTGACAAGTCCTTCTATAGTGAGCCCTCTCGAAAGAGTGGCACCTCCGACAACAATGAAAGCTGTACAAAAATCCAAATTTAGGGACTCATCAGGATAGGCAAGTCGAATGTGAACTTTATCATTTCTTCCTGGATTGTATTTGCAATTATCAATACAAAGATGAATTCCCTTTGAATAATTCAACTCACCATCATCCTTCATTTCAATTCTTTGAATACTAAAGTCTTTCAAAGAAATGATTTCAGATTGAATATCTTCAAATTTGGGGTATTTATGAATATTCACTCCAAAATAACCCGGAATATGACTATAGAGATCCTCTAGAGTAAATTGCTTCGTTTGGGTTTCCCAAGTCTTTTCGCACTGAATTAGGAATGTATTAGTGTCTGTGTTACTAAGAAATGAACGGATTGCTTTCTCCACATTGTCATGATGTGAGGTGTTTTGACTTGTGTGCACGAGCATGCTGACCGGCTTATTGATATTCCATAAACGAAAACATGAAACACAGCAAAAAAACCATCGAATAGCATCTTTTAGAGATTCAGGGATTGCATCAAGGTTCATTTTTTGAACATCATATAAAATCTTATCGTCATATAGAGTTATTTTGTTGAGAATCGGCATAGAATCCGAGGGATGATCTCCGAAAATCTGTTGCGGTCCAAAATATTCCGCAGGCGGTTCAAGTACAGCAACGAAGTCTGCCGGAAATAATACATCTTCACGATCTGGTGACTCGTTAAGTATATTTGCATATGGCGTTGCTGTATAACCAATATAGTTTACACTTTCATACGGAGAAAAGTATTCGGAATTCGGCTTCTTCCTATTATAGACAAGCTCAACTATTAATTTATTAATTTTCGTTCTTTCGTCTTTCGAAATATCTGCTGTGTTAATGCCTGCCTGATCAGCCTCATCATCAAATATGAGTACTTTAAGTTGTCTTTTTTTTGCCTGATCTGATTTCAGCATCCTTAGAAGCAAAGTTAACCGACTTGAATTTTTCAAACACACGGTAAAATAACGAATACTACTCGTATTGCTTAAATATAAATCGGTGAGCGTTTTTCTTGATTCGTTTTCAATGCAAATCCAAGAATCTGAAGAAAATTCAGAGATTAAATCCTTTTTTAATCTTCCTTCAGTTTGCTTTCTCAAATTTTCAATAGTTCCTGATAAGATTACAAACATATTGAACCCATTATCTGCGGCCATTGTCATTAGAGCGGCCATATTTGCAGTTTTACCTGACTGTACATTACCTATTACCATACCGAGCACAGGATGGCCTTGCTTGGTATCAATCCTAAGCCTTTTAAGAATTCGCAATGAAGTAATTTCAATGTTTTGAATCGTGTCGTCCGAAAAATCTTTGCTCTGAAGAAGTCTTTTGTATGTGCTCCACGATGAAGAAGGAGCTTCTTTTATTGTGAACTCACTGTCGAGCTCACCGTTAGTGATTAGAGTTGGTCCTAAATCCTGAAATTGTATTGATTGTTCTTCGTTTTCCTGCTGCAAAGCACAAAGATGATTCCATTCCTCAACTGTAATATATGCTGCACCTGAATGATAGCGCGTTTCTAAATATAGTTTCAACTTGTCCTCAGAATCAAGTGTTGCAAAATACACTTCACTCCAATCATGTCCAAGATCGCGAAATGACTTAATTAGCTTTCTATATACATCAAATCTAAGATCTGAATAGTTCATAGTTTTCCTTCACCTTCTTCCATTTCGAGAAAAATAAAGATTTCGCGAAATATCGCCATCATAACATCCACTACTATAGAATTACCAGCTTGAAAATATGCCTGAGTTCTTGATACGACAATTTTAAATTCATCGGTAAACCCCATTAGACGCAACGCTTCTCTCTCCGTCAACATCCGTCTTTTACCTTGTATGGTAATATAATTATCTATTCCTGCTCTATGACAATTTCCCATCGTTGCCAATATTGGCCGAGCTATTTTTAAATCTGTAATAGGTTTTTGATAAAAACCGCCGCTTCCTCCTTGCATTACAAAGTGGTCGACAGTGGCTGACAAAAAATATTGACTTTGCACTACCCCCGGAATGTTATCTATAATAATTTTGCCATTTTGCTTATCAAACCTAACTGCCCCTTCAAAATTGTTTTCTATAGTAAAATCTGTCATTGAAAACATGCAATCAATTTTATCCTGAGGAAAATTAAAGTGCCCATTAATTGGCCTTTTGAAGCCTACGGCGAAATATCTTCTTCTAGTTTGAGGAATTCCAAAATCTTTAGCGTCCAGCACACCTGAGAACACGTCATATTCTAAATTATCAAATATTCTATTAATAATCGAAATAGTCTTTTTCTTGTCATGAAAAGTGACTCCTCTAACATTTTCATAAACAAACACATTAGGTTGTATTTCCTGAATTAGCCTTGCAAAATCATAAAACAAAGTTCCTCTAGCGTCCTCAAAACCTTGCTGATATCCGACACTTGAAAAACTTTGACAAGGACTTCCTCCAATAAAAACATCAACTTCTCCCTTAAAGTCATTCCCATCAAGCAAACAAATATCTTCATAATACCTTGAAGGATCAAGTTGATAATTGGAAAGATAACTTTGTTTCACGAAATTAGTTCTTCTTGTTTTAGAAAGATAAAGATTATCAACATATTCTTTTTTTTCATCAAAAGAAGCAAGCGAGCGAATATAATTAAGCTCTCTCTCGTGGTCGTATTCAATTTCCCTGTCTCCGTTATCACATGCAAAAACAATTTCATGAGGTTGATTCATTCTAAGAAGCGCAAACTCAGGAGATCCGATTCCACTAAATACAGTAGCAATTCTAACTTTTCTCTTAATCATCAAAATTCACAACTTTCATTATTTCAATGATGATCTTTTCTAAAACATTGACAACAATAGAATTTCCTGCTTGTTTATACGCTTGGATATTGGAGTTAGAATAAATAAAAGAATTATCAAACCCCATCAATCTATAGCATTCTCGATGAGTAAGTTGACGAATCACTCCTGATTTTCCATTCCATTCACCAACATAAGCGCGATTCAATACATCAATTCTATCTTTCACTTTGCATAATGGTTCAAATATGAAATCGCCGTTCCAGTTAAATTGTTGATTTGCTTTTTGAGTTTGAAAAATTAACGGATCCACATGAGCACGCCGAATATACTTTGGGTTTGTAACAAACTCAAACCCCTTGCGGCCCAAATAGTAATGAGCAGGAATTTTCCCTTTATCAAGGAATTCTTTAGAAAGGGGTCTGTCTTTGACCTTTTCCGGTTCTTTCATCACAACGTTATGATCCAAGAAACCAATAACATAAACCCTTTTTCTATTTTGAGGAATACCGTAATCTTTTGCATTTAGTAAAAATGATTGGGTTTTATATCCCGATGTTTCAAATAAATCAGAGATGATTTTCCAAGTATTGTTTTTATCATGAGACAGCATCCCAGCAACGTTTTCATAAATAAATACTTTGGGCTTAATTTGTTTAATCAATCTCACAAAATCATAAAAGAGGGATCCTCTAATATCTAATAAGCCTCCTTTTTTCCCTATTACAGAAAAACTTTGACAGGGACTTCCACCGACAAAAAGGTCAACAATTCCTTCATATTTTGTTCCATCAATGTATCTAATATCTTCATGCCACTGTTCCTCAGTTATTTTGTAGTTATCAAAATACGTCTTCTTGACGTGATTTGTTTTCTTGCTTAAATTATATAACTTTGATACATACGCTTTTTTCTCATCATATGTAAAGTTTTTGATGAATTTATGAATTTGTTGTGTATCATTTTCTAGGGTTATTTCTCCGTTATCGCATGCAAATACAATTTCATAGTCGATCCTCTGCTTGGAAAGCGCATGTTCAATTGCCCCTATTCCACTAAATACTGTTGCTAGTCTTAAAGGCCTATTTATCAACATTTTCCACTCCTTCTAAAGTAATTATATTATGTAAAAAATCAATCAAAAATATTGTCTTGTTTTTATCTAAATTTTGTTTCATTTTTAGAACGTATTGCATATAAATTTCGTGCATCGTTGTATTCCCTTTTAGCATTATTTGCAATTGTCCTTGGGAATTAATGCGAGTATAAACGTTAATTTTCAATCCGTAAGCATCCATAACATAATTGTGTCCATTAAAATCCAAAATATTAGATAGAGATAACACCTGTGATATTAGGTCGCATACAAGAGGTTGATCCAGTAACCCAAAGTATAAGCTGTTGTCTGAAGCCGTTGGATGAAGATTAGAATTTGTGGCTTTCCTTCCAAGGATTTTTTTTTGAATATTAAAATATACGATATGCTTTTTGAGAGCAAGTTTTTCAATTGAATTAGCATTCTTATTATATTTATATTTTAAGAATCTTAGAAAATTATTATATGCTGCAGATATAATATGATGCCAGTATAGGTTTTGTGCAACAAGATTATTGTTGGTTTCGAAATATCTTATTAAGTATTCCAATTGAGGTATATCTGCAAGATCAATAATATTATATCTAAGTGATGTACCCAAAGACAATTCAAGAAGACTTTTCATGACTTCAAGACTATGAATGTATTTTTCAGCAGTTATAGGTTTAAGCCCTCTTTTCAATATACAATAGTCAAAAAATTCTACTTTATTTAATGAATTATATGATAACGAGGATGGGGTTGAGAGGTGAATAATGTCTTTTTCCCCATCCTCAAGAAGAGCTTTTTCTTCAGGATAATCAACATTTCCATTTGGATATTTCCCTTTGAGATAGTACAAGTAGTTGTGAATTGAATTGTGCATTGAGCTGCACCTCCTCTTATGCTAATGATGTTCATAATATATACTCTAAATTTGAAAGAAAGGATGGCGAATTGAATAAAAATCAAGCCTAAAATTATTTCAAAAATCAACACGCTACTAAAAATATTATATCATTCATATGAACATTGGTGTTATGTTTTTAGAAAAAAACATATTAAAAACCAATATTAGGCATAAATTTGAAACGTTTTTCAAAAAAGTTTTTTTTGAAGTGGATGTTACCTGTGAGAAAATGCGAATAAATATCACGTATATACTATTAATTAAAAGTAAAAATGTAAAATTAAGCAAAAAATATTACATATTGCATATGACATGCTATAATGAACTTATCAATATTTAGGAGGAAAAAATGGAACTAACTCAACTTAAAAAACTTAGAAGATTTAACATGATTATGGGCGGACTTCATCTCATCCAAGGAATCTTAATGTTATTCCTTGCAGCGACCGTCATTCAAAAAATAGGTGAATTTCAACCAACGATTACACAAAACTACTTATTCTACAATATGACTACTCAATCACTTGAACTAGCAAGTAAAGAATTATTCTCATTGCCGTTTGGTGTATTAGTAGCTGTATTCTTACTACTATCTGCTGCTGCACATGCACTCATCTCTTTACCAAACAAATTAAACGACAAGTACAACAAAGACTTAAAAGAAGGAATCAATCAATTCAGATGGTTTGAATATGCATTAAGCTCTTCTGTCATGATTGTATTGATTGCGACTCTATTTGGAATCTATGACATTGCTTCCTTAATCTTAATCTTTGTCGTCAATGCTTCCATGAACTTATTTGGACTTGTGATGGAACAACTCAACTCCAAAAGAGCCAAAGAAGGAAAAGTCAACTGGGGCCCATTCGTATGGGGATCCTTTGCAGGTCTCGCTCCTTGGGTTGCAATCTTACTTTACATGTTCGGCAATGGTAACTTTAGTGAAGTACCTTGGTTCGTATGGGCGATCGTTGGAACCTACTTCGTAGCGTTCAATACTTTCCCTGTTAATATGGTTCTTCAATACAAAAAGGTTGGAAAATGGAAAGACTATCTTTACGGTGAAAGAACTTATATCGTATTAAGTCTTGTGGCTAAATCCATTCTTGCTTGGCTAGTTCTTTTTGGAGCTATGCAACCATAATCAATTAAAAAATGCTAGATTTTTCTAGCATTTTTGTTAGGAGCATCCAATGAATGTCAAAAATCCGGTATTATTCCAAGGTAGAAAGAAAAAGGATCATTATTTTGAAGGCTGGTATTTCAAAGCAGTAAGCTCAGATGAATTATATAGTATTGCACTAATACCAGGTGTCAGTATTAACAAAATCGACCCTCATTCTTTCATCCAATTATTTATCTCTGAAAAGACTGAAAAAGACGTCAGTCTACAAACCTATTATTTTCGGTTCCCTCTAGAGGACTTCAATTGTGAAGACACTCCTTTTTCGGTTCGAATCGGAAATAATTTATTTTCAAAAGAAGTTGTAGATATTGATCTCTTCAATGAAAACGTTCGTTTAAAAGGATGTTTGAAGATTTCAGGCATGGAACCCATCAAGACAAGTCTTTATAGCCCTAACATCATGGGCCCATTTGGATACCTGAATTTTATGGAGTGCTATCATGGTGTGGTATCCATGAATCATCAAATAAACGGATCTTTGCAATATAACAATCAAGAAATCTCCTTCAAAAACGCGAAGGGATACATTGAAAAAGACTGGGGAAAATCATTCCCCAGCAAATACATTTGGCTTCAAACGAATCACTTTAAAGAATCAACAACTTCCTTAATGTTATCTTATGCGACCATTCCTTTGGGAGCTCTTCATTTCAAAGGGTTGATTGCGAATATGATCATCCATGAAAAAGAATATCGCTTTGCGACCTATAACTTTTCCAAAATCAAGATTACAGAATTAAAACAAGATGAAGTGAGACTTCAAATTAAAAAAGGGAGATACAAACTCTTTCTTCATGCAAAAACAGAAAAACAAATAGAATTGAAGTCTCCTTCCAATGGTTTGATGATCAATCAAATCAAGGAAGGGCTTTCCGGATGGATTCATATCAAGTTATATGAGTCTCAGAAGTTAATCTATGAAGACACTGGATGCCATTCAGGAATTGAAATCATGATGTAACTATTAGGAATCTATTTATTTTTTCCTAAATCATGATATTATAATATATATGAATTCATTACTCTTCTACTAACGAACAAAGGAGTTTTGACTATGAACAAGAAAACACAATCGATCTTTTCCTTGGTATTTACAATCGTTATCCTCGGTGTGGTCGGCATCCTTATGCTCATCTCTTCAAAAGGGGCACCCATTTCCGTGAATTCCGAAACAAGCCAGTTAGAAATCGGTGGCATTCTATATGCCAAAACCATTGATATCGACAATACAGTTCAAATTGAGTTGGTGAGTCCCAAAGATATTCTCGCAAGAACAAACGGTTCTGCAATTGGTAGCGTCCGGTCCGGATATTTTACCATCGAAGGTGACCTTGCCGTATATCTTAATTTAGGGGATTATCATCTGGATTGGATTGAAATCATCGATGGAGACGAATACTATTACATTAACTTAAAGACAGAAACCGAAACTACTGCCATCTACAATGAACTATTAGAACTACTGGACTGATTTACTTGAAAGAAAATATATTTAATCCTAAAAAAGAGAGAATGCCGCGCATTCTCTCTTTTTCTTTATTCAGTCAATTTTTTATGCTTTAGCTTGTAATACAAAAATAATCCTCCTGATACCAACAACGGAACTTCAACTGTGATGATGGTAAGCCACTTTTCACTGGTATCCCGATAAAACTTAAACAGGAAGAATAATCCGATGGCTGCCGCAATCATCAAAAATCCAAGAATCAATTCTTTTTTCCATAGTAAAATTAGGATTCCAATCAAAATAAGTCCTGGCAAAGAATTCATAATGAATTCTAGTAACATTCCGCCAAATGTATCTGTACCATCGAAAGAGTCAAAAGACATCAAGATGATAAAAGCTCCAAGCAGAAGGATTAAGTACTTACAAATCTTTACTGCAATTTTCATAAAGATTCCCCCTTCAACTTTATTTTATTCCACTACTTGAATTAATTCAAGTCAATAAAGGACTTTTTTTATTCGAGGTAACAAGAGAGATAAGGTCGGATGGCATCGACGATTTCACGAAACATTTTTCTTTTAACGCTAGGAGACAAACTTTCTGTGAGTGGATCGTTCATCAAAGCATCCATTGCGTAGTTCAAATCTTTTTCATCAAATGCTTCCATTAGCAATTCATGGATTTCCATATGTTTTAACGTCAAATCCACAAGTTCTTCCTTCATCTCCCCTGAAAATACAGGTTGAACACTGTCTTTTCTGAAATAAGCATTGGTTTCAACCACTCTGCCTAGGGGAAGATTTGGTATTTGACCCATATTAGGCATATTGACGTTCGTAATGAATTTGTCAAACCCAAGAAGTGCTTTGACTTGTTCCACGCCTTCTTCTCCAGAGGCGTGGATTTCAACTGGTTTTGACCCATATGCAATCTCTTTTGCGGACCGGTCTCCCTTTTCCATAATTTCAATTCTAAAGTCGACAGGTGTAAGGAAATATTTCCAGTGTTGAATCATCAATGGGCTTTCAACATACCATTCCTTGGGTAAAAACTCAACCAAGTGACGATCTCCTGCGGCTGCAATGGTATTGTATTTAAAGAACAGATCAAACTTCACCATGTCAGAACCTCCCCATGGAGCCCCTTTCCTCAGTTCTTCTTCTGTGAACCATCCTTTATCTTTGTATTTTAGTGCGAACTTCTCATAAATGGGCATCAAATCAATATTTTTATACGTTGCATAATTAATCCAAGTGAAATGATTAATCCCTTGAACATTGACTTCAATCTCCGTATGAGATACATCGATTCCGGTTTCTTCTTTCAATGCTCTTGCGAGTATTCTTTGAGTTCCGAATACTTCATGACAGTTTCCAAAGGCCTTGATCTTTGGAAACACATGATATAACATTTCAACACACATCGTCATCGGATTCGTAAAATTAATAACCCAGGCATTCGGACAATTGAATTCAATCGCAATTGCAATGTCAAAATACATCGGCATCATAATCAAGGATCTGAAAATCCCTGCAGGTCCAGCCGTGTCTCCGACCGGCTGGTAAACACCATATTTTTCAGGGATATGAACATAAGCTTTCATCTCTTCAAAAGTACCAGGCAAAATTGAAATAAATACAAAGTCAGCGTCTTGTAAGGACTCTTCCAACGTATCCGCCACAACAAACTGAAAAGCATGATTCGCTTCCGGTAATTCCATCATTTTATTTCCAATGATGGAATTATTAACCGCAGGTTCCCTCACGATATCATATAAAGATACAATACCTTCAATATCGGTACAAAGTGCTAAATCACTCATTAAGTTTCTAGCCCAAAGCCTAGAGCCTCCACCTATATACGCTATTTTTATTTTTTTCATCGATGTTCTTCTCCTCATTAAGTCCTATTCTTGATGATCTTCATTCGTCTCAGTCATTTCTTGTTCTATTACCTTTTCTTCAGATTCTATTGATTCTATCTCTATCAAATTATCGTTCAGTCTTTCCTTTTCAAGAGCGACTTGTAACTTATAATCAATCGATACTTTGGACCAGAAGAGAATGAATAATATCAAAGAAAATAGTGCAATAACAAAAGTTAAAGGCATACTGGAATTATAATTCCATAGCCCGTGGATTGTCGCAAGTAGGATGTACCAAAAGAAGAAAACCGGGTTTCGTAAATCTCTCATTTTCAAATGCCCTGACTTGCTGATCATTACAACAACACCTGCAAGGATACCTGTCCAAAAATGATGACCTACTCCGATTAAATCATAAAAAGATCTGAGTAAAATAATCCAAATCATCTCAAACATGTCAAGATTAGTGAGTAATTCGTTCATGCCATACATTGTCGTTTCAAAAGCTGTAAAACCCGCTCCTACTGCAAACCCAATCAAGATACCTTCCAAAGGGTTCTTGATCAGTTTTTTTCTGACTAGAAAAATAACTGTTAAGATCTTCGCTAATTCCTCAATCAATCCCGTCAATAAGTCTCCGATGATTGGAAAGGGAATATAACCTGTAAAACCTCGAATGAATAAAACAATGATGATTGAGATGAGTCCACCATATAGAAAATACTTGATGAGTTCAAAGCCTCTTATGATTCTTGGGTGATGTGCTTCAAACAAAAACCACATGAACCCTAGCGGAACAAATAAACTTAACGCAAGATTTGCGATGACAATATTTTCAGCCCATGCCGCGAGAAATGCAACACCAAGCAGAAGAAAGCTAATTCTTAAAAAGACAAAGGGACTCGATGAGTTTTCCTCAAGACTAAACAATTGATTTTCAATGATATTGCTACTAATGTCTTGTTTCTTCTTTTTTACTGCTCCAAACATCGATTTTAAGAAATCCCACATAAATCGAAATGGAGTAAATTTCGATTTAAACGATAGTGGTGCAAATACGTTTCTTGTCACTTTTCTATCCAAAAGAACATCTATTCCAATGAAATAAGGATCAAACTCCAATACTTCTGCTATTTTTATGCCTAAATTATATGGAATGTATTTCCGTTTAGTTTCGTATTCAATTAAGACTTGAGGTTCCACTTCAAGAAGAACTGCAAGTTCTTCAAGAGTCAGGGATTTTGACACTCTGAATTTCCTTAAATTCTTGCCAATAGTTTTGGGTTTCAATTTATTTCTCCCCATTGAAATATGACGTTAAAAAACAACAATTGAAAATGAATCCTTACTTATTATATCAAATTGAATGAAGTCATATATTGTAAAATTGATAATTAATCAATTTTCTTAGTATTTAATCAATAAAAATCATTATATTTGTTTTCTTTTCTTTTTAACAATTTATACCCTTTTAAAATACAAAAGAAAAGATGAGCACTGACCGTGCTCATCTTTCGTGTCTTCACAAGGAAAACATAGTTAAATTGTGTCTTCGGAGTTAACCTAGGACTTAGTAAATTAATTTTATCATATAAAGTTAAGGATGTCAACTAATCATATTTTGAATATATTTTTCATCACACCTTTTAATATTAAAATACTACAGGTATCAATTTTACCAAATTTTCTATCGATTCTAATCTTGCTAATTGCTCTCATTTGTGTAATTACAGCGTAGTGATGATTTTTTGATAAGAATGTAAATGGTTTGTTGATATAAGCCTCATATTTCGCTGGAGAATAATACTCCTCACTTCCATGAACCGGAATAACGAGTACCGTCTTCGATAATTGAGCGGAATCCTCTATGACGATTCCATATCTTGGGCCCCCTTGTTCTGAACCAACATTGCATCCCAAATTATAATGAATGAAATCACCATATTTATATGTAACAGTTGAGGAATAATCAAAAGTATCCTCTTGAAGCCAACAATCTATATTCGAATTTAACCCATTAACAAATTTCTGTTGTCTCGTAGGAAGAAGAGAAGATAAGAAAGACAGTAGTCTAGAAAGCATGTTATTCATAATAAATTTCTCCTTAAATAGATATTTTAATAATATCATCAAAAAAGAAAAAATTCAATATTTATATAATAAATATATATTAAATTGCAAACACAATTATATCATGCACTCAAATAAGCTTCAATCACTTTGGGATCTTCCATCAACTGTTTTGATGGGCCTTCCGCAATTACTTTTCCGGTTTCTAACACATATCCATAGTTAGAGATGTGTAAAGCTCTATTTGCATTTTGTTCCACCAACAGGATGGTTGTTCCTGATTTATTGATTTCTTCGATGATTTTAAAGATTTCATCCACAAGCAATGGAGCGAGACCCATAGAAGGTTCATCCAGAAGCATGATTTTAGGTCTGCTCATCAATGCTCTTCCCATCGCAAGCATTTGTTGCTCGCCTCCCGAAAGCGTACCAGCAAGCTGATTTTTGCGTTCTAGAAGTCTTGGAAAGTGATGAAACACTTTTTTTAAATCTTTATCGATTTCTTCTTTGTCTTTTCTTGTGTATGCACCCATCTGAAGATTTTCAATCACAGTAAGCCCTGGAAAAACTCTTCTTCCTTCAGGAACATGAGAAATCCCCATTTCAACGATTTTATGAGCTTCCAGTTTTTTGGTCGATTGACCTAAAAACAGGATGTCCCCTTCGGTAACGTCGAGTAAATTGGATATCGTTTTAAGTATGGTAGATTTACCAGCTCCGTTCGAACCAATCAAAGAAACGATCGTTCCTTTTTTGACTTCAAATGAAACACCTTTTATCGCATGAATGACACCATAATATACATGTAAGTTTTCTACTTTTAACATATTACTCCCCCAGATAGGCTTTGATGACAGCCGGATTCTTTCTGATTGCTTCCGGAGCGCCTGAAGCGATAATTTTACCATAATCGACAACGACGATTCTCTCACAGATTCCCATCACGAGTTTCATATCATGCTCTATTAACAATATTGAGACTTTGAATTGATCTTTGATGAATCGAATCGTATGCATCAATTCTTCTGTTTCTTGTGGATTCATTCCTGCGGCCGGTTCATCAAGCAATAAGAGTTTTGGATTTGTCGCAAGAGCCCTTGCAATTTCAAGTTTCCGTTGTTTTCCATACGGAAGGTTTTTTGCTAAATCATTTTGATAGCCTTTCATACCGAATACCTCAAGTAAAGAAACCGCTACTTCAGTCGCTGCTGCTTCTTCATCTCGATACTTTTTGTTTTTAACGACACCGTCAAAATAATTGTAAGTCATTCGGTTATGGTAGGCTACTCTGATATTGTCTAGAACCGTCATGTTTTTAAACAAACGAATGTTTTGAAATGTTCTAGAACTTCCAAGCATCACGATTTCATTTGGTTTCATCATCTTCGTCACGGAACCGTTGACTAAAATCGATCCGTTAGTTGGTTTATAAACCCCTGTAAGTAGATTGAAAATCGTTGTTTTTCCAGCGCCGTTGGGTCCAATCAAACCAACGAGTTCATTTTCATGAATCGTAATTTCGAATTGATCGACGGCCTTCAGTCCTCCGAACATAATCGTCAGGTCTTTAACCTCAAGGATTGACATGGTCGTCACCTCTTTTCAACACTTTATTCTTGGTTTTGATGTACCAAGCTTTGGCTTTACTCCAATTGTTTTTCAGTCCTGAAGACGTGACTGAGAACTCTTTCGTTCCCATCAACCCTTGTGGTCTGAAAAGCATCGTCAAAATCAGAAGCGTGGAGTAGATAAGCAAACGATAGGTTGCGAATTCTCTTAACGCTTCAGGTAAGAATGTAAGGACAATCGCCGCAACGATGGATCCGGATAAACTACCCATTCCACCTAAAACGACAATCACGAAAATATCAATCGATTTAACGAAATTGAATGCGGTCGGTGCTAAAAAACCAAGTTGAAAAGCATACACGGCTCCGCCGAGTCCACCAAACATCGAAGCCATCAAAAATCCGATGATTTTATATTTTGTTATGTTGATACCGACACTTTCACTTGCAATCTCGTCTTCTCGAATCGATATCATCGCTCTACCATGTCTTGAATTCATAAATAAGGCAATGATTGCGACAACCGCAACCATAGTAAAATAAGCTAATGGAAAAGACATGATTCTTGGAATTGCGGTTAATCCCTGTGCACCGTTCGTCACTTCAAGATTTGTTAAAATAACTTTGACGATTTCTCCAAATCCAAGTGTCATAATTCCAAGATAATCTCCTCTTAGTCTTAATGCCGGTGTCCCGACAATCAAACCTGCAAGCATTGCGACAATCATTGCGGCAACCGCCGCAACGAGGAATAGCAATAAATCGTTGGGAATATAAGCTCTTAGTCCGATGGCAGTCAGTGCAGCACTATATGCACCAAGCGCCATAAAACCGGCATGCCCTAAAACAAGCTGACCTAAAAATCCAGTCGCGAGATTTAAAGAAGTCGCCATGATGATCATGACCAAAACCATCACTAGAATCGTTGAATAATATCTGGAGAGAACACCGGTTTCGATCAAAGTGTTCAGGATTAAGAAGATCGCGACAATCATCACGATCATAGGCAAAGTCTTGTCAAGCAAGACTTTGACAAATGGTTTTCTTTGAGTATTCTCCATTTTTTCTTTTTTCTTAAATAATGTCATGGGTTACACCTTCTCTTTCGTGTTTTTACCCAAAATTCCCGAAGGTTTCACCAGTAAGACAAACACTAAAATAGAGAACACGATCGCATCGACCCATCTTGTCGAAATATATCCATTGGTAAAGGTTTCAATCGCACCGATGACATAACCACCGAGCATTGCCCCACCAATATTACCAATCCCACCAAGAACAGCCGCAACGAATGCTTTTAAGCCCGGCATGACACCCAAGGTTGGATAGACCTGAGAATAGGCGATGCTATAAAAGATACCCCCAAGGGCACCTAAAGCACTACCAATCGCAAATGTCAAAGAGATGACGCTATTAACATTGATTCCCATCAACTTTGCGGCTTCTTGGTCTTGAGAAACAGCTCTCATCGCTTTTCCTGGTTTTGTTTTCTTGACGAATACCGTCAATAAAATCATAAACCCAATAGACACAAGAATCGTTACGAGCGTTAAAATCGGTACGCTCAATCCAAAAATATTGACATGCGTCTTTGATATTAAAACCGGCATGACTCTCGGCTCCGGTTTGAAGATCAAAAGCGCAAGGTTTTGTAAAAACAAACTCATTCCGATGGCTGTAATCAAAGCTGAAATTCTAGGCGCTTTTCTAAGTTTCTTATAAGCGACTTTTTCAATCAAAACACCCATCAAAGCTGCGAGTGCCATTGAAATGACAATGACTAAAATAACAGGTAATTGGAATGGAAATACAGTGGCGAATATAAATGCGAAATACGCACCGAACATCATAATGTCTCCGTGCGCAAAATTGATTAATCGGATGATTCCATAAACCATGGTATAACCGATGGCGACCAAAGCGTAAATACTTCCCGTATTCAACGCGTTGATGATTTGTTCTAAAAATTCACTCATATGTGCACCCCTAGCATGTAGGAATAGGGGAGAGGTCTCCCCTATTCTTTATCTAAATATCGGTATAAATTATTCCCCTTGAACCTTTTTGATAACGACATGCTCGCCGCTCACTACTTGAATGATTGTGATTGCTTTTACAGGGTCGCCGTTGGCGTCAAATTTGATTGCGCCAGTGACTGCGTCTGCATATTCCAAAGCTTGTAAAGCCGCTACTACATCTGCGTAATCTGTTGTTCCTGCATTTTCCATTGCAAGTGCCATTGCGTATACTGCATCATATGCCAAAGCAGCCAGTGCACTAGGTGCTTCTCCATAAGTTGCTTCATAGTTCGTAACGAAATCTTGAACGTTTTGAGCAGGATCTGTTTTTGCATAATGGTTACCGAAGTAATATCCTTCAGCTACAGCAGCATAATTCGCTTCAATTCCATCCCATCCGTCTCCACCAACGAATACGGTATCTCCGAAATCAAGTGAATCTGCTTGTGTTAAAATAGCTCCAACTTCAGCAACATACGCAGGAACGAATACGACATCGTAATCTCCGTTTTTGATGGTTGTCAAGGTTGCACTGTAGTCATCAGTTCCTGATCCGAAAGTATAATCGTCAACAGTCAATTCTGCATCTTCATAAGCAGCGATAAACGCAAGTGCCAAGCCTTCTGAATAAGCATCGTCGATATTATAATAGACGGCAGCTTTCGTTGCATCTAAATCTTCGATTGTGAACAATGCGGCTACCGTTCCCTGATAAGAGTCTGTATAACATGCACGGAACATGTTTCCTGCATCAAGTGTTACATTGGGGTTGGTCGCTGTGGGTGACAATACGGGAACACCGTCCGCAACAGCCAAGTCTTTGAATGCCAGTGTTACTCCACTAAAAGTACCACCGATGATTGCATCGACTTCATCTTCTTGAATCAAACGATTATAGGCATTGACACCATCGACGACTTCGCCTTTACTGTCATATGCGATAATTTCTAAATCTAATCCTAAAACACCGCCGTCTGCATTAATTTCTGCAGCTGCAAGATTGGCTCCATTTTCAACGGACGTCCCATAAAAAGAGTAATCTCCTGTTAGAGGTCCAATGACTCCAAACTTAACGGTTTCAGCTTCTGACTGGCAAGCTGAAAGAGCAAATCCAAATACGAATACTACTAATAATAATGTAAATTTCTTCATAATTTTTTTCTCCCTTGTTTAAATATTGGGAGTATAGTACTACATGTGTATAACTAAAGCAACAAGGGAATGAAAAAAAGATGAAAATTTTTCAAATGAAAATGTTTTCATTGAACATAATTCTCATCTACTAATATTCACTCATTGATTTTCACTTTTAAACCGCTAAATGATGAGGAAAAAACAGCGTTCATATATTCTTTATACGTATGAACAGATTCTACTTTTTGAAACTAGAATATGAAAAGTGGAACGTATTTTTCAATAACGTTCCACATTTATTCTAATTCTTGTTACTCTTGATTGTTCCTCTGATTGATTTGATCCATGTAAAAATCAAGTCAAGTAAAGTCGCTATTGAAACTACACTGATAATTCCTGTCGCTATTCCTTTGATCATATCCCAAACAACGGTTGTTGAAATTTCAAGGAATGTTGATGCTTGTAAAGCAAATACACCGTTAATCAGATTGGGCATCGTCATAAAAAAGAGGACTACAGCAAGTGAGAATATTTTATCAAGCGTATGGAAAATCATGACCTTCATATTCAGTCTTGCATAATAAATCTTAATCATTTGTGCAATGATGCCTAATGCCAACGAAGCAATGAACAGAGGAATCAGCACATTGACTGCAGGAGAATTAAACAATGGCACGGAAACTGCCCATCCGTTTCCTTCAACCATCCAACCAAGATAAATGGAATGATTGAAAAGCAAATAAATCCAAGTGACTCCAAAGATCGTCATAATAATCAACTCTACGATGGAACCGGTTCTAGATACCTTAGGTTCTTTTTCGTTTGGAAGGTCAGGGAGGCTACTCACGGACCACTCCTTCTTTTTAGGAGAAAGGTCATATTGTTCAATTAATACAAACACTAGAGTAACAATCGCAAAAGCTTGAAATGCGGATTGAAAAGCTTCTGAAATCGTCTTCGCGAATACTTCTGCAAAGATTCCAAAAGCATTCAGAGATTCGGCGTTCATGATATTGTCTATCAATCCAAAAATAACCGATATAGAAACAAAGATGATGATGACGATTTTTAGCACTCTAATATAATCGTCCATCCATTTTGGCGAGATTAAATATCTCTTCTTTTCACGATATTCGTTTGCGAGTGTTCTTGGTTCTCCAAGACTTAAAAGTACTTTTTCAATTTCAACTTCATTCGTGCTTCCTGAAAGCATGTCGTCGATGTTCGCTCTTAATTCTTTTGCGACATCTTCTCTTTGATTTTCAGGTAATCTTCTTGTGACGTCATATACATAACGTTCTATCATATGTTTCATTGTTTATCCCCCCTAAACAGTTCTTCCATTTCTTTTACAATTTGTAACCATTCTTCTTTTAATATTGAATATACTTCTTTTCCTTCTTCACTTAACTTGTAATACTTCCTTGGCCTCGACTCGCTCGTATCCCAAACGCTCTCAAGAAGATTTTGCGTATCGAGTCTTCTTAGAAGCGGGTATAATGTTCCGGCTTCAATGTTGACATTTAAGTCATTTAGATCCTGGAGGAGCGAGTAACCGTACTGCATTTTATCTAGTTGAGATAAAACTGCCAATATCTGTGTCCCTCTTCGAAGCTCGCTTTTCAGGTTTTGAACCAATGCTTCATTCATCTTTCTCACCTCTAACATTATTATACTGTATGGCATACACTATTGTCAATAAAATAATATTAATTTTTTCAAAAAAATAACAGGATTCAAAGAATCCTGCAATTTACTATAAAGTAAGAATAAGAGAAACAATGATTATAACAATGGCTGCAGCTAATAAATATGCAAATCTCATTGGATGAATTTTCGCTTTGTTTTCCCTTAGAAAAGACTTGATTTCTCTACCTGCTCTTCTTGAATAAGCATAGAACAGTGGTGTAAGAAATGTTTCCGTGCTGACGTTCACGTCGGCGTGGTATTGTACCAATAATTTCACCATATCCAAGTTATGATGATAAATGGCATTGAGGATTGGATAAAAACGACCTTTTTTGAACAAGACAGGAATATTTGGATTCGCTCCTCTTTCCAGAAGAAGTTTGACGACCTCGATATCGTTATGAAAAGAGGGGTCAATTAATAAAGGAATTTTGTGTTTATTGTGAAATTCAATATCAATCCCCAGGATTAACTCTTGAATCACTTTTGAAGAATACGTCCTCATCAGCAATAAATAAGGTGTCGTTTGATTGTCAATGAGCACATTAAAATTGACACCAGCTTTTTCGAGATGACGAATCACATGTAGGTTGGATTCAGAAAAGGATAGACGCAAGAGTTTTGATACATCCTGATATTCTAAGAGTCCTTCTGAAATGAAATAATCGAAACAGTCGTTAGAATGATACACTGCCGCAATCTCCATGACGGTATATCCATCGCCTGCAGGTTTGAAGATGTCAATTCCCATCGTCTTGATTTCTTTTAATATATCAAGATTGTCATACTCGATGGCAAAATGCTCTACCGAATATCCGATTCTATTTATAAATTCCATTCCGAAATTCTCGGAATGAAGTAAATAAGATGCAAAATCAGTATTTTTCATCTCAAGAGCTAGTTCAAACAAACTCTGACCCGTCAGGAAAACATGATTTACATCAAGAAACTTTCTGAAAATCATATACTTGATTCCCTTGACTAAATTCATCTCTAGCATCATTTTAAAAGGATCGATTTTTATCATGTGATCGGGGTCGGTAACCAGTTTGACTCTGCAAAAATCAATCAAGGCTTCACTTTCACCGTATGGAACGATTTCCGCAGGAAGAATTCCCTGATTATTTGCGATTTTATAATTCGCACCTTTTTCAATCAAGGCATAAAAACAATCGACTTTTCCAAAAGCCGCAGCCAAGAAAAGAGGCGTGTTTCCGTATCCGTCCACTTCATCGATAGGTAAACCTACCGATAATAGAAACTTCAATATTTTAACCGCATTATACCTTGCGGCATAATGAAGAATCGTTTCATTTAGATTCGTTCTTAACGAAACCTCAATCTCTCCTTGTTCATAAAGCGCCTTGAACATGTGCGCATTGTCGCTGAGGAGCAAATCATCAATCATTCCAGCATATTCTTGCATTTCTTCGTCATATAGTTCTTTGTAGACCAACCTGTGCCACTCATCTAGAAAGAATTCATCGGGAATGTCATCGGGAACGGATTCAATCATTGAATCCACTCCGATTGCATCAATGAAAAATTGTACATAGGGACTTTTAACTTGAAAGAAATAAGTCTCAATCAATTCTCTTTCGTCATTTGGAAGCGTTCTGAAAAGTTCATACAATTCCATCGATTGAATTTCTTGGTTCGGTATATATCCATAAAGTGGAAACAAGGTCGCAATAATCATGTCTTCTCCCCATTGGCTGATGGAGGTCTCGTCCTTCAATTCTGCCACTACGAAAAACGGAACTAAGAATGGGTTTTTGTCGGAATAGGACAATTGTTCTATACGTTCCTGGAATGGTAGTTTTGAATCAGACTTTTTCATTGCTTCGTCCTCTCTTTGGGAATGATGTAGTGATATTCTTTTATCATTGATTCCACTTCTTCTTTTACCTCAGAAGGAATCAAGGTAGATGTTTTAAACAATTCCTTCAATAGATAATGTGAAAATGCGATGGCATCTATTTCGATGGACTGAAGAAGGTAATCGCTTTTCAATTCCATTCCTGGTTTTTGATAACTCAAAAAATCAGTTCTCCAAGAATCGACTGTTTCTTTCTTTTCAGAATATTTAAGCCCGGGATGAAAATCGGTATGAAGCTTTTGATAGGCATGTCTTGTTTCGTGAAAAGACGTTGCCAAAACTTCAAGCATTTCCGACTGCCTTAACCAATCGAGATTAAATGATATTTTGTATTTTTGAGGAGAAAAAACACTGGAACTTCCTGTGTTCCTAAATCCTACCCCATCAATAAAATCGATATTGACTTGTGTAATACCCAAGATCGTAGATGCCATTTTGACACCCAGCTTTGCGGTCATTTTATTTTCTTCTATTTTATTGATTGAAGTCATGATGTATTTCCTGTCCTAAGAGTTTTTATAGTAACCATTATAACATAGGATTCATTAAATGAAAAAACAAAAGAGATGAATTTGAGTCTATGAACCAGCCTGATTGAATGACGTTTTAGAAATGATAGTATAGAATAAAATAAGAGTCGACCATAGACGCTGGTCGACTCTAGTCATGATTCTGTTTGGTTCTAAAACCAATCGGTATCTATTTGAACACTTCATCTATAAAGTGTTATTTTTTTCCTACTGGTTTTTGTACTGGTTTCGCTGCTGGTGCTACTGGTTTTTGTACTGGTTTTGCTGCTGGTGCTACTGGTTTTTGTACTGGTTTTGTTGCTTGTTGAGCTGGTTTTTTAACTTCCATGGATGTTTCCTCCTTTCCTCATCATTTCTTTTTTGCATAAAAAAAAACAAGATCAGTTGCCACGTGACATTGTTTCGAATCGGTTGATGGATTTTTGCAATGGGGGCGTGAAATTCATTGAATCTCACTAATTTCATTATACGCCAAGCTTAGGAATTTGCAATAGCATTTTCAACAAAATCATACACAATTTATCGATATATTTTCGAAGTAAAAACTGGATTGATTTTGGTCGTGTTTCGATAGTCAAATCACCCTAATCAACAAGAGTTTTATACTCTGAAATTTGACCTTTTAGTATGAAAAAAAGGATTATCAATCCTTCTTTTCAAAGTCATATGAACTCTTGATCACCCGAATGGGTTCTTGATATGATTCATGAGCTTTTATCCCCAAGGCAGTACATTCATATACGCCTCGATCGACTCTATTAAACCATCCATAGTAATTCTTTTGAAGGATGCTAACAACCTTCTTTCGGTTGGTATATTCTCTCAAGAATTTTGTCGTCTTTTGACCATCTGATAATGCATCCAAAATAAGAAGCGATAATTCCTTGTATGCAGTCATTAGCTTCGTCCTGTTTACGCCTCCGATGTTCATCGAGGTGCTCCTCAGGTTAAACTCTTTCAACAAAGCTCTTTTCTTCTTTTTGTTTTTATGAAAGTGGTAGGTTTCAGGGTCAAGTAAGACTTCAACCTCGTCATTCATTGTGTCAACTAGAATCAATCCCATTTCGAGTCTTCTGACGATGGTCTTCTTCTCCTTGAAATTGTCTGATTTTAAAACTTGAACCGTTGGTTTTGGAATGGCTAAATAGACATAATCAGAAATATGCATCCGCTTCAGTCCTTGATAAATCAATTTGGTTGAAAAAGCAGTTTTCATTTCAACAATGATGACTAGGTCTTCTTTTTTGGCAACGATATCCGCATTCAGTATTTCTGCTTTGACATCAAAGCCATGATTGATTAAATATTTTTTCAACACAGGAAACATAAGTTCTTCCATAAGTACCGTCCCAACTGATTCTATATAAATTATATAGAGATTTTTCAAAAAAATAAAGACATTCATGGAATTTAAATGTCTTTATGATGATGTTGAATCCCATGGCTAGTCTATGTAATCAACCGAAGTAGAATTGTGACTAATATTCCAAATAACACAATCACATCCACTCTCTTGACGAATTTTGCCAATATAATGGTTAGAACCCCTGCAATGAGAAATTCATTTCCAAACGAGATATTTAGTTGTTGATCTTTCATAACCAAACTGGGAATCAAAATTGCACCGAGGATGGCAATTGGAACATAATCAAGAAACTTTAACACTTTTTTTGGAAGTGTTACTTTACTTAAAACAACCAGTGGTAACATTCTTGGAAGATAGGTAACAAGCATCGCACCAAGTATGATAAAAACAAAAGTTGAATCATTCATATTGTTTATCATCTTTACCTCCCACTAGAATCATCGCAGCGACAAGCGCAGCGATGATAACCGTAAAGCCGGAAAGAAAGGTCAAACTAAGTAAAACCGACAAAACTCCTGCAATTGCACAAACCAATAAGTCTTTTTTGTTTTTGATCAAAAGCGCCAATAATCCGATGAACATCGCCGGTAATGCAAAATCAAGTCCAAATGCACTAAAATCCTTAATCAGATTTCCTGCAAATGCACCTAGAGTAGTGACGATTGCCCAAGTAAAATAACCGGAGAGCTCAACGCCAAACAAATAGCTTTTGTTAAATTCCTCGTTTTTATATTTGGCTTTGTTAATTCCGATAGCGAAAGACTCGTCTGTAATGAAAAACGAAAGAAACGCTAAGACTCCTAATTGATCGTTCTTGAAATATTTAGAATAAGCGGAGCTCATTAAGAAATGTCTGAAATTGACAATGAAGATTGTAAAGACTATAGAAATTCCACTCGCAAAACTCGCAAGCATCGTGACTAAAATGAATTGTGCGCTCCCTGCAAACAATACCAATGAAATGAATAGAACTCCCAAAGGAGAAATACCGATACTACTGGCCAATACTCCAAAAGCGATTCCAATTGGAATATAGCCTAAAACAATAGGATAAGATTCTTTCACTCCTTGTAGAAAATACTTGTTCAATAATGAGACCTCCCTGTCAAAATCAAAAAATGAGTTTGAATTTTCCATATTATACATTAAGAATACGATAAATGGAATCAAATTCGGGTTTATTAAAATAAATTACACATTTTTGTTCGATAGCATGTCTTTTTTATCACATTACTTAAAGTAAACAAAAAAAAGGCAGGTCTGATCTGCCTTTTCGCTTTTTATTAATAAGATTATTGATGCTTAACTATATCTTTCACGACATCCACAATATTTCTGTTTTTAAATGAATCTAAGACCTCTACTGGAATCGCAAAGATTACGGTATTTGATTTGTCTCCTGACAAATCGTTAATGGTAGCCAAAGTTCTCAAATGCATCGCTCCTGGTACTTCAGAAAGAATTTTTGCCGCATCAGCCAATTTTTGAGCGGCTCCAACTTCACCCTCACTTTTGACGATTATTGCTCTTTTTTCTCTTTCTGCCTCCGCAACTTTCGCAATGATTCGTTCCATATCTTCTGGAATCTTAATATCTTTAATTTCTACTTTTTCAACAGAAATGCCCCATGGATCCGTTTCGGAATCTACAATTTCTTTAATCTCTTTGGAGATGACTTTCAAATTGGATAATAACTCATCCAAATCAAAACCACCTAATGAGTTTCTTAATGTAGTTTGTGCTAATTGAGTGACCGCATAAAAACAGTCCTTAACTTCCAGTACGGCCTTTTTTGCATCGAACACCTTATAATATACAACGGCATTGATAGTAATCGTGACATTATCTTTGGTTATGCATTTTTGTTGGGGAACATCTTGAGTAATTGTTCTTAAATCCACTTTTGTGTATGCGTGAATAAGAGGAAGGACCAACCTAATTCCGGGTTTCATGACTTTTACAAATTTACCAAATCGAAATTTAATAGCCCTTTGATATTCTTTTACTATAGTGAACATGTGATCAATCTCCTTTTTGTTTAATATGATTATTATACCAAAGAGGAATGGCAAATGATATAGTATCATACTAAAATGTCGGCTCGAATAGAATCAATCTGTCCTCAAATCAAAAAAATCAGCGAATTATTCGCTGATTTCGTTATTTACGACAAAAGTCATTCGATCTTTTCCTTGCATATCCTTTAAAGTATATACAACGGAATCTGGAAAATATTTTTTCGCAAGCGCTCTAATTTCTTCTGCTTTGTCGAATCCGTGTTCAAATGCAATAAATGATTTTCGTTCAAGGATTTCTTTCGCTTTTGATAGTATGATTTCATAGAATCGCAGTCCGTCAGAACCTCCATACAAAGCTTCATGAGGCTCATTCTGATGGATGATTTCATCCACAGTCTCTTCCGAAGGAATATAGGGTGGGTTAGAAATCAGCGCATCGAATTTTAATCCTTTTAAAGGCTCTAACATATCTCCTGCAATAAAAGTGATATCCGCTTTCAGATTTTTCGCATTCTTTTTTGCTACTTCCAAAGCTTCAACCGATATATCGGTGGCCGTCACATCAAATGATGGTTCCTCCAATTTTAATGCAATTGCGAGACATCCTGAACCGGTTCCAATGTCGACGAGTTTTATTGATTTTCCAGTAAACTGGTCGTCATATTGCATTAAGATGTTTGCGACCAATTCCTCGGTTTCAAACCGCGGAATCAACACATGATTATCCACAGAAAACTTGTATCCATAGAAATAGACGTATCCAATCAAGTATTGAACGGGAATGTTGTCCAAGGTGTATTTCTTAACTGCTTCTTCAAAATCTTTTAAAGCTTCCGGATTCATCTCTTCATTAAACTTCAAATATAAATCAGTCGGTTCTAGTCTGGAAAAGTGAAGCATCAGGTTTTTGACTGCAGAAGCTTCTTTCTTCGCGAGTCTTGCGTCTCGCTCCGCCTTTTTTAAAGCTTCTTGATAAGTTTTTCCCATTATTCTTGCTTCTGAAGCTTACGTTTTTGTTCTTCTGCAATCAAAGCTTCAATCACAGGGTCCAGTCTTCCATCGATGATTCTGTCTAGTTGCTGAATCGTAAAATTGATTCTGTGATCCGTGATTCTATTTTGTGGATAATTGTATGTTCTAATTTTTTCGCTACGATCGCCCGTTCCTATTTTGCTACGGCGCTCGTCGCCTTCTTTGTCGAGTTTTTCTTGAAGCATTTTGTCATACAGACGACTTCTTAATATTTTCAAAGCTGAAGCTTTGTTTTCGTGTTGGCTTTTACCGTCTTGACATTGTACGACAGTACCTGTTGGCTCATGAGTCAATCGAACTGCAGATTTTGTCGTATTGACGGATTGTCCTCCCGGACCACTAGAACAAAATGTATCAACCCTGACATCATCAAGATTAATGTCAAAATCGAGTTCTTCTGCCTCAGGTACCACTAAAACTGTGGAAGTCGAAGTATGAATTCGTCCAGCGGATTCCGTTAATGGAACTCTTTGAACGCGGTGAACACCACTTTCATATTTCATATACGAGTATACCGATTCTCCACTGACTTGGAATTCTATCTGAGAGAACCCTCCGGCTTCTTGTGGGTCGGCATAAAGCATTTCTACTTTCCAGCCTTTTGATTCGGCAAATTTGTTATACATTCTAAATAAATCACCGGCAAAAATGTTTGCTTCATCTCCCCCGGCAGCTCCTCGGATTTCAACGATGACATTTTTCTCATCATTAGGATCCTTCGGTATTAACAACAAATGAAGTTCTTCTTCAATCAAAGGAAGTTTTTCATGGATCTCTTCGAGTTCCATCTCCATCATTTCTTTGAGTTCGTCATCAGTGTCTTTAAGAAGTTCTTTCAAGTCTTCAGCTTCTTTTGATAACTGTTTGTAATCACGGTACTTGAGTACTGTTTTCTCAAGTTGTCTTTGTTCTTTTGACAACTCGGTTAGTTTTTTAATATCAGTAGAATATGCGGGGTCCATCAACATCTGGTTGATTTCGTCGTATCTCTGTTCGATTTGATCTAGTCTTTCACTTAACATAATATATTTTTCTCCTCACAAATTTTAATTTTCTACAGCGTTAAATCAAACAAAAAACAGTCGTAGGACTGCTAGATGTCTCCACTGTAGGAATCGCGTTCAAACGCGTCTCCACTTGTTGAGGTGTGGACATTGCTGAAGGTTGACATGTTTTTATTGAATAGAAGAACGAAGTTGCCAATCGTACCGCTTCGGTTTTTAGCAATTGAGATATCAACTTGGTTTTTCTTTGTTGTTTCTTGTTCATAAAGTTCTGCACGGTACAAAAACATAATGATATCGGCATCTTGCTCAATAGAACCGGATTCACGAAGGTCGGCCATAACTGGTGTCTTATCGCTTCTGGTTTCGATGGAACGAGATAACTGTGATAAAGCAACGACAGGAACTTTTAGTTCTCTTGCGGTCTCTTTCAAGACACGGGAGATTTCGGATACTTCCTGAACACGGTTTGCTTGATTGTGTTTTGAACCGCTTAGTAGTTGCAAGTAATCGACAATGATTAAGTCGAGTTTGTCTTCTTGTTTTAGTTTACGACATTTACTTCTTAGATCAAGGACGTTTACAGTACCTGAATCGTCAAAATACATATTGAGAGAGGAAAGTGCGTCAACGGCGAAATGGATTTTCTCCCATTCACCCGAAGATAAGTTTCCTTGTCTCATTCTAAAACTGTCGACCTGAGCTTGGCAGGAAAGAAGACGCATACATAGTTGGTCTACACCCATTTCCAGACTAAAGAAGGCTACATGAGGCTTATCAGGATTTCTAGCGACGTTTAAAGCGAGATTCAATGCAAATGCCGTCTTTCCCATAGAAGGACGGGCAGCGACAATCAAGAGATCGCTTGGTTGAAGTCCTAGAGTATATTTATTCAATTCATGGTACTTGGTATCAAGCCCCGTAACCATTCCTCCGATTTGAGCTTGTTCGGCAATCTTTTCCACTTGTAAAGATGCAATCTCGCCTACTTGCTTGAAATCGGAAGTTCTTTTTTCTTTAGTAATGGCGATGATGTCGCGTTCGACATCATCGATAAAGTCCGGTGTATTTTCAGTTTCATAGGAATCTTCAATGATTCTTCTGCAAGAATCTTGGATTTTTCTAACAATCGATTTGTCTTTTACAATGTTGATATGATTGAGAAGGTTCGCAATCGAAGGCACGGCATCAATTAATCCCGAGATGTATTCAATACCTCCGGATTTAATCAAATTGTTTTGGCTTTCAAGACGATCTGTAAGAGTGGTATAGTCAATGGAAATTCCATCCTGAAATAAAGACTTCATGACCCTGAAAATCACTTGGTGATTCGGGGAATAGAAATCTTCTTCCACTAATTTATCTTGAATGGTTTTCATCACCGATTGGTCAAAAAAGACTGCACCGAGAACGGCTTGTTCGGCTTCGATGTTTTGTGGGACTTTCCGCTCCATAAGGACCTCCGCTTGCTGGTTTTATTTCTCTTCCAATACTTGTAGGTTGATGACTGCAGTCACTTCTTTATGCAGTTTCAAAGGAATCTTGTAAGATCCAAGTGAATGGATGTTGTCATCCATCACAATCTTACGCTTGTCTATCTCAATATTATACTGGATTTTTAACTCTTCTGCAATTTGTTTTGAATTGATTGCGCCAAATAATTTTCCGGTTTCGCCAATTTTTACATAAAGCTTAATCGGTGCATTTTCAACTTCTTCTTTCATTTTCTTTGCTTGTTCAAACTCAGCTTGTGCTTCTTTTTCTACGGTTTCTCTGGCGTCTTCAAGGGATTTTAAATTGGCATTGCTTGCTTCAATTGCTTGTTTGGAAGATAGTAGATAGTTACCAAAGCCGCTAGCGACTTCGATGACTTCACCTTTTTTACCTTTTCCTTTGACGTCTTTTACTAAGATGACTTTCATCTGTGATTCCTCCTTGAACGTTGATTCGATAATGGTTTCGATTCGTTCAATCAGATGATCCATGGTTTCATTTTGAACTTGTGCAGCAGCATTGTTTAGATGCCCGCCTCCACCAAATTGCTCCATAATCAATTGAACGTTAAATTTGTCGATGCTTCTTGCGGAAATTGCAATCGTTTCATTTCCGATGTTGCCTAATGCGAATGAAGCGATAATATTGTCGATTTCCAATAATTCGTCGGCTGTTTTAGCGAGTTGGACTCGGTCCGTTTTGCTTTCAGTAGCGAGCGCTGTAATCGCGAAATGATTGTTGATGATTTTTGCTTGATTGACTAGATTTGATTTCGTCTTGATGTCGTCAAGAGACTCTCTCAAAATCAATCTTGCTTTGAAAGGATCTGCTCCGTATTGTTTTAAAAGCGCAGCCGCTTCAAAAGTACGAACACCTGTCCTGTAAGTGAAATTATTCGTATCAATCATCATTCCCGCAAGCATCATGGTCGCTTCAAATGGATCGATATGGATTTCTTGGTGATATAAATCAATGAGTTCAATGACAAGTTCCGCGGAACTTGAAGCATAGGGTTCAACGTAGTTTAACAATACTTCACTTAAAATATTGTCAATTCGACGATGATGATCTATGACGATAATATATTTGGTTCTTTCAAGTAGTTTAGGAGCGTTGGATTGTACTGGACTATGATGGTCCATTACAATCACGAGCGTCTCGGAATTGACTTCGCCCAAGGCATCGTCAGGATCTATGAAATACGACAATAGTTTAACGTACTCTCTGTTTAACATGTTAATTACTTTTTGACAGGTTTGATCAATGTTATCAAAGTCCAAAACGATTTTTGCGTCTTTACCTTCGGATAACGCCAGTTGTAATAAACCGACACTTCCGCCGAGGGCGTCTATGTCCGTTGATTTATGAGGCATGATGAATACTTTATCATGTTTTTGAATGATTTCTGATAAGGCTCTTGAATTAATCTTAGCGGTAATCTTCGTTCTTTTTTCTGCGGTATTGCTCTTGCCACCAAAGAAACGCAAAGGTTGATTCTGGATATTGACGACGACCTGATCTCCGCCTCGTCCTAGAGCGAGTTTCAATGCTTCTTCGGCTAAATCACCCAAATCGTCGATGTCAACATCACTGGAAGCAATCCCCATGGAAATACTAACTCGGATGTCATTTGCGTTCGATATGGAATTGACTTCATCCAATACCTTAAAGTCCTCTTTAATCAACTCGTCAAGTTGTTTTCTTGAGAACAGCAAAACACTCTTTTCAGGACGTAAATTGATGAAATAAATATGATGCTTCTTGCACCAGTTGTCAATGGCATTCAAAAACTTTCCTTGAACCACTGTTTTTTCTTGAAAGTCCATGTTTTGAGTAGCTTCGGAAAGATTATCCAAAGACATCACTCCGATGGTGTTCATTTTCTCTCTCAAACGTTTCTTGGTTTCTTCACGTTCCGATACTTCAAACAAATAAACGCATTTGTTTTTCGGATAATGAACCATTTCATATTCATGGTCATAAATCGATACGATTGAACGTCCTTCTCTCTTCTCGACGAGTTTGGAAAGTTCATCATGAACGACTCCGAGTTTTCGACCGGTCAGCACGTTTGAAAAATATTCTTTTGCGGCATTATTAGCCCATGAAATTGTATAAGTGTCGTCATAAATCACCATACCGACAGGCAAATAATTTAATGCGATATCTTCTGAATTCTTCAGTCGTTTGTTTAACAAATTCATCTCTTTGATTTTTTCTTCCAAAGATCCAATCCTTGAAATTCTTTTCCTGCTCAAAATCATTGAGGTAGCAATGATTACGGGAGACAATAAAACTAAAAAACCATAGGCGATTTTAACCCATAGGGCAGTGGAAAGATCCAGTTGGAAAAATCCGATAACTCCTGCGACGAGGATGATAAACATCGTAATCAGGAGCAAGATGAGGGAACGTAATTTCATAAGTGCACCTCGTTTGAATAAAATAAATCAAGAACATTATATCACAAGTAAACAAGAAAAGAAACTTGAAGTCATTCATAGAATGATTGGAAATTGTTTCAAATCTTCCTTTTTAAGGTTAATCAATAAAATAGTGAATAATATTGTGTTTAATATGCCTTTTTGTTAAAATGGAAATACGGGATCCTTTTCTATTCATTAAGGAGTATATAATCGATGAAAAATCCAAAATGGCTCTTGTTTCCTGAAATCCTTTTTCTTGTCTTGTTATCAATCGCGACATCATCGTCTTACTTTGATTCACCGTTTCTGTTCTATTTGAAATATACTTTGATTTTCGTCATAATTGCATATTTGATTTCCATTTTAGCTTGGTCACTTTACCTTAAACTGAAAAATGGCAAACTGCTTTATAGGGTATTATTCACACTTGCTTTTTTCATCATTATAGGTGTTTCAGCATTAGCAGAAATCAAACTTGTCAAAATATATTCCGTTCCCGAAATGGCCACTTGCGACTATTTTGATTTATATAATAACCTAATCTATGTTTCAAGATCTGGAACTTGCCCTACAATCGAAAAAAGGATCCAAGACTGGGAATTCATCGATGGAATTGCAGTGTTTTATACACAGACTCTTGAATTCCATGAAATCATTGGTCATTCGCTACCTATTGACAATTACACTTGGATTTATGTAGAGTACGATGGACCCATCATGATCCAATACATCAAGCGAACCTATTCATCTTCTGTCTATCCCGAAGTATCTTCGGTTCATCCAATTTTAAGTGAAATCAATCAAACCATTACTGTCACAAATCAAACAGTTGAAATTAATCAAACTTACTATGAACAAATAGACTATATGTCTCTTGATGAAGCCAAAAGATATGACTTCGAGAACTACGAATGGCAAAAAACTTATATCTCAAATTTCTCTCAGGAAATCAATCAAGATACGAAATCGATTGTGATTACCATGTCAATGCATGGACGCGAAAACCTCAATCCAGAAGAATCAATCATCGGAGAGGGAATTCTGCTTGATGGTGTGGCGGAATACGAAATATATCCTTATGAGGGAATTGGCACAATCATTCAGATTGAAGACCAGTTAATTACAGGTTGGAGACAATTTATTGACGGTGAATCCTTCGTCTATGCTAAATTCAATTATTCACCCTATAACCCTTATCAAATCTATGATAATCAACTAGAAGGTACTTACCTTGAAGACCAAACCTTAGACTATTCCTATTCAGACTATTATAATGTCTACCGTGTATTAAACAAGGAGAACACTCATATCGGAAAATCTTTCCGATATGAACTTGATTTGGTTAATTTCTCGATGCTACACGAACAGAAAACGTATTACACGAGGTATGACATATCGGGTGTTATCAAGGATCCTGCCCTTACACAAAGACCTTTTCTATTCGAAGTCGATCAGGAACATTTTTTGACTGACTTGTCTGACCTTCAAACTTTTTACTTTCGAAGAAGTATACCTCTTGTCGACTTGCCCATCTTGGTGATGAAAGGAGAAATCGACGTATGATAACGAAAGACCAAGTTATTAAGAAGATTGATCAAAACTTCATTCATTATGGCATCACATTAATATGGATTATTCATACGACGTTACTCGCAGGAAAATTGACTGCATTTCACTCTTACTCGATGTATTTCAGAATGTTCCTTGTTCTTTCGATTCTTTATTTGCTCTTTATGCCTTTCCTAACATTCGGTATAAGAATACCCAGAAAACTGAGAAGCCATATGCAAGCCATATTCTCGTTTGGAATAGGAGTATTAGCCGCATTGAGTTTATTGAACTATCTTCAGACGGATTATATTCCTTTGTTATCAAAGATATTGGACGGACTTTTCCTCATGTCTTTTGCGTATGTTTCATTCTTTGCCATCAAATATGAAGGCAAGAAAGTAGTTAATGAGGATTATTTAATAGTCGAAGAAAACATCCCCATAGAAATGGGTACTGACGAGCCTGTGGCGGTGCTTGTCATTTTGAGAATTACATTGTTGCTACTGTTGCCAGTTCTGTCAGCGATTTATACAGTAATATTATTTTTCTTGATGTTTTTTAGAGGGCAATAGCATGAAACCATTCTCTTCTCGAACCTACGTCATGGTAGGTACCGCATATATTTTATTTATTCCGTTTTATTTTTTGGCAATATACATTCTAAGAATCGATATTCAAGGGCTCACTGAGAGCGTTCCAATAATCCTGTTCGGAATCTATTTCATTTACAATGGTCTTTATATCATTTCCCTGTTCAACAAAAACAAGAAGTTCACATATCAAGCATTTAGGCCTATTCTGTTTCAAATTATGTTGATGGTAGTCATGTTTCTGTTTTTATACTCAATTGTTGTTTTTGTAGAACTGATGTAAAAAAAAGACTCCGCGGAGTCTTTTTGTTTGATATCTAGTCTTTTACGAATGGTAAAAGGGCCATGAAACGTGCTCTTTTAATCGCAACTGCAAGATGTTTTTGATAATAAGCTTTGGTTCCTGTAACTCTTCTTGGAAGAATTTTTCCTCTGTCAGAGATAAATTTCTTCAAAAGTTCAAAGTCTTTGAAATCAATATATGTGACTTTATTATCTGAAAAATAACATCTTTTACGGCTTCTGCGGTTTTTGTTGAAAGGTTTTCCGCCTTGGCCTTGTGGTTTGTTGTACATGCGTTTGTCCTCCTTTTAGAATGGTAGATCGTCTTCAATGATGTTGATGCTTTTGCTTCTGTCATCATCTTTGGACTCTTTTTCAAATCGATCGTTGTTTCTAGGTGAATAAGTGTCTCCTGAAGAACTTCCTTCTCTTTGACCTTTGGATTCAAGGAATACAACGGAGTCGCATACGACTTCCGTCACATATCTTTTCACGTTGTCCTTGTCCATGTAGTCTCTGGTCTGCAGACGTCCGTCTACGGCGACCAAGGAACCCTTGGTGATATACTTGCTCACGTTTTCAGCTTGGTTTCTCCAAGCGGTACACTGAATGAAATCAGCGTTGTTTGTGTCATTGCCGCTTTGTTGATCTCTTGAGTAGGGTCTGTTGACCGCAAGTGTGAAGGTAACCACGGCAATATTTTGATTGGTCGTGTATCTGAGTTCCGGATCACGGGTCAGACGACCGATTAATACGACTTTGTTTAACATGGTTTCTTCCTCCTTTTAACTTACTTTTCTTCTCTTGAGATAATCATGTGACGGATGACGTCTTCTTTGATCTTCATTACACGATCGAGTTCAAAAGTTGCTTCAGGGGTTGCTAAGAATGTTAACACTACATAGTAACCTTTTTTGAAATCATTGATTTCATAAGCAAGATCTCTTGTTCCCCATTCGTTGACAGAAACGGTTTCAGTGCCTCTAGTAGTCAGGATTGTGTTTAATTCAGCAATCAAGGCTTTTTTGGCTTCCATTTCAAGTGTCGGACGAATGATGTACATTACTTCATACTTTCTCATACTGTTCCTCCTTATGGTCTTTGGCTGCTTTTGCAGCAAGGTTGTGAGATTTCTCACGCTCAAGTATTATAACATACCCCTTCTTTTTTGTCTACAATTAAAGGAGTGTAGTTTTGATATAATTATACATCGACGTTGTAGATTTTCTTGAAATCTTCTTTCATTCTTACCGGAACCAAGAAGATTGCGGTAATTGAAACGATTGCAGAGCCCAAAATCAAGTATTGATATCCTATGGTTGTATATTCAGCAATGATACCAAGAATCAAGGTGCCGAGTATCGCTCCCACATTCCAAAGAAGACTTTGAACAGAATTGACACGACCTCTTTTTTCAGATGGAATGTAGGTTTGAGTCGCCGACATTCGAATGTTGAATGATGTGACGGAAAGGACTCCTACGATGAATGTGAAAACGACCATCATCGCAAACGGCGTAAACAAGAGGATTGCATCTAAGATTTCAACCGTAAAGTACACAGCAAGTGCAATCTTGAACTTGTTTTTCTTCTCGAGTTTAAACGTATAGTGGATGACCCCACCGATAATCCGGCCAATCGATCCCGCGGATATCAAGAAAGCGAAATGATTGAGATTATAGATGGAGCTTTCCTGGAAAAAAGGCATTCTCAGTAAGTCACTTGCCGCATAAACAAAAGAAAACGCCATGAAGAGAATTCCAATTCCAAGGATTCCTCTTTCTTTTTTATAGTAAGAGACCCCTTCTTTGATGTCTTGGATAAATTGAAATTTTTCAATCGGGTTTTGGTTTAGGGTTTCTTCTACTTTAATGAATGTTTCCATCGATGCGGTTATGAGAAAAGTCACTGCGTTGAATGACATCAAAATTGCGACGCCATAGGAAGGAAACGTTTGGATGAAGAATGTGGCGATTGGAGCCATTAAAGCCGCAGAAATCGGCCAAATCAAACTTGAGATTGAATAAGCTTTCGAATGTTGCCCTTTTGGAACCGTTTCTGGAAATAAACTCATGAAAGCTGTTTGATAGATGGTGTCTGTTACACCAAGAAATGCAGCCACGCCCATAAAGACGATGACATTGAAATATCCAGTAAAAAGAACTAAAGCAATCACCGCAAATACTGCGGTATAGAAAAAGTCCAACATATAGATCATCTTGACTCTGGAATGTCGATCGACAAACGGTCCTACTAGAAAGTTCGCTATGACTCTAGGGATGATGTTAGTAATTGTAAACGCCGCTAAAAGTAGCGGCGAATGGGTTTCAAGATAGATTAAAATTCCAAAAGATATTCCCGCAACCGCACTACCTAGTGCGGATATGAAGGAACCAATGGAAAGGATTGTAAAGTTTTTGTTCCACAGTTTTTGCATACAAGCTCCAAGAAAAGTAAGTTATTCTTCTAAAGTAGGTTCATAAGTCCCATGGAAGATTTGAATCATCACTTCCGCTATTTCTTCACTTCCGGTCACGGGTACAATCAAAAAATTACGTTCAGTCAATTGAGTGACGTCGTATGACGACAATACATACTGTAAGTCTTCATTGCTCTCTAGTTGAGCATCTAGTTCGGATCTTGAATCGAATTCCAATAAAATGGCATAATTAACCCCATCGGAATAACCCGAGCAATGAACCATGATTCCGGCATCGTCAAACGATGTCATGACATCGTCGATAATCCCTTCCGTTCCACTGATTTGCTCATATCCTATCGATTCGAAATCGGATTTGATTTGAATCAAATTGAAACAACCGGCAAGCAAAAACATGAGTAAAAATGCAAACATGGATAGTAATAATTTCCTCATACTACCGTTCCCCCCATAATTACTCATCCAGTAATTTCTTCGTTGTCGTCTTTATTATATTTTCTTTGTGGCCAAGGAATAAGCATGCTAATCTTCGCTTGCACATCCTTATACTCAGGTCTAGATATTAATATTTTGTTTTCCATCATCGGCACAGAGATAAAGACAAAAAGAAGCGTCATGAGTACCGGTGGTATAAAAAACAAATCTAATCGTTGATATGCACCAAAATACATGATCCAAAGTCCCCACCAAAAAGAGACTTCTCCGAAATAATTCGGGTGTCTGGAAACGCTCCAAAGTCCATCGGACATCACTTGTTTCTTCTTTTCGTGTTCGGTTCTGAATTCTCTCATCTGTTTATCGGAAATAAACTGAATCGTCGCCGCAAGAATTGAAACCAAAGAACCTAATAAAAACAATAGTGACGGAGACTGGTTCGATATCAAAATTTGATAAGCCGCAAACAACTGAATCAATACAATTAAAGTAGGCATCATGTTGATCCCAAATAAATTTGTCACAAACCAAATCTTTGGGTTTTTCTCTTTCAACATCACATATCTCCAGTCCTGATAAACAAAACCATCGAAGTTGATGATGAAATTATAAGTCAATCTGATACTCCACAAGAGTACCGACAAAAACATTATACCACTCCAAAGCGAAAACGTGAACGAATAGTGAAAAATCCAAAATAGAATTAACACCGGTGGAACAACACTCCAATACGGATCATAAATGCTGGGATTTCGAATTGCAAGACCAACCGCCCATACAATCAAGGTCGCTACGACATCCATGATGAGGGCAAACAACCAATAAGGTGAAGAAATTCCTACCAATGCTTTAGAAGCGAAATATCCCGCAAGAAAAGCAATCACATAGATGAGTAGAAAAAATAACAAAGCATACGGTTTTCTTAGTTTTTTCATGATGACTCTCCTAGTCTTTTAGTTCTTTATAAATCGTCGCAATGGCGGTCATCGCCGCTTGTCTTTGAATCGATTCCCTGTCTCCAGTAAAAAAGCAAGATAGGACTTGAATGTTCTCTAAAATCTTGATTCCAATAAAAACCGTTCCAACTGGGGTATTCAAGTTATCAGATGTTGGCCCCGCTACTCCAGTAACTGAAATGCAAATATCTGAGTTTGTCAATCGTGAAAGCCCCTCAACCATTTCCAAAGCGACTTCTTTTGAAGTAACGCCATACTCATTCAATGTTTGTGACTGCACGTTTACCAATTTCATCTTCGCTTCATCGGAATAAACCACATAACTTTCTTTTAGTACTTTGGATGCATTCTCAATACCGGTAATCAATGCAGAAATCAATCCGCCCGTCATCGATTCTGCAGAAGATATCCAAAGATGTTGTTTGATCAAAGTCTCGACCAGTAATTGAGGATAGGTTTGATTCGGTCCGATGAGAAGATATTCAGAAAAACGTTCAACCATTTGTTTCTTAACGCGGTTAAATGCTCGGAGATGTTCCGATTTGATTCGAATCTCAACGACACCTGTTTCATTTGTGAGAACCCATTCAACGGATTTAAAACCCTTGGCTTCAATCAGCTTTCTCACTTCTAGCAAGGAAATCCCAAATAATTGATACTCCTCACTATAAATCACTTTCCCTTTATCGATGCTCATATACGACTCCTATAGATTGAATCTAAAATGAAAGATGTCTCCGTCTTGAGCAATGTATTCTTTTCCTTCAAGACGGAACCTGCCCATTTCTTTTGCTTTGGATTCAGAACCGGCTCTCATCAAATCATCGAAATGAATGGTTTCGGCGCGGATAAATCCTTTTTGAAAATCGGTATGAATAATTCCTGCACACTCCGGTGCTTTGGAACCTTTTTTAAATGTCCATGCGCGAACTTCTTTTTCTCCTGCGGTAAAGAAGGTTTGAAGGCCAAGCATGTCATAACTCTTGTTGATGAGATCGACCAACCCGGATTCTTTCATGCCCATGTCTTCTAAAAACATCTGTTTGTCTTCATCACTTAATTCAGAAAGTTCTTGTTCAATCTTCGCGGAAATAATGCAATTTCTTGCGCCTTCTTTGAGCGCGAGTTCACTGACGGCTAATACATGAATATTACCATCATAATCCAGTAATTCTTCTTCACTTACATTACAAACATAAAGCATTGGCTTTGCGGTTAAAAAAGAAAAATTCTTGATGATTTTCCACTCAGATTCCGCAAGCGGAAGTGCTCTGATTGGAATTTCATCCATCAAAGCCTGATTCAATCTTGAAAGGAGCTCATATTCTTCAATCGCTTCCTTGTCAGTCCGGAGCTCAGCTCTTTTTTTGATTTTCGGTATTCTTTTTTCGATGACGTCAATATCCGCAAAAATCAATTCCAACTTGATCGTTTCAATGTCTCTAAGTGGATTGATGGATCCTTCCACATGAACAACGTTATCGTCTTCAAAACATCGAACGACTTGACATATGGCATCACAAGATCGAATGTGACTTAAAAACTGGTTTCCAAGTCCTTCCCCTTTGGAAGCCCCTTTGACCAGTCCTGCGACGTCAGTAAATTCAAATGTCGTATAAATCGTTTTTTTCGGTTGATACATTTCCACCAAAGCATCGACTCGTTTATCTGGCACTTCCACGACTCCAACGTTCGGATCGATGGTTGCGAATGGATAATTCGCGGCCAATACTTTGGATTTTGTTATTGCATTAAAGAGAGTCGATTTGCCTACATTAGGCAATCCGACGATTCCTGCTGTCAGTCCCATTTTTTTCACTCCTAAATTTCACTAGTCTATTGTATCAAATATGAAGCCTCTTTACAAGAAAACTAGAAAAAATCAACCCTGAAAGCATTGACTTTTCGCGGTTAAAAACCTATAATGGAAATAGCGTGAATTTTAAATGGACGGGAGGATAGTCAAACTTAACAAAGCTACATAAATTTTCTATCGGTGATAGCTTTATACCGAATTCATGAATGAACACGTCTAAGTAAAAATCATAGACGATCTTTATCGAATTCAAATAAAAATTGAATCGTTCAATCTCTAAGGGTTTTGCTTGGACAACTATGAATTACTCAAGGAGGGAACTATATGTTATTAGACATGATACTAAACAAGTATCCTGCGCAAGAAGATTCGTTAATCGAAATTCTTCTTGAGTTTCAAGATGCAAAAAGTAGCCATTTTATATCGGAGGCTGAAGTTAAGCAAATTGCATCCTATCTACAAATTTCCGAAGCCAAAGTATGCAGCGTGATATCGTTCTATACTTTTTTTCGCACGGAACAAAAAGGGCAACACATCATTCAAGTCTGTAGAGGCGTGCCTTGCCATGTAACTGCAGACATCAACATCGTTAAAATTATCGAGAAAGAACTCGGAATCAAAGTGGATGAAACCACGGAGAACAAAAAATTCACATTGGAATATACTAGTTGTTTAGGACTATGCGACAAAGCACCAGTCATGAGAATCGACGACAAAATCTATACCAATTTGACTGAAAACAAAATCAAAGCGATTTTGGCCGAGTACAGGGTGTATAACTAATGAAAGAGATGAAAGTGATTTCGAAACGCTTTGACAAAGTCAATCCGTTATCAATCCAAGACTATATCAATACAAACGGTTATACTTTTCTAAAAAAAGCAATCAAAATGGAACGCATTTCGATTATTGAAGAAGTCGAAGCGTCCTATCTAAGAGGCCGTGGTGGTGCAGGTTTCCCGACTCACATCAAAATGATGGGACTCGCAAAAGAAACCAGCATGCCAAAATATATCATCTGTAACGCAGATGAAGGTGAACCAGGCAACTTCAAGGACAGAGCCATCCTTGAAAAAGATCCTTACGCAGTAATTGAAGGCATGACAATCGTCGCATACGCAACCGGAGCGACAAAAGGATATGTCTATATTAGAGGAGAATACTTAGAAGCTCTCAAAATCATGAAGCATTGCATTCAAGAAGCAACTGAAAACAATCTTTTAGGAAACAATATCCTAGGAGAAAAATTCAACTTTACGCTTGAAGTCAGAAGCGGAGCTGGATCCTATGTTTGCGGAGAAGAATTCGCATTGATCGAATCCATCGAAGGAAAACCAGGAAGAACGAGAATCAAACCTCCGTTCCCAACTCAAAAGGGAGTTTTCAATCAACCGACAATGATTAGCAATGTAGAAACATTCGCAAACATTCCATTCATCATCGAAATCGGTGGAAAAGAATATCATAAGATTGGTACTCCTTCTTCTACCGGCACAAAACTACTTTCTCTTTCCGGAAATATTAAAAACCCGGGAGTTTATGAAGTCCCATTTGGAGTTACCATCCGCGCCGTCATCGAAGAACTCGGTGGAGGAACACTCAATAATCGTAAAATCAAGATGATTCAACTAGGTGGATCTTGTGGACCTATCATCCCGGAATACATGCTAGACATGATTATCGATTATGAACGTTTTGAAGAATTCGAATCCAAAACCGGAAGTGGCGCTATCATTGTCATGGACGACCGTTCCGATATTTTCGACATTTTGATGAACACTGTATTGTTCTTTGAACATGAATCTTGTGGAAAATGCGTTCCTTGTAGAGAAGGCCATGTTCAATTATTAAAGATTATTGACAAATTTGTCAAAAGAACCGCTTCATCCAAAGATTTGGATTCTTTGGAATCCTTAGCACGGGTCATGCATCAAACGTCACTTTGTGGTCTCGGACAATCATCCCCGACTTCAATCATCTCGACCATTAGATTTTTCAGAGATGAATACCTGGACCGGATTGACCATCCGGCATCCAACTAAGGGAGGCTCATCATGGCAAAATTAAGAATTAATAACATCGACATCGAAGTCGAAGATAATTTAACCATCCTCAACGCAGCGAAAAAATATAATATCAATATTCCAACACTTTGTAACTACCCTGACTTGCACATCAATTCAGAATGCAGAATCTGCGTTGTTGAAATTGAAGGCAGAAAAGGTCTCGTCACTTCTTGTTCTACACCAGTACGTGATGGAATGGTAATTAAAACCAATTCTCCTCGCGTTTTGAATGCAAGAAAAACAATCACAGAACTGATTCTTGCGAACCACGATTCCAATTGCAACGCTTGCGCTAAGAACATGAACTGCGAATTGCAGAATCTATCTAGCGTTCTCGGTATTGATAAATCAAGATTTGAATCGACTTTAGAAATCGCACCGATTGACGAAGACAATCCATCATTGATGAGAAACCCCAATCGTTGTATCAAGTGCGGAAGATGCGTTATCGTTTGTAAAGAAGTTCAATCGACCAACGTACTCGAACTCATGGGAAGAAGTCATGCTTTAACCGTTACCCCTGCTTTTGGAAAATTCCTTTCTTCCGAAGAATGCACATTCTGCGGACAATGCTCTAGTGTTTGCCCTGTTGGCGCAATCATGGAAAAAGATGAAACAGATAAAGTATGGGCAGCCATCAATAACGATAACAAACGCGTCATCGTTCAAATCGCTCCCGCAGTCAGAGTTTCTTTAGGTGAAGAACTTGGTATGGCTCCAGGATCCATCGTAACTGGTAAAATCGTCAGCGCATTGAAATTAATCGGTTTTGACGATGTATTCGATACTGATTTTACAGCTGATTTAACTATTATCGAAGAAGGAAACGAATTGATTCAAAGAGTCACAACCGGTGGAACACTGCCAATGATTACAAGTTGCTGCCCGGGATGGATCAATTTCGCAGAACAAAACTTCCCAGAAATCCTTCCCAATATTTCTACCTGTAAATCTCCTCAACAAATGTTTGGAGCTTTATCAAAATCATATTTTACAGAAAAAGTTGGAATTAAAAAAGAAGATTTGTTCGTTGTTTCAATCATGCCTTGTACGGCAAAGAAATACGAAGCTCAAAGACCTGAAATGTCCGTAGACGGAAAGCATCCTGACGTTGACGTCGTATTAACCGTTAGAGAACTTGGAAAGATGATCAAACAAATGGGAATCGACTTCAAGACTTTAGAAGACACCAAATTTGACAATCCTTTCGGTATTACTACCGGTGCAGCTGCCATCTTTGGTAACACCGGCGGTGTTATGGAAGCAGCTCTACGTACCGTATATGAAGTAGTAAACAAAAAACCACTTGAAAACATCGATTTCAAAGATGTCCGTGGCCTTGATGGTTTCAAAGAAACAACCGTTAATTTAGGCGGAATGGATGTTAAAGTTGCAGTCGTTCATACCCTTGCAAATGCTAGAATCATCGCAGAACAAATCAAGAACGGCACTTCTCCTTATGCATTTATTGAAGTCATGGCTTGCCCTGGCGGATGTATTGGTGGAGGCGGAACACCTTATGGAACCAACACTTCCGTTCGTCAAAAAAGAATCGATGCTCTCTATGAAGTCGATGGCGCGATGGCAATTCGTAAATCACATGAAAATCCATCTATCACCAAGATTTATGAAGAGTATTTGATTAAACCACTTGGAGAGAAATCTCATCATCTTCTCCATACTCATTACCATGCAAGAAAAGTGAAACATAACGAAGATAAAAAGAACGTTATGGCTACCTACTAACAATCAAACATAAAAAAGACGGTTATCGTAATTGATAATCGTCTTTTTACTTGTGAAAATGATTTATTTTTCTAATTTAAATATTTCAAAGGGACAAACACAATCTTGGATTACCCCAAAGTTTCAATCTCATTCGTGACTGGGTTTATTCTGTAAAGTGATGTGTTTCCGAACGTACCTACATAGAACCAATGATTGATCACTTGTAAATAAGTGTCGTTTCCTTGGAGAGCCATGAATTGAGTACTTACCATCGTATCTAAATCTATCTTGTATATACTCGCTGACGTTCCTGAAATGGCATACAAATTTTCTCCGTCGAAATTCAAACTGTGAAGATTTCCTCCTAGTGCATCCATTATCTTAACCAGCCCGTCTACGGAGTTATAAGTGTATAACCCCATTTGGTCATCAACAGTAAGGATTAATCCGAAGTAGGCAACATAATCATAAGATACTCGATAAAGAAGAGCCTCGTGGATGATGTCTACATTTTGATCTTCCAAATAAACAATCGTCGATTTCCCCATCCCATCATAGTTCATCACCGATAAATTGACAGTACCGATTGGATTGTAATAAACCCTGGTTCCATTAATGTTAAAGTTTTCAAGCCCATATGAGCCGATAGAACTAAAAGATCCTGAAGTAGTGATATATCTTTGAAGTCCGATATAGGATTGGCTGTACATCTCGAAGGGATATACAATATTAACCCAAGACTGCGTTCTGGACGCATAAATATTTTCTGTTTCCGAAATCGTTGTGAATACATGATTTTCTAAATGATAAGACATCAAGAATCCAGTTGTACTATCAATGAAATATAGCACTTGGCCATCCAAGTTCAAGAAGGTGGCTCTTCCTCCTGAAATCAAAGAAAACAATACCGTAGTGTCTTCCGTATCTGGATTATAGGAATAAACACTTGAACCCAGTGAATAATAATGAAGAAGATGTACTGTATCAAAAACTGCTAGTCCTTGGTTATTAAGATTTCCATTTGTGTTTCCATAAATCGATGAATGTATTGATAAAACTTCTGTAGCCAAATGATTGTCCACAACTTCCTCTACCCATTTTGCATATACCGTTAAAGAATCATCTTCAAAGTCTTCCAGTGATAACATGGAATCTAATGGTATCGTAAAAGTATCATCATCATAAAACCAACCAGAAAATATATACCCTGATTTCGTCGGATCGGTTGGCATATTTAAACTCACGTTATAAGTCGCAAGTATTGAAGAAACAGAGGTTCCTCCATTTGAATTAAAAGTCAAAGTAACCTCTAAAGAAGTAGTTGAGGTTACCAATTCACTAGTGCTTGTACTTTCGGTTCCACTGACTGAAGTCGTTGTGGTTGTAGACAAAGTTGATGAAGTCGACTCCGTTGTGGTTGATGATTTATCACAACCAATCAATAAGAATGATATCAGAACCATCATAAGGATTGTAAGTCTTTTCAAAAGAACAGAGCACATATAGGCACCTCATAGTAAAGATTATTCTAAATTGAACAAAAGAAAATTCAAAACGAACTGGTGTCATTATACCAAGAAGACTGATAAAATGAAAGCAATTTTAAATAATAACCAGATAATTCATCGATGAAAATAAAGGTTGAAAAAATCATCATCTATTGTTCAAAAAAGCGAGGCATTCGATTCGCCTCGCTTTCATCTATTTACACTTGGATTTTAAATATTTGAAGTGCATTTTGAGTTGTGAAATCCCTAACTTCATCATACGGGATTTCCTTTATTTTTGCGATTTCTTTTGCAATCAAATGAAGATAGGAAGGATCGTTTTTCTTCCCTCTGTATGGGTGAGGAGTTAAATAGGGAGCATCGGTTTCAATCAAAAGATATTGGCTGTCAATCCCTTTGACGACTTCTTTTGGAACCCTTGCATTCTTGAATGTAACCGGACCGCCCATCGAAATCATCATGTTGGATTTTATGAATTCATGTGCCGATTCAAGACTCCCTGAATAACAGTGCATGATTCCTCTTGTGTTTGGAAGTTTGACGTTTTTGATAATTGAAAGTGTATCCTCAAGCGCATCTCTCATATGAACTGAAAAAGGAAGATTGTATTTTTCAGCCAATTTGATTTGCCGAATAAATACTTCTTTTTGTTTTTCTTTATGGGTTGCGTCCCAGTAATAATCTAGACCAATCTCCCCTACAGCTTTGACCAAAGGGTTCTTCAAGTTTTCTTCCAACCATACAAAGTCATCTTCTGTTACGTTAACTGCATTTGTCGGATGAAAACCAATGGCCGCATAAACACCTTGAAATCTTTTCGCAATCTCCAATGCTTTCATAGAGGAGTCTTTGTCATATCCTACACAAAGCATATAAGAAACATCATTAGCATAAACCGAAGGCATCACCTCTTCTAAAAATGGATAGAGTTGATCATCGTTTAAATGAGTATGTGTATCAAACAACATCATCTTAACCTAAATACTCTTTGACGATGTCTTTCATAGTAAATCCGAAGTATTCAAGGATGTCTTGTTCTTTCGCAGATGCGCCAAAGGTATCAATCCCTTTCGCTTTTGATGCAAAGCGATACCATAATCCGGATGAACCCATTTCAATTGCCAATCTGTTTTGAAGTCTTGAAGGTAGAATTTCTTCTTGTTTCTCTTTTGGAAGTGTCAAGAACAATTCCATGCAAGGCATGGATACGACTCGAACAGGATGGCCAAGTTTTTCTAGTTCTTCAGAAGCTGAAATCGCAAGTTCAAGTTCGGAACCGGTCGCAATTAAAATGCCTTCTTCTTTTTTAGGAGACTTCACGACGTAAGCCCCTTGTTTGAATTCATCATAACTACAAGAGTTTAACACAACTGTGTTTTGTCTAGTAAGTGCAATGATCGAGGGTGTTCTATTAGACTCCAAAGCATAACGAATGGCATGTCTTACTTCATTGCCGTTCGCAGGGCGGAAGGTATTGATCCCCGGTAATGTTCTAAACATCGAAAGTTGTTCTACAGGCTCATGCGTCGGTCCGTCTTCTCCAACACAAACAGAATCATGTGTGAAGATAAAGATAGAGGGAATCTGCATCAAAGCCGCAAGACGGATTGATGGTTTCATATAATCGCTGAAAATAAAGAATCCCCCACTGAAAGCCTTTAAATGATGAAGCGTCATACCATTGATGATTGCGGCCATTGCATGTTCGCGTACACCAAAATTGATATTTCTTCCAAGCGGTGTTTGTTCACTGAAATTACCATTGATGCCTTTGACTTTGGTGGATGCGGTAAGATCCGCAGATCCTCCGATCATGGATAAAATTTGTTCAGAAAGCTTAGGAAGATATTTTCCGATTGAACTTCTCGTGGCTTCTTTTGTTCCCAAAGGAACTTCTGGAAGCAAGGCATCAAAGTCAACATCAATTGTTTCATTGATAATCGACATCAATTGTTTATATTTGTCAGGGTAGGTTTTTTGATAGGTATCCATATAAAAATTCCAAGCATTGTATTGACGGTCTCCCCTAGCTCCAAATCGACTTTGGAACTTGTCGTATACTTCTTGGTCAACTTCAAACGGAACGGTTGAATATCCTAATTCTTTCTTCATTCTTAAGGTTTCTTCGAATCCTAGAGGCGATCCGTGTGTAGCGCTGGTACCTTGTTTTAAAGAACCAAAACCAATCACACTCTTGATTTCAAGAAATGCTGGTTTTTCGCTTTGTTTTGCCTTTTCAATCGCAATTGAAACATCAAGAACGTCATTTGCGTCCTTGACTAAAATATATTCAAAACCAACAGACTCCATCTTCATTTTGATATCTTCAGAAATTGAATTTTTCGTTGGTCCGTCTAGTTGTATATCGTTGGAGTCAAATAATACGATTAACTTTTTCAGTCCTAAATGACCGGCGAGAGAAAGTGATTCCATCGCAACACCTTCTTGTAAATCTCCATCTCCGCATAGTACATAGGTATAGTGATCAACGACCGGAAGGTCTTTCGTAGAAAAAGTATTTCTGAGATAAGTTTCCGCGATTGCACTACCAACTGCCATCCCGATACCTTGTCCTAAAGGTCCTGTTGTCGCTTCTACTCCAGGAGCGTGACGAAATTCAGGATGCCCAGGAGTCATCGATCCTAGTTGTCTGAACTTTTTAAGTTCATCCATCGGAATGTCATAACCTGCCAAATGAAGTGTTGCGTAAAGCAATGCCGATCCATGCCCTGCAGAAAGAAAGAAACGGTCTCTGTTAAACCAACTTGGATCTTTTGCATACGCATTCATATGATACTGAAACAATGAACAAACCACAGGAGCAGCACCAAGTACGATTCCCGGGTGACCCGAGTCTGCTTGATTGATCATGTCCATTCCAAGAAAGCGAATAGCTTTTATTGTTTTTTCCATATTATACTCCAATCATTGAATGAATTTCTTCCCGCACTTTATCGGAAATCAATTTTGTATTTGTGTATGATAGCAACTCTTGTAATTGACTCAATCTTGAAACTCCAACCAACGCGCTGGATACTCCGGGTTCAGTAAAGATGTATTGAATCGCGAGTTCGGTCATGGTTCTGCCTTCTCTTTTCGCAAGGTCATTTAGCTTATTAAGTTTCACCAAAAGATTTTCTTTTAATGCTTCTTTCGTTAAAAACGGATTATCGCTTCTTGCCATTCTCGAGTCTTCAGGAATGTCTTTCAAATACTTCCCCGTCAACAAACCTTGATTGAAGATCGAATAAGGGATGATTCCCAAACCTTCTTTTTGACAAAGTTCCATCGAGCCATTGTCTTTTGCCCATTGATCTAGTATTGAGTAATGCGGTTGAAACAGTAAAGGTTCAACGCCATGAGATTTTAAAATTTTGATTGCTTTTGATAGTGGTTCGGTTGGGTAGTTTGATAATCCAACATACAATGCTTTTCCTTGTTTGACTGCATCAACCAAGGCAAGCATGGTTTCTTCTAATGGCGTTTCAGAATCGTATCGATGTGAATAGAATAAATCCACGTAAGGCAATCCAAGTCTTTTTAAAGATTGATCAAGACTTGATAACATATATTTTCTGGACCCTCCATCGCCATATGGCCCTGCCCACATAGTATACCCCGCTTTTGTCGAAATGAACAATTCATCACGATAAGGAGCCAACTCTTCATTTAGTATTCTTCCGAGATTGGTTTCGGCGCTACCATCAGGTAGCCCATAATTATTCGCAAGATCAAAATGAGTAATTCCATGATCAAACGCATAAAGAACCATTTCTTTCACGGATTCAAAATCATTTTCATCGCCAAAATTATGCCAAAATCCCAGTGATATTCTTGGCAACTTTACTCCGCTTCTTCCAACGCGGTTATATGTCATATAATGATATCTATCAGGATTCGCGATATACATATAATTCACTCCTTTAAAATTTACACTACTATTATATCATATTCTTGTTCTTTCGTTTCCCACTAGAATATCGAAATGCAAGAGGTTGTTGTTTAAATGAAACAATTTATAGTATAATATACTCAAAGTATAAAGAGGTGGATTATGAGCGAACTTAAAGTCATTGAAAAAACAATAGAACCAATTACAAAACAACGAATCACTTTTGATTTGTTTCAAGCGGGGATTCTAGAAACGGATACCCTATTACTTCACTCATCCTTATCAAGTTTAGGCTTTGTCATTGGAAAAGAAGTGACCGTCGTCGATGCATTCTTAGAAGCTTTGATTGATGGAACTCTAGTCATGGCAGCACAATCAGGCGACAATTCGGATCCTGCATTGTGGGTTAATCCTCCGGTCCCCCAAGAATGGATTGAGATTATCAAAGAACATACGCCTTCTTACGATAAAAGAACTTTTTCTACTCGTGGAATGGGAAGAATCGTAGAATGTTTCCGTCATTATAAAGGTGTAAGAAGAAGTCCACATCCAATGAGTTCTTTCATCGCAAAAGGGAAACAAGCTAGATTCATCACTAAAAAACATCATTTAACCCCTTGTTTCGATATGGATTCTCCACTTGGTAAACTATATGTTTTGGATGCTAAAGTGCTTCTTCTGGGTGTTAGTTACGATAGCGCGACGATATTTCATTTGTCTGAAGTATTAAGTGAAACGTGTAAAATGGAACATCAAGGAACCAAAATGAATGGAAAATGGGTTGAGTTTGACGACTTTGATTATGACAATAGCGATTTCAAAAAACTGGGTAAAGCTTTGGAGAAGGAAGAACTAGTAAGAAAAGTTAAAATCGGTCAAGCGGAATCAATTTTATTTGATGTTCGTTCTGCTGTAGATTTTGCGACAGAATGGTTTAAAAGTCATCGAAATTTAATTGAAAAAATGGAAGAAACACAAATAAAAAACGCAGATGAATGATATCTGCATTTTTTTTTGGAAGTCAATTTCTATTTTTTCATCATGTCGAACTGTGCCAATGAGATTGAAATCATAAGAATTCCAATCACATATACAAAGTAAGCGTATAATACATTGAACCCCAGAGCTATGAATGCAAATATCAACAGGAATGCCGATAAGGTTGGAAAAACAAATACACCGGCTGAGACTTGCTTCTCTAAGGATTCTTCCTTGTATGTTTTCTTCCAAAGGGTTACTTGCCATGGTTCTACATAAGATAATAAATAGATTACTCCAGAAAATAAGAAAAAAAGTACAATGGCTAATGTCAACGTTCCGTCATTCGAACGGTCGTAGAGGAAAAAACGTGCTATTGTAAATAAAAGGTTGATGAACTCTCCTAGCCAGAGGGCAATCTTTTGATATGGATTCATCGATTTATACGGAACCATTGCTCGTTCTCCACTTTCTGGTAATTTGTAAAACACTACATTATGTAGCTTATAATTACTTAAGGATCTAGACTAAAAATAGTTAATACGGAAGATAGCTTTGAACAAGACTCCATAAATCATAAAGTAATGGAGATAATACTGTGAAAAGCAATGCAAGGACAATGATGAAAGCCAATACGCTTGTCCATAACATATTTTTTAATGTCTTGTTTACCGTAGAAGAAAAAAGAATCATTAAAAAAATGACGATGTTGACGAGTGGAATCACCATTAGGATGTAATACAATATCCAATCTCCAATGGTTAGTTGATCTCTTTGAAACATAAGAATCTCCTTTGTAGTTAGTATGTAGTTTCATTATAAGATAAATAAACAAACTAGTCAATGAATTTTCATAATAAGCAAAAAAAAAGGGATGCTTTTGCATCCCTAATGAGTTTAGTGATTATTCAACGATTGTAACGACTGAACCTGCACCTACAGTATGTCCACCTTCACGGATGGAGAACTTCGTTCCTTGTTCAAGAGCGATTGGGTGAATCAATTCAACGTTCATTTCGATGTTATCTCCAGGCATAACCATTTCAACACCTTCTGGTAACATGATAACGCCAGTGATGTCAGTTGTACGGAAATAGAATTGTGGACGATAGTTTGAGAAGAATGGAGTATGACGTCCGCCTTCTTCTTTGCTTAATACGTACACTTGAGCCGTAAACTTGTGATGAGGAGTAACTGATTTTGGTTTCGCGATAACTTGTCCACGTTGAACTTCGTCACGGCTGATTCCACGAAGCAATAAACCTACGTTGTCTCCAGCTTGAGCAAAGTCAAGTAATTTACGGAACATTTCAACGCCGGTAACAACTGCAGATTTTGTTGGGCGGATACCGATGATTTCGATAGTCTCTCCAACTTTGATTGTTCCACGGTCAACTCTACCGGTAACAACTGTTCCACGTCCAGTAATTGTGAAGACGTCTTCGACTGGCATTAAGAATGGTTTGTCGGTTGGTCTTTCAGGTAATGGAATGTATTCATCAACTGCAGCCATTAAATCTCTGATTTTTTGTTGGCTGTCTGCATCGCCTTCAAGAGCTTTTAAAGCAGATCCAACGATGATTGGAGTTTCGTCTCCTGGGAAGTTGTATTCATCAAGTAATTCACGAATTTCCATTTCAACAAGTTCGATCAATTCTGGATCGTCGACCATGTCAGCTTTGTTTAGGAAAACAACCATTTTTGGAACACCAACTTGACCAGCAAGAAGGATGTGTTCTCTGGTTTGTGGCATTGCGCCGTCAGCTGCAGATACAACTAAGATAGCGCCGTCCATTTGTGCTGCACCTGTAATCATGTTTTTGACATAGTCAGCATGTCCTGGGCAGTCTACGTGTGCGTAGTGACGGTTAGCAGTTTCATATTCAATGTGAGCGGTATTAATCGTGATTCCTCTTGCTTTTTCTTCCGGTGCGGAGTCAATTGAAGCATAGTCTGTTACTTTAGCAAAACCTTGTTGAGCAAGAACTGTAGTGATAGCAGCAGTTAAAGTCGTTTTTCCATGGTCAACGTGACCGATGGTTCCGATATTAACATGTGGTTTCGTACGTTCGAATTTAGCTTTAGCCATTGTTATATTCTCCTTTTTTCTTAATATTCGCATTTTTTGCGGAATTGTTTTCGATATTATTGTATAACAAAGTGATTTTTTTTGCAATAGTTATGTTATCAAGCGACTACAAACTGTTGCGTCTTTTGATGATTTCTTCCGAAATGGATTTTGGGCACTCTTCATAGTGCGAAAATTGCATTGTTGAGGTTGCTCTTCCCTGTGTGTTTGAACGAAGCGCCGTAGCGTATCCGAACATTTGGGATAAAGGAACTTTTGAAGAAATCTTCTGTGCATTACCTACAGATTCTTGTCCTTCGATTCTTCCTCTTCTAGAGGTTAAGTCTCCGATGACGTTACCTAAGTAATCATCAGGTGACACGACGTCTACAGTCATAATCGGTTCAAGAAGTGTTGGGTTACATTTTGTTTTAGCGGCTTTCAAAGCCATGGAAGCAGCAATCTTAAAGGCCATTTCAGATGAGTCAACTTCATGGTAAGAACCATCATACAACGTTGCCTTGATGTCCAGTAGCGGATAACCGGCGATGATACCACCAGGTAATGCTTCTTGAATACCTTTATCGATAACATTGATGTATTCTCTTGGGACCACGCCTCCGACGACTTTGTCGACGAATTCGTATCCTTTACCAGGATTCGGTTCAAACTTGATCCATACGTGACCGTATTGACCGCGTCCACCTGATTGACGAATGAATTTACCTTCGCACTGTGCTTCTTGTCTAATGGTTTCTCTGTAAGATACTTGTGGGTTACCAACTGTAGCTTCAACCTTGAATTCACGTTTCATCCGGTCAACAATGATTTCCAAATGGAGCTCGCCCATTCCGGAAATGATGGTTTGTCCTGTTTCTTCGTCCGTGTAAGTACGGAAGGTTGGATCTTCTTCAGCAAGTTTGGAAAGGGCAACACCCATTTTGTCTTGATCATTCTTCGTTTTAGGTTCAATAGCAACGGAGATGACAGGCTCTGGGAATTTCATTGATTCCAAAACAACAAATGTTTTTTCAGAACAAAGCGTATCTCCTGTTGTAGTGTCTTTCAGACCTACGGCAGCTGCAATGTCTCCGGAGTAAACGATGTCGATTTCAGTACGATGGTTTGCATGCATTTGAAGCAAGCGGCCCAATCTTTCTTTTTTGTTCTTTGATGAGTTTAAAATATAAGAACCTTTTGTCGCTACACCTTGATACACTCTAAAGAATGTTAACCTTCCAACGAATGGGTCGGTCATGACTTTGAATGCTAGTGCGACGAATTCTTTTTTATCGTCGTGAACGACGATAACTTCTTCTTCAAGTTTGTTAAATCCTACCATCTGAGGTACTTCTACCGGAGAAGGCAAGTAGGCGATGACGCAATCAAGCATAAGCTTGACGCCTTTATTTTTGAAAGCGGATCCGCAGATGACCGGGAAAAATTCTACGGTCAATGTTGCTTTTCTGATTGCTTTCTTTAAAGCTGCAGGAGAAATTTCTTCTCCATCCAAATAGAGTAACATTAAATCTTCGTCGAAATCTGCAACTGCTTCTACAAGAAGTGTTCTTTTTTCTAGAGCGATTTTTTGATATTTGGCTGGTATGTCGGTCACTACTGCAACTTCATCAGCTCCGCCATCATAATTGTGAGCTTTCATGTCGACTAAGTCGATGATTCCAACAAACAAATCCTCTGCGCCCATCGGCCATTGGATTGCTTCCGCTTTCGCGCCTAAGCGTTTATGGATTGATTTGATCGCTGCTTCAAAGTCCGCACCGGTCTTATCCATTTTGTTCGCAAAAACAACGCGAGGAACTCTGTACTCATTTGCTTGACGCCAAACCGTTTCTGTTTGAGGTTCAACCCCCGCTTGAGCATCTAATACCGTTACAGCACCGTCTAGTACACGTAAGGATCTCGAAACTTCGACAGTAAAGTCCACGTGCCCTGGGGTATCGATAATGTTTACTCTATGATTTTTCCAGAAAGCGGTAGTTGCTGCGGCAGTAATCGTAATACCACGTTCTTGTTCTTGTTCCATCCAGTCCATTTGGCTTGCGCCATCATGAGTTTCACCCATTTTATGGATTTTTCCGGTATGGAAAAGAACGCGTTCAGTTGTCGTGGTTTTTCCAGCATCAATGTGAGCCATGATCCCGATATTACGTGTCTTGTCTAAACTATATTCACGTGCCATAACTGGTTCCTTCCTAATTAAAATCTATAATGTGCAAAAGCTTTATTAGCTTCTGCCATTCTGTGCATATCTTCTTTTTTCTTGACTGAAGATCCGATTCCGTTCGCTGCGTCCATAATTTCTTTGGCCAATCTCTCTTCCATCGTCTTTTCATTTCTGGATCGAGAGTATTGAACCAACCAACGAAGCCCGAGAGTCACTCTACGGTCATTTCTAACTTCACCCGGCACTTGATAGTTCTGTCCACCAATACGGCGACTACGAACTTCCAATACCGGCATAATGTTGTTTAAAGCATCGTTGAATACGTCGATAGGCTCTTTGCCCGTCACTTCTCTGATTCTTTCAAAAGCTTTGTATAATATTGTTTGCGATAAGTTCTTTTTTCCATCTAGCATAATACTGTTAATTAGTTTCGTCACTAATTTTGAGTTGTAAATAGGATCTGGTAATACGTCCCTTTTTGCAACTTTCCCTTTACGAGGCATAAGGATGCTCCTCCTTTCAAATGATATCTTTCGATTTTAGAATATAAACCTTATTTTTTTGCTGGAGCTGGTCTCTTTGCTCCGTATTTAGAACGACTTTGCATTCTATTAGCGACAGCGGTCGTATCAAGTGTACCACGAATAATGTGGTAGCGGACACCTGGTAGGTCCTTAACACGGCCACCACGGATTAAAACAACGCTATGCTCTTGAAGTTTGTGTCCAATTCCTGGGATATATGCATTTACTTCACCACCGTTCGATAAACGAACACGTGCATATTTCCGTAACGCTGAGTTTGGTTTCTTTGGAGTCATTGTGGCTACACGAACGCAAACGCCACGTTTTTGGGGACTGGAGAGATCGGTGTATCTCTTTTGCAAACTGTTAAAACCAATGTTTAATTGTGGTGCTTTTGACTTTCTTGTCTTGTCATGACGACCATTCTTGATCAACTGGTTAATTGTAGGCATTATTTTTCCTCCTTTCATACCCACACACCCGGGAGGTGCGCTTGTCTCGTTTTTATAAGGCTGCCTGGGCAACCTAAAAATCATATCTTTTTACAGCATTTATATTATACACTACGGTTCGTGGTGTGTCAACTATAAAATTTCGGATTTGTTAACGAATCTAAAAAAGAAAAGAAATGCTCGAAAATCAAGCATTTCACTCCTATCCAAGATTCGATTTATTTGTCGATAGATTTGAGTTTTGACTCGAGTTCATATGCCATAGACAATATTCTGGTTTTCGATTGAATATCGACTTCATTAAAAATTCTAATGATTTCTTTTACCATCTTTTTATCTGTAGAAAGATACCCTGAAGCGTCAGTTTCGCTTACATACATCAAAAAAGGTTCTTCTCCGGTAATCAAGTAATCCGCCGAAACTCCTAGAAATTTAGAAATCAAGCGGATGGTTTCAATTCCGATATTTTTTGATTGCCTAGCGAAAAGACTTTGAAGTGTAGAATAAGATATTCCAGACTGCTCGGATAGTTCTCTTCTAGTCTTGTTTTGTATTCTCATTTGTTCATTGACGCGATCATAAAAGGTCATAGTTCTCAACTCCAACCTTATTCTATCAAACAGCATATGCATACGCAATCATTGTTTCGGTGAAAAAACGCGAAAGGATTGACAAGATATGCGTATGCATATATCATTAAGATATTAGATACGCATTTGCGTATATTCCTAAATTAGGTGGTTTTATGGTCTATGCCAATTTAAAAGCTGAAATGGTGCGTAAACATCTTTCTGTGAATGAACTTGCGAAGAAAATGAACATTACAAAAAAGCAATTAGAATTGAAACTACTAGGACTTCATGAATTCAATTTGGATGAAATTGAATTCATATTGAGAGAGTTTAACGACTGTAATTTCGATTATTTGTTTCAACTAAAATAAAATTCTCGGGTTTTCCGAGAATTTTTTATTAATCATGAATCATCGGGACAAAACGGCAATCGCAAAGTACTTTTTGAGTGTAATCGTCTTCGCCTTTATGAATCAAGAGCAGTTTTTGAGTAAACATTCCGCCAGAGGGAACGACCATATTTCCACCAACTTTCAATTCTTCCAGAAGATTGGTTGGAAGTTCATTGGTTGCTGCAGAAACGATGATTGCATCATATGGCGCATGATCTTTCCATCCATCATATCCATTCCCGAGTTTGAAAATTGCGTTTTTAACTCCAGTATATGCTAAGACTTCTTTTGCATGTTCCAAGAGTTGAGGAATTCTCTCTATCGTGAATACTTCTTTTGCGAGTGCAGCTAGAATTGCAGTTTGGTATCCGGATCCGGTCCCAATTTCCAGGACACGATCAGTTGGTTTAAGTTTCAACCCCTCAATCATCAAAGCAACAATATAAGGTTGAGAAATTGTTTGCTGGAACCCGATGGGAAGTGGACAGTCATCATAGGCATAGAACTGATCTTGTTCTCTAACGAACAGATGCCTAGGCACATGGAAAAATGCCCGAATCACTTCGCGGTTGGTTACACCCCTCGCAATCAGTTGTTCTTCAATCATTCTCGTCTGCATGACATTCATCGGAATCTGACTCAAACAAATCGCCTCTTTTGATTTGACTTCTTCGTATCCCTAGATATATTATATCATAAATGAAAAAAACTTCCCACATTTGAGGAGGGCTTTGCTTCAAAGTGCAAATTAATCTAAGTATTTTTCAAAAATATAGTTAAATGCAGAAACGATATTTTCGCCAGAATATCTAACTTCTAATTCTTCAACAATGGCTTGTTGCTCCGCTTTCGTTTGTTCAATATAAGAAAGAGTTAATTCGGTGTTTGATAAAGTTAAACCATATGTACTTAAATCAATAATCGAATCGGTTACCTCCGATGGATTAAAGTTTTTGATGAGATAGACGCTTACAATTCCATCCTCGGGCCTCAATACATTAATGAGAGTATCGGTTTCTGGATGATAAATGTTCAGTTCACCGACATAAATACCATCCCCCGCATTTTGTTCTAAGCCCATATTGGATGCTTGAACATAATCCCAACCAGTTGATTCTAATATCTGCCAACCAATCGTTACGCCGACTTCTGTAACTTGATAAGAAAAATATTGTCCTCTTTCACTGATAAAATCCAATTCCCAAGAATCTTCATAGAACTGGTACTCCAGTTGATTCCAGTCGGGATAATATACAACACTGTTAAAATCATGTGTACTGTACGAATATTTTTCTTTCGTTTGATAATTCGTTTTGGTAATGCTCTCTGTTCCATCCAAATATCTGTGATAATCAGTTGATTCTTTATCTTCATTAAAATGGAACACAGAGAGGGATAAATTGCTACTATTTTCGGATTGAATTCGAACATAGATATCTAATTTTTCTTCTTCGTCAAAGCCGATTACAATGGTATATGGAAATGAATATGGAACGATAAACTCCATAAGAATGTAATCTATTTCAAAATCTTTGATATAGACTTCAAAAGGCTCTGTTGGTTCGCTGGTTTGAAGATTTAAATAACAAGTAAATGTCGTAAGGTTTCTTGGTAAGCTAAAATCGAGCATTTCGACTATACGACTGACGTATTGATAGTGCTCATATAACCGATAATTTGCACTCATCACTTGATCTTGCATATCCATGGAGTTGTAAGTAGACATGTAGTCTTCAGGCTGATATATATTGTCTTCGCTTTCCAGAACATGGATTTCGTCATCAGCCTGTCCTGAAATGAAATACTCTACACTCTCTTCAAATGCACTCATGACTCTATGAATTTTATCTTGAATATTTTCATTGGAGCCAACTTCAAATTGAGTCGTTTTGGCGCATCCGATTGTGATAAACACAAAGAGTAATGACAAAACACATAAAATAGTTTTTTTCATTTTCTATGAACTCCCATTCGACTAGCACTTAAGATATCAGTAAATTCATTATATGGTATTATAATTGAAATAACAATATACAAACAAAAAACCGTAGATTCCTCTACGGTTTTTCTTTCAGAAAGAAGCCTGGCAACGTCCTACTCTTGCACAAACGTACTACCATCGGCGCTGAAGTGCTTAACTACTGTGTTCGGTATGGGAACAGGTGTGTCCACTTCGCCATCGTCACCAGACTCTTCTTTCAAAACTGGATATAC
>JAHIVB010000016.1 GCA_018816905.1 Bacillota bacterium
CCGCGCCGAACGCATCAAGGCCGAGCTGCTGGGCTTTTTGGCCGAACAGAAGCTCGCCGGGCGCACCGTGGCCGCCTACGGCGCCGCCGCCAAAGGCAATACCCTGCTGAACTACTGCGGCGTCAAACCCGACCAGATCGCCTTTGTCTGCGACCTAAGCCCGCACAAACAGGGCCTGTTCCTGCCCGGCAGCCGCATCCCCGTGCTCCCGCCCTCCGCCATCGCTGAACGCAAGCCCGACTTCGTCCTCGTCCTGCCCTGGAACATCAAGGACGAGATCATCACCCAGCTCGACTACCTCCGGGCCTGGGGCGGCCGCTTCGTGGTGCCCATCCCCTCGCCCGAAGTCCTGTAGCCAGGGGAGCTGCCCCTGGACCCCAGCCAAGATTCTGCCTCCGGCGGCCAAAGGGCCTGAGGCCCTCTGGACTCCCCATAGCGCCGAAAGGGCTGTTTCAGGAGGAACCTGAAACAGCCCTTTCGGCTTTCTTAGGGGAACCACGGGAGAGAGCCTTTCTCTTGGCCTCTTCACCAACCCTCTTAAAAAGGGCCAACCGTGTTCGGATTTTCGAGGGTCTCCCCTCGAAAATCCGAACACATTGTTTGCGACCAGCCCAGCCGACGCCCCTGCCCATGCCACCCCCGGCCCAGGCCAATGAGGGGGTCCGGGGGCCTCAGGCCCCAGGCGGGGTCCAGGGGCAGCGCCCCTGGCCGCCGGAGGCCTCTTCCTGCCCGCCTTGCCAGGACCTGCCATGTCCGGGTATATGGGGCCGACCCTGCCGATTCTGGCGGAGCAACGTTCGCGGGAGCGCTACTTGAGCGAGACAAAGACTAGCGGAATCCAGCATTCCCTGCGCCTGATGAAGCGCAGCCTGACGTATTTCATGCCCTACAAGAAGCGCATCGTCCTGGGTGTGATGGGCATGTTCGTGGTGGCGCCGTGTGCTGCGGCCTCGGCCTGGTTGGTGAAGCTCGCGGTGGACGACGTGCTGATCAAGAAGGACATGCTGGCGTTGCAGATGGTGACGCTTGGCGTCATCGGGCTGATGACCTTGAAGGGCGTGTTCCGTTTCATCCAGGTCTATTACATGAACACGGCTGGGCTTTACGCCATCAATGACATCCGCAAGGATCTCTACAACCGCATCATGTACCTGCCCATGAATTTCTTCAACGACACCCAGGTGGGCATGCTCATGAGCCGCATCTTGAACGATGTCGGGCTGGTGCGCACCAGCATGCCGTCGCTCATCATGCTCATCCGCGAGGTCTTCACGGTCATCGGCCTGACCTTCTACGTGTTCTACCTGGACTGGAAGCTGGCCTTCTGGGGCGTTTTGGTGATGCCTGCGGTGCTTTACCCGTTCATTACCTTCAGCAAACGGCTGCGCAAGTTGGCGCGCAAGGCCCAGACCAGCGTGTCCGATGTCTCGGTGCTGTTGCAGGAGGGCCTGTCCGGCATCAAGGTCATCAAGGGCTTTGCCACGGAAAAGCGCGAGAGCGAGCGCTTCAACGATGAGGCACATGTTTACGTGGACGTGAGCTGCAAGCAGATCCGCGCCACGGAGCAGTCCTCGCGCATCATGGAGATCATCGGCTCCTTCGCAGCCGGGCTGGTGCTCTGGTATGGCGGCACGCGCGTCATCCACGGCGACCTGACCTCGGGCGCGCTCCTGTCGTTTCTCACTTCGCTGGCGCTGCTCTACGAGCCCATCAAGCGCATCAACGCCACCAACATCGATTTGCAGATGGCCCTGACCGGAGCCGAGCGCGTGTTCGAGATCATGGACATGGCCAAGCTGGTGAGCGAAAAGGGCGGTACGCTCACGCTCGACGAGCCCTTCCGCGAGCTGGCGCTGGAGAACGTGACCTTCAGCTACGACAACACGCCGCGCCCGGCCCTGGAAAACGTGAACCTCACCGTCAAGGCCGGGGAGCGCGTGGCCATCGTCGGCTCCAGCGGCTCGGGCAAGTCCACCCTGGCCAACCTGCTGCCGCGCTTCTTCGATCCGCAGCAGGGGCGCATCACCCTGAACGGCCACTCCCTCAAGGAATACGACCTGAAGAGCCTGCGCCGCGCCACAGGCATGGTGGCCCAGGACACCTTCCTGTTCAACGCCACCGTGGCTGAGAACATCGCCTACGGTGCCGTGCGCGACTACACCCAGGCCGAGATCGAGGCTGCGGCCCGCGCAGCCTATGCCCACGACTTCATCCTGGAGCTGCCCGAGGGCTATCAGACCATGGTGGGCGAGCGCGGGGTCAAGCTCTCCGGCGGTCAGAAGCAGCGCCTGACCATCGCCCGCGCCATTCTGAAGAACCCGCCGCTGTTGATCCTGGACGAGGCCACCAGCGCGCTGGACACCGAGAGCGAGCGCATCGTGCAGCTGGCCCTGGAGAACCTCATGCAGTCGCGCACCAGCGTGGTCATCGCCCACCGGCTGTCCACCATCCTCACCGCCGACAGCATCGTGGTCATGGACAACGGCCGCATCATCGACCAGGGGCCGCACGACGCGTTGCTCAAACGCTGCGAAATCTACCAGCGCCTGTACGAAATGCAGTACGGCTGCGTGGCCAAGGACTAGCCTATGCCCAGCCCCACAGAGCACCGCACCGCCGGCCTGGCCGAGCTCAAGCCCCGGCGCATCCTCTGCTGCCAGCTGCGGCAGATCGGCGATGTCCTGCTCCTCACGCCGAGCATCCACATGCTCAAGGCCCGCTTCCCCGAGGCCGACATCGACGTGCTTACGGAGAAGAAGTGCGCGCCCGTGCTGGAGAACAACCCCGAGGTCGCCCACGTCTGGGCGCTGGACCGCAAGCTGAGCTTTTTTGACAGCTTGAAGTTCTACCGCCATGTGGGCACCGGCGGCGGACGCGGACGCTACGACCTGATCATCGACTTCCAGCAGCTGCCGCGCATCCGCTGGGTACTGGCCCTGTCCGACGCGCCGGTGAAGCTCTCCTACCCGCCGCCCTGGTACAACCTGCCCTTCTACACCCACTGGGCGCCTGTGAGCGGCCCCTACGCCGCCAAATGCAAGGCCGGGGTGGTCATGCACGCCTTCAACGTGCCCTGGCAAAACGACCCGCCGCGCCTGTACCTCACCGAGGCCGAAAAGACCAACGCCGCAGCCCTGCTGCATCACTATGGCATCCGCCCGGAGGACAGCCTCGTCACCGTGGACGCCACCCACCGCCGGGCCACGCGCCTCTGGCCCGCCGCGCACTACGCCCGGCTCATGGCCCTGGCCGCAAACATCCGCCCGGACCTCAAGTACCTGCTGCTCTTCGGACCAGGCGAGGAAGACCTCGTGGCCGAAGTCCGCCAGCTCGCCCTGGCCTCCGGCCTGGACGCGACACGCCTGATCCTGCCCGAGCAAATGCTCTCCCTGCGCGAAATGGCCGCCGTGCAGTCCCTCGCCAACCTGCACCTGGGCAACTGCTCCTCGCCCCGGCACTTCGCCCTGGCCGTGGGCACGCCCACCCTCACCGTGCGCGGCTCCACCAGCAACGCCTGGACCTACCCCGGCCCCGGACACCAGGACGTCAGCCTGGGCCTGCCCTGCCAGCCCTGCGACGAGTCCGCCTGCAAACTTGACCGCAAATGCCTCACCGACCTCCGGCCAGAGGCCGTGCTGCCGCGCCTGCTGGCCATGCTGAAAGAGAAATTTCAATAACCAGGGGCGTGCCCCTTGGACCCCGCCAGAGGGCCTGAGGCCCTCTGGACTCCCCATTACGCCGAAAGGGCTGTTTCAGGAGGAACCTGAAACAGCCCTTTCGGCTTTGTTGGGGGATGCCACGGGAGGGCGTTGTGGTTTGGACCGCAGAGGACTTTCTGCGCTACGCCAAGGACTGCAAGATCTGCCTGTTCACCTGAACGTTGCGGGCCTTGTCTTGACGGGGCGGGCGGGGCGCAAAGTCGTTGCCAGGGTCTGCGGGAAAGGGTAACATCCTATCCCGAGTCGCCGTTGCGCCCCGATATCCCCTGAACCAATTGCAAAGGAAGGCCCGTGGCAAAGCCGAATTATCAGTACGAGAAGCGCTCCAAGGAGCTGGCCAAGAAGAAGAAGAAGGAAGAAAAGCTGCGCCGCAAGCAGGAGAGCGCAGGCCGTCCTGTGGAATATGACGAGTACGGCAACCCCATCGAGCACGGCCAGCCCGAGCCCGGACAGGCCGAGCCCAGTCAGTCTGAGGCCGCTCCTGCTGCTCCTGGAGAGCCCAAAGCCTAAGCCGCCCTCTGTCGCCGGGGCTGCCGCGCACGCTGAGCGAAGCGGCGCCCCACCGCCTAGAACGTCACCGAAAGGCTGACGGAGCCGAACATCTGCGGGCCTTTCTGCCCGTCGTACTCTTCTGTTCTGTACACATGGGTGTAGGTCAGCTTTGCCCTGCCCATCACCAGGCCGATGCCCGCCATGATGTCCGCCACCAGCGGCCGTTTCGACACGTGCTGGCTATGCTCCCAGGTGTTGCCGTCGAGGAAGATGTTGCGCGCCACGGCGCGGCCTTCTGCCCCGGCAAAGAGGTGCAGGCCGAAGCTCGTGTCCTGGCGCAGACGTGGATCGTCCGGGTCTGCAGGCGCGCTGACTCCTCCGCCGGGCTGGATGAGCGAGGTGCCGAAGTCCCAGGGCAGCCGGTAGCCGATGCGCGTCTCGAAGCCTGCGGCGGCGTGGGTCAGCACGTTGCCCACGGTGACGCGGGCGTGCGGCAGCACGTCCCAGGCCACGTCGCGGCCAAGGTCCACGCGCAGGGCGCGCAGGGTCCGCTGCCAGGAGAGCATGAGCCCCGGCTCGTCATGGATCTGGTAGCGCCAGCCCTCGGCCCGGGGAAAGCCCATGAGGGTATGGTAGTTGTTCTGGGTCTCGCCCACGCGGGCGGAGGGCCCGACCATGCCCAGGCTGGTCTCGAAACTGTCGAGCTGGAAGGGCGTCTTGGCGTGCAAGGCAAGGGAGAAGTAGGTCCAGCCCGCATAGGGCCGGTCGTCAGGCTGGGGGGCCTCGGTCTGGGTGTTGGACGGGGTGTACATGTTCTGGCCCAGGGACAGCGACACGTTGTACTGCTGGCCGGGCTCGTTCACAAAGGGCAACGCGCGCAGGTACTCCACCGCGAAGTCCGGCAGGCGCTCGTCCTCGGCGTACTTCTTGAGGTCGCCGGAGATCCAGGTAAGCTTGATGCCGTTGGTGTAGCGTTCGTCAGTACCCGCGAAAAAATCGTTCTCCTCGACGATGATGAGGGTTGCGGCCGTGCTTGCCGTGGGGCCGGGCGCGGGCTTTGGCTCCACCGCGAGACCCGGGCTGATCAGGGCCAGGACAAGCAGGGCCAGGACAAGCAGGGCCATGCAGGCCTGGGCGAGGGTGGGGCGGAGGTGTGCGAACATGCCAGAGGTGTGTTCTTGCAATGGAGCCCTGTCAAGGACTATCAGTGTTTAAAACGCATACAGCCCCGCCGGTGCCTGGGTTGCCGTCCCAAGCGCGGAACGATCCGCGGCACTGTTCATACCGTGGCGACAGGGTCGGCCGACGAGCGCTGACCCAGGGCGGCCGAACCGGGCGCGAGTCTTGCAACGAATTGAATTCGTTGCGCCACCCCGTCCCGGGGGGCAAAATATTCCTGCGACCGCGAGTTCTGAGGAGGGCAGCCATGCGCCTATCGCGAATCATCCTGGTCATGAGCACACTGCTTCTCGGCAGCGTGCTCCTTGCCGCCTGCAGCAGCGCACCCAAGGTGGACCGCGTGGACGTGACCTGGTCCAGCCTGAGCCCATCGCCACGCTGGGGGCTGTATCCGGGCTACCGCCAGGAGATCGAGTTCAAGCCTGGCTCGGCGTACCAGGTGGACGTGTATTCCGCAGGCAAGGTCGTCACTGGCGGCATGGTTGGCGACACAGGCTCTTCCTTGGCCTTCCGCCCCACAGCGGGCGCGCGCGACATCGAGGCCAAGCCCGACGGCCCAGGCCGGCTCGACATCTCCGTCACCCTGAAGAACGAAAAGGGCGAGACGTTCCGCATGGTCTGTCTCAAGGTGGAGCGCAAGGGCGACAAGATCTGGTTCGAATTCCCGAAGTGAGTGCGCCGCTTGGCGTTGCCCTGCCGGAGCCGGGCCTGCCCCCTGGGCCATACATAGGGGTTCCCTGTGCCATATCAGCGCTAGAGATTTTCCGGTCTTTATTTAACACACCAAAATATCGCGTGATTCTTTCAAATTGCACACCATGCGACAGGCCCCCTCCCCTTCCCTGCCCCTGTGTTCGCTTTGAAAATGCTCCTGCGCCATCGCCTTGGCTGCGAGTTTTGCGCTGTGGGGGGCTTGGCCCATGGCATTGCGCCTGGCGGCTTTTGAGCGTTTCTAGATAATCGCGGAAATGGCGGCGGGCCGTCGTTGGCTTGGGGAACTGGGTTGGCCAAATAGAAAGGACCAGCGGTGATGATCCGCTGGCCCTGTGTCTTCAGATTCGCTCCAGCGTTGGGGCCTTAGCCCCTGCGCGCCGGAGGTTTTCCTCCCCCTAATTCGCCGGGAGGTACACCAGCTTCTCGTCCAGGTCCGTGGTCCAGGGGGCCTTGGAGTTGCGCCAGCCCTCCTTGGTGCGCTTGCCAAAATCCGGGCTGGCCTTGTCCGCCACCTTGTCTCCCTCAAACCCGTCCACCATGCTGTAGACGTTGGTGAAGCCCGCCTCGACGAGCTTGTGGGTAGCCAGCACGCTGCGGTGCCCGGAACGGCACATGAGCACCAGCGTGTCAGCGGGCTTGAAGCGCTGCTTCATGGCCTCCACGAACTTGGGGTTGTCCACCAGGGGGAAGGCCTTCTTCTTGGCGTCAAACGCGCCTGCCCAGAGTTGGACCGGGACGTTGGGAGCCATGGTCGGGTGACCCAGGAAATCGTACTCTTCGGGTGTGCGCACATCCACGACGAACACCGAGCCTGGTGCTGCGCGCCACATCTCGTAGGCCTCCATGGCCGTGGCGTACTTGCCGAGCTTGGTGTGCTTGCGCTGGTCCTGGGGCGGATCGGCCGCCAGGGCCATGGGGGCAAAGGCGGAGCAGGCAAAGGCGAGGCAGAGCGTAAGAGTGCAGAGCCGGGTCATACAAAGCCTGTTGCGCATAAGAGACCTCCTGAGGTTCCGGGGGAAATACCCCGTATGGGCTGGGGGTAGCAGAGTGCACAAGTGTTCGCAATGGGGGTCCATTGAGGTCTATTGAAGATGTCCACGGCCCTCTCCAGCCAGTTCATCGACCCCCGACAAGCCGCCCGATGCCCGCGATGCCAAGAGGGCTGCAGATAGCTGTGAGCCGCTCCCTGCGCGCAGTGGTTCTGTGCCCTGCCAGGCCGACCAGAACAGGCTCCCCCTGTCGTGCCCCCGCGAAAGCCATCACCATGAATTTATGAGCAATAATTGTACTTAAACAAATACGCAGATTCCCCCTAATCCCATTGCCTGGAGGGGTCGATAAGAAGCCAGCGACAGGACTGACCGACCAGTCCCGGCGCTGCGGAAACCAGGATAAGGATTTCGCCAAATCGGGCGAAAGGGACTTCGCCAAGCACCGGGCGGGGGCGAAGGCTCCCGCAAGGGCTTACGCCCCCGCCCGAACCGTACGCCAGACCTATGACCGACCAGGGGCTGGAGCACGTTGCGCCATCAGGAGACGTTTTGTTTGAGTCTTGGGAGAGGAGAGACACCATGACTACGCACGCCCCGCATCATGATCGGGCTCTTGCCGATCCACCGATGACTGAGGCCGCCTGCTGCGAAGCGGACGAACACGAGCGCCTGGCCTACCTGGACGGGCTCAAGCACCAGATACGCGAGGGGGTTTACAGGCCGGACATCCGGGACCTGGCGCGCTCTTTGGCGAGCATGCTTGTGCGCAATCTATAGGCCCATGGGCCTGCCCGCGTTCACCGGCGGGAAGATTTCGCTTGCCAAGAGCCTTGCAGTTCGGGTAATTGAGCTTTCTCACGCGCGCCGAGGTAGCTCAGTTGGTAGAGCAGGGGACTGAAAATCCCCGTGTGGGGAGTTCAATTCTCTCCCTCGGCACCAGAGAATTCAAGGGTTTACAGTGAAAGCTGTGAACCCTTTTATTTTATCCCTCTGTTTTGTGCCACTCCTGTGCCACTATTTTTTTGTTAAGCAGCCACGTTTTGGTTAATAGCATGGCTAGATTTTCAAGCTTATGGCTCATAAGAGTGCTACTTCCACTCCAACTTTGACCCCACCCAACGGCTCCACTCCCTGCTTTGGATTCTAATCATCCGGCCCACAGCCTTATTCCAATAGAACTCAATTACTAGAACGTTTCCTGGGCAATAGCCGATTCTCACCTCAGCCTTAAGCTGCCGTTACCCCTTTGATTGTCTATCTCCCTGTGCTACGTATCCCAAAGTTCTAGTGACAACCTATAAGGCTTGAATGTGCCCTAAAGGTGGGGATTTGCTTTCAGAGAAGAGGTCGAAACACAGAGCGTATCCTTCAGTCTAGTGGAAAAAAATTGCCAACGATTCAGTTATGTACGAGAGTATCCCAAGGCTTGATGGGACTTCTGAAACGATGCGAAGAGGTTTGCTTGAAATCAAGAAATTACAATGGTGAAATTGTGGCTGGCTCCCTCCTGGTCAAGGAGAGCCGTCATGTTGCTGCTCTTCTCCTCAGTGGTGCTGATGAGAAGACATTCCACCAGGCGATTGTGGTTGATAACGTCCTCCAGAAACGGAGCCCTGCCAGCGCCAAGAGGATGCTCAAGCTCATTAGGAAGAGACTTGAGGGTATGTCCTCAGAACTCTGGCTGATGGTCCGTGATGGCAACCAGGAGTTAGCTACGCAGGCTCTCCTCTGTGCGGCCATCAAGCATAGCCATCTATTGGGTGACTTTCTGAATTCAACCATCCGTTCTCACAAGAGAACTTTCAAGAAGCAGCTTACTCTGCATGATTGGAGCAGCTTCTTTGAAGAGTGTCAGCACCTAGACCCCGAAGTTGGTGACTGGGTGGAGTCCACGCTGAAGAAAATCAGGCAGGTTGTGTTCAGGATACTAGCAGAAGCAAAAGTCATTGATTCTACTAGGTTGATGACATTGCTCCCATTTGCCTTGCACCCTGATATCAAGAAATACCTCTCCTTCAAGGGTGAGGATTATGTGCTCAAGTGTTTGGAGTCTACCCAATGAGTCAGACAATATCAGAAAGGTTGAACCAGGTTGTAGACAAGCTCTTATCCAAGGAACTGCTGTCTAACTCTGGCCTTGGAAATGAAATTGGATTTTATATTTTTGATTACAGCCCTTCTGATGAGCTTGTTGTAAGGGCGTTTATTGGTACAATCACATCTCAAATAAAGAAGCGTAACGCTGCTCTGAGGTTCACTCACCTCAATCTCTTTGAAACAATCGTCCAATACCTTAAAGACAGAAAGATTCTTGATAAAGCTTATGACCTACAAAAGAATAAGGGTGATGGAGAGCTTCAAAAGGCCCTGAAAGGGCCACTCCATGAAGAAAAGATTGCCAAGTACCTTGTCACCCTTGCTCCCCCTGAGGAGAACGACCTGGTTATCCTTTCAGGGGTTGGTAGCGCTTACCCTCTCTTGAGAAGTCACACCCTACTGAACAGTCTTCACCCATTGATGAACTCAACTCCTTTGGTCATGTTCTACCCTGGTCATTTTGATGGTCAGGGCCTAAGATTGTTTGGGAAACTCAAAGAGAATAACTACTACCGGGCGTTCCCCCTGGTTCCTTAGAGATTTGGAGGCATTTCCCCCATGCTGATTAAAGACCTGTTTGCCAAGGACCTGTTCCGGCACATTAACGGTGTGGTTAAAGCTGACCAGGATGCTGATGCCATCGTTTGGCAGGAGCTTGACGAGTATGTGGTTACAAAAGAGCTTGATAAGCTGTTCCAGAAATTTCTTTCTTCCTACTTGCAAGCAATAGATAACCCCAATGACCCTAATGCCACCGAACGGATGGGTATCTGGATTTCAGGATTCTTTGGTTCTGGAAAGTCTCACTTCTTGAAAATTCTTTCTTACATTTTGAATAACAAAGAAGCTTATGACCCAGCTTCTGGTCAGAAAAAGAAAGCAGCACAGTTTTTTGAATCTAAGATTAAAGACTCATTACTTTATGGAGATATAAAAAGAGCAACAGTTTCTGATACTGATGTTATCTTATTCAACATAGACAGCAAGGCAGATGCACGTGACGGGCGTGGAGCTATCCTTAATGTTTTCTGGAGCGTCTTCAATAAAATGAGGGGATTTTGTTCTGATGCTCCTCATGTTGCTGAAATTGAGCGGTATCTTACTGAGAAAGGAAAATACAAAGACTTCTGCAATAATTACGAATCTCTCACTGGTTGTATCTGGATTGAGGAGCGGGACGCTTTTCATTTCAATAGGGATGTGGTGACACAAGCGCTTGCCCAAACACTGGGGCAGTCCCAGTCTTCAGCAGAAGAAATCTTTGACAAAGCTGAGAAGAATCTGAGCATTACTATTGATATCTTTGCCAAGCGGGTCAAGGAGTACTTGGACTCTAAAGGCAAGGCTCACAGGATAATCTTCCTTGTGGATGAGGTAGGGCAGTTCATCGGTGATGATGGGCACCTGATGCTCAACCTTCAGACCATTACCGAAGACCTTGGCAGGGTGTGTCAGGGGAGAGCATGGGTTGTAGTCACCTCACAGGAGGACATTGATGCTGTGCTGGGTGACCTTAAGGCCTCTAAAGCTAATGATTTTTCAAAGATTCAGGGTCGGTTCAACACCAGACTTCCACTTTCTAGCTCCAATACTGATGAAGTTATTCAGACTCGCCTCCTGACCAAGAAGGCAGAAGTCATAGCTGCCTTAGAGCAGTTGTTCTCAGAGAAAGGCGATATCCTGAAGAACCAACTGAGCTTCTCTCAAGATAGCGCTTCGATGAAGAACTACAAAGATTCAAGGGATTTTGTTGAGAACTACCCATTTGCGCCCTACCACTTCCAGCTTGTTCAGAAAATATTTGAGGCCATTAGGAAGGTAGGGGCAACAGGCCTTCACCTGAGCAAGGGTGAGCGGTCCATGCTTGATGCCTTCCAGTCTGCTGCCAAAGAGATTTCTAACAAAGAAATCGGTGCATTAGTTCCACTCTATGAGTTCTATCCTTCCATCGAAAGCTTCTTGGATACTTCAGTCAAGAGAACCATTGACCAGGCCTCTGAGAACGATGGGCTGGAGCGCCCGTTTGATGTTCTGCTCCTTAAGACGCTGTTCCTGGTCAGGTATGTAGATATCATAAAGCCAAACGTTGACAATCTAGTTACTCTTTTCATTGACAAAGTTGATGCAGATAGACTTGCCCTGAAGAGAACAATTGAAGCTGGCCTCCAAAGGCTGGAAAAGCAGACCCTCGTTAGCAAGAATGGAGACCTGTACTACTTCTTGACCAATGAAGAACGAGAAGTAGACCAAGCGATAAAAACAGTTGATATTACAGGAACTGAAGAGAATAGGCAGCTTGGTGAATTCGTCTTTGATGAAATTCTCAATGAGAAATCTAAGCACAAGTACAACCAGAACAAGCGTGACTATGGATTCAGCAGGTTGATTGATGGTCATCCTTATGGTTCAAAGATTGACCAGGAGCTTTCCTTAGAGTTCATCACACCTCTGTCCAGTGAGTACGCCCTCTTCAATGACACTAAATGTGTCATGTATTCATCAGAACACAACGGAAGGTTGGTCATTAAGCTTGGTGACAGCCCAGAACTTGGACGTGAAGTCAGGCTTTGGCTTCAGGTTAACAAGTTTGTGTTGTCAAAGAGTGATGCTTCAACATCTGAAAATTCTAAAAAAATCCTTAGTGATAGGCAAGAACAGAACCGTGGCAGAAGGGAAAGGATTGCGGGCCTTCTGACCAACCTGATTCTGGCTGCTGAGTTCTATGCGCTTGGCCAAACGCTAGAGGTAAAAGGCTCTAGCCCAAGGGTGACCATAGACTCAGGTCTGGATTACCTTGTTCAAAATTTGTACAGTAAATTCGGCTTCCTTAAGACAATCAGTGATGAGCCAAGCAAGGAAGTCAAAGCTACCCTGCTCAGTAATGATATTGGGCAGGTGGAGCTTATCAAAGGGCTGGTCCAAATCAATCCTGAAGCAGTTAAGGAAGTGTCGACTTTCATCAAGCTTAAGCTTGATATTAACCACTCTGTTCATGTGAGTGACCTGGTGGAGCAGTTTGTTAAGCGTCCTTTTGGGTGGCCGGAAGGAGAGATTGTTCTCCTAGTTGCTAGAATTTTCATGGCTGGAGAGATTAAGCTTCTGATTGATGGTGACAGTCTTGAGCCAAGGGATGCAGTAGATAGCCTCTCTAAATCAGCAAAGTGGAAGAATATTAAGGTCATCAAGCGTAAGCAAGCTTCCAAGGAAGACATTGAAAAGGCCAGCAAGCTCTGTAAGGACTTGTTTGGTAAGATTGTACCTGAGGTAGCTGATGATTTGTCCAAGGCCCTGTGACCTGCCTGCCCCTTTTCGGACCAGCTGAAACTTGAGAGAGTGACCCCCAGAGAAGAAGGGGGAGCCATGAGGAAGGGAAGATTTTCCGAGGAGCAGATGGTGGGCATCCTGCGCGAGGCTGACCGCGATCCG
>JAHIVB010000007.1 GCA_018816905.1 Bacillota bacterium
CACTCGAAGTGTAAGAGATTTTTACGAGGTCAAGCCTCAGGGTTTAAACATCCCTTCGGCCTCATTATATCACTACCCTAAAAAAAATAAAACAAAAAAGCTAAAAGCTTTAAAACTACTCTTAGCTTTAGTATACGAAAACGGCATTCGGATTTAATCGAATGCCTTTGTTTTTTTATTCGGTTTGAGGTACTTCTTCCGTAAATATGACAGGCTTCAAATCCGGTAAGGATTCTTTGACTTTATCGATGAATAAAATTCCTTGAAGGTGGTCATATTCATGTTGGAATACAATTCCCGGATAACTGGACAGTTTCAATAAGACTTCACTTGCTTCGCCATTATCAAGATCAATCAAAAAAGCTTTTGCCTTGATTCTCTGAGCTCTAGGAACCAATCCGTTTTTCTCTTCGTCAACGGATAAGCATCCTTCCCCACCAGGAAGGTAAGTTTTTTCTTCTGAAGAAGAGATAATCTTTGGATTGACGATTGCATAAGAATAGAGATACTCTCCTCTTTCATCGGTTGTGTGCATACAAAACATTTTTTTTGGTATGCCAATTTGAGGAGCTGCAATTCCAACGCTTGGCCTTAGTCCGTACTTTTCGACTTTTTCAGGGTCTTGAGAGTTTTTTACATATTCCATCATTTTTTTGATGGTTCTAAAATCGACTTCACTTAAAGGAACCGTCACATCAACAGCTCTTTTTCTTAAAATCGGATTTCCTTCTTGTATGATATCTTTCATTAACAACATATTTATCACCAAATATATTATACCATGTTTCTTTCGAATAATTCAAAAAAAGCACCTTGAATATGATAAAATAGAATCAGTTTGAATGGGGTGAAACATCCATGGATCAAGTTAAAAATAATAATCTGAACTCTTATCTTCCCGGGCATAACGAATGGGTCTTAGGTAATGGCATTGGTGGTTATTCCAGTCTTTCGTCGACCTCGGAATGCGAACGAAAACATCATGCTCTTTTAGTCGCATCCAAACTCCCTCCAACCAATCGAAAAGTGTTGCTTCAAAATATCCTTGAAAGAGTTGAATTTGGGGGAAATACGATTCCTTTTATTTGTCCGGATTCAACTGAATCAAAATCAAATGGCATTCTGATGGAATTTTCCACTTATTGGTTTCCGCGGTATTTGTACACGCATGATCTTTTCTTAACGACAAAAGAAATTTCTACATATTACGGACATAATACCGTTGCCATTGTCTACGAATTCCATCCCCTCATCGATTTAAAACTGATATTGACACCCCTTTTTAATAATCGCTCTCATTCGGAAGTGTCAACGCAAGATTCTTTGATTTTTAAATCAGAGTTAAATAAACGACATCTCATACTTTCTTCAGGAAATGAAGTCATTCATTTTAAGATTTCAGAAGGAGAATTCGTTCAAAAAGAATCTCCAATATCTCCGGAGATCAGATTTGAAAAAGATGAAGCTACTGGAGACAACCGCGTCGATTATGCTTATCAGCCCTATGATATTGAGATTCAATTTACAAAAGGAAAAAAGAAAAGAATTGAAATCGTTTGTTCGGATCAGCAAGTCCATAAACTAAGTGCTCGAAGAATCATCGACGAGACGAGTTTAAGACGTATTTCGTTAGTTCATGAAGCTTCTCTTAAATCAAATGATCAAATTCTCAATCAAGCCATCCCGAAATTAATCCTATCAAGTGACGATTTTGTTTGTTACCGTGAATCTACCAAAGCAATGACAGTACTTGCAGGATTTCCTTGGTTTACAGATTGGGGAAGAGATACGATGATATCTTTTGAAGGCCTGCTATTGGTGACTAAAAGATATAAAGAAGCACTAGAAGTATTGAAATCTTTTGCGAAATATGAGAAGAACGGTTTGATTCCAAACATGTTTCCAGATCATGGATCGGCTCCATTCTATAATACGGTGGATGCCTCTTTATGGTATATTCATGCAATCTATCAGTATTATATGTACACATCAGACCTATCATCTGTAGAAGAACTGTTCTATCCAGTAATGGAGTCGATAATCAAACATTATAAATCAGGAACGGACAACTTCATTTTCATGGACAAAGACGGATTGATTCATGCGGGTTCAGGACTGGATCAAGTGACTTGGATGGATGTTAGAATCAATGGGGAAGTCATTACGCCTCGCCATGGCAAACCTGTTGAAATTAATGCATTATGGTACAATGCACTCCAAATCATGAATCATTTTGAATCTTTAAAGCCATCTCCAAATTTGGAATATACTACACTTGCAATACTTGTGAAGAAGAGTTTTAAATCAAAATTCTGGAATTCTACTTTGAAATGTCTTTATGATGTAGTAGACCCATTGGATCCTTCCATCAGACCGAATCAGATCTATGCGATCTCTTTGCCCTTTTCAATGCTTGAAAAGTCACAATCTGAACAAATATTAAAAGTTGTAAAAGAGGAACTTTTGGATGTCTATGGCATCAGAACACTTTCAATCAACAACCCAAAGTTCATGAAGGAATATTCTGGCGATATCGTTCATAGGGACCATGCCTATCATATGGGGACCAGTTGGGGATTTTTGATGGGAACTTATCTTTATGCAGTGCTTCATCTTCACAACTTTTCAGAAAATGCAGTAAAAGAAGTAACTGATAAACTTCGTCAAGTCTTAAATACGCTTGATGAAGGATGTATCAATAGCATTGCCGAAGTGTTTGACGGATTGGACGGGTTTGGATCGAAAGGCTGTTTTGCACAAGCGTGGTCTGTCGCAGAAATCTTGAGAGTATTGGCAGAACTCTCTAAGGAGGAATCTCATGAGAATCGATAAATTTCTATCAAATTTAAAATTTGGTACAAGAAAAGAAGTCAAGGAACAAATGAAAAAAGGCATTGTCTCAGTCAATGGAATTCTTGTGAAGGATGGTTCTGAAAACATCAATCCCGAGACGGATATCGTTTATTTTGATCAAGAAGAAATCTATTACAAAAACCCGATTACCTTGATGATGAACAAACCTGCTGGAGTAGTATCTGCAAATACAGATGCCTTTGATCAAACAGTGATGGATCTATTGCCTGAAAAATATCAGAGATTTGATTTCAACATTGCAGGTAGATTGGATAAAGACACGGAAGGAATGCTGATACTGACAACGGATGGTGCATTGTTGCACAAAATCATTAGTCCCAACAAAGATGTATACAAGTCTTATTATGTCAAACTAGATAGCCCGATTACTTCGCTTAAAAAACTCGAAGAAGGGGTTACGATTAATGATGGCAAAGACCAACCTTATCTTACCAAACCAGCATACTCAGAGATTATCGATGAAACGACCTGCATTTTAAGAATCTCAGAAGGAAAGTTTCATCAAGTTAAAAGAATGTTTGAATCAGTGGGTCTCAATGTTGTTTATCTAAAGCGGATCGCAATCGGATCTCTCAAACTGGATTCTTCCCTAGGCTTGGGCGAGGTTACAGAATTGTCGGAAAAAGATATCCTGAAAATATTTGAAGGAATATGATATAATATGAACAGGTGATTTTATGAATCAAACAGAATTGATTGTAGAAACATATGAAATAGCGGATGAATTGAAACAATCCATTCTCTATAAAGATGTCATAGAAGCGTTGGATCGTCTTTTAAGTCAAGAAGAGACAAGAAATTTAATTGAAACATTCAATAAATACAAAGCGACTTATGAAGAAGCTTTGCCAATGAAAAAACATTATCCGGGGTTCAAACAAATTGCTCAAAACTTTATTGAATCCAAAACGAAACTCTACACTCATAAAGATTACATCACTTACCAACAAAAACTAAGCACCTTGAATCACGCTCTTGAAGATTTTTCGGACGGTCTCAATGAGTTGTTGAAAAGTTGCTATATCGATACTGTGCATTCCTGCAAGAAAGTGTGATAATATGGTTAAAAGAAAAGGGTTCATCATTTACTTCAAAAGTAAAAAAATACTCAAAGACATCAAAAAATTCCATGTGAATATAACCTATGTCAATGACAAACTCAATTATGCGGTTGGTTTTGTAGACGACCCTTATTATGAAAGTACAAAGGTCAGATTACTACAAAACAAAGCCATAAAAAAGGTCGAGGAATCTTTAATCGACATGGATCATTTAGAGTTCGAAGAATAAATTTACATCTGTCAAGAAAAAAACATTGACAGTTTGACATTTATCTGGTAAAATATTCATGATTTTTGATAAACAGGAGGAAACGAACATGGTGAAAATTAGACTTCAAAGATTTGGAACGACGAAACGCCCATTCTATCGCATCGTAGCTGCTGAGGCTAAAAAAGCGAGAGACGGAAAATACTTGGAAATCATCGGCCAATATGATCCAACGAAGGAACCGGCATTTGTCCAAATCAACTCTGAATTAGCATTGAAATGGCTTGGCAACGGGGCTCAACCAACCGATACTGTTAAAAACTTATTCACTAAAGCTGGCGTGAACGCGGCTTTCCTTGCATCAAAGAAAACGAAGTAAGGATCTCCCACTTATGGCAGTTAATTTTGAAAAGTTAATTCTCGATTTGGTTACACCACTTGTTATCCATCCCGAAGATTTATTGGTGAAGAAATTTTCGGAAGATGAAGCTTCCATTACGATTCAAGTGCTTGTTAATAAGGAAGATTTAGGTCGCGTCATCGGAAAAGGTGGCAAGATTGCGAATGCAATCAGAACGATATCTTACGCAGCGGCATCAAGAATTGGTAAACGAATCAATATTGATATTGACTCGTTTGAATAAATTGTAAAGAGGTCTACTATGGAACAAGTAATTGCAGTCAGTGCCTGCTTGCTCGGGTTTCACTGCAGATATGACGGAGCGTCCAACATGGACGTCAACCTGATCAAAAAATTAAAAGGGAAAAGAGTCATTCCGATTTGTCCTGAACAACTCGGAGGCTTATCGACGCCTCGAATCCCATCTGAAATCATGGAAGACGGTGAAACCGTTTATGATAAAGAAGGGCACGACGTAACGGCTTATTTCGATCGCGGGAAAAAAGCAACGCTTGTCATCCTTCAAAGCGAAGGATGTAAACATGCAATTTTACAAGACGGATCTCCTTCTTGTGGTTATAAAACCATCCACGATGGAAGCTTTACAGGCAAACTCATTCCTGGAGAAGGCATTACTTGCAAGTACCTCAAAGCAAATGGAATTTCAATCATTGATGTTACAGAAGAAGGAGAGCTGTAGTGCTCCCTTTTTTTTGTGACAAAATTCCCCTCAAAAATCAATTAAAATATGTTATAATAACTTGTCAGTATGGCAGAAAGAAGAAAATATGGATATAAGAAAAGAAATAGAAAAAGCAATTGAAGAAATGGGGTTTGTAGAATTTACAGACATCCAAAAACAAACCATCCCACTATTGTTGGAAGGACATGACGTTATCGGACATTCACACACCGGAACCGGTAAGACCGCTGCGTTTGGAATTCCGATTTTGGATAAACTTGATTTTACTCAAAACGTCGTTCAAGCATTAATCCTTGCGCCTACGAGAGAACTCGCAGTCCAAATCCACGATGAAATGATGAGAATGGCTAAATACGTAGACAACTGTAAAATTGTCACTGTTTTTGGCGGAGATCCGATTACAAGACAAATTTATTCTCTCAAACAAAGACCACAAATCATCGTTGGAACTCCTGGGAGAACCCTCGATCATTTAAGAAGAAAAACTTTAAGACTTGAAAATGTCAAGTTCATGGTATTGGATGAGGCAGACGAAATGCTGAAAATGGGATTCCAAGAAGACATTGAGGCTGTTTTTCAAGCACTTCCAGTTGAACGCCAAACTCTAATGTTTTCAGCAACGATGCCAAAACCGATTTTGCATCTTGCGAAAAGCTACATGATTGAACCTGAGCATGTCAGAGTCATCGGAGAAGAATCAACGAATACCGATGTCGTACAACAATACTATAAAGTCAAACGCGAAAACAAAACAGAAGCTTTATATCGGCTTCTAAACATTTACAGACCGAAACTCGCTTTGGTTTTTTGCAATACCAAAGTCAAAGTGGATGAATTAACTCAAGAACTGATTGAAAGAGGAATCAACTGTGATAAGATTCATGGAGATCTCCCTCAAACGACACGTTTAGACGTTCTTAAAAAATTCCATAACGGAATGATCGAAGTGTTGATTGCTACGGATGTCGCTGCTAGAGGACTTGACATCAAATCTGTTGAGGCTGTTTTCAATTACGATGTTCCCGAAAAAGCGGATTATTATGTCCATAGAATCGGCCGTACTGGTCGTATTGGAAATATCGGTTATTCTTTCACCTTAGTTTCAAAGGGAGAAATGAAACAAATCGAAGAAATCGAACGAATCATCAATTCTAAAATCAAAAAAAGAAACATCCCAACTTACGACAAAGTTCAAGATGTCAAAAATGACAAATTAATAGAAGAAATTACTAGAACATTCGAATCCGGTAATTTTGAAGAAGAATATGAGATTCTGAATAAAGCCATCAGCACAAAATTATCAGAGGACCAAATCATCGTCGCACTATTAAAAATGCTGAAAAGAGAAAACAACGCGGCAATCAATAGTGCGGACATCAATGAAGAATTTGAATTCAAAACGAAAAAATTTGACAGAGATTCATCGAAGTCCTCTAGATTCCATTTGAATCTTGGTAAGAATTTTGATTTGAGTGTATCCGATATTCTTGATTTTGTACGTTCGAAAGTCCAAATCGAAAACAAAGACATTCAAGACATCGCTATTTTAACGGAGTTTTCATTCTTCTCCGTCCCACCTAAATATGCTGATGAAATCATGGCAAAATGCAACTTTACAAAACTGAAGGGTAAAAAAGCCGTATTATCCATCTCACGGAAACCAAGAAAACCAACAAACTATAAGAGATAAGGGCATTTATCGCCATAATATTGACAAATCACGTGAACTAGATATAATGAAATCATAAAGTATGTGAGGAGAATCGTTTATGAAAAAGTTAGGCGTATTAGTATGCACCAATTCAGCACTTGATTACATTCCCCATGATTATGACATCAGAGTCATCCGCTCCACCATTTTAATGGGTGGGAAAGAATACGTTGATTTTGAAGAATTGACCGCAAGCCAGTTTTATGAAATGATTGAAAGTGATTCCTCTTTATTCCCAAGGACTGCGATGGCATCCACAGGAACCATGTTGGAAGCCTATGAGAAATTAAGAGACGAAGGTTGCGACGAAGCGATATTCATTACGATTTCATCTAAAATGAGTGGAATCTACGAAAACGCAATGATTGCAAAAAACATGGTTGAAGGTATCAAAGTAACCGTATTTGATTCTAAAACCGTAGGCTACCTTCAATGCAAAATGGCATTCTTGGCACATGATTTAGCAAATGAAGGAAAATCAATGGATGAAATCGTTGAAGCTCTTTCTTTTATTCGAGACAATAACCACATTTATTTCGCAGTCAAAGATCTGAAATTTTTAGTCAAGAACGGAAGATTATCAAATGCTGCAGGATTTGTTGCTGATGTATTGAAAATCAAGCCTCTCCTAGAAATCGACAAAAACGGCGCTGTTGTGACTGTTGAAAAAATCAGAACCTTTAGTAAAGCCGTAGAACGAGTTTTAGAAAAATTCCTCGAAGAAACGAAGGGAAAAGACATTGAACCCTTCATCATTCATGCGAATAACCCTGAAATTGCACAGTGGTTGAGAGAACAAGTTCTCGCTGCCAAACCGGAATTAAAGGAAATCAAAGATTATTTGTTAACACCTGCCGTAGGGGCACATTGTGGTCCGAAGGCAATTACGATTGGATATGTACTAAACCATTAGGGGTGATTCCATGATTCACAGTGATGTCATCAGAGGTCATATCGATACCATCATCTTGAAATTATTGATGGAAAAAGACATGTATGGATATGAAATTGCAAACGAGATTAAAGATCGAACCAAAAACAAGTTCAACATCAAGGAAGCGACGCTTTATAGCGTAGTTGGAAGACTTGAAACCAGGGAACTGATTGTTTCTTATACCGGTGAAAAAACGCACGGTGGAAAAAGAAGATACTACCGCGTCACTTCACTTGGCAAGGCTTATTACAAAGAAATGATTGAAGAATGGAAGTTGCTCCGAGAAATCATGAGAGACATGTTGGGAAGTGATGTTGAGTGAACAAAATCAAACATTTTGTTTCAAAGCTGTTAAAAGATTTTTTCAACCAAGACGATAAAAAAGAGTTAATCGAGATTCTTACACTTAGTTTAGAAGAAAAAGTAGAAGACCTTGTTGAACAAGGAACTCCAGTCGATGAAGCCATTGAAAAATCGATTAAAGAATTTGGTAATACCGACGATATATTGAATGCTTATCCAGAAAAACAGAAGAAGCAAAAAGCACTTCTTCAAGCGAGAAGAAGTCAGTTTTTCTTTGCACTTTTCGGATATATTCTGATTGTCGGGCTGGCTGTTTTCTTCAATTTGACCTTCTTTGATTTCTTTGGAGGAAAGTATTGGTTCGTTGTCGTCGCCATTGGTGTGTTCTTTTGGCCACTTGTAATGCTGTATCATTTAATCAGACAGTCAAAATAGACGGAAATCGTCTATTTTTCTTAGGATTGGAAGAATGCCTATGAATCTAAAAAAAATTGTATTTTTAGGAATCATGATCTCTGCCAGTGTTGTATTAAGCATTGTCGAATCAATGATTTCAGTTACTTTATTTATCATTCCCGGTGTCAAACTCGGATTAGCGAACATTGTTACACTAATCATCCTCTACATCTTTGGAAAAAAAGAAGCTTTCATTGTCGTTGTCATTAGAATCCTGGTTGTTGCCCTGGTTTCTCCTGTTTCGACTTTCATCAGTTTTTCACTTTCCATTAGCGGAGGAATGTTGGCGATTATCGCCATGATTTTACTCAAAAACATTAAGAGTTTATCGATCATGAGTGTATCGGTTGTTGGTGCATTGATGCATATGGTTGGACAAATTATAGCCGCAATTTTCATTTTGGAAACGCCGACATTAATCTATTATCTGCCATACATGATCTTGCTTTCGATACCCACAGGTATTTTTACAGGTTATGTTGGAAAGAAACTCATCGATTTATTCAATAATCATCTATCCGTTCCACAACTATAAAAAAAACAGGAAATCAAATTCAATTGAAATCCTGTTTTATTTCTAATTTAATTCAAATAAATAAGTCTCAAATCCATCGGAAGTCACGGTTGTTCCATCTTCTAAATACCAAATCGCTTCAAGTCCCGCGGTTTCATTGACAAATGTTTGACCTTGAACTACAGTCATCAAGAAGATGGCGGTAGAATAGATGTCTGCTAAAGCTCCGTCCTCATAGATGATGGAAACGCTCAATGCCTCCCCACCAGGATAATTGGTTCTAGGGTCGATGATGTGATGATATACCAGTCCGTCTTCTTCGCCGATGAAGAAGCGTTGATTGGATCCGCTAGTGACAACGGAAACATCCGATGGAATCTTGAGGACTGCGTAATAATCTGCCGCTACTTGACTGTCAAAACTGGGTCTGATCAATGCGATATAATATAATCCGTCCGTATTGTTGGGATTGATTCCGCCGGCTTTCACATTTGAATTTCCGGCATTAAGAATGTATTTGATTTGATCTTGGTCGAGAATGTCGGTGATGAGTTCACTGACGTATCCTTTTCCGTATCCACCCAAATCGATTCCCATGCCATCTGCCAAAAACTCGATGGTGCTATTTTCATAATTCATTAAAATATTGTCAGGGTCGGTTTCAAAATTGCCTTCATCAATGAATTCAGAAGGAATCGGGCATACGGAGTATAAGAGTGACAACGATTCCTCACATAGAGCGCTCTCTCTTGCATCATGCCATACTTCAAGAACCGGATTCAGTGCGATATTGAATAAGTTGACTTGATCCAATACGATTTCATCATCATGTGCCAGACCGTAACTGATTGCCCCATACAGTTCTCTTGGGATTGAAATAGGTCCTTCCGCAGCGTGATTAATGGAATAGACATTGACAACCCCGGAATAAGCATGATACTTGTCCATCAGTTGATGGTATCGACTTAAGATCGACTCCACATCATCAAAAACTTCCGAAACGGAAAAAGTGTCATCTTCTGTCACGTAAAGTGTTAATGAGATGGCGGTATCAAAATAGGATGTGTAGATTTTCTTGCATAAAAAAACGCCTTCTTGGTTTCCTTCAACACAATAATCCGAATTTGGATTTTTAAAAGTGTTACATCCGACAAGAAGTAAAACGAATATTCCAGATAAAAGAATCAATAGTGTTTTTCGCATAGAACCACCTTTCAAAGAAGTTCGAATCTATCGATTTTAAGTCGATTCGATTCAAAGAATTCGATAGAATAAAAAGAAGTTATGAGTTATAATAAAAGGAGAAAAGGAGGAAAGCTAAATGAAAAAAAACGATTGGATATTGATTGGGACTTTGTTTTTGTTTGGAATCCTTCTGTTTTCAGGATTCAAACTTGCGGAAACAATCCGCTCAACTGGTTACGTATACGCAAAGGTATTTTACAAGGATACTTTGGTTTTGATGATTGATCTCCATACCGATGAATTCATTGTCTATGATACCGAATATGCTAATCAAATCGATGTTGGTAGGGCAAGTGAAGGTATTTTTTATGTACCCGGTTCCATCAGCCAGGATATGACAGAATTATATACGCAAGATTCCTATGCACTTGAGCATCAGATTCAAGGGATTAAACTGTTGGTAGAAGATGGTAAAATCAGAGTCGTGTACCAAGAAAGTCCCAAAGACCTCTGTGAACTTCAACCACCGACCAATTCTAGTTTGGAACCGTTGGTATGTTTACCAAATGAGTTAGTCGTTAATATTTATACAAATCTATCGTCGGAGGAATTCGTTCCCGACGCAGTATTGGAGTGATTCTTTTGCTAGATCCGAATATATTTTATATATTAAGAATTGTTTTATTTTTCGTTTCCACTTTCTTTATTTTCAGAGCCTTACAAGCAGTAGATCTTTCTAGGTTGTTCCGGGCGAATTCGACGGATCAAATCCGACTTATTTTTGTGGTCATATCATTCATACTGGGATATTTATTCACTGACGCCCTGGTGTCTTTGTTTGAAAACCTAAACAATTTATTCTAGTCTTCTGAATAGACTGAATACTCTTCAAGAAATTGGGTCCCGTTCTTTCCTAGGAGAATTTCATGAAGATTGTTCATGATGGATGTATGTCTTTGCTTGATTACAGAGAACACAATCGATACTTTCTCAAGAAATACTGTTTCTTCGACAGTCACATTCGATCTTAAGAAGTTTTCCAGGTGATTGTGAGTAGCGTAATCCACCGACAAAGCATATCGATAGTAATCCTTTTTGCTTGTATATTTAACCGATTCAAGCAAGGATGAAATCGATTTTGAATAAGCCCGAATCAGTCCTGAGGCCCCAAGTAGGATGCCTCCAAAATACCGAATCGAGACTGCGAGAATATTGGTTAAATCGTTCTTCTTGAGTACTTCTAATATTGGGATACCGGCTGTTTTTTGCGGTTCTCCATCATCATTCGCTTTTTGAGAAACGCCACTGTCTCCCAGTACATATGCATAACAATAGTGACTTGCATTAGGATAAGTACTTTTCAATGACGACAAAATTACCGAGGCTTCAGCCTCCGATTGGATTGGAATCAAAAATCCTAGGAATTTAGAATTTTTGACAATCAGTTCTCCTTGTACTTTCTCTTTAATCGAGACCATTTTACCACCAGATTTATTATAACATGCTTTTATTTTTTCTTGGAAAAAAGAATCGTAAATATGATATAATGTGATAGGTGATTACTCTTGAATAAACATTTAGAAAATGGCAAAAAAGTCTTGGAAACATTGACGATGCACGGACATTTAGCCTATTTTGTCGGCGGTTTTGTCCGTGATTTTTTGCTGGGAATAGAAACAGAGGACATAGACATTACAACCTCTGCCACCCCTGAGGAAGTCATAAGCTTATTCGAAAGCGTGAAACCAACTGGCATTAAGTATGGCACGGTCACAGTATTCTATGGAACGGATTCGTTTGAAGTTACCACTTTTCGAAGTGATGGCCTATACAAGAATCATCGTCACCCAGAAGAAGTACGATACTCAAAAACCTTAAAAGACGACCTCATCAGAAGAGACTTTACCATCAATGGAATGGCGATGAATTTGAATGGTATAATCATTGATGAAGTCGGTGGGCAAGACGATTTAAAAAACAAGCTCATCCGCGCCATCAATGATCCTCACACTCGCTTTCGAGAAGACAGTTTAAGAATTCTTCGTGCATTTCGATTTGTTTCGAAAACGGGTTTTGAGATTGAAACTGAAACCGCAAAGGCTATCACCAAATCATCAATGCTACTGACTAAAATCGCCAACGAGAGAATCATCCAAGAGTTCAAAAAAATATCGATGAATCCCTACAGAAAAAAAGCATATCAAAGCCTGATTGATCTTGGAGTCACATCCGCTTTCCCTGAACTAAAGGAAGGATTGACTATATTATCAAAGAAAGATGTTCCGCTCTTGCAGTACCCACATTTTTTTACGCTTTGCTTTTTCCTTCATCACTCTGAAATCCCCGAAAACTGGAGATTTTCCAATCTAGAAAAAGCGAATATGAAAAATGTAATCGAGCTGATGAACGATACCCAAGAATCAGAATTTCAGCCTTTACAAATGTTCCGTTATGGACTAAAAACTTGTATGGAAACAAATGCAATGAATCAGATTATTTGCGAAACAAATGATCAATCCGAACGAATCAAAAATTTGCATGATTCATTGGTCATTTCATCAATGAGTGACCTTCGCATTGATGGAACCGATGTGCTTCAATTATCAGTTCTAAAAAATCCAGCCATGGTAGGTGTCATTTTGGAAGACGTTCTTGTCAAGGTGCTGAATAAAGAACTACCCAATGAATATGAATCTTTAAAAGAATACGTATTAAAAACATTCAATTAGAATAGGAACGACTTATGGACTCAAGAACCTTTTACCCTTATTTGGATAATTTTGATGAATTAACCATTATTATCCCACTGAAAAATTATCGCGAAACTGTTTCATTCAAACTAGTTGGAAACGATGAAGTCATCGATTTGGATATCATCCAAAAGATTGATCTCGGAGAGGAAGTCAAGTTGGTCTGTTCTTTTGACGCATATATCGATCTTGGCAAGATCTACTGCGTTGAAAATGACGAAATGGAACAGTCTGAACTTTACACAGGAAAAATTGTTAGAACAGATTTGTTTGACAATGTATACAATTACAAGAAAAACGATCTTGGATATACTTATACAAAAAAATCGACAAAATTCAAAATATGGACTCCGGTCGCAAAATACGTTAAACTGGAGCTTGTCCGTCTTCAAGAGAAACCTGAAATTTTAGATATGCTATATACGAACTCTGGTGTTTGGAGACTATTGATTGAAGAAGACTTGGATGGCGCTTTATATCGCTACCATGTGTATGTCAACGGAAAAGAACAAGTCGTAACCGACCCTTATGCCATCGCTTCGTCACCGGCTAGCGAATATAGCGTTGTGATTGACTTGAAAAAGACTTACCAAATGAAGCACAATCCCCCTTTTAAAGGCGAGATTCAAGATGCCATCATCTATGAGATGAGCGTTCGTGATTTTACGATTGATCCAGAGATGAAGTTTCAACACAAAGGGAAATTCATTGGCTTAATCGAAAAAGGAATCAAGACTCCCGCAGGTCATCCTGCAGGGCTAGACTATTTTAAGTCGCTTGGAGTAACCCATGTTCAATTAATGCCGATTTTTGATTTTGATGGCGTGGATGAGTTGAATCCCGGAAAATCCTATAACTGGGGTTATAACCCTAGACAGTACAATGTTCCTCAAGGCTGGTTCTCGGTTCATCCCAATGAACCGTATTCAAGAATTAACGAATTAAAACAAACCATCGACACATTACACGCAAACAACATCTCCGTGGTCATGGACGTGGTTTATAATCATGTATTTGACCCTGTGAATTATCCATTTGAAAAACTCGTCCCAGGGTATGCCTATCATGTTGACCGTGAAGGAATTTACACCAATGTGAGTGGATGCAGAAACGATTTGGCAACCCACAGAAAAATGATACGAAAATTAATCATTGATTCTGTCCTTTACTGGGTTAACGAATACAAAATCGACGGATTCCGGTTTGACTTGATGGGTTTGATTGACTTTGAAACTATGAATGAACTCCGTCAAGAACTTCATGCCATCTCGAATCATATCATTGTTTTTGGCGAGGGATGGAAGATGTATTCCTCTAACATGGCAGATCGAATGGCACATATGGGAAACAAAAAAGTTCTCCATACGATTGGGTTTTTCAACGATACTTTTAGAGAAACCATTAAAGGCGCTACTTTTGATTTAAAAATCAAAGGATACGCGACAGGAAACATAAAAAAGACGGATGTTGTCAAAGAAATGCTTCTAGGCAGCGCTGCGAATAGATATTTATTCAAATATGCCTCCCAATCGATCAACTATGTTGAATGCCATGATAACAATACTTTCTTTGATAAATGTTTGGCATTGACCAAAGACATTGATTTAATCCATAAGCAACAGAAACTCGCCACCTCGATGGTTTTACTCTCTGAAGGAGTTCCATTCCTTCATAGTGGACAAGAGTGCTACAGAACCAAAAAAGGTGTAGAAAATTCATTCGAATCCGGAGACGATATCAATGCCTTTGATTGGGGACTCGTCGATTTATATCAAGAGGATATCAACTATATTAAAAAACTCATTGAGTTTAGAAAAAATCATGAAGGATTCAAGATGAAATCAAGCTCGGACCTTTTACAGTTTGCTGAAGTCTTGACTCTCGCATCCAAATCGATGATGTTCCATCTCAATAACAAGGAAAACATCATCATTGTCTTCAAACCACTCAAAGTAGAAGAAACCATTGTCGTAGGTGAAGGGTACAGACTTGCATTATCCAGCGAGCCTGCGGATGCGAGTCTAGATCATTCCTCCTATGTTTTAAAAGAAATCGGAACTTATATCTTTATACAAGGAAGTGAAAACGCATGAATTTTGAAATCGGAGATCAATTCAATTTCTACGGTAAAATAGAACAAATCAATACCTCATCTTATGATTCCTTTGCCTGCAATGTGGTAAGTGAAGAGGGAGAAGCATTGATTGTAAGAATTCCATCAGGAGAAGACGTCTCAATCAATAAAATCTATTATTTTGAGACCGAAGCGATTGTCTTTAAAGAGAAAATCCATTTATTGGCGAAAAAAGTTACCATTATTGGGGAACTCGATTTAGATGACGATTTAAAAGAAAGATTGATGAGAGCTTTTTATCACTACGCTCCTGTCAATTTAAGTGAAATCAGAAAAGGAATCGAGTCCAAATTGAATTTGATTGAAAACGATGTAATCAAGCAAATCGTCAATCACATTTACAAAAATGTTCAAGATGACTTTTACCTTTACCCAGCCGCAACCAAATTTCATCACGCCTATATATCAGGGCTATCCTATCACACCAATTCAATGATGAAACTGGCTGAAGGATTTCTACTCGTCTATCCGTTCTTAAGCAGTGATTTGTTGTATGCAGGTATTTTCCTCCATGACATTTGTAAAATTGAAGAATTCGATTCCTATGAAGGTAGCGAGTACACTTTAAAAGGAAGACTAGTCGGACATATTACGATGGGGGCTTCTCTAATCCAAGAGACCGCAAAAATTCTTGGTTTGGAAGACAAAGAAGAAGTATTGCTTCTACAACACATTATTATCAGTCATCATTATTATGGGAATTTTGGTTCTCCTAAGAAACCAAATATTGCTGAAGCGCTCGTCATTCATTTCATCGACAACATTGATTCGAAAGTCACCGAGCTTGGAGAAGAACTTGATCTGGTTAAAATTGGAGATTTGACTTCTTCGATTGGCGTATTGGAAAGAGAACGATATTACAAACATAAACTATCAAAATAACATATAAAAAGAGGCCAATCATTCGATTGAGCCTTTTTTTTGATTGTTACATTAATTGATTAATCTTCGTATTCTGCAAATAAAGCATCGTAATAAACGTCATGTACTTCGGTCAGCATTGCAAAGATTTCTGCACTTGTAAAGTCTGTATAGTCATTGGTAACGAATTCACCATCGACTAAGTAATCAGCCAACACGACATTGACGGTTCCCAGAACATATACATTTTGTAGTAAAGGATCAAAGTAGACTTTTAATGCGCTAGATACACTTGCAGGTATATTTGGAATCTCGATGTCATAAGTAATTTCAACATCTGCATCTGATAAATCATATGCTGTAGAGTAGAAGAAGTATTGTGCATAAAGAGCGATTTGAGCTAGAGTAGGTTCATCACTCTCATTTTCACTTCCAACGGAATACTCTGGATTCGCTGAATCATCTTCAGTAAAAGCAGCAGAAGGTTGATCGAAATCGTCACCCTTGGTCACTTTGATCACATGGTATCCAAAGTCAGTTGATACCGTGCCAATCATGTTTTCAAGTGTCAAGTTTTGTTCTAATTGATATTCTTGATAAAGATTGATTAATGCTTCGACATATTCTGGAACGTAAGAATCTTTCACGCCATAGTCTCCGCTATAAGTCACGGAGTGAGATATACCATCTTCATCGGTTTGGTTCAGCGTTTCTGTAAGCATCATGATTCCGGCTTGTTTGAATGAGCCCCATGTTGCGTCGTCTCTAGTCGCTGCCTCGTATTCTGTCATCAATTCAGTATACGTACCGTCATATTCATCAATTGCAGTCTCTATTTGAGCAATCATCGATTCAAATGCTGAAGCATCAACTTCATTCAATGAAGCGATATAGTCATTATAGGAATCTGGAGTGCCATCTTCGTCAAAGTCAAGATAAATGACGATATGAGTGACGTTTAAGGAGAAGTAGTTATCGTAATATTCAGATACAGTAGGGAAGAGCATGTCAATAAGATCATAATCTGTCATTGCTTCGTTAATCATATAAGGTTGAATCACACCTTGAATGAAGTAATTGAGTAATTCAGCTTCGGTTTTTGTTTTGTATTGCATGTAGGCATAATCGCTGAAATTTTCATAAGGTAGTGCCATCCCATATTGTGCGTAAAGATTAGATAAATAAATATAATAATCTTTGGCGCTTTGAACTTGTTGATACATGGCATCCATTTTATCGGATTTGTTCTTAGAGATATTTGTTTGATCTCCAAACACTTCTTGGAAGTAAGTCGAGAAGATTTGTTCTTTCACTTGGGAAGCATAAAGGATATATAATCCTGGATTCTTAGTCAAAGTGTAAGATAAGAAATCGTCAGCGCTGATAGCATATGAAGTTTCTTCATCACCAATACGTCCTGATACGGATGCAAGGATGACTTTATCGCCTTTTTCGTTAATGACGAAATCGCCGTCCGTGTCTGCATATTCCATTGCCAGGTAGTAATCGTTGATTTGAAGATTATATTCGTTTCTTAGAAGAATTAATTGGTTCGTAACGTTTGTTTCTCCACTGGTGCCGTAAACCATTTCATCAACCAATTGGTTGTAAAGCAATGAATACACGGTTGGGTCATTTAATACGGACTTAACGGTTGGTTCGGTATTTATGCTAGGTACAACAGTTGAAGTCGTTCCAGATGCAAGGACAGTTACTACAACAGAGCCGGTTCTTGCGACTCCGCCAACTGTAATAGTATAGTTTAATTCGACCGGTGTGTCTTCATCAGGAAGAGTGACCGTTCCGTCATTAGCTATGACGTCAATTATTTCGCTTGACCATGCAATTTTAGAATCAAACCATCCAGTTAAAGGAAGCGTAAGATTGTCTACAGTTTGAGCAGGTAAGTTAATTTCATCTTCAATCAAATCTGTCATTTTTCCATATAAATCGACTTTGTTTTCTTGATCGAGTTTATATACTAAGTAATAAGAATCATCGCTTGAGCCAGCATAAGCTTTCGGTGAAACACTGAAAGGCAGGTTAGCGGTGTTGGATAAATCCAATGTTCTAAACATGTAAGTTGCCAAAGAAGTTTGAGTTGCATAAACGTCTTCGTAAGTAAATGTCAGGTAAGGATTATCAGATTCTAATAGTGTATCAGCGGAAGCTGTTTCACTAATCAAATCACGGTATCCACCATATACATAGTTATACATTTGAATGTATTTCTTCAACACTTCAGAATTTGTTAGTGCTGTAGAGTTATTCAGAGTCGCAACCGATACACTGTCAATTGATGTATAAACTTTGTTTACAATCAAATCCGTTGAATCCGTTACATCATTTAATGCAGTGTCATAAATTTTTCCATCAGAATCGATGGTATAAACAATATTGTCAGAACGATCTTTAACGACGGCATCTTCATTTTCGTCAAAAGCATCCACTTTGGAGACAGTATAATAGACTGTATTCGTTTCTTTGTATGCTTCTGCAGTTTCTAGAGAATCGAATAGTTCCGTATTTGGAATGATAACGGTGAGAGATACGTCAACAAGGTTGCCAGACCCGTCAATAGTATATTCGGTAGTACTTGAAGATTTCGTGTAAATGTCATTTGTACCTTTGGTATAGATGATTGTTTCAGTCAAGTCAAGAATGTTTCCTGAAGCATCGAAGTAGTAAGGAGTCACGGTTGTATAAGCTTCTACCACAGCGGTATCGTCATCCAAAAGCGTTTCACTTGTAAAGACGTATCCTAGGTATTCTCTTAAAGTCACAGTGTTGTAAGTCAGTAAATTGAATTGTTTCATGACATCTTTTGCATCCGCAAGAGATGTAAAACGAATTCTAATGGCTTTAATGTCTTCAAAGTAGCTTGTAACATACTCACTAGCCACTTCCATTCCAGTGACTTCACCGTTTTCATCGATATTGTCCCTTGCGAACAATTCTCTTGCCAAAACGATCGAAGCATAAGCTTCTTGGTTGTTTTCATAACCAGCCAAAATCATGCTTTGGGTAAAAGTAGTCTCCAAAGACGTTTTGGTTTCATCATCGAGAGTAGCCAAGTCGTCGGGATCTGCAGTACCGTAGGTTAACTCCGTGATTTTAGTTTGAATCTGTTCATCTGTCAAATCGTCCAAATAGGATTTCAGCAAATAAGAATCAATTAACAACAGAGTTTGGCTCACTCCGTCATTTCCTTTGATTTCCTCGAAAAGTTCTTGATTTGTTATAGTATATACAACATTTCCGTCTGCATCCAATCGTTGATAAAAAACTCCATTTGGATCACTTAGTGATGGGTATCTTGTGTTTCCCGTCGCAAATGCAACCAAAATGGCTGATAAAACAATTACGATGAGGATCGAAAATATGATAATAGCTTTTTTTGTTCCGTTGGTTTTCATGTAGCGGTCACTCCTTATTAAATTTGCAACCTCTATGATACCATTAATCCCCTTTAAAAACAACAAAAAAATTGTGAGAATTATGTGATTTAAGCCACCGCTCCGGTAAAACCCCCCTTTTGAATGGGAAACACTCGCAAATTTAAAAAAAATACACTTTTTTTAGAAAATTTATCTGAAAAACTAGCATTCATATTGACAAACAACGCTTTCATATATATAATTGACTTTGTAAATAGCAAAACTAGGGAAACTTAGTGACGCAAAGCTATAGGGCCTTCGAAAAGATGGTAGCCAGTTGCCGTTGTCTAAATGACGAGGGCATTTTTTATTTCTAAGGGGATAAATGATGTGACTCGGATAGATAATGGCATTTTTTAATGCCCGAAATTTTCAAAGGAGAAGCAAGATAATGACTGAAAAAGCAATGAAAAAACGCTTAATCGTCGGGTTGGCAATGTTGATATTCTCATTGTCTGTTTTTGCTTTTGCCACGTATGCTTGGTTTACGTATGTGACAACGGATTCTTTTTTTGGAACCGTTGGTTTTGTAGATGTGGAATCTCATGTTTACTTTGACGATGGATTAGGCGGAGAGGATGTAGCTACTGAAGTTGAGATTGCGGACGGGGTTTTTAAGACCGGAGTTTATTTCGTCAATATCGTTAGTAACGGAGATGATTACTTCTTTGAGGATTTCAGGTTGTCAATCAATGTTTTGAGCAACGTGAACACTTATATCAGGATTCGAATTTTTGAACAAGTTACATTAACGTACGTGAATTATCTAGGCATTATCACCGAACTAACAGTCTTAATCGAAGACTATCTTCCTTTTGATTATGAAACGACTAACTGGTACGATAATCGTGATGAAGATGGTTATTTCTATTACACGATTCCTGTTCAAAGAGTAGACGAATCCACACCGTTAGTATTGGACTTAATCAGTGATTATACTTTATCCGGATTTTCAACATATTCTCCGGGATATTCTTTACAAATAACTTTTTCTCTCGAAGCTGTACAAGCTACAAATGGTCCCCAAAACAACTGGGCACTTACTACCCCACCTTGGGGAGGATCTTGGTAATAGGAGGAGACATCCATGAGCAATTTCATGAACCGAATGTTTTTTAGACGCTTTTTGGCGTTTTTTTCGCTTTTGCTTGTCACGTTCTCATTTTCACCGTTTTTTGTAGAAGCACAACCATCTATTCCAAATAATCCATCGACAGATGTGGTTGAATTCACAGGTGATTTTGATTGGGACACCACACTGGATACCAAGACGTCTTCTACGGATTACATTACTTATTCCAATTTCAGGGATAATATTTGTCTTGCTGGAACTACAGCTTCCGCTTGTGAAACTGCGGCATCAGGAAAATACATTAGATTTGATACTGCAGAAGAGTTATATCGTTTTTCGGTTGATGTTTCTTTTGAACAAATATATATTTCAGGCAATCCGACAGAGGACGTCAAACTGTCTTCTGAGAAGATTGAGGTTTTATTATCTCTCGATTATGTTCTTGGAAACAACATTGATTATTCAGTTATGGGTGCGAAGACGTTTATTCCGATTGGGTATTGGTTTACCGACACCCAAGCAAATGAGTACCAAAACATTTTTACTGGATCATTCAATGGACAGGGATTTGTGATTTCGAACCTTTATGTAGCTGGATACAATTATCTGATTTACACAGATACTTCCAATCCTCTAAATCCGGTTGACCTCGCTTTGGCAGACTATTATTCAATGTTTCCATTCAATGATGGTTCAATAACGAACTTTGGACTTCTTAATCCTACTTTTGAACTCTTAACACTCCATATTGATATTGACAAAGTATCAAATGTTGTTGGAATCAATTTGACAAACGGAGTAGTGGACCATGTTTATGTAATTGATAACCGGACTTCGGTTTTGGATGCAGGTATTCGGTATAAAGTAGGTAGTTCTACAGTTGCTTTTGAAGCAGCGGGATTAGTACACACGAATGATGGTACTTTTACAGACTCTTATTATGTTTCTAAAGTCGTTGTTAATGGGTCCTATATCAATAAATTTTCGATTCAACCAGTGCTTTATGTTAACAATGGAACAATAGACAATTTAGTTTATGACTCCGATGTTTATTTACTATCGGTCGTCGTTGGTACCTCCACTTTTACGATTGACACTCCTAACGGATTGGCTACAGGAGAATCAACCACTTTACTTAAATCTGATTCATCTTCATTAGCGGATGATGCAGGGTCTTTATTATGGAATTTCTATCCATCGGATGGATATCCGATTTTGTTTGGATTAGTTTATGATTCCGGAAATAGCAGGTATTTGATTTCCTCAGCTAGGGATTTAATCTTTTTCCCAAGACTGTTAGGCTTCTTAACAACCTATAACGGAAAAGCATTCAGTGATTCTGATTATGTTTTGACGACGGATATTGATCTTTCTATTTTGGCAAGCAATGCCTACATCACACCATTAGTGACTTTTACGGGAGTCTTTAGTGGCTATAACTCTTCAGCAACCGACCTCAGTGAAAATTATTACATTTACAATATGACTTTAACTGAAGGCATCATCAGAGGAACCGGATTCTATTCTGGTCTTTTCAGTATTGTAGGTGCGACAGGAGAAGTAAACAATTTAAATGTATCTCAATCCAGCATCAGTTTAACGAATACGGAAGGGTACTACTCGAATGTTTTCTACGTAGGTACGATAGCCGGAAGATTATCCGCTGGAACTCTTGAAGACATCATTGTCGATGTATCCATTGACTTGGGAACGGATGCGATTGGTAAAACTTATGTTGGAGGCATCGTAGGAGAAGCTTCAGGAGTCATCGACAGAGTATCCAATTTTGGAACCATTGATGCTAACGACCACACATATCAAGTTTCTTATAATGTGAATCCGAAGTTTTACATCGGAGGAATCGTCGGTGGAGCAGACTTACTTCAACTTCACCTAGATGAAGTTAAAAATTATGGAGATTTATACGGATTTGGAACGACTTCCACATTTAGTTTTGTCTCAGGAGTAACTTCCATCGAGTCTAAGCTTGGTGGTATTATAGGATATATCTTAAATACAAGCACTGTGAAACATCAAGTAGTGAATGTTGCCAATACTGGGGACATCTATTTAAGCCCTACCATCAGCACGTTGTCCATGCCATCGTCTAAAAATGTCGGAGGTGTATTTGGAGAACTAGCTGGTTATGCACCGGTATTAGAAGCAGATGGTGTCTACCTGTTCGCAAATCTGTATAATGAAGGTGATGTCTTTACGACCTATGATACGGACACTTCGTCCATTCATTCTGCAGGAATTGGTGTATCCAATACTTCTGAAGCAGTAGAATATGCTTTGCTTTTCAATCATGGGAATTTTGATGTAACCATCTCAGATCTTTCGAACTATATGGGACCTGATCCGAGTTTTCATGAATTGTTCTTCTCTGAGTATTTGGAAGGTACTATTAGTAGTTATACTACAGCAATAGAGATTTACAATCCGAATATTTTTGCTGTGAGCCTATCCGGATATTCTATGGAAAGATATAGTGGTAGTGCCACGACTCCAACATCAACTTTAAACTTAAGTGCTACAATTGCGGCTGGAGATGTCTATGTCATCTATGAACCTAACGCACCATCTCAGATAACGAGTGTCGGTGACATTTCAAGTCAGGTCATCAACAACTCTGGTGATGATACCATACTTCTGAAACATAACGGAGCCGTTGTCGACAGCATCGGTCAATTGGGTTATGACCCCGGAACCGCATATACCGCAAATGGAGTCAGCACCGTCAACATGACTTTAGTTAGAAAGCCTACAATTCAGTCTGGACGTACAACGTATACTTCAGCATTTGATCCAAGCGTTGAATGGATTGGCTATGCAGCGAACACTTTCACCTATTTAGGGTCTCATTCTATGGATCCATACCCTGAAGTACCGGTATTGGATTATGAACTGATACAATATACCTCTACGATATTTGATGTCAGCGCATCTTCTGACGTCACGTTATCCAGAGTTTATAATTATTCCGATTTCTTACTGGATTCTTGCTATTACACTGAAGTTTCCCCATTATACAGATCTCTCAACGATAATGATACTATCATCAGATATTCAGCCAATTATGGCGATATTTCGTTTATGCAGGATTCAGGCAGCACAGAAACAACAATTTATAATGACATGTATCTAAGTGGAATTACAACTGCATCAAACGTTAGCTTAATCAACGTCGTCAACGAAGGAAATATTTCTTTCGTCAATGTTGATATTGGCACCTATTCCTTATATATTGCGGGGTTGAGTACCTATCTATCCCCAACCAAGATTGTCAAGAACTCCATTAACGAAGGAGCCATTAGTTTTGCGGAAATCAGTGGCTCTGGAAATATCTATGTCTCAGGAATCGTCAACGTCAATCTTTCAGGAGACTTAAATGACCCTGAACAATCTGAAACCCAACCGATAGCAACGGAAGGAATCATCAATACCATTAACTATGGCAATATCTCAAGTTCGTATGGCATCCTTGCACAAGGACTCTATGGCATTCATGGTACGAACAATACTTTTGCGGCTGGGATTGCCACTTTAAATTCCGGATCCATTCAAGACAGCGCGAACCTTGGAGATATTACGGTTTATAATACGTCGACGTCAGGTACGGTTGCATTTGACAGTAGTTCTCAGACGACAGCTGGACTTATCACCGGATTTAGCGGTGGTGTCGTTTTGGGAGGAGTAGCTGCAATTACCCTTACAGGAGACGCAAGAATCTACGATACCGGAAATAACGGAGACATCTACGCGAAGGCCTATACATTTGCCAGAGCAGGAGGAATCCTGGGAATCTGCCTTTATCAAGAATCTTTGGGCGGAGGAATTACCGAAGGAATGGGACTTGCGAATACAATCCAAAATTCTGTTCTTTCAAACGGTGTCAATCTCGGTGATATTTCTGCACTAACCGACATTATTGGTGCCTACACTTCCACTAGTTATACAACTTCCTTTACAGTCACACCTCCAGGAATTACATTTTCACCTGCGACAATATCGGCTTCCAATGATCGTCCTGAAATACATGCTTCTGCAGGCGGAATTATTGGATACGGTTTGTCAGTGATGAGAAGAATGTTAAATCATGGAACCATATCGAGTACCGATGTTGCAGGTGGAATTGTTGGAGCTACCTTTGCTCTTGGAGGCGTTGGAGTCACTACAGTAACTCACATTACGACGGCAATTAATTACGGTGGAGTTAAAGCGGTCGACACAGCCAGCATTCCTTCATTGGACTTGTTTGAATTCGACAATTTGGCCACCTATTATATGGCGGATGGAAATTCATTTATTTACCCAAGCGGATACACGGTAGAAGAACCTCGAGCCAAGCGCGGATTTGGTGGGATTTTCGGTCGTCTTCAGAGAGGGTTGAACGGTGTCATGACGAGCTCTGGAGGAGAATTTGACTTCATCGTCAACGCAAATCCAGATGTCGATTTGATTGGACGACTCGACCAAGTTTACAACTTTTCATCATCGATTCAATACTTTATTTTCTCAGATGCGATCTACTACTCTGCAAAAACCAACGATTCAACGCAAGTAATCTTTGCAGGATATCAATATTTGCTAAGTGCATATATCATTTCGCAGACCGGAACCGGACCTTATACCTATACGGCTAATTCAACTGCTCTGCACGAAGTCGTCGGAACGACGGATACGAATCTAGGAGCGGTATCAAATTATACGTTTACATCTCCGGTTTCGTACACGGTGGGCTCTACAGTCACCGCTTTCGGTTCACAAGTTGCCGTTCCTTGGATTACTGAAGACCCAAACGATCCTTTAATCACAGACAGCGCAACTCAATATATGTATGATTCTGCCTTTCCGATGAGAACGGATCCTACTTTGACAGAGTATATTTATTATATGGAGTACGATTTGTTGGCGCCAAGATTTGAAACAACTGGAACGAATCCGAGACCAAACGGAATGTATGTCTTATCTACCTCGGCTGGTTCGAGTTATGGAGCAGTATTACCTGCAAACATCAATCTCGAAGACATGACAGTGATGGATGAAGATTATGCAGAGGACATTTCTTTGCTGATTGATTATGATATGGTATCTGTCATCTATACTAATCCGCTCCCTCAAGCAGTCAGTGATAAATATGATGCCTTGCGTCAAACCATCTTTAATGAAAAATCAGATTTGATTCCTGCTGGTGCAACAACGGTCGTATTAAATGAAGTAGGTCAATCAGAGACCGTTTTGGCAAACGGAACCATTGATTACAATAATCATACAATCAACTTCCAAATCAGTATGGAGGCTTTTGATGTTTCACAAACAACCGTCAGTTATGAAATCGTCAATGCATCTACGTCCATTTATGCTTTAGTCGCACAGAGACCAGATGATTACTATAGCGGTCCGCCTTCTTCAGCAAATCTTTTGGAATATCGAGACCTGCTTGATCAAGCAAACGAAACTGGAATATCACAGTCGTACCCCGCTGATTTATCGGTTTCATTACCATCTCATTCCATTAGTTCTAACGTTACACTTGAACTAGGTTATTTTACAATTTTCTCTGAAGCTTTTGTCGGAGACGATTTGTTTGCGTCAACGCAATATTATACTTCCTATCAAGTCAATATTACTTTTACTCCAACAATTGATCAGATTCCTACAGGAAGCATTGGCATCACTTCTGTCGCTTTCAATGGTGGTGGAGATGTCAGTGTTGTTTCACAAACGGACATCCGAAGTCTTGGAGACGTCAATTATAACGGTAGTCTAAAACTTAATTTTGAAGATACGAAGGGAATTTTAACTTATAATTATGATTTTATGAATTATTTTGTGTTAAAATATAGTGATGGATCAGTCATTCCTTCAGCATATTATACCGTATCCAGTGTTCCGGTTACGATTGATACCGGACCGGACCCAGACGTTGGATCTTATTCAATTACATTTACTTTCCTACCGGGTATTCGGATGGGTGATTACACATTGGAATATCAATACTTCGCATCAAGCAGTGTGAAAACCGTCGTGTTTGACAAATCTGCTTCAACTCAAAAAACGATTCTAGATTTTGATTATTATTCAGAAAATGGTTCTCTGGACATCGTAGGAACAACGATTACTTCCTATGTGAATCTTGGCTATTCCATCAATATGGACTATTCTACAACTAATTTTACTGAATTTAATAATACAGGACTTGCTTTATACTTATCAAATTATACTTATGACATTGACTTCATGACTTCGGGTTCACTTTCTATTTCTAGTTTCGCTTCTATTACATCCGCCAGACTTGTTTCAGTTTCCTATTCGTTAGGATATAAAACGTATCAAATGGAATATATCGTCAGTGCAGAAGACAGTTCTACTTCAACATATACTCATAATTTGATTGAAAGAACCATTGATCTTGCAAGTGTGCTCAAAAACGGAAACGAAATTGACATTAACGATGTCTTCGCTGTTCGTGAAGATTCATTGACGACTTTTACAGTGGACTTAGGTTTGGATCAGGAACTGGATTTATATTCGATAACGCCTAGTGGAACGGACAATTATTTTGAAGTCTCTGTTACAGGAACCCATCTAGATGGAGTGACGCCTTATGCACCAGCGGAAATCTTAGGAATTTCCTATGACGTTTCCGATTATCTTTTGATTTATATGAATTTTGATACAGAACCTGGTATTTATACCTTCTCTTTCCTTCTCTATCGAGATGGAACTGCAAATTACGCTACTCTCGCAACAGACCTTGTCATTACGAAAGATGCCGGAACGAATGCATACCTTACTGATATTCGGTTCTCCGATTTGGCAAATGAGACTTCTTACCCAGAAATATACATCACCGATGACCAAGGCGTAATCAATACATCGACGGGTCTAGACCCAAGAGTTTATTTTAACGGAATCGACTACGATGGCGCTGATGAGTTAGGTTATGTGTATTATCGAGTTGACGGTTATGTAGCCAATGTTGTTTTAAATGAGTATGTTCCTTTTATTCTGGATTATCTTCCTTATGGATCGACACTTTCTCGAAGAGCTTATGATACTAATACCACATCATGGTATTGGACTCCAGAAGTGGATAATTCATCATCAGATTTAGAAAAAGCTGTTCTTTTAGCGGATTACACCATGTATCCCGATACCGGATTAGAACCTGGTGAAGGTGAGTTTGTCGTCGTTCAGTACAGAGTGACTTCAGAAGATGGAAACAATTACGCGTATTATTACACGACAGTGACAGACGTTACATACAACGTATCGCTGATATTCGATATTTATTACTGTTCCGATTCAACACCTGAGTCGTGTGAACTTGCTAGTGAGAGCGTCGAATTTGAAAACCAAGTTGTTATTATTTCGGTCATGAACTTGGATACGGATATCGACGACCCAGTATTCGGAGTCACTGATCCAGAAGATTATCCAGTGTTTACGACTGTTGATGCCATCAACAATCAAATGACACAGTTAAATTTTACATATTCAGGAAATTATAGGTACAGTTTTGGACGTGACATTTCAGGCTTCTATGTCTTTAGTGTTACCTTGCCAAAAGATCGATATTGGAATGATTTATATACTTATGAAATAGGATTTTTGACCTATACATTAGATGATGCATCCAATTATGTTGATTATTTGGACGGAAGATATTTCTATATCGAACCGGCTACAGTGGTTCGTACAAGAAGGTTCAATGTTTATATTCGAGATGCATCTCCGCCTGAAACAAATGTTGGATGGGGACTCTTTGATTTCTTCAGATCTTGGGATAGTTAGGAGTTGTATCGATTGAGAAAGACTTTTAGAGCGAAACAAAGCACTTTATCGAAAAAGATTGTCGGTCTGACAGTCTTTTTGGACGCTCTATTTCTCGTCGTTGTCATTGCAGCTCTCGCATTCTTTTATTTTAACAATATACAAAATCAAAGAATTCAAAATGCCGCTTTAGAATCTGAGAAAGCATCTTTGGCAATTGATACTTTCTTTACAAATACATATTCAGATTTAACTAATCTTTCAGAGGATCAAGATGTCATTGATTACTTGAATTACTTGAAAACAACAACTTCACCGGTGATTCTTGATACGGAAGACCCTGATTATCTCATCTATCATAATTTCGAAATGAGAATTGAATCGATGAGAGAATATTCCATCGACTCCATTTATAACTTTATTTTTGTCGCATCAGATTCCGAGTGTTCAACCGGTTCAGACGGATGTTATGTCGGAACCTCAGACACCGTTTCCCCGATGACTTGGAATTTGAGTGAAAGGCCTTGGATCTCTGATCTTGGAGTCAAAGAAGAGACATTAACAAATCCTTATACGGATAGTTTAAGTGGGGAGCCGGTCATTACTTTTGTGAAAAAGGTTTATGATGGAACGGACTTGATTGGGTATATTGGAATAGATATTCTCGTTGAAAATATCGGTAAAGCGATTTACGCTTATGACTACTATCAAGAGGAATCAGCGAAATCACTGGTGGTATTCATTACCAATCAAACAGATCCACAGATTCTATATTTTTCAAATCCAGACTATCAAGCGTATTCTCTACTCCATTTCAGTGAAATTTCAAGTCAAGATTCTTTCTACGGACTTGATGCTGGAATGGCGCTATTGGTTGAATCCAAAGTTGGTGGAGAAGTTGTTGAACTCAATGCATTTGGATCCAAAGGCTTGCTATCGACAACCGTACTTTCAGACGTTGGATGGGAAGTATCAACATTCGTCTATCGAAGTGTTCAAATCGGATTGGAACTAACCTTCCTAATTTTGCTTGGCTCGATTTTGGGTCTGATGGTTTTAATTTCATTGATTTTATCACATAAAATAAACAAGACATTAAATCCGATTAATGATATACTAGATTCAATCGAAGAAATCAAAAACGGAAATTATGATGTCTCTGTTAATATCAAGGACAATACAGAGCTTAAATACGTTGCCGATGCACTCAATATTATGAGTAAAGAAATTAGCAAGCAAGTGAACCTCGTTTATCAAAATTATGTATTTGATCAACTCACCGGCTTAAAGATCAGAAGAGCAGTACATCAAGAAATCGAAGAACATATCCTCTCAAAATCAATCAAATCGGCGATTTGTCTTCTTGACATTGAAAACATGAAAAACATCAATGTAACCAAGGGACAAAACGTTGCGGATGATTTATTGAAACTCGTCGGTGAACGACTTTCACAAACACTTAGATTCAAAGAAGGCATCTATTTTAATAACGGTAGTGAATTCGTCTTCATTGTTCCTGAAATCAAGCAGTTAGATGCTGTCGAATCCGAAGTACAACGCGTGATGGAAGGTTTTAGAGAACCCATCATCGTTCAGGACTTGAAAGTAGAAATTAAAATTCACGTCGGAATTGCAATTTTTCCTTCCGACGGGAAAAACATGACTGAGCTAATGAAAAAATGCAACACTGCTCTCTATAAAGCAAAACAGTCATCGAATGCCCGTTTTGTATTTTACAATGACAGGTTGACAAGAGAAGTCAATTATGGAGCTCAGGTCAATGATGAATTATCCTATGCTTTAGAGCGGAATCAATTATATTTAAAATATCAACCGCTGATTGACAAAAAAAGTGAAATATACGGTTTTGAAGCACTGATTCGCTGGTCTTCTCCCACCCTTGGAGAAATCAGTCCGCAAATCTTCATATCAAATGCGGAAGAATCTCATTTGATTATTCCAATCGGTACTTGGATTTTACGAAAAGCTTGTCAAACACAAGTCACACTTTCAAAAAAATTCGGTTTGGACTTCGTGATGAGCGTCAATGTAAGTCCGATTCAGTTGATTCAAAAAGATTTTCTCGACAATTTGAAGAAAATCATCAAGGAGACAGACATCAATCCAAAGTGTCTTGCACTAGAAATCACCGAGGGTGTCTTAATCGAATCAACAGTATATCTTGATGAGACGATAGACTTTCTTCATAGTATCGGAGCGAAGATTTCTTTAGATGACTTCGGTACAGGATATGCTTCACTGACCTATTTAAGAAAAATACCATTTGACAACCTGAAAATCGATAAATCTTTCGTTGATGGCATCTTTGCAAGTAAGAAAGATCATTCGATTATCGGTACAATTGTTGACCTTGTCCATAATTTAGACATGAAAATCATTGCGGAAGGCGTTGAGACGAGGAAGCAATATGAGTTTTTAAAACTAATTCAAACCGATGTTTTCCAAGGATTCTTATTTTCAAAAGCTTTGACATTCGATGAAGTCATACTATATATTGATCAATTTTATAAGGTGGCCAGAAACAAGCGTCTTGATGTTTTCGCTGCCAGCGACTATGAAGATTAGAGGTGAAAATAATGAAATTCATTCCAAATTTTGCAGCAACATATGTTTCTGAAACCTACGAGGTCGTAGCCTTTTTCGTCATCATGTTGTTTGTCGCAATCATTATGTTTTTTCTAGCCAGAAACGTCTTGAAGGAAGTCACGAGATCTCGTGAAGAGCGAAGAGCACGTCAATTCAGAAAAAACCGTAAATCTAATGATGATTCCATGAGCGATTCGATTGTTGCAGATCATTATGTTTCAAAGAAAAGTAAGAATGTTTTAGCCTTGATTAACCAACAGATCGCCCACTCCAAAGAGGGTCAGACGATTAGCGTTCTCTACTACATGAATCTAGATAACTTCAAGTTCATTGCGGAGAAGTATCCGGATAAAACGGTCGACAAAGTCATCAAAGAAATACTGAAAAGACTGAAGGCATCCGCTGAAAGAAACTCTATCTGTGGAATATTGAAAGAAGACACCTTCGTTTACTACTTTACCGGAAAAATCGATAATGATTTAATTCAAGAAACCGCAAAAGAAATTTTAAGAATTATTTCTGAACCTTTAAAAACCGTTCCAGAGAGAGTGACGACTTCAATAGGGATTGTATTGTTCCCATTTGATGGAATTTCGGCTAGTCAATTGATTAAGAACGCCGAACTTGCACTTTACGTTTCCAAAAAAGAAGGTAAAAATAGATTCTCGTTGTATTCTCAAGATTTGATTGAGAAAGAGCAATTCAACATGGGGTACTATCAGGAAATTAAAAAATCCATCACAAATGACGAATTTTTGCTCTATTATCAACCGATTGTCGATATCAAAACTGGTAAAATGGTTGGACTGGAGTCCTTACTACGATGGAACCATCCAACGATGGGTATTCTTCCCCCAGGCAAATTCCTAAATGTCATGGATTTAACCGGAGATATCACTTGGTTCGGTAAATGGGGATTTGAGAAGGTAGTCAAACAATATTCTGTATGGAAGAAACAACATCGAATTAGAGAGTTTTTCATATCAACCAATCTTTCTCCGAAACAATTGATGAAAGAAGGACTTGCAGAAGATTTCCACAACATCGTCAAGAGCTATGATTTCACACCAGAAAGTTTCTGCATGGAAATTATTGATTATTACTCCATTACAAAGCATCCGATGGCACTGAGAAATCTTTCTGAATTCAGAAAATTCGGGTTCAAAATTGCAGTAGACGACATGGGTGACAATTTTGAGATTGTCGAAGACATGAAACAAATTAAAGCGACCATCATCAAAATTTCAAGAGAAGACACACTGAAGATGATGAGTCATTTTCCTGAAGAACTCAACATTAAAAAAGCGATTTCAAGAGCTTTGGAAAACCAGAAAATGGTGATTGTTGAAGGTGTAGAAGATGAAGAGATGATATCGGAAATGTCCAAACTCGACATCCGTTTCATGCAAGGTTACTATTTCTCTCAACCCATATCTGTTGAAGAAACAGGGCAACTGTTTAAAACAGTGCCTTGGATGATGGAACTCATCAGTCGGGTTATCAATCCTTAATATGTGTTAAATAAAAGCACCCTTGCGATTGTCGCAAGGATGCTTTTTTATTTGATTATTTGAACAATCCGTTTTTCAGTAATTTCATCGCTTCGTTGACGACGAAATCGACTTCACTTTCAGTAACCACATCTCTAAATAGAATCTGCAATCCAACGAAATTTGAAATACCCATCAGGACATAAGAAACAGTTTCCAAATCGATATCGTCTCTGACCTCGCCCAATTCCACAAACTTCTTCAAATGATAAACATATGATTTTGAAAAAGTTTGGTAATATTCTTTAAAGATTTCTTCATTGACGAATAAAGATTCCCAAATGACTTTATAGGCTAGTGGATCTTTTTTGACGTATTCGATAAAAGCCTTTAATCCAGTTCTCTCAATGTCTTCACGCTTTGTAAGTCCGACGATTGCAGAACTAGAGGCATGTCGAATCGATTCTCGATATTCATCTAATAGGTAAAGATAGAGTGCCAGTTTATTGTCAAAATAGATATAAAATGTCCCTGCCGCAACTTTTGCTTTGGCGATAATATCATTGATTGAGGTAGAGTGATATCCGTTTTTGGCGAAAAGTTTTTTGCCTGTCTTGATGATTTTATTAAAGGTTTTTTCGCCAACTTTGGTTTTAGGTAGGCGGTAACTAGTTTGTTTCATTCACATCACCAAATTCATTTTAACTCATACCTTTGGAAAAGACAAGAAAAATTCACTAGTTTTTTTAGGTGAATAACATCTCATGTTTGTAATAGATGTCAGCGCTTTCTTTAATAGACTGATTTTTTCGCGTATTCTAGCCGTTTATTAAAGTATCTCCAAATATAGCGATAATAGACACATTTGATTTTCTCACTTTTTTGATTGAAAGCGCTTGACATTCTTTTGAAGATTCATTAGAATAGAATCGTAATATGAATAAATATTCACATTGGTATTTGACATCTTCTCTTGTCATCTAAAAACCATCTTGCTTAAACAAATAAAATGTTTAAGCTCTTTCATATGAAAAAGGAGGATTTTATGAATCAAAAAGTTTTTATTGTCGGTGCTTTAAGAAGTCCTATCGGGAGTTATCTAGGTACTTTAAGAACGGTGCATCCATCCGATCTAGGAAGTCAAGTCTTATCGAAATTATTGGAAAAAACAAATGTAGTGAAAGAAGAAATTAGCGAAGTTATCGTCGGGAATATTTTGCCAGCCGGAATCGGTCAAGGCATTGCCAGACAAATTTCAATCAAAGCCGGAATTTCGGATTCCGTTCCGGCCTATTCACTCAATATGGTTTGTGGATCCGGAATGAAATCTATTATGAATGCTTTCATCGGAATTCAATCAGGGTTTTCAAAATTGGTTGTGGCCGGTGGAGTTGAATCCATGAGCAACACGCCGTATCTTGTTTCTTCAAAAGTAAGAGATGGCGTAAAAATGGGCGACATGACGATGACTGATCATATGATTGGAGATGCATTAACCGATGCATTTGGTCAAATGCATATGGGAATCACTGCAGAAAACATCGTTGCAAAATACAATATATCAAGAGAAGCACAAGATGCATTTGCGATTTCTTCTCAAGAAAAAGCGATTAAAGCTGTGGACGAAGGAAGATTCAAAGATGAAATCGTTCCAATTGAAATCAAAACAAGAAAAGAAACCATTCTCTTCAGTGATGATGAATATCCAAACAGAACCACCTCTTTTGACAAACTAGCAAAATTAAGACCTGCGTTTCTTCAAGGAGGGTCAGTCACAGCTGGAAACTCCTCGGGAATCAATGATGGCGCAAGTTTCATCATTCTTGCAAGTGAAGAAATGGTCAATCAATATCATTTGAATGTCCTTGCGGAAGTTGTAGCTATAGGACAAGGCGGCGTCGACCCGAATTATATGGGAATGGGACCTGTTCCTGCCATTAGAAACGTGTTAAATAATGCGGACTTGAAACTATCGGATATGGAATTAATTGAGTTAAATGAAGCTTTCGCGGCTCAATCGATCGGCGTTGTTAAAGAATTGAGCATCGAGCATGGCGTGAACGAAGAAGACATCTACGGAATCACCAATGTCAATGGTGGAGCCATTGCATTAGGACATCCAGTCGGTGTTTCAGGAAACAGAATCGTTGTCACACTTCTTCATGAAATGATCAAAAGAAACAAACATACAGGGTTAGCTAGTTTATGTATCGGCGGAGGAATGGGAACCGCTGTCATCATTAAAAGATAAATAAGGAGATTATCATGAAATTAACAGGAAAAATAGCAGTCGTAACCGGAGGTGCCAGAGGCATCGGCGGAGAAATCGCAAAAGCATTCGCATTAGAAGGTGCGACGGTCATCGCAGCTGATATGGGGGAAGCAAGTTTTCAAATGGAAAACGTCATCCATTATCCGTTAAACGTTACCGATACCGAAGGATGCAAGAAATTTTACGATGAAATCATAGAAAAATACGGTCAAATTGATATTTTGGTCAACAATGCAGGAATCACCAGAGATTCCATGACAAGAAAAATGACGGATGAACAATGGGATTTAGTACTAGACGTCAATTTAAAAGGTCTATTCAATTTAGTAAGGTACATTGGGCCTCAAATGGAAAATATCGGCGGAGGATCCATCATCAATATTTCTTCAGTCGTCGGAGTATTTGGAAACATCGGTCAAGCAAATTATGCCGCATCCAAAGCTGGAGCCATCGGATTAACGATGACTTGGGCAAAGGAATTTGCACGTAAAGGTGTTCCTGTTCGAGTGAATGCAATCGCTCCGGGATACGTCATGACGGACATTCTTAAAACTGTACCTGAAGATCTATTGCAACAGTTTGCCCAAATGACAATGTTAAAGCGTTTGGGTCAACCGGAAGAAATCGCAAAAGTCGCAGTGTTCCTCGCAAGTGACGATTCATCTTACATTACAGGACAAACCATCAACGTTAATGGTGGTATGAGACTTTAGTTTTACCGATTCTCAAATAGAAAGAAGTGATTTGTTTGGAAAAACCAACCGTCGGAATCGTCGGAACGGGAATCTATCTTCCCAAAGGACGTATGAGCGCGAAAGAAATCAGCGACAAAACGTTAGGCATATGGACTGAAGAAGCAGTCATTGAAAAGCTAGGAATCATTGAAAAAACGATTCCTGGAGATGATGGAACTCAGGACATGGGTGTTTACGCTGCGCTTGACGCGCTAAAAAATACAGGAGTGGATCCACTTGAAATCGATGTTGTCATCTGTGTCGGTGAAGAATGGAAAGAATATCCGCTCACAACATCCGCATTATACATCCAAGACCAAATCGGAGCGAAAAATGCTTGGGGCATCGATGTTCAAAATCGTTGTTGCACGACTGTATCCGCTCTCAAAATGGCAAAAGACATGTTAATCGCTGATGACGACGTCCATACCGTAATGGTGGTTGGAGGTTATCGCAACGGAGACTTTATAGACTATTCTGATAAAGATATGTCGATGATGTACAATCTTGGAGCCGGTGGCGGCGCGATCATTCTTAAAAAAAATTATGGGAAAAATCTTTTGCTTGGATCTCATATCATTGGTGACGGCTCTCTAGCGAGGACCGCAGGAGTTGAAATTGGAGGAACATGCCATCCGATCACAAAGGATAACCTAGAAGAAGCCAAAAAGTCACTTCGTCTAATGGATCCAGTCAAAATGAAAAACAGACTCAATGAAGTCTCGATGCCCAATTGGTACAAATGCATCGACGAGGCGCTCGGAAAATCAAAACTACAAAGAAAAGACATCGACTATATGGCGATTCTTCATATTAAACGAAGCGGACATCAATCTTTGATGACGGACTTCGGTTTGAAAGAGAATCAAACGATTTATTTAGAACATTACGGTCATATCGGCCAGATTGATCAAATTCTGTCATTACATCTAGCCCTTGAAAGAGGTTTGGTTAGGGACGGCAGCAACATCTGCATGCTTGCGGCAGGAATTGGATATGTCTGGGCAGCTAATATCATCAGGTGGGGGGTATAATCAATGTTATTTGAAACAAAACCCTTCTGGAATCACATGCTACTATTTTTGGTTATTTCTGTCGTATTATACTTGGCTGTTGATTTCTTCGTACTAAAAAGATTTCCAAAAAGAAGCAGAAATCAGAATTATCTCATCAACGGTTTATTGATTGCCGGATTACTATTTTTATTCCAACTTTATCTGAACATTTCAAGGTCATTCGTGTCGATTTTCTCGATCAAGGTCAATCAGGCAAATTAGTTGGAAAAACCTACACTCAAGAAATCCAAGTCGATTTAATTCAAGCGCTGCTATCGCATTTGAATCTCGAATCGATTCATGTCTGTGGCATATCTTACGGAGCTGAGGTTGCATTAAAATTCGCGATCAAATACCCGAATTCAACAAAACGGCTGATGCTATTCAATTGTGGAGCCTATACTTCACCATGGCTTTCAGAGATTGGGAAAAGTTGGATTTTTACTGGTAAAACAAGAAATGGAGAACATTATTACAAAACAGCGATCCCTGTGATCTACTCTCCACACTTTTATGAAGAGCGACTTGACTGGATGAAAAAAAGGGAACAAATACTCATTCCCGTATTTTCAAATCCAGACTTTCTGGATCAAATGGAACGTTTGACTTTAAGCGCTGAAAGTTTCGATGTAAGAGCTGACCTAAAAAAAATTAAATGCCCTACATTTATCATCTCTGCAGAAGAAGATTATCTCACCCCTGTTTTTGAACAAGAATATCTTGCACAAAACATCGAAGACTCTCATTGGATTAAAATACCTCAAACCGGTCACGCTTCAATGTATGAAAAACCCTTGATTTTCACAACCCTCCTCACTGGCTTTTTTGGTGTGAAAGACACCTCTTATCTAATATAGAAAGAAAGGTTGAGTTTTATGGAAAAAAAGTTTACCACATTAGCAAACCACGAAACAATCGCTTATCTTGAAAAAGTAAAGGGAGAAAAAAATCTCATTTTAATCCATGGAAACTTCTCTTCCGGCGTCTATTACAAGCCTCTTCTAGATAGACTCCCAGAAGGAATTCATGCGTACGCACCTGATTTAAGAGGATATGGAGATTCGTCCTATATCAACCGAATCCTATCGATGAAAGACTTTGCTCGAGATGTGAAGTTGTTCATGGATTCAATTGGACTTGAAAAGGCCGATGTCGTTGGTTGGTCTCTTGGAGGAAATGTAGCAATGGAACTTGCGGCTCATTATCCTGCCAAAGTCAATAAACTCATTTTAATCAACTCAGGATCACACAAAGGATACCCTGTCTTCAAAAAAGACGCCTCTGGCAGAATGATTTTTGGAGAAACGTATGCTTCGGCAGATGAAATGGCAAACGACCCCGTTCAAGTGAAACCGTTGTTGGATGCCCAAAAAGCAAAAAACTTCGCGTTTGTCAAATACATCTTTGATGTCACCATTTATACAGTGAATAAACCAACGGACGAAGACAACTTTGAATATATCAACGAAACAATGAAGCAAGTGAATTTACCTGATGCAGATTATGCTCTTGCAAGTCAAAATATGTCCTGTGAACCAAATTCCTATAAAACCGGTGAAAATACGATTCATCGGATACAAGCACCAGTCCTACACTTTTGGGGAGATAAGGACATCACCGTACCCGAATCGATGATCTTTGACAATATCAATGCTTTAAAAGCACAATCTACATACATCAAATTCGATCATTGCGGACATTCACCGCTTGTGGACAAGCCGGACGAACTTGCGAACGCAATCATTGAATTTATAAGATAACTCATTCCTTTTTTCGAATATTTTAACATTTTTTCTCCAGCGCAAAGAGGCGCAAATCCCTAGAATTAGGAGCTTTTGTGCCTCTTTAGCGAATAAATTTAAAAAAAATCACAAAAAAAACACTAAATGTGTTGACAAAAGGAAAACGCTATTATATAATGACTCCGTAAATAGCAAAACAAGCGAAAGTTTGTGACGCAAAGCTATAGGGCCTTCGAAAGATGGTAGCCAGTTGCCGTTATCTTATTCAAGATGAGGGCATTTTTTTATTTCTTACGATATTTATGCGTATAGAATAAAAAAGTGCACAAATCAAAAAGGGTAGTGGCTTTTTTTATTAGCCAAACCCGTACCCAGATGGGAGGGATAGCACTTAGAGTATGAGTTCAAAGTTTAAATTAGCCGAACGCATCGTCTATGCCTCACGAGCCTCTAGGATTGCAAAGGCTAGTCGCTTGGGAATCATCGTCAGTGCTGTTCTAACGTTTCTGATCTTCGCAATATCGTATTATGGTGAAACAGTTGGTAACTTTACCTTCAGTGTAGACAGGTTGGCATACAATGCCGGTATCTCAATGTATGAGGATGAAACCGAAAACCCTGATTACACGACAAGACTTGTTTCAGTCAGAGTCGATAATGCGGACGGAATGACCGCTCTGTGTGGAACTGAGTATTCACAGTTCCCTGTAGGAACGGATTTATGCATCCCATCGGATGAATTTGCCGGGAGTGTGGATGGTGCCAACAATCTTCCCTCAGTATTGATTTACACTTTCTATATTGAGAATTCGGGAGATGCACCAGTCGATTTGGAATCTAATTTGGTTGTTCAATCCGCCACAAAAGGTGCGGAAGAAGCAATTAGAGTTCGAGTTATCATTGACGGAGTTGGAACCACTTACGCAAAGAGGCAAAGTTCAAGGGGAGCAATACCTGGTTCTTTAGAACCCCTGACTCATCAGTTTTACGACCTGACGACAGTAATGCATGATCAATACGCCTACTTCGACATAGACCAAGTAATGAAAATTACTGTGATGGTCTGGTATGAAGGAGAAGACGCTGACCATAACTTAAACATTGTGGGTGGCGGTGTCAAACTCGATATGAAATTTACCATAACGAGGATTTACGGTGAAGACGATTACTAAAAAACAAAAAAAATAAAAAAAAATAAAAGGAGAAAAAAAATGAAATCACTAAGAAACAAAGTTATTATGTCAGCCATCGTGTTGGCATTCGCATTGATCGCAACCATCGGTTCGACCTATGCATGGTTTACCGTATCAAGTTCAGTATCTGCAACAGGTTTGACTTTAAATGTCCAAACTCAAAATTCTTTGTTAATCAAAACAGTTACCTCTGCAACAGAAGTTGCAAATGATGTTCTTGATCCAACAGAATACAAGACTACTTTGACAACAGCAGACTTTGCTACAACCTTCTATACAGGTATGTCTGGATGGACTTTATATCCTGTAACAGCTGCTACAGGCAATGTGGATGGAACAGACACAGTATACACAGGACTTAATGCTGATGCATTGACATTCTACAATCCCACATCAGACCTTGCTACTGCCATTTCTACAACACTTACTACTGGAGACGTTAATAAAGCCACTACAGGTTCAGTAATTGAACTTAGAATGTGGTTAATGGCTCAAGCTAGCAATCAAGATGTTGTATTCACTAATCTTTCCATTACACCAAACTCAGGGAACGCATTATCCGCTCAAGATGAAGTAGTCAACGCGGTATGCCTTGGTGTGAAAGACGTAACAAACTCTGGAACAAGATACATTTTCAGTATTGATCCAGATTATGGATTTGCATTTGTAAACGGAGATTTAGGTTATGAAGGCGATGCAACAGATTCAATCTTAAGTAACACAGCTCTATTAGCTGATCACTCGTTATTCTATGGAGCTTCGACTGTAGCAAATGAATCTACTACAGTAATTGGAGACGCAACTGTTGTCGCATCCTTAGTAGCTGATACACCAACATTGATTAGTATTTATATTTATATTGAAGGTTGGGATGCTGAAGCAACTAACGGTATCGTCGATGCAGCATTTGACTTGTCATTTGGATTCGAGATTCAACCTTAATTATTTACTGATAAATACTTTATTAGCTTTGAAACATTAGTTAGTTTCGATCATATACTCGCCGACATAACTTATCTAGATGATGCAGTTATGTCGGCGTTATGATTGTTTTTTCCAAAATCATATTGCATTTATGGTTTTGAAAAAGACAATTATGAATGAAAATTGAGTATTTTAGCGTATTTTTCAAAGAATTTCTTAAAATTATGATGAAATATTCACCTTTATACTATATAATAAAATGTGGCAAACAAATTATTGTTGTAATAAAAGGAGTGTATTTCATGGAAAAAGCTGAAAACGGTAAAAATAGAGTAACAAAAATTTTCAACATCCTATTTTGGGTTTCTCTCGGAATCATTGTATTGTATTCAGTGATTGCTTTGTTCTCTGAAGATGATGGAGTAACGACCCTATTTGGTGGGACCGCTTTGACTGTTCAGTCAGATTCAATGAGTCCTACTTTCAACGAGGGAGACTTAATTTTTATTGATACTGAATTTGATGTTGAAGATTTAGTAGTTGGAGATGTCATTACATATCAAATGTTAATTACAGTGGATGATGAATCAGTAATGATTTATAATTCACATAGAATTACAGAAATAGTTGAAGATTCAAATGGTTATCTCCATTTCTTTACGAAAGGGGATAACAACCCCACCGCAGATTTAAATTCGATTACAGAGTCTTATGTCTTAGGTGTTTGGAATGGAAAAGTCTATTCCAATATCGGTGGAGTGATTGATGGAATCGTAGGTTTCTTAAAGAGCCCTACAGGATTCTTCTTATTCATAGTACTTCCATGTTTTGGCTTCCTAGTATATCAAATTGTTAAATTCATCGGTTTGATGTCCGATTTCAAAACCCAAAAAGCAATTGGAGATCGTGTCAGCGTAGAAGAAGAAGCAATCGCAATTGCGAGAGCTCAGATTGAAGCTGAAATGAGAGCTAAGGCTGGAAAGGAAGAAGTAGTAACGCAAACGAAGAAAGAAGAATAATCCGTCAACGAACTGAATAATCTTCTACTAACAAGAAGGGGGATTAGACAAGTGAATCAATTCTCGAGATATTTTGTTGAGTTGTTCCGTTATATGTGGCAAGATTTAGTGTTCTTTTTTAAAGAAGCCCTATGGAACGACATTATTGTCAAGTTTTATGAGAACATACGTTCTTATTTTGACTTGTTATTACAAGAATCTTTTGATTTCACTGTCATATCCTGGACTATGGTCGCTTTGACCGGAGTCATCTTCTTGTTTTTTATTGTCTTGGTAATTGCTCAAATCGTTATTTGGGTTAATAAATATGCAGCATTTAGAAGCATTGAAATTGAAAAGAATGAATTGATTGAAGAAATAGCCAAACTGAATGACAGAGTCATTTCTTTGGCTGATGAGAAAAATCAAATTATGGCCATGAAGGTCTCTCAACTTGGTATTAATGCAACAACTGGTCAACCTACAGAACAAATCGTCACCGGTCCATTAAACTATGGAAACCGAATGAGTCCTGCCTATGAAGGTGTCGTTGCTGGCGGTGCTGGTCGTTATACTCAAACTGGCGGAGCAGGTCAGATTATGGGAATGCAAGGCGGACAAGCTGAAGTGGTTGAAAAACGTCCTCAGGTTCCTGCTGGGCCTTCTCGTTTCGTCAAATTGATTCAAGTCGACAAAGAATATGCTGGAAAAGACACTTCTATTTATATGGAAGAATCCGATTACCTTTCTTTGGCAGAACTTGTCACTCAATTCGTTAATTTTGCTTCTTCACAATTAAAACTATACTACACTCCTAAAATGATTTCTTTGTTTTTTGCCGGAATGGCAGCTTCCAAAGTCATTATCTTAGAAGGTATTTCAGGTACAGGTAAAACCTCACTACCCTACGCAATGGCAAAATTCTTCGGTAACTCTGCTTCAATCATATCCGTTCAACCGTCATGGCGTGATCGTGCTGAAATCATTGGTTATTTAAACGAGTTTACAAAGCGCTTTAATGAAACCGACTTTTTAAAGGCTTTATACGAAGCTATTTATAGAAAAGACATCAATCTTATCGTTCTCGATGAGTTAAACCTTGCGAGAATCGAGTATTATTTCGCTGAATTCCTATCAATCATGGAAATGCCCGATCCTTCAGAATGGAAGATCGACCTTGTGCCAGATTCCAAACCTGCAGATCCACTCAAAGTCGTTAACGGTAAAATTACTGTACCGATGAACGTTTGGTTTGTTGGTACAGCCAATAAAGACGATTCTACTTACACGATTACCGATAAAGTGTATGACCGTGCAATCGCTCTTGAATTTGAGTCAAAAGGAGAATATTTCCTTGCGCCTGAAACTAAGAACGTCCATATGTCCTATACCTATCTACAAGAATTATTTGAAGAAGCTTTCTATAAATACCCCGTTTCTGAAGAATTATTAGCCAAGTTTTCAATCCTTGACAAATATGTGCAAGTAAACTTCAAGATTGCATTCGGAAACCGTATCATGACTCAAGTTCATAAATTTGTGCCGGTTTATGTTGCGACTGGTGGTTCTGAAGATGATGGACTAGACTATATTTTCGCAAACAAAGTTTTGCGTAAATTCGAAAGCTTAAATCTTGCATTCTTGCAAGATGAGTTACAAGCTTTGGTTGCACAAATCAAGAAGATTTTTGGTAAAAACAACTTTGAAGAATCTGTTAAGTTTATTCAAAACTTAATGAAGATGATGTAGGAGGCATCCCTATGAGCGAGAATGATGCCAAGCGTTATTTTAAGAAAATCAACACGACGTTTAGCGGATTAAACAAGCAAGACCCATTTGCGCAGATTTTCACCAATATTTTTGAAAGCGGGAATACGACTCTATACCAAAAAGAGCGTCGTGAACGTCGAATTTTCGATGACTCATGGATGACATCGGTAGAAGAAGCGATTCCCGTCATTGATAAATTGACGCGCAACCCACGCGAGTATCTGAAAAAAACTCAAGTGGTCGTTCCAGTGGAACGTGCCAAAAAAGTCGATAAAGACATGGTTAGACATTTAGCTGCCAATACTCAATTCATCAAAGAGGTCATGGCTGATGGCTCGGTAACCCCAACCAAGGTTTTATCGTCTTTTTCGGACGCAGATCTTGGAACATATGAGAACCGTTTTATTCGATCTTTAGTTGACAATCTATACATTTTCATTGAGAAAAGATATGATTTAATCATCAAAAAGATGCATACAGAATATGTAAACTTTTTGAATATTAAGTCTACTATGGATTGGAATGGCGCAACGATTGATTACGACATTACCTTAAAAATCAATCAGCAAATGGAAGAAGACGAGATTGATAAAAAGAACCAAATGCTTCTAGATAGAATCACCAATCTAAGAACTTCCATCACAAACTATAAACTATCAAAATTTATGATAGACATGAAAGAATACCCTCCTGTTAAACCACCCATTATGCAGACAAACGTCATAGCCAAAAACGTCGATTACAGACGTTGTTATGATCTGTGGTTAATGGTTGAACAAGTCGATAGAATCGGATTTGATGTTGAAGTATTCGATAGAGACGTTCAATTCGATGATGAATACATGTCTCACATCCAAAACAATTTAATGTTGCTATATGCCACTGTCGCTAATAACCAGATCGAAGAGTTTCAAGTGGCCGAGAACGTTCCGTTTGAATACAGGAAAACAAAACGTCCTAAAGTACAAAAAACAAACGCAAAAGATCTTTATATAGCTCCAGGGAATTATCAACTGGAAAATTATCAATTAAGTCAATTTTACTTAGACCAGATTCGAAATGCAAACTTTTCAAGACTAAAAACATTAACGGATGCAGGGATTACAGCACATGAATCCGTAGACATCATTTTCCAACAGGTTTCTTCGATTGCAGATGCAGTTTATGAAGATTATATCCAGTCTACTTTCAATGTAGAGGATGCAAAAGACCTTAATGAACGTGCTAAAATTCAATCTCAAATCGTTGATATGTACCGAAAGGTCGAAGGAATCAAAAGAGATGGAATCAAAACTCTGACGACGAACAAAGCGATTGCGCTATTGAATTTAAGAAATACCCAGGACGAAATCAAGAAGATTAGGGCAGAAGAACTTGCGGAACAAAAACGTATTGAAGCTGAGCAACAAGCTGCCAAAGATGCACAAAAGAAAGCAGAAGACCTGGAAATGAAGAAGCTTCAACAGAAGATTGCCCAAGCTCAAAAAGTCTTGGACGATGCGAAGAAGAAGATGAAAGAAAGAACAAAGAAGAAAAAACTTGCAGAAGCAGCCAAAGCGAAGAAGGAAAAGGAAAAGAAAGCAAAGGAGAAGAAGGGAACAACTACAAAAACTTCTACTTCAAAGCCAACAACTTTGAAACCCAAAACCTCTTCAAAAGCTATAACATCCGATACAAAGGTAGCTAAAACTCCAGCAAAAAAAGCAACAACCTCAAAGACTGGAGCAAGTAAAGTAGCAACCCCAAAGCCAGCGGCTCAAAAGACTTCGGCTTCCAAGGCCCCTGAAACCAAAACAAAAGCATCAACCACTACAAAACCAAAATCCACGACTACCAAGACAAGCACTGCTAAAACAAGTACTGCCAAATCCAGTGCTGCCAAAACAAGTACTCCCAAGAAGACTTCTTCAAAAGTAGAGACCACCAAGTCAACTACCCCAAAAATGAGTGCTAAAAAAAATCCTAGCACAAAAACAACTGAAAAGCCCAAGACCAAGGCTAGTCCTACAACTACAGCAAAGAAGTCAACTCCAAAAACATAGAAAAATGAGGTGAGAACATGTCAAAAAAACGTATGACCTTATCAATAATTGTGTTGATAAGCTCCGTTTTTCTCTTTGTGCTTACCTCTTTTGCTTGGTTTGCCATATCAGATTTTATCAATGTTGGTAATCCCACAATCGATCTAATCAATATAGAAGCAACTGTAACTCTGTATGTTTCTACAGATGATGTCATTTATAACGAAGCCACAGAAATATCGATTTCAAACTCTATTCCTGGTACAGTAATGTATTATAGACTAGTCATAGAAAATACTGGTGATATCGATATTCATACCGAAATTGATTTGTATGGATTCACTGATTCAGTCGCAGATCCATTGGGTAGTGATGCAAATTACTTAGCTGGTAATTCGTTGTTTGATGTAATCAGGGTTAGTCAATCGAATAACTGGAATTCAGAAGTTATCAATAATGTTGTATTGTCTACACTGATTCCATTTCAACCCTCTGGAGACTATTCTCAATCTTCCGCTACGCTAGTTGAAGATCTTAGTTTAGCTGTTGGAAATACCGCTACTGTTTCATTTTCTTTCACAATCGACGGGGATCTAGCAGGAAACGATTATCAAAACCTTATGCTCGAAATTACCAGTCTCGCAATTCACTCGGTTGGACAGTAGGTGATGATATGAAAAAAAGAATCATCCTATTAAGTGTTTCTTCCATCGTATTCATTCTGGCATCCATTGTAATGCTCGGATTTACCTATGGATGGTGGGTTTCCCTCGTCAATTACCCTGATAATGAAATCAGCGTTGGCGATCTTAGGTACACCCCTTCAGGTGGATTCATTACAGGTGGAGCTAGTTATGTATATCTTCCAGGAGAAGAGCTCATTGATTCCACGATTACGATAGACAACGCTTCCCCTATCGACTCTCAACTCAGAGTCAAAATCGAGTACACGAAGTGGACATTTGATGTTACGCTCCAATCTGAAACTGTAGTCTATACAGCCAGTGCGTCTGATCACATCTATGTCGGTCTCGATGCAAATCTACAACTGGTCGGTGATTATTACTATTACGGTGGAGATTCTAATGTACTTTCCCCAGATTCCGGCTTAATGACGCTCATCACGTCTCTTTACTATGATGGATCAGTCACAACCTTCGATTATGCCGGTCAAGAAGTAACGGTTACGATTACAATCGAAGTCAAGCAAGGTGGGGACCTGACTTGGTCCGATCTTATCGGGTATGACTTCTCTACTGGATATCCAGAATAACCCAATCAAAAAGAGGTGGCGGAATGCATAAAAAAATACTTAAAATTGTATTACAAGTACTGCCATTCATCTTTTTTGCATTTGCTTTATTTTTAATCCTACAAGTTGTTCTTGCTCTCAAAAACGATCGTACACCTTCCGTGTTCGGGTATTCTATTTTCTTGATTCTGACTCCTTCAATGGAAGATACAATCATGACCGGAGATTTAATCTTCGTCGACATTAATACAACCGAATATGAAGAAGGAGACATTATAACCTTTTACAATCCTGAAAATCCAAATATGACGATTACTCACAGAATCATAACGATTACTGATGACAACGGTACGCTTCTTTATACCACTAAAGGAGATAACAATAATTCTTCAGGTTCTTTTGAAACAGAGTTTACAGATGAGTATATCATCGGTAAATACGTCTCTAAATCTTCTTTCTTTGGAAAAATCTATCAATTCATCTTTACCGGTGGGATTAACTTGATTTATGGTACTGTTGTATTAGTATTTGTACTGATCGGCGTTACAGAAGTGTCACACTTGATTAAGACGGTGGGACAACACCGGAAAGAGTTGCTTGAAAAAGAAAAAGAGAAGATGATTGAAGAAGAAAAAGCGAGACTTCGAAAAGAGTACGCTGATAAGAATCAAAGCGAAGAGTAACCCTCTTCGTTTTTTTTGTTTTATATATTTATCAAGGAAATGAATGATATCGGTTATAATAGAAGTGGAGTGAGAAGATGAAAATACACATTTTAGCGAGTGGTTCCAAAGGGAACTGCACATACATTGAAATCGGAAATCATAAAATCTTAATAGATGCAGGTCTTTCAATGAAACAATTTCATTTAAGACTCGCTGAAAAAGGAATTGAATTGGACCGTCTTGACGCGGTTTTTATAACTCACGAACATTCAGATCATATCGGAGGGCTTGCGACTTTGTTTCGTAAATACCATATGCCCATCTATCTCTCCCAAGGGACCTGCCGCAATCTTGGAAGAATGACTCTAGAAAAAATAGATCCCTCCGGATTTCGGTTTACAGAGTTTGGTACTCCAATACTTCTAAATGGATATTCAGTACTTCCTTTTATGACCTATCATGATGCATTAGAGCCTTCTGGATACCGCTTTACCGAAGCGTCTAAATCTCTAGTGTACATGACGGACACAGGATATTTTCCTGAAAATAAGTTTGATCTATTAAGAAATGCGGACCTTTACATCATCGAGAGCAATCATGATCCCGATCTTCTGCTTGACAGTGAAAGACCATGGTTGTTGAAAAGAAGAATATTAGATGATCAAGGTCATCTTTCCAATGAAGACAGTGCCTATTTAATGATGAATGTACTAGGCGAGAACACGAAACAAATCATTTTAGCCCATCTTTCGGAGGAGTGCAATACCGAAGACGATGCATTGTCGACTTACCAAAGAGTCTTCAAAAAACAAGGATTGGTATGGGATGATTTCAAAATCGTCTGTGCAAAACAAAATCAATCCATGGATGAAATCATCCTTTAAACCTTTAAGACGCATTGCGACTGAATGTAAGCGTATTTTTAGCAGGAAAGAATTGTCAATAATACTCAAGTGATGTATAATAACATAGTGAACGAAATGAGTTTTTCAATATATAGGAGGTTATGTCTTTATGTCAACAAAAAAAGTGTTTCAATCTATGGATGGAAACCAAGCTGCCGCTTATTGTGCTTATGCCTTTACTGAAGTAGCGGGAATCTATCCGATTACACCATCGACACCAATGCCAGAATATACGGATCTTTGGGCGTCGCAAGGCAAGAAAAATTTATTTGGAATGCCTGTCAAACTCGTAGAAATGCAATCGGAAGCCGGAGCGGCTGGTACCGTCCACGGATCCTTGATTTCCGGCGCGCTTACTACCACTTTTACAGCATCTCAAGGGTTACTCTTAAAGATTCCAAACATGTATAAAATCGCAGGTGAATTGCTACCGGGAGTTATCCACGTTGCAGCTCGCTCGATTGCAGCGCAATCCCTTTCTATTTTTGGTGACCATCAAGACGTGATGGCCGCTAGACAAACCGGATTTGCAATCCTAGCTTCAGGGTCTGTTCAAGAAACAATGGATTTGGCAGGTGTTGCTCATCTAGCTGCCATTAAAACCAGCATTCCATTCATGCATTTCTTTGATGGATTCAGAACCTCTCATGAAGTCAATAAAATCGAAGTCATGGATTATTCGGTTTATGACAGACTTCTTGACAGAGATGCCATCAAAGCATTCCGTGCAAGAGCACTGAATTCCAGTCATCCAGTCACAAAAGGTACCGCTCAAAACGATGACGTTTACTTCCAAGCAAAAGAAGTACAAGAAAAATATTATACACCGATTCCTGATGTCGTATCTGAGTACCTTGATGAAATCTCAAAAGTAACCGGACGCGATTATAAGCCATTTACATATTATGGTGCTGAAGATGCAGAAGAAGTCATCATCGCCATGGGTAGCGTTACCGAAACGATGAGAGAAGTCGTAGACTTCAAAACATCTCAAGGTGAAAAAGTCGGTATGGTTGCAGTTCATCTTTATCGTCCATTCTCCGAAAAATACTTCTTTAACGTAATGCCAAAAACAGTAAAGAAAATCGCTGTTCTTGACCGTACCAAAGAAGCTGGTTCCGTTGGAGAACCTTTATACCTTGACGTCAAATCCGTTTACTACGGAAAAGAAAATGCCCCACAAATCGTTGGTGGACGTTATGGTCTGTCTTCAAAAGATACTGATCCTGCTCAAATTTTCGCAGTATACGAAAATTTAAGAGGACAATTGAAAGACCGTTTTACCATCGGTATCGTTGATGATGTCAATCATTCAAGCTTACCGGTAGAAGAAACTCCTGACGTAACAGATCCAAACACGACAGAACTATTGTTCTTCGGTCTTGGTGGAGACGGTATGGTTGGAGCTGTGAAGAACATCTCCAAAGTCATCGGAGACTACACGGATCTTTATGGACAAGCTTATGCTTCCTACGATTCAAAAAAATCCGGTGGAGTTACCAGAATGCATCTCCGTTTCGGAAAAAATCCGATTCATTCAACATACCTTGTAAATCATCCTCATTTCGTTGCTTGTTCGCAAGAAAGCTATCTAGAACGCTTTGAATTGATTAGAGGTATTCGAAAAGGCGGAATCTTCTTATTAGCTACAACGCACAATCCTGATGAAATTGATACTTTGTTACCAAATGACATCAAAAAGATTTTAGCGAGAAAACAAGCGAAATTATTTGTTATCGATGCATATAAACTTGCAAAAGAAATCGGAGAACCAAAACTTGTTTCCACGATTATGCAAAGTGCGTTCTTCAAACTGAATGAACAAATCATGCCTTACGCAAAAGCACAAAAAGCAATGAAGACTTATGCGCTTAAAACATTCGAAAGAAAAGGCGAAGAAATCGTTGAAATGAACTATCAAGCGATTGATCGTGGCGCTGGAGAACTCGTTGAAGTCAAAGTCGACCCAGAATGGGCAAAACTTGAACTTGTCGCAGTCGAAGACTCCAAACGTCCGGATTTCGTTAAGAACATCGCTGATAAAGTCAATGCGATTGAAGGATATGACCTACCGACCTCTGCTTTCTTAGGATACGAAGACGGAATGATTCCAAACGGTACTGCAGCGTTTGAAAAACGCGGTGTTGCTGAAGAAGTATCTACTTGGCTTGCAGACAATTGCATCCAATGTAACCAATGCTCCTATGCTTGTCCTCATGCTTGTATCCGCCCAATTTTAGCAACCGCAGAAGAAGCAGCAGCTTCTCCTGAAGGAACCATTTGGAAAGACGCAGTCGGAAAAGGCTTGGAAGGATTGAAATACAGAATCCAAGTTTCTGTCTTGGATTGTACAGGATGTACCGTTTGCGTTAACACTTGCCCAGCGAAAACAAAAGCTTTGGAAATGAATCCAATTCAAACCCAAATCGAAGACAAACAACATGTTAAAGCAGAATATTGCTACAACGAAGTCACAAGCAAAGCAAGTCTTGTTGGCAAAAACACATACAAAAACGTTCAGTTCGAAACACCGCTCTTTGAATTCAGTGGTGCTTGCGCAGGTTGCGGAGAAACACCTTACATCAAATTCGCTACGCAACTCTTTGGCGAAAGAATGGTGATTGCGAATGCAACCGGATGTTCATCCATCTATGGTGCATCTTTCCCGGCAAGTCCTTACACGACAAACAAAGAAGGAAGAGGTCCTGCTTGGGCAAACTCCTTATTTGAAGATAATGCTGAGTTTGGTTTCGGTATGCAAATCGCTCAAGAGACTCTAAGAGACAGAATCCAAAACACCATTTTTGAAAAAGAAAAAGATTTCAAATCCGAAGAACTTAAATCCCTTCTCAAAGAATGGGTTGATAACCGTCAAAACGGAGACAAGACTTTAGAACTTTCCAGAAAAATCGTTCCACTCCTTGTCGCTGATAAGACTTCTGCATCCGAATCCATCTTAGAATTACAACAATTCCTCGTCAAACAATCCAATTGGATTATTGGTGGAGACGGTTGGGCTTATGACATCGGATACGGCGGACTTGATCATGTCATCGCAAATAACGAAGACGTTAACATTCTAGTTCTAGACACCGAAGTATACTCCAATACCGGAGGTCAATCCTCAAAATCCGCACGTGCGGGATCGATTGCAAAATTCACCGCATCCGGAAAACCAGGAAAGAAAAAAGATTTAGCTTCACTTGCAATGACTTATGAAAGCGTCTATGTCGCTACCATCAGCCATGGTGCAAATGCAACACAATTATTGAAAGCAATGAAAGAAGCAGAATCCTATCCAGGCCCATCCCTCATCATCGCTTATTCTCCATGTATCGCACATGGAATCAATGGTGGTTTAGGTAATTCTCATCGTCAAGCAAAACTTGCGACAGAATGTGGCTACTGGCCAATCTTCCGTTATGATCCACGTTTGATTGAAGAAGGTAAAAACCCATTCATGCTTGATTCCAGAGAACCGCAATGGGAAAAATATCACGACTTCTTACTAAGCGAGAATCGTTACCAACAACTCGTACAAACCAATCCGAATGAAGCAGAAACATTGTTAAGCCACAACTTGAAAGACGCAAAACGTCGTTGGGCTATGTACAAACGTTATGCTGCAATGGACTATTCAACAGTCATAGAATAATTTCCGATTAGGAGCGACATCCTCATGTCGCTCCTTTTTTTTGATTTATCACAATTTCCGCACTTTTCTTTGATATAATGCCTTTGCAAATACTGTAAAAAAAAGTTTTTAAAAAACAGGGATTTGTTATATAATAGAATAAAGTGTCTACAATACTAAAGGAGTTTGAAAAAATGCAATTGATGACAAAAAGAGCCCTAACTTTATTGCTAGGAGTTATCGCAGCAATCACGATGGTTGGCTGCAAAGAAAAAACAACCACGACAACCGCTTTATTTGAAGGGGCTACCCCAGAATTATCCAATCCCGATGATGTTTTCTATCAAAACGGGGATTTTTCGATTACTTATGGTGAAATCTATGACGAATTCAAAATCAATGACGGAATCAACCGTCTTCTTTATATGATTGACATTGAATTATTATCAGATTATCTTGTTAATGTAACAACCGACGATATCGCAGAAAAAATCAAGTACTTGACTTACGGTACGTTTGACGATACTGAAATCGCTGATATTTCAGAAGAAGACAGAGCGACATTCGAAGATAATTACGCTGAAAACATGGCTTTGCTTGGTTATACAGGAAATGAAGAGTCGTATGTCAGAATGGTTTGTGCCAAAGAAGACTATGCGATTGATGCAATGAGCAATGAGTCAAATTCAGACGAAGTATGGTATAACGGACCTTCAACCATCGCGAGCTATTACAGTTCAACCTATTTTGAAGACGTCACTGCCATCAAAATCCGTTTTTATAGTGAAACAGACGCCAAAAATGTATTAAAGCATTTTAATCTAGTTTCAATGTCTGGGGCATTACGTTTATATACCGGTATGAAACCGATTGATGAAGTTCCGTCTTCCAGTTTCAATGACACGAACACTGTTGCATTGACCGAAGCTCAAATCATCGATTATTTCACTGAAATGTATAATTACGTATACTCAGGATACAGAACAACGTTATCAACCGATGCCACTGTAGCTGAGTTAGTTGCAAATGAAGACCTCAAACAAAACTACCTCGATACTTTCTATGCTTCTGCAACATTCTCCACTTTCGTTTTCAAGACACTTGGAAATTTAGCTGATTTTAACAGCGGTGCTAGTACAAAAGCTTACTACACTTATGCGCCTGTAAAATACTATGGGACAAACGATACTTCCTATTACATGATTTTGAATCTTGAAAGTCCTACAAAAGCCGATGTGACGGATTTTGATGGAACAGAGAGTGATCTTGTTGCATTGATTGGACAAGATGTTTATACCGAAATTTATGATACGATTCAAGAAAATTATTTATCTACTTCCGGATTCATTGCGGAACGAATTGCAGAACTTAGAGCTGAAAACGATTTGGTCATTTACGATTATTACTTAGGAATCGACTATCAATCGATTGACGCTGATTATATTCTTGACGAAGAAGGCGACGCTTCCATCGTTGCGAGTTTCGCAGGAGAAGAAATCACCGCTGACGAACTATTTGCTTATTCGATGGACATCAACGCAGGGTTATACGCGCTTTACACTGCACAACTAGGAATCTCTATGAACGAGTATTTCTCCGTTGCTTATTGTGACGATACGTCTGTTCCTTGCGAAAGCGACATTGCGCTTAATACTTCATCAAAAATGGTGGAACATCGTACCGCTTTAGAAGAATTAAGAACCAGTTTTGAAAGCAGTTATTATGTATACTACTATACCTTTGAAGAATACATTTATCTAGCATATGGCGCGAAGTCCGATGACGATATGCTCGCAAAATACTATGTCAAATCAACATTGCAACCTTATATGGTTTACGAACAACTTCAAAAGAACAGTTGGGAATTATTAACTGGATATCTATATGATTTAGTTCAAGAATATTATGACAATTACTTTAGTTTGAATGTCGATCATTTGTTAATCTACATTGATCGCAATGAAGATGGAAATCAAGACAATTACGATGACTTCCTTGAAGAATTGGAAGACAGAGCAGCTTATGATACATTACTTTCAGATTTCGAGTCTGCCATCAGAACTTATCTCGACGAAGATGGAAATTCATTTACAACCTTGATTTCTGATTATGCAAAAGCAAAAAGAAACGATGCCGTTTGGGCTCCGTTCAAAGCCTATGGTTTCTGCATCATGACTGAAGACTTATCTTCCTCAGGGTCACTCAATTACATGAATTCAGTGGATACTTTGGAAACACCGTTTGTTGATGCTTTAATCGATACTTACCAACAATATATATTACCTGAAAATGTTGAAAGCACTTCGATCTATTATGATGGAGATGTCAATACTTCTTATGGTACTCATTTGATCTTTGCGACCAAAGGAACCGATTTCACGAAACCATCTGCTAAATTTACGATGACATATGATGACCATGGAATTGAGAACTACACTATAGGTGTTGAAAACTCTTCTGATATGGTCAGCCTTAGCCAACTACAAATTTATGCAGAGTATCGTTTTGATCAAATCGTATACGGAACCGATGAAGATGCAGAAGAAACTTACGGTTTCACTCTCCCGGAAATTCCAACAAGCGTTTTGAACGCAATGGAAGTCTATTTCAGTGACATTCACGATTCGATGTACGTTGTAGGGTTTATCAATGTCATCGTTGCCGAAAAATTGGCTGACGGCACATTTATTAATGAAGATAGCGCGTATTGCGGTTGGACCGATCAAGAGATTAAAGACAGCATTGCGACTTTTAGAGACATTTATTTCAATCAATTATTTGACACAGAAGATTAATCAATAGCTTTTCAAAATTGCGGGGGTTCTCCCCGCTTTCATTTGAGGGGAAATTATGAACGAAAAAACAGAATCTGTAATCATTGTCAAAACTTCAATCAAAATCATGATGATCAATGGGTTTCTTGCGGTCATAAAAATCATCGCCGGAATCATTGGAAATTCAATGGCCATCATCTCGGATGCAGTGAATTCCATTAGCGATGTCGTAACGAACGTCGTTGTGATTATTAGCGGAAAGTTTTCTAGAAAAGGAAAAGATCACGATCATCCCTACGGTCATGAAAAGTACGAGAGTATGGTTTCGATGCTTCTCGGTGTCGCAATCTTGGTAACTGCTTTTGAAATCGGTAGAGAGGCTGTTAGCGTGCTCTATCGATATTTCGTACAAGGTGTCGATATCACTGAACCTAAATTGGTTGCTTTGATTGTGGCCTTGGCTACCATTCTTATAAAAGAGTTTATGTTCCATTTTACAAAACGAAATGCCAAACTTGCACATTCATCCGCTTTACATGCTCAAGCTCTTGACCATCGAGGAGACGAACTTGCCAGTTTTGGAGTTGTAATTGGGATTGGGGGCTCGATGCTTGGATTCGTATTTTTAGAACCGATTGCATCACTTGTCATCTGTCTATTTGTTGGAAGATTAGGATTTAAGATCATTAAAGATGGAATTTCTCAAGTGGTTGATGAATCTGCACCTGTTGAAATTTTGAAAGAGATGAAGGAAATAATTCGTTCAAATAAAGAAGTCCTTTCCATCGACGAATTGAAAACAAGACAGTTTGGAATGAAACTTTATGTGGATTTAGAAATATCTCTCGATGGGAAATTATCTCTATATGAGGCGCACGAAATCGCAGAGAAAGTCCATGATCAAATCGAAGAGAAAATGGAAGATGTCATTCATTGTATGATCCACGTGAACCCCGGAAAAAAAAGTAAATAGTGAAAAAGTAATTGACCATGTGTAAACAGTCTCACATGGTCAATTTTTTTTATCGGAAAAAATATTTTTTTACTGATTAAATCTATTGAAATCGCTAACATGTTTTGATATAATGAATGAGTAAACGGTTACGGCCAATAACATAGGAGGAAAAAATGAAAAAGAAAAGTTTTATATTTTTGTTAATTCTGCTTTTCAGCTTCGGTCTTGTTGCTTGTCAAACGACATCAGAGACTACCACGACAACAACGACAGCGACAACTGCAACAAGCAGTGACACAACCTCAACGACGACTACTACAACGACAACCCAAACGACTCAAAGTACTACAGCTTTCACCATTACGTTAGCTGGTCTTGAAGACGTAGGGTATACCGATGAGGACAAAATCCTTACTGGAGAACCATTTGACTTATTGGCGGGAGTTACTGCCATGGGTTCAGACGGTGTAGACTATGTAGCTAACGCATTGCTTACGAGCGATGATGCAGCATGTACGATTGAAGACGGCATGCTAGTATCAAACAGCGCTAAAACTTGCATCGTTACGTACACAGTCGTTGTAAACTCTAAATACGCTAGAGCAGACCGCAACATCAAAATTTCTGCTGCTCCAATCGTAATGGAATTTACAGAAACAGATCGTTTTGACAATGACACTTTATTTGGAACAGACTATATCATCACTACTGATGATCCAGGCGTTAATATGTTCCATTACTGGGCTGAAAATGGAAACGTTTTAGGTACTACTGGTTCAGTTCAAGTACTTGACGGAAAATTGGTTATAGTTCAAGAAACGATGGGTGGAGTTGGTTATGCTCTTCAAACCATCGCTCTAACTGAAATTGATTTGGTCAAAGGACAATATTATAAAATTACTTTGACAATCACTTCTGACACAGCCAGAGTTATTGACATCGTTACAAAAGCACCAAACAATGATTATGCAAATGATACTCATAGCTTAATCGAAATCTCTGCTGGAACAGCAGAATACGAAATGATTTTCGTAGCGAACCAAACCACTTTACACTTAAACATCATGACTGGTGCCGTTGAAGGCAACATGAATGCTGGAACTCTTGAATTCTCAGACTTTGTATTGTGGGATGGACCAATTGTATACAATTATACAGAAATCGCTGACTTCTTTACAAACACTGACATCGCAGTGGATACTCCAATTGAATACATTACGACTACAGATGCAGACTATGTAAGAGAATTCTATTACTGGGATCAAAATTCAGGTGCATTGTTCTCTGGTGTTACTGTAGACGGTGGAGTCGCAGTGACAGTTGAAACACAAGCTACTGATACTTGGGGAATCCAATTGCAATGGAATGACGTTAATAAAGCTGGAACTCCTTTGAAAGTCGGAGCTCATTACAAACTTGTTATGAACGTCAATTCTCCAGTCGCAAGACTGATTAACATTGCTATCACAGGAAAAACAAATGGCCTTGAAAGTTCAGGATCACTCGATTATGAACTAGCTGTTGGCGACAACCTTATTGAATTCGAATTCGCTTCCTTATATGACTACTTCTTCATGAAGATTATGTTCGGTAATTATGGCGATTTGGTTCAAACAGGAACTTATACAATCACTGGACTGCAATTATGGGAAGAATCAGATTTCATTCCTGATGAAGAACCAGTTGACGATGGCGCTGTTATCGGAAACATTTTCGGTGAAATAGCAAACGAAAATGGTGATATCGCAATCAATCCTACGGAAGATCCAACTGGCACATTCTTCATTTGGGCAGGTTACGATTTCGGTTGGAACTCTGGATGGGTAGCATTTGCTGATGTAACTGGTACTTATACAGATGGCGAAGTCGCACTTGACATCGCAAACGAAAGTGCCCCAGAATTCTGGGGAATCCAATTGAAATATATTGGTGGTGCACTCCAAGTCAACACTGAATACTTGGTAAGTTTCATTGTTACATCTGATGTTGCAAGAACAATCAATGTTGAAATTCATAATAGCAGTGCACAATATGTTACTCAAAATTACGACCTTGTTGTCGGAGTTAACTACATTGAACTCAACTTCACTGCTCTAGTAGACTTTTTCAAATTACAATTAAATCTTGGTAACTTCTCAGAAGCAGATGAATCAGGATTGTTAGTATTAAGCAACTTTATGTTGACTAGACAAGTTGTTGAAATGGTAGGCTACGTTGAAAACGGAGACTTCTCAACAGATATGGCAACTCTAGCAGCAACCGATACAGCCGGATGGGCAGTTTGGTCTACACAAGGATTAACCGATTCTTGGGCATTGCCAGCATATGAAGGAACACAAACCATCGCTGGTGGAGTATTGACCGCAACGACTACAATCAAAGGTGGAGCAGATTGGGCTTGTCAAATTCAATACAACTCTCCAACAGCTGATTTGACAGTTGGCGCAATCTACAAAGTTGAAATGGACATCAACTCAAACGTTGACACTCAAATTGCATTGCAATTCAAGGGTGCTACAAATGATGGACCTCACTCAACACAAGTTGTTAATTTACTTGCTGGAGATAACCATGTTGTTGTTTATTTAACAGCAATGCAAGAAACCATGAGACTATTCTTATTAATTGGTTTAACTGAACCAGGAACAACATTGGTATTTGACAATATCGTTGTCTTTGAACCGAAAGTGCCTGAAGAAGCACCAGCTATGTGGACAGGATATGGTATGGAAACCGTTGAAGTTGACGGAGTTGTAACAGCTACATATACTGATACTCCAAGTGAATGGTGGAATGTTAACATTCAAAGTGCAGTCGCTGATTTCGACGAAACTAAGACTAGTATCATCTTCACATTTACAGGTGTTGCTGGAACTGAATATCTATTTAAGATTGAAGGTGGCGGACAAGGTGTTGAAGCTAGTGCAATCGCAACAGGCGCATCTCAGGAATTCGTTCTTGACCTAAGTGGTAAGACTGAAGCTGAACGAGCTGGATTCAACCTAATCGTTGTATTCGTCAAAACTGTAGGCGCATCAGGATCATTTACTGTTGATGGCTGGGAATATGTTATTCCTTCATGGGTTGGTTATGGAATGGAAGTTGTCCTTGACGGCTCTGCTGTAACTGCAACCTATACTGCCACTCCTACGGAATGGTGGTCAAACAATATTCAAAGTTCACTCGCTGATTTCGACGCAACAAAACCTGGTATCATCTTCACATTTACAGGTGTTGCCGGAGTTGAATACCTATTCAAAATCGAAGGTGGCGGACAATTTGTTGAAGCTAGTGCAATCGCAACCGGAGATTCTCAAGAATTCACTCTTGATTTAAGCGGCAAAACAGAAGCTGAAAGAGATGGATTTAACCTAATAATTGTATTTGTTAAGACAGTCGGCGCAGCAGGATCATTTACTGTTGAAGGCTGGACATATGTTATCCCTGCATGGACAGCCTATGGTATGGAAGCAGTCGTTACGGGTCTATCCGTTACTGCAACCTACACTGACACTCCAGCTGCATGGTGGAGCAATAATCTTCAAAGCCCTATCGCGGATTTTGATGAAACGAAAACTAGCATCGTCTTTACATTTACAGGCGTAGCTGGAACTTCATATTTGTTCAAGATTGAAGGCGGCGGACAATTTGTCGAAGCCAGTGCA